>NZ_CP015401.2:1261666-2523333 GCF_001688725.2 Bacteroides caecimuris | reverse complement strand
GGAACGGAATGCATCCGCGTCATAGCCTGATGATTTCTCTGAATGCCAGTGAAGGAAACCACATGCACGCTAACGGTATTTCCATGGAACTTTATGGAAAAGGATATGTGCTTGGACCAGATGCAGGAATCGGTTTGACTTTGTATAGCGGTCTGGATTATGCCGAATATTACTCTCAATTTCCAAGTCACAATACAGTATGCGTAGATGGAATATCAAGCTATCCGGTAATGAAAAGTAATCATTCTTTTGATTTGCTTTCCTGTTTTCCTGCTTCGGCAGAACCGGGAAAGGAGTTTACTTCTGTTACTTACAGTAATGTCTATTTTCGTGAACCGGAAAGCAGGGCGGATCAGACCCGGATGATGAGTATTGTTACCACCAGCCCCGAGACAGGATATTATGTAGATGTATTCCGAAGCCGGAAAGAGCGGGGAGGGGATAAGATGCATGATTATTTCTATCATAATCTCGGACAGGTCATGACATTGACAGCAGCTGATGGTACAGACCTGAATCTTCAACCGACAGAAGAACTAGCTTTTGCTGGAGCGCATCTGTATGGTTATTCTTATTTATATGACAAGAAAGTTGCAGCTACCAGTAAAGATGTAAAAGCGACCTTTATCATCGACATGAAAGATAAAGGCGGGGATGATATAGTAATGAACCTCTGGATGAAAGGGGAACCGGATCGTGAAGTTTTCACAGCCTTGTCACCGATGACCGAAGGTTTAAGTCGTACACCTGGTATGCCATATAATATAAAAGAACAACCGACATTGACTTTCGTGGCCCGTCAGCATGGAGAAGCATGGACTCGTCCTTTTGTCGCAGTCTATGAACCGAGTACGAAGAAAGAACCATCTGCCATTCAGTCTGTATCCTATTTTGATGCAGAAGAAACTGTTTTGAAAGACTTTGCCGGTATTTGTGTGAAAAGCAAAAATAGGCGTACAGATTATATTTTCTCCTTGTCTGATGCTACGCAGACCGCCACTTATCGAGGAATGAAAGTAAAAGCAGACTATGCGATTATCAGCAATGAATATGCAGGAAACCGAACTTTATTCTTGGGAAACGGAACACAACTTGTTGCACCCAGAGTGACGGTCCATACGGATCAGGCAGGTAATGTGCTACTCGAAAAGAAACAGGGGAAATGGTATATCCTTTCTTCTGTTCCTTGTACAGTGGTTATTAATGGCAAAAAGATAAAATCAGGAATAACATCGCAACTCACGTTATTGCCTGTCTGATTAAAATGATTCTGAATGAAAAAAAAGCATATCTTGTGTGGGGTGGTTATTAATGATACTTATGATGGGATGAAACAAGGTAGGACAAAACGTGTCTTTTTTATGATGGGAGAATTATATATGGAAATAACAAAGATGAATCTATTTAAGAAATTGCAAGATAGAAAAAAGTGCCTATTGCTCACATTTATGGCATTTTCGATATTTGCAAATGCGCAACTGGTGACTTATCCGGAAGGATTAAAAACGGGGATGCAACATAATGACGATTATACCGTCCGGGTACGTGTGCCGGGTGGAGAATGGAAAGACTTGTTTGAATACAATGTCAGTGTGGATATGGATAATGTGCAATCAGCTTCTATGGTACAGTTTGATATGGGCAGTCCCGTTGAGGTGATGGTAAAGAAGAATAACGGACTGATTCAGGATGTGCAAATCCGACCTTTGGAAAATAAAATCCGTCATACAGTAAATCAGAATACTATTTCATTTACTTTGGAGAAACCACGATATCTATCCGTGGAATTTAATGGAGACCGTTTACATAATCTTCATCTGTTTGCTAATCCTTTAGAGACAGAAACCTACTCGGAAAGCAGTGCGGGCGTCATGTTTTTTGGACCGGGAATACATCGTCCCCAGGATGTTCCCAATAATCAAATTAGAATCCCTTCCAATACAACCGTTTATCTGGCACCGGGCGCTGTCGTAAAAGCAAAATTATTGGTGGATAAAGCCGAGAATGTACGTATCATTGGCCGTGGAATTCTCGATCATCCATTGCGCGGCATTGAAGTAACCTATTCTAAAAATGTATTGGTTGATGGAATAACCATTGTAAATCCTGATCATTATACGGTTTTCGGAGGTGAAGCCACCGGCTTGACCATCAAGAACCTGAAATCTTTCAGTTGTAAAGGATGGAGCGACGGCATTGATCTGATGTGTTGCAATGAGGTACTGATTGATAATATTTTCATGCGGAATAGTGATGACTGTATTGCTGTTTATGCACATCGTTGGAATTATTACGGTGGAAGTAAAAATATCACTTTGCAGAATTCTATCCTTTGGGCTGATATTGCACACCCTGTCAATATCGGCGGACATGGTAATCCGGCAGATGAAGTGGGAGAGACAGTAGAAAACGTAACAGTTCGCAATGTCGATATTCTGGAACATGATGAAGATGATCCCCTTTATCAGGGATGCATGACGATAGATTGCGGTGATAAGAACCTGGTACGTAATATCTTGTTCGATAATATAAGAGTAGAAAGTATTCAGGAAGGGCGTTTGTTCCATGTCAATGTCCGCTTCAATCCGAAATATGACAAGCAGCCCGGACGAGGTATTGAGGATATTATTTTCCGTAATATAACCTATAATGGAGTAGGGGAGAATCCCTCTCTATTGAAAGGATTAGATGAGAATCGTAGAATAAAAAATGTGACTTTTGATAATGTGATAATAAATGGGGTGAAGATGAAGAATATCAATGGCTTTATAACGAATGAATTTGTGGAAGGAATTAAGGTAAAATAGAAAAACAAAGACTTGAAAATAACACAATGATTAACGAGCTTATGTGTGTTGTTTGAGTGATAGGGTTGGGATGCTTTCTCAATTCTCCCCTAAATTCATTTTTCTTAATCCTCCCACAGGAATTATTTCCCTTTTTTGCCCTCATGCTCTCATATCTCCTCCCAATCCCTTTATTCATCGTGCTTTCCGCTATTAGGGCAAGTATGATAGCATAGTGAGGGCAGGCGTTTGCCCTCACTATGTGAATTTCCCTTTTTTTATTCAATCCGTTGATTGATAATGATATATGTCGTTTTTGCACCTCTGCAAGCACTCCTCTGTTTTTAGTGTATTTCTCGTTTTTTTTATCGCTTGAATGCCTGATATATGCCTCAATTGCCGGCTTTTGCCAAGTATAGTTATATCGTATCCGCCCTCTTCCTTTTGCTTGTTTCCATATACCGTGCATCAGTCCCATATATTGTGGGAAAAGTTTCCCTACTGCTTGGGAAAAGATTCCCTATTACTTGGGAACAAATTCCCATAATATGCGGGAATACTTTCCCACAATATGTGGGACAACCGGAACCAATAGGTCTCTTCAATCAACAATCCGTTGTCTAATCTACCTTTTTTCTTTTGTTTATCCCTTTCGCCCTATTCTTTTCATGTGTGCGATTCTTCGGATGCGCACGCGTGTACCCGCATGCAATATAATAATGTGCATTTCCTTTACCGTTTCCTCCCCAATCCTTTTATGATAAAGAAAACATGTTCTACAACATCATTCTCTTTCAGCACTTTAGCAAAATCCTTCAAAAAAACTTCGAAAAAAGATCCTGATATATTTGGAGTATATGTGAAAAGGGCCTACTTTTGCACCCGCTTTCCAAGAGAAGAAAGCCTTGTAAGATTGACTTAGTGAGAAAGCGCGTCTTGGTCTTCAACATTAAGAACAAAAAAACTTCGAAAAAGTTTTGGAAGATATAAAATAAAGTTCTTATCTTTGCAGTCCGATTCGTAAAGAAAGCGTCCTTTGTTTCTTTTCTTTTATACATTCTTTCCCTTTCGCAAAGAGAGCCTGAGAAATGAGTAAAAAGAAAAAATGAAAAAAAAACTTCCGAAAAAGTTTGGTGGTTAAAAATAAAGCGCTTACCTTTGCACCCGCTTTTGAAACGAAAGCGACAAGTTCTTTGAAATATTGATAAACAATACAAGTAGTACAAGTAAAAAATAGAACCGTCAATACTTGTCTTAATGTAGCAATGCATTATGAGACACAGGTACTTGAAAAGAGTCAATGAATTTACGGCGTCCTGAACAGAGCAAAAAGACATCCTAAGGGATGATTAAAGATACTTTTACAATGAAGAGTTTGATCCTGGCTCAGGATGAACGCTAGCTACAGGCTTAACACATGCAAGTCGAGGGGCAGCATGGGAGTTTGCTTGCAAACTTCCGATGGCGACCGGCGCACGGGTGAGTAACACGTATCCAACCTGCCGATAACTCGGGGATAGCCTTTCGAAAGAAAGATTAATATCCGATAGGATATCAAGGTCGCATGATCTTGATATTAAAGAATTTCGGTTATCGATGGGGATGCGTTCCATTAGTTAGTTGGCGGGGTAACGGCCCACCAAGACGACGATGGATAGGGGTTCTGAGAGGAAGGTCCCCCACATTGGAACTGAGACACGGTCCAAACTCCTACGGGAGGCAGCAGTGAGGAATATTGGTCAATGGACGAGAGTCTGAACCAGCCAAGTAGCGTGAAGGATGACTGCCCTATGGGTTGTAAACTTCTTTTATATGGGAATAAAACAGGGTATGCATACCCTCTTGTATGTACCATATGAATAAGGATCGGCTAACTCCGTGCCAGCAGCCGCGGTAATACGGAGGATCCGAGCGTTATCCGGATTTATTGGGTTTAAAGGGAGCGTAGGTGGATTGTTAAGTCAGTTGTGAAAGTTTGCGGCTCAACCGTAAAATTGCAGTTGAAACTGGCAGTCTTGAGTACAGTAGAGGTGGGCGGAATTCGTGGTGTAGCGGTGAAATGCTTAGATATCACGAAGAACTCCGATTGCGAAGGCAGCTCACTGGACTGCAACTGACACTGATGCTCGAAAGTGTGGGTATCAAACAGGATTAGATACCCTGGTAGTCCACACAGTAAACGATGAATACTCGCTGTTTGCGATATACGGTAAGCGGCCAAGCGAAAGCATTAAGTATTCCACCTGGGGAGTACGCCGGCAACGGTGAAACTCAAAGGAATTGACGGGGGCCCGCACAAGCGGAGGAACATGTGGTTTAATTCGATGATACGCGAGGAACCTTACCCGGGCTTAAATTGCACCTGAATAACGTGGAGACATGTTAGCCGCAAGGCAGGTGTGAAGGTGCTGCATGGTTGTCGTCAGCTCGTGCCGTGAGGTGTCGGCTTAAGTGCCATAACGAGCGCAACCCTTATCTTTAGTTACTAACAGGTTCTGCTGAGGACTCTAGAGAGACTGCCGTCGTAAGATGTGAGGAAGGTGGGGATGACGTCAAATCAGCACGGCCCTTACGTCCGGGGCTACACACGTGTTACAATGGGGGGTACAGAAGGCAGCTACCTGGCGACAGGATGCTAATCCCCAAAACCTCTCTCAGTTCGGATCGAAGTCTGCAACCCGACTTCGTGAAGCTGGATTCGCTAGTAATCGCGCATCAGCCATGGCGCGGTGAATACGTTCCCGGGCCTTGTACACACCGCCCGTCAAGCCATGAAAGCCGGGGGTACCTGAAGTACGTAACCGCGAGGAGCGTCCTAGGGTAAAACTGGTAATTGGGGCTAAGTCGTAACAAGGTAGCCGTACCGGAAGGTGCGGCTGGAACACCTCCTTTCTGGAGAGATGCCGTAATGATGGCTTTTTCAAGGTTCTGTTTTTGTACTACTGGTACTTGTTTATTTATAAGATATAGATCAACCATCTATAGAAGTATAGATAGAGATAAACAAGAGAAACAAGAAGCCGAGTCTAACGCACAGGTAGACAAGGTTGAACTAGTCCTATAGCTCAGTTGGTTAGAGCGCTACACTGATAATGTAGAGGTCGGCAGTTCAACTCTGCCTGGGACTACTCCGAAACTCTTTTGGGGGATTAGCTCAGCTGGCTAGAGCATCTGCCTTGCACGCAGAGGGTCAACGGTTCGAATCCGTTATTCTCCACAGTCTCTGAAAAGAGAAACGATCTTTGACATGATGTACAAGAAGTAAAATAAAAAGTAAGAGCTAAAAGTATATATCAAACCGTACGTGTCCGGGTATGCAATATTGGCGGCCGGAAGCGATTCCACACCAATACCAATACACGGACAGAACGTTTGAAAGAAAGTAAGCAAGGGCGCATGGCGGATGCCTTGGCTCTCGGAGGCGATGAAGGACGTGATAAGCTGCGATAAGCTCCGGGGAGGTGCAAATAACCTTTGATCCGGAGATTTCCGAATGGGACAACCCGGTGTTCTGAAGGAACATCATCCATCCTAGATGGAGGCTAACGCAGGGAACTGAAACATCTTAGTACCTGCAGGAAAAGAAAATAATAATGATTCCCCTAGTAGTGGCGAGCGAACGGGGATTAGCCCAAACCAATGTTGTTACGGCAATATTGGGGTTGTAGGACCACGATGTCGCAAGAAGTTTAGTGAGAAGAACCCTTTGGAAAATTGGACCATAGACGGTGATAGTCCTGTATTCGAAGCTAAACGAAGCGTAGTGGTATCCTGAGTAGCGCGGGACACGAGGAATCTTGCGTGAATCTGCCGGGACCATCCGGTAAGGCTAAATACTCCCGAGAGACCGATAGCGAACCAGTACTGTGAAGGAAAGGTGAAAAGCACTTCGAACAGAAGAGTGAAATAGTCCCTGAAACCGTGCGCCTACAAGCGGTCGGAGCTTCGTAAGAAGTGACGGCGTGCCTTTTGCATAATGAACCTACGAGTTACTTTTTCCGGCAAGGTTAAGCATCTTGAGATGCGCAGCCGAAGCGAAAGCGAGTCTGAACAGGGCGCCCAGTCGGAAGGAGTAGACGCGAAACCAAGTGATCTACCCTTGGTCAGGTTGAAGGTTAGGTAACACTAACTGGAGGACCGAACCGATAAGCGTTGAAAAGCTTCCGGATGAACTGAGGGTGGGGGTGAAAGGCTAATCAAACTTGGAGATAGCTCGTACTCCCCGAAATGCATTTAGGTGCAGCCTCGGGAATTACTACTGTGAGGTAGAGCGACTGATAAGATGCGAGGGCTTCACCGCCTATCAAGTCTTGATAAACTCCGAATGCGCAGTAGTCCTATCCCGGGAGTGAGGGCATGGGTGCTAAGGTCCATGTCCTAAAGGAGAAGAATCCGGACCATCAGCTAAGGTCCCGAAATAATTGCTAAGTTGAACTAACGAAGTCAGATTGCTAAGACAGCTAGGATGTTGGCTTGGAAGCAGCCATTCATTTAAAGAGTGCGTAACAGCTCACTAGTCGAGGAGTTTGGCGTGGATAATAATCGGGCATGAAGCAATTTACCGAAGCTATGGGATGTGCAAACATCGGTAGGGGAGCATTCCACTCCGCGTCGAAGGTGAAGCGTGAGCTTTGCTGGAGCGTGTGGAAAAGCAAATGTAGGTATAAGTAACGATAAAGGGGGTGGGAAACCCCCTCGCCGAAAGACTAAGGTTTCCTGATCAACGCTAATCGGATCAGGGTTAGTCGGGTCCTAAGGCTCAGCCGAACGGTGATGCCGATGGCAGAACAGGTTAATATTCCTGTACTACCTTTCAGAGTGACGTGGAGACGGAGCAGTGACAGCGCCGCGGACTGACGGAATAGTCCGTTGAAGGGTGTAGATTTTGATCTTTGCAGGCAAATCCACAAAGAGAGTCGAACCTGATAGTATACCAATTCCTCCGGGAAACGGTAATAGCGCGTGTAAGCATACTCCCAAGAAAATCCGCTAAACTTAATCTTTAAGGTACCCGTACCGCAAACGGACACACGTAGTCGGGTTGAATATACTAAGGCGCTTGAGTGATTCACGGTTAAGGAACTAGGCAAACTGACCCTGTAACTTCGGGATAAAGGGTCCCAACGAGAGTTGGGCGCAGAGAATAGGTCCAGGCAACTGTTTAACAAAAACACAGGGCTGTGCCAAATTGAAAGATCACGTATACAGCCTGACACCTGCCCGGTGCTGGAAGGTTAAGAGGAGATGTCATCGCAAGAGAAGCATTGAATTGAAGCCCCAGTAAACGGCGGCCGTAACTATAACGGTCCTAAGGTAGCGAAATTCCTTGTCGGGTAAGTTCCGACCTGCACGAATGGTGTAATGATCTGGACACTGTCTCAACCGTGAGCTCAGTGAAATTGTAGTATCGGTGAAGATGCCGATTACCCGCGATGGGACGAAAAGACCCCGTGAACCTTTACTATAGCTTAACATTGAATTTGGGTAATTGATGTGTAGGATAGGCCGGAGACTTCGAAGCAGGTACGCCAGTATTTGTGGAGTCGCTGTTGAAATACGGCCCTTTGATTATTTGAGTTCTAACTCTTGGATAAGAGGACACTGTTTGGTGGGTAGTTTGACTGGGGTGGTCGCCTCCAAAAGTGTAACGGAGGCTTCTAAAGGTGCCCTCAGGACGATTGGTAACCGTCCGCAGAGTGTAATGGCATAAGGGCGCTTGACTGGGAGACAGACAGGTCGATCAGGTAGGAAACTAGAGCATAGTGATCCGGTGTTTCCGCATGGAAGGGACATCGCTCAAAGGATAAAAGGTACTCCGGGGATAACAGGCTGATCCCTCCCAAGAGCTCATATCGACGGAGGGGTTTGGCACCTCGATGTCGGCTCGTCACATCCTGGGGCTGGAGAAGGTCCCAAGGGTTGGGCTGTTCGCCCATTAAAGTGGCACGCGAGCTGGGTTCAGAACGTCGTGAGACAGTTCGGTCTCTATCTATCGTGGGCGTATGAAATTTGCGTGGCTCTGACACTAGTACGAGAGGACCGTGTTGGACTGACCTCTGGTTTACCAGTTGTGCCGCCAGGTGCATCGCTGGGTATCTAAGTCGGGATTGGATAAGTGCTGAAAGCATCTAAGTACGAAGCCAGCCACAAGATTAGATTTCTTAGGGTCGTCAAAGACGATGACGTTGATAGGATGCAGGTGTAAAGGTGGTAACATCATAGCCGAGCATTACTAATTGCCCGTCCACTTTCTTTCAAATATGTACCGGTTGGGTATATACGTTTAGCGGATTATTCTTTTGAGAATAATACTTTATATTTTACTTTTCATCATGTCATAACCTTATTCAGGTGGTTATAGCACGAGGGTTCCACCTCTTCCCATTCCGAACAGAGAAGTTAAGCCTCGTCACGCCGATGGTACTGCGTAACAGTGGGAGAGTAGGTAGCCGCCGTTTTAAAGAAGAATCCCCTTGATTCAGGAATGAGTCAAGGGGATTTCGGTGTTTTGGAACTTTGCAAAAAGATCCATCAATGAATCAAGAGGGGCTGTTTTTAAGGATGGATAAAAGATAACCTCTTCTCTTCTTCCGCAAATAAGATTGCTATATTCACTAATGCCAAATGTGATACCAATAGCTTTTGTTATTTAATCTTGTATTAATATCCTGTTTGTCGCTTTCAATATATATTTGTTTTCCGGTTTGAAAAATCCGGGAATGTGTCATTTAGTAATAGAAAAAGGGCAAAAGTGGAACAAAATAGGTGTAGGTCTGTGATTTTTTTGCAAACGAATCTTTTTTCTTTTCTTCTTTCTCTTTTTTATCAAATTGATTTTTGTAAATTTGGCGAGAATCTGAGAAAGGACACATAGTTAATATAGTAATAATACTAAATACTCCTGTTAATATGGAAAACAAAATTCAAGAGTTGACCGATAAGATTTATCGTGAAGGCGTGGAAAAAGGAAACGAGGAAGCGCAAAGACTTATCGCGAATGCTCAGGAAGAAGCTAAGAAAATCATTGAGGATGCCCGTAAAGAGGCAGAATCAATTGTAAACTTCTCTCGTAAATCTGCTGATGAGTTAGCAGAAAATACTAAATCAGAGTTAAAACTATTTGCCGGTCAGGCTGTGAATGCGCTCAAATCTGAAGTCGCTACAATGGTAACTGACAAGTTGATAACCGCTGCCGTGAAAGATTTCGCTCAGGATAAAGATTATCTGAACGCGTTTATCGTAGCATTGGCATCCAAATGGAGCATAGACGAACCTATCGTCATCTCAACAGCCGATGCGGAATCACTGAAAAAGTATTTTGCAGCTCATGCAAAAGCTTTATTAGACAAGGGAATGACTATCCAGCAAGTAAATGGTATCAAGACTCTGTTTACCGTTTCTCCAGCGGACGGTTCGTATAAGGTGAACTTCGGAGAAGAAGAATTCATGAATTACTTCAAAGCGTTCTTGCGTCCTCAATTAGTAGAAATGCTATTTTAAAAGAAGCGACTATGAGTAGTAAGTACTATTACTTGGTAGCAGGTTTGCCGGAACTTTCGCTGGAAGACAGCAAGCTGAGCTATACAGTAGCCGATTTTAAGACTGAAATCTATAATGGATTGTCTGCTTCAGACCGGAAGTTGATCGACTTGTTTTATCTGAAATTTGATAATGCAAATGTGCTGAAACTTCTCAAAGATAAAGAAGCGGAAATCGACAAACGGGGAAATTACTCTGCTGAAGAACTCACAGAATATATTTCTGTTCTGAGAGAAGGTGGAGAAATTAGTCCTAAAGAATTTCCGGTCTATCTTTCTACTTTTATAACTGATTATTTGAATACTCCGGCTGATAGTACGACTTTGCACGAAGATCATCTGGCTGCTTTGTATTATGAGCATGCTATGAAGTGTGGAAATAAGTTTGTTTCTGCCTGGTTTGAGTTCAATTTGAACATCAATAATATTCTTGTTGCATTTACCAGCCGTAAATTTAAGTGGGATATTGCTTCCAATGTTGTGGGAAATACGGAAGTATGCGAAGCATTGCGTACATCAAGTGCCCGCGATTTCGGACTGTCCGGTGAAGTGGATGTTTTTGAATCGTTAGTGAAAATCAGTGAGATTACAGAATTGGTGGAGCGTGAGAAGAAATTGGATGCCCTACGGTGGAACTGGATAGAGGATGCTACTTTCTTCGATTATTTCACTATTGAGCGTATTTTCGCTTTCCTGCTGAAGTTGGAAATAATTGAAAGGTGGATTTCACTGGATAAGGAAAGAGGTAATCAGTTGTTCAGAAGCATAATTGAGTCGTTGAAGAACGAAGTGCAGATTCCTGCAGAATTCAGATAATAAAATTAAAGAAATATATGGCAACAAAAGGAACTGTTAGTGGCGTTATTGCCAACATGGTGACCCTCGTCGTTGACGGACCGGTAGCTCAAAATGAGATTTGTTATATCTCGACCGGTGGCGATAAGTTGATGGCGGAGGTGATTAAGGTTGTAGGTTCACATGTATATGTCCAGGTGTTCGAAAGTACCCGTGGGCTGAAAGTGGGTGCCGAAGCCGAATTTACAGGACACATGCTTGAGGTTACATTAGGCCCGGGTATGTTATCGAAAAACTATGATGGTCTGCAAAATGACCTCGATAAGATGGATGGAGTTTTCCTGAAGAGAGGACAATATACGTATCCGTTGGATAAGGAGCGTATATGGCATTTCGTACCATTGGCGAATGTAGGTGACAAAGTGCAGGCTTCTGCATGGTTGGGACAGGTGGATGAAAACTTTCAGCCGTTGAAAATAATGGCCCCGTTCACTATGAAGGGAACGGCTACCGTAAAAACAATCATGCCGGAAGGTGATTATAAGATAGAAGATACCATCGCAATCCTGACAGACGAAGAAGGTAATGATATTTCTGTAACTATGATTCAGAGATGGCCCGTAAAACGTGCGATGACGAATTATAAGGAGAAACCGCGTCCTTTCAAATTGTTGGAGACTGGTGTACGTGTGATTGATACGCTGAATCCGATTGTGGAAGGTGGTACGGGATTTATCCCCGGTCCGTTCGGTACAGGTAAAACGGTGCTTCAGCATGCTATTTCTAAGCAGGCGGAAGCGGATATCGTTATCATTGCAGCTTGCGGTGAACGTGCGAATGAGGTGGTGGAAATCTTTACCGAGTTCCCCGAACTGGTAGACCCGCACACAGGACGTAAGTTGATGGAGCGTACTATTATTATCGCCAATACTTCTAACATGCCGGTAGCTGCCCGTGAAGCATCTGTATATACAGCGATGACACTGGCGGAATATTACCGTTCAATGGGATTGAAAGTCTTGTTGATGGCTGACTCTACTTCCCGTTGGGCACAGGCTCTGCGTGAGATGTCCAACCGTATGGAAGAGTTGCCTGGTCCAGATGCTTTCCCGATGGATATTTCGGCTATTATCTCCAACTTCTACGGTCGTGCGGGATATGTAAAACTTAACAATGATGAAACGGGCTCTATTACATTTATCGGTACGGTATCTCCTGCTGGTGGCAACTTGAAGGAACCGGTAACTGAAAATACGAAGAAGGTAGCTCGCTGTTTCTATGCTTTGGAGCAGGACCGTGCCGATAAGAAACGTTATCCGGCAGTGAATCCGATTGATTCTTATTCAAAATATATCGAATATCCGGAATTTGAAGAGTATATCAAAGGTCATATCAACGGTGAATGGATCAGAAAAGTCAATGAGCTTAAGACCCGTTTACAACGTGGTAAGGAAATTGCTGAACAGATCAATATCCTCGGTGACGACGGTGTACCAGTAGAATATCACGTGATCTTCTGGAAATCTGAATTGATTGACTTTGTAATCCTGCAACAGGATGCATTCGACGAAATTGATGCGGTAACTCCGATGGAACGTCAGGAAGACATTCTGAACATGGTAATCGACATCTGTCATACGGAATTTGAATTTGATAACTTCAATGAAGTAATGGACTACTTCAAGAAGATAATTAATATCTGTAAGCAGATGAACTATTCGAAGTTCAAGTCAGAACAGTATGAAGGATTCCAGAAACAACTGAAGGAATTGATTGAAGAGAGGAAACTTCAATCGTAAATCGTAAATTGTTAAATCGTAAATAAGTAAGATGGCAACAAAAGCTTTTCAAAAGATATATACCAAGATTACTCAGATTACCAAGGCTACTTGTTCGTTGAAAGCGACAGGGGTAGGGTATGACGAGCTTGCCACCGTGGACGGTAAACTGGCACAGGTGGTTAAGATTGCCGGTGACGATGTCACTTTGCAGGTATTTGAAGGTACGGAAGGTATTCCGACCAATGCCGAAGTAGTATTTCTCGGCAAATCGCCTACATTGAAAGTGAGTGAGCAACTGGCCGGACGTTTCTTCAATGCTTTCGGTGACCCGATTGATGGAGGTCCGGACATTGAAGGACAGGAAGTGGAAATTGGTGGTCCGTCTGTGAATCCGGTTCGGCGTAAACAACCGTCGGAACTGATTGCAACGGGTATTGCTGGTATCGACTTGAACAATACGCTGGTATCCGGTCAGAAGATTCCATTCTTTGCCGATCCGGACCAACCGTTCAACCAGGTAATGGCAAACGTGGCCTTACGTGCTGAAACGGATAAGATTATCCTCGGCGGTATGGGTATGACGAATGATGATTACCTGTATTTTAAGAATGTGTTCTCTAATGCCGGTGCGCTCGACCGTATCGTGAGTTTCATGAATACGACCGAAAACCCACCGGTAGAACGTTTGCTGATTCCGGATATGGCATTGACTGCTGCTGAATATTTTGCAGTAAATAATAATGAGAAAGTGCTGGTACTGTTGACCGATATGACGAGCTACGCTGATGCGTTGGCAATCGTATCCAACCGTATGGACCAGATTCCGTCTAAAGACTCTATGCCGGGATCACTTTACTCGGACTTGGCGAAGATTTACGAAAAGGCGGTGCAGTTTCCTTCCGGCGGTTCAATCACAATTATTGCGGTGACTACTTTGTCCGGTGGAGATATTACGCACGCTGTGCCTGATAATACGGGGTACATCACAGAAGGTCAGTTGTTCCTGCGTCGTGATAGTGATATTGGTAAGGTTATTGTTGACCCGTTCCGTTCATTGTCTCGTTTGAAACAGCTGGTTACCGGTAAGAAGACGCGTAAAGACCATCCGCAGGTGATGAATGCCGCCGTACGTCTCTATGCAGATGCTGCTAACGCTAAGACGAAGATGGAAAACGGTTTCGACCTGACAAACTACGACGAACGTACGTTGGCTTTTGCGAAGGACTATTCCAATCAGTTGTTGGCTATTGATGTCAATCTGGATACTACTGAAATGTTGGATGTAGCTTGGGGCTTGTTCGGTAAATACTTCCGTCCGGAAGAAGTGAATATCAAGAAAGAATTGGTGGATCAATACTGGCCAAAACAAAATAATTAGCGATTAGACGATTTATCATTTATGATTGAAACTTATTAATTGTAAATGGTCATAAAAGCAATTTCAATCGTAAATCGTAAATAGTTAAATAGTAAATAGAACATCGTGGCTATAAAGTTTCAATATAACAAAACCTCTCTTCAGCAGCTCGAAAAGCAACTGAAAGTGCGGGTGCGTACGCTTCCTATCATTAAGAATAAGGAAAGTGCCCTCCGCATGGAAGTGAAACGCTGTAAAACGGAAGCTGCCGATTTGGAGGATAGGCTCGAACAACAAATTCAAGCCTATGAAGCTATGTTCGCCCTTTGGAATGAGTTTGACGCTTCATTAATAAAGGTGAATGATGTTCATCTTGGCGTGAAAAAGATTGCGGGTGTGCGCGTGCCGTTGCTCGAGAATGTAGAATTCGAGATACGTCCGTACAGTATGTTTAATGCCCCCAAGTGGTATGCCGACGGTATCCACCTGTTGGAAGAACTGGCTCATACGGCAATTGAACGTGAATTTATGCTCGCCAAGCTGAACTTGTTAGAACATGCAAGGAAAAAGACCACTCAAAAGGTGAACCTTTTTGAGAAGGTGCAGATACCGGGCTATCAGGATGCATTGCGAAAGATCAAGCGATTTATGGAAGATGAAGAAAACCTGTCGAAATCTTCGCAAAAGATTATGAAGTCCCATCAAGAAAAAAGGAAGGAGGTAGAGGCATGATTACAAAAATGAAGAAACTCACATTCCTGGTTTATCATAAAGAGTATGAGTTGTTTTTGCAAAAAATCCGTGAGTTAGGAGTTGTTCATATTGTAGAAAAGCAGTTGGGCGAAATGGATGATGACTTGCAACAGTTTATCCAAAAACGCGTTCTGTACAAGAATATGCTTCAAAACATGTATGCTTGGGCGGATAAACAACCGGATGAAACGATCTATGCGGAACAGTCGGCTGATGTTTTGACGAAGGAATACGAAGAGTTGCAGGTAAGAATACAAGATTTGAACCAGCAATTACCTGCCATTTCCAAAGATATAGCACAGATGGAAATGTGGGGAGATTTCGATTGGCAGTCCGTTCAGCGGTTAGAAAAAGCAGGTTTGTATGTACGTTTCTATACTTGTCCAGAGAAAGAGTTTGACGAAGTGTGGGTGAAAGAACACAATGCCATCATTATAAATGAACAAGGTGGAGTGATCTTTTTCATGACTGTGACTTCGCAAGCGGTGGAACTGGAAAGAGAGTCTCTTCGTTTGCCTTCTTTGAGTCTGTCCGAATTGAGACAGAAACAGGCAAAGACGGAAGAGATGCTTGTACAGGCAAAGGATGCACTGAAAGCTTTCTGCAAGAAGAATTATCGTACACTGGAGAAATGTAGTATTCAACTTGAGGGCGATATTGATTTGCTGAAAGTGAAACGCAACAGTCGGGAAATGGCCGAAGGCGTAGTTGTGTTGTTGGAAGGATGGATTCCGGAAGATAATCAGCACGAAGTGCAGACATTGCTTGATAATAGTAGCGTATATTATGAAATACGTCCTGCTACACGTGAAGACAACGCGCCTATCAAATTGAAAAACAATGCCTTCACTCGTATGTATGAGGTGCTTACCAAGATGTATGGTATGCCTGATTATGCCGAGTTTGATCCGACTCCTCTTGTAGCTCCTTTCTTTTCGCTTTTTTTCGCCTTTTGTATGGGAGATGCAGGATATGGGCTGGCATTGATACTTTTAGGTTTCTTCTTGAAGAAGAAAATGCCGGAATCGATGCGGGGAATGATGAATCTGGTCATAACGTTAGGTGTTTTTACATCTGTTATCGGAACCATATTGGGTACATTCTTTGGTGTCAACTTGTTTGACTTGGAATTGCCGGATCAACTGAAGCAATTCATGATTGTCGGTAAAATTGGTGAAACTACGTATGATAAACAAATGTTGCTGGCACTTATTATTGGTGTGGTGCATATTTGTATTGCCATGCTGGTGAAGGCTATCGGACAGACAGTACGATTCGGTTTCAAGGAGTCGTTGAGCGCATGGGGATGGTTGTTGCTTGTGGTAGGTTTTATTGCTACGGGAGGCCTGTCATTTTTCAAGGTCATTTCAGAAGACGTGTCAACATGGGCATTTATTGTGATAGGTGGAATTTCGGCTATTGGCATTTATCTGTTGAATAACATTCATCGCAATATATTCGTTAATATCGGTGCCGGTGTATGGGATACTTACAATATGGCCACCGGACTGATGGGTGATGTGCTTTCTTACATTCGTCTGTATGCTTTAGGACTGGCAGGCGCCATGCTTGGCGGAGTATTTAATCAATTGGCATTTATGGTGAATGACGCTGCGGGTCCGGTGTTGGGCTGGATTTTTTGCGGTGTGATATTGATATTCGGACATACGCTGAATATAGCCATGTCTTGTCTGAGTGCTTTTGTGCATCCGCTTCGTCTTACGTTTGTCGAATATTTTAAGAATTCAGGTTATAATGGTAAGGGTGAAGCCTATAAACCATTTGCTACAGTAAAAAAATAATTAATTAAAAAATAAATAAAATAATAAAGTTATGAATGAAGTTTTAGGTTATTTAGGATTGGGCTTGATGTTGGCCCTTGCAGGAATTGGTAGTTGTTTTGGCACAACGATTGCAGGAAATGCGGCAGAAGGCGCTTTGAAGAAAGACCCTTCAAAATCTGCCGGTTATATGATTCTGTCTGCACTTCCGGCTACTCAAGGTCTTTATGGATTTGTTGCTTTTCTGATGTCAATGGGTAGAGATTTTGCAACGGAAGGTCCTTTGATGTTGGGTATCGGTTTAGGTGTAGGACTTGTTTGTCTGTTCTCTGCCATTCGTCAAGGACAGGTATGTGCAAATGGTATTCTTGGAATTTCTCAAGGACATGATGTACAAACCAATACAATGATTTATGCGGCTCTTCCTGAGTTTTACGCTATTTTGGCGTTGGTAGCAGCGTTGATGGTATAAATTTATGTAGTCTTTCTACGTAAATCTTTTTTTAGGATTTATTTCCTAAAAAACGGTAACTCCCCTTGTTCATGCAGCTTTGCATGTACAAGGGGATATTCTTTTTCCATTGTAGGACAACGTTTCTTTCCTCTTCTTAACTCATATTTTTTGTATAAAGTATTATTTTTCAAAGAATAATGTGTACTTTTGCACCCGCATACTAAAAAGAGTTTTAATATATTATATGGTAAAAGATTTATTAACCCCCGATTATATCTTCGAGTCCAGTTGGGAAGTATGTAATAAAGTGGGAGGGATATATACTGTCTTGTCGACACGGGCAAATACATTGCAGGAAAAATTCCGCGATAGAATTTTCTTCATAGGTCCTGATGTGTGGCAAGGAAAAGAAAACCCTCTATTCATCGAGTCGGATAATCTGTGTGCCGCTTGGAAAGAGCATGCACGTGAGAAAGATGAACTTTCTGTCCGTGTAGGACGATGGAACATTCCCGGTGAACCCATAGTCATTCTTGTTGATTTTCAACCTTTTTTTGAAAAGAAAAACGATATATACACAGAAATGTGGAATCGTTATCAGGTAGATTCGTTGCACGCATACGGTGATTATGATGAAGCTTCTATGTTTTCATACGCTGCGGGCAGGGTAGTGGAGAGTTTCTATCGCTACAACCTGACAGAAACGGACAAGGTGGTATATCAGGCGCATGAATGGATGACTGGAATGGGAGCGCTTTATGTACAGGAAGCTGTGCCGGAGGTAGCTACTATTTTTACGACCCATGCTACTTCTATCGGTCGTTCTATTGCTGGTAATCATAAGCCGTTGTATGACTATCTGTTTGCTTATAATGGCGACCAGATGGCTCAGGAACTGAATATGGAATCGAAACATTCGATTGAAAAACAAACCGCGCATTATGTAGACTGCTTTACTACAGTTAGCGAAATCACCAACAACGAATGTAAGGAGCTGCTGGACAAATCAGCGGATGTAGTCCTTATGAACGGTTTTGAAGATGATTTTGTGCCGAAAGGAAGCACATTTACCGGAAAACGTAAACGTGCGCGTGCCTTGATGCTCAGTGTAGCGAATAAACTATTGGGAACAAACCTGGGTGATGATACATTAATTGTCGGAACCAGCGGGCGATATGAGTTTAAGAATAAAGGTATTGATGTCTTTTTGGAATCATTAAACCGCTTGAACAGGGATAAGAACTTGCATAAGAATGTGTTGGCATTCATCAATGTTCCCGGTTGGGTAGGAGAACCCCGTGAGGATTTGCAAGTACGTTTGAAAAGCAAGAAAAAGTTTGATACCCCGCTCGAAGTTCCGTTTGTCACTCATTGGCTGCATAATATGACTCATGACCAAGTGTTGGACATGCTGAAATATCTGGGAATGGGCAATCGTCCGGAAGATAAGGTAAAGGTGATTTTTGTGCCTTGCTATCTGAATGGTCGTGACGGCATTATGAACAAGGAATATTACGATTTGTTGTTGGGACAGGATTTGAGTGTCTACGCTTCTTATTACGAACCGTGGGGATATACTCCGCTGGAAAGTGTAGCATTTCATGTGCCGACAATCACTACTGATTTGGCCGGATTCGGTCTTTGGGTAAACAGCCTGAAGAACCAGCATGGCATTAATGACGGAGTAGAAGTGCTGCATCGTTCGGACTATAATTATTCGGAAGTGGCGGATGGCATCAAGGATACGATTACGCTGTTTGCCGATAAGACGGAAAAAGAAGTGAAGGAAATCCGTAAGCGTGCCGCTGAAGTAGCGGAACAGGCTTTATGGAAGCACTTTATACAATATTACTATGAGGCTTATGACATTGCCTTGCGCAATGCTATGAAGCGTCAGTTGAGTTAAGAAAGAATTATTTATCAATAAGTAAACGTAAACATTATGAAAATCAAAGTTAGTAATGTGAATACTCCCAACTGGAAAGAGGTTACTGTAAAATCACGTATACCGGAAGAGTTGGAGAAGTTGTCTGAAATCGCACGCAACATTTGGTGGGCATGGAATTTTGAAGCGACTGAACTGTTTAGAGATCTAGATCCGGAACTTTGGAAAGAATGTGGACAGAATCCAGTACTGTTGTTGGAACGTATGAGCTATGAAAAGCTGGAAGCGCTGGCAAAAGACAAAGTGATTCTAAGAAGAATGAATGAAGTTTATACGAAATTCAGAGATTACATGGATGTGAAGCCGGATGAGCAACGCCCATCTATCGCTTATTTCAGTATGGAATATGGCTTGAGCAGCGTCCTGAAAATATATTCCGGTGGTCTGGGTGTATTGGCTGGTGACTATCTGAAAGAGGCTTCCGACAGCAATGTTGATTTGTGTGCGGTAGGCTTCTTGTATCGTTACGGCTACTTTACTCAAACGTTGTCTATGGATGGACAGCAGATTGCCAACTACGAAGCACAAAACTTCGGTCAACTTCCTATTGAACGTGTAATGGATGCCAATGGTCAGCCGTTGATAGTTGACGTTCCTTATCTTGATTATTTTGTTCATGCAAACGTATGGCGTGTAAACGTTGGACGTATTTCTTTGTATCTGCTTGATACGGATAATGAAATGAACAGTGAATTCGACCGTCCTATCACTCACCAGCTTTATGGCGGCGACTGGGAAAACCGTTTGAAACAAGAAATCTTGTTGGGTATCGGTGGTATCCTGACTTTGAAAGCGTTGGGCATCAAGAAAGATGTTTATCACTGTAATGAAGGACATGCTGCATTAATCAATGTTCAGCGTATCTGCGACTATGTAGCTACAGGATTGACTTTCGATCAAGCTATCGAGTTGGTTCGTGCTTCTTCTCTTTACACTGTTCATACTCCGGTTCCTGCAGGTCACGACTATTTTGATGAAGGCCTGTTCGGCAAATATATGGGTGGTTATCCTTCCAGAATGGGTATCACTTGGGATGACTTGATGGATCTTGGACGTAACAATCCGGGTGACAAAGGCGAACGTTTCTGTATGTCTGTTTTTGCTTGCAACACTTCACAGGAAGTGAACGGTGTGAGCTGGCTGCACGGAAAGGTTTCTCAAGAAATGTTCTCTTCTATTTGGAAAGGTTATTTCCCGGAAGAAAGTCATGTAGGATATGTAACGAATGGTGTTCACTTCCCGACTTGGAGTGCAACTGAATGGAAAGAACTGTACTTTAAATATTTCAACGAAAACTTCTGGTTCGATCAATCTAATCCTAAGATTTGGGAAGCTATCTACAATGTGCCCGATGAAGAGATTTGGAAGACTCGTATGACTATGAAGAATAAGTTGGTTGACTATATCCGTAAGTCATTCCGCGATACTTGGTTGAAGAATCAGGGAGACCCTTCACGCATTGTTTCATTGATGGATAAAATCAATCCGAATGCATTGTTGATTGGTTTCGGCCGTCGTTTCGCTACTTACAAACGTGCACACTTGTTGTTTACCGACTTGGAACGTCTTTCTAAGATTGTGAACAATCCTGACTATCCGGTACAGTTCCTGTTTACAGGTAAAGCTCACCCGCACGATGGAGCAGGACAAGGATTGATTAAGCGTATCATCGAAATTTCTCGCCGTCCTGAATTCTTGGGCAAGATTATCTTCCTCGAAAACTACGATATGCAGTTGGCTCGTCGTTTGGTTTCCGGTGTTGATATTTGGTTGAACACTCCGACTCGTCCGTTGGAAGCATCCGGTACATCGGGTGAAAAAGCTTTGATGAACGGTGTTGTCAACTTCTCCGTATTAGACGGATGGTGGTTGGAAGGTTACCGTGAAGGTGCAGGTTGGGCGTTGACAGAAAAACGTACTTATCAGAACCAGGAACATCAGGATCAATTGGACGCTGCTACAATCTACAGCATTCTTGAAACTGAAATTATGCCATTGTATTATGCGCGTAACAAGAAAGGATATTCTGAAGGCTGGATTAAGGTCGTGAAGAATTCTATCGCACAGATCGCTCCTCATTATACAATGAAACGTCAGTTGGATGACTACTATAGCAAATTCTATTGTAAGCAAGCCAAACGTTTCGCTGCTTTGTCTGCTAACGATAATGCGAAAGCCAAAGAAATCGCAGCTTGGAAAGAAGAAGTGGTTGCCAAATGGGATGCTATCGAAATCGTATCTTGCGATAAGGTAGAAGAACTGAAGAACGGTGATATCGAAAGCGGAAAAGAATATACTATTACTTACGTAATCGATGAAAAAGGTTTGAATGATGCAGTGGGTCTGGAATTGGTTACTACTTACACAACGGTCGATGGAAAACAACACATCTACTCTGTAGAACCGTTTGATGTAATCAAGAAAGAAGGTGACTTGTATACATTCCAGGTTAAACACAGCTTGTCCAATGCAGGTAGCTTCAAGGTGGCTTACCGTATGTTCCCGAAGAATCCGGAACTTCCACACCGTCAAGATTTCTGCTACGTACGTTGGTTTATCTAATTGATTTGAAATAGAAGTAGGGGAGTCCTTCTCCCTTACTTTCATATATAGATTCAGCCCCTGTGTTCTTTCGAGAATTACAGGGGCTGGATTTTATCTGTTTGGTTGTTGACTTGTGACGTTTTTAATAAACAAGAAGCCATCTGAAAAGTCTCTAAAAAGAAAAATCACGCTTACTGCAACATGTCGTAGTAAGCGTGATTTATAGGATCAAGGCATTTCGAACAGCCCCTTGTTTGAACTTTAAAGCCTTTGAAAAACCTTCTTTTTCGATCTGTTATTTTACAGCTTCTGCAATTTTAGCCTGAAGTTCTTCTCCATGCAAACCGCGAGCGATAATTTTACCACTACCATCGATTAATACAGTGTGAGGAATACTGTTCACAGCATAAAGCTGTGCACCTTCACTTTGCCAGAATCTCAGGTCGGACATTTGCGGCCAAGTCATGTCCATCTTCTTGATTGCTTCTTTCCATGCCGCTCCATCCTGGTCGAGAGATACGCCTACGATTTCGAAGTTTTTGTCTTTATATTTAGCATAAGCCTCTACCAGGTTAGGCATTTCGCGACGGCAAGGACCGCACCAACTTGCCCAGAAGTCAACCAATACCACTTTGCCTTTACCCACATAGTCAGACAACTTCACGGTCTTTCCTTCCGGAGTCTGCATTTCGAAATCAACAAATAGAGTACCTACGGCAGTCTTTTTCTGCTTGTCGGTCAGTTCCTTAATTCTTGCGATAGCTTCATCGTTTTGCAAGTTTGCCGGAATTTGTTGCAGTAATGCTTCGTTTTCGGCAGTAGAGTTATTGTAGAAAGTCTGTTTGAACAAGAATACGCCAACAGGGTTGGTGATGTTTTTCTGTACAGCTTCCTTGACTGCGTTTTCGTACTGTTCCTGTAAGTCGGCTCCTTCTTTTTGTTTGGCTTCTTTCTGTTCATCGCTCAATGTGGAATCCCCCATCGCTTCGTAGATGGCATTCATTTTCTTGCTGATGTCATTGATTTTAGCTCTGAGTTCCTGATAAGCGTCGTTGTTGGCAGTACCGGTAACGGAATCATCATCTTTACCTAAAGTGACATTGATTTTTCCGTTTTCGAGGAAGAAATCAACCATCAATGGTGTTCCGTTAACTTCACAAGTGACATAGCGGTTGACAGCAGAATCTTGTGTACCTTTAAAGGTAAAAGTTCCTTTAGAGATGACAGCTGTATCGAGTTTAGTCAGATTTCGACCTGTAGCTTCCTGAAGATAAACGGTGTCACCATTGGCTGCGCCTTCTACTGTACCCGTAACAACGTAGCCGGCTTTGTTGCCGGTACAAGCTACCATACCTAAAGCAGCCGTTGCAATAACTAAATAAGTTAACTTTTTCATGCTTTTGTAAAATTAGTGAATAAATATTTATGCAAAGATAGATTTTTTTTCTATCGGGTATCGAAAAACACTGTTATATTAGATTAACACCTAGGTGAAAACCGTAGAAATGTGTACCTTTGCAGCCCAAACTTTAGTATGAATATGCAAGAAGATAAATCCATCATTGAGGTGAGCCATGTCTCGAAGTATTTTGGCGAGAAAACAGCATTGGATGATGTGACTCTAAACGTGAAAAAGGGCGAGTTTGTCACTATACTTGGTCCTTCCGGTTGCGGTAAAACCACGTTGTTGCGTCTCATTGCCGGTTTTCAGACGGCTTCGGAAGGCGAGATCCGAATTTCGGGGATGGAAATAACACAAACCCCTCCCCACAAGCGTCCCGTGAATACGGTATTTCAGAAATATGCCTTATTCCCGCACTTGAATGTATATGATAACATTGCTTTCGGGCTGAAACTGAAAAAGATACCGAAACAGACCATTGAGAAGAAAGTGAAAGCTGCTTTAAAAATGGTAGGTATGACGGATTACGAATATCGTGATGTAGATTCTCTTTCCGGTGGTCAGCAACAGCGTGTAGCCATTGCCCGCGCCATTGTGAATGAGCCGGAGGTGTTGCTATTGGATGAGCCGTTGGCAGCGCTCGACCTGAAAATGCGTAAGGATATGCAAATGGAGCTCAAAGAGATGCATAAATCTTTGGGTATAACGTTTGTTTATGTCACTCATGATCAGGAAGAGGCATTGACGTTGAGTGATACAATAGTCGTGATGAGTGAAGGAAAAATTCAGCAGATCGGTACACCGATTGATATTTATAATGAACCCATCAACGCTTTTGTTGCCGATTTTATCGGAGAAAGCAATATTCTCAATGGTACCATGATTCATGATAAACTGGTACGCTTCTGCGGTACGGAGTTTGAATGTGTGGATGAAGGATTTGGTGAAAATGTTCCGGTAGACGTAGTCATCCGTCCGGAAGATCTTTATATTTTCCCCGTTTCGGATATGGCGCAGTTGGTAGGTGTAGTAGAGACTTCTATTTTCAAAGGTGTGCATTATGAAATGACGGTGATGTGCGGCGGATATGAATTCTTGGTACAGGATTACCATCATTTTGAAGTGGGAGCGGAAGTTGGACTGCTGGTGAAGCCGTTTGATATTCACATCATGAAGAAAGAGCGTATCTGCAATACGTTTGAAGGAAAATTGTTGGATGCCACTCATGTGGAATTCCTGGGCTGTAACTTTGAATGTACTCCGGTGGAAGATATAGCTGCCGATACGAATGTCAAAGTGGAAGTAGACTTTGAAAAAGTGATTCTTCAGGATAATGAAGAAGACGGAACGCTGACAGGTGAGGTGAAATTCATCCTTTACAAGGGCGACCATTATCATCTGACTGTATTGTCAGACTGGGACGAGAATGTATTTGTAGATACGAACGATGTATGGGACGACGGAGACCGTGTAGGTATTACCATTCCTCCAGATGCCATTCGTATAATTAAAATAACCGATTAACAGGAAAGGAAGTGAATAAGAAGTTTATAGTCTTTTTGTCATCACGTAAGAGTTGGACTCTCCCTTACATTATTTTTTCGGCGATCTTTGTGATAATACCACTGTTTTTAATTGTCATATATGCTTTTACCGATGATAGTGGTCATTTGACACTTGCCAATTTTCAGAAGTTCTTCGAACATCCCGCAGCAATCAATACCTTTGTATATTCTATCGGTATTGCCATTATTACCACCCTTGTTTGTATTTTGCTGGGTTATCCTGCAGCATGGATATTGAGTAACAGTAAGCTGAACCGTTCTAAGACGATGGTCGTACTGTTTATCCTGCCGATGTGGGTAAATATTCTTGTGCGTACCCTTGCTACGGTTGCCTTGTTCGACTTTTTCAGTGTACCGTTGGGCGAGGGAGCATTGATATTCGGTATGGTGTACAACTTTATCCCCTTTATGATTTATCCTATTTACAACACGTTGCAGAAAATGGATCATAGTTATATTGAAGCTGCACAAGACTTGGGAGCCAATCCGCTACAAGTCTTTTTGAAAGCAGTCCTTCCGCTTTCCATGCCGGGAGTAATGAGTGGGATTATGATGGTGTTCATGCCGACTATATCAACATTTGCCATTGCCGAGTTGCTGACGATGAATAATATCAAACTCTTTGGTACGACGATTCAGGAAAATATCAATAACAGCATGTGGAATTATGGAGCGGCACTTTCGCTTATTATGTTGCTGCTGATTGCTGCTACTTCCTTATTTAGCACAGACGATAAAGACAATTCAAACGAAGGAGGCGGGCTATGGTAAAGAAAATATTCGCTCAGGCTTACTTATGGATATTGCTGTTGTTGCTTTATTCTCCTATTGTGATTATCGTTATCTATTCTTTTACGGAAGCGAAAGTATTGGGCAACTGGACTGGTTTCTCCACAAAACTTTATACTTCGCTTTTCACTACGGGCGCGCATCATTCTTTGATGAATGCATTGATTAACACGATTACTATTGCCCTGCTAGCTGCAACGGTATCTACCTTATTGGGTAGCGTAGCTGCTATCGGCATCTTTAATCTGAAATCCCGTTCGCGTAAAGCGATTGGTTTTGTGAATAGCATTCCTATTCTGAACGGAGATATCATCACGGGTATTTCTCTTTTCCTTTTGTTTGTTTCTTTAGGAATCACACAAGGATACACAACCGTAGTGTTTGCTCATATTACTTTTTGTACACCATACGTTGTTTTGAGTGTTTTGCCTCGTTTGAAGCAGATGAACCCGAATATTTATGAGGCCGCTCTTGACTTGGGAGCGACTCCCATGCAAGCCTTGTGGAAAGTCATTGTGCCGGAGATTCGCCCGGGAATGATTAGTGGTTTTATGCTTGCATTGACATTATCTATTGATGATTTTGCCGTAACAGTATTTACCATCGGCAATCAAGGTCTGGAGACGCTTTCTACTTATATCTATGCCGATGCTCGCAAAGGTGGTTTGACACCGGAGCTTCGTCCGCTTTCTGCGATTATTTTTGTCGTAGTGCTGGCGTTGTTGATTGTCATCAATTACCGGGCAGGAAAAGCGAAGAAAAAAGATTAATAGACTATCAAATGTGCTACTACGTAAATAATATGAAAAGAATAATTCCCGTAATCCTGCTCTTACTGACCTTGACCGGATGCTACAACTCCGGTGAACCTCGTGAGCGGATTCTTAAAATCTACAACTGGGCAGATTACATCGGCGAAGGTGTACTTGAGGATTTTCAGGCATATTATAAAGAACAGACTGGTGAGAATATCCGTATCGTTTACCAGACATTCGACATCAACGAGATCATGTTGACGAAGATTGAGAAGGGGCATGAAGATTTTGATGTGGTTTGTCCTTCGGAATATATCATCGAGCGTATGCTGAAGAAACATTTGCTGTTGCCCATCGATACGAATTTTGCACATTCTCCCAACTATATGAATAATGTAGCTCCGTTTATTCGCGAACAAATCAATAAATTGAGCCAAACGGGTGAGCAGGCGAGCCGCTATGCTGTATGTTATATGTGGGGAACGGCTGGAATTCTGTATAACCGGGCTTATGTACCCGATTCGGTAGCGCTGTCCTGGGATTGTCTTTGGAATAAAGAGTATGCTGGAAAAATCCTGATGAAAGATAGTTATCGTGATGCTTACGGAACAGCTGTCATCTATGCGCATGCGAAGGAACTGAAAGACGGAACGGTGACAGTGGAAGAACTGATGAACGACTACTCTCCACGTGCAATGAAACTAGCCGAAAAATATCTGAAAGCCTTGAAACCGAATATTGCCGGTTGGGAAGCGGATTTCGGTAAGGAGATGATGACGAAGAATAAAGCCTGGTTGAATATGACTTGGAGCGGTGACGCGATTTGGGCGATTGAAGAGGCAAATGAGGTAGGAGTGGACTTGGATTATGAGGTTCCCGAGGAAGGGAGTAATATTTGGTATGACGGTTGGGTGATTCCCAAATATGCAAGAAACCCGGAAGCAGCTAGTTATTTCATCAATTTTATGTGCCGTCCGGACATTGCTTTGCGGAATATGGATTTCTGCGGATATGTAAGTTCCATAGCTACGCCCGAAATACTGGAAGAGAAAATAGATACGACCCTCCATTATTATGCTGACTTAAGTTACTTCTTCGGACCGGGTGCAGACAGCATACAAATTGATAAGATACAATACCCGGATCGCAAAGTGGTGGAACGATGTGCTATGATTCGTGACTTTGGCGATCAGACAAAAGAAGTTCTTGATATTTGGTCGCGTATTAAGGGCGATAATTTGGGGGTTGGTATCACTATTCTTATCTTTGTCGTTGTTGCATTGATGAGTGGTTGGATGATTTACAAAAGATGCCAGCGTTACAGTCGCCAGAAACAACAGAAGCGCAGAAGCAGAAGGAAAAAGGTGAGGAGGAATTAGTATTTCTCCGGATTGCAAATCCAAAATAAAAGGTGCAAAGATAGAAGTAGCATCTATAGAAAGAATAAGAAGTACGGTGAACGGGAAGCTAATGGCAGGATGTTCACCGTGTTTTGTTTTTATCGTCTTTTCATATTCCGAAGTATATCTTTGGTATCCTTGTCTACCCGGAAAGACTCGATTGCTTTTTGCAATGTTTTGTTGTAAGTCCAGTTATCCAATGTACTATGTTTCAGATATTCCATTGTCTTTTGGGGAAATTTGACGAAACACAATGATAGCATCCATGCTATACCCATACGTGCATAATAAGCATCATGATTGAATAAATCGGCATATTCCAGTAATGAATCGATATGTTCGTTATCCACATAATGGAAAAGCATCACAATCCCGAAGCGTATTTCAAATTCTTTAGAGGATTTCAGATAAGGTTGTATAAATTGCCATACGGTTTCTTTTCCTTTTTTTACGGCTGTTTTCAGTTCACCGCAGAAAATATCGCATACAGCCCAATTATTTATACGGGGAATGAACATCGCTACATATTTCATTCGTTCTTCAAGTTCCATTTTTGCCAGTCCGATAATCATTCCCTGAAGCATTGTTTCTTCATAATAGTTCGTATCGGTTGACTCAACAAACGTACGCCAGTCCTCTTTTTTTATAATTTCTTTGGCCATGATTCGCAGTTGGGGGATACGTACACCAAGAATATTGTTTACTCCCGGAAGGAGGGAAGAGTGAAATTCCTTATATTTGGCATCTACTAATGCTTGTAATTCTTTCCGTATGTTTTCAGTTGTTGTCATTTTCATCATATAATTGGTTATTTCACAAAATTATATAGAAAAATCGATTTTTTCTACACCGGCACAATAAAAACCGAGGCCAACCCTCAAACTCTGCTTCATACTTCGTTTAATTGTTACGAATGTCCTATATTTAAGGAGTGTAACTAAAAAATCTCAAATATGGACAAAGACAGAATCGTGGCCGGCCTTGATGTCCACAAAGATACAATTTATCTCTGTGTGATGGATAATACCGAGGCCGTTATTTTTGCAAAAGTTTATGGTACATTGACTCCTGATTTAGAACTTGTGTGTTCCGAGATGGTTTCTCATGGGGTGACAGAGGCAGCCATGGAAAGCACTTCAACCTATTGGGTCCCTGTGTGGAATGCCTTGTGCGAGAGCATGTCTCTCAAATTGGTAAATCCTTATTTTATAAAGCAGCTTCCCGGTCGCAAGAGTGATGTGAAGGATGCCCAATGGATAGCGGAATGCTTGTTGAAGAATCTGATTCGTGGAAGTTTTGTGCCGGATAAGACAGTGCAGGACATGCGCAAGTATAACCGTCGCATCTTCGACCTGAATGAAGACCTGACGTATAACAGCAATAAACAGGACGCTGCTTTACAGCGATGTGGCTTCCGGTTAAGTAACTATGTCTCCCGAGTCAATGGAAAAAGCTATCAGAAGTGCGTCCGTGCAATAATAACCGGGATAACCGACCCTGAGGAGCTGGTGAAACTCATTCATGGAAAAACTCTACGGAAATACGGACGCAACATCATAAAGGATGCCGTAACGGGTGACTTTCACCAGGCAGACATCTGTTTGTTAAAGCAATACGCAGAGCTTATAGGGGTAATCGAGCGACAAATCGAAGAATGCAGGAATGCTCTCATTTCCATGTGCCAGGAACACTTCCCGAAACAATTCAAACGTCTACAGAGCATCCCCGGTGTTAAAGAACGCGCCGCTTCGGCTATAATTGCGGAGACCGGGGCTGACATGAAACCGTTTGAAAAAGCAACAAACCTTGTGGGATGGTGTGGATTGAAACCACGCAATGATATAAGCAACAATAAAGTCAAAAGCAACAGGACGACGCATGGGAACCGATTCCTGCGTCAGATATTGATTGAAATATCCTGGGTCGCATCAAGAACCCGAAAATGCTTTTTCTCAAACTTCAGCTACGTGCAATGCACCCAACGCCATAAGAACAAGATGAAGATACAAGTAGCCATCGCCCGAAAGTTATTGGTCGCAGTATGGCATATGCTGACAAAAGACGAGGATTTTATAGATGTTTACCTCAAGCGGCTTGAAAAGCAGGCGGAATGGCAAAATGATCTTCAAGCATTAGAATCGTTATTGGTCGGATAGACCTTTCCGATATACCTCTATCGACAACATAATTACCTTTGTGCTGCCACATGAGCGCGTTTACAAAATTATTGTATCCATAGAGGGATTGGACACCGGCGTAGTCCTTTTAGGCTGAAGAGGAAAGTAACAAACTTTACTAGTTCAGACGACAAAATACTTGTCGTCTTAGGCGTTTTGTGGGAAAATTTACGGACTATAAGTATAATTAATTAGATACAAGTAGGTTACATACGAATATAAGAGCGGGGGATTTTTCTTTTTAGAGGAAAGGTATAAAAAAAGAGCATGCGCATCATGCAACGGCATACTCTTTCTGGAGATAATTTGATTTCAAATGTCAGTTTTTGGTCTTTATATATGTATATTAGCCTTTTTCTTCCGCTTCTATGGTTCCTTATATTTTCTCATATACGGATAAAAAGGAAGTACGATTTATTCTTGCGAAAGAATATTGATATTTTCAGGCATGTCTTCTACCAGTTTCTTTTCACTGTACGATAACCATAACCGATGATTACAAGGAAACAGATGAAGGGTAGAATAAATGAAACATTGACAGCTGGTAGCCAGATTATTTGTTTCAAATCAATAATACTTGCTTGTAGCGGTGGAAGAATAGAACCTCCCAGGATAGCCATGATAAGACCTGCAGCTCCAAACTTTGCATCATCTCCCATACCTTTCAAGGCAATACCGTAGATGGTAGGGAACATCAATGACATGCAAGCCGATACTGCTACAAGGCAATACATTCCGAAGATATTTTGAAGGAAGATTACGCCTAAAGTGAAAACACCTCCGAAGATAGCGAGGATCATCAGTAATTTACCCGCATTGAGATAACGCAGAATGAATGTACAGATGAAACGGCTGATACAGAATATCACCATCGCTATGATATTATATTGTTGCGATAGCACTTCCGCACTTTTCTCGTCCACACCTTGTGACATGAACAAGCGTGTTCCATACTGAATGATGAAAGTCCAGCACATAATTTGCGCGCCTACATAGAAGAATTGAGCAATGACCCCTTCACGATAACGTGTTTGGGTGAAAATGCGCTTCAGTGTAGGAAGGAAATCTATTCTATGATTCCGATTTCCATTTTTCGGCATCTTGACGAATCGTATCAGAAGTAACATAGCTACTATGATAAGTCCGATAATGAGATAAGGAGCAATCAGGACGCTAAGGTCACTTTCTTTAATTGCTTGAAATTCACTGTCGTTAAGCAATGCGCGCTCTTCGGTACACATCGGATGTAGCTTCGCTTGAATGAACTGCATGGCTACATACATTCCGAGAAGGGATCCCATTGGATTGAAAGACTGTGCAAGGTTCAAACGCCGGGTAGCTGTTTCTTCTGTTCCCATAGAAAGAATATACGGGTTACAGCTTGTCTCGAGGAAGGACAATCCGCAGGTCAAGATGAAATAGGCAATCAAAAACGGATAATATTCTCCCGTCATTTTGGCGGGGAAGAATAAAAATGCTCCGAAAGCATACATTCCCAGTCCTAATAAAACACCGGCTTTGTAAGAATATTTGCGGATGAATATGGCAGCCGGGAAAGCCATTGCAAAATATCCTCCGTAGAAGGCAACCTGTACCAACGCTCCGTCGGTAGCACTCATCCGGAAAATTTTGGAGAATGCCTTTACCATCGGATTGGTTATATCATTGGCAAATCCCCATAATGCAAAACATGAGGTGATGGGAACAAAAGGTATAAGATAACTGATGCCATCTTTCGAGAGGATGGACTGTTTGGGTTGTTTCATGGTTGTTTCTGGTATTTTTTAAGTGTTATACAAATGGAACATTCTCTCCATTGGTTTCCATTTCTCTGCGGAACTCATTCCGGGAGCGGCTTGCTGGAAGATTGCCATATATTCTTCCCACTCCTGTTGGCGGGGAAGCGTGTTCAGGCGTTCCATTGCTGTGTTCCAGTCAAAATCAAGGGGAGTCTCGACGATCATAAACAGTCGTGTTCCCAAGATATAAATTTCCATTTCCAGAATACCGACTTCCCGGATGCCGGCTAGGATTTCTGGCCATGCTCCCGCCTGGCTATGTCTTTTCCGATATTCAGCGATCAGTTCCGGAGAATCGCGTAAATCGAGGGTTTGGCAATATCGTTTGACGAGAACGTTATAAGATTGAACCTGATAACCGGTTTGGGGTGTTTCCATATACTTTTATTTTTTAGGGTAATATACTTGTGGTGTAACGCTACGGGTTACAATCTCTCTCAATTCACGGAGATCGGCTATTTCTCCTTTTGCCATAGCCTGTGTCAGAATGTTTCCCATTGCAGTGGCTTCTACCGGACCTGCGTAAACGGGAATACCGAGTTCGTCAGCTGTCAGTTGGTTGAGTAATTGGTTTTGTGATCCTCCGCCGATGATGTTTAGCTGACGGATCGGAGAGGGGAGACAACGGTTGAGCTGTTCCACTGCCTGCCGATATTTGAAAGCTAATGACTGGAGTACACATCTCACGATTTCTGCTTTGTTTTTAGGCACTTGCAAAGCATGATGCCGACAATAATGAATAAGGGCGTTTTCCATATTCTCCGGGTTCATGAATGTTGCGTCATCCACAGGGATAATGGTCGCAATCTGTGCTTCGGCAGCTTGCGGGATGATTATATCATAATTTTGTTCTTCGCCACATGCTTTCCATTCACTCATCAAGCGTTGCAAAATCCATAATCCCGAATAGGTGTTCGGGAAGACCTAAAGTGCGTATGGTATCCAGTGGCCAGTTCCGCGACCGGGCATCGAGTAATTCGGAGGTGGAGGCAATGCAATATTCATTATTGGCTACACCTGTCAGGAAATAGCTGAAGAGGTCGGGCATAAATAACAGTTGCCGGGCAACTTCCAACTGCGCATCTTGATGCTGTTTCATGCTGTAAAGTTGAAACAGTGTATTGATAGACATCACTTGAATACCAGTGTCGGCATAGTGTTGGCGTTCATCCAGTAGCTTGAATACTTCTTCCGGTATTCCTTCTGTTCTTGCGTCCCGATAACAGACAGGATTTCCTAACAGGTTTCCATGTTTGTCAATCAGTCCGAAATCCACTCCCCAGGTGTCAATACCAATACTTTCTACGGCATATCCTTTTTGTGCAGCCAGTTTCAGTCCGGTTTTCATATCTTCGAACAGTGCCGGGAAATCCCAGTAGATATGATTTCCTAGTTTGACCTGTCGGTTGGAGAAGCGGTATACCTCTTCCAACTCCAGTTTGCCATGGCAAAGGAAGCCGGCGATAATCCGTCCACTTCCGCCTCCGAAGTCCGCTGCTAAATAAGTGTGTTTGATGGTATCTTTCATGGTATATTGCCCGGATATTAGTTGGTTTTCTTTCCTAATACGTAGATTTCCAGGTCTTCAATTTCTGCCGGTGTGAGCACTGAATAATCACCGCCGGATTGAACGATGATGCGGCAAGCCATTTCAAAGAAGGTAGCCCGTTCGTATACTTGATTGAAGTCTTTTCCGCATACCACTTGCCCGTGGTTGGTCAATAAAACCGAGTTATGTTTTAGCATGGCTTCTACCACGGCTTTTGCCAGTTCCGGTGAGCCGGGACGATAATACGGAATCACAGGTATTTCCGAACCTACATGGCAGGGAATTTCTGCTGTTACGTTGAAGTTTGTCGGTTTGTTCTTCATGCAGGAGACAGCCGTGGCATATTCTGATTGAAAGTGGAGAACGACATTGACGTCCGGACGCTCGCGGAGAATCCCTAAATGGAATGTGCTTTCCATAGACGGTTTTACACCATTGGTAGGGGTGCCGCTGGCAATATGGCAGATAGAGACTTTTTCTTTGCCAAGTGTAGGAACCCAGGAACCCGTACCGGAAATCAATGCTTCTTCTCCGATTCTCCAGGAAAGGTTACCGCTGCTGCAAAGCATTAACTTAGCATCTCCGTAACGGTGTGCTTGTTCGATGAACTGTTTATCTATTAAATGATTAATTAAAATCTGTGCTGAGCTGTGCTGATTTATTTGCAAAAAAAATTAAAGCGACTTTCGAAGTCTTACTTCCGTCGGCAAGAACTTCTGCACCGGTACATTATTGAGAACGAAATTGGCGGCTTCGTTTCCCATCATTTCCCAATCAATACTCAATGAGGTTATTCCTTCATCAATCACTTCGTAGGAAGGAATATCATTGTACGCCAACAGACCGAAATCTTTTCCGCATTCCAGCCCTTCCAATCTTCCTTGTTTCACCACCTTTACTACGTCTTGTTGTTTGATGGCGATATAGGCAACTCCCTTACGTACGATCAGATTCTCAATATCCTCTTGTATTTCACAGAGAACCCCCTGTTCCTGACAGAAACGGGTAAAATATACCTTACTGCTTTGAGGGTGTTTCAGGCTTTTGGGAAACAGAAAAACGAGCTGGTGATAGTTCCTTAACATTTCCTTGAGCAGATTCAATGCCTGATAGAAAGAATCATTAAAATCCTGACAGATATATGAATACTTTTCTTTTTCAAATTTGCCGAAATCGAGAAGTAATAATCTTGAAGGATTAATTTTATTGAGAACAGTGCTGAATTTCTCGTTATCGAAATTCATCACGATGTATTTGTTGTATTTTCCGATGGATTCCCGGAGGATCGTATTGAACAACCGTTCGTTGTATTGATGAAACAATAAGTCTACCTTATAGTTAATGGGCAGATGTCTGACGAAACTATTGTATAAAGCTTCTTTGAAAGGAGTGTATTGGTCGAGCAGCAATAAGATATTGGTCACCTGGCTCGTCACATAATATCCTTTTCCGGGAGTGGAGTCGATCAGTCCTCGTTCGCGTAAATCAAGGAAAGCCTTGAAAACCGTATCACGTGATACTCCGTATTGAGCGCTTAACTGATTGATGGAAGGCAAAGAATCTCCTTCAAGAAATTCTTTTCTGGAAATCGCCTGGCTAAGTGTGTCCGCTAGTGCGTAACCTTGCTTGCCTGTTGTCCGAATGTTGCCTTTTTATCAATTCGTTTCATATTCGAAAAGTAAATAATACTGTACTGAACTATGCTGATGCAAAGGAAGGCGTTTTATTCTGAATGAAACTAATTATTTACTATGTTTTATAGCATAAAATGAAAAAATCCTCTCCAGCGAACCGGAGAGGATTTATAGCTTTTCCTGATTTCTTATTCGGAACCTGCCGAAAATTATTCAGCAGCAGCTTCTGTTGCAGCAGCTTCTTCAGCCGGAGCTGCAGCTTCTTCTGCGGGTGCTTCAGCAGCAGCTTTTTCAGCAGCTTCAGCAGCTTTCTTTTCAGCGAGTGCTTTTGCTTTCACTTCGTTGATTTTCTTTTCTGCTTCCAGACGTGCTTTAGCTTCAGCTTTCTTAGCTTCTTCTTGTTTAGCCTTCAAAGCAGCCAGACCTGACTGTTTGTTGTTTTTCCAAGCTTCGAATTTAGCTTCTGCTTCTGCTTCTCCGAATGCGCCTTTTGCTACACCGCCCAAAAGATGTTTCTTCATGTAAACTCCTTCACGAGAGAGGATGTTACGTACAGTGTCACTTGGTTGTGCACCTTTCAGTACCCATGCCAATGCAGCGTCGAAATTCAAATCTACTGTAGCAGGATTGGTGTTAGGGTTGTAAGTACCAATCTTCTCAATAAATTTACCATCACGTGGTGCTCTGCTGTCTGCAATTACAATTGAATAGAACGCGTAACTTTTACGTCCGTGTCTCTGCAATCTGATTCTAGTTGCCATTTTAAATAATTGTTTTTAATGATTGATTTGAATTATGCTATTATCTCGTAATAGCGGGCGCAAAGATACGGCTTTTCTTTTGATTGACAAACATTTCGCGTCTTTTTTACGAATATCGTTTCGGATAGCGGAATAAAATCGCGAGCAGGGCGCATGCTCCCATTGTAAACGGATAATAGAGATTGCCGATGATACTGATAGGGGAGACATTGGCAAGTCCTGCTGCAATCAGCATTTGTGCTCCGTATGGAATAATCCCTTGTATCAGGCAGGAGAAAGTATCGAGGATGCTGGCTGCTTTTCTTCGGTCGATATGGAATCTCATGGCAATGTCTTTGGCAATCGGCCCTGTTGTGATAATGGCAATCGTGTTGTTGGCTGTACATAAGTTGGCGATACTTACCAGAGCGGCGATGCTTAGTTCGGCCCCTCTTTTACCATTGATGTGGCGGGTGAGTTTTCTGATAATGTAATCAATGCCACCGTTATAACGGATTGTTTCGAGCATCCCTCCGGCCAACAGAGTAATAATAATCAGTTCTCCCATTCCTGTAATTCCTGTTCCCATGGCACCAAACCAGTCGAAGATTCCGAAGCTTTCGGTCGCGATGCCAATGATGCCACTTGTCAATATACCTATTATGAGTACGAGCATTACGTTCATTCCGGCAATGGCTGTTCCTAATACTATTATGTAAGGTATAACTTTGGTCCATTCGATGGTCTGTGTTTGGGTGGGAGCAGTAATGGACAGTCCTTGAAATATGTAAATTCCCAATACAATGATGGCCGCCGGGACGACAATCATAGAATTTACCCGAAATTTATCGCGCATTACACATTCCTGGGTTTTTGTCGAAGCGATAGTGGTATCGGAGATAAAAGATAAGTTGTCTCCGAAAAAAGAACCGCCTACTACGACAGCTACCATAAAGGGGAGAGTTATTTCAGTCTTTTCTGCCAGTCCTACGGCAACGGGAGTAAGGGCGACAATAGTTCCCACACTGGTTCCGATGGATAAAGAGATGAAACAGGCGGCAATAAAGATGCCTGCCAGCAATAAATTGTCAGGAAGAATATGCAGTGTCAGATTGACGGTAGCATCGATTGCCCCCATTTGCTTCGCACTTTGAGCAAAAGCTCCGGCAAGAATGAATATCCATATCATCAGGAGAATATTCTTATTGGCAGCTCCTACCGAGAATTGATAGATACGCTGGTCCAGTTTCAAGCCGCGTGTAATGGCGATGGCATAACAGGAAGAGATAAGAAAAGCCACTGTGATAGGCACTTTATAAAAGTCGTTGACGAGGATAGAAGTCACGAGATAAAGGCATAAGAATACGAGTAACGGGCTCAATGCCCACCAGTTTCCGCGACGGTCTTTATGTATTTTTTCTTCAGTCATAAATGGACGTTGGGTATTTTTTTTATTCTAAAATCAAAATAGTGATGCAAAAGTAGTGTTTTTCTTTTTAAACGAGCGTGTTTTTTCATCTTTGGATATCATAATTATTTAATTGAAAGAACAGTTATTGGTAAGTTTATTACTTTTGTGATGCAAATGTATTTTTCATAGAAAGAAAATATGGAAATAAAACTAGTAACTTCGGATAAAAAAGAATTCCTTGAATTATTAGAGCCTGTTTAAATTTTCCTGAGATTATGTTAGATAGGCTTTACCGACCTGTTTTTATTCGTCACATAGTCTCCGTCATGCTTCTCACAGTAACAGAAAATATACTCGAGAGCAACTCTCAAAACTGTGTCGGGCAAAACTCGGAGCAGGCTCTTAATAACCCACTTTTCATTCATTAATAGAAAAGTTCTCTTTCATTAATTGTAAACTTCTTATTATCAGCATGTAAACTTATTTTTCGTTAACCGTAATCTATAAACGCAAGCTTCGTTTATAAAAACAAAAGCTTTGATTATAAAAACGAAGCTTGCAATTATATAATCAAAGCTTGCGTTTATAGTTTGCATCGAATGAAAAGAAAGTTTCCTTCCTGTCCGAAGGAACTTTAGACTTAATGGGCGGGAAGTTTTCTATTAATAGCCAAGAGCGCAACTGTTAATACCCCTTCCGCCAACTACAGACGGACGCGACAAGAAGAGCCGAGGTAAGCTAAAATATCAGCTATAATATTATGACTGAAGAGAATTTAAAACAGGATCTAAGTAAAAATATGAACAAAATAGGACAATAATCGTTAGACTATTGCCCTATACCATATTTGTACTGATACTAAAATATATCAGTTAAATGTTATTTATGTATCTATTTTTCTTATATTATCCATGCTGTTGATTACTTTTCTTTCCTCAAAAATACAATATAAAAAAATCGTTTGTCAAATGTATCAGAAGAAAAGCGGGTTGCTCATGCGATAGTGTTGATTTTATTTATAAATCATATCCCCAACCGCCAATATCGTTACAGATGTGAGTGATAACTTTATTATTGGGCGCAATAGGAGATGTGGCATCTCCTTTTATATACATTATGTTCATAGTTCTATTTTAAAAAACTGACTACTCATTAAACCAATCTATTTTCTTTGAGAAATACATCACCATTGCTAAGATAATAAATAATCCTAAGCTGCCTGCCAATAATGCGAAAGTCTCCAGCTGGATAAGAACAAAGATATAAATATAGAGTATAGTCAACAAACCGGACATGATTAATGACGGTTTCTTTTGCTTGGTGATTCCGAACATATATCCGCCTATCAGTATAATAGTCAGTGCAGAAGATAACAAATAGGCAGGGTTGAAGCCGATATGTTCGGAGAAGGAGAGGAGCAGGCTGTAGAATAGACAAAGTGCCAGTCCCACTAACAAATACTGTAAAGCATGAATACGGGTTTTATTCATAATTTCAGTGAAGAAGATAACTCCGAATGTCAACAGGATAATCAGGATAGCATACTTCGCTGAACGCATGGACTGTTGGTACTGTTCCACCGGAATTTTGAAGTTCACACCGAAACTGGAATTATCTATATCTTTAATATTAGAATTGGTATAGTCAATCATTACTTGTGAGTAATTCCGGTTCAAGTTCAAAACTTGCCATTGTGCCGAAAATTCTTTTTCGGTAATATTCCGGTTGTTAGGCAGGTAGTTTCCGGTGAAACTCGGTGTATTCCAATTGGCTTTCAGGTCTACACGGGTTGTTTTACCCAGCGGAATAAAGTTGAGTGACTGTGAACCTTTCAGTTTGATTTTTATTTCGTATGGCAGTTCTTTGTTCTGCTTCAATTCCGATAAATTTGCGATTGCATGAACTCCAGTGTTATTTATTCCTCTGTTGTCCATACCCGGTTCGAATATATAAACAGAATCACCCAGAGTGATGCTGATTTGTTCGCTGATACCTCGCATATCGGTCAGGTTTAAGCAAATTGCTACCCTGTCAAACTGCAATTGCTCCATATCTATTCTGCTCTTTTTCAATTCTTCCGAACTGAATGATCCTTTCAATGTCAGTTCCGATTGATATACATTGACCTCATAGATACTTCTTTTCAGAATTTCAGTCTTCAGTTGTCCGTTGACCGTAAGCTCGTCAGGAAAGAGTATCAGGTCTTTGATGGAAACCGTCTTCTCGCCGTTGTTTTCAGTGACAACCGGATACTGGAGATTCAGGTAAGGACCAGTGATGGTTTGTGCAAGACTCCATTTTTGGCTTACCTCGTTGATAGCTTCTTCCTGGGTTTGTCCCCGTTCGGAAATAAGATTCTCAATCATGAACATAGGTATCATCAGGAGAAGGATTAATAATCCGATGATGACCACTTTGATTGTTTTGGAAAAACGGTTGAGGCATCCCATAGGTTGCTGTGCCTGTTGCTCATTTGAATTTTCGTTGAAAGCGTCCATAAACCAGTAATGTTTTGATGAATTATTTATTTTGATTTTAGAAATTTCTCTAAGGCTTCAATATGCGATTTGAAAGCTTCTCTGCCTTGCGGGGTTGCCTGAAAAACAGTCCGTGGCTTTCGTCCGACAAAACTTTTGTTGCATACGATATATCCCAGCTCTTCCAGGGCGCGGGTATGGCTGGCAAGATTGCCGTCGGTCAGAGAGAGCTGTTCTTTCAGAAAATTGAAATCAGCTTCCTCATTTACCATCAGGATAGCCATGATGCCTAATCGGACCTTGCTTTCGAATGCTTTATTAATATATTGGAATGCTTCTATCATTTATGATTTCTTTCTTTCGTAGTGTAAATAGAATAATATACCATAGAGGATATGGAAAACACCGAAACCGATAGTCCAGAACAATAGTGAATGACCTTCACAAAAACAGTCTACGACGCCCAGGCAAATGAAAGCATAGCCTAACCATACAATGCTGGAATAAGTATACTTGGAAACGTTGACCAGTGCCAGCCCGTAAAATAAAAGCATGACAGAAGCCATAATGTCATAATACTCGTGCATAAGGATGGAAATACATAAAACACCTCCGGTCAGCATCGGAAAAGAGAAATGCCACAATGCCCGGTAAGTGAGGCGGCTGAAAAATTTTTGTCCTGTCTTTTTAGATTTGTAATAGGACAGGATGCAGGTAGTGACCGCCGCAGCTATCAATACGAGCGAGGCTATTATGACCATTAGTTCAAGGGCAACAATTAAATAAGTGTCCGGTGTAATAACTTGTGTGGCGATATATGCCCCAACTAATGCGTAAATGCCCGCCATGATTGCAGCGAGACCACTTAGAGAGATAAACTTTGAGGACTTTTCCATCAACTCTTTTATCTCATTTACCGATTCTAATGCTTTATCTTTATTCATATAAAAGTACTTTGTGATGCAAAGTAAAATAAAAGCTTTTAGATGAACAAACTTTTGCTTGAATATTTGGATAATAAAAATTATTATCCCCAAAAACATTATCCCAACTTTTTGACAAAATGCCTTATAAACGAATATAGTTGATATTCCATTCTTTGTTAAAACTGCAAGGATATTGTTTCAGTCCCACAATATATGGGACAATCGGAACCAATGGATATCTTCAAGCAATAAGCCATTATTTTATCTAATATAGTAGAACTTTATTATACAAGGTATGCGTAAAAACGTTATCTTTGTATATGTTTCAACAAAAGACATTAGATTGATATGAAAGAGATATTCAGTCTCTTTTGTAAGGGATTTGATGAAAGGTGATATTGAGCAATGTCTGCTTCGTACCCGTTCTTTCTTCTCTTCTATTCCTTATGATTTGGAGAACAATCAGGAAAAACACTATCAAACCATATTCTATTTGTTATTCCGTTTGATGGGGCAATATGTGGATGTAGAGGTAAAGAATGCCATTGGCAGGGCCGACGTGGTAATCAAAATGCCTGACGCGGTTTATGTACTTGAGTTCAAGGTGGATGGTACTCCTGAAGAGGCATTGGTGCAAATTAATAGTAAACAATATGCCATCCCTTATGAGATAGCCCATCGCAAGGTTGTTAAAGTTGGAGCGAATTTCGATAGCGCAACGCGGACTTTGGGAGAGTGGGAGATAGAATATTCTTAGATAGAAATAAATTGAATCATATATACTTGAAATCAAACATTTTCTGCTTACCTTTGTCAGCATGAAAAAAGGAAACGGTAAAGGAGACGAACTTATGGCAAGTAATTATATTCGTTTCGATTGGGCAATGAAACGCTTGTTGCGTAATAAAGCCAATTTTGCAGTTCTCGAGGGCTTTCTAACCACTCTTCTAAATGAAAAGATAGTCATTCAGAAACTGTTGGAAAGTGAGAGCAATCAAGAGGACGAGTTTGACAAGTATAATCGGGTGGATATGCTTGCGGAAAACTCAAAGGGTGAACTCATTTTGATTGAAGTTCAAAACAATAATGAGTATGCGTATTTCCAACGTATGTTATTCGGCACTTCTAAATTGGTGACCGAATACATAAACCGCGGGGAAGGGTATGACAAAGTAAGGAAAGTATATAGTGTCAATATTGTATATTTCTCTTTAGGGAGTGGAAAGGATATCGTATATCATGGAAAAACAGAATTCCGCGGAATCCATCAGGGAGATGTTTTGGAATTGACTCCTTTCCAGAAACAGACATTCAAAGTAGATAGTGTCAGTCAGCTTTATCCCGAATATTATATTCTGAAGGTCAATGATTTCAATCAAGTGGCCCGGAGTCCGTTGGAAGAATGGATTTATTATATGAATACAGGTGATATACCTGATGGTGCGACAGCACCGGGGTTGGATGAGGCTCGTCAACGCCTGAAACTGGATAAGATGACAAAAGAAGAATTAAGTGCTTATTATCGTCATTTGGATAATATAGTAATTCTACGTGACAATATATATACCGAACGTGCGGAAGGTCGTGCTGAGGGCCGTGCTGAAGGTCGTGCTGAAGGTCGTGCAGAGGGCCGTGCTGAGGGCCGTGCCGAGGGACTTATGGAAGGTCGTATGGAAGAAAAAAGAGAAATGGTACATAATATGAAATCTTTGAATATTCCACTTGATACCATTTCGCAAGTTACAGGACTATCCATTGAAGAAATAAAAAGTTTGTAGAAGGATCGCCCCCGAAAAATGTGAATTTTAAAATGATAAAGACAACGCTTCCATTTGTGCTGGGAGCGTTTTTTTTATTCATAAAATAGGATACTCTGCTGAAACTGCGAGAATATTGTTTCTCGCACTATAGATATTGTTACGGTTTATTCGCGAATTAATTAAATAATGTTACCTTTGTGCTTGAAAAATATATAAAAAGAAATACTATGAGAACTATTTGTAGTAATTTGTTATTTGTGCGAATTATGGATCCAGACAGACGAATGGCTTTGCTATTTTTCATTTTAATGATAATTCTTGTTGTTACATTAGAACGAATGCTTTATGCTTCAGGAGAAGTTGCACTTGCAAATAAGACTAGAATAACTTTATTGGAAACAATAGAAGATGGATTCAATGCACAATATAAGGCACTGGGACTATATGAGGCTGGTTATAAAATGGAACCAAATAGGAACTTTGAGCATTGTACTATAACTAGTTCTAAAGGTAAAAAAGTAAAAGATATTGTGGTTGAAGAAAACAAGGTCGTAGTGAGTTCGGATATTGATACTGGAATAAGTCATACCGTTTTAGCAGAAGAGGGAATAGATGCCGATGCTTGTTTATCTTTGTGGAGTAAGAAACTGTCTGCGGCTAATATTGTTTCTTGTCATGCATTACGAATACATATTCATACAGATAGTGCCTATGTACTTGCTTGTGGAGATTCTACGTTATTTTTACCAGAGTATAAAAAAATTAGTAGTTTTTACTCCGGACTTTCCAATGAAATTGAAGTAGAGCCTTTTATTCGGTATTCTTGGTTGACAGTTCTTAAAAACACTTCAATAACGATGGTGGTTATTGTAGAATTAATTATCCTTGTTCTTTTATTTGTTTGTTTTATCTATTATCTAAGAAAAAGAATAAAAAAGAGCATTCCTTCAGTAACAGATATCTCCCAATTAAATATAAAAATAGCGAATCTGCGTTATGTTTACAGTTCGCATGAATTTTATACAGATGATAATCGAAAGATCCGGATTACTAGCCAACCTGCATCTTTACTTTTGCTGCTTTTGAAAGCTCCCAATCATACGATGACAAAAGAAGAGATTATTTCATGTTTTTGGAGGTCGGAAGATAGAGGCGTAGAAGGTAGGTTGCGTCGTGTAGTGAGTGATTTAAGGTGTATACTTCGGGAAGAATCAGTGAATATATCTATTAAATCATCAGGAAATAGCTATTCTTTGATTGTTTAAAAAGTGCCATTTCATCGATGAAAATTTGTTGTGAGAAATTTCTCACAATAGTTCTCACGATTTTTCACATCAATAAGTTGTCGTGTTCGAATAGGATGCCTACTTTCGAGCAAATATTAATCAATTTATATCATAGTATGAAAAAGTATTTAAAGTTTGGAACTCTTTCTTTTATCGTATTAGTTTCTATTTTCTTTTGTAGAAAAGCTGAGCACAACAAACTACAAAATGTTATTTTATTAAATAATGTGGAAGCTTTGGCTGCCGATGAGAGTCCTATGATTAGGTGTATTGGCTTCGGCTCTGTGGATTGTCCTATAAATCATGTAAAAGTAAAGTATGTTTTCGAGCCATTTATCTTGGATTAGTAAGCTTCTGCTACTAATATTGGTGGTTGGAATATTATCCTCGTGTTCACAATCCCCAAAAACTTTTTTGGGGATTAAATATTTAGATTTTCCAGAAGAGAAACATCTGTTGGCACAGGTAATAGAGCTTGATACAGCCTTGTTTCGTTATCCTTTTCGGATACGGATAGAGAGAGATAAAGCCATTGTGATGGATTTACATAGTTCCGATTATTATGGGCACTTATTTCAATACCCAAGTTTCCAGTATCTATCCTCTTTTGGCAGGCGAGGCGATTCTCCAACGGAAATGTTGTCGATGGAAAACTTCCGTTTGTATAATCATGAATTATGGACTTTAGATGCTAACAAAAGCGAATTAACTAGGTTAGATTTTTCTTCATCCGGTGATTCACTGTTTCGTGAGGAAACGGTAACATTGGATGAAGATATACTTCGACCACTTGATTTTGCCATATATAATGATACGACATTTGTCATTCCTGACTATTCAGGTGAGAGCCGTTTTTTGAAGGTTAATTGCAAAGGTAAACTTATAGAGAAGATAGGCGCTATACCTACAGCGAATGAGAAAGCTTTGCAAGAAGCCCGTCCGGCATTAGCACAGGCATGGCGTAGCTTTTTAGATTATAATTCTCGTAATGGCGTTTTAGCTGCTGTCACTCAACTGGGAGAGGTGGTTGAAATCTATAATTTGAAAGACCGTACTCATGTAATTCGTATCGGTGAGCATGACGAACCTGAATTCAAAGTATCTGATGGATATGGTATACCAACAGGCATCATGGGATTCAGTGATGTCCAAGTAACGGATAGTGCCATTTATGCGGTGTTTCATGGAACATCTTTTAAGGAGATAGCAAGGCAAAGCGGAAAACTTCCTGACGGCGGAAAGTACATTTATGTATTTAGTTTGAAAGGAGAACCGATGTGTAAATATGTACTCGACCATTATATATATGGTATTTGGGTAGATGAAGCTACTAAAACGATAATGGCGACAAACGTAAATAGCGATCAGCCAATAGTAAAGTTTAGCTTTGGTAGCGTATGAGATAATTAACTTGATTAAAAGGAGCAGAATGATGCGTTTGTTCATCTTGGCGGATTTGCTTACATATCATCTGCTCCTAAACCTTTAAAAAAGATTCCAATGCAAACATAAGAATAAAAAATTAATGTAGCAAACTATTGCTATTCTGTTGAAATGATAGATACAGAAGAAAAAGAAAGTATTAATTAGAAAAGATTCAAAGATGAAAAAGAAAATAATGGGGCTTATAGCTATTGTTGCTATTGCTACTATTGCAGGATATAATGTATGTGCTTCACAAAACAATATGAAGTTATCGGATTTGACTTTGTCTAACATGGATGCATTGGCATTTCCTGAAATTGGCACAGGTTTTTATCATAGATATACATATCAATGTCCTATTCCTGTAGAGTATAAAACTGCGGTATCATGTACCAGTGGAGGACATGATGAATGTTATCCTAGTGATTGTTAAAATATAAAAATAAGGAATTAACAATTATATAATTGTTAATTCCTTATATAAATAAATGTATTATGAAAACTAATCTGTTAATTATTTGTCTTTTTGTCATAATTTCTTGTAATTCCCATAAAACGGAAGTTCAAACAGGTGTAACAGTATTGAATGTGGAAAATCTACAATTTAAAGATTGGGCTTCAATCATTCAAGTAGATTCTGTTATTCAGTTGGGTATCAATGAAGATTCTTTATTGTCCATAGCACAGAAGTGCGTGTTGGCAAACGACCGTATCATTTTTTGGGATTACAAATTGAAGTCTGTGTATGTATATAATCGACAAGGTGTTTTTTTATTTACTGTAGGAAAGTTAGGAGGTGCTGAGAATGAATGTGTTGAATTGCGTGATGTAACGATTAGTCCAGATCAACAATCAATAGAATTATTGGATGCAACGGGGATTCTTGTATTTAGTATGCAAGACGGGCATTTTATAGAAAAGAAAAATATTGATGGTATAAAGATGCTTGGATGTCATCGCTTTTCGCATACATCGGAGGATAGTTATCTTCTTTTCTCGGATATGGAGGATTATTCCATTTATAAATTCACCAACGGTGAATTAGAGGGTTTGAGAAAGCGGAATGGAATCCAATTGGTTTCAGAACGGTTTTATCATTATGACGGTCATTGCATGGTGTTGCCAGACTACGGTAATTATGTAGTTGATATCTATCGTGACGGGACACTTATGCCAAAATATCATATCGATTTTGGAAATCAAGCATTGCCGGAAGATAAATTACCCCAAACATGGAAGCAGTTTGATAAACTGGAGCATACAGATGACTATTTTAAATCCATTGTGAGTGTCATTGAAGACGATGGATTCTTGTATGTACGTTCTGTTGGCCCTTCGAGGACGTATTATGACATTTATTGGGATAAGAAAACAGGAAAAATATTGTCTGGCCCGGCAGATATGCAACTTGGTATGATGACTTTTGCTTCCTGCGAAGGTTTTCTGTATGGTTTAGTATATCCTGAATATTTGTCTAAGGAGTCGCCGCTGTATCCTTATGTTCAGTCTTATGTGGAAGATGAGGATGCAAATCCTATTATTTTGAAATTTAAGTTTTATGAAAAATAGACTGTTGTTGCTAAGCAGTAGCATTCTGTTGTTATTGTGCTTTTCATGTAAACAATCGGAACAACAAAAAAAGGTTGCTTCTATATTAACAGAATGGGTGGATAGAGTTGTCGTTTTACCAGATACTGTATATATACCTAAAGAAGGAATCGTGAAAAAGGCAGATTATGAATGCTGCGATTATAAAATACTGAATTATGTAGATTCTATAGGTTGCCTTAGTTGTGATTTGAAACTAACGGAATGGAATGCATTATATAAAAGGTTGCAGGACAAAGGAATGTCTGTTATGCCAGTATTTATCTTTGGTTTCTCTAATAATAAGAAATTTAAGAAGGAAATATATTCATTGCTTAGGCATAATGCTATAGCTTTCCCTGTTGTAATGGATTCGTTGAGTCAAATAAACAAATTAAATAATTTCCCAGACGACCGTCGTTTTCAAACATTTTTGTTAGATAAGGAAAATAAAGTTGTTGTCATAGGAAATCCAATTTATAATCCTTATATAGAAGATTTGTATTTTGATATAGCTACCAATAAGACTATTTCTCATAGAAATTGAGGCATTGACTGCGGATGAAGAAGCTACAGGAGGAATGATTTATTGTTGGGGGATTGGCGGTGTGGATTGTCCTTTTGTAGAGCGTAAAGTTTAATATGTAATTGAAGGTTACAACCTTTGAATTTGTCTTGAATTTTGTACGTGAGAATGAATTCTGGTTAAAAAAAGGAGCATGATGATGAGTATTGTTGGTCTTGGTGGATCTACATTTCATCTGCTCCTTTAACCCCTAAAAAGAAAGGAGGTTATTCTGCTACAAACATAAGAATAAAAAATTAATGTAGCAAACTATTGCTATTCTGTTGAAATGATAGATACAGAAGAAAAAGAAAGTATTAATTAGAAAAGATTCAAAGATGAAAAAGAAAATAATGGGGCTTATAGCCGTTGTTGCTATTGTTACTGTTGCGGGATATAATGTATATACTTCACAGAATAATAATGGAAAGTTGTCTGATTTAGCATTATCAAATGTGGAAGCATTGGCTGACCCTAGTGAAGGAGGATTTGATTGTGTAAATGGTTGTGTAGATAATGGTAATGGTTGCTACTGTTATCAGTGGTATCCGTATTTTCAAGAACACTATTGGTGGAATTGAGTTTACGTAAATAAATTCCCCTGCTACAATTGAGTAGCAGGGGTAAATAGTATAATAATCTATTTAGTAAGATGACATTTCCCATTAAGAGAGATGTTCAAATTCAAATATGATGTAGCATTTTTATAAATATTAATCCAAAGGTTATATTATGAGGGAAATTTTATACATTTTGCTTCTAACTGTTTGTTGGAGTTGTGCACAAAATTCAAAGACTGAAGTATATCAAAATAAACGTGCAAATATTTTGGATGTTCAAGATAGAGTGAAAGAAATTGCAATTAATGATGTTTTAATAGGTCCAATAAGCCCATTATGTATAGTCGGTGAGTATTTAATAATAGGTGATGTTAAATCACAAGATAATTTGATTCATATATTTAATAAGAATGATTTTAGCTATTTGACAAGTGTACTGAGTAGAGGTGAAGGTCCTGATGAAATAACTAATATGGGATATATTGGAACAGATGGAATGAGTCACATATTTTGTATATCGGATCATGGTAAACAAAAGATATTTGCTTATGATATAGATTGTATTCTTTCAGATTCATTGTATAAGCCAACCGTAAAAGCGAAAATGGCAGAAAGATCATTTCCTAATAAATATAAATCTATAAATGATTCTTTATATCTTGCTTTAATAATAAAACCAACAGGAAATTCAGGTTATAATGAAAATATAACTAAATGGAATATGAAAACCGGAGAAATGGATAATATGCTTTATGAACATCCTGATATAAAGAAGAAACGTGTTGATTTTGATTTATCAATAAAGGGTGGATGCTATGTAGAATGCTATTTGTATCATGATTTAATGACGATTTGTGATCTCAACGGAAATTTAAGATACAATATATACGGTCCGGAATGGGATAAATCAACAAATAGAGTTAGTTTTTATGGTGGAGTAGCCTATTGTAAAGATAAAATAGTTGCGCTTTATTCAGGTAAGGAGACTTTTTATAATAGTGGCTCTGGTGGAATGAAAGTAGATCGTCCGACTAAATTTTTAGTTTTTGATATGAATGGTAATTACATTCAGACTATAGAAACTAAATGTCAAATATTAAATTTTTGTTATGATGAAAAGAATAACCGAATCATAATGAGTTTAGATGATGATATGCAATTTGCTTATTTGGATTTAAGTGGTCTTATTTAGTAGCGTTTTGATTATTATCTTTAAATCGTAAATAAAATATGAACCTGATTGGTATAAGTTCCTTGGTGAATTTCCTGAAACTTCGGTGTTGTTGAAAAAATAATTTTAATGGTTTCTTTAAGAATATGAAATATATAATTGCCATCTTACTATTATTTTTAGTGTCATGTAAAGATAATAAACGAGAACATGCCCTAAATGTATTGCAAAATTGGAACTCTAAAGAATTAATATTTCCTTCAGAACTTTATTTTACCATTAACGGGAAGGATTCTGTAGACTATTCTGTTTCAAGCCAGAGTCAATATAAAGTTGTAGTTTATGTTGATTCAGTAGGTTGTACGAGTTGTAAATTGCGTTTACCTGCATGGAAAAGCTTTATGTCGCAAGTTGATTCATTGGCTTCTAATTCAGTTCAATTTCTATTCTTCTTTTTTCCTAAAAATAAAACAGAAATATCTAACATCTTAGTAACTGACCGTTTTAAATATCCAGTTTGTATAGATGAACAAGATTCGTTGAATATATTAAATCATATTCCAACTGAAATGATGTTTCAGACATTTTTATTGAATAAAAAAAATAAAGTGGTTGCTATTGGCAATCCCGTTCATAATCCCAAGATAAGAGAGCTTTATCTAGCTATTATTACAGGAAAGAGTCATTCAGCAAAGGTTGATGATAAATTACTTACAACGGCTGTTTTATCTACCTCCCAATTGAATATGGGGATTTTTGATTGGAAGCAAGAGCAACTAGTTGAATTTTCATTTACTAATTCAGGTGATAATCCGTTTGTTGTAGAAGAAATTTATACTTCTTGTGGCTGTACTACAGTGGAATATTCTAAAGAACCTATTCAACCAAGTGGAAATTTGAAAGTGAAGGTGAAATATAAGGCAGAACGACCTGAACATTTCAATAAAACGATTACCGTGTATTGTAATGCAGAAGATTCTCCATTTCATTTGAAAATTAGTGGAACCGCGAAATGAGTAAATAACAAGAAGTTTGATGAAGCATTTGGGTTATCGTTTTGGTGCTACTTGTCTGGCTAGGATGGCAAATGATAGGAGGATAGCATTTCATTCGAAACATTTTGTGAATACTTGTTACCTTACCGAATTGATGATGAACCGTTAGCTTAAAAATTGATATAGATATGATAGATACAAAGAATAAAATGCCACTATTAGGGGGAATATTGATACTTCTTCTATTATCTTGTCGCTCAAGTAACCAGGAGACTATTCGGGTGGAGAATATCATCTGCCAACCTATTATTTGTGAGGATAATTATATAATAGGAAGCCCAAGAGAGATGGCATTATCAGACTCAATTTTAGCGGTTATGGATGCTAAGTCTGATTCCATGTTGCTTTTTTTTGATGTAAAATCCGGAAAATATTTAGGAAAGGCTGCTATGCGTGGGCAAGGTCCATCTGAATTTACTGTACTTTCTTCTTTAGAATCACATAATGAAAGTTCGTTTTCATTTTACGATATAAATAGAAAAAAGTTTTATTATACAAATTCAACAACCGCAGGCACTGTGCGGTTTACTCCTGCTTTTCGCATAGACAGTGGATTGCCACTTGAAGTTCATCCTATGGCTAACGGGAAGTTTATAGCTCCTGGTATTTATGAAAAATACAGGTATTGTGTGTTGGATTCCAATGGACAGGTGCATAGTACGCTTGGGGAATGGCCTTATAGGGATAAGGATGAAAAGACTGTTTCCGGTATTGTTCGTTCGCAGGCTTATATGTTTGGTATAGCGTCCTCTCCTTCAAGAACGAAATTCGTTGCTTATCTTATGTCAGCGGATATGCTGTCTTTCTATCAATTAGAAAACGATTCTCTACATTTGCGAAAGGAAACTATTGTTACTTATCCGGACTATGAGTATAGAAATAATCCGACAGATTATTCGGGTGCCTCGAGAGATTCACCACTCGTTTATTTGTGGGCTACATGCTCGGAAGATTATGTGTACCTATTGTATTCCGGAAAAAAATTCCGTCAGAATGCTTTGGCGTCATTTTCAGGTGATATGATATATGTGTATAATTGGAATGGTGATAAAATTGCGATGATAAAAAGCGATAAGATGTTGAAACAAATATGTGTGGCAAAAGATGGGAAAACAATGTATGCTATTGTCTGTGATTTAGATCCGGTTCTTGTGCATTTTCCATTGCCACAGTGGGAATAGATTCAGTGGAAGTACATACGACTCATGTAAGACAATACAATCTCTAATATTAAAGAATAAGTATAATGAGAAAAATAAGTGTAATAATTTTATTAATCGTTGCTTGCGCTTGTTCTGATAGTCATAAAAAACTATCGGAAGAAATCGAAATAATACCGGTTGATGTACATGAGACTATACGGGATGCTTCGTCTTTCTTGGAGAAAATAGAACTTGTTCCTCTCGAAACGAATGATTCGTCTTTATTTTATAGAACCAACAAGGTTATTTATGTAAAGAAGGAGAACCTTTTATCATGTATCCTTGCTTTGGTATAGTAGATAATGTTTTGCTCTCTATTTGTCAGCCGGATTTTGTTAGTAAAGTTGTAGATCGCAATCTTATGTCATCTGAAGAAATTCATAAAATGGAGGCATTAAAAGAAGATGATAATCCTGTAATATTGAAATACTATTTGAAATAATGACACGTTTAGTTAGTTTGATATTTATTGCTATATTGTTATTGTCTGGTAAAGAGTCAGAACAAGATAGAATAACCAGTTTTGTTAATGAATGGAATGCAGAAGGTTCTCTATTTCATTTGAAAATTAGTGGAAACGCAAAATGAATAGGAATATGATAAAGCACTTACGATATATCCAACTTATAGTTCTGGTGCTACTTGTCTGGCTAGGATGGCAAATGATAGACAGGATAGCATTTAGGGAGGAAACGATAACTCCTCTCGAAGTTGCTTTGCAATCTGCTGACAACAACCGAAAAGAGTTGGAAAAGGTGCTTTGTCATTATCAAAAGAATCCTGCTGATAGTTTGAAATATAAAGCTGCTTGCTTTCTGATAGAAAATATGCCTTTTTATACCTATTCCTATGGAGAACAATTAGAGAATTATAAGTCTTATTATGCTTGGCTAAAAGTACGTAAGGGTAAAACAGCGCAACAAGTTGCCGATTCAGTCAAAAAAGTTTTTGGTCCAATGAAAGAACCTCAGAAAAAACGCGATATCATGGAAATAGATTCTGCTTATCTATGCCATAACATTGATTGGGCATTCAAAGTCTGGCAGGAACAACCTTGGGGAAAGAATATCTCATTTGAAATATTTTGCGAATACTTGTTGCCTTATCGAATCGGTGATGAACCGTTAGCTTATTGGCGTGAGACATATTATAAGAAATACAATTCATTGCTGGATTCATTGCGGATGTCTGACACCTTGGATAAAGAAGATCCATTAGTGGCAGCCAGGTATTTAATGGCGAGATTGCCGGATAAAAAGACATTCTTTACTTCTATAGCTCCCTTTTCTTTCGGACACATAGGACCTGAATTTGTGCAATATCAGTCTGGCAGTTGCAGAGAGTTGACGGATTTCGCAGTCTATTTATTCCGTGCTTTAGGTATTCCTAGCGCGATAGATTACTTGCCTGTACGTGGTGATGGCAATGCCGGTCACTTTTGGGTAATGCTTTGGGATAAAAATGGGGAAGGATATATCTCTGACTTCATGAAGAATTTAATACGTGTTCGCAAATGTTCCCTGTATCAAAAGGAGGGAGCCGCCAAGATATACAGAAATACTTTTAGTGCGAATAGGGACTTACACAAGCAAATGGCACAGTATGGAGAAGAAGTGTATTCATTTTGGCGTATTCCCAAGTTTGAAGATGTTACTTCTGATTATGCGTATTCATACCAAAAAGAACTGGTTATCCCTTTAGAAAAGCAATATAAGGATGAAAGGAGTGGGAGAATTGCTTATTTATGTGCTAGTAATAGGGATCGTTGGATTCCGATTGATTGGACAGTCTATGATGCCAGTCGTCTGGCTTTCCGATATGTTCGTAATGGTTCAGTTATGAGAGTTGCTACTTATGAGGATGGAACACTATGTTTTTTGACTGATCCTTTTTATCTGGATAAAGAAACTAATTTCCCTCACTATTATTCTATTGGGAAAAAGACGCAAGATATGGTTTTGTATGCTAAGTTTAATCTTAAAGAAGAAAATAGTTTTAGAAACAGAATGATAGGGGGGATTTTTACTGGAAGTAATCGTTCTGATTTCTCGGATGAAGATACACTGTTTATTATACAGGGCATACCTAATCGTTTGAATACAACTGTAAAAAGTTGGTCTGATAAAGGGTATCGTTATCTACGATATTTTGGTCCTCCCAAAGGCGCATGTAATGTTGCAGAAGTCGCTTTTTATGAGAAGGATGATACCGTGGCTTTATCAGGGAAAATCATAGGTACTCCCGGATGTTACCAACATGACGGAACGCATGAATATACCAATGTGTTTGACGGGAAAACATGGACTTCTTTTGATTATTCCAAACCCACTGGTGGATGGGCGGGATTGGATTTAGGAAGAGAAGTAAAAGTAGACCGTATAGTCTATACTCCACGCAACAGGGACAATTATGTTCGGCCTGGTGATGTATATGAGCTGTTTTATTGTGACAAAGATTGGAAGTCTGCCGGAAAAATCAAGGCGACTGCCGACTCATTAGTATTTCGGGATATTCCGGAAAATGCATTGTTATTTTTACGGAACCATACTCGTGGAAAGGACGAGAGAATTTTTATTTATGAAAACGGGAGTCAACTATGGAAATAAGAACGTATATCAGGTTTGTCGTGGCATGGAGAATGATTATCATCTTAGGTATCATTTCTTTGGTATATGCTTGCTCTTGTCCGGATGAGAAGATTTCGCATCTGTCTGTTATTGCTCCTTCCAGACATACACTGTTGGCTGTTACCCCTAGTTTAAGTCTCCAATTAACGGGGGATACATTAAATAAAAGTTATCCGCAGTTGAGAACCGGAGAGGCATTTCCGATAACTGGTATTTTACGTGTAGACGGTATACTTTATCGTTTCATGGGAGGTGATTCTTTACGTATATCTCCTTTAGCACCTCTCTCGGAGGATACTGTCGGGTGGACGGGAAAATATTCTTTCTTGTTTCCGGGAAAAGGATGGGAGCAGAGGAGGTATGACGATTCTTGGTGGAGTGAAGGGAAAGGAGCGTTTGGTCCGGTAAAAGGGTATTATCCGGCGCATACCTTGTGGGGAGCGGAAAATATTTATGTCCGCAGGCATGTCAAGGTGGATAATAAAGACGCTTTGAGGAATCATAAAATTTATGTCCGTTATGTATGCGATGATTGGCTAAAGCTTTTTTGTAATGGAAAATATTTGTTAGAGAGTAGATATACATATAAAACGAAATGCCAGCGTTTGACTGATGAAGCGATTAGTCAAATTATTGATGGAGATAATAATATCTTGGCTGCATATTGTCGGAATACGGGAGGTCCTGCTTTGTTGGATTTCGGCTTATATATAGAAAATAAAACGTATGCTGAAGCGAAACCTGCAACTCTGAAAAAGATGGATGTGCAAGCTACGCAGACTCAATTTATTTTCCAATGTGGAGAGGTGGATCTTCAGGTTGACTTTGTCTCACCTTCCTTGTCGGAAAAGTGGGATCTGACAGGCTGGCCTGTCGGTTTTCTTACCTATCAGGTTCGTACGGAAAGCGGAAAGGAACATGCGGTGGAGGTTTTGTTCGACGTGGATATGGAATGGATGTTTGGCAAGAGGAAAATTGATAGTTGGGTCGATAAGGATTGGCGTTTTGTGAAGTCCGACAGCTTGTATTTGGCTATGGCAGCGGATGAAACAACCTTTTCATGTATGGATGGTCATGCCATCTTGTCTCAAAAGCTGTACGTGGGAAATGAAAGGGATAAGGATAGTAGTGGGGTATTACTTGTCGGATATGAAGAAGGACAGGTGCTACAATATGATGGCGAGGCTCTGTCTCCTCTTTGGAATAGTGATGGGACAAGGGAGGTAAAAGAATTAATGAAATCCGTAGGAAATAGATATAAGGAACTTAAGGCGGAATGTGATATTTTGGATAACCGATGGAATACCAAAGCGTTTCAGGCGGGGGATAAGACATTGGCGGAACAAATGCTTCCTGCTTATCGTAATTTTATATCTTCTCACAGATTTATATCATCTTCGGATAATAAGCTTTTTTGTTTGGGCGATACATTGGGTAATGTCAGAGAAGCTTATAAGAGTTTTCCGGCATTGTTATTCTTTCATCGTACCGACTGGATGAGAGGTTTGTTGGATCCCATATTCGAGTACTGTGAAGATATTCATTGGAGCAAGAAATACCCGCCGTATGATATCGGCTTGTATCCTGTTGCCAGTAAACAGGTGAGATTAGAAAACTGTGCCGTAGAAGCGGCTGCCAATATGCTGATGATGACAACTGCTATTGTAGAAGCGGAACAGGACTTTGATTATGCTGGTATGCATTGGGAGCAATTGGAGGTGTGGGCGGATTATCTGCAACAGAAGATGAAGAAAGAGACATATCCTATCATCGGGTTGTTGGATGAAAATGACGAACGTGTGAAATGTGTGTTGGGGTTGGCAGCTTATTATAAATTGATTCAATTAAAGGGAAACTTATGAGCATGATAAAGAGAATTCAGGCGATATTGGAGAATCTGGCTTTCTTCATATTCTGTATGGTGGTTATTCTGTTCTTGATGCAACTGTTCTGCTTTACTTCATTCAGGATACCTTCGGACTCTATGGAACCGGCATTGAAGGATGGCGACCGGATATTAGTTAATAAGATGATAAAAGGGGCTCGCCTGTTCGATGTGTTTGCAGCCTTGGATAATGAGGATGTCACTATCCACCGGATGCCCGGATGGGGGAGTTTCCAGAGAAATGATATACTGGTTTTTAATTTCCCTTATCAAATGAATCGTTGGGACAGTGTCCGGATGGATGTAATGCAATATTACGTAAAGCGTTGTATTGCTTTGCCGGGGGATACATTGGAGATTCGTGGGGGATTTTATAAAGTACGTGGTTGTGACGAACAGTTGGGAAACTACGATGCCCAGCAATATCTGGCGAATCTGAAGCATCCGGAACAGCATGGCATTGTGGTAGGTACATTTCCTTATGACAAACAACTGGGCTGGACGATCCGCGAGTTCGGACCTTTGCCGATTCCCAAGAAAGGTCAGATAGTAATGATGAACCGTACGAACTGCCTTTTGTACAGGCAATTGATAGGGTGGGAACAGAAGAAGAGGCTACGTATAAAAGACGGACAAATAGTATTGGGAGACAGTGTGATTACCCAATATCGCTTTAAAAAGAACTATTATTTTGTTTCCGGTGATCATATGGCAAATTCGCAGGACTCAAGGTACTGGGGGATGTTGCCTGAAGAATACATTGTAGGTAAGGCTACCCGTATTTGGTATTCGGAAGATAAATTTACGGAGAAACCCCGTTGGGACAGAATTATGCAGAAAATCAAATAAGGAACGAAAATAAAGTTGGAATTGATGCGGATGACACAGAAGAATATGGCGGATGTGATAACTCTTACAGGAGTTGCGGCAATCTTGAGCGTAGTAGTTTTTGCTACTTCGAATGATATTCCTGTCGGTGAAATGGCATATCAAAAACTATGGTTGGGACGCATGCTTTTTGTTTTCGTCGTTTGCTGTCTATTATCCTTCTGTCTGAATAGAAAAAAACATTTGTCTTTTCCAACCATCGTGACATGGGTATTGATTGTCTTGGGTGGAATGGAAGCTGTCTGGGGATTGAGGCAGATATACGGCCTGGCTGTTTCCAATCACTCTTTATATGCACTTACAGGCTCTTTCTATAATCCGGGACCTTATTCGGGATATTTGGCGATGATATTTCCGCTTTGCCTGTATGAATGGCTAAGCTTGAAAGAAAAAACAGGACGTACATGGGCGGAACAGGGAAAGTATTACATCGCATTAGGAGTTATGCTGTTGATTCTTTGTGTACTGCCTGCCGGAATGAGCCGTTCGGCATGGATTGCTGCCGCAATATCGGGTACATGGGTATATGGAATGCGCGTTTCATGGGGAAGTAGATTAAAGGAGTTTGGACGAAAATATAAGAAAAGACTAGTACTGGCTTGCATTGCAGGCAGCGTTATGATCATAGTGGCAGGTTATGCTCTTTTTCAGTTAAAAGCTACTTCTGCCAACGGACGCTTGTTCATGTGGAAAATAAGTAGTATGGCAATTGCCGAAAGTCCGGTTATAGGACATGGCACAGGGAACTTTGTTTCAGCTTATGGCAGAGCGCAAGAAAACTATTTTGCAAATGGGGAATTTTCGGAGACAGAAGAGTTGGTGGCAGGTAGTCCGGAGTATGCATTTAATGAATATCTGCAAGTGGCGATGGAATATGGGATTCCTTTCTTATTGGTTGTCTCGTTGGTAATTGCATTTTGTCTTTGGAAGGGGAGTAGCGAAGGGAGAATAGGTATTTGTGGAGGAGTAATTTCATTTTTGGTATTTTCCTTTTCTTCTTATCCGATGCAGATTCCCGGATTTGCAGTGACATTTTATTTGCTGTTGGCGGCTTGTGCTATCGGGCGCTCTAAAGTAATATTATTCCTTTTTATTTCGATGATGGCTCTATTGGGAACGTATTATTGGAGAAACAATCAATATGCTGCATGTAAGGATTGGTATCGTAGTAAGATGCTCTATAATATAGGAGCTTATCAGTCTGCTAAAGAAGACTACGGAAAGTTATACCCGGAATTAGCGAATCGTGGGGCATTTCTTTTTGAATACGGATATTCTCTTCATAAATTGAAAGAATATGATAACTCGACAAGGATATTGGAGGAAGCAATGGCGCATAGCAATGATCCTATGATTCTGAATATCATCGGCAAGAATTATCAAGCGTTAGGAGATTATGAGAAAGCGGAAGAATACCTGATTCGCTCTACACATCGGCTTCCGGGGCGGATTTATCCGTATTATCTGTTGGTGAAACTTTATGCGGAGCCCCAATATCGGCAACCTGAAAAATTAAAATATGCTGCTGAAATAGTGTTGACGAAAGAACCAAAAGTGCAATCGACAGCTATTCGTGAAATGAGAGAAGATGTAAAGAAAATAATAGTCGACTATAATATGAAGGTAAATTGAGTATAAATAAAAATGAGGTGTAAATGTTGAAATAAAAGAAAAAATGAAGTGAAAAAGTATGGTTTACTGCTGAAATGATAAATGCAGCACTATTTTGAAGTTTAATTAAAAAATGAGTCATGAAAAAAAGATTATTTGTAATAATACCATTTATAGCATGCGCTATGGTATGTGGGCATAATATTTATTCTACCCAAAAGACTGATTTCTTTTCAAAGTTGGTTATTTCAAAGTTGGAAGCTTTAGCAACTCCTGAAACCGATTGTCGAAATATGCCGGGTAGTAATACTGGAAAATGCAAGTTGAAAGTAGACGGAAGTGGAGCTTCCTGTGTGACTTCTTCTTGGTATGAAACCAATGATTGTTATAAGTAAATTGTAATTTATCAGGTACTGGTTGAAGTCTGAAAAATGATTTAGCCAGTACTTTTAATCCTTTTAAATATGTGGAGATTTATATTGATTATCTTATTTTTGACAACGGTTCTGGTTGGATGTCAGAAAAAGGTTGTAACAAACAGCAAGATAGGGCATTTTGAAGATAAATGTAATTTGGAATACGTTGGAAAGAAAGAGCTTGCATTGGACGAACGAACATCTGTAATGGTGGAATATTTACAATATATAAATGATAGTGTTAATAATATTATTTCGTTTATCAATTATCCAACAAATATGATATACATGTATGATTATAGCAATGGATTATTAGTTGATACTATCCGATATGATAAAGAAGGTAACAATGGTGTTGGTGAGGTACAAGGGTATTATTTTCTTAACAGTGATTCAATTTTTGTTTATCAGTATGGGAGTTCTGTTATACATTTAACAAATTGTAAAGGTGAGATTCTGTGGACTAAAGCATTGTTTGAAAATTTTAAAAGAAAAGAGAAAATGATGTATCCGGACCCTTATCTGATGACTAATAATCCTATGAAGTATGTAGATGGAAATTTGATTCTGAATGGGTTTATATCAGGAGAAACAAGTTATGAGACTAAAGAGAATCGTCCGGTTACTATGTTATATAATATAGATGAGTCGAGTCTGGAGTTCTTAAATCATTATCCGATACAGTATGTTGAATACAACTGGGGAGGTGGATTAACGCATAGATTGCCATACACTGGTTTGGATAATAAGGGAAATCTTCTTATTAGCTTTCCGGCTGACCATAATTTGTGGCGTTGCAATTTGATAAGTAATCGGACGGATTCATTGTATGCTGGTAGTGAGATGATTGAATATATAAAACCGTATGCAACATCAAAAGAAGAAGTTTCTATTATGGACGAATATCGTGTTTTTGAGTGGTATATGAATACTCCTTCTTATGAAGGTGTATTTTATGATAAGTATAGAGAATTATATTATAGGATAGCCAGACTTCCGGACACTAATTATAAAATTGGGAATAGAGGAAATAATAAGCCAATTATTATTATTGTGTTAGATAGTCAATTGCATTATTTGGGTGAAGAAATTCTTCCTCCAGCAAAAGAAGGTAATTACCGTATAAATAACTGTTTTGTTTCAAAGGATGGGCTTAATATACAGGTTTTGACTGATGATGAAGATAAATTAATATTTGAGCAATATAAGGTGGTTATAAATGAAAATTAAGATATTATTATATTTGGCTATTGTAAGTTTATTAGTGTGTAGTTGTTGTATTAACGATTATTCTGATAAAATAAGCAATGCGTTGACCAATCAACTAGGGAAAGAAATGAAAGAATATGACTATATTTTTCTTATACCGAATAGTGGTTGTACAGGTTGCATTTCAGAGGCGGAATATTTTTTTAAGTCTCATGTGGATGATATGAAAATTAAATTCGTTTTCACAAGAATATATTCGCGTAAAGAGTTGGCAATCCGGCTTGGTAAGAGTAACCTGCAAAAGAAAAATGTGTGTTTGGATTATGAAAATCTGTATTTCTTTCCAGAGTGTAAAGAATCCATGTATCCTGTGGTTGCAAAAGTAAAGAATGGAGTTATAGATAAATTAGAGAATATGGATATTCTTTTGAGTACCTATAAATAGGAAATATAATGAAAAAATGTAATCGTATGTGGTTGATGCTATGTTTGGCATTCGTGTTGACACCTTCTTGCTCTGACAAGAAAAATAGTGCTGATGAACAGGAGAAAGGTGTCTCCACCGTTCTTCCTGACGTAAAGAATGAAGTTACCACCCAGATTCTGAAGAAGCGTACTTTTGCCCATGAACTGGTCAGCAACGGCAAGGTGAACGCCCGCAGCAAAGCCGACCTACGCTTTGAAACGGGTGAAGTCATTGCCCGTATTTATGTGAAGAACGGCGACCGTGTACATAAAGGACAAAAGCTGGCTGAACTGGACAAATTCCGTCTGGAGCAGAAACTGTCCCAGGCGGAAGACGCTCTGTTGAAAGCTGAGCTGGAATTGAAAGATGTGCTTATCGGGCAGGGATATACGCCGGATGATTTCAGTAAGGTTCCTGTGGAGACAATGAAACTTGCGAAAGTGAAGAGCGGTTATGAGCAGTCGAAATCCCAGTACGAACTGGCAAAAAGGGAGACGGAACACGCGACGCTTACCGCGCCTTTTGACGGGGTGGTGGCTAATCTTTTCTCGAAGCCATATAACCCGGCCAATACCTCGGAAGTATTCTGTACTATTCTTGATACCAAAGGGATGGAAGCAGAATTTACCGTATTGGAGAATGAACTTGCCTTTATTAAAAAAGGTGATAAGGTGACGGTTATTCCTTATGCGGGGGGAAGCTCGTTTGAGGGCAGCGTATCCGAAGTCAATCCGTTGGTGGATACCAATGGAATGGTGAAGGTGAAGGCTGACGTGAACGGTGAAGGCAAGCTGTTCAGCGGTATGAATGTGCGGGTCAGTGTCAGGCGAAACCTGGGTGAACAGCTGGTGATTCCCAAGACGGCTGTGGTATTGCGTTCCGGCAAGCAAGTGGTGTTTACATTGAAAGAAGGCAGGGCCATGTGGAACTATGTGCATACGGGACTGGAGAACGCAACGGAATATGTTGTTTCCGACAAATCCCGAAAGGGTGTCGAAGACGGTTTATTGGAAGGAGACACGGTTATTGTGACCGGAAACCTGAACCTGGCGCATGAAGCGGAAGTAAATGTAAGATAATAAAAAAGTCACGGATTACACGATTGTAGAATTGTGATAACATAAAGTAACAGCGTAATCCGTGTAATCCGTGACTAAAACTAAAGTAAGCATGATAAAATTTTTACTCCGGCGTCCTATCGCCGTGCTGATGGCTTTCACCGCCTGTTTTATAATCGGTCTGGTGACTTATTCCACACTGCCGGTATCGCTGCTTCCGGATATCGCCATTCCGGAGATTACCGTACAGGTTTCCGCCGCCAATACCTCCGCCCGCGAACTGGAAAACACGATTGTGAAACCTCTGCGCAGCCAACTGATTCAGGTTTCCACCTTGAAGGACATCCATAGCGAATCGAGGGACGGGGCAGGCATCATCCGCCTGTCTTTCGAGTTCGGCACTAATACGGACCTTGCCTTTATCGAGGTCAACGAGAAGATAGACGCCGCGATGAACTATCTCCCCAAGGAAACGGAACGTCCGAAAGTCATCAAGGCGAGCGCGACGGACATCCCCGTGTTCTACCTGAACCTGACCTTGAAGAATGACAGCGCTTATAGTACTACCACGGGACAGCAGTCCTTTCTTGACCTGTGTGAATTTGCCGAATCGGTTATCAAGCGCCGGATAGAGCAGCTTGAAGAGGTGGCCATGGTGGACGTGACCGGACTGGTGGAACGCCAGGTGCAGATTGTGCCCGATGAGGACAGGCTTGCCATGATGGGACTTGCCATCGGGGATATCGAGTCCGCCCTGTCGTCCAACAATGTAGAACCGGGCAGCATGACGGTACGTGACGGGTACTACGAATATAATATCAGATTCTCGACATTGCTGCGTACGGCGGAAGATGTGGAGAATATCTACCTGCGCAAGGACGACCGCATTGTGCGGTTGAAGGATTTCTGCAAGGTCAATATCGTGCCCGTGAAGGAAAAGGGCGTTTCCTTATCGAATGGAAAGCGTGCGGTGACACTGGCCGTCATCAAGCAGGCGGACGAGAATATGGACAAGATGAAGAACTCGCTGGTAGGGACGATGGAGTATTTCCGGCGGGTCTATCCGGACATTGATTTCAGTATCAGCCGCAACCAGACGGAACTGCTGGACTTCACGATTTCCAATCTTCAGCAGAACCTTTCTTTAGGATTCCTCTTTATCTGCCTGGTAGCGGTCCTGTTCCTGGGTGACGTGAAATCCCCGTTGGTCATCGGGCTCAGCATGGTGGTTTCCATCGTCATCAGTTTCGTGTTCTTCTACCTTTGCCATATGTCACTGAATATCATCTCCCTTGCCGGATTGATTCTTGCCTTGGGAATGATGATTGACAGCTCGATTATCGTGACCGAGAATATCTCGCAATACCGCGAACGGGGATATTCCCTGCGCCGTGCCTGTATCACAGGGACCAGCGAGGTGGTGACGCCCATGCTGAGCTCCTCGCTGACCACCATCGCCGTATTCGCCCCCCTGATTTTTATGAGCGGCATTGCCGGAGCCATCTTCTACGACCAGGCTTTCTCCGTCACGGTAGGGCTGCTGGTGTCTTATTTTACCGGTATCATGCTGCTTCCCGTCCTTTACCTGCTGGTCTACCGTGCAGGTATCCGTACCCGGAAACGGAAGTGGCTCTCCTTTACATTCAATAACCCGGTAAAAGACCATACACTGGACCGTTTCTATGACACCGGAGTGGACCGGGTGTTCCGTCATAAAACGTTCAGCGTATTGTTTTGCGCCGTTTCCATTCCGCTCTGCGTATTCTTCTTTTTCTTTATAGACAAGGAGCGGATGCCCGGTATCGAAGAAAACGAGCTGGTTGTCCGCATAGAATGGAATGAGAATATCCACGTGGATGAAAACAGGAAGCGTGTGGACGCGCTTTTTAAGGAACTGGACGGCCGTTTTCTGGAACAGACGGCTTCTGTCGGCAGGCAGGATTTTATCCTGAACCGGGAGAGGGAGCTTTCCTCTTCCGAAGCGGAACTTTATTTCCGTACGGAAACTTCCGGCGAGATTGCCCCATTGGAACAGGAGATATACCGGAGATTGAAGGAACGTTATCCGCTTTCTGTCATTTCTTTCTCTCCACCGGAGACGGTATTCGAGAAGCTCTTCGTGACGGGTGAGCCGGATATCACAGCCGAGTTTTATGCCCGTAACAGGGCACAGGCTCCTGTTGCGGAAACGATTCGCAACCTGGAGCATGAGCTGGCAGAAGAAACCGGAACCAATCCTACGGGCATCGCTTTTGAGAACCAGTTGGACCTGAGCGTCAGCAAGGAAAGACTGCTGCTTTACCGTGTCTCCTATAACGAACTTTACCGTGTCCTGAAAACGGCTTTCCGTGAAAACAGCGTGACCATGCTGCATTCCTACCAGCAGTATCTTCCGATTACTATTGCGGGGAGTGAAAAGACCGTGAACAGGGTCTTGCAGGAGACATTGGTGCAGACACAGCCGGATAGCCGGGGCAATATAGAATATATCCCGCTCCGGGAACTGGTGAAGGTGTCTCCCGCCGAAGACCTGAAAAGCATCACCGCCGGACGTAACGGGGAATTTGTGCCCTTCGATTTTTACGGAGTGCGCGATGCGGAGAAGCTGATAAAAGACGTGAAGCGGGTAGCCGGACACACCGGGGAGTGGGACACCGGCTTTTCGGGCAGCTTCTTCTCGAACCGGGAAATGCTGGACGAACTGGTAGTGATCCTCCTTGTTTCCCTGTTGCTGATGTATTTCATCCTTGCTGCACAGTTCGAGAGCTTTCTGCAACCCCTGCTTGTCCTGGCGGAAATCCCGATAGACGTTGCATTCGCGCTTCTGCTGCTTTGGGTTTGCGGGCATACGCTGAACCTGATGTCGGCCATCGGGCTAATCGTCACCTGCGGTATCGTCATCAATGACTCCATCCTGAAGCTGGACGCCATCAACGAACTGCGCAAGTCGGGCGTCCCTTTGCTGGAAGCCATCCATGAAGCCGGACGCAGGCGCCTGCGTCCCATTATCATGACCTCGCTGACTACGGTTTCCGCCATGGTCCCGCTCCTGTTCTCTTCGGATATGGGTTCGGAACTGCAAAAGCCGTTGTCCGTTGCCATGATAGGGACGATGGCCGTGGGCACTGCTGTCAGTCTGTTCATCATCCCGTTGCTTTACTGGTTCATTTACCGCCGTAAGGCGGCGCCTCCGGCCTGACACTCCGGTCCGTATAGCCTGGCACAACAGTTTCCATAGTCTGGCACTATCGTATTCATTACCTGGCACAACCATGCCTCTTGTTTGTAACATTGACAACTCTTATATAAAAAAGTGATAACCATGAACCATCCATTCCGTCTCATCCAAAAAATCCTGCTTGCGGGGTTGTTTTTCTCCTGCACCGGTTTGCAAGGGCTGCATGCGCAGCAGCGCCTTGTGCTCGACCTGGAGCGTACGATCGCCCTTGCCAACGACAGCTCCCTGGAGTCGTTCCGTACGCAGAACATGTATCTCTCCGGCTATTGGGAATACCGGACGTACAAGGCGAACCGCCTGCCCAGCCTGACGCTGGACCTCACCCCGGCACAATATAACCGTGATATAACGAAGCGTTACGATTCGGGGTCCAACCTGGACGTATACCGCACGCAACAGTCGTTCTATGCTTATGGCGGACTGAGCGTGCGTCAGAACCTCGACCTGACCGGTGGTACCTTCTACCTGGAATCGAACCTTGCCTATATGCGCAGCTTCGGGGCGAACAGCGCGACACAACTCACCAGTGTCCCTATAAGGTTGGGATACTCGCAGAGCCTGGTAGGATACAATCCTTTCAAGTGGGAGCGCCGAATCGAACCGTTGAAATACGAGCGCGTGAAGAAGGAGTTCCTTTATAACGTGGAGAAAGTCTCGGAAACGGCCACGAACTATTTCTTTTCCCTCGCCATGGCGCAGGCCGAATACAACCTCGCCAAGGACAACCTGGCGTCTACGGACACGCTCTACCGCATCGGGCAGCAACGCCACCGGATAGCCGCCATCTCACAAGCCGACCTGCTGACATTGAAACTGGACCGTGTCAACGCGCAGAACACCCTTCGGAACAAGGCGAGCGACCTGAAACGGGCGATGTTCTCCCTGGCGTCTTTCCTCAATCTGGACAAGAATACGCAAATCGAACTGCAACTCCCTTCCCGTCCGGGCATGATAGAGATTCCGGTGGACGAGGCTTTGAGCTGGGGGAGAAGCAACAACCCCCAATTGCTGGAATTGAAGCAGAACGTGCTGGAAGCGCAGCGGAATGTGGACAAGACAAAGAAAGAGTCCCGTTTCAACGCGAGCGTGAACGCGAGCGTCGGTTTCAACCAGGTGGCGGATAATTTCGGGGATGTGTATCATAAACCGATGCAGCAGGACCTGGTGGCTGTCAGTGTTTCTATCCCGTTGTTGGATTGGGGCGTCCGCAAAGGCAGGTATAATATGGCGCGCAATAACCTGAACGTGGTGAAGATTTCGGCACGCCAGGATGAGATTAGTATCGAAGAGGAAGTGATTATGACAGTGAGCGATTTCAATATCCAGCAGCAGCTGATAGCAAGCGCGGAAGAGGCGCTGGATCTGTCCGTACTTGCTTATCATGAGACGAAACAGCGTTTTATCATCGGCAAGGCGGACATTAACAGCCTGACTCTTTCACTTAACCGTCAGCAGCAGGCTCAACGGAATTATATTTCCGCCTTGCAGAGCTACTGGCTGAATTATTACAAGATACGCCGGCTTACCCTGTTCGACTTCGCCGCGAAGCTTTCCCTTTCGGACAGGTTCGATTTCAATGGGGGAAAGCTGGTTAAATGAGTTCACCACAGAGGACACGGAGGACACAGAGGTCTTCCCGTTCTCTTTCCGCAAGTAAAACAGGGCGATAAATGTGTGAGGCTCTGTGTTGCTCTATAGTGAATAAAAAAGATTAAACCTCTGTGCCCTCCGTGTCCTCTGTGGTGAAATATAATGAATGATGATAATGCAAACTATGGAATCTGAAATAAACAAATCCCCGAAGGCTTCCGCCTTTACGCTGATTGTGGCTTTTGTCTGTGTGGCGCTGGTCGGGCTGGCGCTTGTCCCGCTGTTGCCTGTCAAACTGAACCCGTCACGGACGCTGCCCGGCTTCACGGTACGTTTCAGCATGCCGGGCACCTCGGCTCGTGTGGTGGAGATGACGGCTACCAGCAAACTGGAGGCGATGCTTGCCCGCGTGAAAGGGATTCGGGGAATTTACTCCACTTCGGGAAACGGTTGGGGAAGTATCAGCGTGAATTTGGACAAGCATGTGGATGCGGCAGTCGCCCGCTTTGAAGCTTCCACCATTATCCGCCAGACGTGGCCGGAACTGCCGGACGGGGTGAGCTACCCGTATATTCAGATGCAGAGCCCGGGACAGGGCAGCCAGTCTCCTTTCATGACGTTTACCATCAATGCGCCCGCTACGCCTGTGTTGATTCAGCGGTACGCGGAAGAACATATAAAAACACGCCTGGCACAGCTTTCGGGGATTTATAAGATTAACCTTAGCGGTGCTACCCCGATGGAGTGGCGGTTGGAGTATGATTCCGAACAGTTGCGCACGCTCGGGATAAGCACGGATGATATCCGTGAGGCGGTCCGGTTGCATTATCAGAAAGAGTTCATGGGTACTTATGATGTGGAACAGGGCGCTTCGGACAGGCAGTGGATACGTCTGGCGCTGGTTCCCGAATCTGAAAACAAAGACTTCGAACCGGAAAGCCGGGATTTTGATGCGGGACGCATACAGGTAAAGATGAAAGACGGGAGAATGATCGGCCTGAATGAGCTGGTGAAGGTGTCCCGTGTGGAAGAGCAGCCTCAGAGCTATTACCGGATTAACGGGCTGAATTCGATTTACCTGTCTGTCGTGGCGGAGGAAACGGCTAACCAGTTGGCGTTGAGCAAGGAAGTGAAAGCGTATATGGACGGCATCCGGTCACAGCTTCCGGCAGGATATGAGATTCACACCGGTTATGACGCGACAGAGTTTATCCGGGAAGAACTGAACAGGATTTATCTGCGTACGGGAGTGACGGTAGCCATTCTGCTTCTGTTTGTGTTGCTGATTACTTTCAGTCCCGAATATCTGTTTTTGATTGTAGTCAGCCTGTCCGTCAATATGGCGATAGCCGTTATTTTTTATTATGCGTTCGGACTGGAGATGCAATTATACTCTTTGGCAGGCATCACCGTCTCTTTGAATCTTGTGATTGACAATACCATTGTGATGAGCGACCACTATCTGAGGCGCGGGAACCGGAAGGTGTTCATGTCCGTGCTGGCAGCTACGTTGACAACGATAGGGGCACTGGTTATTATTTTCTTCCTGGATGAGAAGATACGTCTTAATTTGCAGGACTTTGCCGCTGTGGTGATTATCAATTTGGGAGTTTCTTTGTTGGTCGCCCTGTTTTTTGTCCCTTCCCTGATTGATAAAATCGGACTGGAACGGCGGAAAAGAATTTCTCCTTCAAAACCAAAGTTGAAGCTGAAGCTGAAATCGGGACAGCGGATGGGCAGCGTGCGTCCCTTTATGTGGATACGTTCGAAGATGCGGCGTGTTCCGGTTTACTTCAGCCGCTTTTATAGGTGGCTGATACGGGTTCTCTGCCGTTGGCGGGTGGCGGTCTGCATACTGTTATTGCTGGCTTTCGGATTGCCGGTATTTCTGCTTCCGGAAAAGATGGAAGGGGACGGCAAGTGGGCGGAAGCTTATAATAAGACGCTGGGTACTTCCACTTATAAGGAAAAGGTGAAACCGGTGGTTGACAAGGCGTTGGGAGGAACGTTAAGGCTGTTTGTGCAGAAGGTATACGAAGGGAGTTACTTTACCCGCAATGAAGAGGTGGTGCTCCACGCCAATGCCAATCTGCCGAATGGAAGTACACTGGAACAGATGAATGCACTGGTTAAGAAGATGGAAACCTATCTGAGCGGCTTTAAGGAAATCAGGCAGTTTCAGACCTCTGTAGAGAGTGCCCGCAGGGCATCCATCCATATTTATTTCACGAAAGAACACCAGAAAAGCGGTTTTCCCTATACGCTGAAGGCCAATATGATCGGCAAGGCGCTCCAACTGGGCGGCGGCGACTGGAGCATCTACGGATTGCAGGACCAGGGATTCAGTAACAACGTGCGTGAGAATGCGGGCTCTTTCCGGGTAAAGATGTACGGGTACAATTATGACGAGTTGTATGCACAGGCGGAAAAGTTGAAAGAAAAGCTGTTGTCCCACCGCCGTATCCGGGAAGTGACCATCGGTTCCGATTTCTCCTGGTGGAAGGATGATTATACGGAATTCTATTTCAATCTGGACAAACGGCGGATGGCGGAGGAAGGGATTGGAGCCGGGAGACTGTTTTCCGCCATCCGTCCGGTATATGGGCGGAATATGGAAATCGGTTCGGTGGTGACGGAAGAGGGCACGGAAAAGATAAAGCTTTCTTCCCGGCAGTCGGAAGAACGGGATGTATGGGCGATGCAGCATTACCCTTTCGAGGCGGGCGGCAAAGAGTATAAGCTTTCGGAATTGGCAACCGTGGAAAAGAGACAGATGCCGCAGGAAGTGGCGAAGGAGAACCAGCAGTACCGGCTATGCCTGCAATATGAGTATATCGGCTCTTCGGAACAGGGAAACAAACTGCTGAAGAAAGACCTGGAAGAGTTCAACGAACTTCTTCCGATGGGATATACTGCCCAGGCGGAGGGTTACAACTGGTCGTGGGGTGGAAAGGACAACAGGCAGTATCGCCTGCTCCTGATAGTGATTGCCATCATCTTCTTTATCACGAGTATCCTGTTCAATTCTCTGAAACAGCCGTTGGCGATTATCTTTGTGATTCCGGTATCCTATATCGGCGTGTTCCTGACGTTCTACTGGTTCAAACTGAACTTCGACCAGGGCGGTTTTGCTTCCTTTGTCCTGCTCTGCGGTATTACAGTGAATGCAAGTATCTATATCCTGAATGAATATAATTCCGTTCGCAGGCGTTTTCCGCGGCTTTCGCCGCTCCGGGCTTATGTGAAAGCCTGGAACACGAAAGTAATACCTATCTTCCTGACGGTTGCTTCCACTATCCTGGGCTTTATCCCTTTCATGGCGGGAGCGGAGAAAGAAGGTTTCTGGTTCCCGTTGGCGGCAGGCACTATCGGGGGATTGATAATGTCCGTAATCGGGGTATTTATTTTCTTACCGGTGCTGACGTTGAAAAAGAAGAGCTTTGCGACATCTAAAGCTATGCTTTAAGGATGCTAAAGCGTAGCTTTAGATAGGATAAAGCTACGCTTTTTTGTTCAACTTATCATTGAGTGGAGGATAGCAACTCTATAGTTCTAACAATGTTTCTTTTTATCTTCGATATATTTGTTTTATCAGATAAAGAGTTCCTTATAAGGTTACGCCTGTTTTAAAGATAGCGATTTCGCGATAACCTTTCTTTTCATTGTTTACGAATTCACCGCTTGCTACTTTGAGGATATAATCAATGAAGCGTTCGCAAGTTTTTTCCATCGGTTCGTTTTCTATAATCACACCAGCGTTAAAGTCAATCCATCCCGGTTTGTTTTTAGCCAGCGTCGAATTGGTGGAAATCTTCATGGTTGGAACAAAAGTACCAAAAGGAGTACCGCGTCCGGTGGTGAAAAGAATCATGTGACATCCGCTTGCAGCAAGGGTGGTGGCTGCAACCAAGTCATTGCCTGGGGCAGAAAGCAGATTAAGACCTTTTTTCTGTAAACGTTCGCCGTAAGGCATCACGCCGGATACATAACTCTTTCCACACTTTTGGGTACATCCCAGTGCTTTTTCTTCCAATGTAGAGATACCGCCGGCTTTGTTTCCCGGAGAAGGGTTTTCGCCTACAGGCTCTCCGTGTGACAGGAAGTATTCTTTGAAATCATTAATCATATGGACGGTCTGCTCGAACAAATCTTTGTTTTCGCAACGATTCATCAAGATAGTCTCTGCACCGAACATTTCCGGTACTTCGGTCAGTACGCTTGTACCGCCTTGTGCAATCAGGAAATCGGAGAACATACCCAGTAGCGGGTTTGCCGTAATACCGGAGAAACCGTCGGAACCTCCGCATTTCAATCCCACACGAAGTTCGGACAAAGGAACATCGGTACGTTCATCTTTAGAAGCCTTTGCATACAAATCGCGCAGGATTTCCATTCCTTCTTCATATTCGTCACCTACCTTTTGAGTAACCATGAACTTCACACGATCTTCATCAAACTCGCCCAGGAATTCACGGAATACGTCCGGCTGGTTGTTTTCGCATCCCAAGCCTACTACCAATACGGCGCCTGCATTGGGATGGAGCACCATGTCGCGAAGAATCTTCTTCGTATTTTCATGGTCGTCACCAAGTTGTGAGCAGCCGTAGTTGTGCGGGAAAGCGACGATGGCATCCACACCTTTGCCTTCAGTCTCGCGACGCAGTCCCTCAGCCAATTGACCGATGATACCGTTCACGCAACCTACGGTCGGGATAATCCATATTTCGTTTCTTACGCCTACATCACCGTTTTTGCGACGGTAACCTTTGAAAGTAAGGTCTTTGCGGGCAATATCCAAAGAAACCTGAATAGGGTTGTAGGTATATTCCAGTAATCCGGCGAGGTTGGTTTTGATGTTCGTTTCGTTCATCCAGTCACCTTGTTTCTTTGCCATTCGTGCATGTCCGATAGGATAACCGTACTTGATTACATTTTCGCCTTCAGCAAAATTCTTCAATGCGAATTTGTGTCCGGCGGGAATGTCTTCGTTCAATGTAATCTCAATGCCATCTACAGAAAGATGCTCTCCTGCCGGGAGGTTAACAATGGCAACGGCTACGTTGTCGGCAGGATTAATTCTTAAATACTTTGTTTCCATGTAATGTACTTGTAAAGTTGTACTTTGTTGTTATTTGCTATGGTAATAGTCTATTGTTTCTACCGTTAACAAGTCGATAGGCATATAGTTGATGCAGGTCACGTCTTTTTTGAAGATGAGGTGGTCGCAAAGAGCTTTTATACCGTTGGCGCCTTGCAGTTCCGGTTGCTGGGCGATGAGGAAGGAGATACTTCCTTCTTTCAGGCAGGTGACATTCCGTTCCAGAAGGTCATAGCCTATCAGACTGAAATCTTTCTTTCCGCGACTTTGCAGGTATTCTCCAACTATATAGGCTTTAGAGTTAAATGTGATTCCGTTCTTCACCGTCGGGTGGGCACGGAAAAATTCATCCAGCATCTCGTTGTCTTCGTCGTTGCGTTCGGCATGCAAGTCAAGCTCCAGTATATTACAAGACGGATGATGCTCTTCCATGTACTGCCTGAAACCGATTTCTCTGTTCTCCTGCTGGTTAGAACCTACAATTCCTTCATGGATTTTGCGGAAAATGACGATTTCTTTCTCGTCCCGTGCCAGTAGCATCATCATCCGTGCGGCAAAGTATCCGCTTTGACGTGAGTTCTGACCGAAGAAGGCGAGGGGAGGAACGTCCTTGATATTTGAGTCTATATATATATAAGGTATATTCAATGCTTGCAGCCGATCTGTGAACCCCTTTGTATATTGGGGGGCGGTGGGAGCTACCATCACCCCGTCCGGCTGAAGAGTGAGAATCGCTTCGCTTGCGTCAACAAATGAATGATAATCGTATGGGTCGTAATAGTTGATTTTCACTGAAGTGTTGAAGTCCGAATAGGTAGCGATAGCTTCATGGATGCCCAGTTCCACGGCTGTCCAGTATTCACCTTCCAAATGCTCCGGCAAAAGACATATAAATGTATATTTTTTGTTGGATGCCAAGGCGCTGGCGTACATATTAGGTTGGTAGTCAAGCTGCTTCAATATTTCTTCTACGCGCTTTTTGCTTGCTTCCGATACTCCGCTGCGTCCGTGAATGACACGGTCTACTGTTCCCACCGATACATCCGCCAGGCGGGCGATGTCTTTGATTCTAATCCTTTCGGGCAATTTATTCATACGATAACCTTATTTATATAGGTATATGTGCTCGCACACAATAATAATCTTAATATTTTCGATACAAATATATAACAATTTTTGTAATTACGAAAATTGTTGTATCTTTGTGCCCGCACACGAAAGGTATGTAATGTTAGCCTTTTAATGGTTTAATGTACGTATTATCAGTGTGTTAACCTGGGAAATGGGTGTAAAATGATAAATTGAAAGTTCATAATATTAACAACTTAGAATTTAAAACATAAGATTATGGGAAAGAAAGTCGTTACATTAGGCGAAATCATGCTTAGATTATCAACTCCGGGTAATACTCGTTTTGTTCAATCTGACTCTTTTGATGTAGTATATGGTGGTGGAGAAGCTAACGTTGCAGTGAGCTGTGCCAACTACGGACATGACGCCTATTTCGTAACTAAATTACCGAAACACGAAATTGGACAATCTGCAGTTAACGCATTGCGTAAGTATGGTGTAAAGACAGACTTTATTGCTCGTGGTGGCGACCGTGTAGGTATCTACTATCTTGAAACTGGCGCTTCTATGCGTCCCAGCAAGGTTATCTATGATCGCGCTCACTCTGCTATTGCTGAAGCCGATGCTGCTGACTTCGACTTTGACGCTATCATGGAAGGCGCTGACTGGTTCCACTGGTCTGGTATCACTCCGGCTATCTCTGACAAGGCTGCCGAGTTGACTCGTCTGGCTTGTGAAGCAGCAAAACGTCACGGTGTAACTGTTTCTGTTGACTTGAACTTCCGTAAGAAACTGTGGACAAAAGAAAAAGCACAGTCTATCATGAAACCGTTGATGCAGTTTGTTGACGTATGTATCGGCAATGAAGAAGATGCAGAACTTTGCCTGGGCTTCAAACCGGACGCAGACGTTGAGGCTGGCCACACCGACGCTGAAGGCTACAAGGGCATTTTCCAACAGATGATGAAAGAATTCGGATTCAAATATGTAGTTTCTACTTTGCGCGAATCTTTCTCTGCTACTCACAACGGCTGGAAAGCTATGATTTACAACGGTGAAGAATTCTATACTTCAAAACGTTACGATATCGACCCGATTATCGACCGCGTAGGTGGTGGTGATTCTTTCTCCGGTGGTATCATCCACGGTTTGATGACTAAACCTAACCAGGGCGAAGCTCTTGAATTTGCCGTTGCTGCATCTGCTTTGAAACACACTATTAATGGTGACTTCAACCTTGTTTCTGTAGAAGAAGTTGAAGCTTTGGCTGGTGGTGACGCAAGCGGTCGCGTACAGAGATAAGCTTATTTACGATTGGACGATTTACTATTTACGATTTAATACTTTTGCGTAATGACAACTATTGAACTTAAAAATAGACTAAAGGAATTAGCAATACGTATTATTCGATTAGTAGATAAGTTGCCCAATACTCCTGCTGGTAGAGCTATCGGTAATCAAATCATTCGTTCGGGTACATCTCCTGCTGCCAATTATAGAGCTGCATGTTTAGGAAAATCAGATAAAGATTTTCTTAATAAATTGAAGATGGTGGAAGAAGAATTGGATGAGACTTTATATTGGCTAGAATTATTAATGGAAGTTCAATTGGTTAAATCAGAATTGTTAGTTGATTTATACAAAGAAAATGAGGAACTTTTAAAAATAATAGTTAGCTCGATAGCCACAATGAAAGGCCGGATGAATAATAAATAGCAAAAGTATTAAATAGTAAATTGCAAATAATAAAATAGTAAATAATAAGATGGCAAAATTCGATAAAATAGCTGTATTGAATAAGATCGGCTCTACAGGAATGGTTCCTGTATTCTATCATAAAGATGTAGAAGTTGCAAAGAAAGTAGTAAAGGCATGTTATGACGGTGGTGTTCGTGCTTTCGAATTTACCAACCGTGGTGACTTTGCACAGGAAGTATTTGCTGAAATCGTTAAGTTCGCAGCAAAAGAATGTCCTGAAATGGCAATCGGTATCGGTTCTATCGTTGACCCGGCTACTGCTGCTATGTATTTGCAGCTGGGTGCTAACTTCGTAGTAGGTCCGTTGTTTAATCCTGAAATTGCTAAGGTATGTAATCGTCGTTCGGTAGCTTATACTCCGGGATGTGGTTCTGTATCAGAAGTTGGTTTTGCACAGGAAGTAGGTTGCGATCTTTGCAAAGTATTCCCGGGTGATGTTTACGGAACTAACTTCGTGAAAGGCTTAATGGCTCCGATGCCATGGTCTAAGTTGATGGTAACAGGTGGGGTGGAACCTACTAAAGAGAACCTGACTGGATGGATCAAAGCTGGTGTATTCTGCGTAGGTATGGGTTCTAAATTGTTCCCGAAAGATAAAGTGGCAGCAGAAGACTGGGCTTATGTAACTGCAAAATGTGAAGAAGCTCTCGGTTATATTGCCGAAGCTCGTAAATAAGACTCATAAATTAAGGTTAGAGAGCGAAAGCTGTCTATAATAAAAAGAGGTTGATGCGACAGCCTCTTTTAAAATATGCCTCAAGGGTTAGTTAGTTTAGTTAGTAAATGAGGCATATTTTCATTTTGTTTAAAGGTGTTTAAAGGGGATAAGCCATCGGAATGAGCGACTCATTTCGGTGGCTTGTTTTTGGGGGAGAGGGGAGTTATTAATACGGTTGAAAGTAGTACTTGCCGCAAGGAATGTTGTGAGGATTAAATAAAATCCGTACCTTCGCGACCTTAAACTAACTAACCTTTATTTTTATGTTTACTGACTTATTGCATTCCTCTTATTTTTCCCTTTTCCTAATTGTCGCATTAGGGTTTATGCTGGGAAGAATAAAAATCAGAGGATTATCTCTCGATGTGTCGGCAGTTATTTTCATTGCCCTTCTTTTCGGGCATTTTGGAGTTGTCATTCCTAAAGAATTAGGAAACTTCGGTTTGGTGCTCTTCATTTTTACCATCGGAATTCAGGCAGGTCCCGGCTTCTTTGACTCTTTCCGCAGTAAAGGAAAGACACTTATCCTCATCACTATGCTTATTATTTGTTCCGCTTGTCTTACCGCAGTCGGGCTGAAATATGCATTTGATATCGATACACCAAGTGTTGTCGGTCTGATTGCCGGAGCGCTGACCAGTACACCGGGTTTGGCTGTTGCCATCGACAGTACCCATTCTCCTTTGGCCTCTATTGCTTATGGTATCGCATATCCGTTTGGAGTGATCGGTGTGATTCTGTTTGTCAAGCTGTTGCCTAAAATCATGCGAGTGGATTTAGATAAAGAAGCCCGTCGCCTGGAGATAGAACGTCGCGGACAATTCCCGGAATTGACCACTTGTATTTATCGCGTCACTAATGCGAATGTATTCGATCGCAGCCTGGTGCAAATTAATGCGCGCGCTATGACAGGAGCTGTCATTTCACGTCTGAAACACAATGATGAAATATCCATACCTACCGCCCATACGGTGTTGCATGAAGGAGACTACATACAAGCCGTAGGTAGCAAAGAATCACTGGATCAACTGGCTGTGTTGGTAGGCGAGAGAGAAGAAGGAGAACTGCCTTTGGATAAAACGCAGGAAATAGAATCTTTGCTATTGACCAAAAAAGACATGATAAACAAACAACTGGGTGATTTGAACTTACAGAAAAACTTTGGTTGTACAGTGACTCGTATTCGTCGAAGCGGAATTGATCTATCTCCGTCTCCTGATCTAGCCTTGAAGTTTGGTGATAAACTGATGGTAGTAGGTGAGAAAGAGGGACTTAAAGGAGTAGCCCGCCTATTGGGAAACAATGCGAAGAAACTATCTGATACGGACTTTTTCCCCATTGCAATGGGTATTGTATTGGGCGTGTTGTTCGGCAAAATAAATATCTCTTTCTCTGATAGTCTGTCATTCTCACCGGGACTGACCGGGGGAGTTTTGATGGTAGCTCTTGTGTTGAGTGCGATAGGTAAAACAGGACCCATTATCTGGTCTATGTCCGGACCTGCCAACCAGTTGTTGCGTCAGTTAGGTCTGCTTCTTTTCCTTGCCGAAGTGGGAACTTCTGCCGGTAAGAATCTGGTAGCTACTTTTCAGGAAAGCGGATTATTGATGTTCGGAGTAGGAGCCGCCATCACATTGGTGCCAATGTTTGTTGCAGCCATTGTCGGACATTTCGTATTTAAAATCAGTCTGCTCGATTTGCTGGGAACTATTACGGGAGGTATGACAAGTACTCCGGGACTTGCTGCCGCCGACTCTATGGTGGATAGCAATATTCCGAGCGTAGCTTACGCAACTGTTTATCCGATTGCCATGGTATTCTTGATTCTGTTTATTCAAGTAATAGCTTCGGCTGTATATTAACAGAATTTTATATAATAATTGATTGTTAAATAAATAGTTCGTATCTTTGCCGCCTCAAAGAAAAAATGAGGTGAAACGATTGTTATTGAATATTACACGCTACTTCTTGCCGATACTGTTTGTATCGTATTTGGTAAGCTTTACATTCTTTGCCCACTTGCATGTGGTCAATGGCGTGACAATCGTCCATTCACACCCGTTTAAGAAAGGGGCGGCACATAAACATTCTACAGTCGAACTACAGTTGATTCATTTTCTGTCTCACTTAATGGCAGACGGTGCGGCGGCTGTTTTTGCTCTTTCCCTTTTCATTCCTTTCTTATTATGCTTGTTGCCCGGACGTTTGCAACACACTCACTATCATTGTCCGTATCATGGGGTAGTGGGACTTAGGGCACCCCCAGTTATTCGTTTCTCTATTCTTTGAATGATGATACCGTACTTTGCATGAAGGTAGGGCATTATCTGTCTATTTGTGTAAATACTTATCGAAAACGAATAACAAACGAAAATATGAAGAAATACATCTTTTCGCTTGTCTGCCTGTGCTGTGCATTGTTGCCTGCCCTCAAAGGACAAGCCCATGAATATCCTGATCATCCCGAATTACGTAAGTCAGATGCCAACATTGTTGGTCATATTCTTGATAAAAATACCAAAGAGCATTTATCCTATATTACAGTTGCCTTGAAAGGTACGACCATCGGAACTGTGACCGATGCTACCGGGCATTATTTCTTGAAGAATCTTCCCGAAGGTGATTTTGTGCTGGAGGTTAGTTCGGTAGGATATAAAACCGTCAGACGGAATGTGACACTGAAGAAAGGGCGTACATTGGAAGAAGACTTCGAGATAGAAGAAGATGCGGTTGCTTTGGATGGCGTAGTCGTATCTGCCAATCGTAATGAAACCACCCGTCGTCTGGCTCCGACACTGGTGAATGTAGTAGATTTGAAAATCTTTGAGAATACCAATTCCACGACTTTGGCGCAAGGATTGAGCTTTCAGCCGGGCGTCCGTGTAGAGTCCAATTGTCAGAATTGCGGTTTCCAGCAAGTACGTATCAATGGGCTGGATGGTCCTTATACCCAAATCCTGCTCGATTCCCGTCCCATTTTTAGCGCGCTTTCCGGTGTGTATGGTATCGAACAGATTCCTGCCAGCATGATAGAACGTGTGGAAGTGATGCGTGGAGGCGGATCGGCATTGTTCGGCTCATCTGCCATTGCCGGTACAATCAATATCATCACCAAGGAACCGATGCATAACTCCGGTATGTTATCCCATACGATTACGGGAATTGGCGATGGCGACGCTTTCGACAACAGTACGGCATTGAATGCTTCATTAGTGACGGACGACCAGCGTGCAGGTCTGTATATCTTCGGTCAGAACCGCCATCGTTCTGCGTATGACCATGATGGCGACGGATATTCCGAAATACCCAAATTGCACGGTCAGACAATTGGTTTCCGTTCGTTCCTGAAAACAACGACCTATTCAAAACTTACTTTTGAATATCACCACATGGAAGAATTCCGCAGAGGAGGAGACTTGTTGAACCGCCCGCCTCACGAAGCGAATGTGGCGGAGCAGACCGAACACTCCATCAATGGCGGAGGACTGAAGTTCGATTATTTTTCCCCTAACGAGAGACATCGTTTCAATGTGTTTGCATCCGCGCAACACATCAACCGTGACAGCTATTATGGTGGCGGACAAGATCCGAATGCTTACGGAAATACCACCGATTTGAACTGGATGGCAGGATCGCAATATGTTTATAGCTTCGGAAAATGTATCTTCATGCCTTCCGACCTGACTGCCGGCATAGAATTCAATCAGGATAAACTGGAAGACAACATGTGGGGCTACCACCGTACGGTAGACCAGAGAGTGAATATTGGTAGTGCTTTCCTTCAGAATGAATGGAAAAATGAGCATTGGGGATTTCTGATTGGCGGCCGTTTGGATAAGCATAATCTGATTGACCATCTGATATTCAGTCCGCGTGCCAATCTGCGTTATAATCCGACAGAAAACATCAATCTTCGTTTCAGTTATTCGTCCGGCTTCCGTGCTCCGCAGGCTTTCGATGAAGATTTGCATGTGGAGAATGTAGGCGGTAATGTAGCAATGGTTGAACTGGCGGATAATCTGAAAGAAGAAAGATCACAGAGCCTGAGTGCTTCGGCAGATATTTATCATCGCTTTGGTGCGTTTCAGGTTAACTTCCTGATAGAAGGATTCTATACAAAGTTGTCGGATGTTTTTGCCCTTACCGACGGAGAGATAGTGGATGGAGTCCTGACACGTACTCGTCACAATGCATCAGGAGCGCAAGTTATGGGATTGACACTGGAAGGAAAGATGGCTTACCTGAATAAAATCCAGGTTCAGGCAGGAGTCACTCTGCAACAGAGCCATTACAGCAAACCGCACATCTGGAACAAAGAAGCTCCAGCGGTGAAGAAAATGATGCGTACGCCAAATACTTACGGCTATTTTACAGCAACCTACACCCCGATAAAACCGTTATCTATCGCTCTTTCCGGTACCTATACCGGTTCGATGCTGGTTCCCCACGAACCGGTTCCGGGATTCCTTGAAAATCCGATAACGGTGAATACCAGAGACTTTTTCGACATCGGTTTGAAAGCTGCTTATGACTTCAAACTTTACAAGTCGATGAATCTCCAGGTGAATGCCGGCATACAGAATATTTTCAATGCTTACCAGAACGACTTCGATAAAGGAGCTGACCGTGACTCCGGCTATATCTATGGTCCGTCACTGCCAAGAAGTTTCTTTGCAGGGGTAAAGATCAGCTATTAACCGGTCAAAAAAATAGTCTCCCGGCACGGCATTTTCAGTTTCAAGCCTTGAAACTGTTTGTTTCCTGCCTTGAAACTTTAGTTTCTCCATAGAGAAACCATAGTTCCACCGTAGGTGAAACTAAAGTTTCCTTATGGGGAAACTATGGTTTCACACTAATGAAACTAAAGTTTCAAGCAGTTGAAACGAATGTATCGTATAGAGATTCATTCTTTTTCTTTATTGATAATTGATTTATCAGGCAGGGTGATAGGTGATAGAGGAAAGTGAAAAAAAATCTGTGTAGAGATAAATCAAACCATATCTTTATCGACCCCGAATTTTTCTCCTGTCTGACACTCACCGGCAGGTTCCACGTGTACCAGAATATCATATACGTTATCCACCGAATTAATGATGCTCTTCTCCACCGCACCTGCAATCTCATGTGCCTGTGTGATGGTAATTTGCGGATTCACTTCTATATCAAGGGTAATCATATAGAGATTTCCTATCATTCGTGACCGGACGCGATGTGGATTGCTGGCACCGGGCACTTTCTCTACCGCCTCGAATATCTTATTATATACATTGACATCTTTCACCCCGTCCATTAGCTCCACATTGGAATCAATAAAAATGCTGATGGAAGATTTGATGATAAAGAGGCTGATTATCAATCCCGTAACCGAATCGAGTATGGGTGATTTGAAGATGAAAGTGAATATCAATCCCAGCAAAACACCGGTTGAAATGACGACATCATTGCGCATATTGATAGCGTTTGCCGTGAGCATGGAGCTGTTGATCTTCTTTCCCTGTTTGTATTGGTATAAAGCCAGCAAGAGCTTACCGATAATAGAAAACACGGTGACATAGATAGCGATAGACGATGGTATCTCTTTCACTTCATCTGAGAAAATGCTTTGAATGGACGATATCAACATTTGTACACCGGCATAAAATATCACCAGTGACAGAATCTTTGTCGCAATGCCTTCCGCTTTCTCGTAACCGAATACATATTTCTTTGAAGGAGGGCGGTTGATGAGGCGTGCCGTAAAAATCATGACGATAGAGATTACGACGTCGGTTGCCGAGTCGATACCGTCGCCCACTACCGCCAAACTACCGGTCCATAAACCGATGATGATTTTTGATGCGGACAGAATTGCATTGCCAATGGTGCTAATCCATGAGGTTTTGATTAAGATATTCTCTCTTGACATTGAAGTGACTCTTTATAATTAATTGTTTGATTGGGATTGGCGGGCAAAGATAAACATTTATAAGAGTCTGTGGTGGCTAGTCGCGAAAAAACTTTTTTCGGGCTGACACTAAATGTGACGTACCAAAGATGGAGCGGCTTGAAGAGATAGGAAATCCCCATTTATAATGGAAGATTTGTTTCCTTCTCATTATAAATGGGGATGTATGGAATAAAAATAATCGCTGTTTTTTAATGGTGGAACAAACGGATGCCTGTAAATGCCATTGCCATATTGTATTTGTCGCAAGTTCCAATCACATGGTCATCACGTACGGAGCCACCCGGTTGTGCAATGTAGCTGACACCGCTCTTATGTGCGCGTTCTATATTATCTCCGAATGGGAAGAAAGCGTCCGATCCTAAAGCTACACCTGTCATTGTATCCAGCCATGCCCGTTTTTCTTCACGTGTCAGCACCTCCGGCTTTTCGGTGAAGAACTGTTGCCAAACGCCGTCTGCCAATACATCGTCATAATCCTCCGAGATGTAAACGTCAATGGTGTTGTCGCGGTCGGCACGACGGATTTTCTCAATCCATGGCAAGTTCATCACTTTCGGATGTTGGCGTAAATACCAGATATCTGCTTTGTTTCCTGCCAGGCGCGTACAGTGGATACGCGACTGCTGACCTGCGCCAATACCGATTGCCTGTCCGTCTTTGGCATAACATACCGAATTGGATTGTGTATATTTTAAAGTGATTAAGGCAATGATTAAGTCACGTTTTGCATCAGCCGGGATTTCTTTGTTCTGCGTAGGCATTTCTTTCAAAAGACTTTCATCGATTTTCAATTCGTTTCTTCCTTGTTCGAAAGTCACACCGAATACATCTTTGTGTTCGATAGGAGCCGGACGGTATGCAGGATCTATCTTTATTACATTATAAGTCCCTTTTCTTTTATTCTTCAGAATTTCCAGCGCTTCGGGTGTGTAGTCGGGGGCAATTACGCCGTCGGACACTTCACGGTTGATGATGCGTGCTGTTTCTTCGTCGCAAGTGTCGGACAATGCAATGAAATCTCCGTAAGATGACATACGGTCTGCACCACGTGCACGTGCGTATGCTGTGGCCAATGGAGACAGTTTCATGTCGTCTACGAAATAAATCTTTTTCAGCGTGTCGCTCATTTCTACCGCAACGGCAGCACCCGCAGGGCTGACATGTTTAAAAGAAGCGGCAGCCGGCAGTCCGGTAGCTTCTTTCAGTTCTTTCACTAATTGCCAACTGTTGAACGCATCCAGCAGATTGATATAACCGGGACGTCCGTTCAATACTTCGATGGGGAGTTCTCCTTCTTTCATGAAGATACGGGCAGGCTTTTGATTAGGGTTGCAGCCGTATTTCAGCTCGAGTTCGTTTGCCATTTTATTAAATATAAAATTACGAGTTACTAATTACAAAGTTGATAGCGACAAAATTACGAAAAAAAGACTAGCTTGCCTAAAGTTGTGCCACAAAATAGTAGCATATAATTGGTATTTGCCAACGAATGAGGAGGTAAAATACCTATAAATGATGATTGTATTTCAGCAAAATATTCCGTTCCTTTGCAATCGCTAATATACATAGGTATGATGGATAATTTACAGAAATACAAGCCAACTGATAAGATGATTGATCTCATCAGCGATAATTATTCTTTATTGCAAGTGATGAGTCGTTTTGGACTTTCGTTGGGGTTTGGTGACAAAACAGTCAAAGAAGTTTGTGAACTGAATGGGGTGGACTGTCGGACCTTTCTGATTGTAGTCAACTTTATGGCCGAAGGCTTTTCCCGGCTCGATGGGGATAAAGATGATATTTCCATACCTGCATTGATTGATTATCTGCGGCAGGCGCATATTTATTTTCTTGATTTTTCTCTTCCGGCTATTCGTCGTAAGCTGATCGAGGCAATCGACTGTTCGCAGGACGATGTGGCTTTTCTTATTCTCAAGTTTTTTGACGAGTATACACGGGAAGTGCGTAAGCACATGGATTATGAAGAGAAAACCGTCTTTAAGTATGTCGATTCATTGCTTAAAGGAAATGCTCCCACAAACTACCAGATCAGTACCTTTTCCAAACATCACGATCAGGTAGGGGAGAAGTTGACAGAACTAAAAAATATCATTATAAAATATTGTCCCGCCAAGGCAAATGAGAATCTTTTGAATGCGGCTCTTTTTGATATATATGCTTGCGAAGCCGGATTGGAATTTCATTGCAAGGTGGAGGATTATATTTTTGTTCCTGCTATTCTGAATTTGGAAAGGAGGATGAGGGAAAATGAAAAGTAATGAAGTCGTTCGAATTGCTATTGCAGAAACCTCTGTGATTGTTCGTGGTGGATTGACTGCTGCGTTGAAGCGTCTTCCCAACGTAAAAGTGCAACCGATAGAATTGTTGTCGGTTGAGGCTTTACACGATTGTGTTCGAACGCAATGTCCCGAGATGCTGATTGTCAATCCTGCTTTTGGTAATTATTTTGATGTTGCTAAATTCCGGGAGGAAATTTCGAATAGGATACGTTTAATAGCTTTGGTCACTTCTTTTGTAGATGCTTCATTATTAGGTAAGTATGATGAGTCTATTTCAATATTCGATGATTTGGATATTCTTTCTAGGAAAATTGCCGGTTTATTGAATGTAGCTTCTGAGGAAGAAGAGACGGATAACCAGGATACACTTAGTCAGCGGGAAAAAGAGATCGTCGTCTGTGTGGTGAAGGGGATGACGAATAAGGAAATTGCGGAAAAGCTGTTCTTGTCGATTCATACGGTTATTACGCATCGGAGGAATATTAGCAAAAAATTGCAAATACATAGTGCTGCTGGTTTGACTATTTATGCTATTGTAAATAAGTTGGTTACATTGAATGAAGTGAAGGGATTGTAGCCTGCAAAAGTGTTATAAAACATAAAATCGTTTGCGCACACGAAAAATATTCGTACCTTTGCAGTGCAGTTGGGAAATTGCTGAATAGTTTATAAAAAGGTATAAAGAAAATATTAAAAAGGTATTAGAATAGAGAATTTAAGGTATTATTAGTTTAGTTCAATAGGAAAGTTTTTAATAGAAGGTAAAAGGATAACAATAGGTAAGAGGTTTTTAGGTAAAAAGAAGATTAGTTTTCAGGAAATTTGAGGTACTATAGAAAAGCCTTTGGGCTTTTCTGACGCGGTGGCGAGTGATTCTGTAAAAAGGATTAGCTCGTTTTTTTATTTATATAGCTGTAAGTTTAACCTTCTCCGACTCCCCCGTTATTGGGGGAGAGCAACCTTCTAGAAGGAGGAGCTATGCAGAGCACTTGCGAGACTTGAATTAACACAACATACCCGCAGGGTTTTCAGACTGACCTGTTTGTTTCCATCCGATGCCGTTCTTGATTAAATGGGCTCAACCGCGCTGTAATCATGCTTCAATGCAGTCAACAATCACCGGCGGGAGAAAGTTTTCCGACAGGCGCCCCGTTCTGTTAACGGATGCAAACGCAATAGAAGAGAGTTTGTCCGCATTTTGAAAAACGCAACAAGTCGCCTGCTGATTTACATCATTTAACGGTTAAGCATCAAGTTCCGCTTTATCCTCGCTTTATGAAGCATTCATTTTCGTTTCTTCACGGATATTAAGTAAATATTTATTCAATTTTAGAACGGAGGTGAAACGGACTTGAAACGGAGGTGATACGGAGGTGATACGGAGAAGTGACGAAAAAGCAGCGGAGAAGCGAGGAAAAGACAAAAAATCAGAATCTTCGGGAAGGCTCCGGAAGGAGTTTGTTTTTTCGTTTTTTTATCAGTCTGTTAACCAAGATTAAGCGTCCGGAGTGAACCGCCGAATGGAGAACTTTGGGTACGGATGTTGCAGAGCCATCACAAATACTATGCAGAACCATCACAAATACCATGCAGAACTATGAAACCATGCAGAACCATTATGAAACCATACTGAACTATTTCGTCAATAGGGAGACGAATGCATTTGCAGAATCATTCGATGCAAAAATTAAAGCATTCGGAATACAGCCCAGGGGAGTAGGAAATATACCTCTCTTTATGTTTGGATTATGCAGACTAACGGTGTAAATTCGGGCTATACCCACAGGGTTTTACAGGTGAGCCCATAAAAACAAAATCCTGACGAAATCGCTTCGGCAGGATTCTATTTCATCTTTTACTTAAATGTGGCTACGTAATAAAATTATGACTAATTAATTCAATTCTGATGTTGCAAAGATAATGCGTTTCAGTATGAGTCACAATCACCTTTATGAGGTATATTATGTAGTAGTTCTCACTATTTATGGTTAGCGGCAGGCGTTTTCTCTACTTTTTTCCATCCTTTAGCCTCGAAGTCGTATGCTTTTATGTCATATCCTAATCTCCAGGGTGGATTTTACTTAAGACTTGGTAATTTCTCCTATTAAGCAGGAGTTCATTTTATATCGGATATCTTTATTGGATAATCCATGTCCCAGTAAAAACATGAGCTTTGTGATGGCGCATTCGGGAGTGCTGTCATATCCACTGATTACGCCTGCTTCCAAAAGATGCATCCCTGTTTCATAACGTCCCATTTCTACTGCTCCGGAGGCACATTGAGTGATGTTGACAATGATAATTCCGCGATCGGTGGCTTCCTTTAGTTGGCGGATGAACCATTCCTTTTGCGGGGCATTTCCTGAACCGAAGGTTTTCATGACAACTGCCTTTAATCCGGGAACATGAAGCAGGGAAGTTACGATACTCTCCTGAATACCAGGGAAGAGGGTCAGAATAACCACATTAGTGTCAAATAGATAATGCGGCTTTAGGGGCTTTGTCGGATCCGGTTTCCGGATAAGATGGGGCTCATATCTAATGTGGATGCCTACCCGTGCCAAGGGGGGATAATTGAAAGAGCGGAAAGCATTGAAGTTTTCCGCATTAATTTTGGTGGTACGGTTGCCACGCATCAAATGATTTTCAAAGAAAATACAAACTTCAGGAACGACGGCCGTACCATCCGGGTTTTTAGCGGCAGCGATTTCAATGGCTGTGATGAGATTTTCTTTTCCGTCTGTGCGCAAAGTCCCAATCGGCAGCTGGGAACCGGTGAGGATGACGGGCTTGCTTAGGTTTTCGAGCATAAAACTTAATGCGGAGGCTGTGTAAGCCATTGTATCTGTTCCGTGAAGGATGACAAAGCCATCAAAATAATCGTAATTGTAATTGATGATTTTTACTAGCTTTGCCCAGTAAGCAGGTTCCATATCCGAAGAGTCGAGAGGGGGATCGAATTGGTAGGAAGAGATGCGGTAGTTGAATCTTTTTAGTTCGGGTACATGCTTAAGCAAATGGTCGAAGTTGAAGTTTTCTAAGGCACCTGTTTCCGGATTCTCTATCATTCCGATAGTTCCACCCGTGTAAATTAACAAAACGGAAGGGGTTTCTGCTCTCATAATTGTTGAATTGCTTTTAAAACGTTGGCAAAGATACGAAATAATTGTGATTTATGGTGTATGAATTATGATTTATGAATTTTCGAATGATTTAACTGCTGATTTGCATAAATCATGATTCATAAATCACAAATCACAAATCATAATTCATAATTCATAAATTATAAATCATAAATCACAAATCATAATTCATTTCACCGCTTCTTTTAATTTGAGGATGGCTTTTTCCGGGTCTTTTTCTTCTTCGAGCAGAGTGACGAATTTACTGCCGACGATAGCTCCGGAAGCGTGTTCGCAAGCTGCCTGGAAGGTTGCTTTATTGGAGATGCCAAATCCCACCATCAACGGATTGTTCAGATGCATATCTTTTATTCTCTTGAAGTATGCCTGTTTTTGTTCGTTGAAATTCTGTTGTGCTCCGGTAGTTGCTGCTGAGGAAACCATGTAAATGAATCCGTCGGTATGTGTATCTATTTCGCATACCCGTTCTTCGCTGGTCTCCGGTGTGATGAGCATAATCACTTTGATGTTGTAGCGTTCGGCAATGATACGATAATGTTCTTGATAATCACGGAAAGGGAGATCGGGGATGATGACGCCATCAATACCGCATTCCACGCATTTGCGGCAGAAGTTTTCAAATCCGAACTGCATGATTGGATTTAAGTATCCCATGAATACGAGTGGTATTTTTACGACCTTGCGAATATCCCGCAATTGTTCAAAAAGAAGTTTTAAAGACATGCCGTTGCGCAATGCTTGGGTAGCGGCATTTTGGATAACAATGCCGTCTGCCATCGGATCACTGAAGGGAATACCGATTTCAATCATGCTTACTCCATGTTTTTCGAGTGTGCGGATTACATGGGCAGTACCATCTAAAGTGGGGGTGCCGGCACAAAAATAAATAGAAAGTATGTCTTTCTTGTTGCTACTGAAAAGTTGATTAATTCTATTCATGACGCTGGAATTTTAAAGTGATGATTTTAATTCGTCTAAAAATGTCCGGATACGCTTCGGATCTTTTTCTCCCGGTTTGGTTTCAAAACGGCTGTTGAGATCATATCCGGCAAGCCGGGGATGCTTGAATTCTTTCAGGGCATTGGCACTGTATGAGTTGATACCTCCGCTCAAGAGGAAAGGTACATGTCCGTTGTATGTATGTAATATGCTCCAATCAAATTGATTTCCCGAACCACCATATTGCTCGCATTGGGTATCGAACAGAAAAAGATCACAGACTTTTTCGTAGTCATACACCTTTTTCAAGTCTTTGGGGCGGTCTACGGAAAAGGCCTTGATGATTTTCAATCCGGTAGAATGTAAAGACCGGCAGTATTCCGGCGATTCATTTCCGTGGAGTTGCACATCATTCAGTCCGAAACGATCAGCATACATGCTGACCACTTGCTTGTCTTCATTGACAAAGACGCCGACACGCCGGGCATGAGTGGGTAGGTAAGCCGGAAGCTCGTAGACACATCGGGGAGATTTAGGATAAAAGATGAATCCCAGCATATCTATGCCTTCGATAGACTCTATGTCCTGTATGTTTTCAGCTTCTCGCATGCCGCATACTTTGATAATTTTTCCGTTAATCATAGGGCTGTCCGTTTTGAATAATTAGTTTATTGAATGGCTTGCAGGAAATTCTGTAAGGTTTCTCCCGGTCGCTGTGTTTTCATAAATGTTTCGCCGATCAGGAATCCCCGGAATCCGGCTGCCCGAAGGCGTTTAACTATTTCCGGATCGGAGATGCCGCTTTCAGATACCAGTACCGCATCTTGAGGAAGTTGTCCGGCCAGGCGGAAAGAGTTTTCCACATCGGTGAAGAAAGTACCCAGATTACGGTTGTTGATACCTATCATATCTGTTCCTTTGTTAATGTATGCCAGTTCCTCGGAACTATGAATCTCTAATAAGACCTCCAGTCCTAATTCATGGGCTTTTTCTGCCAGTTCATTGCATTCCTCCAGTTCTAGTGCGGCTGCGATGAGAAGTACGGCATCTGCACCGACAATTTTAGTTTGGTAAAGCTGGTATTCGTCAATGATGAAGTCCTTTCTAAGAATGGGAATTTCCACCAAAGGGCGTGCGGCGCGGATATCTTTCAGGCTTCCTCCGAAAAACTTCTCATCAGTAAGGATGGAAAGGGCGGAGGCACCTGCCGCTGCATAGGAGGGAACGATCTCTTCCGGACATGCTTCTTCCTTTATCCATCCTTTGGAAGGAGAGCGCCGCTTGAACTCGGCGATAATACCTGATGCGGAAGAGGCTAATGCCTGCTTCATAGAGCGGGGAGTCGGAGATCCGCTGATACCTTCCTGTAGTTGTTCGATAGAAATAGCCTGCTTTTGCAGGTCAATTTCAAGTCGTTTGTTTGCTATAATTTCGGATAATATATCTTTCATCAGTTCGTTGTTTTTTTTAGTAATACTAACTTCAATCGTACATTGTAAATCGTCTAATCGTAAATCAAATTAACTATTTAATTCAATGAATTTCTTCAAAGTTGCTAATGCTCGTCCGCTTTCCAATGATTCTTTGGCAAGAGCGATACATTCTTCAATTGTCTTTTCCGGACGAATCACATGGATAGCGAAAGCGGAGTTGACTATCACTACATTTTTTTGAGCTTCCGTAGCTGTATTATTCATGATATGATCGAAAATCTTAGCTGCATCTTCCGGTGTTTGTCCGCCATCCAAGTCAGTCTCTTTATAACGGGAGAAGCCTAGGCTTTCGGGAGTGTAAATCTTTTCATGATCGCTGGTTGCCACTTTAAACTCATTGGTCAGAGAAATCTCATCATATCCGTCGAGGCTATGAACAACGGCAAAGCTTGTCTTGCTTTCCTGATAAGTATAGGTGTAAAGGCGAAGTAACGGTAGATTGTAAACTCCTAGCAGTTGGTAAGCAGGTAATACCGGATTTACCAATGGACCGAGCATATTGAAGAAAGTGCGCACTGCCAATCCTTTGCGAACCGGAGCTACTGCTTTTAATGCCGGATTGAATAAAGGGGCATGCAGATAAGCAAGATTGCATTTTTCCATGCTGCGACGCAGTTGGTCTACATCACTGGTGAATTTGACACCGTGTTGCTCCATTACATTACTGGCACCACTGACCGACGTTGCTCCATAGTTGCCATGTTTCACAACCGGGAAGCCGGCTCCGGCAACTGTAAAGCAGGAAGCTGTAGAAATATTGAATGTGTTTTTTCCGTCACCTCCGGTTCCTACGATATCAATTGGAGCGAAATCACTCAAATCGACTGGAATACGCATTTCCAGCAGTGCGTCACGGAAACCGCATAATTCCTCTACGGAAATATTACGCATCAGAAAGACGGTGATGAGTGAGGCCACTTGCACATCGTTATATTTCCCTTGCGCGATGTTCTGTAGAATGGTGCGCGCTTCATCGCGTCCCAAATATTGATGTTCGAAAAGTTTGTATAGAATCTGTTTCATAAGTTCAATCGTTTAAGAAGTTTTTGATCATTTCTTTTCCTTGCGGAGTTAATACTGATTCGGGATGGAACTGAATGCCATGTACATCATACGTTTTATGGCGGATGGCCATGATTTGTCCCTCCTGGCTTTCTGCTGTTATTTCCAGACAGTCAGGAAAGCCTTCCCGGCTGACTACCCACGAATGATATCTTCCGACAGGGATTTCTTTTCCTAATCCTTCAAAAAGCAGGTCCCGACGAATGATACTAACCGGAGTTTGTACACCATGATATACTTCTTTGAGGTTTTCCAGACGTGCTCCGAAAGCTTCGCCGATAGCCTGATGACCCAGGCAAACCCCTAGAATGCTTTTGGCTGGAGCGTATCTCTTAATAATAGGTAGTAACAAGCCGGCTTCTTCGGGTATGCCCGGTCCGGGAGACAGGATGATTTTATCAAAACGATCTACCTCATCAAGCTCTATTTGGTCGTTGCGGACTACTTCTACATCTGTAGCCCCTAATTCTTTCACTACATGCAGCAGGTTATAAGTGAAAGAGTCGTAGTTATCTAAAAGTAATATTTTCATTTTTATGGTCATTGTAAAATGGTTGTTCAAATACTATCTCTGTTGGACGGTTAATTTTTTAATTTGACAGCTAAATCAATTGCTTTTTTCAGCGCTCCCAGTTTATTGTTCACCTCTTGCAGTTCGTATTCATCTTGGCTGCGTGCTACGATACCTCCTCCGGCCTGGAACCAGAGTTCGTTGTTGCGGCTTACAAAAGTACGGATGGTGATTGCTTGGTTTAATTCGCCATTCAATCCGATAAAACCGATACAACCACCGTAGGCTCCACGATTATGTGGCTCGATTTCACTGATTAACTGCATAGCGCGTACTTTGGGGGCACCGCTTAACGTACCGGCCGGAAACGTGTCAATAAACGTTTTTATTTTGTCTGCGCCTTCACCCAGCATACCGCTGACACGGCTTACCAAGTGAATAACATGGCTATAATATTGCGGTTCCTTATAGAATACCACTCGTACGTCATGGCAATTACGTGAAAGGTCGTTTCTTGCAAGATCAACCAGCATGACATGCTCTGCATTTTCTTTAGGGTCGGCCAGTAAAGCTTCTGTCAATTCGCGGTCTTTTACTGTGTCTCCCGTGCGACGGGTGGTTCCTGCAATCGGATCAATGTAGGCACGGCCGTTTTCGATTTTGCAATGTGTTTCCGGTGAAGAACCAAAGATACGATATCCTCCGAAGTCGAAGTAGAAAAGATAAGGAGAAGGATTGATGCTGCGGAGTGCGCGATAAACTTTGAAATCATCTCCGGCGTATGGTTGGATAAATCTTCTGGAAAGCACAATTTGAAAAACATCTCCGCGCATACAGTGTGCGATTCCTTTGCGCACATTTGCTTTGTGTTCTTCGTCGGTGATGGGGCTGGTTACGGGGCCTGTTACAGAGAAATTGTAGGAAGCATAATTCCGGTTTTCGATGGCTGCTTCCAGTTCCGGCAAACCGCTTTCTTCTCCTTCGGACAACATTTCAACTAATGTCAGCTCATTTTTGAAATGATTGAAAACAATGACATACTTATATAATATGTATAGTAAATCCGGAGCATCGTTTTGCTCATCATGACTTTCTTTCACCGGGATGTGCTCGAAGTACTTCACGGCATTAAACGTCGTGTATCCGTAAAGTCCGCATACATTCTTATTATCTCCGGTCACCTGAAACTGATTGATAAACCGGTTCATGGCCTTTTCTACATTGAATGTTTTTGTCAGCGGTTCTTCCGTACGGCTATTATCGGGATAGTTGGCAGTGACAATGCCACCGTTTACACCGATGCTTGCCAAGGGACAAAGGGCTATAAATGACAGGGAATTTTCTCCGGCATGATAATCGGAACTTTCCATTAATGCGGATTGAGGATACATGTCGCGCACTTTCAGATAAATGCTGACAGGAGTATGCATATCTCCGAGCACTTGTTTGCTATGGGTAGTATAATTGAATGTTTTCATTTCTATAATTGCTTGATTATTGATTGCGAATGATGGTTGACTAATTATTTATAGCTGTTCGTTAAACGACAAATAGGTTTCAATATCTTTGTCTCCTCGTCCCGAAACAGTCAATACAACGATATCTTCCGGCTTGAACTTCAATTTTTTCAAAGCTCCCAATGCGTGGGCAGATTCCAATGCTGGGATAATACCTTCGAATTTGGTCAGTTCGTAGGCAGCCTCTATCGCTTCGTCGTCGTTGATTGCCAACACATTGGCACGGCTTTGGGCGGCAAGGTTAGCGTGTATCGGACCAATGCCCGGATAATCCAGTCCGGCGGAAATGGAGTATGGTTCCTCTATCTGTCCGTCTTCGTTTTGGATGACGTAGGTACGTGCTCCGTGGATAATGCCCATTTTGCCGAGTTGGATGGTAGCGGCGGTCATTCCGGTTTCTATTCCTTTACCTCCCGCTTCTGCCAGGATAATGCCTACCCGTTCGTCGTTGATATAATGATAAATCGTTCCGGCAGCATTGCTTCCTCCTCCCACGCAGGCTATCAGATAATCCGGATAATCACGTCCTTCTTTTTCTTGCAGTTGCTTTTTGATTTCTTCACTGATGACAGATTGCAGGCGTGCCACCATGTCAGGGTAGGGATGAGGACCTACGGTAGAGCCGATGATATAATAAGTGTCGGCAGGATGACAGCACCAGTCGCGGATCGCTTCGTTGGTTGAGTCTTTCAGCGTCATGTTGCCGGAAGTAACGGGGATAACGGTGGCTCCCAACATTTTCATTTTCTCTACATTGATGTGCTGGCGTTCTACGTCCGTTTTTCCCATATAAACGATACATTCCATATTCATCAATGCACAGACGGTAGCTGTTGCTACTCCATGTTGTCCGGCTCCGGTTTCGGCGATGATGCGCTTCTTTCCCATGCGGCGTGCCAGTAAGATTTGTCCGATGGTATTGTTGATTTTGTGAGCACCTGTATGATTCAGGTCTTCCCGCTTCAGATACAATTTGCAACCGTATTTTTCAGAAAGGCGTTGGGCTGGATAGAGTGGGGAAGGACGTCCTACGTAGTCACGTAGCAACTGGTCGAATTCTTTTTTAAATTCTTTACTTTCAATTACTTCGAGGTACTTACTAGTTAATTCCTCAACACATTTGTGGAGGATTTCCGGTACGTAAGCACCGCCGAATTCTCCGTAATAGCCATCCTGGTCAACTAAAAAACTTTTCATAATCCTATCTGTATTTTTATGTTATTATTGAATCTGTATTGAAACGGGTAAATAAAAAGAGCCCTGTCGCAGGTTGCGACAGGGCTCTTTCAAATTTGTTATATCTTTAATGAGGTATATACATACGAGCACTGCTCCCTTACGACTGTCGGAGTTGTAACGGGCGCCACCACCAATATGTATTTACTAACATTGTTCTCATTGTCTTTTGTAATTTTATGTGGGCAAATATAGACATTTTATTTGAAATAGCAAACAAAATATGACTTTTTTCTCTTTTGCCTCCACGGCTTTTTCATTTAAGAAATTCTCATAGCCAAAAGCCATTCATCTTTTCTTTTTTCTTTCTACTTACCTTATTTTTATCAGGAAATAAAGCTCTGCTATTTAGATAAAATAATGGTTTTTGCTTGAAGATACTTATTGGTTTCAATTGTCCCATATATTGTGGGAAAGTATTCCCACAATATGAGGGAATACTTTCCCAAACAGTTGGGAATCTTTTCCCACAATATGTGGAACTAATATACTGTATATGGAAACAAGCAAAAGGAATACATGGTTCTATATTATCCAATGCCGGCTTCCGGCACACTACACTATGAGAAATACCCCGAAACACTATGAGAATAAGGTCTGTTTTTAGCAAAAATAGGGGATGTTTTATGAGAAATGCTGTTTTTAGAAAGTAGTTCTCATAAGATATCTACTTGATAATCTTATATTTATCTAAAGATCATGAGAATATGAGAAACGAAAATGAAAAATCGTTTGCAAGAAGCGCGCGTCTTTTTTTATGATATACGGTAGACAGCATATCTATACTTGCTTCCGTTATTACTTTCTTACATATTCAATCTTGAACATTCATTTTTCTGATATAGAACAATTTTCAACTTGAATTGTTCTCCGTTGCACAGCAGTTATTTGCTTGATTCTGACAGGCTTCGAATAAATCATGTTTTTTTTATGAAGAGTTGTATAGAGTATGCAATTCTTTTTTTTGTATAGTAGTATTCGGAAAGTTCAACGTAATCTGTATAATGTTTATAAATGCAATTTCTTTTTTTCATTCAAAAATATCAATGCGGAATGTAAGCGTCATAACGATATTATTACGAACTTATTACAATGTTTATTTGTTATTTTTATATATCAGTAGAAACACTTATATTCGCAAAAGTATTGGAACAGAACCGGTTAAAAAATATAGAATTTATGAAAACAATGAATTATTCTCTTATTCGTATTCTCTTTGCACTTGTGATAGGATTGGTGCTCGTTATTTGGCCAAATGCGGCTGCCAGCTACATTGTCATTACAGTTGGCGTTGCCTTTTTGATTCCCGGTGTTATCGGCCTTTTGGGCTATTTCGGCCGGAAAAGACAGGAAGGTGAAGCGGATCCCCGTTTCCCGATAGAAGGGATCGGTAGTTTGTTATTTGGACTCTGGCTGATTGTGATGCCTGAATTCTTTGCAGATGTTTTGATGTTTTTATTGGGATTTATCCTGATAATGGGAGGAGTGCAACAGATTGCTTCTTTATCAATGGCACGTCGGTGGATGCCTGTTCCGGGAGTGTTTTACCTGGTTCCTTCATTGATTCTTATTGCAGGTATCATCGCTTTGTTCAATCCGACAGGAGTACGTAATACTGCATTTATAATTATTGGTGTGAGTAGTTTGGTTTATTCGCTTACCGAATTAATCAACTGGTTCAAGTTTGACCGCTGTCGTCCGAAGACTCCGGTGGTACATGACGATGATGATATTGAGGATGCAAAGATAATCGAATAAATAAAGAAGAGGACTGCTTCACAGCACCCCTCCCCCAGACCGTCCGAGAACTCTGATTTTCGCTGTAGGATGGCATTCTTGCAGCGGATTTGAGGTCGTAGAGACTATCTGGTGGAATTTGTTTTTCAATTGAAAGAATAAATTCTCTCATGATAATCGGTTTTAGAAGCTTAAAATGCACTTTAAAATGTGGTTATTACCTATATTCGTAAGGATGTGCACCTCGGCAAGTCTTTTATCGGAGTGCGGCAAGCAGTGCGGGTACACCTTTGAGACTTATAGCACGACGTAGGTTATAGGATAGACAGAGCAATCCCATCTCTGCACCTACTTTTGCAAAACCTTTTAGTAAAAAATAGTAGTATCCGAGCGTTCTTTTAATTGTCCCGAACGGATGTTCCGACAAACATTTGCGATTATCCATTTTCTTTTGGTCAAGATGTAGCACATAGCGTACCACCTTTTTCATAACGGTTATTCTTGTTGGTTTCAGATTCGCATTGCCGTCATTTGCTGCATCTTGTTTCCTTCGGGTATCAGCAACCTTTATTAGATCATCCTTACTAAAGTCCGCTTCCTTGAACTTGGATATGGTACACTTGCATTTGCATTTCTTGCAGGCCAACTTGTTGCAGTAACGTATATTGCCGTTTCGTTTAATGGATTTCTGTCTAAGAATCTCACCTTGCGGACAATAGACAAGGTTACGTTCGGCATCCCTAACGAAGAAGCCTTCAAGAGCTTTGGCACGCATTTGTTCGGAAGTCATGTCCAGCACTGCTGAATCGGATGTCGGCAATGTACGCTTTTTTACCTCAACAATTTCCATATCAGTTAAGATTCCGTTGTAGACATCGGGAATTACTCCGGCTTGAAGACATGCCTTCAAGTCCTCGGGGTTGGTACTAACTTTCTGTTCATCGGTTATGGTGTTTCCAATGTACTCAAACTCAACCTGCTCGGTGCAGCCACCGTCACGCCGGATGACATTGGGTACAATGCCCGATGCAAGTGCGTCGGTATGGTCTTCGGGGCATTCATAGCCCTTGTCTGCTGTAGTCTCAAGGATGTCAATCCCATAGTCTTTTTTCACATCTGTAGCTACGTTTGTTATTTGGCCATGGTCAGTAGGACTGTTAGTGACCCGGAAGCCGGCAATCATGTGGCTGTCCGCGTCAACAGCCGTCTGCATGTTATAGCCTACGCAGAAACCTTCATTCGCTTTCATCAGTCTTGCATCCGGGTCAGTAAGCGATATCTGTTTTTCATTAGACTCCTCTAATGTAGTGCGGTATGCTTCGTAACGGGCTTTGCGTTCTTTACAGACATTCAGTTTGTGCTCAAGTTCTTCTCTGGAAAGTTTGCGACCTTCTTCCCGATCGCATGAGTCAAGCTCTTCCATGTATAAAGTGATATGTTCATCCAAACGTTTGATACGGTCGTCAAGTTTGTTGAGCGTAAAATTGTTATCCTTGGCATTTACAGCCTTGAACTTGCTTCCGTCAATAGATATGTATGACTTGGAGAAGAGCTTCAACCCCATGCAGAACTTATTGAACTCCTTGAATACTTTAGTTATGCTATCCTTATTATCCTTGCGAAAATCGGAAATGGTGCGAAAATCAGGATATAATTTGCCCAGTAGCCACATCACCTCCACGTTGCATTTGCACTCACGGGCCAACTTGCGCGATGAACGCACTTGGTAAAAGTAACCATAAATATACAGTTTTAACAGGTCACGAGGGTCGTACCCGGGACTTCCCGTGGCTTTGGGAATGTTCCGTATAAACTCTAACTTGCCCATATCCAAACTATCAACGAATGCATCAAACAAACGAACCGGAGCATCCTCCTCAACATAGTCGTCTATGCAATCGGGGAAAAGTACTTTCTGTTGTCGTTCTTCACCTTTCTTATATGCCATAACTCTGTTTCTTAGCTTAGGTAAAGATAAGAAAAATGAATGAGAAGCATGAATATCTAATGTTAAACCATGCTACAAACAGGGGCTATTGCGGAGGGACAACGACAAACCTCTGTTTAAAGAGGAGTTCTCGGACAGTCTCCCCCGCAAACTTAAAACAACCAACAAAAGAAATAGATAATTTCATAACGGTGAACTGTGAGTGGTAAACGGTAAATGTGTTGCAATGCAACTTGTTTGCTGTTCACCGTTTATCGTTCACCGTTCTTTTTTTCTATCTCACAAATAACAGTTCCCTGTATTTCGGAAGCGTCCACATCTGGTTGTCAACAATGAGTTCCAACTTATCGATGTGGTAGCGGATTTCTTCCAGTGCCGGAACGATCGTGTCGTGGTAGGCAATGGCTTTTTCCCGTTCGCTTTCTATCTTGTTCGCAATCTTACGAGCTTCAATCATTGCATCTACATGCTCCTTGATGAAGGCTGTTCGGTCGGCAATCTCTTCAATAAGCTCCAGGTTTTTAGCAGACAATTTCGCTGCCTTTTCTGCCGGGAAAAGAGATTGCATCTTATAGACATTATTAATTAAATCCGTCTGATATTGAGTGGCCACCGGAATGATATGGTTCATAGCCAAGTCACCCAATACACGCGCCTCGATCTGAATCTTCTTCGTATACGTTTCCCATTTCACTTCGTTGCGGGCTTCCAGTTCTTTCTTTGTCATTACGCCGGTAGCTTCGAACATGGCAATTGTTTCCGGTTTCAGGTAGTTATCGAAGATAACAGGAACACTGGTTTCGCAATCCAGTCCACGGCGGGCTGCTTCTTTCTTCCATTCGTCGCTGTAACCATTGCCGTCAAAATGAATCGCTTTACATTCCTTGATATATCCACGGATAATTTCAAGAATGGCGGACACTTTAGGTTCTCCTTTTTCAGTCAAAGCATCCACATCTTTTTTAAACTTCACCAATTGGTCTGCTACGGCAGAGTTCAATGCAATCATGGCAGACGCACAGTTTGCCTCGGAACCTACGGCACGGAACTCAAAACGGTTTCCGGTGAAAGCAAAAGGAGAGGTACGGTTGCGGTCAGTATTGTCAATCAGCAATTCGGGAATCTGCGGAATATCCAACTTCATTCCCTGTTTGCCGCTAAGACTAATCAAATCATCTTTCGTACTGTTTTCAATGTGATCCAATACCTGCGATAATTGCTTCCCTAGGAAAGAGGAGATGATGGCAGGGGGTGCCTCATTAGCTCCCAAACGGTGGGCGTTGGTAGCGCTGGAGATAGAAGCTTTCAGCAATCCGTTATGATGATAAACTGCCATCAATGTGTTTACGACGAAGGTAACAAAACGCAGGTTATCTTCCGGAGTCTTACCCGGTGCCATTAATAAAATGCCCGTGTCAGTTCCCAACGACCAGTTGTTGTGTTTACCCGATCCGTTGACGCCCTTAAAAGGTTTTTCATGAAGTAGTACGCGGAAACCATGACGGCGGCTTACCTTACGCATTAGTGACATAATCAGCAAGTTATGGTCATTAGCAAGGTTACACTCTTCAAAGATAGGGGCTAACTCGAACTGGTTCGGGGCAACTTCGTTGTGACGGGTCTTAACAGGAATACCCAGCTTTAACGCTTCAATTTCGAGGTCTTTCATGAAAGCGGCTACGCGGGTGGGGATAGCACCGAAGTAGTGGTCCTCCAACTGCTGGTTTTTGGCACTGTCATGTCCCATCAAAGTACGACCGGTCATTAGCAAGTCTGGACGTGCAGCATACAATCCTTCGTCTACGAGGAAGTATTCCTGTTCCCAGCCTAAGTAAGCAACTACTTTTTTCACTTCCGGGTTGAAGTAACGGCATACGTCTACAGCAGCTTTATCTACAGCCCGCAATGCTTTCAGCAAGGGAGCTTTATAGTCGAGAGCTTCGCCGGTATATGCGATAAACACAGTTGGGATGCAAAGCGTATCATCTACAATGAAAGCAGGTGATGAGGGGTCCCATGCGCTGTAACCACGGGCTTCGAATGTATTACGGATACCGCCATTCGGAAAAGAAGAAGCATCCGGTTCCTGCTGTACAAGCAGTTTACCAGTAAATTCTTCCATCATACCGCCTTTGCCGTCATGTTCAACGAAAGCATCATGTTTTTCAGCTGTGCCTTCGGTCAGCGGTGCGAACCAGTGCGTATAATGAGTAACACCCATTTCGATGGCCCATTTCTTCATGCCGGCAGCTACCTCGTCGGCAATACTGCGGTCTAGCGGGGCACCGTTGTCAATGGCGTCAATCAGTGCATTGTATACCTTGCTGGGAAGGTATTTGAACATTTTCTCCTTGTTGAATACATACTTGGCGAAATACTCCGAAGGACGTTCGGCAGGTGTTGCTACCTCAACAGCTTTCTTTTTGAAAGCTGTCTCTACTACTCTGAATCTAAGTTTTGACATAATACCTGATTTGATTTGTTGTTAAATATGTTAGAGTAAATAATTACTTTGTTATGTGGTTCCCGGAAAGGCGATCAAACCTGTCCGGAAGTTTTTTCTGTGATTAGCGGGGTAGTGATTAGTAGTAAGTTGTGTGTAGCTGTCTTTCACTAATCACTAGACCGTTCATCACTAAATTAGTTGTAAGCAGATTCTCCGTGTTCGTAAATATCAAGACCTTCTTCTTCGATACGTGCCGGAACGCGAAGTCCGTGAATCTTATCAAGCGTTTTGAAAATGATGAATCCCATGCCTGCTGCCCATGCACCTACTACCAATGCTCCGAATATTTGTGCACCGAGGAATCCGAAACCGTAGCCATAGAATAAACCTTCACTGGTGGAGAACAAACCTGTAAGGATAGTTCCTAAAAAGCCACAAACACCATGTACAGAAGATGCACCTACCGGATCGTCTATCTTTAACACCTTGTCAATGAAGTCAACGGAGAATATCATTACGACACCACATATTGCACCTATTAAGGCTGCTCCTGCGGGGGATACTGCGTCACATCCAGCTGTGATGCCTACCAGCCCTGCCAAGATACCATTCAGCGTCAATGACAGGGAAGGTTTTCCATATTTCATCCAGCTCACCAACAAAGCGAAGAAACCACCGGCACAAGCAGCCAGATTCGTTGTCAGGAATACGTGGGAGATGGCGATAGCATCGGCTTCGGTTGCTGCTGCCAATTGAGAACCGGGGTTGAATCCGAACCATCCGAACCAAAGAATGAATACGCCTAGTGCGGCAATAGTCAGGCTATGGCCTGGGATAGCTTTTGATTTGCCGTCTTTACTATATTTACCGATACGGGGACCAAGAATGGCAGCACCTACCAAAGCAATCCATCCACCTACAGAGTGAACGACCGTAGAACCGGCAAAGTCATGGAAGGTAGTTCCGAAGAGACTCATCATGAAAGAACCTTCTTCACTGTTCATCAACCAGCCTCCGCCCCATGTCCAGTGGCCGGATATCGGATAAATCAGTACACTGATAAAGATGCTGTAGACGATATACATGGAGAATTTGGTACGTTCTGCCATGGCTCCTGATACAATTGTAGCTGCTGTCGCACAGAATACGGTTTGGAATATGAGGAATCCTTCGGTTGGCAAACCATTGTCAATGAAAGAAAGGTCGAAGAAGTGGGGCATCCCGATGAATCCGCCTGCGCCGAACATCAATCCGAAACCGATAAACCAGTATAGTAAAGAGCCGAACATGAAGTCTACAAAGTTCTTCATCAGAATGTTGGCAGTATTTTTCACTCTGGTAAAACCTGCTTCTACTAATGCAAATCCCGGCTGCATGAAGAACACGAGCATTGCTGCAAGCAACATCCATACAGTATTCAATCCAAGAGCTAATTCACCAACCGTATCGGGAGCTGCTGATGCTTCTTCGGCAGGAGCGGTAACGACTTCGGTAATTGTTTCTGTAACTGCTGCAACTGTATCGGCAGCGGCCGTGTTTTGTGCCGACATATCAGCAGTAAAACAGCACAAAATGAATATAGTAGTGGCTATCCACAGCTTTACGAAGCTATGGCTTTTATATTTTGTATCCATAATAGTATAATCTTATTTAACGTTCTTGTTCTGCATTGTAGAGGGCTATGTCACCACGTTCGGCAGTGCGTATGCGGATAGCGTCTTCGATAGGAATGACGAAAATACGTCCGTCACCGATTTCTCCGGTTTGTGCAGCTTTGATGATAGCCTGCACTGTTTTCTCGGTATTCTTGTCGCGTACGACAATAGAGATCAAAATTCGTTCAATGGTGCTGGTGTCATATACTACGCCACGGTAGATACGTCCTTGCCGTGCTTTTCCAATGCCTCTTACATCGTAATAAGAGAACCATTCGATGTCCGCTTCGAGTAGGGCGTCTTTTACGTCCTCGAATTTGGTTTTACGGATAATAGCTTCAATCTTTTTCATATACCTTAAATATTAGTGTGTCCTGTAAAAGAAAGAGGTATAGGGTAGCGGCAGCCATAGCAGGTTACCATACAACAAACCGATAAAATCTAAACTCTAACTACCTTTTCTAATCCCTATACGCTCTTTGTATTGTGAATTCTCTCTCTTAAAAACTTAGTCCGAAAGCAAAGTAGGCTCCTTCAGTGCGTGGGTTCACTGTTACTTTGGCAAATGTCGGTACAGAGAAGGAATCTGTGATTTTAATCTCCTTGGATGCTCCGAGACTGATGTCTGTTACGCAGAATCCACTGGTATAGCCATTATAAAAAGTTGTTTCCCAGGGAACCATACCTAAATCTATTGTCCAGTCGAGACCTCCCAATTTGAAAGGTGCGCTAAGTGCGAGGTAAGAAGAATAAGCTCTTTTGCCGTTTTCTTTCACACCGTCGGCACCTGCAAAGTTTGTGTACCAGTTGACGGCTAGCGGACCGAAATCATATCCCACTTGTGCTTCAAATACATGTGCTGTAGAATAGGCTCCATATTGGAAATACTTATTGGTTGTATAAATCTCCTTTCCGTATTCGTCTACATCTCCTGTATATGTTTTATCAAACCAATAATCCGTTATTGAAACACTAAATCCACCAATTGAATAACCGAGAGTTAAATCAAACTCTTTTGCATCTTTGGATTCAATTCCCACTGATCCCCATGCTCCGAGTGATAAACCTTTGTAAGAGATTCCCAGTGAAGGCTGGACGCTAACTCCACCTAATTTCTGACCGCGCCAGATGTAACCACTTACCAAATCTGCCCCAACGGAAGCTTCTACCTTATCTTGTGCCATCATCGTAGACGGGACAAGTCCTGACAGTAATAATGCTACTGTTATTACCCCCAATTTGTTGTTAATCGTCGTTTTCATCGTCTTTTTACCTTTAAAAGTTAGAAAAATGTGGATGTACGGTCCATTTGTTATTATAGTAGCGCGCAAAATACTATCGTTTTTTATAGATAACTGATTATGGATAACTGATCCTGCAGGAATGATGATGTTCGTTTAATGGGGGCATGTTGAACTTTCTATTTCCCGCTATCCATTATTCATTCAGTCAGAGCCAGTTCTTTATTCTTCTCATCGCTTCGATACAGTCGTTGCGTTCGCCGAACGCAGTTAAGCGGATATACCCTTCACCGCTTGGCCCGAAACCTACACCGGGAGTACCGACCACATTGGCTTCATACAACATCTGTTCGAAGAATCGCCATGAAGAAAGTCCGTTCGGAGTTTTCACCCACAAGTAGGGAGCGTTGACGCCGCCGTATACTTTCAGTCCTGTGGCTTCCAGTCCTTCCTTCATGATTTTTGCGTTGGTCATATAATAGTCGATTGTTTTCTTAATCTGTGCCTTGCCTTCTGCACTGTAAACGGCTTCTGCTGCCCGTTGGGTAATATAAGAAGTGCCGTTAAACTTAGTACACTGGCGGCGGTTCCACAATCTGTTGAGTGGTATGCGATCGCCTTCCAGAGTGGCGGCAGTGAGCTCTTTCGGAACCACGGTATATCCGCAGCGTACTCCTGTAAATCCTGCCGTTTTTGAAAAACTGCGGAATTCAATCGCGCACTTTTTAGCTCCCTTAATCTCATAGATAGAGTGGGGGACATTCTCGTCTTGGATATATGCCTCGTAAGCGGCATCGAACAGAATCAGTGTATCGTTTGCCAAGGCATAGTCCACCCACTTTTTCAGTTCCGGTTTGGTTAAGGTGGTCCCTGTCGGGTTGTTCGGATAACAGAGATAAACGATGTCTATCCGTTTGTCCGGAATTTCCGGGATAAAGTTGTTCTCACTTGTGCAAGGCATATAAGTAACGTTGCTCCATTTACCCGTTTCTTCTTCCAGTACTCCGGCGCGTCCGCACATAACGTTACTGTCTATGTAAACCGGATAAATGGGATCTGTAACACCTACGCTATTGTCGTGGCGAAGAATATCACCTATATTTCCGGTATCGCTTTTAGCCCCGTCACTGACAAAAATCTCGGATGCCGAGAAATGGATCCCGCGTGGAGCGAAATCGTTCTTTATGATTGCTTCAATCAGAAAATCATATCCCTGTTCAGGACCATATCCGCGGAATGTATCTTTGCCGGCCAGTTCTTCTACCGCTTTATGCATTGCTTCTATACAGGCTGGAGGAAGTGGCTGCGTAACGTCGCCGATACCTAGCCGGATGATGTCCTGTTTGGGATGCGTTATCCTGAAAGTATTTACCTTTTTCGCTATATCCGAGAATAAATAACTTCCCGGTAATTTTAAAAAATGCTCGTTTACTAATGCCATATTGTTATTGTTTTAAGTTTCTATTACTCTCCATTCTCAACTCTCCATTTCTTCAACAATTTCCCCATCGAAAACCTTGGTTGCCGGTCCGGTCATTAATATATGTCCGGAGGTTTCATCCCATTCGATGGTAACTGTTCCTCCATCCATTATCACATCACTTTTTCTTCCTGCAAGTCCGTTGATGAAGGCGGCTACTGCTGTGGCGCAGGCACCTGTCCCGCAAGCTTGAGTAATTCCCGATCCTCTTTCCCATACTCTCATCCGTATGGTGTCTTTACCGACGATCTGTGCAAACTCTACATTCGTTCTGTCGGGAAAGAGAGGATGATTCTCCAGTTCAGGACCGATTTCCGGCAGATTAATTCGGGTAATGTCATCAACAAATGTGACGAGATGTGGATTACCCATTGATACTTTAGTAGATTGGAAAGGATATTTCTTTCTCCAATCAATCTCTCCTGTTTCTTGTGGACTGCCCATATCTACGGTGACTGTATTGACTGTTTTTCCCTCTACCTGCAATTTCAGAATTTTAATTCCCGATAGTGTATCCAAAGTTATTTCTGTTTTATCAGTCAATCCGTATTCATATACATATTTGCCTACGCAGCGGCTACCATTGCCACACATCATTGCTTCCGAACCGTCGGCATTGAAAATACGCATACTGAAATCTGCTTTATCAGAGACACCAATCAATATAAGTCCATCGCTTCCGATTCCTGTATGAAACTTGCTCCATTCGATCGCTTTCTTTTCAGGGTCTGCTATCGGATATCTGGTCGTGTCTACATATATGTAGTCATTTCCTGCTCCATGCATTTTAGTGAATTTAATTATTGTTGTCATTTTGATTGGTATTTATTGATTGTTGTATCCTTTTGTCTTATTGCAATGCAAAGATATGACTTTTTGATTTATATTTTATTGAAAAGTATGTCTAATCTCTATTAATTTTTTGTGAGCTTATAATTGCCTTTTATGCAGCTATGTTTAGTTATAAATTAGAATTATATATATTCATATATTAACAAACTGTTATTTGAACGAATTGCCTTGCATATTCTTTCATAATATATGAAGAATATTTAGTCCTGATAATCCATAAAACCAGTTATAAAAACAAGAAATATATCTTTTTTCTTTTGACGATATGAAAGTGGGAATCCTTATTTCTCTATCATATTGTTCGCGTAATGTTTTGAAGAGTATTTTTCATTTAAAGAAACGGGTGTTTCCTATTAAAGGAAACACCCGTTTGACACCGAGAAACAATCTGTTTCTTTTAAAGGAAGATTTCGTTTCCTTAAAGCCAGATATTAAATTCTTTAATATGTGAATATTTTTTCTTATTGAAGTTTTTTAAGTTCTTCCTGTAAGATGATCGGCTCGTTAGTGGTGATGAAATCTACCTTTTGTTCGATCAGCCATTTCATATCTTCTACTTCGTCTACTGTCCATACGTTAACTTTCAAGCCAAGGTTGTGAGCTTCTTTGATCCATTCGGGGTGTTTCTTAATCACTCCCATGTGATAGTCCAGACCGGCAGCACCCAGTTCTTTCAGCTCTTTGGGAGACAGTTCCCCGTTAAGGTAATATACCGGAGTACCGGCAGGAGCCAGACGGATAAACTCTTTCATGGCATGTAGAGAGAACGTGATATATTCCATACGGTTTTCCAGTCCCATTTTCTTTACCATGGCAACGATTCCTTGTACGGCTTTGGTTTCACGTTTTTTATTGCTATGTGCTTTCAGCTCGAGAATCAATTGGGTTTTACAGTTTTTTCCGGTTTCCAGATACTGTTCTAGGCTGGGTAAGTTCTCTCCGTTGGATAATTTAAGTCCGGTCAGTGCATTACTTTTGGAATATTCCATCGGCCTCATCTTATATACGGGATCATGGTTAACCACTAATTTGTTATCCTTCGCGATCCATACGTCAAATTCTGAACCGTAACAACCGATGGAATCTGCTTTTAGAAGTGATGAAATACTGTTCTGCGATGATCCCGGAATTTTCCAGAAACCACGGTGAGCTATCACTTTTGTCTGTGCCTGCATACAGCAAGCAGCCATTAGAAGGGCAGAAGCCATCATCATTTTTTTTAAATTCATTTGTTTGGTCTTTTAAAAGTTTGATAGATTTAATTGGGTTTGGCCTCAAAATTATAAAAAAGATAACGCAAATCAGCCGATAATATGCTAATCTGCGTTAATTCTTGGGATTTTAGAATAGAAATGTAACAAAAGAGTGTCAAAAATAAAACTGTCTGTCATAAAAACATTCTCCGGACGCGTCTGATAGTTTGCACAAAAGGAGTTTGTCACTCTTCTATTAATCAGGTATAAGCCTCTTCATGTATTCCTTTCACTGCACGTCCGCTAGGTTCGTTCAGATTTCTGAAAGCGATATCCCATGCCAGAGCTTCTGCTGTGGAGCAGGCTACACTCGGAACACTGGGGACGGTGCGTGCTGCACTTTCACTGGGGAAATGCTCTTCGAAAATGCTACGATAGTAGTACTCTTCTTTGTTTTGTGGCGTATTGATGGGGAAACGTTCGGCAGCATGTTCCATTTGCTCATCGCTCACGGCAGCTGCTGTGATCTCTCTCAATGTGTCAATCCATGAATATCCTACACCGTCACTGAACTGCTCTTTCTGTCTCCAAGCCACACTTTCCGGTAACATATCGGCAAAGGCTTCGCGAACAATTCGTTTCTCGATGTTTTTTCCGGGGCACATTTTAGCTTTCGGGTTCAGGTTCATTGCCACGTCGAGAAATTCTTTATCAAGGAAAGGGACGCGTCCTTCTACTCCCCATGCTGACAAACTTTTATTGGCACGGAGGCAATCGTACATGTGCAACTTTGAAAGTTTACGTACTGTTTCTTCGTGAAATGCCTGTGGAGTAGGGGCCTTGTGGAAATACAGATACCCCCCGAAAACTTCATCGGCACCTTCACCGCTCAACACCATTTTGATCCCCATTGATTTAATGACACGCGCCAATAAATACATGGGAGTGGAAGCGCGTACGGTAGTTACATCATACGTCTCGATGAAATAAATAACATCACGCAGGGCGTCCAGCCCCTCCTGAACGGTGTAGTTGATCTCATGATGGACGGTACCGATATATTCGGCTACCTCACGCGCTTTAATCAAATCGGGCGCGCCCTTTAGACCGATGGCGAAAGAGTGGAGTTGAGGCCACCACGCATCGCTTGCACCGTCTGTTTCTATACGTTTTGCCGCATATTTTTTGGCAATGGCAGAGATAACGGAACTATCCAACCCGCCCGAAAGCAACACTCCATACGGTACGTCACTCATTAACTGGCGGTGCACAGCCTCTTCCAATGCCACTTTCACATCCTCGGTTTGTGCATCATTCTCTTTGACGGTTTCATATTCTGTCCAGTCGCGCGAATACCAACGTTTCATTTTTCCCTCTTTACTATAGAAATAATGTCCGGGAAGGAATACTTCATATTCGTCACAAAATCCTTCGAGAGCTTTCAACTCGCTGCCGAAGTAGATTTTTCCCTCTTTATCTTTTCCTATATATAAAGGAATAACCCCTATCGGATCGCGGGCAATCAGAAATTCATCCTTTTCCTCATCATAAAGCACGAAAGCGAAGATACCGCTGATATCTTCCAAAAAATGGATGCCTTTATCTTTGTAAAGGGCAAGAATTACCTCACAGTCACTTCCAGTCTGAAAGTTATATTTTCCCGCATATTTAGCGCGAATATCACGGTGATTGTAAATCTCACCGTTGACGGCGAGCACCTGCTTACGATCGGGAGAGTATAACGGTTGTCCGCCACTCTGCGGGTCGACAATAGAAAGACGTTCGTGTGCCAGGATGGCACTTCCGCCTACATAGATTCCGCTCCAGTCCGGTCCGCGATGACGGATCTTCTGGGCCATTTTCAGTGCTTTATCTCTTAGTTCTTTCGTTTGAACTTTGATGTTGAGTATACCTGCTATTCCACACATAACTTTAATTTTTAGAGGGGGTAATGTAATCTGTTGATTGTTTATTCGCTATTTCTAAGAAGCTGACTAGCTATTCTTAATTCGTTCCATAATTGTTATCGTTTAGTTCCACAACTGTTTCCCTTTAGTTCCATATCTGTTATCCTTTAGTTCCACAGATATGGAACGAATCGGTAATAGCAATCGAGCTTCTTGTTGTACACTGTTGCAAAACTTATTGTATTAGATAAGCATCTATTTCCGCAGCAGCCTTTCGTCCTCCCGCCATGGCGCGTACCACCAGGCTGGCACCAGTCTCGGCATCACCGGCTAGGAATACATTCTTTGCAAATTTCGGTTGCTCCGGTTTCAGGAATCCCATCGCCAATAATACCATATCAGCTTCGATGACTTCCTTCTTCCCTGTTGGTTTCATCGTGGGACGTCCGCCGTCTGCTGCTGGAATCCATTCCACTTCTTCCACTTCTACACCTGTCACTTTCCCATTCTTTCCGAGGAACTGATTGGAAGCCAGGCACCAGCGGCGTGTACAACCTTCTTCATGGCTGGAAGTCGTTTTGAAGACTGCCGGCCATTGTGGCCAAGGAGTAGCCGGATTGTAGCCGACAGGAGGTTTCGGCATGATTTCGATTTGAGTGACACTGGCGGCTCCCTGTCTCACACTGGTTCCGATGCAGTCGGAACCGGTATCTCCGCCACCTATCACAAGTACTTTTTTGCCTTTGGCATTCACCAATTTATCTTTTGGGAAAGTCTGTCCTGCCAGAATCCTGTTCTGCTGTGCCAGCATTTCAAGTGCGAAATGGATGCCTTTCAGTTCACGTCCCGGAATACTCAAATCACGTGCAGTCGGCGTTCCGGTACAGATGCAGTAAGCGTCGAATCCTTCCGGTAAATGATTGACGTCTATTTCTACTCCCATTTCAAACTGTATTCCTTCTGCAGCCAATATCTTCATCCGTCGGTCAATCACATTCTTATCCAGTTTGAAATTAGGAATACCGAACCGTAATAACCCTCCGGGCGCTTCATCCTTATCGAATAAAGTAACGCTATATCCTTTTAAATTCAGCTGATTAGCCACCACCAATCCGGCAGGACCCGCACCAATCACCGCCACTTTCTTTCCGTTTCTTCTCGGTGTCTTTACCTGTATATATCCTTCACGAAAAGCCGCTTCCACGATAGCTGCTTCATTCTCGCGAATAGTCACCGGCTGATCGCAGGAAAGTTTCAACACACACGATTTCTCGCAAAGAGCAGGACAAATACGTCCCGTAAATTCCGGAAAATCACAAGTAGACGACAATACTTCGTATGCCTCCTTCCATTTTCCCCTGTATAATGCATCCTGCCATTCCGGTTGTTTATTTCCTATCGGGCATGCCCAATGACAGAAAGGTACACCGCAATCCATGCAGCGTGACGCCTGCAATTTACGGCTGTTTGTATTCAAAGTCTGTTCTACCTGACTATAGTCAGCGATTCGCTCGTTTACAGGGCGGTATCCCGCCTCTTGTCGAGGTATATTTAGAAATGCTTTAGGATCTCCCATCTTGTTATTTACTATTTGACGATTTACTATTTACTATTTATAGACTATCATGTCATTTGCTATTTGACTATTTACAGACTATACATTCAAATAGTAAATTGTAAATAGTCAAATTGTAAATCTAATAGTCTCTTTGCATGTCTGCAATTTTTTGTTGTAATTTTCTCATCTGTTCCTCCTGCAATACTTTTTTGTATTCGATGGGTACTACTTGGATGAACTGGTCTGCATAATGATTCCAGTTGTCAAGCATGGTACGGGCTAGTTTTGAGCCTGTGTACAGATAATGTTGGCGGATTAGTTCGTGTAGTTCTTTCCGGTAGCTGGCTTCTTCGATGAGTGATAGTTCCACCATTTCCATGTTGCAGAAATAATCGAAGTTACCATCCTTGTTCCATACATAAGCCACACCACCACTCATACCAGCTGCAAAGTTACGTCCGGTTTGCCCGAGGACTACCACACGACCTCCTGTCATGTATTCGCAACAATGGTCGCCCACACCTTCCACTACGGCAACTGCACCGGAGTTACGAACTGCGAAACGTTCTCCTACACGCCCGTTGATATATACTTCACCGCTTGTTGCTCCATAAAGTAAGGTATTACCGGCAATTGTATTCTTTTCGGCTTCGAAGTTGCTACGGATAGGAGGCAATACGGAGATGCGTCCGCCGCTCAATCCTTTACCCAGATAATCGTTTGCTTCACCTTCCAGTTTAAAGTTAACTCCCGGTACGAGGAAAGCCCCGAAAGACTGACCTGCCGAGCCTTTGAACTTCACATTCAGCGTATGTTCCGGCAATCCTTTGGCACCGTATTTCTTGGCAATCACTCCGGATAGCATCGCACCTATTGCACGGTCTGTATTGGCAATCGTATATTCTAAAGAAATCTCTTTCTCATGTTCAATAGCTTCCTGTGCCGCATCAATGAGGGTTACATCCTTTACAGTAGAAACACCGTGATCCTGATCGATGACATGGCGGATAGCCGCGTTGTTATCAATGCGTGCCAGCAATTTGGTGAAGTCGATTAACGCATGTTTCGGATTCGGGTCGTTGACAACGGATTTGCGTTCGATCAAGTCTGTGCGCCCGATAATATCATCCATTCTGGTGAATCCCATTTCGGCCAAATGCTCGCGGACCTCCTGCGCTAGGAATGTGAAGAAATTTACCAAATATTCACTACGCCCATGAAAGCGTTTACGTAATTCCTCATTCTGTGTGGCAACTCCCACCGGACAAGTATTCTGATGGCATTTGCGCATCATTACACATCCTAATACAATCAATGCCGAGGTGGCGAAGCCATATTCTTCAGCACCCATTAGTGCCATTAAGATGATGTCACGTCCGGTTTTCAGTTGTCCGTCGGCTTGCAGAACTACTTGACCACGAAGTCCGTTCAAAACCAATGTTTGTTGTGTCTCGCTCAATCCCAATTCCGGTGAGATGCCCGCATAACGGATAGAAGAAGCCGGAGAAGCACCTGTGCCCCCTTCAGCACCGGAGATGACAATCAGGTCTGCCTTTGCTTTTGCCACCCCGGCGGCAATTGTACCGACACCGCTTTCTGCTACCAGTTTCACACTGATTTTAGCCTGTGGATTTACATTTTTCAGATCGAAGATTAATTGTGCCAAATCCTCAATCGAATAAATATCATGATGAGGTGGGGGAGAAATCAGTGAAATTCCCGGAATGGAATGGCGTGTTTTTGCAATCACATCATTCACTTTAAATCCCGGAAGTTGTCCGCCTTCACCCGGCTTTGCCCCCTGTGCTATCTTAATCTGAATCTCATCCGCATTAACCAGATATTCTGCCGTTACACCGAAACGTCCGGAAGCCACCTGCTTGATTGCACTTCGTAAGGAACTGCCATCGGGTAGCGGTTGGAAACGGGCAGCGTCCTCGCCACCTTCACCGGTATTACTGCGTCCGTGAATTCTATTCATGGCAATAGCCATTGCCTCATGAGCCTCTTTGCTGATAGAACCAAAAGACATGGCTCCCGTGACGAAACGATGCAGAATGTTTTCCACCGGTTCTACCTGATCGATCGAAATCGGATTACGACGGAATCCCAGGAAGTCACGAAGGAAAATAGGCTTCTCTTTTTCGTCTACCAGATGAGTGTATTCTTTAAATTTCTTGTAACTCCCCAGCCGTGTAGCCAATTGCAGCGTACTGATTGTTTCCGGATTCCATGCGTGCTTTTCTCCGTCTTTGCGGAAGGCATACAAACCGTTGTTTTTTAATAATGGAAAGTTGGAAGTAGAAGATGGAGAATTACTCTGTGTTTCTTCATTTCCATTTCTGATTTTTTCAAATCCTTCCTCATGGAAAGCAATGGCATCTCTAGCTATTTCTTCTAGACGAATACCTCCGATGGGCGAACCGAGTCCACCGAAATAGGTCTTACTCAATTCTTCGCTCAAACCGACAGCTTCGAAGATCTTTGCGCCACGATAAGAGCGGATGGTAGAGATTCCCATTTTACTCATGATTTTAAACAAGCCTTTGCAGATGGATTTGATATAATTCTTTTCAGCAGTAGCATAATCCAACTGAATATCCCTGTCTTTAACCAAGCGGTCGAGAACGGCGAATGCCATGTAAGGATTCAGGGCACTTGCTCCGAACCCCAGTAATAACGCAGCGTGCATCACCTCACGTATTTCACCGCTTTCTACAATCAATGCTGTTTGTACACGTTTGCCGACTGAAATCAGGTGGTGATGAACGGCGCTTACCGCCAGCAATGAAGGAATAGCGGCATGGGTAATATCTACGTCACGGTCGGTCAGGACAATGTAGTTTACGCCTTCCGTCACAGATTCTTCCGCCATTTTACAGAGGCTGTTCAGTGCCTCCTGCAATCCGGCTTTCCCTTTCGCTGCTTCAAATAACATGGGCAGTTTGACCGTTTTGAAGCCTTTATAGCGGATATTACAAAGAATATCCAGTTGTGTGTTGCTCAAAATCGGATGATTCAGGCGGACCATTTTGCAATGACTCTCGCTGGGTGTCAGAATATTCATGCCGACTGCCCCGATGTATTCTGTTAATGACATCACCAGTTCTTCGCGGAGCGGGTCGATGGGAGGATTGGTCACTTGTGCAAATTGCTGCCGGAAATAGTTGTAAAGCAATTGCGGCTTATCCGAAAGTACAGCTAACGGAGTATCATTACCCATTGAATGGATCGGTTCTGCTCCGGTGCTTGCCATCGGCATAATCAGTTTTTCGATATCCTCTTTGGAGTAGCCGAAAGTGCGAAGCATACAGTCGTAGTTTTCTACATGATGAGGTACTTTGCGTCCGCTCTTCAGTTCATCCAGTTCGATTCGGTTCGTAGACAACCAGGTGCGGTAAGGTTTGGCTTCAGCCAACTGTTTTTTCAGTTCGCCATCATAATAAATTTCACCTTTTTCCGTATCTACTAGCAAAATCTTACCGGGCTGTAAGCGGCCTTTTTCTTTGATGTCTCCCGGTTCGAAATCCATCACACCGACTTCCGAAGCCACTACCATCATATCGTTTTTAGTAATCAGATAACGGGCAGGGCGCAGACCGTTACGGTCGAGCATACCTCCGGCAAATCGTCCGTCACTGAAGAGAAGTGCAGCCGGTCCGTCCCACGGTTCCATCAGAATAGAATGGTATTCGTAGAATGATTTCAGATCTTCGCTGATGGGATTCTTTTCGTTGAAAGATTCCGGCACGAGCATAGCCATAGCGTGTGGCAGGCTCAACCCCGACATCACCAGGAACTCCAGTACATTATCCAGGGAAGCACTGTCGCTCATGCCCGGTTGTATAATCGGGCGAAGTTCTTTTATGTCACCCAAGGTAGGAGTGGAGAGTACGCTTTCGCGGGCTTCCATCCATCCGCGGTTACCACGGATCGTGTTGATTTCACCGTTGTGTGCCAGAAGGCGGAATGGTTGTGCCAATCCCCATGTAGGGAATGTGTTGGTACTGAAACGGGAGTGCACCAGTGCCAGTCCGCTGGTAAAATAGCTATTCGTCAGGTCCGGATAGTAGTTGCGCAGTTGCAACGACGAAAGCATACCTTTATATATAATGCTTTTTGTAGAAAGCGAAACAATATAAAAATCGTCCTTTGTCGGAATGGATGACAGTCTGACCTTATTCTCGATTCTTTTCCGGATCAGATATAACTTCCGGTCGGCAGTTTCCGTTTCCGTAAATCCGGTGATGAATACTTGCTTGATGTCTGGTTCGTTTGCCAGAGCGGATTCTCCTAGAATTTCAGGGCAGGTGGGCACATTGCGCAGATGCATCAATGTGAGTCCTTCTTTTTCAATTTCTTCAATAATGATACTTAAAATGGCTGCCTGGTCTTTTTCATTTTTCGGCAAAAATAACAATCCTGTGCCGTACCGTCCTTTTTCGGGTACAGGAATACCTTGCAATAAAATAAACTCATGCGGAATTTGCAACATGATACCTGCACCGTCGCCGGTTTTGTTATCCGCACCTTCGGCGCCGCGGTGGCGCATGTTCTCTAATACCTTTAAAGCCGACTCAACAATGTCGTGTGACTTTTCTCCATGAATGTTTACCAGCATACCAACACCGCAGGCATCGTGTTCGTATGCCGCATTGTACAAGCCCATCTGTTTGGGCTGTCGTTGGTAAGGGGATCCTTCTGTTACGTTGTTAAAAAGTTCTTGTTTCTTCATTCTTACTAGCTTTATTGTATGATAACACCTAATTGAAGTGTTAATTTGTTTGGCAAAGTTAGTTGTTTGATTTCAAAATGATAGTAAAATGTAACTTTTCTGTAACTCGAAATTAAAAGGAGAGCCTGTCTTCTTCTAATTTGTAATTAAAAGAAGGGGATTTACTTTTAATTTGTTAGCTCTTTTGAGTTAATAGTGGGTTAATTGTAATTTATTTCTTTTTGAGCTAAAAATAATATATTATTTAACTTTTTGATGTGTTTGCAACTTTTTTATGCGTTTCTGTCAAATAAATATGCCTTTTGTTGTCTTTATGTTATTTGTAATGTGTATATTTGCAGTCGAAATAAAAATATCATAATATGTGTGGAATAGTAGGCTATATTGGTAAACGAAAAGCCTACCCTATCCTTATAAAAGGGCTGAAGCGACTGGAGTATCGTGGATATGATAGCGCGGGGGTAGCAATCATCAGTGATGACCGACAGTTAAATGTGTATAAGACGAAAGGAAAAGTCTCCGATCTTGAAAATTTCGTCACACAAAAAGATATTTCCGGTACAATCGGAATTGCCCATACTCGTTGGGCTACTCACGGGGAACCTTGTTCCGCTAACGCCCACCCTCATTACTCTTCTTCCGAAAAGCTCGCTCTCATTCATAACGGTATTATTGAAAACTACGCCGTTCTCAAAGAAAAACTTCAAGCCAAAGGCTATATTTTTAAAAGTAGTACAGATACCGAAGTCCTTGTTCAATTAATAGAATACATGAAAGTCACTAATCAAGTCAGTTTGCTGACAGCCGTTCAATTGGCGTTGGGAGAAGTGATTGGTGCCTATGCGATTGCGATTCTTGATAAAGAGCATCCCAATGAGATTATTGCTGCCCGTAAGAGTAGCCCGCTGGTAGTGGGGATTGGAGCGGACGAGTTCTTCCTTGCTTCGGATGCCACTCCGATTGTAGAATATACAGATAAGGTGGTTTATCTGGAAGACGGAGAAATAGCTGTTCTCCATCTGGGAAAAGAATTGAAGGTGGTCAACTTGAGTAATGTTGAAATGACACCTGAAATTAAAAGGGTGGAGCTTAATCTCGGCCAGCTGGAAAAAGGGGGATATCCGCATTTTATGTTGAAAGAGATTTTCGAACAGCCCGATTGTATTCATGATTGTATGCGCGGACGTATCAATGTGGAAGCAGACAATGTGGTACTTTCCGCTGTGATCGATCATCGGGAAAAGCTGCTGAATGCCAAGCGGTTTATTATCGTTGCCTGCGGAACTTCTTGGCATGCCGGACTGATTGGTAAGCATTTGATTGAAAGTTTCTGCCGCATACCGGTGGAAGTGGAGTATGCTTCCGAATTCCGTTACCGTGATCCGGTGATTGACGGACAGGATGTAGTGATAGCAATCTCCCAAAGCGGTGAGACTGCGGATACTTTGGCTGCTGTAGAATTGGCAAAAAGCCGCGGAGCATTTATATATGGTATTTGCAATGCTATCGGGTCTTCTATTCCCCGTGCCACTCACACCGGTTCGTATATCCACGTAGGTCCGGAAATCGGAGTCGCTTCCACCAAAGCGTTTACCGGACAGGTCACTGTGTTGGCAATGCTGGCATTGACGCTTGCCAAAGCGAAAGGAACAATTGACGAACGGCATTATCTTTCAATTGTACAGGAATTAAATCATATTCCGGAGAAGATGAAAGAAGTGCTGAAACTGAATGATACCCTGGCAGAATTATCGAAAACTTTCACGTATGCACATAACTTTATTTACCTGGGACGCGGATATAGTTATCCTGTTGCCTTGGAAGGTGCATTGAAATTGAAAGAAATATCTTATATTCACGCCGAAGGTTATCCGGCTGCCGAGATGAAGCACGGACCGATTGCCTTGATTGACGCGGAAATGCCGGTAGTGGTGATTGCGACGCAGAATGGACTGTACGAAAAAGTGCTAAGTAATATTCAGGAGATCAAGGCGAGGAAGGGAAAAGTGATTGCGTTCGTTACGAAGGGAGATACGGTTATCAGCAAGATTGCCGATTGTAGTATCGAACTTCCTGAAACAATAGAATGTCTCGATCCGTTAATTACGACGGTACCTCTCCAGCTTCTTGCTTATCATATTGCGGTATGTAAGGGGATGGATGTAGACCAGCCGAGAAATCTGGCGAAGTCGGTAACGGTGGAGTAATGTGATTTACAATTAGACAATTTACTATTTACGATTGAAGAATCAATGATAGATAGTAAGTTGTTTGATTGACAGTGGTAATTTAAATAGTAAATAGTAAATCGTCAAATCGTAAATAGTATAGATGGAACAATTGAAACATGAATGTGGCGTTGCCATGATACGCTTGCTTAAACCGTTGGAGTATTACGAGAAAAAGTACGGAACATGGATGTACGGTCTTAATAAGCTCTACCTGTTGATGGAGAAACAACATAATCGTGGACAGGAAGGTGCGGGGCTGGCATGTGTGAAACTGGAAGCAAATCCGGGTGAAGAATATATGTTTCGTGAACGTGCTTTAGGCTCCGGAGCTATTACGGAGATTTTTGAAAATGTTCAAAACAATTTTAAGGAGCTCACTCCCGAACAGTTGCATGATGCTGCGTATGCCAAACGACTCCTGCCTTTTGCCGGGGAAGTATATATGGGGCATCTTCGTTACTCCACTACGGGAAAATCCGGAATCTCATACGTGCATCCATTCTTAAGAAGAAATAACTGGCGTGCCAAGAATCTCGCTCTTTGCGGAAACTTCAATATGACGAATGTGGATGAAATATTTGCCCGTATCACTGCCATTGGTCAGCATCCGCGTAAATATGCCGATACATATATCATGTTGGAACAGGTGGGACACCGTCTGGACCGTGAAGTGGAGCGTGTATTCAATCTTGCCGAAGCCGAAGGGCTTACGGGCATGGGCATCACGCATTATATAGAAGAACATATTGATTTGGCAAACGTACTGCGTACTTCCAGTCGCGAATGGGATGGGGGGTATGTTATTTGCGGATTGACCGGAAGCGGTGAATCTTTCGCTATCCGTGACCCGTGGGGCATCCGGCCTGCATTTTGGTATCAGGATGACGAGATAGCTGTTCTTGCTTCCGAACGTCCGGTTATCCAGACAGCTTTGAATGTTCCGTTTGAGGAAATCAAGGAACTGCAACCGGGGCAGGCATTGCTGATTAGCAAAGAGGGTAAGATACGTACTTCGCAAATCAATAAGCCGCGTGAAAATCAGGCTTGTTCTTTCGAACGTATCTATTTCTCCCGTGGCAGTGATGTTGATATTTATAAAGAAAGAAAACGGCTGGGCGAAAAGTTGGTTCCGAGAATATTGAAAGCAATCAATAATGACATCGATCATACGGTCTTCTCTTTTATTCCTAACACTGCGGAGGTTGCTTTCTACGGAATGTTGCAGGGACTGGATGATTACTTGAATGAGGAGAAAGTGCAGCAGATCGCTGCATTGGGGCATAACCCGAATATGGAGGAGTTAGAAGTTATTCTTTCCCGTCGTATTCGTAGCGAAAAGGTGGCAATCAAGGATATTAAGCTCCGTACGTTCATCGCCGAAGGAAACAGCCGTAATGATTTGGCTGCCCATGTGTATGATATTACATACGGAAGTCTTGTACCCGGTGTCGATAATTTGGTGATTATCGATGACAGCATTGTGCGTGGCACTACGCTGAAACAAAGTATTATCGGTATTCTCGACCGTCTCGGTCCGAAGAAGATTGTCATCGTATCTTCTTCTCCGCAGGTGCGTTATCCTGACTATTACGGTATTGATATGGCAAAGATGAGCGAGTTTATCGCCTTCAGGGCTGCTGTAGAACTTTTAAAGGAACGGGATATGAAAGATGTGATTGCGGCCGCCTACCGTAAATCGAAAGAGCAGGTAGGACTGCCGAAAGAGCAGATGGTAAACTATGTGAAAGACATTTATGCTCCGTTCACTGATGAGGAAATCTCTGCCAAAATGGTAGAACTGCTGACACCCAAGGGAACCAAGGCGAAAGTGGAAATCGTCTATCAACCGTTGGAGGGATTGCACGAGGCTTGTCCGCATCATAAAGGCGACTGGTATTTTAGCGGTAACTACCCTACACCGGGTGGTGTGAAAATGGTGAACCGGGCGTTCATCGACTATATAGAACAAATGTATCAATTCTAACAACCATACAACGATTCAATAATAAGAATGAGAAATGTGACATTAATCCTTGACGACGGGAGCCGGTTTTCCGGTAAGTCGTTTGGCTACGAGAAGCCGGTGGCGGGCGAAGTAGTGTTTAATACTGCCATGACCGGATATCCGGAGAGCCTCACTGACCCTTCATACGCCGGACAGTTGATGACGCTTACCTATCCTTTGGTAGGTAACTACGGTGTTCCTCCTTTTACTATCGAGCCGAATGGACTTGCCACTTTCATGGAAAGTGAGAAGATCCACGCGGAAGCGATTATCGTAAGTGACTATTCTTATGAATACAGCCATTGGAATGCTGTGGAGAGCCTCGGTGATTGGTTGAAACGCGAAAAGGTTCCTGGTATCACGGGCATTGACACACGCGAGTTGACGAAAGTTCTTCGTGAACATGGAGTAATGATGGGGAAAATCGTTTTCGATGAAGTTGAGAATGAAGAATTGAACATGGAAGATTATGAAAGTATTAATTATGTAGACAGAGTAAGCTGCAAAGAAATAACCTCTTATCTTCCCGACGGAACCTCCCATTCTTTCCCATTAACGACTCCTATTGAGCAACTCAACTCTCAACTTTCAAGTTTTAACTCACAACTTAAGAAAGTGGTTTTGGTAGATTGCGGTGTGAAGACTAATATCATTCGTTGTCTGCTGAAACGTAATGTTGAGGTGATTCGTGTTCCTTGGGATTATGATTATAACGGACTCGAATTTGACGGACTGTTTATTTCTAACGGACCGGGTGACCCGGATACTTGTGATGCCGCGGTGCAGAATATCCGTAAGGCAATGTCAAACGAGAAACTGCCTATCTTCGGAATCTGCATGGGTAACCAACTGCTTTCAAAAGCGGGAGGAGCCAAGATTTATAAATTGAAATACGGTCACCGTAGCCATAACCAACCGGTGCGTATGGTAGGCACTGAACGTTGCTTCATCACTTCGCAAAATCACGGTTATGCCGTAGACAATAAAACGTTGAGTGCAGATTGGGAACCGTTATTTATTAATATGAATGATGGCTCTAACGAAGGAATCAAGCATAAAAGAAACCCTTGGTTTTCTGCACAATTCCATCCGGAAGCAGCGAGTGGACCTACGGATACGGAATTCCTGTTCGACGAATTTGTAAAACTATTATAACCCATATTCATCACGGATTATAAAAAATCTGTGTTAATCTGTGTAATCTGTGGTGAACCAGAAAGTAGAATCAATGAAAGAAAATATAAAGAAAGTATTGCTGTTGGGTTCCGGTGCCCTGAAGATCGGTGAGGCCGGTGAGTTTGACTATTCCGGTTCGCAGGCACTCAAAGCCTTGAAAGAAGAAGGCATTGAAACGATTCTTATCAATCCTAATATTGCTACGGTACAAACGTCCGAAGGAGTGGCGGATCAAATCTACTTCCTCCCGGTGACTCCGTATTTCGTAGAGAAAGTGATTCAGAAAGAAAAACCGGAAGGCATTATGCTGGCGTTCGGTGGTCAGACAGCCTTGAACTGTGGAGTGGCATTGTATAAGGAAGGTATTCTTGAAAAATATAATGTAAAAGTACTTGGTACTCCGGTACAGGCCATTATGGATACCGAGGATCGTGAACTTTTCGTTCAGAAATTGAATGAAATCAATGTAAAGACCATTAAGAGTGAAGCCGTAGAAAATGTGGAAGCTGCGCGTCGCGCAGCAAAAGAACTGGGTTATCCGGTAATTGTTCGTGCTGCTTACGCTTTGGGTGGTTTGGGCTCCGGTTTCTGTGATAACGAAGAGCAACTGGATATTCTTGTAGAAAAAGCGTTCTCTTTCTCTCCGCAGGTATTGGTGGAGAAATCACTTCGTGGTTGGAAAGAAGTGGAATATGAAGTGGTACGTGACCGTTTCGACAACTGTATCACCGTTTGTAATATGGAAAACTTCGACCCTCTGGGTATTCATACCGGTGAATCTATCGTTATTGCTCCGTCACAAACGCTTACGAACAAAGAATATCATAAACTCCGGGAACTGGCAATACGTATCATCCGCCACATCGGTATTGTGGGCGAATGTAATGTACAATATGCCTTCGACCCCGAATCCGAAGATTATCGGGTGATTGAAGTAAATGCCCGTCTTTCCCGCTCATCGGCTTTGGCATCTAAGGCAACGGGTTATCCGCTGGCTTTCGTTGCGGCCAAATTGGGACTGGGTTACGGACTCTTCGACCTGAAGAACTCTGTAACAAAGACTACTTCTGCTTTCTTCGAACCGGCACTGGATTATGTTGTATGTAAGATTCCACGTTGGGATTTGGGTAAATTCCACGGTGTAGATAAAGAATTGGGATCTTCTATGAAATCTGTCGGTGAGGTGATGGCTATCGGACGCACGTTTGAAGAAGCGATTCAGAAAGGGCTCCGCATGATAGGACAGGGGATGCATGGTTTTGTAGAAAACAAGGAGCTGGTTATTCAGGATATTGACAAGGCTTTGCGCGACCCGACTGATAAACGTATTTTTGTTATCTCGAAGGCTTTTCGTGCCGGCTATACCATCGATCAGGTACACGAACTGACTAAGATTGATAAATGGTTCCTTCAGAAATTGATGAATATCATGCAGACTTCCGAAGAACTGCATAGCTGGGGAAATAATCACAAACAGATTGCCGATCTGCCAAACGAACTGCTTCGTAAAGCCAAGGTTCAAGGTTTCTCTGATTTCCAGGTTGCCCGTGCCATCGGCTACGAAGGTGATATGGAGGATGGTATTCTTTATGTCCGCAAACATCGTAAAGAGGCGGGTATTCTTCCGGTAGTGAAGCAGATCGATACTTTGGCTGCCGAATATCCGGCACAAACCAATTATCTGTATCTTACTTATAGCGGCGTGGCAAATGATGTTCATTATTTGGGCGATCATAAATCCATTGTCGTATTAGGGTCTGGTGCTTATCGTATCGGTTCTTCCGTAGAATTTGACTGGTGCGGTGTGCAGGCTTTGAATACTATTCGTAAAGAAGGATGGCGCAGCGTGATGATTAACTATAATCCTGAAACCGTATCTACGGACTACGATATGTGCGATCGCTTGTACTTCGACGAATTGACTTTTGAACGTGTGATGGATATTCTGGAGCTTGAGAATCCGCATGGGGTAATTGTATCTACCGGCGGTCAGATTCCAAATAATCTTGCTTTGCGTCTGGATGCACAGCATATCAATATCCTTGGCACAAGTGCCAAGAGCATTGACAACGCTGAAGATCGTGAGAAATTCTCTGCCATGCTCGACCGTATCGGTGTAGATCAGCCCCGTTGGCGTGAATTAACATCTATGGATGACATTCAGGAGTTTGTTGAAGAAGTAGGTTTTCCTGTACTTGTCCGTCCTTCTTATGTACTTTCGGGAGCTGCAATGAATGTTTGTTCCAATCAGGAAGAACTGGAACGTTTCCTGAAACTGGCAGCCAATGTCTCGAAAAAACATCCGGTAGTAGTAAGTCAGTTTATTGAACATGCCAAGGAAGTAGAAATGGATGCTGTGGCGCAGAATGGCGAAATTGTGGCATACGCTATTAGTGAGCATATCGAATTTGCAGGAGTACACTCCGGTGACGCGACTATTCAGTTCCCGCCACAGAAGCTATATGTAGAAACTGTTCGCCGTATCAAGCGTATCAGCCGTGAGATTGCCAAGGCTTTGAATATCTCCGGTCCGTTTAATATTCAGTATCTGGCAAAAGACAACGATATCAAGGTGATTGAATGTAACTTGCGTGCCAGTCGTTCTTTCCCATTTGTCAGCAAGGTACTGAAGATTAATTTTATCGAACTGGCAACTAAGGTTATGCTCGGCCTGCCTGTCGAAAAACCGGAAAAGAATCTTTTCGAACTGGACTATGTGGGAATCAAGGCTTCACAGTTCTCCTTCAACCGTTTGCAGAAAGCGGATCCGGTGTTGGGGGTAGATATGGCTTCCACTGGTGAAGTAGGTTGTATTGGTATGGATACTTCTTGTGCCGTATTGAAAGCAATGCTTTCTGTAGGCTATCGTATTCCGAAGAAGAATATCTTGCTTTCCACGGGTACCATGAAGCAAAAAGCGGATATGATGGATGCAGCCCGTATGTTGGTGAATAAGGGATATAAACTCTTTGCAACGGGCGGTACACATAAAGCGCTTGCCGAGAGCGGTATTGAGAATACTCATGTTTATTGGCCGAGTGAAGAGGGACATCCGCAGGCGTTGGAGATGCTTCATAGTAAGGAAATAGATATGGTAGTTAATATACCGAAGAACTTGACTTCCGGAGAATTAAGTAATGGGTATAAAATCCGTCGTGCTGCCATCGATTTAAATATTCCGTTGATTACGAACGCTCGTCTGGCTAGTGCATTTATCAATGCATTCTGTACGATGACTGTGGATGATATAGCTATCAAGAGTTGGGCAGAATATAAATAAAATGATTATATTCTATTGAAATGAAAAGACAAAGGTCGTTCTTATTATTCGAGAGCGGCCTTTGTTTATTATTGTAGAAATACAATTTTTCGATTATTCAGTTGGAAAATTAAATACTCTTGGTCTTTATTTGCTGTTTTGGACATTTTAATGTAACTTGCGCGCTTATTTAAAATAGTATTTTTTTTACAGGAGGATAATAGGTATGGATAATCATGTTGTAATAATGGCTGGTGGCATAGGGAGCCGTTTCTGGCCGATGAGCACTCCGGAATGTCCTAAACAATTTATTGATGTAATGGGATGTGGCCGATCACTGATTCAATTGACGGCAGACCGGTTTGATGGTGTTTGCCCCAGAGAAAATATGTGGGTGGTAACTTCTGAAAAATACATTGATATTGTTCGGGAGCAGTTGCCGGAAATTCCGGAAAGTAATATTTTAGCGGAACCCTGTGCACGAAATACGGCACCTTGTATCGCGTTTGCTTGCTGGAAAATCAAAAAGAAGCATCCCTATGCTAACATTGTAGTAACTCCTTCGGATGCATTAGTCATCGATACGAGCGAGTTCCGTAGAGTGATGGAGAAAGCACTTCGTTTTACGGATGATAGCAGTGCTATTGTCACAATAGGTATTCGGCCAACTCGTCCGGAGACAGGCTACGGATATATTGCTGCTGCCAACCAACTTCAAACAGATAAAGAAATTTATACAGTAGACGCATTCAAGGAAAAACCCGATAAAGAGACAGCAGAAAAGTATTTGGCGGAAGGTAATTTCTTCTGGAATGCGGGAATCTTTGTGTGGAACGTGCGTACTATCACTTCCGTGATGCGTGTATATGCTCCGGGTATCGCACAGATTTTTGACCGTATTTTCCCGGATTTCTATACGGAAAAAGAAAATGAAACAATCAAAAAGTTATTCCCGACTTGCGAAAGTATTTCTATCGACTATGCGGTGATGGAAAAAGCGGAGGCAATTTACGTGTTACCGGCTTCTTTCGGCTGGTCGGATTTAGGCACATGGGGAGCACTTCGCGGTCTTTTACCACAAGATAAATCGGGAAATGCTACGGTAGGAACCGATATACGTTTGTATGACAGTAAGAATTGTATTGTGCATGCCAGCGAAGAAAAACGAGTTGTTGTTCAAGGACTGGATGGATATATCATCGCAGAGAAAGATAATACATTACTGATTTGTAAACTGGAAGAGGAACAACGGATTAAAGAGTTCTCGAAATAATGATTATCTCGTTTGCTGATATTCGTATGGTATCATTCCTGTCATTCAGCTGATATTCAATTGAAAGCCGGAGTTAAGCACTCCGGCATTATTTTTATAATTGCACTTCGATATTTAATTTTCCACCAAGTCCACGTTCTACAATATCAAATAATGTTTTAAGAGTAATATTTTCTCCATCGTTTTCGACTTTTGATATGAATGTACGTTTCTTGTCAATGCGACTTGCAAGCTCTGCTTGTGTCATATCTAATTTTTCTCTGGCACTTCGTATCTTAAAGCCAATGCGCAAAGCCTCAAGTTCTCGCTCAAGCCTGTCTCGTTCCGGTGCTCCAACTTCACCGTAATACTCATTTTTGATTTGGTCTAATGTCTTTGTATTCATTCTAAAATCTCCTTTTCTTTTTCTTTATAATAGTCGGTCATAAGCCGTTCTGCTCTTTTTATTTCTTCTGGTGGTGTTTTTTGTGTCTTTTTCTGAAAGCCACTTAACAAAACAACCAATTTATTACCGTCAAAGAAACAAAAAATGCGGAAGATATTATTGCCTAGTTGCACGCGAACCTCAAATAGTCCATTAGTACCTTCTATGTATTTTAGATATGTCGTTGGGATTCGGTCTATTTGCTCAATAATATCTAGCACTCTGATGATTTTATCGCGAACCTTCTGTGGTTGTTTCTTGAAGAAATCATCAAAATATTCTTTATATGTTATGACTTCTCTTACTTTCATTTTACAAAGGTAACTTATAAATTACATAAAAGCAATTTTAGACTACTTTTTCTTTAATTTTTCTCATCATTTTATCCATTATCTCTTCAGAACATTTTGCCAACTCATAGAAAGTGACTGACTGTATTCAGAGTTCTCGAAATAATGATTATTTCGTTTGCTGATATTCGTGTGGTGTCGTTCCTGTCATTCGTTTGAAGAACTTCGAGAAAAAAGAAGGATTAGGGAAGTTTAATTCATCAGAAACTTGATAAACGAGCAGATTGCTATGTTTTAGCAATACTTTTGCTTCTAGTATAATGGACTGGTTTATCCAGTCCATTACTGTTTGTTGACTGGCCTGTCGGATGACAGTATTCAGATAACGTGGAGTGTGACATAGCTTATGTCGGACAATTTTAAGATTGTCTAATAATTATATAAGATAGATATTAATTTGATAATATATCTATTTCTTCTCGATTAGTTTGAATCTTATTCTTAATGTTTGCCTTTCTTCGTCATAGTCATAGCTAATGATTTTGAAAGTTCCCATTTCAGAAGTATTTGATACATGCAATCCGATACAGGCACAGGCGTCATAATCTTCAATGCGGACAATGCGAAGGGTAGGACTTACGTCAGCAGGTAGTTTGCTTAAATCTACGATGTCTTTGGCCTGTTCATGTGTCATATACTCAACAGTCACAGGTAGGTTTTGACTGATTGCTTCATTTACTGTCTCTTCAATGGACTGGATTTGTTCCGCTGTCGGACATGAAGAAAGTATATAGTCGCATTTGCTCTTTTTTCTTTCGATGTGGGCATTGCGAGAACGTGGACAGCCAAAGGTTTTCACCATGGTTGCATTGAGTAAATGCTCTGCTGTATGCATAGGAGCAATTAATGTGTCTTGAAATTTGGGTGCAGCTTGGTTTATTTCCATAATAGACAAGTTTTTATTGCTTTTAGACATAAGAACAAAAGAACATATTTTTTCTTATGCGTTGTTTTTATGTTTATATTCTCTGAATTTCCTTTTTATTTCGATACGTTCACCACCAAAATCTATTAATAATGTGTCTCTACGTATGGATAGGAGGATACTTGTATTTATTATGATCATTGAGTTGAATTTATTGTTTCATGATTGCTTCCAATATAAATCTTTTCTCCTAAGAAATGAGGTTGCTTATCTATACCTAAATCTATAAACATTTTCACTCTTGCGAACAATTCGCGGATATTAGTTTTCAGTCCGGCATAAGCATTTACATTCTGGGCATTATAGCCGATAGCGTCTATTCCATTTTTCTCGGCAAGGTAGATGGCTCGTTCGTTATGGAAACGCTGGGAAATGATAGTCAGTTGATTCTGTCCAAACACTTCTTTGGCACGTACAACAGAGTCGAGAGTCCGGAATCCGGCATAATCTAAATAAATGAATTTTGCAGGAACGCCTTTTTGTATGAGTGCCTTTTTCATTTCTTCCGGTTCATTGTAATCCTTTTTACGGTTATCGCCGCTAATAAGGATATATTTAATTTTCCCTGCTTTATATAGCTCTACTGCTGCAAGAATACGATAATCGAAATATAAGTTATTGTTTCCATTTTTCAATTTGGGAGAAGTCCCAAGGAGTAATCCTACCTTGTTGGAGGGGATAATACCCACTTCCGTATATAATTTGGAGACTGTATGCTTCTTGATCGTTCTGTTGCATACAATAATACTGATAACACACAGAATGGCTATTATTAGAGTGGCATAAAGTAGTTTGCGTTTCATGTTTCGGATAATAATTGTGACTCTACAAAAATACCATTCTTTTTTAGGAAATCAAATATATAGGCATAAAAAAAGGAGCAACGCCTTGCTCCAACCTTTGTTAACCTTAAATCTAATACTATGAAAAACACATTGCAAAGATACGGACTTCTGCTAAATTAGCAAATAATCCAAGAAAAATAGCATGTTATATAACATAGATTAAGAAAAGCTTCTTTCGCCTTAACGGTTATTTGATATTTTGGGCGTCTATGTATGGAGTTTTTGTTATCTTTGCGCAAAATATCATATTACTAATACTTAATATAAACATGGATAAAAGAAGATTGAGCCAATGGATGTTATTGGCTGTTGTTTGCTTGAGTTTCTCAATAGGAGAAAGCTATGCACAGAAAAATGATTTTGGAAATTTAGCTCGTTATTCAAAACAAAATGCTGCACTTCCACAAGCAACGAAGAAAGACAAACGAGTTGTGTTTATGGGAAATTCCATTACAGAAGGCTGGGTACGTACTCATCCGGACTTTTTCAAATCAAACGGTTACATCGGTCGTGGAATCGGTGGGCAGACTTCCTATCAATTCTTGTTACGTTTTCGGGAAGACGTGATTAATCTTTCTCCTGCTTTAGTGGTGATTAATGCCGGAACCAATGATGTTGCCGAAAACACACAAGCTTATAATGAAGATTATACATTTGGAAACATCGTTTCTATGGTAGAATTGGCAAAAGCAAATAAGATAAAAGTAATTCTGACTTCCGTATTGCCTGCCGCTGCGTTTAAATGGAGAATGGAAATAAAAGATGCTCCACAGAAAATAAAATCTTTAAATGACCGGATAGAGGCTTATGCAAAGGCTAATAAGATTCCGTTTGTTAATTATTATAAGGCAATGGTGGATGAAAATCAGGCCTTGAATTCCCAATATACTAAAGATGGAGTACATCCGACAAGTGATGGGTATGATATAATGGAGCCGTTGATTAAAGCCGCTATTGAGAAAGCACTCTAAGGTTTATTGATGTAAATTTTGAAATATAAATGCTGTCTGATAATCAAGTTGGGCAGCATTTATTGTGAATGTCCCTTCTAGTGAAGGGAGTTGTTGAAAAGGTTTTAGATGACGTATAGGTATAAAAAAAGGAGCAACGCCTTGCTCCAACCTTTGTTAACCTTAAATCTAATACTATGAAAAACACAGTGCAAAGATACAGAGTTTTGGCAACTTTGCAAATTATCAACTATTAATTGGCGTTTTTATAACACTAATTAATAGATTAGATCCTGTGTTACAGGTTTGTTAAGAGTTCTAACCCTTAGCAATCGTAAGAATCCTTGCAAAATAACCTTATATTATTGGGCGCAGATTGCGCGGATTACGCGGTTGCTTTATGACAGTCATCATTCGAGGAACCATGTAATCCGTGCATATAAGCTAATTATGGTGACATACATTGTGTAATATATGAAAAGTGGGAGTTTTTATCCCCATTTCTCTTTCATCAAGTCTTCCAGTTTCAACAATTCGTCACGATATTGTGCAGCTTCAATAAATTCGAGTTTCTTGGCTGCTTCCTGCATCTGTTTGCGAGTACGTTCGATACTCTTTTCCATTTGCGCTTTACTCATATACTGCACTACCGGATCTGCTGCAATGTTCGGAGTAGAAGGTTCTACATAAGCATGTCTTTCTTTCAGCAATTCATCCGTCTCTTTGGCATTGCCGAATACTGACAAGTTTCTGGCCTTCTTAATCTGCTGCGGAGTAATCCCGTTTGCTTCATTGTATGCCAACTGTTTTTCCCGGCGGCGATTGGTTTCGTCAATCGTCAGTTTCATGCTATCCGTCATTCTGTCTGCATACATGATTACCTTGCCGTTTACATTACGGGCAGCACGTCCTGCGGTTTGCGTCAGTGAACGGTGGGAGCGGAGGAATCCTTCTTTGTCAGCATCAAGAATAGCAACGAGCGACACTTCCGGAAGATCGAGTCCTTCACGAAGCAGGTTGACTCCGATAAGCACATCATAGATTCCTTGCCGGAGATCATCCATAATCTTCACACGTTCCAATGTATCGACATCACTATGGATATAGTTACATCTTACATTATTATTAAGAAGATACTCTGCCAGTTCTTCTGCCATTCGTTTGGTTAGTGTGGTGACGAGTACGCGTTCTTCCTTTTCAATGCGGAGCTGGATTTCTTCCATTAAGTCGTCAATCTGATTAAGGCTCGGGCGCACTTCGATGACAGGATCAAGCAGTCCCGTTGGACGAATCACCTGCTCTACGACGATACCTTCAGACTGAATCAATTCATAATCTGCCGGTGTGGCACTGACGTAAATTACCTGTTTCGCCATTTCCTGAAACTCTTCGAATTTCAACGGACGGTTGTCCATAGCCGCAGGCAATCGGAAACCATATTCCACCAGATTGATTTTACGTGCACGGTCTCCTCCGTACATCGCACGGATTTGAGGTACACTTACGTGGCTTTCGTCAATGACAATCAGAAAATCGTCTGGAAAGAAATCGAGCAGACAATAAGGACGAGTGCCGGCAGCACGACCGTCGAAATAACGGGAATAATTCTCAATTCCGGAGCAATGCCCTAACTCCCGTATCATTTCCATATCGTAAGTCACCCGTTCATATAGTCGTTTGGCTTCATATTCTTTACCGATAGACTCGAAGAATGCCACTTGTTTGGTCAGGTCATCTTCTATTTCGTGGATAGCACGGAGAGTAGCCTCTTTGGTCGTCATAAACAAATTGGCAGGATAAATCTTATAGGCGTCGAATGGGGCAATGGTGACTCCTGTGATCGGGTCTACCTCTTCTATACCATCAATCTCATCCCCCCAGAAGGTGACACGGAGCAGATTGTCGGTATAAGCCAGATAGATATCCACAGTATCACCTTTAACGCGGAAATTTCCACGGTTCAAGTCAATATCATTGCGGACATACAAGCTGTCTACCAGACGACGTAAAAAGACATTACGGTCCATCATCCGCCCCCGTTCAATTTCAATGACATTTTTGTAGAAGTCCGAAGGATTTCCCATACCGTAGATACAAGATACGGAAGAAACCACTACCACGTCTTTTCGTCCGGAGAGTAGGGCAGAAGTGGCCGCGAGTCGAAGCTTGTCGATTTCGTCATTGATGGCAAGATCTTTCTCTATATAAGTATCACTGCTCGGGAGATAGGCTTCCGGCTGATAATAGTCATAATAAGAAACGTAATATTCTACCGCGTTATTGGGGAAGAAACCTTTAAACTCACTATAGAGCTGGGCAGCCAATGTCTTGTTATGGCTCAAAATCAACGTAGGTTTATTGATATTGGCGATCACATTGGCAATGGTAAATGTTTTTCCCGATCCGGTCACTCCCAGTAAAGTCTGTGCGGGAACTCCCTGAAGTACCCCTTCAGTCAGTTGTGCTATCGCTTCCGGCTGATCCCCGGTAGGTTTGTAAGCTGATGTTAGTTCATAATTCATAGTTAAATCCTAAAAAGTGGAGCAATATTCGGTAAAATAATCGAGATAACAAATCATTTTTCCAAATAAATCCTTTACTTTGCAACATATTAATATCAAAAAACAGATTCATACAACTAGTAATACCGGAAACATAATGATTTGGAATGAGAGCATTGAGTGTATGGACCGCGAAAGTCTTCGCAAGATTCAAAGCATACGACTCAAGAAAATTGTAGATTACGTCTATCACAACACTCCTTTCTATCGAAAGAAGATGCAGGAAATGGGAATAACCCCCGATGATATCAATAGTATCGATGATATTGTAAAACTGCCGTTTACCACGAAACATGATTTAAGAGATAATTATCCGTTCGGACTTTGTGCCGTGCCGATGAGCCAGATTGTACGTATTCATGCCTCTTCCGGAACAACCGGAAAGCCGACGGTTGTCGGATATACCCGTAAGGACTTGGCCTCCTGGGCGGAATGTATATCACGTGCTTTTACCGCTTACGGAGCGGGTCGTTCTGATATTTTCCAGGTATCATACGGATACGGACTGTTTACGGGCGGACTGGGAGCGCATGCCGGAGCCGAGAATATCGGTGCTTCTGTTATTCCGATGTCCAGTGGCAACACTGAAAAACAGATCACTTTGATGCATGATTTCGGAGCGACAGTGCTTTGTTGCACCCCTTCTTATGCGCTTTATCTGGCAGATGCAATCAAAGATTCCGGTTTGCCACGTGAAGAATTTCAACTGAAAGTCGGTGCGTTCGGTGCGGAACCCTGGACGGAAAATATGCGTCATGAAATTGAAGAGAAACTGGGAATCAAAGCATACGATATTTATGGGTTGAGTGAAATTGCCGGACCGGGTGTCGGTTTCGAGTGCGAATGTCAGAATGGCACTCACTTGAATGAAGACCATTATTTCCCGGAAATTATCGATCCGAATACTTTGCAACCGGTTGAACCGGGACAAACGGGCGAGCTGGTATTTACCCACCTGACCAAAGAAGGTATGCCGTTGCTTCGTTACCGTACGCGTGATTTGACTGCTTTGCATCATGATAAATGTTCTTGCGGGCGTACATTAGTACGTATGGATCGTATTTTGGGACGCAGTGATGATATGTTGATTATCCGTGGTGTAAACGTATTCCCGACACAGATTGAATCTGTCATTCTTGAAATGGCAGAGTTTGAACCGCATTATTTGTTGATAGTGGGTCGTGAAAACAATACCGATACGATGGAACTCCAGGTTGAAGTACGTCCGGAATTCTATTCTGATGAGATCAACAAAATGCTGGCTTTGAAGAAAAAGCTGGGAGGACGTTTGCAAAGCGTGCTTGGATTGGGAGTCAACGTGAAACTGGTAGAGCCTCGCAGCATTGAGCGTAGCGTAGGTAAAGCGAAACGTGTGATTGATAACAGAAAAATATAAATAAGTATTAGGTATTAAGTATTAAGTATTAACCATGCGGGTGATCTTGGAACTGTGGTAATACTTGTTGCCTAATACCTAATGCTTGTTACTTAATACTTATTACTTAATACTTTAATAAATATGGTAGCAAAGCAACTTTCTATCTTTTTGGAAAATAAGTCAGGTCGTTTGACGGAAGTGACTGAAGTGCTGGCGAAAGAAAATGTCAACCTTTCTGCCTTGTGCATTGCCGAAAATGCTGATTTTGGTATTTTGCGTGGAATAGTATCTGATCCGGATAAAGCATACAAAGCTTTAAAAGATAATCATTTTGCAGTGAATGTGACTGATGTAGTAGGTATAAGCTGTCCCAATATACCGGGTGCTTTGGCAAAAGTGCTGGGATATTTATCAGACGAGGGTGTATTTATTGAATATATGTATTCGTTTGCCAATAACAATATTGCAAATGTGGTAATTCGCCCCAGCAATCTGGACAAATGTATCGAGGTATTGAAAGAAAAGAAAGTCGATCTGCTGGCTGCAAGTGATTTGTACAAGCTGTAGATATAGCAGTAAACGATCAACAGGGAACGGTAAATAGCTGTGTTGTCTTTGAATGGGATAACACAGTTGTTTGCCGTTTGCAATTCGACGTCATTTTCTCTCCTTTTGTCGATGTTTAACGCCTTTTATGTATTAAAAAACACAGATTAATTGCTAAATTCCCGGCGAATAAGTAACTTTGCGCATTATTTTTAAATAGGATGAAGAAAAATATCATTATAACTTTGCTTGCGGCGGCTACTCTGACATCATGTGGAGAGTACAATAAATTGCTGAAAAGCACCGATTACGAATACAAGTACGAAGCTGCCAAAAACTATTTTGCGAAGGGACAGTATAATCGTTCAGCTACGTTGCTGAATGAGTTGATAACCATTCTGAAAGGAACCGATAAAGCGGAAGAGTCTTTGTATATGCTGGGAATGAGTTATTATAATCAGAAAGATTATCAGACAGCTGCCCAAACATTTATCACCTATTTCAATACATATCCTCGTGGCACTTTTACCGAACTGGCACGTTTTCATGCAGGTAAAGCTTTATTTCTGGATACCCCGGAACCACGTTTGGATCAATCAAGCACTTATCAGGCTATCCAGCAGTTGCAGATGTTCATGGAGTATTTCCCAAACAGCACAAAGAAGCAGGAAGCACAGGATATGATTTTTGCTTTGCAGGATAAGCTGGTTTTGAAAGAACTTTATTCTGCAAAATTATATTATAATTTGGGTAATTATTTAGGTAATAACTATGAGTCTTGTGTAATCACAGCTCAAAATGCACTGAAGGATTATCCTTATACCGATTATCGTGAAGAACTTTCTATCTTGATTCTGCGTGCGAGATACGAAATGGCTATTTATAGTGTAGAAGACAAGAAGATGGAACGTTACCGCGAAACAGTGGACGAATATTATGCTTTCAAGAATGAATTTCCTGAAAGTAAATATTTGAAAGAAGCCGAAAAAATATTCAATGAATCACAGAAAGTAATTAAAGACTAAATTTAAATAGATTTATGGACTACAAAAAAACGAATGCTCCTGCTACAACAGTAACCCGTGACATGATGGAACTCTGTGCTGATACAGGTAATGTTTATGAAACTGTTGCCATTATTGGTAAGCGTGCTAATCAGATCAGTGTAGAAATCAAAAACGATCTTTCAAAGAAATTGGCAGAGTTTGCCTCTTACAATGACAACTTGGAAGAAGTGTTTGAAAATAGAGAGCAAATCGAAATTTCTCGTTATTATGAGAAATTGCCGAAACCGGACTTGATTGCTACGCAAGAATACATCGAAGGGAAAGTATATTATAGAAATCCGGCTAAGGAGAAAGAAAAACTTCAGTAATTTATTTTCTGACGAAGAATTTGATAGTCAAGTAGTAAGTGGGATGATTATCCCTACTCCTTATTGCTTGGCTATTATTGTTTAACTCAACTACTATTTAGAATACTTATGATTCAACGAATTCAAACTGTTTATTTATTGATTGTTACAGGATTGCTGATTACAGCTATGTGTATGCCGATAGGTTACTTCATTGATACAATGGGTGAACATCCTTTTAAGGCATTAGGATTGGAAATAAACGACACTTTTCAGTCTACATGGGGTTTATTCGGGATTCTGATGCTTAGTGCTATCGTTGCCGTGGCTACCATTTTTTTATATAAGAACCGTATGTTGCAGATTCGCATGACGATTTTCAATAGCTTGTTGTTGGTCGGTTATTACATTGCTGCCCTCGCTTTTTATTTTGCGTTGAAGAATGATGCAAATATGTTCCGGGTAGGCTGGGCATTGTGTTTACCACTTATTTCCATTATTCTGAATATATTGGCTGTTCGTGCTATTGGACGCGATGAGGTGATGGTAAAGGCTGCGGATAGATTGAGATAAGAAGATATTTTCCTATATTTGGATAATTCGTTAATATGATTAATGAAAAGCATCGCTTTAACTCTTCTAAAGCTATGCTTTTTGCTCTCTAAAGCTATGCTTTAGCATCTCTAAAACGGGGCATTTACTGAATATTCCTGTTTTAAAGATACAAATAAGGCAACTAATTCATTGCGAGTTAGTTGCCTTATTTAATGAGTATCCCTAAAGTGATGCTTTGTAAATATTTCAAGCTTCTTCTCTCGAAAGGAGGAGGGAGAGGATTTTATTTCTTCAAGTCAAATAAGTATGTGAGCTTTATGGTAATTGTTCCATGCGCTGCACGGGCGAAATAGTCTTTCTTTGTGGTACTGTAAAAGTCAAACAGTGCAAAGTAGTAACGACCTTCAACGATGAAGCTGCCAACTTTCTTTGTTCGGAGTTCTACGCCACCGCCACCGGCAATACCGTAGTCGAATTTATTCTGAATCTTAACTCCGTATATGGCTTTCTGTGTATTCGATAAGGTGTTCATATCAATACCTTTTATTGTTTCCGATTCGCTTATCAGAAAGCTGATTTGAGGACCTGCATGAACAAAGAATTGTAATCCTCTGTCTCGTCCGAAAGCAAGATGGGCTAGAAAAGGAATATCAATATAGGTCATTTTGCGGGTATAAGTTTTGCTCGGATCCTTTGAGGTGACTTCATATCCGTTATCGTCCAATGATACCGTTTCAAACAATTGATCCCAACCCCTTTGTGATACATTCAATTCGACTTGTGCACCACAAATCATGGCAAAATACTTCTCGGATATATAACGTGCCGTCACCCCTCCGGTAATTCCCATCAAGCTATTTTGCTTGATACTGGGAGTGAAAGAAACACTGTTTAAGTTGACACCTCCATTAACACCTACTGATAAATTGCTGCGTGCTTCTCCAATTTGGGCAGTGGCAGGAAGAGCAAATCCTGTAAGTAGGAGTGTTGCAATCAAAAATGGTTTTATCTTTATCATTTTCGTATTATTCGAAATCAAGTTTTACTAATTCAAAATTCTTAGTGAAACGTATGAAGAACACTTTCTTATTAATAAATCCTCCCCAGTTGTTCACGCGCTGGAATTTGAATCCTGTCTGGATTGGAGTCAGGTTCATCTTAGTCAGATTGTTTTCCAATTCCGAGCCATAGAGCGATAATCCCTTCAAGAAGAAGAAACCAGTGTCGAAGCCAAGCATTGCGTAATTAGGGTATTTGCTTGCCAAATCTTTACTATACCATTTATGATAAGCGTTGGTGAATTGCACGGCTGCCGGGAACAATGTATTGGTATAGAATGAAGAGTAGAAATATACATCCAACTCAAAGAAACTTTCCAGATGATCTCTGGTGTAAGTCTGCCATTCCGGATAACCGAACAGGTGAATTTTTTCTGTAGGATTCTCTCTCACTAACAACGTCAGTTGAGGAAGTGCCTTAATCAGTAAAACATTACTGCCCGATGTCGGGATAAAAATGTTTTCTTTATCGCTGCGAAGTGTTGCTTTCAATGTTTCTTTAGTTGCGCTTTCGCTGACGGTTCTCATAGGAATTCCTTTGCTCTTCAACTCTTGTTTCAAGCCGCTGATAAATTCCGTTTTCTCCTTGTCAGCACTCGATGGTTCGATGAGAATAACGTTCGCATTAGGGAATTGGCGGGTGAAATGCTCATAAACCTCTGAATATAAATAAGATTGAGGCGTATTGATCTGAAATACGGCAGGGTTGTTGAATACCTCTTCTCCCTTTTGAGAGAAAGGAATCACCAAGCGTATATCGTTCTTCTTCGCGAAGTCTGACAATGGTTTTATTTGATTCTGATGCATCGGACCGAAGATGATATTCATACTCTTCATCTCGTTTTTGGCAAGAATTGTATTCAATGTAGAAATGTCTTTTCCACTGTCATATACATATAAATCAAGAGAAACGCCCGTACGTTTCAGACTGTCTACTGCCATCAGGAAGCCTTCGTAATATTCCACCATGCGTTTGTACTCCTGGAAAGGCAACAACAAGGCAGCCTTAATGGTAGACAGTTTTTGGGGAGTCTCCTTATTGTTACGGAAAAGCTCGCTATTGCTGGGAGGAATAGCGTATGGATCTTCTTTCTTTGTTGGCTGTACAGTGGTTGCTGCCGGGTAGGGGATGCAAAGGAATTGTCCCTTTTTCATACCCTTTTTCAGTTCCGGGTTAGCGTCAATTAACTCCTGCTCGCTGATTCCGTATTCACGGCTCACGCTGAATATAGTCTCTTTGCGCTTTACTTTATGCATATCTTTGCATCTCGGAACAACAGGACCTTGAATGGTCGATTGTTCAGTAGGCGTTTGAACTACGGCGGCAGTTTGTTCTTCTTTTTTTTGCGGAATCAGAATAACTTGTCCGAGACGGAAATTCTCGGCACTCAAACCTGGGTTTGCTTCACAAATATCTTTAGCGGACACATTATACATTGATGTCAGTTTGTACAATGTTTCTCCGGCTTGGATTGTATGGAATGTTTCCCCTTTCTGACTTTCTTTTCCTGTAGGGATTTTGATGGTTTGCCCGGCATAGATCTTTTCGTCACAACCAGGATTCAGACGTATGATGTCTGACGTAGTGACATTATACATCTTCGAAATGGAGTATAAACTTTGTCCTTTTTCGATGGTATGCAAGAAATAAGATTGGTTTTCCTGTGCATAACTGATAGCGTATGAAACGCTTACAAAAAGCAGAAATAAGAATATTCGGTTTATCGGTTTCATCAAATTATAACTATTGGTTCTTGAAATCAAGGAACAAAGGTACAAATAATGCCCTATATCTTCATAAGATTTGAGTTAAGAAAATAATATTGTGCTTTTTTAGGAGCATATTTCGGGCGGAAACATTAATTTTGCAACATTTATGGAAGGATATGAATATGCAGGAAACAGAATATATTAATGTGTATGGTGCGCGCGTGCACAATTTGAAGGACATTGATGCCGAGATTCCCCGTAACAGCTTGACTGTTATCACCGGATTGAGCGGTAGTGGAAAATCTTCTCTAGCCTTCGATACGATTTTTGCCGAGGGACAGCGCCGCTATATCGAAACTTTTTCAGCCTATGCCCGCAATTTCCTGGGCAATCTGGAACGGCCGGATGTTGATAAAATAACAGGCTTGAGTCCGGTTATCTCCATTGAACAGAAAACAACGAATAAAAATCCCCGTTCTACTGTAGGAACAACTACCGAGATCTATGATTATCTTCGTTTGTTGTATGCCCGTGCGGGAATTGCCTATTCGTATCTGTCAGGGGAAGAAATGGTGAAATACACCGAAGAGCAGATTCTGGATTTGATTCTGAAAGATTATAAAGGAAGGAAAATATATTTGCTGGCGCCATTGGTGCGTTCACGTAAAGGACATTATAGAGAACTTTTTGAACAGATACGTAAAAAGGGATATTTATATGTACGGGTGGACGGAGAAGTGCATGAAATCGCACATGGTATGAAGCTCGATCGCTATAAGAATCACGATATAGAAGTGGTTATCGATAAATTAGTGGTTGCAGAGAAAGACGATCGGCGTTTGAAACAGAGTGTGGCAACTGCCATGCGTCAGGGAGACGGGCTGATGATGATTTTGGATGCCCAGTCCGAAAGTATCCGGCATTATAGTAAGCGGCTCATGTGTCCTGTCACCGGGTTGTCTTATCGTGAACCGGCTCCGCATAATTTCTCATTCAATTCACCGCAAGGAGCGTGTCCGAAGTGTAAAGGGTTGGGAGTAGTCAATCAGATTGACGTGGACAAAGTGATTCCCGATCGTGAACTTTCCATTTACGAAGGTGCGATAGCTCCTTTGGGAAAATATAAGAATGCGATGATTTTCTGGCAAATCGGTGCTTTGCTTGAGAAGTACGATGTAACGTTGAAAACACCGGTTAAGGAGTTGCCGGACGATGCGATTGATGAAGTGTTGTATGGCTCTGACGAACGGATTAAAATCAAGAGTTCGCTGATCGGCACTTCATCCGATTACTTTGTTACTTATGAAGGAGTGGTGAAGTATATTCAGATGTTGCAGGAGAAAGATGCTTCTGCGACAGCGCAGAAATGGGCGGAACAATTTGCCAAAACAACGGCTTGTCCTGAATGTAAAGGGGCCCGCTTGAATAAGGAAGCTCTGCATTTCCGCATCCACGATAAAAATATCAATGAATTGGCAAACATGGATATCAACGAGTTGTATGACTGGTTGATGAAGGTCGATGAATTCCTTTCCGATAAGCAGAAGAAAATATCAGTAGAAATTCTGAAAGAGATTCGTACACGTTTGAAGTTCCTGCTGGATGTCGGTTTGGATTATTTGGCGTTGAACCGTAGTTCTGTCAGCCTTTCCGGGGGTGAGAGCCAGCGTATCCGTTTGGCTACACAGATTGGTTCTCAATTGGTGAATGTGCTTTATATTCTCGACGAGCCGAGTATCGGTCTGCATCAGCGTGATAATTTGCGTCTTATCAACTCTTTGAAAGAACTCCGTGACATGGGAAACTCCGTGATTGTGGTGGAACATGATAAGGATATGATGTTGGCTGCCGACTATGTCATCGATATGGGACCGAAAGCCGGACGTCTCGGTGGAGAGGTTGTTTTTGCAGGAACTCCCCAGGAGATGCTGAAGACCGATACGATGACTTCGCAATACCTGAATGGAAAGATGAAGATAGAAATCCCCGCCAAGCGTAGAAAAGGAAACGGGAAATCTATCTGGCTGAAAGGAGCGAAAGGGAATAACCTGAAGAATGTTGATGTAGAGTTTCCGTTAGGAAAACTAATTTGCGTGACAGGTGTATCAGGAAGCGGGAAATCTACTTTGATTAATGAAACTCTGCAACCGATTCTATCGCAGAAGTTCTATCGTTCTTTGCAGGATCCTTTGGAATACGATTCGATTGAAGGATTGGAAAACATCGATAAGGTAGTGAATGTCGATCAATCACCTTTGGGACGTACGCCACGCTCCAATCCTGCTACCTATACTGGTGTGTTTTCTGATATTCGTAATCTGTTTGTAGGTCTTCCGGAAGCTAAGATTCGCGGTTACAAGCCGGGACGTTTCTCCTTTAATGTTTCAGGCGGACGTTGTGAAGCCTGTACGGGAAATGGTTATAAAACAATTGAAATGAATTTCCTTCCTGACGTATATGTGCCTTGTGAAGTATGTCACGGCAAACGTTATAACCGGGAAACACTGGAAGTACGTTTCAAAGGAAAATCGATTGCCGATGTATTGGACATGACAATCAACCGTGCCGTAGAATTCTTTGAAAACGTTCCGCAAATCTTGAATAAGATAAAAGTATTGCAGGATGTCGGACTTGGATATATCAAGTTGGGACAATCTTCTACCACTCTTTCCGGTGGAGAAAGCCAGCGTGTGAAACTGGCAACGGAACTGTCGAAAAGAGATACAGGCAAGACCCTTTACATCCTTGATGAACCGACTACTGGACTTCATTTTGAAGATATCCGCGTACTGATGGGAGTACTGAATAAGCTTGTGGATAAAGGGAATACGGTTGTCGTCATCGAACACAATCTGGATGTGATTAAAATGGCGGATTATATTATCGATATGGGCCCTGAAGGGGGTAAGGGTGGGGGAGAACTCCTTAGTTACGGAACACCGGAAGAGGTTGCGAAGAGCCATAAGGGATATACACCTAAGTTTCTTCGCGAAGAATTGGGGCTCTAATTTGAAGCATAGCGTTCCCCTAATAAAGTCAACTATTCTTAATCATATTAATTAAGGCGCGGATTACACCGTTTTTATTTAGTTAGAGCCGCGTAATCCGTGCCTTAATAAAAGTCATAGAGGATTTTGTCTCCTGCTAATTCTTTATTTGTCAGATATAGAAAGTATAAATATAACGAAAATGAAAATCAATAAAACAAATGCCGCACGGCTGTTAGATAAAGCTAAGATAGCCTATGAACTGATTCCCTACGAAGTGGATGAAAATGACTTGAGTGCTGTTCATGTAGCAGCTGATTTGGGAGAAAACATTGAGCAAGTGTTTAAAACTCTTGTCCTGCATGGCGATAAAAGCGGATATTTTGTTTGTGTCATTCCGGGAGAACATGAAGTTGACTTGAAAATGGCAGCTAAAGCTTCGGGTAATAAGAAGTGTGATTTGATTCCCGTAAAAGAACTTCTGCCACTTACCGGATATATCCGGGGAGGATGTTCGCCTATCGGCATGAAGAAACATTTCCCTACATATATCCATGAAACCAGCCGTCAGTTTCCGTATATTTATGTAAGTGCCGGGGTACGTGGACTTCAGATAAAAATAGCTCCAGAAGATTTGATTCGTGAATCCAGAGCAGCAATTTGTCGTTTATTTGAGGAGTAAGCCTTATTATTTGTAGAGTAAATATGGCTTCATATTCTTTGAATGAATTAAAAAAAGTATATATTTGCAGAAAATATCAATTTTATTAATCTAATATTCTTATTTATATGTTTGAAGGACAACCGAAAGGGCTATACGCTTTAGCCTTGGCTAACACGGGCGAACGTTTTGGCTACTACACGATGCTTGCTATCTTTACACTTTTCTTACAAGCGAAATTTGGTTACACGGCAGCAGAAACTTCTACGATTTTTGGTTCATTCTTGGCAGCAGTTTACTTTATGCCTCTTGTTGGTGGTATTTTGGCTGACAAGTGCGGTTATGGTAAGATGGTGACGACAGGTATCATTGTCATGTTTATTGGTTATCTGCTTTTAGCGATTCCTACTGCAGCAGACCTCACCGGTAAGATGATGATGTTTGGTTCACTGTTTTTGATTGCTTGCGGAACCGGACTATTTAAAGGTAATTTGCAGGTAATGGTGGGTAACCTTTATGATTCTCCGGAATATAGTTCAAAGCGTGACACCGCTTTCAGCTTATTCTATATGGCAATCAATGTAGGTGCATTATTTGCTCCAACGGCTGCAACCAAGGTAACCAACTATATCTTAGGTGGTGCAGGATTTACTTATAACGCTCAAATACCTTCTTTGGCGCATCAATTCCTTGATGGAACTATTACTCCCGAAGGAAATGTTGCTCTTAGCGGTTTGCAGGCTGCCCAGGGCTTTGCCGGTGATACAGCCGCATTCTGTAGTTCTTATATAGAGAAATTGTCAGAAGCATATAACTATGGTTTTGCCGTAGCTTGTATTTCTTTGATTATTTCAATGGCAATCTACGTATGCTGCCGTTCTATGTTTAAACATGCGGATTATAATTCTAAACAGGCTAAGGCTGTAAATAATAATAACGAACCGGAACTGACTCCGGCACAAACAAAAGAACGTATCGTTGCTTTATTACTTGTCTTTTCTGTGGTTATCTTCTTCTGGATGGCATTCCATCAGAATGGTTTGACAATGACATTCTTTGCACGCGATTATACTACTCAATCCGTGACAGGACTTGACCGTATTGGATTCGATGTGTGGAATCTGGTTCTTCTTGTTATCGCTGTTTATGGTGCATTCTCCCTTTTCCAGTCAAAAACCGGCCGTGGAAAAGCGATTGGCGGTATTGCTGTATTGGCTTCTTTGGGTGTATTGTTTTGGAATTATTCTTCTATGAATCCGACTGTAGAAATCCTTCCTCAAATATTCCAGCAGTTCAATCCGTTCTTTGTAGTGGCTCTGACTCCGGTATCTTTGGCGGTCTTTGGTTATTTGGCTAGAAAGAAAAAAGAACCGTCCGCACCACGCAAAATCGGTATCGGTATGGTGATTGCTGCGTGTGGTTTCTTGATTCTGGCAGTTGGTTCTATGGGGTTGCCTACTCCAAAAGAAGTGGAAACAGCGGGTATTAATCCGGATGTCCTGGTTTCTCCCAACTGGTTGATTTCTACTTATCTTGTGTTGACTTTTGCTGAGTTGTTGCTTTCTCCGATGGGTATTTCTTTTGTTTCGAAAGTGGCTCCGCCCAAGTATAAAGGTATGATGATGGGTGGCTGGTTTGTAGCTACTGCTATTGGTAACTATTTGGTCGCTATTATTGGTTATCTGTGGGGTGGTATGCAACTGTGGATGGTATGGAGCGTATTGATCGCCTGCTGTCTGTTATCAGCTCTGTTTATCTTCTCTATCATGAAGAAACTTGAAAAGGTAGCATAAATTAAGACGGGTATTTGCCTGGTAATATTATTTAATAAAAAAGGCTTGCAGAACACAATCTGCAAGCCTTTTTTATTAAATATCCAGTCCCATGATATAATCATTCATATAATATCCGTTTCCAATCGGAAAATCACCTTCCCTCAGTTTCCTCATCCCCATGTGTTCGTAAAACTGTAATGCCTTGTTATTGCGATTTACATTTAGTTCCATCAGGCAAGGTTCCGGATGCATCTCCTTGATGCACTTGATTGCTTCTTTAAATAAGAAACTACCGCAATGCGTACCCTGAAAGCGGGGGAGAACATAGATTTTCTGAAGATGGAATACATCTTTTTCCTGTTGCTGCACAGAGACGTATCCGCATGGCTCATTCTCTTTATAGGCGATGGAATACACATGCCCTTCTTCCTCCATTTGCTTGCGCACATTGGAAGGAGCATACATCCAGTCCATCATATAATCCAGTTGTTCAGGAGATAAAATATCCTTGTAGGTGGCGGGGAATACCTCCTTTGCCATCATATGAATAAGCTCGCAATCGGCTACCGTTGCTTTTCGAATTGTAAACATACGTATTTTCTATTTTATAGTTTAACGGGCACAAATATAGCCATTATTTCCTTTTATAATAAGGTAAGCACTCTCTAATGTTTTAATTATTATTAATTTATAGTACTTTGTAACGCAAGGTACTTGAGTAATGCATATATTTGTGCCATCTAAAAGAAGTGAATAATGAAAGTAGACAATGTAAAATCACAGATGAGGAAAGGCATGCTTGAATATTGCATCATGCTTTTGTTGCACAAAGAGCCTGCCTATGCTTCTGATATTATTCAGAAATTGAAAGAAGCCCAGCTGATCGTAGTGGAAGGCACCTTGTATCCGTTGCTGACCCGTCTGAAAAATGACGACTTGTTAAGTTATGAATGGGTGGAATCTACCCAGGGACCTCCCCGCAAGTACTATAAACTCACTGAACAAGGAGAAACCTTTTTGGGAGAACTGGAAATTTCCTGGAAAGAACTTAACGACACAGTGAATCATATAGCCAATAGATAATCCGAAAAAGAAGAAATAAAAATGAAAAAGACATTGACCATAAACTTAGGAGGAATAGTTTATCATATAGATGACGATGCCTACCGACTGTTAGACAATTATCTGTCTAATTTGAAACATTACTTTCGTAAACAGGAGGGTGCGGAAGAAATTGTAGACGATATTGAGATGCGTATTGCCGAACTGTTTGCCGAGAAAGTAACTGAAGGAAACCAGGTTATCACGGTTTCGGATGTAGAAGAGATTATCGCCCGTGTAGGCAAGCCGGAAGATTTTGGTATTGCTGACGAGGATACAGATTCACGGAAAAGAACGGAACAAGCATCGTCCGCTAATCAAAGCAATACGCAAACCTCTGCCCAGCGTCGCTGGTTTCGTGATCCGGATAATAAATTGTTGGGTGGTGTGGCAGCAGGACTGGCAGCTTACTTCGGTTGGGACATCACATTGGTGCGTATCCTGATGATTATTCTGGTGTTTGTGCCTTATTGTCCGATGATTATCCTTTATATTATCGGATGGCTCGTTATTCCGGAAGCCCGTACGGCTGCAGAAAAGTTAAGTATGCGTGGAGAAGCGGTAACCATTGAGAATATTGGCAAAACAGTGACAGACGGCTTCGAACGGGTAGCAGATGGGGTTAATAATTATGTGAACTCCGGTAAACCTCGTACCTTTCTTCAAAAGATAGGCGATGTATTTGTTTCCATTGCTGCTGTTCTCTTTAAGATATTTCTGGTAGCTCTTGTCATTCTTTGTTGCCCTGTCTTGTTCGTATTGGCTGTCGTATTGGTAGCGTTGGTATTTGCGGCAATTGCCGTGACAGTCAGTGGAGGAGCTTTACTTTATGAGTTGTTGCCTGCCATCGACTGGATGCCGGTTGCTTCCGTCTCCCCTATGATGACATTATTAGGTACGATTGCTGGAGTTGCCCTCATCGGTATTCCATTAGGAGCTTTCTTATATACTATCCTGCGCCAGCTATTCCATTGGTCGCCAATGGGAACAGGTTTGAAATGGTCGCTATTGATTTTATGGATATTGGGTGCGGTCATTATGGTTATCAATCTTTCTGCTCTTGGCTGGCAACTGCCTCTGTATGGCCTGCACTGCTTTAACTAAGCCTCTTAGCCGATTGATAATGAATGTAATGGAGAAGGCTCTGAACTCAAGTAGATTGAGAACAGAGCCTTCTTTAATTTTACTTTATTGGAAAGTCGTTAAGCACAGATTACTTCTTTCCTTTTACCCATTTGTCCAGCCATTCGAAGAATGTGCGTTGCCATAGAACCCCATTCTGCGGCTTCAATACCCAGTGGTTTTCATCCGGATAAATCAGTAACTCTGCAGGAACACCACGCATCACGGCAGCATCGAAAGCAGCCATTGCCTGATTGGCTAGGATACGGTAGTCTTTCTCTCCATGGATACAGAGGATAGGCGTATCCCATTTCTCCACGAAGAGGTGAGGGGAGTTGGCAAACGTACGTTGTGCCACCGGATTTTGTTTTTCCCAGTATGCGCCACCCATATCCCAGTTGGCAAACCATTTCTCTTCAGTTTCCAGATATTGCATTTCCATATTGAAGATACCGTCGTGGGCAATGAACGCTTTGAATCGTTTGTCATGATGTCCCGCCAACCAGTATACGGAGAATCCTCCGAAGCTGGCACCTACACATCCCAAACGGTCTTTATCTACATACGGCTCTTTCGCTATCTCGTCGATAGCAGTGAAGTAATCTTTCATACACTGGCCACCGTAGTCACCACTGATCTGTTCATTCCATTCCACACCAAATCCCGGCAAGCCGCGACGATTCGGAGCAACAACGATATAATCATTGGCTGCCATAATCTGGAAGTTCCAGCGATAAGACCAGAACTGGCTTACCGGACTTTGCGGACCTCCTTCACAGAACAACAAAGTCGGATATTTCTTGTTCGGATCAAACTGCGGAGGATAGATCACCCATGTCAACATCTGTTTGCCATCTGTTGTCTTCATCCAGCGACCTTCCACTTTACCCATTTCCAACTGATCATAAATCTGCTTATTCTCCTGTGTCAGTTGAGTGGTTGTGCCATCCAATGTCACTGTATAAATCTCGTCACCCATGCTCATAGAATGACGCTTGGCAATCAGCTTATCACCCAAAAGAGCCACACCTTCGTAATCATACATTCCCGAAGTAACAGCCTTTACCGAATCAGTTGCCAAATCCAGCGCATAAATCTGCGATTCTCCGTGCCATACCCCTGTGAAATAGATAGTCTTGGCATCTGCACCCCATACAAAAGCATCCACATTCGATTCGAACGCCTTGCTGACAAACCGTTTCTCTCCGGTTTCCAGGTTCATGATGAACAGACGGTTCTGGTCGGCTTCGTAACCGTCACGTTCCATGCTCTGCCAGGCGATATACTTGCCGTCCGGAGAGTATTGCGGATTGGTATCATATCCCTTGTTCTCTTCGGTAATGTTCTCTGTTTTCTTAGTATTCAGGTCATAGACATAAATATCCGAATTGGTAGAAACCGCATATTCCAATCCTGTCTTTTTACGGCAAGTGTAAGCCACTTTATCTGAAGTCGTATTCCAAGCAAGTTGCTCAATGCCACCCCAAGGCTTCATAGGACTTTCATACGGTTCACCGTCTAAAATATCCACGATATTGGAAATGCCGTTACCGTCGAAGTCGGCAACAAAAGGATGTGGAGCTGTCGTCACCCATTCATCCCAATGTTTGTACATCAGGTCGGTCACGATGATACCTGTGGATTTCGGCAGGTCCGGATATTTATCAGCAGTGCTTTCTTTCGTCTTTACTTGTGAAATAAACAGTAGTTTTTTGCCATCCGGTGAGATTGAATATCCTTCGATGTCACCGTCATAGTTGGTCAACTGCTTGCGGTCGCTGCCGTCGGGATTCATCTCGTAGAGCTGGCTGCTTCCGTTGTCATTACTTAAGAATGCGAGCTTGCTGCCTCCTTTAATCCATGTCACTTCATTTTCCTGATACGGGGTATGAGTGATTTGCTGGTTTTCGCTTCCATCTGTGTTCATCACGAAGACTTCGCGGTTACTCTTGTTTTCCGCTACACTGTAATACGTTACCGTATACGCAATTTTCTTTCCGTCGGGTGATACGGCGAATCCGCCGATACGTCCCATGGCCCAAAGTGCTTCGGGAGTCATGCGCTTCCCTTCGATCTTAATATCCGATTTCTTGATAAGCACCTGATCTGTTTTGCCTGCGTCTTTCGTTCCTTCGCAGGCAGCTAACAACATTGCTGCCGACATCATAAATAAATTAGCTTGTCTCATATATTTTATAAAATGTTTATTTTCTTGCGAAGATAGTGAAAAAAGGATTTAAATCTTCTTTTTCTGCCAGTTTCCTTTCTTCATATACCAGTAGCAGAACAACAGTATAAAAGTACCGTACACACATTCTGTTGTCCAGGCAAAAGCGACGTCCATCCGCAGGTACATGATGAAATATGCAGAGTAGGTGATATAGATAGCCAGTACACAAAGTTCCATAGCCAATGCAGTCCGCGTATTTCCTGTTCCTGATACCGATTGGAAATACACATTGGCAGGTACCAGCACCAGATAGGCAGAGCATAGTACCCACAGTGAAGGTACGGATGCCGCCCTTAAATCCGGGATGTCTGTATAAATACGTAGAATCAGATCCGGGAATAAGCAGAAAAACACCAGGATGGGCAATACAAAGATATATCCGATACGGATATGTTGCTTGATAGTTCCTCGTACACAATCCTGTTCGCCTGCACCGATCAGGTTACTTACCAGCGAACCGCAGGTGGAAGCAAATGCCATTGCAATCATAAACGGTATCCCCGACACGTTGCGGATGATGTTGGCAATCGCCAATGACCGCTCTCCCAGATGCTCTACAAATAGGAAGAACATGAACCAGGTAGACAAAGAAACGAAATTCTGAATCATTGTCCACACAGAAACATTCAGTATACGTTTCAGTGTTTTTCCATGGAACTTGGGCAATATGTTCAACGCATATTTCTTGCAGTCAATTCGTTTCCAGGTATAGATGATAAAGAAAATCACCGATACCATTTCAGCCAGTGACGAGCCGATGGCAGCACCGGCAATTCCCAGTTGCGGGAGACCGAATTTACCGAAGATCAGGATATAGTTGAATACCACGTTCGAAAACACCATCACAATAGAATTCAGTGTCAACGTTTTGGTTTGTGTTGTACCTACAAAGAAGGCGCGGAACATGACCATGATAAAAGAGAAGAAGAACCCGTACACACGCCAGTGAATATAACTTTCGGCTGCATCGTAAATGTGAGGAGACGAAATGATATTCTTCAAGATATGTGGTGAGAATACAATGGAGAATGTGAGTAAAATCACTGCCATAGCAAGCAGGAAATAAATGCCCTGATAGAAAATCGGTCCGATTTCCTTGTAGTTTCCTTCTCCGTTGCGGCGGGCGATTAAGATCTGTGCACCGATGCTGAAACCGAATGCCATCATAAAGATGGCGAGATAATATACCCCTGCGATAGCAGAAGCACCCAGCTCGATTTCTCCTACACGTCCCAGGAAGGCTGTGTCCGTCATACCGATCATTTGTTCCATAATCAGACTGATCAGGATAGGGAAGGTGATCGTCCATATTTGTTTATACGAATATTTAGTTTTCATTTTATTATATTGTTTAGAGAAAGAAAGCCGGACACCCTATTTGGATTGCCCGGCTTTCGTAGAATATGATTTCAGGAATAATTCCTCTCATCTTTTATTCTGTCTTTGCTGTTGCAGTAGCTCTTGTTGCTTTTGCATCGCTTCCAGGCGAGTAGCAAATCCGGTCTTTTTCATTTGTTTCGGGTCCTTCTTTTTCGCTTCAAGAATAGCCAACAATTTAGTTTCGTCGGTTGTTTTGCGAAGCAGAATCATAGTACCCACGCTAATCAGCGTTGACACGAAGTAGTAATAGTTCAAACCTGACGGATAATCATTCAAGACAAACAAGAACATAATCGGCATCAGATACATCATCCATTTCATTGCCGCCATTTGTGGCTGTGCTCCGTTATCCTGCATAGACATCGAGTACTTCGTGTTCAAGATGTTTGTCAACGTCATCAGCAAGCAGAACAGGCTGAGGTGGTTGCCAAGGAACGGGATATGGAACGGGAATGTGATGATAGCGTCATAAGTAGAAAGGTCGTCCGCCCACAAGAAACTCTGTTGACGCAGCTCGATAGCACTCGGCACGAACATGAACAAAGCCATCAGGATGGGGAACTGCAATAACATCGGCAGACAGCCACCCATCGGGCTTACCCCGTACTGGCTGTAAAGGCTCATCACTTCCTGCTGTTTCTTCATTGCATCTTCCTGCTTCGGATATTTCTTGCTGATTTCGTCAATTTTCGGTTTCAATACACGCATCTTGGCAGAAGACATGTACGTTTTCCAGGTAGCCGGATAAACCACGACTTTCACCATGATGGTCAGAATCAACAGTACGATACCCATGCTCAATCCCCAACCGGACAACCAATCGAATACGTTGATTGTGATAAACTGGTTGATCCAGCGAATCAACGGCCAGCCCAGATAAACCAGTCTGTGAAGTTCCCATTTCTCGTCGCGACCTTTATCCAACGCTTTCAGCGTCTTAAAGTGGTTCGGACCGAAATAGAAATACATCTCTGTCGGTTCTTTGCCAGTCGGATCAAAGAAAGTATTCATTTCAGCAGAATAATCTTTGATATATCCGCTTCCTTGCTGCTCCATTTTTGACTTTACGGAAACCTTGTCGAAATCCTGTTCAGCAATAAATACAGAAGAGAAGAACTGATTTTTGAAAGCTATCCAGTCGATACGTCCCGGCAAATTCTGGCTGTCATCTTTGGCAGCAGATAAGTTGTCTACATCGTCGCCTGTTACTTTATAAGTCAGTTCCGACAGACGGTTCTCATAAGTGAATCCCTTTTCCAGTTGGCGGGCGCGTTGTGACCAATCGATGTCTACATACTTAGTGCTTGCCAACTTGTCTTCCATGCCTGTCGCTTTGATTTCAAAGTTCATCAGGTAGCTATCCGGTTTCAGCGTATAGATGAAATCGATATAGCTTCCGCTATCCGCAGCCAGACGCATGGTAACACTACTGTCTGTCTTGTTTACAGCTTCAAAGAAATAATCTTTGGTCTGGATGGCTCCTGCTTTGTTGTAGAAGTTGAAGTTCATCGAAGCATCGTCACCGTCGAACAACATGATCGGCGTCTTTTTGTCCTGTGCCATATAATCCTTCAGCATGGCTGAATAGACACGTCCGCCCTTGGTTGCGAAAGTAATTTCCGCTACATTATTTTGGATACTGATTTTAGAGTCAGTCCCATGCAAGGCGTTGAAAAACAAAGATGTAGAATCGGCTGTCGCTGCAACTCCCTTTTGGCTGTTGGCCAGCGCAGCTTCCGTTTTCGCCTTCAGCGCTTCCTCCTGCTGCTGTACTACGGCAATAGAGTCATAGTATCTTTTTTGTGCAGCTATCTGTTCTTCGCTTGGACGGCTCAAATAGCTGAATCCTACCAATAATATGCCTATTAGAACGAGACCTGTGATGGTGTTTTTATCCATTCTTATTTTAATTACAAATTATATAAATTACAAACTACCGGTTGTTTACCACGTATCGTTAGTCGTTCACCGTTGCTTTTTCATTTTCGATAGCAGCCTTCACGAATGCCACGAACAACGGATGAGGGTTCAGTACCGTACTACCATATTCCGGATGGAATTGTGTACCGACAAACCATTTCAAGGCCGGGATTTCAACAATTTCTACCAGATCCGATTCCGGGTTGATACCTACACATTTCATGCCGGCAGTTTCATATTGGTCTTTATAATCATTGTTGAACTCATAGCGATGACGGTGACGTTCCTGAATATGTTCTTGTCCGTAAGCCTGATATGCTTTCGAATCTTTCTGCAATACACATTCGTAAGCGCCCAGACGCATCGTACCCCCCATGTTGGTGATTGCTTTCTGTTCTTCCATGATATCAATCACGTTGTGTGGAGTCTTTTCATCCATTTCACGTGAGTTGGCATCAGCGTATCCCAGTACGTTGCGTGCAAATTCGATGGCGATACATTGCATACCCAGACAAATACCGAAAGTCGGAATGTCATGCGTACGTGTATATTTAATAGCGACAAACTTGCCGTCAATACCCCGCTGACCGAATCCCGGACCGATCATTACACCTGCCATGCCTTTCAAAGCTTCACCTACATTTTCGTCTGTCAGTTTTTCGCTGTTTACGAAATGAACTTCCACTTTGCGGTCATTGTAAGTACCTGCCTGTGATAAAGCTTCGCGGATAGATTTGTAAGCATCCTGTAAGTCATATTTTCCAACCAGTGCAATATTGATAGGCTCTTTGGATTTTGCAGCGTGACGGCGTTCCAGGAATTTACGCCATGGACCTAATCCCGGAGTTTCTCCTACCGGCAGTCCCATCTTTTCGAGGATAGTGCTGTCTAGTCCTTGCGCCTGCATCAGGATAGGTACTTCGTAAATTGTTTCTGCATCGATAGACTGCACAACGGCTTTATCATCTACATTACAGAATTGTGCCACTTTCTTACGCAGTCCGTCGCTTAGCGGATGCTCAGCACGCAATACCAGTACATCCGGCTGGATACCTACACTTTGGAGTTCCTTTACAGAATGTTGCGTCGGTTTTGTTTTCAACTCTCCGGCAGCAGCAAGGTAAGGAACATAAGTCAAGTGTACACAAAGAGCGTTTTTACCGAGTTCCCATTTCAACTGACGGATACTTTCGAGGTAGGGGAGTGACTCGATGTCACCTACCGTACCACCGATTTCAGTGATTACAAAATCAAACTTGTATTTATTACCAAGCAGTTTTACATTCCGTTTGATCTCGTCTGTAATGTGAGGAATCACTTGGATTGTTTTACCCAAATAGTCTCCACGACGTTCTTTGTCAATGACGCTCTTGTAGATACGTCCCGTAGTAATGTTGTTCGCCTTTGTCGTTTGTATACCCAGGAATCGCTCATAGTGTCCCAGGTCGAGGTCGGCTTCGTGTCCGTCTACGGTTACATAGCACTCTCCATGCTCGTATGGATTCAATGTTCCCGGGTCGATGTTGATATACGGGTCAAACTTCTGAATGGTTACATTATAACCTCTTGCTTGCAGCAACTTACCGATGGATGATGAAATGATCCCTTTTCCTAATGAAGAGGCAACACCACCGGTGACGAAAATATACTTTGTTTCTCCCACAGCTATAACTGTTTTAATAATTGTTTACTTAGTAGTAATCTTACGAACTTAAAAAGCGCAAAATTATAAAAAAAAGAGGAAGATTACAGACTTTCGTCTCTACAATTTTATTAAAAAATGCAATTTTGAAAGAATCCTATGATTTCTGAACAAAATAATGTAGCTTTGCAGCCTAAACCATAGACAAATATGATGAGAATTACTACTTTATGTTCAGCGTTTATCCTGTCAATCTTGTCGTTATCACTTTTTGCGCAGGAATCTGTCGAGGCTGCTTCACTTCCAACTGACTCTCTGCAGCCCGCCCCTGAAGTAATTAAACCAGCTAAAACGGTCACCCCTTCGGCAGTTGTGGCAAAGGCAAGAGTTGTGAAAGCTGATACGCTTTCGGCAGAGCTTCAGAAATATTTAATGCTAAAACTTAATTTGTCAGGTCCGACTCCGAAATTGGATACTGTATCTTATTTATATAATAGGTATGTTGCGCAATTAGATTATTTGAATGATTTGTCTGTGCCGCCACGTTATATTCCGTCCGATCCCGATTATTTCCGTCTGTTTACACCTTTAGCATATTATTATGCTCCGATGGCTCAATACTCGAAGTTGGAATGGAAGCCCATGCAATTGGATACCACTCCTCAACTGACGCAAGAGCTTTTGCCATACGATACTCTAGTATTTACCAAAACACAACGTGCTGAGAAGATAGTCAACAGCGCATTGATGGATTTTTATTTGACGCATCCGGAATTAGTTGTCACAACGGAGGATCGTATCATGAGTCGTGATGTGTTCCGCCATGATGTAAAGCCGAAAATATCTCCCAAAGCGAATGTTATTCATCTGTTTCAACCGGAAAATATGGACGACAATGTAGGAGAGGCCAATATGAAGATTAGCAGACCTAACTGGTGGGTGACCGGAGGTAACGGATCGTTGCAGATTAGTCAGAACCACCTTTCGGATAACTGGTATAAGGGAGGTGAAAGTAACTTCTCCGGATTAGCGACTTTTCAGGTTTTTGCCAACTATAATGATAATGAGAAAGTCCTGTTTGAGAATCAATTGGAAGCTAAAGTGGGCATGACTTCCACACCGTCAGATGAATTTCATAAATATCTTTTTAATACCGACCAATTCCGCTTATATAATAAATTAGGTTTGAGGGCTTTCAAGAATTGGTACTATACCATTTCTTCCGAGTTTAAGACACAGTTCTTCAACGGCTATAAAGCTAATAGCGAAGAGTTGGTTTCGTCTTTCATGTCTCCGGCAGATTTGGCGGTCAGTATCGGTATGGATTATAAATTGAGTAAGAAGAAATTTAATCTTTCCGTGTTTATGGCGCCGTTGACTTACAACTTGCGTTATATTGGCAATTCTGAAGTAGACGAAACGAAGTTTGGCTTAGAAAAAGGAAAATGTTCTAAAAACGATTTTGGTTCGCAGTTGCAATCGACATTCAATTGGACTATCATTTCTGCAGTAACTTTAGAGTCTCGTCTTAATTACCTGACCAACTACCATTGGGCACGTGTAGAATGGGAAAATACATTCAACTTTGTATTAAACCGTTATCTTTCTACCAAGCTCTATATACATACCCGTTTTGATGACAGTTCCAAGCCGACTGAAGGAGATAGTTTCTTCCAGTTGAAAGAATTGCTTAGCTTCGGTATTAATTATAAGTGGTAATTCGCGTTTCGGGAATACTGATTAAAAGATAAGAAAAGGCTGTTTAACTATAAAAGTTATTCAGTCTTTTTTTTATGTTCATATCTGTTATATGATGTAATCATTCTTACTACATGCTTTAACTGCATATTTTGATTGGTAAACAAGAAAAGAAAGCATTTTTTTCTTGTTTCTTATTTATTATTTTATCTATCTTTGCAACAGGAATTATTTCATTGCCTAAATGGTAATAGAAAAAGTGGGGTAAAAATATATGATCATTAGCAAAAATGACGATCGAGAAGTTCTGCCAACAGATGTGATTGGCAGAAGCGTAGCGCACTCTAAACGCTGGTTAGTCGCCATTGTGCGCGTTCATCATGAGAAAAAAACAAGCGAACGCCTCACTAAAATGGGCATTGAAAATTTTCTTCCTATCCAACAAGAAGTTCATCAATGGAGCGATCGTCGCAAAGTGATCGATCGTGTTGTACTTCCAATGATGATCTTTGTCCACGTTGATTCACTAGAACAAAAAGAAGTTCTGACTTTATCCGCTATCAGCCGTTACATGGTACTTCGTGGGGAGAGTACTCCGGCTGTAATTCCCGACCAACAAATGTTGCGATTCAAGTTTATGCTCGACTATTCGGACGAGACGATCAGTATGAGCACTTCACCTTTAGCTCCGGGAGAAAAGATACGGGTCATAAAAGGACCATTAGCAGGATTAGAAGGAGAACTGGTAAATATAAATGGGAAATCAAAAGTTGCAGTCCGACTGACTATGTTAGGATGTGCGTGCGTAGATATACCGGCAGGATGTGTGGAGCCGGTCTAGCACTATTGGTTGAATCAAACATTCAAATTACTCAATGAAAATGCAAAAATTAATGGGGGCGCTCATCTTCTTATTGATGTTGGGCGCCACACCTGTGACAGCTCAAACCATGAGCGACTCCCAGGTATTGGAGTATGTCAAAGAGGGGATCAAGCAGGGAAAAGAACAAAAGCAACTCGCCTCCGAACTGGCACGCAAAGGCGTGACCAAGGAACAGGCCATGCGTGTGAAGCAGCTCTATGAGCAACAGAACAATGTCAATGCCTCCAACGCTGCCGGTACGGATGTCAATGAATCACGCCTTCGTGAAGAGATGAACGAGAACACTTCCGATATACTGGAAGACCGTCCTGGTACTGAAGACCTTGCCCGTAGCAACCAGGTTTTCGGACGCAACATCTTCAATACCCGTAACCTGACTTTTGAACCCAGTGTCAACATCGCCACCCCTTTAAATTACCGCCTGGGTCCCGGTGATGAAGTGATCATCGACATCTGGGGAGCCAGCCAGAACACGATCCGCCAACAGATTTCCCCTGACGGCACGATCAACATCCAGAAAATCGGTCCCGTCAACCTGAACGGTATGACTATTGCTGAAGCCAATGACTATCTCAAGCGAACATTAAACAAGATATATAATGGTCTTGATAATACGGACGACCCTACTTCCGACATCCGTCTGACTCTGGGCAGCATCCGTACTATCCAGATCAATGTGATGGGTGAAGTGGTCCAGCCGGGCACTTATTCCCTTTCTTCCTTCTCTACTGTCTTCCATGCGCTTTACCGTGCGGGAGGTGTGAGTGAGATAGGCAGCCTCCGCAATGTGCAGCTGGTACGTAACGGCAAAAACATCGCCACGATCGACGTCTACCAGTTCATCATGAAAGGCAACATCCAGGATGACATCCGCCTTCAGGAAGGCGATGTGGTGATTGTTCCCGCCTATGAGGTCCTGGTCAAGATCGACGGGAAAGTGAAACGCCCGATGCGTTTCGAGATGAAGAAGGACGAGAACCTGTCCACCCTTATCAGTTACGCCGGTGGCTTTGACGCCGACGCCTACACCCGTTCTTTGCGCGTGGTACGCCAAAACGGCCAGGAGTATGAAGTGAACACGGTCAAGGACCTTGACTATAGTGTCTATAAAATGCGTAACGGTGATGTCGTGACCACCGAGGCCATCCTCAACCGCTTCACCAATAAGCTTGAAATCCGTGGTGCCGTTTACCGCCCCGGCATCTACCAGCTCAACGGCAGACTGAATACGGTCCGCGAACTGGTGAATGAAGCCCAAGGCTTGACGGGTGATGCTTTCCTGAACCGTGCCGTCCTTTATCGCCAGCGTGAGGACCTCACTACTGAAGTTGTCCCTGTTGACATAAAAGCCATCATGGATGGCACTTCCCAAAACATTATCCTGACGAAAAACGACATTCTTTATATTCCGAGCATCCATGATCTGGAAGACAGGGGAGATGTTGTCATCCATGGCGAAGTGGCAAAACCTGCTTCCTATCCGTACGCTGACAACATGACGCTTGAAGACCTGATCATTCAGGCGGGAGGTTTGCGTGAAGCCGCTTCTGTAGTCCGTGTGGATGTCTCTCGCAGAATCAGGAATCCCCATAGTACAGCGGATAACGATACTATCGGCCGGACGTACACATTCTCCCTGAAAGAAGGCTTTGTCGTTGACGGTACACCGGGTTTTGTGCTTCAACCGTACGATGAGGTTTATGTTCGCCGCAGCCCGGGCTATCAGGTCCAACAGAATGTAGCCGTTGAAGGTGAAATCCTGTTCGAAGGCTCCTACGCCATGACCAGCCGTACGGAACGTCTTTCCGATTTGATCCGCAAAGCCGGCGGTTCCACCAAAAACGCCTACCTGCGCGGTGCCAAGTTGACTCGTGTCGCCACTGAGGGTGAGAAGAAACGTATGGAAGATGTGCTTCGCTTGATGAGCCGTCAGTTGGGTGAGGCTATGATGGATTCTTTGGATATTCATGTGGAAGACCATTTTACGGTGGGTATTGATTTGGAAAAAGCTATAGCTAATCCGGGTAGCACGGCTGATATTGTCTTGCGTGAGGGTGATGTTGTCTTTATTCCCAAAAGTACCAATACGGTTAAGATCAATGGTGCCGTGATGGTTCCCAATACGGTTTCTTATATAGCCGGCAAGAATATTGATTACTATCTGAACCAGGCTGGTGGTTATTCAGACAATGCCCGCAAGAGCAAGAAGTTTATCATTTACATGAACGGTCAGGTTGCTAAGGTTAAAGGCAGTGGTAAGAAACAGATTGAGGCCGGTTGTGAGATTATCGTTCCCAATAAAGAAAGGAAAAAGAATAATTTGGGGAACATCCTTGGCTATGCCACCTCATTCAGTTCTTTGGGCATGATGATTGCCTCTCTTGCCAATTTAATCAAGAAATAACGAATACCTTATAATATCTTTTATTATGTCTACTTTGATGGAACAAGCATCTGAAAAGGAAACAAAGCAATTGCACAATAATCCCCATAATGATGAGATGGAGATTGACTTGCTGGAGATTGTTCGTAAGATAATCGGTATCCGTAAGACTTTGTACAAGGCCGCCATTGTTGGTGCATTCATAGGGCTTGTCATAGGATTCAGCATTCCGAAGAAATATACGGTTACAGTGACCTTGTCTCCTGAGATGGGGAGCTCTAAAGGAAACAGCGGTCTTGCCGGTCTTGCCGCATCTTTCTTAGGGAGCGGCGCTTCGATGGGAGCGGATGGTTCTGACGCCTTGAATGCCGCCCTTTCTTCGGACATCGTCTCTTCGACACCGTTTCTGTTGGATTTATTGAACATGCAAGTTCCTTCTTTACAGAAAGGCGGTAAGGAAATGAACTTGTCCGCTTATCTGGACAGCCAGTCTTCCCCTTGGTGGAGTTATATCTTGGGGATGCCTGGCATGGTGATCGGTGGCATCAAGGATTTACTGTCTTCCGATGAGGAAGAAACTGACCAATCTTCTATGAACGGCATGCTTGTATTGACAGAGGAAGAGAGTGAAAAAATCCTTTCATTAAAGGAGAATATCTCAGTTATGATGGACAAGAAGACGTCTATCACGAATGTATCCGTCACTTTGCAGGACCCGAAAGTGACTGCCGTTGTGGCGGATTCGGTTGTCTGTAAGTTGCAGGAATGCATTGTCAGCTACCGTACTTCGAAGGCGAAGGAGGATTGTGCCTACTTGGAGAAACTATACCAAGACCGTCAACAGGAATATTATGCCGCTCAGAGGAAATATGCCGATTATGTGGATACGCATGACAATTTGATCCTTCAAAGCGTACGTGCTGAGCAAGAACGCTTGCAGAATGACATGAGCCTGGCTTATCAGGTGTATAGTCAGGTTGCCACTCAGTTGCAGATGGCACGTGCGAAGGTTCAAGAGGAGAAGCCCGTATTTGCTGTGGTGGAGCCAGCTGTTGTTCCGTTTTTGCCATCGGGTATGGGAAGAAAAATGTACATATTGGCTTTTACATTCCTTTCGGTTTTAGTCACGATGGGATGGTTATTGTTTGGAAAGGATATGTTGTGTGGTTTAAAGTATTCCAAATAATATCAGGTTTTCTATTGTAAAAGAATATTTTGATTTATATAGTTGATAATAAAGTTGATAAAACTGAATAGAGGCGAAGGAATCCTAATCTGGAATTCTACCGGATTATTTGCATATTGATGATTGTAGCACATTATTATGTTGTAAATTTTGGTCTTATTCGTACCCAAGGTTCCATGATGATTTATTCGACTGATGCCAATAGTTTGTTTTTTCAAAAATATCCTCAAAAGAAATTCTTAAAAATATTGAATAAAATCTAAGCAAGGTTCTTAGTATATATCATTAAAAATTCTAAATATGCAAGCAATAATCTTAGCGGCAGGAATGGGCAAGCGCCTTGGAGAGTATACTAAAAATAATACGAAGTGTATGTTGCCTGTTAATGGCGTTCGACTTATTGATCGAATGCTCACGCAATTATCCTCACAGAACTTAAATCGTGTTGTTATAGTTGTGGGATATGAGGGCACTAAACTCATAGAATATATAGGTAATAGATACGATAACAAATTGAAAATAGAATATGTGCATAATCCGATATACGATAAGACCAACAACATTTACTCTCTAGCACTCGCAAAACAGCAAATGATGGAGGATGATACTTTACTATTAGAATCGGATTTGATTTTTGATAGTGAAATGCTAGACATATTGGTAAAACATCCTGATTCGAATCTTGCTTTAGTTGCAAAATATGAAACATGGATGGACGGTACTATGGTTCGTATTGACGATGATAGAAATATTGTGAATTTCATACCAAAGAAAGCGTTTAAGTATTCTGATACAGATAAGTATTTCAAGACAGTAAATATCTATAAATTTTCAAAAGATTTTTTGCGAGATAAATACATACCATTCTTAGATGCGTATTCAAAAGTAATGGGAAATAACGAATATTATGAGAACGTACTTCGCATAATTAGTTTTTTAAATAACACAGATTTAAAAGCACTCCCAATTACAACAGAAAAGTGGTATGAAATAGATGATAAACAAGACTTGGATATTGCTGAAGCAATATTTGCAGAAGAACAAGACATCCTCAAAAAATATTATGGACGTTTCGGAGGATATTGGCGTTTCCCTAAAATGTTAGATTATTGCTATTTGGTAAATCCATATTTTCGATCGTCAGAAATCATAGATGAAATGCAAGCAAATTTTCGTACCCTTATAGGAGAATATCCATCAGGAATGAAAGTTAATACATTGCTTGCAAGTAAATGTTGGGGGGTCAAAGAAGATTATATAGTACCAGGAAATGGTGCCGCTGAACTCATTAAGGCACTAATGGAATTATTGCCGGGAAAACTAGGAATTACACGTCCTACATTTGAAGAATATCCAAATCGTCGTGAATCAGAATCATTGGTAACATTTATTCCACAAAACAATGAATATCGTTATTCTGTACAGGACTTGATGAACTTTTTCGAGAAGAATCCGGCAGACAACATCTTACTTATTAATCCTGATAATCCTTCTGGAAATTTTATTCCGATGCAAGATATCTGTATGTTTGCAGAATGGTGTGAAAAGCATGGAATAAGGCTCATTGTAGATGAGAGTTTCGTTGATTTTAGTATAAATTGGGAAAATAATACATTGTTACATGATCATATCTTAGAATCATATCCACATATGTTAGTAATGAAATCCATAAGTAAAAGTTATGGTGTCCCTGGTATTCGTTTGGGTATTCTCTGTTCTGCTGATGTGGAGATTATTGCAAAAATAAAGAAAATGGTTAGTATTTGGAATTTAAATTCATTTTGCGAATTCTTTATGCAAATATATACCAAGTACGAAAAGGACTATAAGCGTGCCTGTGAAAGATTTATTGTTACACGTAATACATTTGAAGAGAACCTTCGTCAGATACGTTTTTTGCGCGTTATACCATCTCAAGCCAATTATTTTCTTGTAGAAGTACTTCCTCCTTATACTGCGAGAGAAATTATATTACGAATGCTTAAAGAGCATAATATTCTTATGAGAAACTGTTCGGGGAAAGAAGGATTTGATGGAAAACAGTATATGCGTATCGCAATACGTGATGACAAAGATAATTCTAGATTTATAGCAGCATTGAAAGAGATAGACAATAATAAGGAATAATTATGGAATTGGAACGCTTATTTACTTCTATATTGGATGCCCCTACTTGTTATCCAGAGAAGGAGAGGAAAAGCCGTGAGCAACGTAATGCTGATTTGTTAGCATGGTACGAGAAATATGAGGACATCAATGAAGTTTATAACTTCTGGGGAATGGATTGTGTCGATGCAACAAATCTTGACGAATGGCTAGATCGGGGTTTATTTAGAAAGCAACGCCACGATATTAATGCATTTGTTTATCCCAATGGAAGTAAATTTCCAATGGATTATACTGTAATCATGCGAGATAAACGTATGTTTGAAGGCTTTTGTGAAATGGTATTAGGATATGGGAATAGTTATTCTCCATCAGTTGCTTACATTGTTGAAAGAAAGTTCATGCTAAAGAATGGTCGAGTATTAGATTCTGCTGACTTTAAAGAATTTATAGAGAAATATGAATCTCAGATGCTCGTATTCAAGCAAGTATTTGGTTGTTCCGGTGAAACTGTAAAAGTCGTTAAAATCCAAAATGGTAATGTATTTTCTAGTGGTGAAACATATACTCCAATCAATTTTTTTAATCTATTGACCAATATAAAGTCCTCAAGTTGGATTGTACAGGAATATATTATTCAGCATCCTAAAATGAAAAGACTGAATGAAACATCTGTGAACACATTGCGTTTTGTTACATTTCATACGGGAGATGATATTAGAGTATTTCCTGTTATTATGATGAGGTATGGCGCTTTTGGAGCTTTAGTTGATAATTCCAGTTTAGGTGTTGGTGTTGACATGGAAGGTATCGTTATGGAATCGGCTTTTGATCTTAAGAGTAAGCAGAGAAAGAGGTGCCATGAGGCAGGTATGAAAATACCATTTTTCAAGGATGCTGTTGATATGGTAAAGCACCTACATAGTAATATCCCTGAAATTTTCACAATAGGATGGGATATTTGTATAACACCTAATGGTCCTCATGTTATTGAGGGTAATGACGGATGGGACGTTGTTTTACATCAAGCTTTCGATGGTTGTAAGATGAGAGGTTTTTGGAACGAAATGGTTGCCATGCATGAGTTGTATTACAAATAATAATAATAGATAAAAGAACGACACAATGAATATTTGTATAGTAGGTGGTGGTCATATAGGTACTACATTGGTATGTTATATAAAGCACTCTCATCCTGAGTATAAAGTGTCTCTTTATACTCGTAAACCGGAATTGTTTGCTGAAGAAATTCAATGTAATGATATTGAGCGGAATATTTCGTATTATGTCAAACCAGATTTGATTAGTAATAGTGCAGAAAAGACTGCAGGAGGTGCTGATATTGTATTTATAGCTCTTCCTCATTTTGCCATAGAAAAGGCTTTTGGAAATATTGCTCCGTATGTTGCTGCGGATGCTTTTATCGGTGTCTTGCCTGGCGGAGGAGGTTGTGAGTTCATTTTTAATAAGTATTTTGACAATGATAAAACTCTTTTTGGATTTCAACGAGTACCATTTACTGCTAAATTGGAAAAGTATGGTGTTGAAACAAATTTGAAGAGTTGGAAACCATTTAGTGTGGTTGGAACATTAAATACCGATCGTATAGACAAAGCCTGTGAACGGATTGAGCTGTGCGGATTGAGAACAAAGAAAGCTTCAAATTATCTGGAAATTGCACTTACTCCTACCAATCCTATATTGCATACTTCACGAACATACGAACTTTTTAGTAAACATGATGTGGATTATGTTTATGATACGAAATTTAAGTTCTATGTAGGATGGAGCGATGATACTTCGGAGACTCTTTTGGGCATGGATCGGGAATTGCATAATCTTCTTGATGCTATGGATGGCATCAATACTTCTGCCATTCGTCCTTTATCAGAGCATTATGAGTCTCCTACTATACCTGCACTAACTGCTAAGATTAATAGTATACCTACTTTCCAAACGGTGTTTGCGCCAATGAAGGAAACAGAAGGAGGGTATATAACCGATGTTACATCCCGTATGTTTACAGAGGACTTTCCGTGGGGATTAGCAGTGATTCGTTCTTATTTTGAGTTTTTTAATATAAAAGCCCCTACAATGGATAAAGTGCTTGGATGGTATGCAGATTATATGGGATTAGAATGGTATGTTGAGGGAAAATTCTGTGGCAAGGATCTTATTCAAACTGGCATAATACAGAATTATGATATAAAGACTAAAGAAGAGTTACTCGCGCTATATAAATAATATAAGCGTAAATTCTTTTGTGCTGACAAAAAACAAACATGGCAATATCACTGAAACAACAAACGATATCAGGCATGATTTGGAGTTTTCTTCAACGTTTTGGTTCGATGGGAGTGAGTTTTATATCCAATATAATATTTGCTCGTCTTTTAACTCCGGATGATTATGGGTGTATCGGAATGCTAACCATATTCATTGCATTATCTAATACATTCATTGATGGCGGTTTTGGTTCTGCACTGATACAGAAAAAACGTCCTACACAAGAGGATTACTCTACTATTTTTTATTGGAATGTCTTTTTAAGTATTGTACTTTACGCAATATTATTTCTTTGCGCGCCGCTAATAGCAGACTTTTATAATATTGAAATATTATCAAAAATTCTACAAGTTGAAGGGATTATTCTTATTATAAATGCGCTTGGTATCATACAGAACAATCAATTACGAAAACAGCTCAAATTCAAATCTATTGCACATATTACGCTGACCGCATCAATAGTCTCTGTCATAGTCGCAATAGTGATGGCCTATATGGGGTATGGAGTTTGGAGTTTGGTGGCTCAACAAATAGTTTTATCTTTTGTTTCTACTCTACTATATTGGATACATGGTTCATGGCGTCCTAGTCGAACTTTTTCAGCAAGATCATTTAAGGAACTTTTCGGTTTCGGTTCATTTATTCTTTTATCCAGTTTACTCAATGCTTTTTGCAACAACTTGAACGGATTATTGATAGGAAAATTTTTCAATGCTTCATCTATGGGATATTTCACACAAGCCAAGAAGTTGGAAGATGTTTTTTCTTCAAGTATAGAAACTGTTGTCGGGCAAGTGACTTATCCTGTATTGGTTGAAGTAAAGGATAAAAATGATGAATTAAAAAAAATGTTGTCACAGTTCAACTCCTTATTGTTATATGTAGTGACACCTTTGATGCTTCTGTTAAATTTGTTTGCTAAACCAATTATCAGTCTGCTGTTAGGAGTTGAATGGCTGCCTGCCGTACCTTATCTTGAAATTTTGGCATTTCAAGGTATAGCTATCAGCATACAGAATGTGAATTATAATGCAGTAGCTTCCATTGGACGTAGTAAGAATTTATTTGTATCCACAGTAATCAAGCGCAGTGTCTCCGTAGCTTCACTAATTGTAGGTCTGAAAGTAGGTGGCATTGAAGGTTTATTATGGGGAATGGTTGTATCATCATTCTTTATCTGTTTATACAACTCTATAATGGTGCATCAGTATATTGGGTACAAACTATTGGAGCAACTTACTGATTTACTGTCAATAATATTGATTAATGGTGTTACATACATATGTGTATATGCCATTAAATGTTATGTGTCTATCAATGGATTTGTTTGGTATTTAATAATGTTAGTAGCTTATATTTCTATATATCTATTGCTATCGTATGTATCTAATATAAGGACGTTGACATTGATTTCTAATATCACAAAAGATTTGCTTCATAGAGTTGTTAATAAAAGGTTATAAATGCATTTATGAAAGATTTACATATATCATTTGTTGGTGATATAATGCCAGGTGGAGTATTGGCATATCAAGATCGATTCTATACAGATTCTATAAAAGAGTACTTGTCGGGGTTTGATTTACGTGTGGCAACTCTTGAGGTTGCAATAGGAGATAATATCTCCTTTGACGAAATCAAAATGAAAGGGAGATGTAATATCATATATTCAAAAAATGAATCGATTGCTAAAATTGTAGAATTGAATATTAATATTGTATCTTTAGCGAACAATCATATTTTTGACTTAGGATTTGAAGGTTTTGAGAATACCATTAAGTTGCTTGGAGAAAACAAAATCTGTTATTGTGGAGCTGGTCGAAATATAGAAGAAGCGAGACGCCCTGTTTTGATTGAAATGCATGGGAAGACAATAGCATTTCTTGCATATTGTGATTATGATTTTCCCACTATTGGCTATGTGCCAATTGCAACTGAAAATTCATACGGTATAAATCCGCTGAATATAGATTCTGCTGTTGCAGACATAAAAAAATATAAAGAAAAGTGTGATTTTGTGGTAATCTTACCTCATTGGGGGGTAGAGTATAATCGTTTTCCTACTAAAAAAATGAAAGATTATGGTAAGATGATGATTGATGCTGGTGCCGACTTGATTATTGGCAGCCATGCTCATATCGTTCAGCCAAGCATAAGGTATAAAAAGAAACATATATTTTATGGTTTGGGGAATTTCTTGTTCCCTGACTTCTATATGTATCCTCCCCGCCCAATATGGTATCCGTCTGTTGTAGGGGACAACCATTCGATGAATATTACCTATGATTACCCATTCCCTATTAAGAATCCACTGAAAAGAGTGTGGAGAGAAGCCTCTAGAGTTGGTCTTATGGTAGAAGTTGTAATTTCTAAAGATTTTAATATTTCTTCTCGGCTATCTATCTTAAGACGAGATAATATTGTAGAGTTGTATACGAATAAAAAATTAGATAGAAAGTTGTCTTTATTGAGTATTATTGTTTCATCGCCTTTATACAATGGGGGGACTCTAATTGGGAAATTGATGGCTAAAGTAAACAGTTTATTGTTTTTAATCAAGAAATGACATGATAGACGAAAAATTGCAGAATGATTTGCGTGCTAAATATAATCCTGAAGGTTCACAGTTACGTCAACACCAATTAAGAACATTGGAGATTCTTAAAATTGTCGACATTATATGTAGGGAACACGATATAAATTATTGGTTGTCAAGTGGTACATTATTAGGTGCCGTTCGTCATAAAGGTTTCATACCATGGGATGATGATGTTGACATAGAAATGCTTAGAGATGACTTTAAGAAATTCAATGAAATCATACCGCAATATTTACCGGAAAACTTTAAGCTACAGAATCATAAGACTGATAAATGTTATTATTGGCCTTTTTCAAAAGTTAGAGATGAACGTTACCCTATAAAAGAAGTATGTAATACAGATATCAGGTATAAATATCATGGGGTATATATTGATGTATTTTGCATAGAGAAAGGTTCTCTTTTCTTCTCGAAAATATCTAAGTGGCTTCATTATAGATTGTGTTTAGGGAGATCTTGCTATAAATCAACTCCTAAGTTATATTTGTCTTTGGTATATAATACATTAACCCACTTAGTATATCCATTCTTTCGCTTGTGCATGTTTTTCCGTCCCGATTCAAAGTTATTTCAAACTTATGGTTCTGGGTTTCATAGATATCGTACAATGGAGGATATTTTCCCTTTAACAAAAATTGAATTTGAAGGCTATAAGTTTAATGCTCCAAAGGATTCTCATGCTTATCTTCAAAAGATTTTTGGCGACTATATGAAAATGCCCAATGAGAACAACATTGTATCTCATATATAATTATTAGTGTTATGCGTCTATTATATTGCATTCCATCATTAACAAATTGTGGTGGAACAGAAAGGGTGTTAACTACTAGGCTGAATTATCTAGCAGAGCGTACTTCCTATGAACTCTATATTGTTACTACTGAGGATCAAATAAGAAAACCATTTTTTGATCTTAACTCAAAAATTTCTATAATTAATTTGAACATTAATTTTAATGAGGAGAAAACATTTTTGTCGAAACTCTTAAATTATAAAAGCAAGCTGAAGTTATATAAAGCTAAATTATGGTCTGTTATACAAGAAATAAAACCTGATATAGTAACATCCTTATTGTCTCATGAAATAGATTTCCTTTCAGATTTGAATGATGGAAGTATCAAAATCGGTGAAAACCATTTTAACCGAAATTTCCGATATTCTTTCGTTAAAAATAATTCTAAAAATATTCTTCGACATACTATAGCTAAATATAGAGATTTTGAACTTGGTCATAATGTGAAGAAATTGGATGTGTTAGTGACGCTAACTCAAGAAGATGCCTCGTTGTGGTCAGATGGTGTAAAAAAACATATAATACCCAATCCTTTGTCATTTGTAAAGGAATATAAGTCTGAAGGAAATACAAAAAGGGTAGTTGCTGCTGGTCGTTTAACCAAGGAAAAAGGATTTGATTTACTTTTGCATGCATGGGAATTGATTTTCCCTTTGTTCCCAGATTGGTCATTAGCTATTTATGGAGAAGGAGAAGAATATAGTAACCTACAATCTATAATAGAGGGAAAGAAACTCAAAAATGTTCAAATAAATCCATTTGATGAGAATATTTCCGAACAGTTTGTAAATTCCGACTTTTATGTATTAAGTTCTCGGTTTGAAGGTTTTGGATTAGTAATAATAGAAGCAATGGAATGTGGATTACCTGTCGTTTCTTTTGATTGCAAGTCTGGACCTAAAGAAATAATTTCTGATGGAGAAGATGGCATTTTAGTCAACAATGGGGATATCTCAGCGTTAGCAGACGCCATGACACATCTAATGAAGAACTCGCATATTAGATCCTCAATGAGTAAGAGTGCAATAGAGAAAGCGGCAAAATTCAACTTAGATAATATAATGGGAAAATGGATAAGTTTGTACAAAAGTACTATTCAGTAGCAACTGATAAATATGCAATATTATTGGTGTATTTTATTCATTTTAAATTCTTTTTGCAGATTGTACTGGATATAGAGTCTGTCATAATGAATGTATTGTTGTATGTGTTTTTACTATTGGGAATTGACTATAAGAGGGTAAAGTATTCATTTCTTATTTTAATACCTATTTTGGGTGTCTGTATTCTGAACGTAGCAGCTCGTAATATATTTGTGATATTATTATCTACTTATATCGTATCTCAACTATCATTAAAAACTATATTATTCCATAATCTTTCGGCTCAATTAATAATATTTTTTTTATCATCAATTTGTTTGTTCTTTGGAATTACAACATCAGAACTATTTCAACAGACAGTACTGGATATGCGTATTAGATACGATTATGGTATGGGTAATCCAAATACATTTGCTTTATTCATATACTCCTTCATAATCAATTTATACTTATATAAGGGGATTTATTATAAGAAATATCTATTCATTATTGGAATGATAGCATGGATGGTTTTTTCATATACAGGATCTAGAACTTTTTTTATGTCTGTTTTAATTCTATTGATATTTAGAGTTTTAGGTAAATTGTGGGCACGATATCCTCTAATATTAAAATTTTTATTAATAACAACTCCTATATTAATTTTTAGTGCAGTATTTTATTTCTCTCAGAATTACATCTCATACCCAGAAGTAAATTTATTATTTTCAGGACGCTTAGATCTTTATAACAAACTGTTGTCATTAGTTGGTTACTTTGACTATTTGATTGGTACGGATCTAATAAACACAGAGACTATAGATAGTTCTTTTCTTCATCTTCTGTTTGAGGGAGGAGTCATTCCTTTTTCGTTGTTTGTTTTATTGTATTTTAATTTTATACGTAAAGCTGATAAAAATCAATTATCTGCTATTGTTCCACTTATGGCGAGTGTTTTTACCGTAGCTTTGACAGAGTCAGTTTTGACATTTGTTTTGATTTTCGGGAACATGATTATCTGGATTCTTCTGTACAAAACATATTTAAATAAGAGAATTCCCCTTTATTAAGACTAATAAAGTATATGAATATTACTTGTTTCCATTTATACAACGATTACAGTGGTAGCCCTAAAGTATTACGTAATATAGTAGAAGGGTTGCTTGATAAAAAACATAAGGTAACTATTGTTACTTCTAAGACAAATGGTGTTTTAAATGATTTATTTGAAGTTGATAATTTGAATTATGAGTATTTTAATTATCATCCTTCTAGTAATAAGTTTTTATGGATATGCCATTTCATATACGCTCAAGTATCCCTCTTTTTGAAGGCATTAAAATATCAGGATTCTTCTGTATTTTATATAAATACAATTATGCCAGTAGGTGCAGCTATAGCTGGTCGGCTTTTAAATAAGAAGGTGGTATATCATTATCACGAGAATGCTTTTATTAAAAGTTCTTTTTACAGAGTGCTTTATCGTATAATGTTAATCATTGCTGATGAAATAATATGTGTATCAAAATATCAGCGTTCGTTCTTGCCTCAAAGTAATAATATCTCGGTCGTTTATAATGCACTTCCAGAATCATTTATATGTAAGTTGGTTCCAAATATGAATAAGGCATTTAATAAGAAAAATATATTAATGGTTTCTTCATTAGTTCTTTATAAAAGTCCGATTGAATTTATAACATTAGCACAAAAACTTCCTTTGTATAAATTCACATTAGTTTTGAATGATACTCAGACTGCTATAGAGAATTTTATATCAAAGTATAATATAAAGGTTCCTAATAACATTAAGATTTATCCTCGTCAGTCAGATATAAGTCGATTTTATAATGAAGCTTCAATTCTATTGAATTTGTCGAATAGAAAAAAATTTATAGAGACTTTTGGAATGACCGCTCTCGAAGGTATGTCAGCAGGCATACCTGTAATAGTACCGACGGTTGGTGGAATAGCAGAATTGGTCGATGATGATATAAACGGATATAAAATAGATGTGCAACAACTTGATATTATTGCGGATAGAATCAAGTATATGCTTTCTGACATAGACATTTATTCTGAATTGGCAAAAGGTGCATTAACAACAGCAGCATTGTATTCAAACAAATATATGTGCGAAGGAATTGAAACAATTTTGGTGCAATAAATAGTAATTATAATCAATCATGAAAAATATTACAATCGTAGGAACTCAAGGGGTTCCCGCCAATTATGGAGGTTTTGAGTCTCTCGTTGAAAATATTATTGGAGAGAATAAATCTCCTAATATGAACTATACGGTATTTTGTAGTAGCAAGGACTTACCGCAACAAATAAATGAATATAAGAGTGCAAAACTAAAATATATACCTCTCAGCGCGAATGGTATTCAAAGTATACCATACGATATGCTCAGCCTATTAAAAGTGCCAAAAGAAACAGATGTGATCTTAGTTCTGGGAGTATCAGGCTCCCTGATATTTCCTTTTTTTAGGCTGTTTTCCAAGAAGAAACTAGTGATGAACATTGATGGGCTGGAACATCGCCGTAATAAATGGAGTAAAGCTGCAAAATGGTATCTTAAGATTTCTGAGAAGATGGCGGTAAAATATGCTGATGTCATAATTGCTGACAACAAGGGAATACAGGATTATGTAAAAGAGGAATATGGAAAAGATTCTGTGCTTATTGCATACGGAGGCGATCATGTGATTCGAGATATTGAACCTAGGTTTGAAGATGATATTTTAAGAAAGTTTGCATTAATCCCCAATGATTATGCTATCACTGTATGTAGAATAGAGCCGGAAAACAATTGTCATAATACACTTGAGGCTTTCTCAAAGACTGATAAGAAACTTATTTTTATCGGGAACTGGAATCGTAGTGAGTACGGACGTAACTTAAAAGAGAAGTATAGTAAGTTCCCGAATATCATCATTCAAGATCCAATATATGATATAGACATTTTGTATGCTTTAAGAAAAAACGCAGAGATGTATATTCACGGTCATAGTGCAGGAGGTACAAATCCATCTCTAGTAGAAGCTATGTTCTTTGGGTGTCCTATCTTATGCTATGATGTTGTATATAATCGCGCTAGTACGCAGAATGAAGCCTATTACTGGAAGGATGTCTGTGAACTTGTTGATTTGCTAAAACGCACGGATTTATGTGGTGATGCAATGCGAAGTATTGCTCAAAAAGAATATACTTGGAAAATGATAGCGTCGCAATATGAGGCTTTGTATTAATACTACAATGAAAGAATGTCTGTTTTTTTTAATTATACGAAAGTTTTTAGTTATCTGAATCGATTCTGGAAAGAGGTATTTGTTTTTGGGATGACGAGGGAGTTTACGATAGACAACAATCCGGCAGAGCGAACCATTCGAAAGCTGACTACTCAACGCAACAATTCACTTCATTATGGTAGTGATGCTGGAGCAGAGATGGCAGCAACTTATCACAGTGTGATAGGAACGGTAAAGCTTCATGGTAGTTCTATCTGGAACTTCATCGGAACTTTTTTCAAAAATATCTTTAACGGGTGCAGGGATTATGTTAACATGGTTTCTGACAAAATCACTTGGGCTGCCAGCCAATGTTAAATTCAAGACTAATTAATTAACAAAACTTGGTTTAGGATGCAATAATGTGCCCTTCCAAAGGAGTATCCCTAAATTGAGTGCTTATATGTTTTTTTGCATAGAATGAAAATTTATCTAGTATTAACCCCATAACGTCCTAAAATCATGAAATATCTACTAATGGCATTGGCCTTTCTGATTTCCGTTTTCATCGCCCGTATGATTATCCCTCGCATCCTGCTGATATCCTATCGGAAGAAACTGTTCGATTCTCAGGAAGAGCGCAAGGTTCACAAAGGTGCGATCCCCCGTCTGGGCGGAGTCTCTTTTTTCCCTACCATCCTGTTTTCTTGTTGCGGAGTGCTGGCTTTCTACAACCTGTTCGGCTATTATGTCTCCACGCTTCACGACGACCGCATCTTGTCGGAGATGTTGCTGCTTGTCTGCGGACTGGTTCTGCTTTACCTGACGGGTATTGCCGACGACTTGATTGGTGTTCGTTACGGCAATAAGATGGCAGTGCAGTTAGTGAGTGCCTGCCTGTTTCCGTTGAGCGGACTTTGGATAAACGACCTTTACGGTTTGTTCGGTTTGGGCATGATTCCTCAGTTTTGGGGAGGGCTGCTCACAGTGCTGGTAGTGATTCTCATCACGAACGCCATCAATCTGATTGATGGTATCGATGGTCTTGCTTCGGGGTTAAGTAGCGTGTCGTTAGTGGTGTTGGGGGCATTGTTTTTAGAGCGTGAGATGTGGAGTTGCAGTCTGATCGCTTTCAGCTCGTTCGGTGTGCTGGTTCCGTTTTTCTATTACAATGTTTTTGGTAAGGCTGAGCGTGCGCGTAAGATCTTTATGGGCGATACGGGCAGTCTGACGTTGGGTTACATCCTGAGTTTCCTTGCCATCAAGTATAGTCAGAATCTCGATGGCATCCCTAAGGAACACGGTCCGTTGGTGATTGCTTTCAGCACGCTGCTGGTACCTGTTTTCGATGCTATCCGCGTTGCTATCGTCCGTATGTATAAAGGGCGGAATCCTTTCGAACCTGACAAGACGCACATTCATCACTTGTTCTTGAAAATGGGCTTTACGGTTCGTCAAGCATTGCTGATGATTCTTCTGTTGTCTTGCATCCTCAGCGGTTTGAATATCTGGCTGATTCCTTATGTGGAGAATACGGTGATGCTGTTACTGGATATGCTGGTATGGATCGGGTTGAATATTTGGTGGATGAAAAGAATAAAAATGGTATAAAATAAATATTGAATTTGTTGACTATGTTGAAAACGTGAAATATGTTGAAAATGTGAAATGAACACGTGAGTGTTTCGTATGTTGAGATGAAGAAAATGTAGGTCCCTAGTTTCATGCTGTAAAAACATGATTCCCTACATGGTGGATCAGAAATAGCACGACGGTGCATTTCTGATCTACGCCCTGGCATCGGAGGTTAAAGCCGATGTGAATTTCCCACTATATCAACGGTCTGTGAAGATCGTTGATATTTTTGTATGTCATCCTCTCATCAACTTCTATTTCGACGATTAAGTTCGGCTAGGATAGTGGTAATTCCCGGAATTCTTTTTATCTTTGACGCATATTAGTAACTAACGCCTATATAAAATATAATGAGATACTTAGACCCTAAAGCCGATTTGACGTTCAAGCGCGTCTTCGGCGAGCATCCCGATTTGGTGATGAGCTTTTTGAATGCCTTGCTTCCTTTATCTCCGGGTCAGGAGGTGACTGAAATCGAATATCTCCCCGTGGAGCTTGTCCCTGACAATCCATTGCGTAAGAACAGTATTGTAGATGTCCGTTGCCGCGACAATCAGGGTCGCATTTTTTTGGTTGAAATGCAGATGATATGGAGTTCTGAGTTTAAACAGCGTGTTTTGTTCAACGCTTCCAAAGCTTACGTTCGCCAGCTGGATACGGGGGAGAATTATGAACTGCTTCAACCCGTTTATTCTCTGAATCTGGTGAACGATATCTTTGAATTGGATTTGGATGATGAGTTCTATCATTATTACCGTTTGGTTCATACGGAACATACCGAAAAGGTGATCGAAGGCCTGCATCTTGTATTTGTGGAACTTCCTAAGTTTACTCCTCAAAATTATAGTGATAAGAAAATGCAGGTTCTTTGGCTGCGTTATCTAACTGAGATCAACGAACGTACGCGCGAAGTCCCCAAAGAGTTTTTGGCAAATCCTGAACTTAAAAAAGCTGTGAAGGCTCTTGAAGAGTCTGCTTTTACCGATGCCCAGCTTGCTGGCTATGAGAAGTTTTGGGATATAATCAGTGTGGAGAAAACCTTGTTCAGTAGTGCGGAGCGACGGGGCATGAGGAGAGGACTGGAAGAAGGTATGAAGAAAGGCTTGGAAGAAGGCAAAAAAGAAGGTATAAAGGAAGGCAAAAAAGAAGGTATAAAAGAAGGTATAAAAGAAGGCATAAAAGAAGGCAAAAAGGAAGTTGCTCGCAGCTTGAAAATGGCAGGTATACCTACTGCCATTATTATGGAAAGCACAGGTCTGTCGGAGGTGGAGATTGAGGATTTGTAAAGCGGTAGATGAGTGTTGCCTGAAAAGAAAAAACGATTTTCTTTTCTGTTATTGAACTGCACTTGGGTATCAAAATTCTCCTTTTGAAGAATTTGCCCCTGCCACAGATAGCTGTATCAAGGGCAAATCTTAAAGTATCCGATAAAAATGGGCGTATCTCTCATAAACTTATCTTTCAGAGATTAAGTTCGGCTAGGATAGTGGTAATTCCCGGAATTCTTTTTATCTTTGACGCATATTAGTAACTAACGCCTATATAAAATATAATGAGATACTTAGACCCTAAAGCCGATTTGACGTTCAAGCGCGTCTTCGGCGAGCATCCCGATTTGGTGATGAGCTTCTTGAATGCCTTGCTTCCTTTATCTCCGGGTCAGGAGGTGACTGAAATCGAATATCTCCCCGTGGAGCTTGTCCCTGACAATCCTTTGCGTAAGAACAGTATTGTAGATGTCCGTTGCCGCGACAATCAGGGTCGCATTTTTCTGGTTGAAATGCAGATGATATGGAGTTCTGAGTTCAAGCAGCGTGTTTTGTTCAACGCTTCCAAAGCTTACGTTCGCCAGCTGGATACGGGGGAGAATTATGAACTGCTGCAACCTGTGTATTCTCTGAATCTGGTGAACGATATCTTTGAATTGGATTTGGATGATGAGTTCTATCATTATTACCGTTTGGTTCATACTGAACATACCGAAAAGGTGATCGAGGGCCTGCATCTTGTATTTGTGGAACTTCCTAAGTTTACTCCTCAAAATTATAGTGATAAGAAAATGCAGGTTCTTTGGCTGCGTTATCTAACTGAGATCAACGAACGTACGCGCGAAGTCCCCAAAGAGTTTTTGGCAAATCCTGAACTTAAAAAAGCTGTGAAGGCTCTTGAAGAGTCTGCTTTTACCGATGCCCAGCTTGCTGGCTATGAGAAGTTTTGGGATATAATCAGTGTGGAGAAAACCTTGTTCAGTAGTGCGGAGCGACGGGGCATGAGGAGAGGACTGGAAGAAGGTATGAAGAAAGGCTTGGAAGAAGGCAAAAAAGAAGGTATAAAAGAAGGTATAAAGGAAGGCATAAAGGAAGGCAAAAAAGAAGTTGCTCGCAGCTTGAAAATGGCAGGTATACCTACTGCCATTATTATGGAAAGCACAGGTCTGTCGGAGGTGGAGATTGAGGATTTGTAAAGCGGTAGATGAGTGTTGCCTGAAAAGAAAAAACGATTTTCTTTTCTGTTATTGAACTGCACCTGGGTATCAAAACTCTCCTTTTGAAGAATTTGCCCCTGCCACAGATAGCTGTATCAAGGGCAAATCTTAAAGTATCCGATAAAAATGGGCGTATCTCTCATCAACTTCTATTTCGACGATTAAGTTCGGCTAGGATAATGGTAATTCCCGGAATTCTTTTTATCTTTGACGCATATTAGTAACTAACGCCTATATAAAATATAATGAGATACTTAGACCCTAAAGCCGATTTGACGTTCAAGCGCGTCTTCGGCGAGCATCCCGATTTGGTGATGAGCTTTTTGAATGCCTTGCTTCCTTTATCTCCGGGTCAGGAGGTGACTGAAATCGAATATCTCCCCGTGGAGCTTGTCCCTGACAATCCTTTGCGTAAAAATAGTATTGTAGATGTCCGTTGCCGCGACAATCAGGGTCGCATTTTTTTGGTTGAAATGCAGATGATATGGAGTTCTGAGTTTAAGCAGCGTGTTTTGTTCAACGCTTCCAAAGCTTACGTTCGCCAGCTGGATACGGGGGAGAATTATGAACTGCTTCAACCCGTGTATTCTCTGAATCTAGTGAACGATATCTTTGAATTGGATTTGGATGATGAGTTCTATCATTATTACCGTTTGGTTCATACTGAACATACCGAAAAGGTGATCGAAGGCCTGCACCTGGTATTTGTGGAACTTCCTAAGTTTACTCCTCAAAATTATAGTGAGAAGAAAATGCAGGTTCTTTGGTTGCGTTATCTAACGGAGATCAACGAACGTACGCGCGAAGTCCCCAAAGAGTTTTTGGCAAATCCTGAACTTAAAAAAGCTGTCAAGGCTCTTGAAGAGTCTGCTTTTACCGATGCCCAGTTGGCTGGCTATGAGAAGTTTTGGGATATAATCAGTGTGGAGAAAACCTTGTTCAGTAGTGCGGAGCGACGGGGCATGAGGAGAGGGCTGGAAGAAGGTATGAAGAAAGGCTTGGAAGAAGGCAAAAAAGAAGGTATAAAAGAAGGCATAAAGGAAGGTATAAAGGAAGGCAAAAAAGAAGGTATAAAAGAAGGTATAAAAGAAGGTATAAAAGAAGGTATAAAAGAAGGCAAAAAGGAAGTTGCTCGTAGCTTGAAAATGGCAGGTATACCTACTGCCATTATTATGGAAAGCACAGGTCTGTCGGAGATCGAGATTGAGGATTTATAAGGCGGTAGATGAGTGTTGCCTGAAAAGAAAAAACGATTTTCTTTTCTGTTATTGAACTGCACTTGGGTATCAAAATTCTCCTTTTGAAGAATTTGCCCCTGCCACAGATAGCTGTATCAAGGGCAAATCTTAAAGTATCCGATAAAAATGGGCGTATCTCTCATAAACTTATCTTTCAGAGATTAAGTTCGGCTAGGATAGTGGTAATTCCCGGAATTCTTTTTATCTTTGACGCATATTAGTAACTAACGCCTATATAAAATATAATGAGATACTTAGACCCTAAAGCCGATTTGACGTTCAAGCGCGTCTTCGGCGAGCATCCCGATTTGGTGATGAGCTTTTTGAATGCCTTGCTTCCTTTATCTCCGGGGCAGGAGGTGACTGAAATCGAATATCTTCCCGTGGAGCTTGTTCCTGACAATCCTTTGCGTAAGAACAGTATTGTAGATGTCCGTTGCCGCGACAATCAGGGTCGCATTTTCTTGGTTGAAATGCAGATGATATGGAGTTCTGAGTTTAAACAGCGTGTTTTGTTCAACGCTTCCAAAGCTTACGTTCGCCAGCTGGATACGGGGGAGAATTATGAACTGCTTCAACCCGTTTATTCTCTGAATCTGGTGAACGATATCTTTGAATTGGATTTGGATGATGAGTTCTATCATTATTACCGTTTGGTTCATACTGAACATACCGAAAAGGTGATCGAAGGCCTGCACCTGGTATTTGTGGAACTTCCTAAGTTTACTCCTCAAAATTATAGTGAAAAGAAAATGCAGGTTCTTTGGCTGCGTTATCTAACTGAGATCAACGAACGTACGCGCGAAGTCCCCAAAGAGTTTTTGGCAAATCCTGAACTTAAAAAAGCTGTGAAGGCTCTTGAAGAGTCTGCTTTTACCGATGCCCAGCTTGCTGGCTATGAGAAGTTTTGGGATATAATCAGTGTGGAGAAAACCTTGTTCAGTAGTGCGGAGCGACGGGGCATGAGGAGAGGACTGGAAGAAGGTATGAAGAAAGGCTTGGAAGAAGGCAAAAAAGAAGGTATAAAAGAAGGCAAAAAGGAAGTTGCTCGCAGCTTGAAAATGGCAGGTATACCTACTGCCATTATAATGGAAAGCACAGGTCTGTTGGAGAACGAGATTGAGGATTTGTAAAGCGGTAGATGAGTGTTGCCTGAAAAGAAAAAACGATTTTCTTTTCTGTTATTGAACTGCACCTGGGTATCAAAATTCTCCTTTTGAAGAATTTTCCCTTGCCACAGATAGCTGTATCAAGGGCAAATCTTAAAGTATCCGATAAAAATGGGCGTATCTCTCATCAACTTCTATTTCGACGATTAAGTTCGGCTAGGATAGTGGTAATTCCCGGAATTCTTTTTATCTTTGACGCATATTAGTAACTAACGCCTATATAAAATATAATGAGATACTTAGACCCTAAAGCCGATTTGACGTTCAAGCGCGTCTTCGGCGAGCACCCCGATTTGGTGATGAGCTTTTTGAATGCCTTGCTTCCTTTATCTCCGGGTCAGGAGGTGACTGAAATCGAATATCTCCCCGTGGAGCTTGTCCCTGACAATCCTTTGCGTAAAAACAGTATTGTGGATGTCCGTTGCCGCGACAATCAGGGTCGCATTTTCCTGGTTGAAATGCAGATGATATGGAGTTCTGAGTTTAAACAGCGTGTTTTGTTCAACGCTTCCAAGGCTTACGTGCGCCAGCTGGATACTGGTGAGAATTATGAACTACTTCAACCCGTTTATTCTCTGAATCTAGTGAACGATATCTTTGAATTGGATTTGGATGATGAGTTCTATCATTATTACCGTTTGGTTCATACGGAACATACCGAAAAGGTGATCGAAGGCCTGCATCTTGTATTTGTGGAACTTCCTAAGTTTACTCCTCAAAATTATAGTGATAAGAAAATGCAGGTTCTTTGGCTGCGTTATCTAACTGAGATCAACGAACGTACGCGCGAAGTCCCCAAAGAGTTTTTGGCAAATCCTGAACTTAAAAAAGCTGTGAAGGCTCTTGAAGAGTCTGCTTTTACCGATGCCCAGCTTGCTGGCTATGAGAAGTTTTGGGATATAATCAGTGTGGAGAAAACCTTGTTCAGTAGTGCGGAGCGACGGGGCATGAGGAGAGGGCTGGAAGAAGGTATGAAGAAAGGCTTGGAAGAAGGCAAAAAAGAAGGTATAAAAGAAGGTATAAAGGAAGGCATAAAGGAAGGCATAAAGGAAGGCATAAAGGAAGGCATAAAGGAAGGCAAAAAAGAAGTTGCTCGCAGCTTGAAAATGGCAGGTATACCTACTGCCATTATAATGGAAAGCACAGGTCTGTCGGAGATCGAGATTGAAGATTTATAAGACAGGAGGATGGGGGCTGCTTCCTGAAAAGAAAAAATGCGCCCCCCCAGACCGTCCGAGAACTCTGATTTTCGCTGTAGGATGGCATTCTTGCAGCGGATTTGAGGTCGTAGAGACTATCTGGTGGAATTTGTTTTTCAATTGAAAGAATAAATTCTCTCATGATAATCGGTTTTAGAAGCTTAAAATGCACTTTAAAATGTGGTTATTACCTATATTCGTAAGGATGTGCACCTCGGCAAGTCTTTTATCGGAGTGCGGCAAGCAGTGCGGGTACACCTTTGAGACTTATAGCACGACGTAGGTTATAGGATAGACAGAGCAATCCCATCTCTGCACCTACTTTTGCAAAACCTTTTAGTAAAAAATAGTAGTATCCGAGCGTTCTTTTAATTGTCCCGAACGGATGTTCCGACAAACATTTGCGATTATCCATTTTCTTTTGGTCAAGATGTAGCACATAGCGTACCACCTTTTTCATAACGGTTATTCTTGTTGGTTTCAGATTCGCATTGCCGTCATTTGCTGCATCTTGTTTCCTTCGGGTATCAGCAACCTTTATTAGATCATCCTTACTAAAGTCCGCTTCCTTGAACTTGGATATGGTACACTTGCATTTGCATTTCTTGCAGGCCAACTTGTTGCAGTAACGTATATTGCCGTTTCGTTTAATGGATTTCTGTCTAAGAATCTCACCTTGCGGACAATAGACAAGGTTACGTTCGGCATCCCTAACGAAGAAGCCTTCAAGAGCTTTGGCACGCATTTGTTCGGAAGTCATGTCCAGCACTGCTGAATCGGATGTCGGCAATGTACGCTTTTTTACCTCAACAATTTCCATATCAGTTAAGATTCCGTTGTAGACATCGGGAATTACTCCGGCTTGAAGACATGCCTTCAAGTCCTCGGGGTTGGTACTAACTTTCTGTTCATCGGTTATGGTGTTTCCAATGTACTCAAACTCAACCTGCTCGGTGCAGCCACCGTCACGCCGGATGACATTGGGTACAATGCCCGATGCAAGTGCGTCGGTATGGTCTTCGGGGCATTCATAGCCCTTGTCTGCTGTAGTCTCAAGGATGTCAATCCCATAGTCTTTTTTCACATCTGTAGCTACGTTTGTTATTTGGCCATGGTCAGTAGGACTGTTAGTGACCCGGAAGCCGGCAATCATGTGGCTGTCCGCGTCAACAGCCGTCTGCATGTTATAGCCTACGCAGAAACCTTCATTCGCTTTCATCAGTCTTGCATCCGGGTCAGTAAGCGATATCTGTTTTTCATTAGACTCCTCTAATGTAGTGCGGTATGCTTCGTAACGGGCTTTGCGTTCTTTACAGACATTCAGTTTGTGCTCAAGTTCTTCTCTGGAAAGTTTGCGACCTTCTTCCCGATCGCATGAGTCAAGCTCTTCCATGTATAAAGTGATATGTTCATCCAAACGTTTGATACGGTCGTCAAGTTTGTTGAGCGTAAAATTGTTATCCTTGGCATTTACAGCCTTGAACTTGCTTCCGTCAATAGATATGTATGACTTGGAGAAGAGCTTCAACCCCATGCAGAACTTATTGAACTCCTTGAATACTTTAGTTATGCTATCCTTATTATCCTTGCGAAAATCGGAAATGGTGCGAAAATCAGGATATAATTTGCCCAGTAGCCACATCACCTCCACGTTGCATTTGCACTCACGGGCCAACTTGCGCGATGAACGCACTTGGTAAAAGTAACCATAAATATACAGTTTTAACAGGTCACGAGGGTCGTACCCGGGACTTCCCGTGGCTTTGGGAATGTTCCGTATAAACTCTAACTTGCCCATATCCAAACTATCAACGAATGCATCAAACAAACGAACCGGAGCATCCTCCTCAACATAGTCGTCTATGCAATCGGGGAAAAGTACTTTCTGTTGTCGTTCTTCACCTTTCTTATATGCCATAACTCTGTTTCTTAGCTTAGGTAAAGATAAGAAAAATGAATGAGAAGCATGAATATCTAATGTTAAACCATGCTACAAACAGGGGCTATTGCGGAGGGACAACGACAAACCTCTGTTTAAAGAGGAGTTCTCGGACAGTCTCCCCCTTTTTGCTAGTGAACTGCACCCCCAAAGTTAGACACTAAAACTTTGGGAGTGTAGTTTTTTTATGCGACCTTCGTTGGAGTATGTGCCTAAGGCAAAAACCGGTGTACTTACTGAGGTGTTGCTATACATCCCGATATTCCTTCACACAATCAAAGCACGGACACCCTTTCATTGGGTTCAAATCCCGATGTCCCACAATCAACGCTTTGGGAAACTGCCGTCGTAATTCACGCAATAAAGCAAGCAGCGAGCCCCGTTGTTCCATTGTGCGAGTATCCTTGGGTTTGCCATCCGCATTCAGTCCACCTTCATAACAGACACCTATTGAATGGCTATTATGATTACGGCAGTGTGCCCCGACCTTTTCTAACGCACGTCCCCGGTGGATCTCCCCGTCGCGAGTAATGTAAAAATGATAGCCAATATCACGGAAACCACGGTGCAGGATATGATCTTGTCGGCAAGCCTCCGCCGAAAGGGATTTTCCTTCCGGCGTGGCACTGCAATGAATGATAATCAGTGTAATAGTTCGCATAGATCTATATGCAACTTTGTACTCCGAGCAAGCCCCCAACAGCGGTGGCAACGGTGATGATTACTTTGATAATGAAGCTCCATACAGAGCGGGAAGAGGATGATTTGCTCATACAATAACAGGTTTTAAATAAATGGATAACAGTTTTCTTTTCTCACAAAGCTGCAAACTACGCAACTATGCACACTACTACACAGACTCACACAGAAATAAATAATCGACTATTTTAATGACTGCCAATTAAATTACTAAAGTTTTGCAAGGACGCTGCATAGCTTCTTGAAAGGAGGGAAAACCATGCGGAATATACCGACTTGCGAAACTTGAATTAAATTATAATCTGTGGAAACCGGTGTAATCAGTGGTGAATCTTTTAAGCAGCCGGGTCGGGTGCTTCGCCACCTCCGTCTGGTTTCGGATCAGGGTTATCACCCGAATCAGAACCACTTCCGGTAGTTGTCGGTTTCTGATATTCCGCCAGCTGCTTCAACTGACTGTCGAGTTTCAAGTTGGTAGTTGATAAGTTACCGGTGGCACGAGCTTTCAGACGCATGCCAGTAACATTTTTCTCCAACGAGAACTCTTCCAGCGTATCGGCTGCCTTACTGCGAATACCCACACCAAAAATGGCAAGATCATCAATTTTCACACATTTGCCGTCCAGCAACAACTCCTTGATACAATCTACCATATCCGAAAGCACACCTTTGATGACACCACCGGAATATGGTGAATTGTGCTTCGACATGTGTTCGGCAAGCTTTGCCAAATCAAACGTCTCATCGCTTACTGCACGGGCGAACCACTTACCCGCATTCAAGCCTTTCTTCTGCTGGTTCTGATAAATTTTGTAACGAATCATAAAACAATAAATTAAAAGGTTAAAACATCGTGTCTTCGGGATTCTTTTCCCTTCCGACGATACAAAGATAGGCTGCCGAAAATCCGGAAAATCGCTTATATGCATTTATGTCCGTTACTTGTCAGTTATGTGCAGTTAACGTCGGTTATTCAACCGGAAAGCGTTGCGTATGTGCAACTATTTTGCTATATTTGTAACATTAAATCAAACTCTTATCCATCATGAACGAATTCAGAATACGTGCCTACGGGCGCATGGAACTGGCGCAACTCTATTCTCCCGAACTTACTGATATTGCCGCTTACCGAAAAATGAAAAAGTGGATAGAGCGGTGTCCCGGACTGCTGCAACGCTTGTACGACTTGGGCTATCAACCGGAGCACCGTTCATATACGCCTTTGGAGGTGAGGGTGATTGTGGATGCATTAGGAGAACCTTAAAGCGGTGCTTTAAGAGGGCTAAAGCTTAGCTTTATGCTCTCTAAAGCGCCGCTTTAGTATCCGTAAAACGCTGTACCGTTATTGGTTTGCGGCGGGGGTACAGTGGGTACACTTTTTCGGGGCTCCCTCACACACGCACACATGCGCGTTCATATACTCCGGTGCTATCTCCCTTCACTAATATGCCTCGCTTCGTCAGTCGTTTCAACCAAGTGATGGCGGTATTTTTCTTAATTCCGATGGATTCTGCTATCTCTATCATTTGTGCACGAGTGAAACGGTCGCCCAACTGCGAGAAGAGGAAGTCGCGGTCGGCATTGGAACGCCGGCTGATTTCCGTGGAAGGAAGGAACGAGAGAATGTGTGTGGCATGGCGGTAGAGCGGTTCCGCAAGACGGAGCACTGCGTGGAAATCGTCAGGGGTGATGGCAAGCTTCCAACGGGTGATGATGTTGTCTTTGATGTTATCTTCGGGAATGCCCTTATCCGGAGTCAGTCCCGAGGAGGGAGCGTTCTTCACTTGGTAGGGATGCGGGTTTTCGAGGGCACGCAGCAGGGCCACTATCGACATGATGCGGCATAGATTGACAGCCAGGCGGGCGATGGAGCTGTACATCTCCCTGCCGTTGGCTATGCTCGAGCGTTGGAAGAGGTGGGAGAATTGCGTGTTGAATTCTTTTTTCTGCTCCTCGGTAAGACAGAGCGTATGTATTCCATGTGCTTTTATCTGTTCCACTTCTTTTTTCCATTCCAATCCGAGGTTGGTAAAGATTTCTTCGAGATCCAGGTCGTCTTCCAAAAATTGGTTGATCCATTGGTCGATGCCGTAGAGGTAGTAGAACAATTGGCGGGAGAAGGCTCCGTCTTCCGTGGTGGGGATGAAGGATTTCACTTGCGACGGTGTGCCGGAAATGTTGAGGGAGATGTAGCTTTTCTTCACTTCACGGTATTCCTGGTCGGTGCGGCGGTTGTAAGACAGGCAGTCGTGGTCGAAGGCTTTGCGGAGGGTATCGCTCCAATGTCCATGGTCTGCATTGATGGCGGTAGAGAGGGTATCCGCTTCAGATTCGCAGATAAATCCTATTCCGTCAGAGTCCATAATATTTTGCAGGATACCTGTGCCGGTGTTGTTACCCGAAATGATGAACATCTTGTTGGCGGGCATTTCCGGTGCGTCCACTTTCGCTCGTTCTTTGCCCAATGCCTCGTAGGCGGCTTTCTCTTTCTTGTAGATTTTCATCTTTGCTGCCACTTCCGCACGGATTTCGTCGTGAATGGGAGTGGCAAGCAGCCGGATGTAAGAGAGGATACTCTTGCCGGAAGCGGAAGGAGCGATGGCAAAATACTGAAGGCAGGGATGCAGGAATTTGCCGCTATAGGAACAGCGCAAGTGTGGGGCGATGGTTGCACCCAGGGCTGTCAATGCTCCTAAAAGCATAACGTCTTTCAGGGCGTCGCTTTTGCCATAGGCAATGATACGTTGTAGGAGTGTGGGCCAGTCGGCTTTGGGGAAGGTGGGCAATTGTTGTTTCGGTTCGCTGCCCGAGAGAAGTTCCTCTTCTTCTCTTTCCTCTTCTTGGGTATTTTCCTCCTTTCCGGTATTTTCGTCATTGTCTACCTTATAACGCGCGCACGTGTGTGTGGAAAAAGTTGCCCCTGAATCTTCTGTACCCTTTGTACCCTTCGGCTTGTTCATTACGCTGTCTTGATGGAGCTCGACTCCTGCGATTCCGGCAAGGTGGAAAGCCGTGCCTAGATGTACGTCACCATGTTTTGTGGCGAGCGCGTTGGAGAATACCCGTTCGGTGTGTTCGCGCTGGTACTTGGCAGACAGGCGACAGAGACGGTGGAAATAATTGCGCCCGGCTTCGCCGCAGTCTGTGGCGATGGCAAATGCCAGTTGTATGTATTCGATGTAAGTGGGTGCGATGTCTGCTCCTGCTGTTTCAACTGTCTCGGTGAGACGGCGTAGTGATTCGATGTTGTTCATTTTTTCTTAATTTTCTTATGTTAGATGTTTCTGAATAAAGCTTCGGGGTCGTGGCTAAGAAAGCAGGATCTCACAAGGTCTTTGCCGGAGAAATCTACTTTGGTCTTTGTTTCGGAGGAAACAGATGTTTCTGTATTATACGCTGTCTCTACGTACTGCATTGCCCAACTCATACATTCTGTGATTTGTTTGCCGCCAGTTGCCGTGGATAAATGGTAGGTGGGGACAAAGGCCTTTACACCCAGTCCGCTGGGACTGATAAACGTGAGTACGGGACGGAGGAGCGGGTCGTCATGTAATACACGGCGCATTTCTTCAGTTTCCCGGTAAGAGCGGAAATGATCCAGGTCCACTATCACCAGCCCCGATGGGGACAGGAAGTATTTGCCGCTGCGGCGGGAGAAGGTGCCGCAGGGAGTTACATAGGGCAAAAGCCTTGTTTTTGCTATGCGTATGTCCGGTGCGTTGCGTACTTGCTCGGTCAGGAGCCTGAGGTCTTCGTTGCTGGTAATCATCTGGAAAACCTGTTCAATGCAGACTTCGCAGAAGGGGGAAAGTGTGGGGGGAGTGAGTATTTGTCCCTGTTTGTCTTTGATAGGGGCGATGGGAGGCATGAAATAGGACATTCTGTAATCGTTTGGCATAATTCTTTGTTATTAAAAATTTAATTATTTACTTTGCATCATATATGTGTTCATTTTGAAACATGGTGTAAATGTAGTAGAAATAAAATAAGCATCATCCTGATATGTCAGGATGAAAGTTAAAATAATTAACCATTATGGTGTAATTTTAATAATAAATAAGTATGAAAAAAGAAAAAGACTATTACGCAGCATTAGGAGCTAGCGTTAGTGAGTTGCTTAAACGCACGTGTTTGACAAATAAGAATGTGTGCAAGGCATTGGGAATCGGCCATGATCCTTTGAATGAGTTAAAAAAGGGCTAGATTGCTCATTGGGTAATTACCTAAAAGTGGTGGAACTCTGTTTTGATTATCTTGACGAGGAGGAAATCGAGAGGGTTTTGAACAGGTGGAAACAGCTATACATGAGGTATCGGAAGGAAAAAGAGAAGAGAGAAGAACACAATGAAAAGCAGGTGAAATAAAAAAGGCAGGCGGGAAGATTTTCTCGCCTGCTTTTTTTATGAACGAATCGGGGTGGTCTTATAAAAGATAAGGGGAAGAGTGCATGGCAGTTATCTTATTTGATTTTTTTTGAGATGATTAAAAAAAAAATACTGCATTATGTTGTTACTTTGAGGAATTTATGTAATTTTGCCTGTAAATTAATATATCTCTAATGAAGAGGTGTTGATTTTTTATGTTGCTTGATGCTTCTCTTAATTTTAATATAGGGAAGCATAAGTGTCGTGTATATTATATTATCATTCGGAAGATTGTCCGATGTTATTTTATTAGTACATGTGGTATGTACTTTAGGGGGGAATTAAGAGAGTATAAAGAGTATAATAAGTAAGGATTTAAAGTTAAACTGAATAATACACACTTGAGATGAAACGAACGACTTTATTTCTGTTGTTAGCCTTGTCGGGGACGTTCTGTTCGGTGGCAAGAGCACAGAAAGTAGCAATTAAGACTAATGTTCTGTATGATGCGTTTTTGAATGTGAATGCAGGCGTAGAGGTAGGATTGGCCCCTCGCTGGACATTCGATTTGTCTGCCGACTACAATGGGTGGACGCTTTCCCATGAGCGGAAGTGGAAACACTGGCTTTTGCAACCGGAAGCGCGTTATTGGTTCTGCGACCGTTTTGCCGGTCATTTTGTGGGTGCCCATGCTTTAGGCGGCCAATATAACGTTGGCGGTCTGAAAAACAACCTTTCTTTTCTGGGCACAGATTTCTCTGTAGTTTCCGACCGTCGTTACCAAGGATGGTTTGCCGGTGCCGGCATTGCATACGGTTATGCATGGATATTGAATAAGCATTGGAATTTGGAAACCGAACTCGGGCTGGGCTGGGTTTATACACGCTATGATGTCTATCCATGTGCAACTTGCGGCACCAAACTTGTCAAAGGAAAATCGCACAACTATTTTGGTCCCACAAAAGCGGCTGTTAATTTGGTTTATACATTTTAATTCGGTTTGTAGTCATGATTATAATAAATAATAAAATAGCTAAAATAGCAGGTAGTGTTTTGTTGTCACTACTTGGTGTGGCTGGTGTAAAAGGACAGCCGCTTATGAATGGGCAAGTGACAGTGCGAAATCTTTTCGTTTCCCGTTCGGATGACAAACTCTTCATTTCGATGGATATAGACGTATCCGGTTTGGAGGTTAAGAGCAATCGCGAAGTGATATTTATGCCGGCATTGGCAAGTGATGACCACACGTTGAGCCTGCCTGCTGTGATGATTGCCGGACGTAACCGGTATTACCATCATTTACGCAATGATAACTTGAGACCGGCGACTACGCAAATATACCGTCGCAGCGACGTATCGGTAGTGGAATATCGTACAGTGGTACCTTATGAAAAATGGATGAATACATCCAAACTTGTTACCCTGAATGAAGTGTGCGGATGTTGTGAAGAGACGCTTGCCGGCGAAAACAAACCGTTGTTGGCGCTCCGTCTTGAACCGAAGGCGTTTGTGCCTTCTTATATATATGTACGCCCGAAAGCCGAACCGAAGATCAATGTGTTGGAAGGTTCTGCTTATATCGACTTCCCTGTAAATCGTACGGAAATACATGAGGACTACCGCCGTAATCCAGTGGAATTGCAGAAGATTCTTTCTACCATTGATGCTGTACGCAACGATGCCGACACCCGCATCATAGCCCTCTCCATTAAGGGATATGCGTCGCCCGAAAGCCCATACTCCAACAACGAACGGTTGGCAAAAGGACGTACGCAGACGCTTAAGGAATATGTACAGAGACAGTATAACTTCCCCGAATCCATTATTTCCACCGACTACGAACCCGAAGACTGGGCAGGGCTGGAACGTGCCGTCGAGAACTCCGACTTGCAGAACCGCGATGCCATCCTCGCTTTGATTCGCAGCAACATGGAGCCGGATGCCAAAGAATGGAAAATCAAAAAGACTTATCCTGCCGACTACTCCTGGTTGTTGAAGAACATCTATCCGGGCTTGCGCCATTCGGACTATGCTGTGAAGTATGAAGTGCGTGCTTATACGGATGTGGAAGAGATTAAACGTCTTATCAAGACACAGCCGCAAAAGTTAAGCCTCAATGAAATGTATCTTGCTGCACAAGAAATGGAAACAGGCAGTGAGGAGTATAACGAAACATTCGACATCGCTGTGCGTATGTTCCCCGACGATGAAGTGGCCAACCTCAATGCAGCCAATATCGCCATGAGTCGTGGTGGACTTAAAAGTGCCGAACGTTACTTGCAGAAAGCCGGTGATTCACCGCAGGCTATCTATGCACGTGCTACGCTTGCTGCTTTGAACAAGGATTTCGACACAGCCAAGAAAATGTTTGAAGAAACTGCGCGCAAAGGAATGCCGGATGCAGAAAAGATGTTAAGGCAAATTGAGGAAATCAAACTCTGATAGAATGTAACGATAAATCATAGAAATAATTAATTCATTCAATATTTTCAGATTATGAAAAGAATTAGCAAATCTTTATTAGGCCTTTTAGCCGTGGCTTTCACAGCAAGTTGTGCTGATGATAAATTGGGCGAAACAAACTTTGATCCTACTATATATGAAGGAGAGAAAGCTTATATGACAGTGCAAGTGACGATGCCATCTGCTCCTGGTAGTCGTAGCCATACCGATGAAGACGGTGGTAGCAATGCCGGAGTGGAAATCGGTCAAGACTATGAAAACAATGTGAAAAGAATGTATATTGTACTTGCCCGAAGCACCGATAATGCATTTATAGCTTTTGGCGATATGTCGGACAAAATGAAACAATCGGCCAACAAACAGGCGTATACCGGAACTTCCGAAATCACCAAAACACAGTTGGCACAATTCTATGATGACCAAGATACACCTGCCAACAAGAAAGAAGTAAATGTATTTGTTTTCTGTAATCCGACCGATCATCTGATAGATATCATTCGTAATGCCGAATATAAAAATGTGACATGGTACAATGAACTCTGTAAAGGTGATGAAATAGATAAAACATGGGAGCCAAGTGATGGTGGTAGTTTCTTGATGGCAAACTATGTCATAGCTAAACGCCAGTTGCCTAATACGATGAATGACTGGTTGCTATATAGTGAAGCCAATCCTTTTAATCTTTCCGGTATGAACAATGCGGGAAGTAATTCGCAAGTAGACAACAGTGTGGGTGGTGCTGTAAAAGTGGAACGCGCAATGGCGCGCTTTGATTTCAAAGACGCTAGCCCTAAAGGAAGAAATACCTATCCGGTAGTACAGGATATTGCACCGGACGGAACTCTGGGCAAGTACATCGTAAATGTACAATTAGGCAAAATGGCTTTGGTAAACATGAATAAAGCGTTCCATTATTTGCGTAGAGTTTCTAATGACGGTTTGCCAACTAAACAAGAACTTTGTGCTCCGGAAAAACCTTGGTTTACCGCTCCGGATGGTATGGGTGATCCACTCGAAGGCAATTATGTGGTAGATGCATGGGCGACTGAAAAATCGATAGGCATCAAAACAAATGAATTGAAAAATCATTTCGATTATCCTCTTTTCCAAGAAGACGGTTCGATAGATAATACTAAACAAGACTCTTGGGACACCTATTTAATCAATGATGTTTTAGGCAATGAAGCTGATAACGATAATAGTTGGAATAGTAATCAACAACATGGTGACTATCGTATCTGGCGCTATGTGACCGAAAATACAATTCCCGGTCCTGTGACAAATCAAGTAAACGGAATCACCACCGGAATTGTATTCAAAGGAAAAATGATAGCAACCGAAGATGCTGTTAACAGCACTGATGAAATGACCCAACGTTTGGCGAAAGTTTTGAATTATACTGCCGATGATTTAAAGGAAGACTCCTATAAAGATCCTATTATCTATATGTTTGGTGGCAACTTGTATGTAAGTTGGCCCAATGTACTCAAAGCGGTAAAGGCTGTTGCATACAATGAAGAAACAAAAACCTGGAGCCGTTCGAACCCGCTTTATGTAGCTGTATACGGCGAAGGTGGAACAGGTGAAACAGGCGATGATAGTGCTCAGGATCCAACCTGCGCCAACTACAAATGGAATATTTGGAACCAGGCTGGCAAACCACTTGACAACAAGCTGAAAGCTTTCAGACAAGCAGCTACCGGTGCCGGTATCACTATTTATCAGTCAAGTCATGATGAACAAGGAGGATGGGGATATTATTGCTACTATTATTATTGGAATCGTCACAATGACAATGGTATAGATGGACAAATGGCCCCTATGGAATTTGCCGTAGTACGCAATAACGTTTATAAACTTGCCGTTACCAACATTTCACGTCTTGGTCATCCACGTATTTCCGACAACGATCCGGACAACCCGACTCCTGAAATACCGGACGAAAGAGGTGATATCTACCTGACGGTTTCAGTGGACGTACTACCGTGGGTGGTTCGCATCAATAACATTGAATTCTAAGATATAAAAAATGCATAATAATAAACGAAATATAATTTCACAGTTTACCAGTATGGTGCTTGGCATCATACTGGTAAACATTGTCTTTTCTTCGTGCGAGCGTATCTATGAAGATCTCGACCCGTGTCCGCACGGTGTATCGTTGCGCTTCATCTACGATTACAACATGGAATATGCCAATGCGTTTCCCAAAAAAGTGGATTGTCTGACGTTGCTGATTTACGATGATAAAGGCAATTATGTGGATACCCGTATTGTAACGGGCACGGAGTTGCAGGATGAGAACTACCGAATGAAACTGGACCTCAAAAAAGGGAATTATCATTTCGTGGCTTACGGCGGTCTGGCTTGTGAAAAAAGTTCTTTCCTGATGAACCATACTCCTAAAGGGGGAACACAATATACCGATTTACGGGTAGAATTGGATGAAGAATGCTTGACTAATCCTTTACGCAAAAACCTGCATGGATTGTATTGGGGCGAACTCATTCTTGCTACTGCCGACCTCTATAGCGAAGGCACTGTCGAAATGATGAAGAACACCAACAATGTGCGTATCGTATTGCAACAGATGAGTGGTGAACCGGTAGACGATAAAGACTTTGAGTTTGAAATTACTGATGATAATACTTTGTTTAATTACGACAACAACTTGCTCGCAAACGGTATGGTGACATACACTCCTTGGTCGCAAGGACAAGTTTCGGCGGGAGTCACCGATGATGAACAAGAGGTGATAGCTGCATACGCCGAATTATCTATTTCGCGATTGATGGTGAGTGACTGGCATTCGCCCCAATTAAAAATCCGCCGCAAGTCTGATGGTAAGGACATTGTAGACATTCCGCTCATCAACTATCTGCTGATGCTCAAAAGTGATTTATATGCAAGCATGGAGTCGCAGGAATTTCTCGACCGTGAAAGCGAATGGTCGATGATCTTCTTCCTAAGCCCAAATCTTGAATGGATTAAAACTTACATTAAGATTAACGATTGGACTGTAAGAATCAACAATATAGGACAATGAAGAAATACGCACATATTATCATAGTGTGGTTTGCACTGCTTTTTTGTGGAGGATGTAGCCATGATGCGGTTCTTGAAATGTCCGGCAGTGAGGCAATGCTGGTGAATCTGAACATCAGCGTTGCCCTGTCCGATATTTCGCAGGCGGGAACACGGGCTAATGACACTTATCCCACCCCTCCAATCAATGATAATGAGAAGATACAAAGTTTGCGTATTATCGTCGTACGCAATCCGGATACGGATAATATAGTAGAACAAAACCGAATCTATAATTTGCAATCCGAACCTTCTACAGACTACTATATCGAAAAGATGAAAGTAGTCAGCAACGAAAAAAAACGGATTTATCTGCTTGTAAATGAAGGAGCGGAAATGACAACATCGGGATTTCCCGCAAAACGCAAACTGGTAAACTATGATTTCAGCAAAATTCAACTCGGCAGTCCGTTTCCTACAGGAGTTATTTCCGATTTGTCTATCCAACTAAACGACAACACGGAAAAGATAGATGGGCTGTTGCCAATGAGCGAATGTCATACGATAGATGTAAAAAATGAGGATTACGAATGTAAGTTGTTCGTAACACGGGTTACTACTAAGTTCACGTTCAATGTAACCAATAAAAGTGGGCAACCCCTCAACATCACCCAACTGTCCATAGACAAGATGGCACAAAAAGAATATTTTCTTCCACGCAATGCGATATATACGGAAAAAGAGACAGAAGATGGAAAGACATACAAAGACATTACAAGTTTTGATGTTCCTACCAATACGGGGTATTATACGTATGATGCATCAGCGTTGTTCAAAGGTCAGTTGCCAATTGGAGGAACCAAAACCAACGACGACCGACCGATTTATTTGTTAGAAGGAAAACATAAAGACGACAAAAACAGGGATAATCCCTATCTACTGACGTTGGGAATCAATGGAACAGAATTAAAAAGCTATTTACCTAATTTGCCACATTTACCACGCAATACTCATGTGGTGGTTAATGTGACTATTAATGAACAAGATATAGACTGTGTAGTAGACGTCCGTCCTTATACCGAAATCGAACTGGAACCCGATTTCGGATTATAAAACAAAAAACGGATTTCCTTACAACAACATTTATACAGGAAACAATGAAACGAAACATTATTTATAGTCTATTAACCGTGCTGGCATTTGCCCTGACAGCCTGTACGGACGATTGGTTGAACAACGAAGGCGAACAAATGCCAGAAGGAGAAACCGGCGTAACTGCGACTGTGGAGTTTCTTCCTCTCCGCTCGGCGCTGGATGTGAAAACCCGTACGGCAGGAGATGCAATCAAGGATATCGACAATCTTTGCATATTGCTGTATGACATGGAAGGAGGTCTTATGAAATCCTACTATCTCCTGCCGGAAGGAACTGTATCGGCAGAAGAGAAAGACGGTACATTCAACGTCAGCGATATAGACCGATCAGATGCAGATGCAACTGGTAACAAAACAGCGGAAAGCCGAACCAAACGAGCCACTTTTAATTTGTCTCAGATTCCATACGGTCGTTACTATATGTATGCTGTTGCCAATATGGGCAATCTCGCTACATCGGAAGTTCATAAAGAACTTATAAAGACAGCCGACGGACTGAAATCCATCGATTTGCAATGGGAGACGGAATGGACTTCAACAGAAGGAGAAGCTACAGACCAAAAAACAAAAGCTACGGCCAACAACCAAATGTTTGGTTACTTCACTACACAAGAAAATGCTCCTGAAAAAGCAAATCGCAACACGCAGGATTCGCCTGTTACCATCAATAAGAAAGGAATGAAGCTGCACGCGTGGATACGTCGTGCCGCTTCCAAAATAACCATTGCCTATGATGCAAGCCGACTGAAAGAGGGGGTTTTCATTTACTTGAAGTCAGTGCAAATCAAAGATATTCCTTCTCACTGTTACTTAGGCAAAGAAAACAATGTAGGAAGTGAAGGGGATAGTGATAAACCTGCTTATCAATTGAACTCGGATTTGCTTGGTGGCGAGGTGATAAAATATTACGAAGGAGCGGAACCGACCGTTTTTGACGAATCCTATCCGGTGCGCCTGACCACAGGTCAACCTCGTTATCCGGAAGAGAAAGCTCATGATGAGATTGCCAACTCCTTGTTTTTCTTTGAAAATATGCAAGGAATAGGTCCCGACAAACGCCAGGATGCAAATGGGGACGGGAAATTAGACTTTCCCGGATTGCCCGACCATCCGGACAAATATCCCAACTATCGGCCGAAAGACGCCATGCCCTATGGCACTTACATCGAAGTGGATGCTTATTACGTTTCCGTCAATCCTGAAAAAGTGGGAAGCGGGAATATCAAATATCGTTTTATGCTTGGAAAAGATGAAAAGACCGACTACAACGCCGAGCGTAACCATCATTATAAACTCACACTGAAATTCAAGAATTATGCCAATGATGCCGACTGGCACATTGAATATGAAGAGCCTGAACCAGGTATTGAGGTGCCGAACCCTTATTATATCTCTTATCTGTATAATCATTCGATGATGTTGCCGCTGAAAGTCAAAACGGGAGGACATAAACTGGGTAAAATAGAGGCAAGGATTGTAGACAACCGATGGGGTCCCCACGACGCATTAAAAGCTTTCGATTATTACTATCAGATGGATATAGCCAATGCCAACCCGTGGAATGGCTTTCTGTCCCTGCGTAAGACCAAGGATTTGTTTATAACCGGTACCTCTCCGTATACCGCAACCTCCAACCAATCTTATTATGAAGAGCATAAAAGAGGAGAACGCACATATCCCATCGGAGATATTACAGACGAAGAGGAACATAGTTTCTTTGGTGAAGCAGGAGAGGAAAAAGACGGAGAATACAAAGTAAGAAAAGAAGGTGATAGCATATATCATGTGCTGCTTCCTATGTACACCCGCGCCAAACAGCTAATTAAGGCAACCGCATATACTGGGAATAATCCCTATGTGGCCTATCAACGCAGATCGGAAGTGGAGATAAAAGCGACGTTATTGAATCCGGACGGTACAGTATGGAAAACGATTTCTACAAATTCTTCCGTTACAAACTCCGTCAAAGGGAATGAAAACCCGGTTATTTATCAAGTGCGCCGTGTTGTTAATCCCAAAGGAATTTGGCGCAGTCATAACAATAGCGCAGGATTCGATGTGTTATTGAAACGATTATCTCAAGAGAATGGAACAAAATTTGAGGCATTCACTTCCGAAGGTCCGTGGAAAGCTTATGTGGTTCGTGGGGATGAAAAATTTGTCAATTTAGGTGGCGGCAAAGATAATAATGAAGTAAAAAACGACACTGTTTGTGGAAAAACCGGTTCGAATATAGATTTCAGAATTGACTTTAATGGCAGCTGCGGAGAGAATGAAAATCGATATGCCATCATACGGGTAGAGTATCACAACTATACTTGCTACCACTTAATATTTGTACGTCAAGGAGATGCTCCCGATGCATTGATTGATGGAGGGACCGAATGGCATGCGTACAATATGAAGACTAAAGACTCAGAAACTGCTTCTCCGTTGGAAGAAGGTTCGTTGTTCAAATGGGGCAACCTGACCGATCCAATTGACGCACTCGCTAATAAGAACCCTAAGGAATATTGGGTAGACGTTACACCGGAATCTTTTCAAGGCTTAGGAACCAGGAAATTGCCCATTGCTGGCACAAACGAAGAGAAGTCATGGGAAGAGATAAAACCTGTAGAATTGATAAACACTGATATCGGAAAAGCATTTGTCGATAAATCGCAGCTTCCTTCAAATACAAGAATTGCTTCTTATGCCGATTTTAAAGCATTATATGACCATGGAGACATCAAACAAGGATATGGTATACTATATGGAGATGAATCGACAAGCACTGAAGATGATATAGTTGCAGCGTACGGTTATGACTACAATAATACAAAACGTGGAATGCGTGGTTGTTTTGTCTACAATGAACAAACTGGAAAAAATCTGTTCTTTCCTATTGGGGCTTCCGGATACGGACATAGAAAAAATAAAGATGCCAAAGGTCCGGGCACATTACGATATGCAGCATCTCGAGACGACCGATTTCCCGAAGGACCTGTTGGTGCTGTCTACCCTGACGGTGTCCAGGGTGTCCCCCTTTTCTATGACGTATATATGCGTCCTGGAGCACTCTACTGGTTGAGCAATTATGTAGATGTTCAAAATCCGGGAGATGGGACTACAACTGGGTGGGATTTCAATTACTTTACTTTTGATTTCTATCCCATCACCTATTATGCAACCAATGGTGGAAAAGATGCTTGTTTTATCCGTTGCGTAGAAGATAAGTAGGATCAACGTGAGTTGAAATCAACAAGTGAAAACCATATAAAGTCAAAGAGCAGCAGGCGGGAAAAGTTTCCCGCCTGTCTTTTTTTTGCACGGATATTTTTTGTAGCTTTGTGAAAAATATGATTGATATGGAAGATTTGCAAAGATTATACCCTATTGGGATACAGACATTCTCGGAGATACGGGAAGGTAATTATCTTTATATTGATAAGACGGAATATGTGTATCGCCTGACGCACTCTTACTCTAAATATTTGTTTTTAAGCCGTCCCCGACGTTTTGGGAAATCTTTGCTTACCAGCACCTTTCACTGCTATTTCGAAGGACGGAAAGATTTGTTTGAGGGGCTGGTTATAGAGACACTGGAAACGGAATGGATAAAGCACCCGGTGTTGCACTTCGACATGAGTACCGCTAAACATGTGGACAAGGAACAACTGAACGCAGAACTGGAATTGAAACTCATGGCTTATGAGGAGATTTATGGACGTGTAGAGGAGGAACAGTATGTGAATCAGCGCCTGGAGGGACTTATAAAACGCGCTTACAAGCAGACCGGTAAAAAAGTGGTTGTCTTGATAGACGAATATGATGCTCCTCTGCTCGATGTGGTTCATGAGGAGAAAAATCTGCCACAGTTGCGCAATGTGATGCGTAATTTTTACAGTCCGTTAAAGGCATGTGATCCTTATCTACGCTTTGTTTTTCTTACGGGTATAACCAAGTTTTCGCAACTTAGTGTGTTCAGTGAACTTAATAATATCACCAATGTGAGCATGTTGCCTGATTATGCTGCCATTTGCGGTATCACTGCTGAAGAACTCCGTACTCAAATGGCTCCCGATGTAGAGCGTCTGGCCATCCGGTTGGGAATCACTGCAGAAGAGATGCTGGACAGACTGAAGGAAAATTATGACGGCTATCATTTTTCGTGGCCGTCGCCCGATGTTTTCAATCCCTTCAGTTTACTGAAAGCGATGGCTTTGGGAGAGATCGGCTCTTATTGGTTTGAGAGCGGCACGCCCACTTATATCATAGAGATGCTGCGTAAATATGCTGTATTGCCATCGGAAATTGGTGGCGAGGAAGCGTCGCCCAGTGATTTTAACGTACCTTTAGAGTTGGCTACCAATTATATGCCGTTGCTTTATCAGGCTGGTTACCTTACGATAAAGGGGGCGGATTTGGAATTTGACGCATATATGCTTGATATTCCAAACAAAGAGGTGCGTGTCGGTCTGATGAAAAGCCTGATCCCATCTTATGTGAAAAGTGACAGTCATGAGGTGAACAGTGTGGTGCGTAATTTGGCGCGTAACATTGTGCGGGGGGATATGGATGAAGCGTTGAAGCTGCTTCAGACTTTCCTTTCTACTGTGCCCTATTGTGACAACACGGATTATGAAGGACATTACCAGCAAATGCTCTATGTGATATTCTCATTACTGGGTATTTATACCGATGTGGAGGTACGTACGCTGAAGGGACGAGTGGATATGGTACTTCGCACGAAGACTACTCTCTATCTGGTAGAACTGAAATTGAATCAGAGTGCAGAGGCTGCTATGAATCAGATTAACTTGCAGCAATATTCCGAGCGTTTTGCTCTTTGTGGGCTTCCGGTGGTAAAGGTCGCAATTAATTTTAGTGCGGAGAGTCGGACGATAGCTGATTGGATGATTTCAAGAGAAACGTATGCATAGTTGTTTTGTAATTATTATAGTTTAAGAAAAGGAAAAACATGAGTAACAGGATATACCCCATCGGCATACAGAACTTTGAAAAAATCCGGAAAGACGGTTATTTCTATATTGATAAGACTGCTTTGATTTATCAGATGGTGAAGACAGGCAGTTATTATTTCCTGAGTCGTCCCCGTCGTTTTGGGAAAAGTCTGTTGATATCTACACTTGAAGCGTATTTCTTGGGCAAGAAAGAGCTTTTTGAGGGCTTGGCCATGGAAAAGCTGGAAAAGGATTGGACTGTATATCCTATTTTTCATATGGACTTGAATACGGAGAAGTATGATACGCGGGAGAGCCTGGATAGTATATTGAATTTCACATTGGAGAAATGGGAACAGCTGTATGGCACCGCTCCGTCAGAAACAACTTTTGCATTGCGTTTTCGCGGTCTTATTGAACGGGCTTACAAGCAAACCGGGCAACGGGTTGTCATCCTGATTGATGAATATGATAAACCCATGTTGCAGGCAATAGGTAACGAGGAACTTCAGAAGGAATTCCGTAATACTATGAAAGCTTTTTATAGTGTGCTGAAGACCATGGATGGCTGTATTCAGTTTGCATTTTTGACGGGAGTGACGAAATTCGGTAAGGTAAGCGTGTTCAGCGATTTAAATAATCTCGATGACATCTCAATGCGGAAGCAATACGTGGATATTTGCGGAGTTTCTGAAAAAGAACTGCATGATAATCTCGAAATTGAACTGCATGAACTGGCGGATGCAAAGAAACTGACTTATGGTGAACTGTGCAATAGATTGAGGGAATACTATGATGGCTATCATTTTACATACAATTCTATCGGACTATATAATCCGTTTAGCTTGCTTAATACTTTTAAGTATAAAGAGTTCGGTAACTATTGGTTTGAAACGGGAACTCCTACTTATCTAGTGGAGTTGCTGAAAAAACATCATTATGACTTGGGGCGTATGGCACATGAGGAAACGAGTGCCGCTGTATTGAACAGTATTGATTCGACATCGGACAATCCCATTCCGGTCATTTATCAGAGCGGTTATCTCACTATCAAAGGATATGATAATGAATTTGGAATTTACAGTTTAGGATTCCCGAATCGCGAAGTAGAGGAAGGGTTCATTAAATTCTTGCTTCCTTTTTATGCAAACACCAATGCGGTAGAATCGGAGTTTGAAATACAGAAGTTTGTTCGTGAAATACGTGTCGGAGATTATGATTCTTTTTTCCGTCGTCTCCGGAGTTTCTTTGCTGATACTCCTTATGAACTTATCCGTGATTTGGAATTGCATTATCAAAATGTACTTTTTATTGTCTTTAAGTTGGTCGGGTTTTATGTGAAAGCGGAATACCACACAAGTGAAGGGCGTATCGATTTAGTTCTGCAAACTGATAAGTTTGTTTATGTGATCGAATTCAAATTTGACGGGACAGCGGAAGATGCCTTACGACAAATCAATGAAAAACATTATGCACTTCCTTTTGAGGCCGATGGCAATCGCCGATTATTTAAAATAGGAGTGAACTTTAACGCGAAAATGCGGAATATTGAGAGATGGATAGTGGGATAATGGTGAAATAACGACAGAAAATCCCGGCTGAATAAATAAAACGGCCGGGATTTTCTTGTTTAAAATGTTTATTTGCCATTTTTGGAAAATATTAAATGGTAGCTATATCTTTCCCGTGTGCGATAACGAAAACGTAAAAAATAACAATTTATTATGTAGAAAAAGTGGGAGGAATGCTTCGTAGTTCATAAATAATGATTAAATTTGCCGCGATTTGTAATGCGGAGTTTGCAAAATGACGAATAATACTATAAAGCATCTAGGTATTGTGGAAAACATACAAGGTTCTCATCTGTTGGTGAGGATTGTCCAAACATCGGCTTGCGCGGCTTGTAGCGCAAAGGGGCATTGTTCCTCGGCGGATAGTAAGGACAAAATCATAGATATTATAGATACCGCGGCTCCTTCCTATCAGGTGGGAGAGAAGGTGATGGTGGTCGGTGAAACGTCGATGGGCATGATGGCAGTGGCATTGGCTTTCGTACTTCCTTTCGTACTTCTTATATTTTCATTGTTTATTTTGATGGCGTGGATAGAGAATGAGTTGTATGTAGCACTTCTTTCTCTGGCTGTCCTTATACCTTATTATTTCGTTTTGTGGCTCAATAAAACGCGACTCAAACAACAATTTTCATTTACTATAAAACCAATAAATAACTAAAAACATTATGAATTTGATTCTGATTGCAGTGATTTCATTGGGAGCTATAGCGCTCGTGCTGGCCGCTATTCTTTATGTGGCTTCCAAGAAATTTGCCGTGTATGAAGACCCGCGGATTGCTCAGGTGGGAGAAGTGCTTCCCCAGGCTAATTGTGGTGGATGTGGCTATCCCGGTTGTAGCGGATTTGCCGACGCTTGCGTCAAAGCCGGTTCGCTGGATGGTAAATTCTGCCCTGTAGGTGGACAACCTGTCATGGCACAAATTGCTGATATCCTCGGACTTGCAGCCGGTGAAGCTGAACCGATGGTAGCAGTGGTAAGATGTAACGGAACGTGTGCTAATCGTCCGCGTACCAACCAGTATGATGGTGCGAAGAGTTGTGCTATTGCCGCTTCGCTGTATGGTGGGGAAACGGGATGTAGTTACGGATGTCTGGGGTGTGGCGACTGTGTGGCGGCTTGTCAGTTCGATGCCATCCACATGAATCCTGAAACGGGACTTCCGGAAGTGGATGAAGCGAAATGTACCGCTTGTGGCGCCTGTGTGAAGGCTTGTCCGAAGGCGATCATCGAAATCCGTCCGCAAGGAAAGAAGTCACGCCGCGTGTATGTCTCTTGTGTGAATAAAGACAAGGGAGCAGTGGCACGTAAGGCTTGTACAGTGAGCTGTATCGGCTGTGGCAAGTGTGTGAAGACTTGTCCGTTCGAAGCTATTACGCTGGAAAACAACTTGGCTTACATTGATCCGAACAAGTGTAAATCTTGCCGGAAATGTGTGGAAGTTTGTCCGCAGAATAGCATTGTCGAGTTGAATTTCCCGCCACGGAAACCGAAAGTGGAAGAAGTGGCGGAAGCTCCGAAAGTAACAGAATAATAACAGAATAAAATACAGAACTGTATGTTAAAGACATTTTCAATTGGTGGAGTTCATCCACACGAAAATAAATTGTCGGCACATCAACCTATTATCACAGCGGAAGTTCCTGCAAAGGCTGTTATTTTGCTGGGGCAGCACATCGGTGCGCCTGCAAAACCGATTGTAGCGAAAGGGGATGTGGTAAAGGTAGGCACACGGATTGCCGAACCTGCCGGCTTTGTTTCGGCAGCAATTCACTCTTCGGTCAGTGGTAAAGTGGCGAAGATTGATACTATAGTCGATGCCAGCGGTTATGCGAAACCTGCCATCTTCATTGATGTGGAAGGCGACGAATGGGAAGAAACAATCGACCGTAGCACCACACTGGTGAAAGAGTGTGAACTTTCCGCAGAAGAGATCGTGAAGAAGATTGCCGATGCCGGAATCGTAGGTCTGGGCGGTGCTTGTTTCCCTACGCAGGTGAAACTTTGTCCTCCTCCTTCTTTCAAGGCTGAATGTGTGATTATCAATGCCGTAGAGTGTGAACCTTACCTGACTGCCGACCATCAGCTGATGCTGGAACACGCGGAAGAAATTATGGTAGGTGTTTCTATCCTGATGAAAGCGGTGAAAGTGAACAAGGCATTTATCGGAATCGAAAATAATAAGCCGGATGCTATCGAACTGATGACCAAAGTGGCTTCCAGCTATGCAGGTATCGAAGTAGTGCCCTTGAAGGTGAAATATCCGCAAGGAGGTGAAAAGCAACTAATCGACGCGATCACCAAACGTCAGGTGGCGAGCGGTGCATTGCCTATCTCTACGGGAGCAGTCGTGCAGAACGTGGGAACAGCATTTGCCGTTTATGAAGCTGTACAGAAAAATAAGCCGTTGTTCGAACGTGTGATTACCGTGACAGGAAAGTCGGTTGCGAAACCTTCCAATTTCCTGGCTCGTATCGGTACACCGATGAAACAGTTGATTGACGCTTGCGGTGGTCTGCCCGAAGATACGGGTAAGGTGATCGGTGGCGGTCCGATGATGGGTAAGGCGCTCGTAAATATCGAGGTTCCTACTGCGAAGGGCAGTTCCGGTATCCTGATTATGAATCAGAAGGAAGCCAAACGCGGCGAAGCTCAAACCTGTATCCGTTGCGCGAAGTGCGTGGGTGCCTGTCCGATGGGACTGGAACCGTACTTGCTCGGAGCTTTGTCCGAAAACGGAGATTTTGAAACAATGGAAAAAGAAAGAATCATGGATTGTATCGAGTGCGGCTCTTGCCAGTTCACTTGTCCTGCCAACCGTCCGCTGCTCGACTACTGTCGTCTGGGCAAAGGCAAAGTTGGCGCTATGATTCGTGCACGTCAAGCTAAAAAATAACGAATATGGAAAATAAATTAATCGTATCACTATCGCCCCACGTTCATGGCGGAGACAGCGTACAGAAAAATATGTATGGCGTGCTGATCGCACTGATTCCGGCTTTTCTGGTGTCTCTCTATTTCTTCGGACTGGGTGCCCTGATTGTCACGGCTACTTCCGTTGCAGCTTGTTTGTTCTTCGAATGGGCGATCGGGAAATATTTAATGAAGAAACCTACCACCACCATCTGCGACGGCTCTGCCATCATCACAGGTGTGTTGCTGGCATTCAACTTACCGTCTAATCTCCCTATCTGGATTATCATTCTGGGTGCACTGTTTGCTATCGGTGTAGGCAAAATGTCTTTCGGTGGATTAGGCTGCAATCCTTTTAATCCGGCACTGGCAGGACGTGTGTTCCTGTTGCTCTCTTTCCCGGTGCAGATGACCAGCTGGCCGGTAGTCGGACAGATGACCGCCTATACGGATGCTACCACCGGTGCCACTCCGCTGGCATTGATGAAACAAGCGATTCATGCTGCAGATAAGAGTGCGGCTATGGATGCTTTAAACCAGATTCCGGATGCATTGAGTTTGCTGATCGGACAGAATGGCGGATGCTTGGGTGAAGTGAGTGCATTGGCTCTATTGATCGGATTGGTTTATATGCTCTGGAAGAAGATCATCACTTGGCATATTCCTGTGTCTATCCTGGCTACCGTGTTTATTTTTGCAGGTATCATGCACTTTGCAGATCCGGGAAAATATGTTTCTCCGGTATTGCAGTTGCTCTCCGGTGGTCTGATGCTGGGTGCTGTCTTTATGGCAACCGACTATGTGACTTCTCCGATGAGTAAGAAAGGAATGTTGATTTATGGTGTATGTATCGGTCTGCTGACGGTTGTCATTCGTCTGTTCGGTGCTTATCCCGAAGGTATGTCGTTCGCCATCCTGATTATGAATGCGTTCACTCCGCTGATTAACACCTATTGTAAACCAAAACGCTTTGGGGAGGTAGCGAAGAAGAAATGAAAAAGTTAGAATCATCTTTAAAGAATATGTTGCTGGTACTTACGGGCGTGACTGCTGTTTCCGTAGCGTTGCTGGCTTATGTAAACGAACTGACAAAAGGCCCCATTGCCGAAGCGAATGCGAAGACATTGAACGAGGCCTTGAAAAAGGTTCTTCCCGAATTTACCAATAATCCGGTAGCGGAAAGCGATACGATCTTCAGCGAGAAAGACGGAAAGAAGAACGTTGACTTTATCGTTTATCCCGCCAAAAATGGCGAAGAATTGGTAGGAACGGCTGTCGAAGCTAAATCAATGGGATTTGGCGGCGAACTGAAAGTACTGGTAGGCTTTAACGCCGAAGGTAAAATCTATAATTACTCGTTACTCGCTCACGCGGAAACTCCGGGACTGGGCTCTAAAGCCGACAAATGGTTTGGAGCATACGACCCGGCCAAGGGAGAACAGGCTGTGTCTCACGAAGAGAGTAAAAAGTCTATTTTGGGGATGAATCCGGGTGAAGCTCCGTTGACTGTCAGCAAGGATGGGGGAGCGGTGGATGCCATTACAGCCTCTACCATTACTTCACGTGCATTTCTGAATGCTGTAAATGCTGCTTATCAGGCTTATAAAGCGGAAGGTGGTGAGGTGAACGGTGTCAGCGGTGCTTCTCAAAAGGCTACAAGTGCAGACGCTGCTACGGGAGCTACGATAAAAGTTGAACTTACTGATTCGGTCAGTGTTAAATAAGAAAGGAGACAGATATGAATAACTTTAAAGTAATGATGAACGGGATTATCAAAGAGAATCCTACGTTTGTACTCCTGCTCGGTATGTGTCCTACATTGGGTACGACTTCGTCGGCCATCAATGGTATGGGTATGGGACTGGCTACCATGTTCGTTTTGATTTGCTCGAATGTGGTGATTTCTTTAATCAAGAACCTGATTCCGGATATGGTGCGTATCCCGTCGTTTATCGTGGTGATCGCGTCTTTCGTAACCTTGCTTCAAATGGTGATGCAGGCATACGTGCCGGGACTGTACGCTACGCTCGGTCTTTTCATCCCGTTGATTGTGGTGAACTGTATTGTGTTGGGACGTGCCGAAGCCTTCGCTGCCAAGAATAACGCAGTTGCATCTATGTTCGACGGTATCGGCATGGGACTTGGTTTTACCATTGCCCTGACATTGCTGGGTGCTGTCCGCGAATTCCTTGGAACCGGTAAGATTTTCGATCTGACCATCATGCCGGAAGAATATGGAATGTTGGTATTTGTATTGGCTCCGGGTGCTTTCATCGCTTTGGGATACCTCATTGCGCTGATTAACAGTCTCAAGAAAGCCTAATTCAATTAAATAAGAAAAGAATATGGAATATATATTGATATTTATTTCGGCAATCTTTGTAAACAACATCGTGTTGTCGCAGTTCCTGGGTATTTGTCCGTTCCTGGGCGTATCCAAGAAGGTGGAAACTGCGATGGGTATGAGCGCTGCAGTTGCTTTCGTGTTGACCATCGCTACCATCGTTACCTTCCTGATTCAGAAGTTTGTGTTGGATGTCTTCGGGCTGGGATATTTGCAGACCATTACGTTCATTCTGGTCATTGCCGGATTGGTGCAGATGGTGGAAATCATTCTGAAAAAAGTATCGCCTGCTCTGTATCAGGCTTTGGGCGTGTTCTTGCCCTTGATTACAACCAACTGTTGTATTCTTGGTGTGGCTATCCTGGTGATTCAGAAAGACTACGACCTGCTGACAGGTGTTGTGTACGCATTTTCTACGGCCATCGGTTTTGGTCTGGCACTGGTGCTTTTTGCCGGATTGCGCGAACAGATGAGTCTTGTGAAAGTTCCGAAAGGAATGCAAGGCACTCCGATTGCCTTGATTACCGCCGGTTTGCTTGCTATGGCATTCATGGGATTCTCCGGCGTGGTGTAAGGATTTACAGTTGATATTTAAATAGGGGATTGGAAACTCTGTTGTATGGCGACATACAAATTTGAGTTTCCAATTCTTTTTTATATCTGGTTGCCGCCAAATCGTGCCTTAATTACTTTTTGATAAATAAAATTGTGGCAAATTATTGCTATCTCATTTTATTTCCATACATTTGTAACTCGAACAATGATAAGCCGAGAAACTAACCATTTTTATAAAGTATATGAAAGAAAGAATTTTAGTAACAGGAGGGACAGGATACATAGGGTCTCATACTGTTGTAGAACTACAGAATAGTGGATATGAAGTAATCATCATTGATAATTTATCAAATTCAAGTGCTGACGTTGTTGACAATATAGAGAAAGTTTCCGGTACTCGCCCGGTTTTTGAAAAGCTGGATTGCTTGGACTTTGCTGGTCTTGATGCAGTATTTACAAAATATAAAGGAATTAAGGCGATCATTCACTTTGCAGCGAGCAAAGCAGTAGGAGAATCAGTACAGAAACCGTTGCTTTACTACCGTAATAACCTGGTTTCTTTGATTAACCTTCTCGAACTGATGCCAAAACATGGAGTAGAAGGTATCGTGTTCTCTTCTTCCTGTACAGTATACGGTCAGCCGGATGAACTTCCGGTAACGGAAAAGGCTCCGATTAAGAAAGCGGAATCGCCATACGGAAATACGAAACAGATCAATGAAGAGATTATTCGTGATACAGTAGCTTCAGGTGCTCCGATCAATGCGATTATGCTGCGCTATTTCAATCCGATTGGTGCGCATCCTACGGCATTGCTGGGTGAACTGCCTAATGGGGTTCCTCAAAACCTGATTCCATATTTGACCCAAACCGCCATCGGTCTCCGTGAGAAACTAAGTGTGTTTGGTGACGATTATGATACACCGGACGGTTCTTGTATCCGTGACTTTATCAATGTTGTTGACTTGGCTAAAGCCCACGTGATTGCTATCCGTCGTATCTTGGAAAAGACACAAAAAGAAAAAGTGGAAGTATTCAATATCGGTACGGGACGTGGCGTTTCTGTATTGGAATTAATAAATGGCTTTGAAAAAGCCACCGGCGTAAAATTGAATTATCAGATTGTCGGACGTCGTGCAGGCGACATTGAAAAAGTTTGGGCGAATCCGGATTTCGCAAACCAGGAACTGGGTTGGAAGGCTGTAGAAACGTTGGAAGATACTTTACGTTCTGCATGGAATTGGCAGCTGAAACTCCGTGAGAGAGGGATTCAATAAAAGAGATTTGTTTAAAAAATAACATAAAAGATTAAACAAATCGTGCATGCGATTTGTTTATTTGATGCTAATCGACCTGAAGCTGTTTATGAGTATGCGAATATACGTAAATGGTACTTATGCCTCCCCGGCATAGACAGGAAGATTGCATAGTAGTTTTGTCGTGTTTTATTTTGTGTTTGTGTTGTGACGGTACTACGACGTGAGTCGTGGTACCGTTTTTTGTTCGCCTGGCACAGGCGAACAGAACTATGTTTATAGCTTTCCTTTGAAACAGAAAACGTCGCTTTCTTCCATTGTTTCCGGTAAAGAAGTTCCGGGGGCGAACAGTCCGAACACTGAAGAGCCGGAGCCGCTCATGGAGGCGTAGGTGGCTCCTTGATGATAGAGTTTCCTTTTGATTTCTCCGATAACGGGATGTTGCGGGAATACACTTGCCTCGAAATCATTGATTAGGATATCCTTCCATTCTGCAACCGGACGCAGGATTGCCTCTTTGACCGGATATTCCGGACGGTGCGGGTGGATATTTGAAAAGGCTTCCCGGGTAGAAACGAAAACGTTCGGTTTGACGATCATGATTTGGTAACCGCTTAATGAAAGCTCGATTGGTGAGAACAGGTTTCCGATCCCTTCGGCATAGGTCGGCTTGTTTTTAATAAAGAAAGCACAGTCCGCTCCCAAAGTGGCGGCATATACCTCCAACTGCTCTTCGGATAATTCCAGCTGAAAATGATCGTTGAGCAACTTCAGCATAAAAGCGGCATCGGATGAACCGCCCCCCAGTCCGGCTCCCGAAGGAATATGCTTATACAAATGAATTTCGACAGGGGGAAGATGAAATTCCTTATCCAGCAATGAATAGGCCTTTGCCACCAGGTTGTCTTCCGGATTGCCGGCTATTTCCATGCCATACTGGTGGAGGGTAATCTTGTTTTCTGTTTCAGAAGAAGTACGGATTTCGAGGGCATCCTCAAGTGCTACCGGATAGAAAACGGTTTCCAGATTGTGATATCCGTCCGGGCGTTTCCCGGTGATGGAAAGCCCCAAGTTTATTTTAATATTAGGAAAAGCGATCATAAGGTTATTTACTATTTTTCAATTTACGATTTACTATTTGCAGTGTTGCACATGATAATTAATCATGTGTTGAAATGTGATTCGGGAGCAAAGTTAGTAAAATCTTCATTTTTCCTTATCCATTCTTCGTGATTATATTCTATCTTTGTCGCCCCGACCGGAAAAACTCTGTTATAAAGGAGTCTGTCCAGTCGTAAAATAGTAAATAGTAAATTGTAAAATAGTAAATACCTCGATGGCCGAACAGAAAAGAAATACCCGCAATACAAAGTCAACTAAGGTACAACCGGTAAATGATTATGGGCGTATTCAACCGCAGGCGCCTGAATTGGAAGAAGCAGTTCTGGGAGCTTTAATGATTGAAAAGGATGCTTATTCATTGGTGAGTGAGATTCTTCGTCCCGAATCTTTTTACGAACACCGGCATCAGTTGATTTATTCTGCCATCACCGATCTTGCGGTGAATCAGAAACCTGTGGATATTCTGACTGTAAAGGAACAACTTAGCAAACGCGGAGAACTGGAAGAAGTGGGAGGTCCGTTTTATATTACTCAATTGAGTAGTAAAGTGGCTTCATCAGCTCATATTGAATACCATGCCCGTATTATTGCGCAGAAATCTCTGGCGCGTGAGTTGATTACGTTTACGAGCAATATCCAAAGTAAAGCGTTTGACGAGACATTGGATGTGGACGACTTGATGCAGGAAGCGGAAGGTAAGCTCTTTGAGATTTCACAGCAGAACATGAAAAAGGATTATACGCAGATCAATCCGGTGATTGACGAAGCCTATAAGCTGATTCAGAAGGCTGCGGCGCGAACCGACGGTTTGAGTGGTCTTGAGAGTGGTTTTACAAAGCTTGACAAGATGACTTCCGGTTGGCAGAATTCCGACCTTATCATTATCGCTGCACGTCCTGCGATGGGTAAGACCGCCTTCGTCCTTTCTATGGCTAAGAATATTGCTGTCGATTATCGGAATCCAGTGGCGTTGTTCTCGCTTGAAATGAGTAACGTTCAGTTGGTGAATCGTTTGATTTCGAATGTCTGTGAGATTCCAAGTGAGAAGATCAAAAGTGGACAATTGGCAAATTATGAATGGCAGCAATTGGACTATAAATTAAAGAATCTGATGGATGCACCGCTTTACGTGGATGATACGCCGTCTTTGTCTGTATTTGAACTTCGGACGAAAGCACGTCGTCTGGTACGTGAACATGGAGTGAGAATGATTATTATTGACTACCTTCAGTTGATGAATGCGAGTGGTATGGCGTTTGGTAGCCGTCAGGAAGAGGTTAGTACCATTTCTCGTTCGTTGAAAGGACTAGCGAAAGAGTTGAATATTCCGATCATCGCACTGTCGCAGTTGAATCGTGGTGTGGAAAGTCGTGAAGGTATTGATGGTAAACGTCCGCAGTTGAGTGACCTTCGTGAATCGGGAGCCATCGAGCAGGATGCCGATATGGTGTGCTTTATCCACCGTCCTGAATACTATAAGATTTATCAGGATGATCGTGGTAATGACCTGCGTGGTATGGCGGAGATTGTCATCGCCAAGCATCGTAACGGTGCGGTAGGCGAGGTGTTGCTCCGGTTTAAGGGAGAATTCACCCGTTTCTCCAATCCGGAGGACGATATGGTTATTCCGATGCCGGGTGAGCCTGCCGGGGCTATGCTAGGATCGAAGATGAATACAGGTAATGTCGGTTCCATACCTCCTCCTGCGCCTGATTTTGCACCGCAGGCGAGTAATCCGTTTGGAGCACCGGGGGATGGACCTTTGCCGTTCTAGTTGCGCATTATTTCACCACAGAGGACGCAGAGGACACAGAGTTCTTTCTTTTTACTAAGTACTCATGTTGAATTGGTTTGTAAATTAATTATACGCATTTGCTTATTAAGGATTTGCACTTATTTTTCATCTTTCCGATATCCTCTGTGTCCTCTGCGTCCTCTGTGGTGAAATAACGTGCAATTTTTTATCAAACCTTCTCGGTCAACCGAAAAATCTTATTAACTTTGCGAATCTTTTTGAGAAACAATAAAAAATTAATTATATGAATATCTCTTATAACTGGCTGAAAGAGTATGTCAACTTCGACCTGACACCTGATGAAACGGCTGCTGCGTTGACTTCTATCGGCTTGGAAACAGGCGGTGTGGAAGAAGTGCAAACCATTAAAGGTGGTTTGGAAGGACTTGTGATTGGTGAAGTGCTGACTTGCACGGAACATCCTAATTCTGACCATTTGCATATTACTACTGTCAATCTGGGAGACGGTGAGCCGGTACAGATTGTTTGTGGTGCCCCGAATGTGGCTGCCGGACAGAAAGTGGTAGTAGCTACTTTAGGTACGAAACTTTATGACGGTGACGAATGTTTTACCATCAAGAAATCAAAAATCCGTGGGGTAGAATCTACAGGTATGATTTGTGCTGAAGACGAAATCGGGATCGGTACGGATCATGCAGGTATCATCGTATTGCCGGAAACTGCTGTTCCGGGTACACTTGCCAAGGATTATTATAATATCAAGAGCGACTATGTATTGGAAGTGGACATCACGCCTAACCGTGCGGATGCCTGCTCTCACTATGGGGTAGCTCGTGACCTGTATGCTTATCTGATTCAGAACGGTCGTCAGGCAACTTTACAACGCCCGTCGGTGGATGGCTTTAAAGTGGAAAACCATGACTTGAATATCGAAGTGAAGGTTGAAAATAGCGAAGCTTGTCCGCATTATGCCGGTATTACCGTAAAAGGTGTGACAGTGAAGGAGAGTCCGGAATGGCTGCAAAACAAATTGCGCCTGATCGGTGTGCGTCCTATTAATAATGTAGTGGATATTACGAACTATATCGTTCATGCTTTCGGTCAGCCGTTGCACTGCTTCGATGCCGGAAAGATTAAAGGCAATGAAGTGATTGTGAAGACAATGCCCGAAGGTACTCCGTTCGTTACGCTGGATGAAGTGGAGCGTAAGTTGAACGAACGCGACCTGATGATTTGCAACAAGGAAGAAGCCATGTGTATTGCCGGCGTATTCGGCGGACTGGACTCCGGTTCTACGGAAGCTACGACAGATGTGTTCATCGAAAGTGCTTATTTCCATCCTACATGGGTGCGTAAGACGGCACGTCGTCATGGTTTGAACACGGATGCTTCTTTCCGTTTTGAGCGTGGTATCGATCCGAATGGCGTGATTTATTGCCTGAAATTGGCTGCCTTGATGGTGAAAGAACTGGCTGGCGGTACGATTTCTTCTGAAATAAAAGATGTATGCATTACTCCTGCACAGGATTTTATCGTCGATCTTGCTTACGAAAAAGTATATTCTTTGATAGGTAAAGTGATTCCGGTAGAGACAATCAAGAGCATTGTGACTAGCCTGGAAATGAAGATTACCAATGAAACGGCAGAAGGACTGACATTGGCTGTTCCTCCTTATCGTGTAGATGTGCAGCGTGATTGCGATGTGATTGAAGATATTCTTCGCATCTATGGATATAATAATGTGGAAATCCCGACTACATTGAACTCTAGTCTGACGACAAAGGGTGAGCACGACAAGTCGAATAAATTGCAGAATCTGATTGCAGAACAGCTGGTGGGCTGCGGATTCAATGAAATTTTGAACAATTCACTGACTCGTGCTGCTTATTATGATGGGTTGGAGGCTTATCCGTCCAATCACTTGGTGATGTTGCTCAATCCGTTGAGTACTGATTTGAACGCTATGCGTCAGACTTTGTTGTTCGGCGGACTGGAAAGTATTGCTCATAACGCCAATCGTAAAAACGCTGATTTGAAGTTCTTCGAATTCGGTAATTGTTATTATTTCAATGCTGACAAGAAGAACGAAGAGAAGGTACTGGCTCCTTACTCGGAAGATTATCACCTGGGCTTGTGGGTAACCGGTAAGAAGGTTTCCAATTCATGGGCGCATGCGGATGAAAATAGTTCGGTGTATGAATTGAAAGCGTACGTAGAAAATATATTGAAGCGTCTGGGACTGGATTTGCACAATCTGGTTGTCGGTAATCTGACAGACGATGTTTTTGCTGCCGCACTCTCTGTCAACACGAAAGGCGGAAAACGTCTTGCTTCTTTCGGTATTGTAACTAAGAAGCTGTTGAAAGCATTTGATATCGATAATGAAGTCTATTACGCTGACCTGAACTGGAAGGAATTGATGAAAGCTATCCGTTCTGTGAAGATCAGCTACAAGGAAATTTCCAAATTCCCTGCTGTGAAACGCGACTTGGCATTGTTGCTTGATAAGAATATACAATTTGCCGAAATCGAAAAGATTGCATACGAAACAGAGAAGAAGCTGTTGAAAGAGGTGGAACTTTTCGATGTATATGAAGGTAAGAACCTCGAAGCGGGTAAGAAGTCGTATGCGGTGAGCTTCCTGCTTCAAGATGAAAACCAGACTTTGAATGATAAGATGATTGATAAGATCATGTCGAAACTGGTGAAGAACCTGGAAGATAAACTGGGTGCCAAACTTAGATAAACTTAAAATTGTCATTATTAAAAATATAAACCAATGGGAAGAGCATTTGAGTATAGAAAGGCCGCTAAGTTGAAAAGATGGGGCCACATGGCTAAAACTTTTACAAGACTGGGTAAACAAATCGCTATTGCTGTAAAGGCTGGCGGTCCGGAACCTGAAAACAACCCGACGCTACGTTCGGTGATCGCTACTTGTAAGCGTGAAAACATGCCGAAGGATAACATTGAACGTGCTATCAAAAACGCAATGGGTAAAGATCAGAGCGACTACAAGAGCATGACTTATGAAGGATACGGTCCTCACGGTATTGCTGTGTTTGTAGACACACTGACAGACAACACAACTCGTACGGTGGCTGATGTTCGTTCGGTATTCAATAAGTTCGGTGGCAATCTGGGTACAATGGGTTCTCTTGCGTTCCTTTTCGACCACAAATGTATGTTCACTTTCAAGAAGAAAGACGGATTGGATATGGAAGAACTGATTCTTGATCTGATCGACTATGATGTGGAAGATGAATATGAAGAAGATGATGAAGAGGGAACAATCACTATCTATGGTAATCCTAAGAGCTACGCTGCTATTCAGAAACATCTGGAAGAATGTGGATTTGAAGATGTTGGTGGAGACTTCACTTATATCCCGAACGACCTGAAAGAGGTTACTCCGGAACAACGCGAAACATTGGATAAGATGATCGAACGTCTGGAAGAATTTGATGACGTGCAGACTGTCTATACCAACATGCAACCGGAAGAGGGTGAAGAGTAAAGCAAGGTTATGGAATATGTTTATAAGACCCAGGGGACTTGCAGCACGAGTATCGAACTGAATGTGGAAGATGGAGTGGTGAAAGAAGTTGTTTTCTGGGGAGGATGTAATGGTAACCTTCAAGGTATTTCACGGCTTGTGAAAGGAATGAAGGTGGCAGATGTTATCACAAAACTTGAAGGAGTGCGTTGTGGTGGCAGACCGACCTCATGCCCCGACCAATTGTGTCGTGCGTTGCATGAGATGGGATATTGATTGGTTTTCATTTATGTAAATTATATATTGATTTGTGACCTCTGGCAATTGGTTTGTCGGAGGTTATTTTTTTGCAGAAAGCCCTTATTTACTTTTCTCGAGTAGTCCTTACTCAATCCTTTTATAATAATGCCCTCATAATTAATGTATCATCTGTGTTCATAGATCATCTACTTATTGGTCGGTATTTTGAACTAAAATTGATTCTCACTCGTTATTTATAAGTATATTTGTACTGGATAAACTATTATGCAAAAATGAAGGGTATTTTTCAAGACTTAAAACGGAAAGATCATAAACGCTATCTGGGTGGACTGGATGTTTTTAAATATATTGGTCCGGGGCTACTGGTTACTGTAGGATTTATTGATCCGGGAAACTGGGCTTCTAATTTCGCCGCCGGTTCCGAATTCGGCTATTCCTTGCTTTGGGTGGTTACCTTGTCTACCATCATGTTGATTGTCCTTCAGCACAATGTTGCTCACTTGGGAATCGTTACCGGACTTTGCCTTTCGGAGGCGGCCACTAAGTACACTCCTAAATGGGTGTCACGACCTATTCTTGGCACAGCAGTATTAGCGTCGATCTCTACTTCCTTGGCGGAAATTCTGGGAGGTGCCATCGCGTTGGAAATGTTATTGGATATTCCTATTATATGGGGAGCTGTGCTGACTACGCTTTTTGTCTCCATCATGCTTTTCACTAATTCGTATAAAAAGATAGAACGTTCCATCATTGCATTCGTTTCTGTTATCGGGCTTTCATTTATTTATGAATTGTTTCTGGTGGAAATAGATTGGTCCGCTGCAACGGCAGGGTGGGTGACTCCTTCTTTTCCGAAAGGCAGTATGCTGATTATCATGAGTGTGTTGGGAGCGGTAGTGATGCCTCATAATCTGTTTCTTCATTCGGAGGTGATACAGAGTCACGAGTACAATAAGAAAGATGATGCTTCTATTAAGAAAGTATTGAAATATGAGTTGTTTGACACTCTTTTCTCAATGATTGTCGGTTGGGCGATTAACAGTGCCATGATTCTGCTGGCGGCAGCCACTTTTTTTAAAAGCGGTATTCAGGTAGAGGAACTGCAGCAGGCTAAGTCTCTACTCGAACCTTTATTGGGAAGTAATGCAGCAATCGTATTTGCACTGGCATTGCTGATGGCGGGCATTTCGTCAACCATTACGAGTGGAATGGCGGCAGGTTCTATCTTTGCAGGGATTTTTGGCGAATCTTATCATATCAAAGACAGTCACTCACAGCTGGGAGTCCTCTTGTCTTTAGGAATTGCCTTATTGCTGATTTTCTTTATTGGAGATCCCTTTAAAGGATTGATTATTTCGCAGATGATACTTAGTATCCAATTGCCTTTTACCGTGTTCTTACAAGTAGGACTGACGTCTTCCCGAAAGGTGATGGGCGATTATGTCAATAGCCGTTGGAGTACGTTTGTATTGTATTCGATTGCCATTATTGTTTCGGTACTAAACATTATGCTTTTGTTTTCATGAAATGAACATGAACTTATTTTTCCGTACGCTTTGTCCGATGGTTCTGGAAATATTATAGAATGGTAATACTCAATTTGCGGGTGTCTCCTCCGTCGCGAAACTCGCAGAGGTAGACGCCTTGCCATGTGCCTAGATTTAAACGATGGTTCTTGATGGGTATGGTGACCGAGCTTCCTATCAGGGAGGCTTTTATATGGGCACTCATATCGTCAGGACCTTCAAGGGTATGGAGGAAGTAGGGAGTACCGTCGGGAACGAGTTTATTAAAAAACGTCTGAAAGTCATGCCGTACGTCTGGGTCTGCATTTTCGTTGATGGTTAGTCCGGCAGAAGTGTGTTTGATAAAGACTACCAGCAGACCGCTTTCAGGAAGTGCGGGTAGCTGTGAGACAATATCGCGCGTGATTAGATGAAATCCGCGCGAATAATGAGGTAGTTGGATATCAAATGTTGTAGCCATCTGTTTATATTTTCTTTTTTTTGATTTTAATCTTTACGCCCTATCTGATACAAAGATACTTTTTTATACTTTTGTACAAAATAAAAATGCAAAAAGTTTATGGAAGATAGAATACAGAAAGCAGTGGAGTTTTTTAAGAGTGGATATAACTGCTCACAGTCGGTGGTAGCGGCTTTTGCGGACATGTATGGATTTACACAGGAACAGGCATTGCGTATGAGTGCTTCTTTTGGCGGAGGCATCGGACGGATGCGTGAAACGTGTGGAGCTGCCTGCGGCATGTTCTTACTGGCAGGCTTAGAAACCGGTGCTACGGAAGCGACAGACCGGGAAGGAAAAGCTGCCAATTATGCGGTAGTGCAAGAATTGGCAACTGAATTTAAGAAGCGTAACGGCTCGCTGATTTGTGGTGAATTGTTGGGGTTAAAGAAAAAAGAGCCGGTTTCCACCATTCCGGAAGAGCGTACAGTTCAATATTATAGCAAGCGCCCTTGTGCAAAAATGGTTGAAGAAGCAGCAAGAATTTGGTCTGAATATCTCGAAAAGCATCTAAAATGAGCTCTTAAAATGCTTTTTTATTACAAAAACGGTAAAAAAGTACTCAATAAAATGTTATATAACATAAAAATAGCTATCTTTGTCTCCGAAATAAAATCTGAAAGTCTTTATGGCTGGAAGGATTTTAAGCATGTCTAACTAAAATTGCAAAGCAAATGTTGAAAGAAAAAGCTGGTGTAATTGCAGGTACTATCTGGAATACACTGAATGAAACAGAAGGAATGACTGCCAAGCAGCTTAAAAAAGCGACTAAATTGGTTGACAAAGATCTGTTTCTCGGCCTTGGCTGGTTATTGAGAGAAGACAAAATCTCTGTGGAAGAAGTTGAAGGTGAACTCTTCATCAAATTGATCTAAGCGAGTAACTCACTTAAGCAATAAAAAAATGCGTTGGTACATGATCATAATGTTATCAACGCATTTTTTTTATTCCGTCATTTACGTATCTTTGCACACCAAAAAGATAAAATAATAAGAATTCAGAATGAAGAATATACGCAACTTTTGCATTATTGCTCATATTGATCACGGTAAGTCGACTTTGGCTGACCGTTTGTTGGAGTTTACACATACCATTCAGGTGACTTCCGGGCAGATGCTTGATAATATGGATCTGGAGAAAGAAAGGGGGATCACTATTAAGAGCCATGCTATCCAGATGGAATATACTTATCAAGGGGAGAAGTATATCCTTAACTTGATTGACACTCCGGGACATGTGGACTTTTCGTATGAGGTATCGCGTTCTATTGCTGCATGTGAAGGTGCGTTGCTGATTGTTGATGCTTCACAAGGAGTGCAGGCGCAGACGATTTCAAATCTGTATATGGCCATTGAGCATGACCTTGAGATTATTCCGGTGATTAATAAATGTGACATGGCGAGTGCCAATCCCGAAGAAGTGGAAGATGAGATTGTTGAATTGTTGGGCTGCAAACGGGAGGAAGTAATTCGTGCGTCCGGCAAGACGGGGATGGGAGTGGAAGAGATATTGGCAGCTGTGATTGAACGGATTCCTCATCCGGAAGGAGACGAGGATGCCCCGTTGCAAGCGTTGATTTTCGACTCTGTGTTCAACTCTTTCCGTGGAATTATAGCCTATTTCAAGATTGAGAACGGTATAATACGCAAGGGTGATAAGGTGAAATTCTTCAATACGGGAAAAGAGTATGACGCCGATGAGGTGGGGGTGCTTAAAATGGATATGGTTCCCCGCAACGAGCTTCGTACGGGAGATGTAGGATATATTATTTCGGGTATCAAGACTTCCAAAGAGGTGAAGGTGGGAGATACCATTACGCATATCGCCCGTCCGTGCGACAAGGCTATTGCCGGTTTTGAGGAAGTGAAGCCGATGGTGTTTGCCGGAGTTTATCCGATTGAGGCGGAGGACTTTGAAGACCTGCGTGCGTCTCTGGAGAAGTTGCAGTTGAATGACGCATCTTTGACTTTCCAGCCGGAATCTTCGCTGGCACTGGGTTTCGGTTTCCGTTGCGGATTCCTGGGATTGCTCCATATGGAGATTGTACAGGAACGGTTGGACCGCGAGTTTGACATGAACGTGATTACCACCGTGCCCAATGTATCGTACAACATATATGACAAGCAAGGCAATATGAAGGAGGTGCATAACCCCGGAGGTATGCCCGATCCTACATTAATAGATCATATTGAAGAACCGTATATCAAGGCGTCTATCATCACTACGACCGATTACATAGGACCTATCATGACGCTTTGCCTGGGCAAGCGCGGCGAGCTTCTCAAGCAGGAGTACATCTCCGGCAATCGGGTGGAGATCTATTATAATATGCCTTTGGGAGAGATTGTCATCGACTTTTATGATAAACTGAAGAGTATCTCCAAAGGTTATGCTTCGTTCGACTATCAGCCCAACGGCTTCCGTACTTCCAAACTGGTGAAACTTGATATTTTGCTGAACGGTGAGCCTGTGGATGCGCTTTCTACATTGACGCATATCGACAATGCGTATGATATGGGCAGGAGGATGTGTGAGAAGTTGAAGGAACTTATTCCTCGCCAGCAGTTTGAAATTGCCATTCAGGCAGCTATCGGTGCCAAAATTATCGCTCGCGAAACCATTAAGGCAGTCCGTAAGGATGTGACTGCGAAGTGTTACGGGGGTGACGTGAGCCGTAAGCGTAAACTGCTTGAAAAGCAGAAAAGAGGTAAAAAACGAATGAAACAAATCGGTAACGTGGAAGTGCCTCAGAAAGCCTTCCTTGCTGTACTGAAACTGGATTAAGAATATTGCCGCAAGCAGTTTTTCAGAGTATTTTCTGAACAAATTGACTTGCGGTTGCTTTTTGATTGGAAAAAATCCGTATATTGCGAATCTAATATTATAAATACATTTCGTTATGACTATTTTGCGGACTATGCGGAATTTCTCATCCATGAATATCACAGCGAGTATTCTTCTGTTTCTGGCTGCTATTTCGGCAGCCGTCATTGCGAACTCTTCTGTGGCTCCGGTGTATCAGGCGTTCTTATCGCATGAACTTCATTTGCAGATTGGTAGTTTTAATTTACTTTCGCACGGTGGGGAGAATCTACGGATGATTGAGTTTATCAATGATGGCTTGATGACGATTTTCTTTTTGCTGGTGGGGCTGGAAATCAAGCGGGAATTGCTGGTGGGCGAGCTTTCTTTTTTCCGCAAGGCGGCGTTGCCTTTTATCGCTGCTTGTGGTGGCATGCTGGTTCCTGTAATTATATATATGCTGATTTGCCCGCCGGGCAGTGTCGGCGGACAAGGGTCCGCCATCCCGATGGCAACGGATATTGCTTTTTCATTGGGTGTGTTGAGTTTGCTGGGGAATCGCGTTCCGCTGAGCCTGAAAATTTTTCTGACGGCTTTTGCGGTTGTCGATGATATTGGCGGTATTCTGGTGATTGCCATTTTTTATAGTTCACATGTCTCTTACGGTTATCTTCTGGTGGCTGCGTTGCTTTATGCTTTTCTTTATTTTATCGGAAAATGGGGGGCAACAAATAAGATTTTCTTTTTAGTGATTGGGGTCGTTATCTGGTATTTATTTTTGCAATCGGGTATTCATAGTACGATCTCCGGGGTTATCTTGGCTTTTGTTATTCCCGCAAAGCCTCGTTTGAACGTAGGGAAGTATATTGAAGATATCCGCCGTATAATAGCCGGCTTCCCGACAATGGAGTCGGGAAGTATTGTGTTGACTAATGAGCAGATTGCCAGACTGAAAGAGGTGGAGTCGGCTTCCGACCGTGTGATTAGTCCGTTGCAATCATTGGAAGACAATCTGCATGGGGCGGTCAATTACCTGATTCTTCCGCTTTTTGCTTTTGTCAATGCTGGTGTTGTGTTTAGCGGGGGCGGCGAGTTGGTCGGCAACGTGGGTATTGCGGTGGCAGCCGGTTTGCTGTTTGGCAAATTCATCGGTATTTATTCGTTCACCTGGTTGGCTATCAGAACAGGACTGACTCCCAGACCATTGGGAATGAACTGGATGAATCTTACCGGAGTTGCATTGTTGGGTGGCATCGGTTTTACCGTATCGCTTTTCATTGCCAACCTTTCTTTCGGAACTGATTATCCGGTCTTGTTGAACCAGGCTAAGTTTGGAGTGTTGTCGGGTTCCATACTTTCTGGATTATTGGGGTATATGGTGCTTCGGGTGGTGCTTGCAAAGGGGCAGGGGCGTTGACTATTCGTCTGTAAGTTCATCATCTATTCCGTCAATCGGCAGAATCTTCCGACTTTCTTCATGTGGTAACTGCTCTACTTGCCGCAGTTTCCGTTCGATGGCGCGTGTCCGTTTTCCCATTACTTCTTCCAGTTGGTCGCCGGCACTTTGCAGGTTCTTCTGTACTTTCTCAAGCAATCCGCCGAACTTGCCGAATTCCGTTTTGACGGCTCCTAATACAGTCCAAACTTCGCCGGTACGCTTTTGGATGGCTAGTGTGCGGAATCCCATTTGAAGGCTGTTCAAGATAGCTCCTAGTGTCGTCGGTCCGGTCACTACGATCTTATATTCTTTCTGAAGCGTCTCTACAAGACTTGTTCTTCGGATTACCTCAGCGTAAATGCTTTCGAAAGGTAAGAACATGATGGCGAAATCGGTAGTAAACGGGGGATCCACATATTTATCGTGAATATCCTTGGCCATCTTTTTAATCGTGCTTTCCAACTGCCTGCCGGATGATTCCATCAACGCGGCATCTCCTGCTTCGAAAGCATCGTAATATTGCTCGTATATGTCTTTCGGAAATTTAGCGTCAATCGGAAGGTAAACGGTGCTGTTGGCATCGTCCTTTCCCGGAAGTTTGATGGCAAATTCGACGAATTCGGTTCCGCTCTTTTTCGTCTTGACGTTTGCGTCATACTGTTCAGGGCTCATCATTTGTTCGAGTAATGCTCCGAGTTGTACTTCACCGAATGTTCCCCGCATTTTTACGTTGCTCAATACTTTTTTCAGTCCGCCGACATCCTGTGCCAGGGATTTCATTTCTCCGAGTCCCTTTTGTACATTTTCGAGCTGCGAACGGACGATTTCAAACGACTGGCCGATTCGTTCGTTCAGTGTCTTTTGCAACTTTTCTTCTACCATCAGGCGCATGTCGTCCAGACGTTTCTCGGTCGATTTAATCAGAACTTCCTGCTGGCGCGCCATTGTGTCGAATTTCTGGCGTTGCAACTCTCCGTTGGTCATCATGTTCTTGTGCAGGACATCCTGGAGTTGCTGCATATTCTGGTTGAGCGTTTGCGCCATCTCCATGCGAAGTTCCCGGATGCTGCGGTTCAGTTCTTCCCGGTTCTCCTGCATTTGTTGGCGCAAAGCTATCTGTAATTGTTCCGCTTGAGTTTGGTTGTTGCCTTTTGTCAGTGATAATACCAGCAGGACTGTCACTAATATGGCAATTATAATAAGTAGAATCAGTTCCATCAATATGTCAGAATTTCGTTTCCGGTTTCAGTAATCAGTATCATGTTTTCCCATTGGGCTGAGGGTAGCCCGTCGTCGGTGCAGACTGTCCATCCGTCAGCTTCGTCTACAAATACTTCGTAGGTTCCCATATTAATCATCGGCTCGATGGTAAAAGTCATGCCGGGTACAATCATCATTCCTGTGCCGCGGCGTCCGAAATGTTCTACATCCGGCTCTTCATGGAACTTCATCCCCACACCGTGTCCGCAAAGGTCACGGACAACGCTGAATCCGTTCTTTTCTGCATGCTCCTGGATGGCTGCGCCCACATCGCCCAGTTGTTTCCAGGGCTGTGCGGCGGCAATGCCTATTTCCATACATTCTTTGGTCACCTGAACGAGTTTGCGCATTTCGGGACTTACCTCGCCAATCATAAACATGCGGGATGCATCGGAGAAGTATCCATTGTAAATCGTGGATACATCCACATTGATAATATCTCCGCTTTTCAGGATTTCATTCTTATTGGGTATCCCATGACATACCACATCATTGATACTCGTACAAACGCTTTTCGGAAATCCTTCGTAATTGAGTGGGGCAGGGATGGCTCCATGTCCGGTTGTGAAGTCATAAACCATTACGTCAATCTCTTCGGTAGACATTCCTTCACGGATATTTTCCGAGATATAATCCAACAATGCCGTATTGATTTTGGCACTTTCACGGATACCTTCCAGTTGTTCGGGGGTGCGGAGTACTTTACGTGGTGGAAGCTTATATCCTTGTTTTCTATATTTCTGTATTTTCTCTTCTACTGCTGCCGGATAATTGGAGGGGGTAAACCGGAATCCCTTGATAAAGTTCTTCATTATTATAGGATGTTTTTTTTAATCGTTCTGCAAAGGTAGAGAATAAAATGGAAGATATGTTTGCCTGGCTTCTAAAACTTTTCTGTCTTTACGGGAAGATGAGATATTATTGATTTTGTGTTATACGATTTGTATAATATGAATAGTTCAAGGTTTATGAACAGGTGATTCATGATTTAATAGATTGAAATATGTAATATTTATTTCCTGATATGATTACTGTCTTATTTACGGATTTGAGCGAGAAAAACAGGAAACTAAGGTCGGAAAATAGAGGAAAACACCGTTGCCCAACAGTGAATTTGCCGTTGGGCAACCATGAATTCGCCGTTGGGCAACGGCGAAAACGGTAAAAGTAGAGAGGAAAAGTTCTATAAAGACGGTTTGTGACAGGGTGTTGGCATGTCATAGAAAAATACGTTCTACCAGTTCAACTTTGCTTTCTTTTATAGCTTCGTCATTCGTGACATCAAGAAATAAAGAGATGGGAGAGAAGCCGATATATTTCTTTTCTTGTATGGTCAATATGCCCACGAAATCATTGATGGTGATTTTCTTCAGACCTTCGTTTATCTCTTTGGGGACGCGGTAGTACCAATCGGGCTTTTCTTCATTTTCTTTAGCTTCTTGTTTGATGAAGATACATTCTTCCGTGATAGCAAACGGAGCTGCCCGAAATTCATAATCCTCCTCTGCCTGACCATCCTCTTTTATATCAATCATTTTGAACTTCTCTTTCCAATTATTGATTTGTTCTGTCATTTTCTCATCCGTCAGTCGGGTCAGTGATTGGAAATCCAAAATGGCTTTTCCTGCCACTAATTCGCATAACTCTATTTTTAGGGGAGACTGAGTATCGTCCATTTCGCATTTATACCAAGCTTGTTTATCTGTTTGTATTTGTTTCTTTTCCTTTAAAAGAATATGCATATAGGAACTTTTTGCTGCATATAGAACGAGTGTATTCCATTGATTGAAAAGTGTTATTTCAAATCTTTTGCGATGAATTTCCTGTAAGTCCAGTTTGAACTTATATTGATATAAGAAATAATTATCGGTGGCTGTTTGTTCAAAATCCCAAAAAGTGGTTGTGTCATTGTAATGGTCGGTGTCATACCAATAATGTTCTCCTATGTCTGGCAATTGCGTGTTGTGATTAATATGTATTGCTAAATCATATGAATCTGTAGCGTTTATCAAACTGCAAAAGTTGTTTATTGCACAATATGTCATATAGATTAACATGATTCTGTTCTTCTGTTTGTGTCGGGTGAAATCATATTTCATAAATTCCAGTACCGGCATTTCCTGTACGGAAGGTTCTTTTCGAGCAAATTCTGTAAAGAAGTGGTGAAGTTTTATGAAATCACCGTCGATATCTTTCACATCTCCTTGTTTGGATTTATATGTTGGGAGTATCTTTAACATGATAAGCAGTAAAGGGACCAATTGTACTGTCGGGCGTTTATTGATTGCATTAAGTAGCTTGTTTAATTTTTTGTCATTGCATTCCGGTGATTCCAGATTGTTTATACAGACATATCTGAGGTAAGCATACAGGAGGTCAACGTCTGTTTCAGGATTGATATTTATTTTCTTGATCTCATGAATATAGAACTCGGAAGCTTCTTTGTAGGTCTCCAATGTTTCATTGATATCCAGTTCGTTGTAAGTGTCTTGTAAGATTTGTTTTTCCAGTTCTCTATATAGACATCGTGCTGTGAAAGGTTTTATTCTCTGTATGCTGTTGTTGGTTGTCAGATTATATTCTATATATTCACCGAATTCTTTTTTTGTGTTCCGAAATAATCTTAACTGGCAGAGATCGTTTAGACGATTGCGCAACTGTATGTCTTCTTGATTATCATGTTTCATATCTTCTAAGTATTTAGTATGTGAATACTAATCGTGGTTCATCTTTTGTTTAAGTGGCAAATTTATATTATTAATTGATGTGTCAACAAATAAATATTGATTTTCTTTGCGAAAGAAAAAAACAGTCCGTCCTATATCGGATTTTAAATTATAATCGATATATTTGCCGTGTATTGCTTGCAGTACAAGACATATTAGATTGTAAAGAGACGTTTGTTTTCTTTCGGGTCCTATAAATACCGCCAATTTTTATAATAAACCCCGAACAAAGAACGACAGACGTCCGTGTTCCATATATGGGCACGGACTGTTGTTTTATTCGGGGTAGGTTACTTGGCGGTGCCTTTAGGACGATAAAATGATGGTACCGTGCTTTTTCTTTTCTAATTAAGATTAAATTCAGCATTGTGCTTTTTGAGATTTTAAGAACGAATTATTATGAAGCTTATTTATAATTTCTGGTATTTTTTATTTTGTAGTAATTGCATGGATATAATAAGATACGTAAAGAATGAAGAGCACTATGCTTTATTAATGGATCAAGTTAATAAGGTGAAACACACACTTTGGATTGGTACTGCTGATTTGAAAGATTTGTATGTAAAGTCTTTGTCTTCTACAGCTACTCCATTTCTTCAACTTTTAGAAGAAAAAGTGAAAGAAAAAGTGGCTATTCGTTTAATTCATGCGAAAGAACCCGGTACGAATTTCCGTGCTGACTTTGACAAATATCCTCTTCTTTGGACAGGTGTTGAGCGTGTTCTTTGTCCTCGTGTTCATTTCAAAATTCTAGTTTTCGATATGCAGTCGGTTTACATTGGCAGTGCGAATATGACGGGGGCGGCTTTTGGAATGAAAAGTACGAAGACTAGGAACTTTGAAGCAGGAATTTTTACGGAGGTTCCCGAACTGGTGGAGAGTGCGGTGGAGCAGTTTGATGAAGTTTGGATGGGGAAACATTGTAAGGGATGTGGGAGGAAGTTGTTTTGTGGAGATAAGGTGGTTTGATGATATAAAAGGAAATAATTAAAAATTATAAAAATATGTTTGGAATAGAGTTTGTTGCAGGGCAATTTGTTAAAGCAACATTAAAGTCGGCTGCTAATCAGCTATTGTCGGACCAAGTGGCAAAAACGGTCAAAAGGCATGCATGGTGTGCTTCATTAGTGATGATATTACCAACATTTGGGCTGGATTCGTTTCTTTTTATTGGTGTTTTATGGCATATGTATAAAAGGATTTGTGATTTAGTAAACATTCCATTTTGGGAACATTTCGTATCAACGTGTTTGATTGCTATTATTGTCAATTTGGTTTTTGCATTTATGGCAAGTTTGTTTTTGAGTTTTATACCATTGGGAGATTCTTTACTTGCATTTGTTCAAATTATGTTATCCGGCATTGCTTATTTGAAAGCATTGACTGTAAAATATAATTCGGAACAAAGTATTTCTCACGAATAATATTAAATGTGTAACAAAGAAAAGAGTAAGAGTGAATATGGAAGATAAGATAACTTTAGTATCAATGTTCGAGTCGAACAGATATGAGCTGGAAAGAGAACTGGAGAATTTAGTGTTGCCTCAAGATGCATCCAAGATTCAAAGCGTGGTTATGAACATATTGAATACTATGTTTGAAGGAAACGGAGAGTATCGTCAAAACTTAACCCAATCTGAAGATTATATTTTAGTTGCGGCTATAGAGTTGCTTAATGCCCAACAGGATATAGCACGCGAGATTACTGCCGGAATGGAGACGAAATCAGATAATGTATCCTATGTGTCCGAGAACAAGAATAAGCGAAAGGGCATAGATCCATATTTAATGGCGGGAGCCATTACAGGAGCAACTATTGGTATGACATCTGGTGTTTTGTTGGATACTTGGAAAGCTATTTTTTGTGCTATTGCGGGCACTGCTGTTGTGATATATGGCTCTTCCCTATGTAAAACTAAGTCAGTGGTAAGTGAGAATGTATCTCATCCGATAAATGTTCAAATATTTATGGATGTTATAAAAAATATTTGTGGGAAAATAGATGATTTGATAGAGACGTACCGTGTACAAGTGAAGCGGGTGAAGAATATGTGTGAGAAAAGAGAAAAACCTTCTTTACAAAAGGATTATCCTTTGTTGCTTCAAGCTATTCAAGAATTGGTGGTTATAGAGCAAAACACTAATGAGTCGGATAAAAAGATAAAGAGAGTAGAGAAGAAGATTGCAGAACTTCCCGAAATATTAGAGAATTATGGTTTGGCTATTATAAATGGAAAAATAACGGAAATACGATAATAATATGGACTATCTGTTGGTTAAGCCGGATAAGAATCGGCATAGGTATGTGGTTGGGATAGACTTTGGGCATGGCGAAACATCCGCCGCCTGGTGTAAACTGGAGTGGGATAAATCGGCCGGAAAGAGAGAATCTATACCTTATGATGTAGAATTAATTGGAAATTTAAAGGTGATTCCTTCAGCTATTAATATAACTCCGGACGGGAGGTGTTATATTGGAGAGGATGCTTTTCATTCAGATTTCATGATGGATGGTGCTAAAATGAGAGTTGGTTTTAAGCAATGTCCTAAAGAAATAGAAGGAGAATCTGAGCAACTGATGATTGAATATATGCGATCTATATATGCGCGCATTATTGAGAAAGTTGATAAATTGCAAAAAGGTAATCATATTGTATATATTGCTCGTCCTTCCGGATGGACAGATGATGAAACGAAAGATTTGTATCAGCGGATGGCCTTAGAAGCCGGTATACCGTTAGGGGGACTGACTTCAGAATCGCGTGCAGCTATTTTCTATGCGATAAATAGAGATGAATTCAAGAAAAATGTGTTGCAAGGAGGCATTGTCTTTGATTTAGGGTCAAGTACACTGGATTTTACTTATTTGAATTTTGATGATCCTGATCCTATAGATCATGGGTATCCTTGCGGTGCATCTATTATTGAACAGGCGATTTTTGAGCAACGGTTGTTAAAGGATAATGTATTTTCTGATTTTCTAAAGAAATATCCGATGTATAAAGATGCATTTCTTTTTGAGTGTAGAAAGAAGAAAGAAGCTATTTATAATACAAGCGATACGAATTTACGTGTTAGAGAGAAAATAGAATTGGCACATATTGTAAGTTTGGATTCCTTACCAGAAGAGGATATTGATAAATATGAAGATGTGGCATTGAAATTGAGATTTTCGAATGTGAATGAATTCAATGAATGGTTGGAACAAGTGTGTCATTATAAGACTGATATAAAGAATGCCATAAGGAACTATTTGAATCAATGGATTCGTGGTAAAAAGGTTTATGGGGTTTATCTTGCTGGAGGAGCAACAAGGATGAACTTTTTAAAACCGATTATTACAGAAATGTTTCAACTCTCAGATGAGCAAGTGAAGGGTGATTCAGAACCTTCGTTGACTGTGTCAAGAGGGATCGCCCTAATAGGAACAGCTGATGCGGTGACAACCGTATTGAGAGAAGATTTGGAAAGAAAAAAGATGCAGTTGGTAGAATCTCAAAGGCTGTGTATGAGAATGGACAAGTTGGTCCAAGATATGGCGGAATGTATCTCCGAAACTTCATGGAATGTGGTGCACGAGGCTTGTTCGGATTTTAAAAGAAAAGATTTGGATAAGAATTTAGGGGCAAAAGACTTGGAAGCCGATATCCGCATGAGATTAGAAAAATTCACAGAAAGTGAATTATCGTCTGTTATCTCTGGGATTTTTAATCAATTCTTTCAGTATGAAAGTGAAGATGTCAGGATGGAACTGAATGACATTATTCGCTATTATGCCCCTGGTCAAGAGATTAAGAATGTACGTAATGAGGTTTCGGATATCAGTTTGGATATACAAAGTATCTCCGATATATGTATGAAACACACATCGGGGATTGTCAACAAATTATTATGGGCAGCTCTTGGTATCTTTTTATTTGGTGTCTTTTCTTTGATATATCAAGCAATTAAATTTTTGATATATAAATTTAAATCAGAGGAAAACAGACGTAAGGATATATGCCAAGAACTTGAAAAGAACGAGTCGAAGATTAAGAGTGACATTAAATCGGAGTTGGTTAAGACGTTCTTGGAAGATGCTTCGTTTAGCAATATTGTGTCTAAAGAGTTAAAATCCTATCTTGAAAAGTTAATTCAATATAATATAGATAGAGTCAGAATTCCTATAGAGTAAAAAATAAAATAAGATGGAAACAATTTTAGAAAAGAAACCTCAAGATGGAAGACAAGATGAGGACCGTTTTGAACCAATAGCAAAAGTGCTGGCTGCTAACGCTGTAGCTCAGTCGTTGTCTTTTACGATGGAACGAAAATATCTGAATGAAATAGGTAAAGAGGGGTGGACAGGTGCTGGATTTGGATTAGAAGCGATTCATCAGTTCGATTCTCCATTGGCACCCTATTGGATAGAAATAGAACGTATCGGGAGGCCACTTGATAATAATGTGGAGAATTGTTTTTCGGCTATACAAAAGATTCTTTCGGCTTGTTTTCTGCCGAAGAAGACGCAACTAATCTTTTTGGTGCATACAGAAAATGGAGTTTGTCATCTTTATATAGGTATTCGTCCGATTGATAGTCGGGAAGTTAAGCTTTCTTTTGTAGATAGTTTGTCAGACTTTATAGAGGGGATTTGGCCAGGAATAAAATGTAGAACGGTAAAAGGAAAAAAACGTTTGGATTTTATAACCGATAAAATTAAGGATGAACAGAAAGGATATGATTATATTTATTCTATAACGGGTATTCCTTCTATGGAAAGCCAATATAAATCAATTTATCCGGCAACGATAGACAAATTGATTGCGGGAATGAGGAAGAAGAATTTCTCTTATTTAGTTGTTGCAGATCCAGTACCGGAACAAGAGGTTGATGAAATATTGTATAAATGTAGGGATTTTAATGGACAAGCTGAATCTTTGAAATCTTTTAATTTTTCAGAAAGTGCATCGGAGGGAACTAATGAATCCTTTAGTAAAGCAAAAGGGATTATTGAAGGATTTTCAGATTCTATTTCAAAGAAAACGATTAATATGCATGAAATTGCAGATGCAAGTTTACTGTTGGTATCTTCGTTTTTTCCACCGGCTAGTGTAGCTGTGGCTTCGTGTATCTCTCGAAAAACAGAATCTATTGGGGTTACTCAAAATCAGAGTAAAAGTATCAGTCAGAATTTGGTTAATAAGCATATCGAATCCGTTTCAGAACATTTATTTTACCATTCCAAACGATTTGAGACTGGAAAGGCTATTGGATGTTGGAACGTGGGTGTTTATTTGATGGCAGAAAAGGAAGCCGATATTCAAAGTGCGTCATTGCAGCTAAGGTCTATATTGAGTGGTCAGGAATCGATTTTTGAACCGGTTCGTATTCATGATGTATCTTCATTGGTTGATGAAGAGAAAAACAATACTTTAGCATTAATGGCAGCACCAACGATACGTATAAAAACTCCTTCTGATGAATATTTTGAGCATCCTTTAGGTAATCATTTTAAAGAGTTGAGGACACTTCTTACCACTAAAGAACTCTCTTATTTGATTAATTTTCCATTACGTGCAGTTCCTGGGATTAGTGTGATAGATAGTTCTCCAGAATTTAGTTTGAATCAGCCGGACGAAGGGGGAGAACATACGATTACATTTGGAAAATTATTATATGGTGGAACTGAAACAAAACTAGAATATCATATTCCGATAGATATGTTATCTCGTCATACTTTGCTTTCCGGAATTAACGGTAGTGGGAAGACGAATACGGTTCAATCTATATTGAATGGTTTGGATATAGACTGTCCGTTCTTGGTAATTGAGCCGGCAAAGACGGAATATGTAGATTGGGCTTTAAAATATAATGAGGAACATCCAGAGAATCCTATTGATATCTATATTCCCGGTTGTAAGAAGTATAAAACAGGCTTTACTCCTAAAAAAATGAAACTAAATCCTTTTGAATTAGTTTGGTTAAAAGAAGAACAGGAGCCAAACGTATTGACTCATATTGATAGATTGAAATCAACTTTTGCGGCAGCATTTCCTATGTATGACATTCTCCCTGTGTTGATGGAGGATTTGATTTATACGGTTTATCAGAACAAGTCAACAGATTGGTTGGGGCAAGAGCCAAAGTATGGTGTTACGCTCCCGCCTACGTTGAACGGGATGAGTATCAGTGTGGATAAAGTCATTTCTAATCGGCAATATGAAGAGCGGATAGAGCGAAATATGAAAGCTTGTTTGAATACCCGTATTGATAGTCTGAAAAGAGGATGGAAGGGAGAAATGCTGAATACGCTTCACTCAACTCCTTGGGCGGACTTATTTAGTAAACCTTGCATCATCAATCTTTCTTACGTAGGAGATGATGTTGATAAGTCATTCTTTATGGCTTTGATTCTTCAATTCTTATATGAGTATCGTGCTGCGCAAGCTGAAGTAGGGGAGATTGATTTTAATGATAACACTTGTCGGCATTTGACGGTTATTGAAGAAGCTCATCGGGTGATGGCGAAATGTGAGAATCAGGAATTGCCTCAATACAAATCGGCAATGATATTTAGTAATATGTTGTCAGAAATCCGGGCGTATGGGGAAGGGATATTCTTGGTAGATCAAGTGCCAACACGATTGATTCCTGATGCGATTAAAAATACGAATTTGAAAATTACGCATCGTTTGGTGGCTGAAGATGATTGTAAAGCAATTAGTGAATCAATGGGGCTAAATGATGAACAACGTAAAGTTATTGCGAAATTGATGACAGGTCAATGTGTCGTTTCTAGTTCATTATCTACAGATACGTATTGGGTTAAAGTGAATAAAGTGAAATAGTATGAATTTATTCAATCAAAAAGTTGAAGATATAGATACTTCAAATGAAAGGGTGAAGAGTCCAATATTGGGGCACTCCGAGAGTTGCTATTTAAAGGAGTTAGAAATAAAAACTGAGACATGGGAGGAACTAAGCTTAGAAAAAAAGATTGATTTTGTGCGGAATGTAGATGGCAGAATAAATGAAGTGTCAGAACAGACCGGTTTAAACAAAGATTCTCTTTTTAAGGAATTTTTCCCAGAGATACAAACTATAAAAACAGGTCAGCATTTTTGGGACGGAAAGAGTGTGAATGGTGTGAAATATTCGATGCAGCCATTTGTTTCTTCCACAGGAAAAATATATAGAGGTGTGTTTCCTGAATTTCCAATCAAACGAGAAATTTGTCTTCCTGATTACTGTATGTCTGATGCATTCTGGAAAAAGTATGGTAATGGTTCAGATAGAATGCAGATGAAATACGCTACAAGAATGTTAAAAGATGAATTAGTCAGAGAACCGAACTTGAAGGAATCTTTAAATCTAAATGATTACCAGTATGCCGATATTATGGATGAAAAGGATAAAATTTCCGGATTGACTTGGCATCATGATATCGATTATGGGCGGATGAAACTAATTGATGAAGATATTCATAGCATGAAGAAACATCAACATACAGGAGGCATGGCTACATGGAATGATCGTTGGATTCAAGATCACTTGTTGGCTGATTCTGATATGGCAAAAGTAGACGAGAATATAATTTTTGATGAAGCTGCATGCAATAGTAAAATGTCTCCTTCTCAACTGGAATATATTAGTGAAGTATTGCCATTAAAAGATACTGATCTATTGATTGCCCGAATTGATGAATTAAATAGGAGAGACGACTTACCTCCTAAAGCTATTGATTCAGATAAAGATCTGGTAAAGCTGCTTGAGTCGATAAAACATGAGATTAATCCTTTATATTTGGAGGCTCCACAAGATTCTGTTCAGATAGAAAAAATATCAGAAACAATGAGCAGTATGGCGGGAATAGATTATAGTGAATGGAAAGAAATATCTTTTGATAATCGAATGGAGGTATTACAGCAATTAGAGAATAAGATAGCTGCAATTTCCCATCGTCCGGCTTGTGAAGTTTGTACTAAAAACTTAGGAAATGGATACATCGGTAATTATTCACAAGATTCTAATAAAATAACAATAAATATTGACTATATTCGCTCAAATTCCGGAGATGCGTATATTCAAGTTTTGGATACGTTAGTTCATGAAGGACGCCATGCTTATCAACATTATAATTTATATGTGAGAGAAGTACATCCACGTCAGGGCGAAGTCTCTAATTGGTGTATAAATGAATTTGAGTATGGTTATAAAGATGTGCAACACTTTGGATTTAAAGTTTACCAAATGCAGCCTGTAGAAGCGGATGCGCGGGCTTTTGCGGAAGATGTGTTAAAAAGTTATATGAGTAAAATAGCATAATGACATGGAAGAAATAAAAAATATATTGATTTCAAGGGGGTATACGGAGAAACAGGCTCTTGCTATTGCTCCTGAATTGCTGCAAATAGATAATAGTTTACAAAAAGGATTTCGATGTTGGTTAGTCAGTGAGGAAGAAACGGATTATATAGTCGAGGGGGTTAAACTGTCAGAATTGAAACATAAATTTGATCTGACTTATCCGGCAGCTTTATTGACAATAGACTGGTTAATCAAAGAACCGGAGAGAGCAGTAAAAAGTATTAATCGTGGAATTAAATAAAAAAGATAATATGTCGCAATTTCAATTAACAACAAAAGTAAACATTCCGCTTAGTGGAGGGATGAGGATTGATAAAGGACAAACATTTATTGTAAATCTTCCTTTTGGGCATTTGCCATTTGATTCTATTAATAGCAAAGAGGCTGTAACCAAGCGGTTGGAACTTGAAGGTTTCAATATAAAGGGTCGTGAGAGTATATTGAGTAGTGGTTATTTTGATTTTAAAAAGTTGTAAAAATGGGAAAAATAAAATGTCCAAAGTGTGGGAGTTACAATGTATCATATACTATGTTAGGGTGCATAGAAAGAACAGGAATATATGGAGTAGCTATTGCTGGAAGTTTAATCGTATCTTCGTTGACTCCTTCATGGATGCATACACAAACCTCTTCAATGATTAGAAAAACTATTCCATCAGAGTATTGTTGTAATAGATGTCATTATAAATTTCATTCCAAAAAAGAAGGTTAAATTTTATGTCGTTTATTGTTGATTTTTTGCAGTCCAACTGGATAACTAAAGCTACAAAGTGTGCTTATAATCTGAGACGGCTGAAAGCGTTAGTTTTTCAGTTAGGGCTGTTTTTGTCGAGAAAAGGTTTGGGTCATCTTCGGGAACAACTCAATTTAATGTATTGTTATCTGCGTGATATTGCAACGGGAAAGTATAAAGATTATGATATCTGTAGTTTGATTTACATCATAGCAGCTACACTTTATCTACTTTCTCCAATAGATATGATTCCTGATTTCTTACCAATGGGATTTGTGGATGATACGACAATTATCATTTGGGCATTGAATGTTTCATCTAAGGAATTGGAGCGATATAAAAAACAGGCCTTCGATTGTGGAGAAAGCTATTGAAGCTTTAAAGAAGTTGGATAGATGAGAGGTGGCTTTGTTTCTTTCAACTGAAGAATCGATATTGTTTAAAATGATTCTTTTAGATTTTAATGGAACAGCAGTGAAATGGAAAATAAAGAAGAAATATATTTATGAAAATAATAATCAAAATTGGGGATTCTCAATTACCTCTCCAAGTAAAAGATGAATATGAAAAAGAACTTTGTTTTAAAGCGCAAAAAATAGTAAATGATAAGCTCTTGGCATATTCACGCGTGTATTATACAACCGAAGAAACGGTTTTGTTTAAAATACTCCTTTTTGATTCTGTATTATCTGATTTGAAAGATGAAGGTGAGGATGAGGAACTTTCCCAGGAGTTATTTGGTAAAATGCAGAGACCTTCTAAGATGGAAGGTATAAAAGACTGAATTGTGTATATTATGGAAAAAGAAAAACTATCTATTCTTCTTTTTGCTAAAAAAATAGGGATTGGACCATCTACTTTATTGCACATTATCAGAGGTAGAAATGCTCCTTCTCTACAAGTTGTCCAAGCTATTCAAAGCATATCCTGATATAGATTTAAATTGGTTGATAGAATAAAGTTGAACTAAGAATACATTATAAATAGTTTTCTGGCAGATTGTGTGGGAAATATATTTATAAAAGTGATGAAACAAGGAGAAACTCAATGGCAGATATAGAAAATTTAGAAGAAGAATACGCCAAATTGGTGGAAGAAAAGCAAATAGAATTGATTTGGCATCCTGAAAGAAGGGAGGAATATAAAATTAGCTTCAGTGTAGGCAATGTTGTTCGTTCATTTTATTTTTGTAGAAATGATCCTCCCATGTCAGTTTTTCATGAGTTTACATATTTTTATCTATATATGTATCTTGTGGAAATGAAAAGTAATTGGATGAAGTATGCAGTTAAGGCAGTGCTTTGCTTACGACAGATGCCGGTTGCAGTTCGGGAGACATATTTATGTTGGTATCATAAGGGGATTATGGAGGCTTATGGCTCTGGAAAAAAAGCAGAGATACATCGTAGACAGTACTTCTTGTATGCTTCGGGAGAAATTCCTCTTTCTTCTGTTCTTGATGATATGATTGTAGAGGTTAAACAAAGTATTGATGGGTATCTGGCATTTTGCATTGAAATATTGTCCTATACAGTTAAGTGTGCGGATATTTTAGGAGAGGATGAATTTTATGTGTGGACAAGGGATCAGTATGATCTAGTAGAGAGAACATTGAAAGAGGCTATAAATTTGTATGGAGAACTAAACAGGTGTCCTGTGTCTTTGCGTTCCTGTCTTTACTATTTCCAGGGTATCTATTATAAAAAAACTCGAAGATATGTATTGGCTGAGCAGGCATTGCAGAAAAGTGTCGATCTATTATCAAAAATAGAAATTTCGGCTGATAGAAACATTCGAATAGCTCAAAATAAGATAAAGGATATTCTGAAGGTTATTCAATACTCCAACGTCAAGGGAGTGGAGGTGGATAAAATAGATGAAATTCATCAACTTCTAACAACTGATTTACTGCTACTCGAACCGAAATACATAGCTTGTATAGAATTATTTTTCCATAATCCGATTGAGATTAATGAGGAAAATGAATGTGAGGAAAATGAAATAGTTGCTGAAGAATCTGAAAGAGACGAATATACTTTTGATGAGCTTTATGATATGGCAGAGAAGGGGGATGCAGATGCTCAGACAGTTATAGCTACCTGTTATTTGTCAGGAGATGGGGTTGCTCAAAACTTTCGTTTAGCTTTTGAATGGATGCAGATGGCAGCTCGTCAGGGACAAGTCCAGGCACAATGTTTAGTTGGAGAGATGTATTATAAAGGTATAGGTACGGAACAAGACCAGGAGAAGGCTTTTGAATGGTGGATGAAGGCTGCTATACAAGGAGAAGCCGATGCTCAGAATTATATTGGATGGGTATATGATGTAGGACTTGGCGTGGAATCGGACTATACTGAAGCGTTCAAATGGTTTGTTATGGCCGCTGAGCAAGGTTTAGCTATGGCTCAAGCTAATGTAGGAGAGTATTATGAATTAGGCAAGGGAGTTTCTAAAGATTTGGAACAAGCTGTTGTATGGTATCGAAAAGCGGCAGAGCTAGAATGTGAGGAGGCAGTTGAAGCTTTAAAAAGGCTGGGTAGATGAAAAGAGTGTTCTTTATGTTGGATGCTGAGTGATAATATGGTAGTGAAAGAGGGATTAATAGAAAATGAGAATAGACAAATGGGATCTTTTTATGTGTAGTCTTATAGGTGGATTGGTAATATGTAGTCCGCTTATTGGTGTTTATTATGGAGTCAAGTGGATTATTAATCATACTCCTTCAAAAATAAAAAATAAAGAGGAACAAGACTTAGAAATTCATAAACTAGAACAAAAATTAGGTCTTATAAGAAGAGACAACAAAGCTCTCCATTATGATCCTCATTATTATAAAATAAATTTAATATTTATATCGAACTAACGTTAGTTTAAATAAGATAATATCATGTATAGAGGAAAAAACGTTTTCAGATGCACCCAATGTGGTAAAATCTTTGTAGCATCCGATTTTGAATATGCTGCTACAACCTATTCTGTTCCACAACCCTGTAAACGTTGTGGAAGCATAAGGACACTGCCTGCTTATCATATACTATTCAAATCGGTTTATAAAAAGATTTGGGAAGACATGGAAAAAATAAAGAATAAATAAAAGAATCATATACAAGTCGGCAACACATCTTAGCACGAAGTTTTTCAGCAACAAATACTATTCCATGCAACTTGCGTTCTATGGCCATAATATGGCTGTCGCTGATATTACCTACAAAAACGTGGCGGTGCGTCAAGATATTGTAGATTTTCGTTTGACGAATGCAAATTGGAGAGTATGTACGATTACTTTGACTGTCTGGACGGACTTGATAAAGACAAGATAGCAAAGGTCCTATCGGTGATATGTTCAGGAATGAAGATCTGTTCCGTATGATGAAACTCAGCAGTGAGGAGATTAAGGAAAAAAGACTTAAGCTTACGGGACCGATTCTTGAACGGATTCATCATAAGGTGGTCATGATGATGCAGGATGCGAAAATCATGGCAAGCGAACCGATGAGAAAAGCTGCGAGCTACACGATAAACCAGTGGAAATTCCTGAAAAATATCCTCAAGGACGGTGTGGCGGAAAATAGAATGATTACTCGTTTTGGCTGCTGAGCAGGGTAATGAAGAAGTTGTTGATATTTTGAAAGAATTGGGAAATTTGAAATAGGAGATTTTTGCTAGTTTTCTATCTTTTCTGTTGTGTTTTTCCATGTGTTCGAATATAACATTGAGTATTAACTGTAAATAATAATGTTGAAAATTAAGAGTATAGAAGTAGAGGAATATATAAAACGGGCTGAGCGAGGAGAGGCGGAGGCTCAGTTTTATTTGGGACTATTTTATGAGAAAGGTTATGGAGTAGGAAAAAATCTAGAATTGGCTGTAGATTGGTATCGTAAATCTGCTGAGCAGGGTAATGAATTAGCAGTTGCGGCTTTGAAAAGAATAGATTAAAATGAGGGGTAGTAAACTGATGAACAATATGTTATCGGAAAAGTACAATTTTATTTCCGAACGATAAGGTAAGGTACACTGTTAAAAATGGAATATGGTATTATGGAAAGATCGAAAGTGATGAAACCGGTGCGGCTGCAAGTATCGGCTTTATTAAAATATATGAGTGAGGGACTTTTTGAGAAAGAACATATAATGGCTTTGGCTTTACTGACTACTTTAGCGGGTGAAAGTATTTTTTTATTGGGTCCGCCGGGAACGGCAAAGAGTATGATAGCCCGCCGATTGAAGATGATATTCGAGCAGGGTAGTTCGTTTGAATATCTGATGTCACGTTTCAGTACGCCCGATGAAATATTTGGTCCTGTTTCGATTTCTAAATTGAAAGAACAAGACATTTATGAGCGAATTGTAGATGATTATTTGCCTGCTGCCACAATTGCTTTTCTAGACGAGATATGGAAGGCGGGACCTTCTATACAGAACTCATTACTCACTGTGCTTAACGAAAAGATTTACAAGAATGGACGTAAGGAGATTGCTTTACCTTTGAAAGGAATGATTGCCGCATCCAACGAGTTACCGGCAGAGGGGGAAGGGTTGGAGGCTTTATGGGATCGCTTTTTGGTACGTGTTGTTTCCAACTGTATTTCCAACGAACGTTCTTTTTATAAGATGTTGCGGCAAGGAACTAAAACTACTATGCGGCAATCAATTCCTAAAGTAATGCTTATTTCGGATGAGCGTTACAAACAATGGCAAAATGAGATGGAACAAATTGAGGTGTCGGACGAGATATTGAAATTAATAACCCATGTACGGATGGGTTTGAGGAAATATGTACAGAATACAGAAGAGGCGGATGGAGAAAAGTTTTATATTTCCGACCGTCGCTGGAAAAAGATTGTGCATCTCATGCAAGCTTCGGCATTTTTGAATGGAAGAAATGAAATTATAGAATCGTAATCATTCTATTTTCCGCCACGACAATTTTATCGGCTGTTTTTCAGCCGATAAAATAAAAATGCCCGCAAGAAAATATTTTTGTTTTAACATTCCGGTTTATAAAAACATGGTAGAAGAGTCTTCTTGTCGCAGTCCTTACCATGAAGAATACATTCGAACAGGTGCTTCAGGTAATCCTGAGGGTCTATGCCATTAAGCTTGCAGCTTTCTATCAGAGAGAAGATGAATGCCGAGTTTTCTGCCGCATCCTCACTGCCTATGTTCATACAGTTCTTGAGCAACAGCTTTACCGGTTTCATCCTTTGTTCACAGAGGTTGTTCGATATTTCCGCTGCACCGTCCTTGAGGATATTTCTCAGGGACTTCCACTGGTTTAACGTATAATTGACAGCCTTTCTCATCAGTTCGTTAGCCATAACCTTCGCATCCTGCATCATCATGACCACCTTATGATGGATACTTTCAAGGATCGGTCCTGTAAGCTGCCGTCTTTTCCCCTTTATCTGCTCACCGCTGAGCTTCATGGTGCGGAACAGCTCTTCATTCATGAACATATCGCCGATGGAGTCTATTATCTCCATCGCTGTCCTGTCCGAAGGCAAGGCGTCAACCCACAACCTTCTGCAGTGCGTCCAGCATCCTATATGCAGCACCTTTGAGTCTTCTCCATCAAACATTCTGTAAACCGTATATCCGTCAGTGGACAGGGTCCCCATAAAATGTTCCAGGAACGACTTCGCCACATCGGATGACCTGCTGCCGTTGTTATAGTGATAATAGACCATCTTCATATGCTTTGCAAAGAATGCCCATAAGTACTTTCTCCTGTAAGCCTTGCCTTCCTTTGTTTCGATGCCTACAAGTTCGGTCGTCTCATCAACCATAAGATATTCAGCCTGCTGTACAAACCCCTTGAATACCTCTCCGATAAAACCCTTGAGTTTGGCGATTCCGTTATGGATATAGCTGTTCAGTGTGGTATTGCTTATGTGGATGCCCTCTCTGGCAAGCAGTCTTATCTGCCTGTTCTCCGGCATGCTGAAGTCATATTTCAGACAGAGCAGACGGGCAAGCAGTTCAGGAGAGAAGATGCCTCCAAGGTCTTTCAGCGGATGTTCCATCGTGTTCGCGAAAGTGCCGTCCGCAAGCTTCACCCTTGCCACCTTGTAGACATGCTCCACGTTATGAGCCCTTACATGTTCTATGACCCTGTATTCCCACACATCAGGCATACCGTTGCGGTTCATGAACCGTCCTCCTTCGGGAAGCGTGTAATACTCGTCCACTTCATGTACTACCACTTTGTCAACTTTCAATTTGGTTTTCACGGCACGTGGTGCAGTTTCCTTTCTTCTTGAAGGTTGGCTGTCCTGTGCAGGTGTGCTACCAGAAATGGTACTGCTGCCGGTTTCGTTACCGTCAGCCTTATCGTTGTCATCATCCTTTCTGTCAGAACCGTCATATTCGGACTTATGCAGTGCAGACTTGTCAAGGTTACGGTTGTTCAGCAGTTTTCTTTGCTCGGATGTACGGCCGAAACGGTGTTTCCTGCTGTCCTCAAGCTGAAGCCTGAGATTGGAAATCTCGTTTGCCAGCATCCGGTTCACCTCGTCTTTCGCTTCAAGCTGCTTTCTCATAAGCTCCATTTCTTTTCGATAGTTCTCGACTGTTACGGATAATTCATTGATTGTATCAACCAGAGCCTTGGAGTTCTCCTTATTGGATTCTTCAATGGCCTTAAGCCTCGCAATCAGTTCGTTTACCTGTTTGCGAAGCCCTGCCTTTTCCTCATTCGCCAGACCCAACTGGCAGCAAAGTAACTCGTATGCCCTTTCATCAATCATGATATAAAGGTACGAAAAACCAGGCAGTTACGCAAACTTTTTATCGTTTATTTTTATATTATTTTACTGATAGTCAATATGTTAATATTAATCTTTTGAACTAACGTACATCTTGTCAACTACAATACTTTCCGTAAGATAGGCCATGTCTGACCATTGTATCCGGTAGCATTTGGAGACCTCATCAAATACCGGTTTCTTGAACTTTCCCATGACAGGACGTTTCTCGTAAAGCACATAAAAACCGCGTTCGTAATGAAGTATCTTCACAACCTTCCGGTTACGGGACATGAACATATATACATTGGATGCATCGCTCGGGTCAAGTGACATCTCTTCCCTTATACTCTCACACAGACGGAAAATGCCTTTCCGCAAATCCACATTACCGTTGAACAGATAATAGTTCAGGTTAGCACTCAGTCCAAGCATATCATCCTATCATTTTATTAAGCAACAAGCTCAAATCAAGAACTGTGGTGTTTCTCAGAAACAGTGTGGCACCTGATGTCAATTGCAACTTAACCCATCTTATAGGAGGCTCACCTTCAAGCTGTTTCACTTCCATTTTCACGGTTGGACTGTTGCAGGGATTGCCGGTTATCTGCACCTTGGCTACCTTGGGCTGTTCCACCCGGACTGTCTTGCCTAACTTCTCACTCCACAGCTGGTGGCGCTGCCAGTTCATGAACTTGTCGTAATTCACTCCATAATCCGCACAGAACTCGCGAAGGTCTTTGGTTTCGCAGCACAGCTGATAGAGGTCGTACACCTCCTGGTAGTTTACTTTTTCTTTTGCCATAATCTTTGTTAGTAATTGGTTATGGCGCAAAGATATGCTGGGTTGCGATGCGTGTCAAGGCGGAAAATAGAATGGTTACTATAGAATCAGATGTATTACTTTTGTTTTATTGTCTTTGGAATACAACGGAGGCTATTCCTGTGATATTGGATGTGGTATCGGAAGCATTGTTTACTGATTATATTGAGAAGATAGAAGAAATAAAGAAGCAATTGGAAAAGATGAAAAAAGAATCCGTACGAAGAAAAGTGCCGGAAGATAATGTGAAACCGAAGATTTTCAATTATTTCTATTATAGGGTGGAACATTATAAAACAACTCCCTGCTATGTGTTTTCTACAGATTATCGGCATCTTGACCGGACGAAAGATAGAGATGGAATCTGTTACTCGGATGCACAATCGCGTACTCATTTTATTCGTCTTATTGATATGGATGCACCTTTTTCTTCTTCCGGACAAAGGTATAATATCTTCCGGATAAAAGTCAGGAGAGGAAGAGGAACATTGATAATTGATAGTAAGGAATATCCGTTGTGTTGTTCCGAAGAAGGGAATTCCCAAGAAGAAATGCGGGAAGAATCTTCCTCTAATGACAAACAAATGTTGGATATGTGGATGAGGGAATGTGAGGAGCTCAAAGTACATTTGGTTGGAAAGATGGCAGATGCGCAATGGACTGAAAACTTATTTGTCTCTGCTAATGATAGGCAATATATAAAAAAATATGCCGGACAGTGTGAAAAGCGAATAGAATCACTACTTATAACTATTTGTAACCAGCGAGAGATGTTATGAAGGAGGAGACTGATATTGAATTACAGTTGTCGGTATATGCGTCTGCTTTTGATGAATTTGTAGATACGGGTAGATATCCAGTGTATGGCGAGGAAGATGTGTTGATGGCATATTTGGTTACTGTATTTGAGGATTGTCTGGGAACACAGTGGTGGACTGATGAGATATTGCGTGATTTATTAAAGAATTCAATATTGGAATTTTTCTCAATGCTTCTTTCTTGTTTTCAACAGATAGAACAGAGAAGGGAAATTGAATGGAAATACATAAATGCAATATTAAATGTTAAGGACTTGGAGCGGAAAGAAGAGTTATGGGAGAAGATTTCGGATTATTTGATGGGGCAATATTCTCAGTATGAACTGAATGTAGGCGGATATAACAGCTTGCTGAGACAGGGGGAGTTTGACATGGATATTTTGTTTCAAAAGATTTGTGATGAATGGAGTTTGGCATATAGGCGGAAGATACGGGAGGAAAAACAAAGATGTTTGAATAGCAGTAAGAAACAGTTTGAAAGTTCTGTTGGCAGGTCGAATATGAAAGATTATCGTATAATGAGCCGGTATCGTACGATAAGTGTGAAATATAAGGAGTTGAAAGAGATCGTGAGTTGCATGGGGAGGGAAAAAGAACAGACAGACGAATTGGATACGTTGATTAAGCAATACATCCCGGAAACTCTTTCTTCATCTCTGGCACATTCGGACATACATGGGGTGGAAGAGGGGAATGACTTGCAGGCACTGATGCCGACAGAGGTCGCACTGTTGGCGGAGATTGCTACAGAAGATTTGTTTTTTATGAAATATGCTATGAGACAATTACAATTGTTTTCCGGTCGTTCGGATAGTGTGTGGAAGAAGCAGGAGAGTCGAGCGAAGCGGAGAGAACCTCGCCAAATAAAAGGACCAATGATTGTGGCGATTGACACGAGTGGTTCGATGCAGGGAAAGGCAGAAAGCATTGCTAAAGCTTTGCTTATGGAAATTACTCAAATGGCGAAAAAACAATGCAGGAAATGCTTTTTGCTTTCTTTCTCGGTGCGGGCTCAAGTATTGAATACGGCACATCCGGGAAATTGGAAAAAGGTAAGGGAGTTCATGGTTTCGCAATTCTCTGGTGGCACGGACGGGGAAGAAATGCTGACAACTATTCTTCATACTTTGACTAAGGAGAATTATCTGATGGCGGATGTATTGATAATAAGTGATTTTGAATTTGCCTTCTGTTGTAAGTCTACTGAAAGCAGGATTCGTAGAGAGCAGGAAAGAGGTGTTCATTTCTATGGGTTACAGATAGGAAATGGGCTTAATGTATATAAGGAATTGTTGGATAAGGTATGGAGATTGGATCTTTGAATTATGAGGTTTCTCTGACACACTTTACGTCACATTCTCTTAGAACTTAGCATTAAGATAGAAATCGAACGACTCTAATAAATACTTATCAGGGTCTTTCATATTCATGAACTCTTTTAGCATATTTTGTTCTTCAATTTGATTGAATGCTTTTGCAAATGTCTGATTCTTTCTTATTAAATCCTTTGTGATGTAAGTCTTAAAAATGAAAAGACGTTCCTCAAAGTCCAATACTTCTCCGAAAGCGTATCCATTGGTAGTGCTCATTGCACATCGATTACCCCACATTGTTCCAGCGGTGATAAGGCCTATGTAGTTGTTTTTAAAATAATGTGTGATGAGATCCATTTTGCTGATAGGTTCATCTTTCAAGAATCTGGAATGATAGCGTGAAAAGAAATGAGGGGGAAAAATACAAATAGGGTCGTTCGGATTACCCGAAACCACTTGCTCGTAGACATAAGTTCCTTCTTCGCTTTGTACCAGTGATATAGCAAGGCAGGCGGCGTCATCTGCGCATTTCTTTGAGGTGGCATAATAAAAGATGTACCAGTCATTATGGGTCTTTTTACTGAAATAATGAATTGGATTGAAAATCATTGGTAAATGAGTGCTTTTGACGATTGCTCTACGTATTTTATTATCGTAGTTTCGTTTTAGATAGGGGAGTATATTCTCAATTATGTCTGTCTGTATTTCTTTTCTGAGCATTACAGGGCTCATAGTTCTTGTTATCATGTTGAATTATAATTATGTATTATGATAAATTTTTAGCTTTAAAAACAGGAGTTATCTTCTGAATCTCCGATTCAAAACCAAACCAATAGCCATGTCCATTCTCATCAAGAGGGAGGAAGCATAGTCGTAAATTATCTCTATACGAACCGTATGTAACGTCCCAATTTTCAGGAGGTGTTTGCCATTTTGTCCTTACCTTTTCAGCAGGAGCTTTCTTTAGAGACATTCCTGCTTCTATCCATGCGATGCTGACTTGTGTCAGGTAATCCGGATAATGATTTTTACAGAAATCATATAAGATAAGTCCTCTTTTTTCCAGACTTAAAGGAGTGTCGATGACATCGGTTTGCACCAAATGATTGAGGAATTCACGTAAGAAATGCGGATTCTCCAGAATTAGTGTCCGGGTAATCTTTTGCCAAGTAGAAGTATTGTAGAATCCGTCTAACATACGGGATAGGTAATGGACCGTTTGCAGTTCGTCTACTGATATTTCACGGGTCTGTAATACTTCATAGGGTGGTAGCGGTGAGTATTGGATACCTAATTCTTCTGCTCTTCTTCGCATTTCTGTGCCGGGGAGCAGCTTTAGGGATTCCAGTTGGATTTCTCCTGCGCCATATTCCGCTAAGGTGCGGACATCTTCGAATATCTCTGATAAGTGGTAGAGTGGGAGTCCCGCTATTAAGTCGGCGTGTGTCTCCATATTTTTCAGGGAGCAGAGGTATTTTAATCCTTCAAGAGCGTCGGATAACTTTCCGATGCGTCGGCTTTGTTGTAGAACAGGTTCTTTTAAGCTTTGAATTCCGGCTTCCAAATGCAATAGACCTTTCGGTAGGGCGGATAACTCCTGCTTTAATTCTTCGGAAAGGAGAGCCGGATGGATTTCAAGATGGAAACAGATGTCCGGATAGTTACGGAATAAGTCGAGTAATTCTTTTGCCCGCTTATTGTTGTAATTAAAGGTACGGTCGAGGACACGTACATTCTTGATTCCATGCTGGTGAATGTCATTCAGACGTCCACGGATAGCTTCCAAAGGAATGGTGCGGACAGGCTTTTCACCGCCACTGACGCAAAAAGCGCATGTGTTGAAACATCCCCGGGTTGTTTCAAGTTGGACAAAGGGCTTGCTCCAATTGAAAAAACGGCTCTTTTCAGGAGATATAAGTTGTGAGAAATTCATGACGCGGGCGATGCCGTTGTCTTGATATTGATTGTTTTCATCAAGATAACAGAGACCTGTTATTGATTTCCACTCTTCTTTTGAGTGATTCCACACTTTTAGCCATAAAGGGAATACTTCTTCGCCTTCTCCGCGGAACACTCCGCTTACAAATTTGTTCTTATATAAGAAAGCAGCGTTATCTCCTAAAAACTCGGGGCCGCCGAGTATGATACAGCAATGAGGTAATAATGCTTTTGCACGTGAAACGATGTGTAATAGTTGCTCGTGATTAAATAGCCAGTTGGTGGCTGCAATGATATCCGGTTGGTGACGGTAGATTTGATTGACAACGCTACCGGTATTTTCATTAATCGTGGCAGAGACTACGCACCATTCAATAGTGGTATCGTCTGCTATTTGAGCATGGAGTGCAGGGAGTGCCAATGAGGAGTGTGCATAGGAGCTATTTAAATCGAGCCAAAGAAGTTTCATGTAATTTTTTTAATATTATCGGGGCAAAGGTACAAAAAACTTATGGCTTGAAGTGTATAGTAAAATAAAAACGCTAAATTTGTATTTATAAACGCAATAAACTGGAAGATTATGAAAATGGTTAAGAGATATGCAGGTATCTTAATGATGCTGACTTTATTGGTTGGCTTTACTTCGTGTGAGGACGATGAAGACTTAGAAGAGCAGATGTTCGGCAGGATATGGGCAGGAGATGTCGGCATGAGTGCTGCCAATGGAAGGTATATATAGTGAGTTTACTTTTGACCCGGATGGCTTTGGTGAAGAATATCAATATTATCGTAACGGTGAACCATATGACCATTTTCGTTTTCAGTGGTATTGGGAGGATCGTTACAGTAATAACCTTGTTTTGGATTATGGTAGAAATGGAATCTCCTACATGGATGATGTGAACATACGTCATGGATTAATGACTGGAATTTTTTATTTGACAGGAGATTCAGAGGGTTTCCCTTTTACATTGGAAATGCAATAGAAGATGAATATTTTAATATAAATAAAAAGCGGAAGTCTCTTTTTTAAGTACAACCGTCCGCGATAGCGTATTGAAGCCTGCCTGTAAAGTTTCTAACTTTGCCCTAAAAATTGATTTATGGGAAAAGTTGAACTTTACAGGCAGGTTTTCTTGTCATTCAAGCAACTGTGTGCCGAAGGAAGACAGCCGTCTTCGTTCCGAGCCTATTGCATAGCCAACGGTGTAGATCAGAGTCAGATGCGGCAATTGCTCAAGAGCGAGTTTCAGGATATAAAGACCTTGCCGGGATATTGTTGCGTAAATAGTCGCCTTTACGGGGAAATTTATGAGCGGTTCAAGCAATTATGCGCACAAGGCAGACAGCCCGGGACCTTATCTTCTTATTGCAGGAGTTTTGGTGTAACATACGGTCAGTTGCATTCTTATTTGTATCGGAAGCATTTACGTGTGGCCGGATTGCCCGGATATACAGGACCGACAGGCACGGGTAACAATAAGTCTGAGGAGGTGCCTTTCGAGGATGTCATCTTTGAGGAGGCCGGTTTTCTTCCGGCTGACACGGGCAATGTGATAACAGTAAAGGTCGACGGTCATGTGGCGGTCAGCTTTCCAGCTGATACTGATGTTGCTGTCATTGCAAAGTTCGTCAGAAAGATGGGAAAGGAGGTCGGTCATGTGGGGTCTTGAGCAGGGGTTACGGCTATGGGTATGCCAGCAGCCGGTGTCGATGCGTTACGGCATACGCGGTCTGACCCAGATGGTGTGGTCGTGGAAGGGGCACTCTCCGGCATCGGGCGATGTGTATGTGTTTTTCTCCAAAGACCGCAAGTCCATGAAGGCTCTGAAATGGGATGGTGACGGATTTTTGATGTACACAAAAAGACTGTCGCAAGGTCGTTTCCGGGAGGTACTTAAAAAGGGCGATGACGGCGTGCGCAGGCTCCAATGGGACGATTTCTATATGCTGATGAGGGGGCTCACGCCTGTGAAGGTGACGGTCGAGAATCGCTTCAGAATGGCTGTAAAATAAGGCTTAATAATTTGTTAATCAAATAAATAAATGGTGTAGAAAGTTGCAAATGTCAGATATTTTTTGTAACTTTACACCATGAAAAAGAACGAGTTGATAGAGTTTTTGCAACGTCAGATCGAGTATCTTCAAGGACAACTTGACGAGGCGTTGTCCTCTGTCAGCTCTCTTACTTTATCCAATGAAAAACTCCAGTCAACCAACGACAGACTGGTGGCAACAGTAGATGAGCTGCGCAAACAGATAGCCTCGTTGGAGGATGCTGTAAAAGGGAAAGGCGCGGAACTAAGCAAAGAAAAAGCTGCTCGTCAGGCCGTGCAGCGTCTGCAGGGCTCGCCGTCAGAGCGCCAGACAAAACCGATGCCGGCTCCTGCCGTATCAGAAACTCCGGAACAGAGGCCACAGAAGAAACGCACCAACAATGGAGCCAGGAGAAAGACCCATCCCGAGTGCGAGGTAGAGACGGTTGTGGTGGAGCCGGACAGCCCCGACTTCAATCCCGAGGCGGCGACGTTTATCGGCGAGTGCGATGTCGTGCGCTACGTCATGGAGCCGATGCGCTTCAAGAAAATAATCTACAAGGTACGCAAATATGTGCAGGACGAGAAAATATACAAAGGCTCTGCTCCCGCCACGCCGCTGCTGAACTCGCAGTATACATCCTCCTTCATTGCCGGACTCGCCGAGCTACGCTATCTCCACTGCATGCCACTTGAAAATGCAGTCGAATACTTCCGTGCCCACGGCTTCGACCTTGACAAAGGCACGGCACAAAAACTGATCAGCAAGGTAAGGGTTCATCTGGAGAATCTGTACAAGGCTCTCGGGCCGGCAGTTGTCGAAGACAATTATATCTGTGGTGACGAGACCTATCAGAAAGTGCGGCTGCAGGTGGCCACTCCCTCGGGCAGGAAGATCAAAAAGGGCTACATCTGGGTGTTCGTCGGCATGACAACCGGGCTTGTATACTTCTTCTATGATGACGGTTCCCGCTCTGCCGAAGTCTTCAAGCAGCATATCAAAGGCTTCAACGGAGCGTTCCAATGCGATTGTTACTCGGGATACCGGCATATCGGAATCGGTGAGATGAGCGGGATAAAACGCTTGCCATGCCTGCAGCATATAAAGCGGAAGTTCCTCGACCTGAAAGACAATCCGCAGGCGCAGGAAATAGCAAAGCTCTTCGGACTCCTTTACCACTTCGAGCATCAGCACCGCATAGGCAAAGACGGATGGACGGCGGAAAAGCACCTTGAGTGGAGACAACGATACTCCAAAGTGATGCTCGAGAAAATCCGCATGAGACTGACAGCGGTCAAAAATCGCATCGGCGTGCCACCCGACGACCCGCTGCTTGCCGCCACCGAACATGCGCTTAAACAATGGGACGTGATACCACGCATCTTCGCCTCACCCACCTACAGACTTGACAACAACAAAGTCGAGCGAATCAACCGCTACATATCCCTGACCCGTCGCCGACTGACAATCGGCTCCCACTCCGGAGCCGAAGCCGCCGCCCTGTACCACTCGCTGGCCATCACCTGCCATCAGTGCGGAGTCAACGTCTTCGACTACTTCTGTGACATCATCGACCGATGTGCCGCATGGCCGCCAAACACCCCGATCGAAAAATACCGCGACCTGCTTCCCGACCGCTGGAAACCCTCACAAAAATAGCCGCCCAAAATCCGGACGGCTTTCTTTTTATGGCTTACCTGCTATCGCGGACGGTTGTACTTTTTTAAAGAGTTCCGCTTTTATTTTTTATTTCTTCAGAAACAGCTTCTTGAAATCTGCCGGATAAGGTGTCTCAAACTCCATCAAATCTCCCGTTACCGGATGATAAAAACAAAGCTTGAAAGCGTGAAGTGCCAAGCGTCCGATAGGATTCGAATAGTTTTCTCCGCCATATCTTCCATCACCGACAATCGGATGACCTAAATCCTGCATATGCACACGAATCTGGTTCTTGCGTCCTGTCTCCAAATCAAGTTCTACAAGAGAATACCCGTTCGCACGTTTGATGGTTCTATAATGTGTGATTGATTTGGAACCACCGTCGTCGTATTTGCTGGAGCTTACATACAAAGTCTTATCAGTCAACCAGGATACTATCGTATCATAGTCTTTCTCCATATTTCCTTCCACTACGGCCACATATCGGCGGTCGGTCACTATCTCATGCCAGTTGTCGCGTAGTGTCCGCTGTGTTTTTTCGTCTTTGGCAAACATCATCAAGCCGGAAGTGTCCCTGTCCAGGCGGTGAACAATATACACACGAAACTGGCGTCCCGAACGCTGTATATATTCATTGAGTATTGTATAAGCGGTACGCTCTTTCTGACGCTCCGTATTGACGGACAAGAGTCCTTGCATCTTTTCGACAACAATGATATAAGCGTCCTCATATACGATTTTCAGCAATCTGTTATTAAACTCTTTCTTTCCCTTTTGCTTGCTGATTTGCACCTTCATTCCCGGTTGAAGAGGGTAGTTGAATTGTGTAGTGATCACATTGTCAACAAATACCACCCGCTTGCTTAACAAAGATTTCAGCTTTGTGCGGCTTGCGTCCGGCATTTTGGCAGCGAGGAAATCCATGAGTTCCATCGATTCCCTGACTGCATAGTTCGTATATTGGGCACGTGCTCTTTCAGCAGGTGTCTTTCTAGGTCTTTTTTCCATTTTTTATCTTTTATCGAAGTTCTAGTAATACTACATTCTCCACATGATGAGTGTGAGGGAACATATCTACCGGCTGCACAGCTTTCACCTTGTATTTACCATCCAGTAACTGCAAATCGCGTGCCTGAGTAGCAGGATTACAACTTACATAAACAATCCGTTTTGGTTCGGCAAACAAAATAACGTCAACCACATCTTGATGCATACCTGCGCGAGGGGGGTCTGTTATGATAACGTCTGGGCGTCCATGCTGATTGATGAAGTCCTGAGTCAACATATCCTTCATGTCGCCGGCATAGAACAAGGTATTCTTAATATCATTGATTTCCGCATTCACCTTTGCGTCTTCAATAGCTTCCGGCACATATTCGATACCAATCACTTGGCGCGCCTGGCGTGAGACAAAGTTGGCAATCGTGCCTGTTCCGGTATAGAGGTCGTACACCAGTTCATTTCCGGTCAGTCCGGCAAAGTCACGGGCTATCTTATATAGATTATAAGCCTGTTCCGAATTAGTCTGATAGAATGATTTCGGACCTACCTTGAAACGCAGGCCTTCCATCTCCTCAAAGATATGATCTTTACCTTTAAATACGTGCACATCCAAATCATTGATGGTGTCGTTGCACTTATTATTAATAATGTATAGCAAAGATGTAATTTCCGGGAAAGAATCAGCGACAAACTGAAGCAGTTGCTTGAACAGTGCCATTTCGTGCTCTTCCGTAATCCTGCAAATCACGATTACCATCAATTCGCCCGTTGAGGAAGTACGGACAATCATATTCCGCAGCATACCTTCTTGTGTACGCAGATTGATGAATGAATAATCATGTTCGTAAGCATAATCGCGTATCGCATTCCGGATACGGTTGGATATATCGTCCTGCAACCAACATTTTTCGATAGCCAGCACCTTGTCGAACGCTCCCGGAATATGGAAACCGACAGCATTCATCTGGTCATATTTCACATCCTGGCGAACTTCCTCGTTGGTCAGCCAACGTTTATTGGAAAATGTGAACTCCAGTTTGTTTCTGTACCATTCCGTTTTAGCGGAACCGAGAATCGGAGAAATCTCGGGAAGTTCGATCTTTCCGATACGTCTCAAATTATCCTCCACTTGTTTCTGTTTGTATCTGATTTGCTCCGGATAGGGGAGCACCTGCCATTTGCAACCGCCGCATACGCCATAGTGTTGGCAGAAAGGAACAGCGCGATTGGGTGACAGCTCGTGAAACTTCACCGCTTCCGCTTCGGCATATTTATTTTTCTTACGCTTGATCTGAAGGTCTACGACATCGCCCGGCACTACGTAGGGAACAAAAATTACCAGGTCGTTTACTTTTGCAATGGCTTTTCCTTCGGCAGCCACATCCATGATTGTTACCTTCTCCAATAAGGGAAGTTCTTTTTTCTTTCTTGCCACTTTTACACCAGTCTAATAATTACTTTGCAAAAATAGGTATTTTTTTTGGAAAACTTTCGTGTCTGTAGAAATAATCCAGATTGTAATGTCGAAATTGCATTTTGATAGAAAGTTTTTTCGCAAAAAGTTTTCTGATTTGCGAAATATCCTTAGATTTGCGAGCAGAAGAAAGTCATAATGTAACTTTAAACACAATATTATGGATAAAAAAAGAGTTTATACCTTTGGAAATGGTCAGGCAGAAGGAAAAGCCGACATGAAGAATTTGTTAGGTGGTAAAGGTGCAAACCTTGCCGAAATGAATTTAATTGGAATTCCAGTCCCTCCCGGATTCACAATAACTACAGATGTTTGTACGGAATACAACACGTTAGGACGTGATAAAGTGGTTGAGTTGCTGAAAGATGAAGTCGTTAAAGCCATCTCTAATGTAGAGGGGCTGATGAAATCCAAATTTGGTGACATTGAAAATCCTTTGTTGGTGTCTGTACGTTCCGGTGCCCGCGCATCCATGCCGGGTATGATGGATACTATTCTGAACCTTGGTCTGAATGATGAAGTGGTGGAAGGAATTATCCGCAAAACTGGTAATGCACGCTTTGCATGGGATTCTTACCGTCGTTTTGTACAGATGTACGGTGACGTGGTTTTGGGAATGAAACCTACTAATAAGGAAGATATTGACCCGTTCGAAGCAATCATCGAAGAGGTGAAAGAAGCGAAAGGTGTGAAACTTGATAACGAGCTGGAAGTGGAAGACCTGAAAGAACTCGTGAAGAAATTTAAAGCTGCCGTAAAAGAACAGACAGGAAGAGATTTTCCGACTTGTGCATACGAACAACTTTGGGGTGCCATCTGTGCAGTATTCGATTCCTGGATGAATGAACGTGCTATCCTTTACCGTAAGATGGAAAGTATTCCTGACGAATGGGGAACAGCCGTAAACGTACAGGCAATGGTATTCGGTAATATGGGAGATACTTCCGCAACCGGCGTTTGTTTCTCACGTGACGCAGCTACAGGTGAAGACCTTTTCAATGGTGAATACCTGATTAATGCGCAAGGTGAAGACGTAGTAGCCGGTATCCGTACTCCGCAACAGATTACTAAGATCGGTTCTCAACGTTGGGCCCAACTGGCGGGTGTAAGCGAAGAAGAACGTGCTGCAAAATATCCTTCTATGGAAGAAGCTATGCCAGAAATCTATAAAGAACTGGATGCGCTTCAGACAAAATTGGAAAATCATTATAAAGATATGCAGGACATGGAGTTCACCGTTCAAGAAGGTAAGCTCTGGTTCCTTCAGACACGTAACGGCAAACGTACGGGTGCTGCCATGGTAAAGATTGCTATGGATTTGCTCCGTCAGGGTATGATTGACGAAAAGACAACCTTGATGCGCGTTGAACCGAATAAGCTGGATGAATTGCTCCACCCTGTATTTGACAAGGATGCTTTGAAAAAAGCAAAAATCCTGACTCGTGGTCTTCCAGCTTCTCCGGGTGCTGCAACTGGTCAGATTGTATTCTTCGCTGATGACGCTGCCGAATGGCATGCTGCCGGCAAACGTGTGGTGATGGTTCGTATCGAGACCTCTCCTGAGGACTTGGCGGGTATGGCTGTCGCCGAAGGTATCCTGACTGCCCGTGGCGGTATGACTTCTCACGCTGCTGTGGTGGCTCGTGGTATGGGTAAATGCTGTGTGTCGGGTGCTGGTGCATTGAATATTGACTATAAGGCACGTACGGTGGAAATTGACGGTGTGGTGCTGAAAGAAGGCGATTACATCTCTCTGAACGGAAGCACGGGTGTAGTATATAATGGTAAGGTAGAGACGAAAGCTGCCGAGCTTTCCGGTGACTTTGCAGAATTGATGACACTGGCTGATAAATATACCCGTTTGCAGGTACGTACCAATGCGGACACTCCTCATGATGCGGAAGTTGCACGTAACTTTGGTGCGGTAGGTATCGGTCTTTGCCGTACAGAACACATGTTCTTTGAAGGTGAAAAGATTAAGGCAATGCGTGAAATGATTCTGGCAGAAGATGCTGAAGGACGTCGCAAGGCATTGGCTAAGATTCTCCCGTACCAACAGGCGGACTTTAAGGGTATCTTTAAAGCAATGGCGGGCTGTCCGGTGACTGTACGTCTGCTCGATCCTCCTTTGCATGAGTTCGTTCCTCATGATTTGAAGGGACAACAGGAAATGGCGGATACTATGGGCGTAAGTTTGCAGTATATCCAACAACGCGTAGAATCGTTGTGCGAACACAACCCGATGTTGGGTCACCGTGGTTGTCGTCTGGGAAATACATATCCTGAAATTACTCAGATGCAAACACGCGCTATCTTGGGTGCTGCATTGGAATTGAAGAAAGAAGGGGTGGAGACTCATCCGGAAATTATGGTTCCGCTGACTGGTATCTTGTATGAATTCAAGGAACAGGAGAACGTGATTCGTACAGAGGCAGCGAAGTTGTTCGAAGAACTGGGAGACAGCATTGACTTCAAAGTAGGTACAATGATTGAAATCCCGCGCGCAGCTTTGACAGCCGACCGTATTGCTTCTTCTGCTGAATTCTTCTCATTCGGTACAAATGACTTGACGCAAATGACCTTCGGTTATTCTCGTGACGATATTGCTTCTTTCCTTCCTGTTTATCTGGAAAAGAAGATTTTGAAAGTAGACCCGTTCCAGGTTCTCGACCAGAATGGTGTGGGACAATTGGTTCGTATGGCAACAGAAAAAGGCCGTGCTATCCGTCCGGATTTGAAATGTGGTATTTGCGGTGAACATGGTGGAGAACCTTCTTCAGTGAAGTTCTGCCACAGAGTAGGATTAAACTACGTTAGTTGTTCTCCATTCCGCGTGCCTATTGCAAGATTAGCGGCGGCGCAGGCTGCCATAGAGGAATAACGGTAGTTCCGACTTAGTTGTTGAATTAGGCTGTAATGACTTGTAAATAAGGCATTACAGCCTAATCTGTTTTCAGACGGTTCGTTCATTTGACCGCATAAGAATAGCCAAATGAACGGTATTTGCATACACCTGGACATACATTTGTGAATATAGGTGGAAAATTTAAAGTCGATTGACCCACTATTATAAAAGTCTTCTGACCCACCTTTATAACCGAAACTGATCCGCTGTGATTATAATAAAAGTTGCCCCTATATAATTACCATATTTCAGTCTTGTTTTCGTACTTTACAAAGCATTTTAACCCGGTATTATTAACCGAATAAAATTTTAAAGAATGAAAATAAGAATCAAGCACATACTGCGGTGTTATCAGTCAGGAATGAGTATCCGCGGTATCAGTTCTTCTCTCCTTGTTTCACGTAATACAGTCAAACGTTATATCCGTATATACGAAGATATGGGTATAGAACTTGAGCGTCTGTTGAAAATGGACGAGCAGCATCTGCATGAGCTTTTCGGTACGGAGACTGACAAAGAATCGTCTGGATCTGCAGAGTATAAGTATCTTCAAGAACGTATACCTGATTACATGAAACGACTTAAGGTCCGTGGGACAACAAGAAGGTCCTTGTATGAGGAATATCTTAAAAATCGTCCACAAGGTTACAGCTACTGTTCTTTTTGTTTGTATATCAGACGAGAAAGGGAAGTAAAGATTCCTGTTGGACGCATAGATCATATAGCCGGTGATCAGATGTATGTGGATTTTGCCGGTGACAAACTTTATCTCTCATACGAAAGAACAGGCAATAAGGTTCCCGTAGAAGTATTTGCCGCCATACTTCCATGCAGCCAGATTACCTATTACGAGGCTGTACCATCACAAAAGAAAGAACACCTTATCCAGGCATGTGAAAATGCTTTCCATTATTTTGGAGGTGTCCCCAATGCCATAGTTCCAGACAACCTGAGATCAGCCGTAACAAAGCCTGGAGGTGTTGAACCTGTAATCAATGACGACTTTGCTGCATTTGCAGACCATTATGGATGTGTTGTCTTCCCGGCAAGAGTACGAAAGCCTAAAGACAAAGCTCTGGTTGAGAATGCTGTAAGACTGCTCTACAGGGAGGTGTATTCAAAGATGACGGGATTGAAATTCAATGATCTTGAAGCCTTGAACATAGAAATAATGAAGCATACGGATGCGTTGAACAGCCGAAAGATGTACAATCGCAACTACAGCCGTCGGGAACGTTTCCTCGAAGTCGAGAAAGACAGGCTGCATACATTGCCGGCAACAAAATTTATATCAAAAAGCCGGAAAACGGCAACTGTCATGAGAAACAGTTATGTATCGCTTAACAATCACTATTACAGTGTTCCTAAAGAGTATATCGGCGATACTGTAGAATTACTGTATGATGGGGACACAGTGGAGATATATCATAAGTTCAGACACATAACGACACATCGAAAGGATGATACACCTTTCACTTATTCAGAAAAACCGTCCCACAAACTTTCGGGAGTGCCACATGAATACAGAATCAGAATGGATGATATATACCGCAAGGCATGTGGAATTGATCCGGTATTGGAAGAGTACATAAAGCGTGTGGCCGTTGCCAAGAAATATCCGGTCCAGGCCGTACGTTCAGCCGATGGCATATTAAGTCTTGTGGAGCGTTTCGGACATGACAGGGTGGTTCTTTCATGTCAGGTGGCAATGGAATTCGGTATGTTCGGATACAACGAACTTGAAAGTATTCTGGTAAACAGGGAAGATGAGAAGTATCATGTACAGATGGAGGGACAGGCTCCAGAACTTACCCCCAAACACAGAAATCTCAGAGGCAAGGATTATTTTAACTCTAAAAACATGGATAAAAATGACAAGTAATAATAAAACAAGCAGAACTGTCGGAAAAAATATGGACAGAATAATGGAACTACTCTCCAAGTTACGTTTTTACGGTATGCTTGAAACATATAGAAATGACTGCAGGACCACATCCTCTGATGGTATGACAAACGATGAGTTTCTTAAATGGCTTCTTGAAAGCGAATATGATTACAGACGCAATGTAAGCATTGAGAGACTGATAAAGTCTGCAAACTTCAGATATAAGGCATATATGGAAAAAATAGACTATACCATAAAACGTAACCTTGACCGTAACCAGCTTGAGAGACTTGCATCTCTTGATTTTATAAGAGACGGACAGAATGTTTTCATCACGGGAAGCTCCGGTACAGGTAAAAGCTATATAGCTTCAGCCATAGGATATGAGGCATGTAAGAATGGAATAAAGACTTTGTATTCAAATGCGTCAAAGCTTATGGGACAGCTTAAAATTGCCAAAAACAAGGGCACTATAGAATCTGAGATGAAAAAAATAGAAAAGTGTCAACTGCTGATTCTTGACGATCTGTTTCTTATAGGACTGGATGCCAGGGAAAGGTCAATCCTTATGGAAATAATAGAAGACAGACACGGATTAAAATCAATCATAATAACATCACAACTTCCTGTCGAAAGCCGGTATGATGCAATTGGTGATCCTACAGTAGCTGACGCAATCCTGGACAGAATTGTACATACAGCACACAAGATTGAACTTACCGGGGATTCTGTAAGAAAGATTAATGCTAAAAAGAAATAGTATATATTGTAGATTATTATAATTGAAAATGACCCGGGTTAAAATGCATTTTTCTTTATTTAAATCTAATATTTTTTTGATGGGTCAATTTAGAGTATAATAGTGGGTCAATCGACTTTAAATTTTCCAGTCAGCCATTGAACAAAGACGATATAGGCAACTTCTTGCCCAAGCAGATAAGGTTATTGTTTTGAGTGAGCACTATTATCAAGGATGCTTGCTCAGAAGAAACGACTATATGCTGGCGCACTCTTGTGGTGTGATAGCCTACTTTGACGGCAAACCGAAAGGGGGTACATATTATACTTGTGGGAAAGCCCGGGACAAAGGGATGGAGGTGGTCAACCTTTACGAAATTGGGGATTAAGGTGATTTAAAAACCGAAGTGGATAAATTAAAGCTATATGGGAAGCTCAGAATGTTATGAGCAAGCCTTCTTCACAGACCAATCGACCTATGTTCCAGCCTATGCTTGACATTGCCATTATAATACTATCTTTATGAAAGAAGCATCGTCTTCGTATTCCTTGTTTATAAGGAATGTCGTATCTGTCATTTGATTGACCTCTGTTTGCTTGTAGAATCCGTCAGTGCAAAGAAGAAGTACATTTCCTGCATTGACCTCTCTACATTGATAAGGTATATCTGTTCTTAAGCCTGCTCCCTTTATACATCTTGTAAGCAAATATTTGCCATATCCAGCATCCAATATATGGTCTGTGGTTAATTGTTCTGCTTTATCGTGGTTGAAAAGGTAGATTCTGACATTACCCTGCCAAGTATAGTGAATGTTATTGTCATCAATGAAGGCTATGGCAACAGCTGCTCCCATTTTGCTGTGAGTTCCCATGCTCTTCTGACAAATAGTTTCATCGGCATATTCCAACGCTTTACCCAACAATTCTTGTATAGGCAATCTTTCCACATGCTCACAAATAAAGGCAGTGATTGTACTTATAATCAAATCTGCCGCTTCCTTACCGAAGGTCAAGCCACCCATGCCGTCTGCCAATACTACTACAGCTTTATTGGGAGTTAACTGGTGGACAGACAAACTATCTTCATTGGAATAATGTATGCCTTCTATTGAAAAACTATCTATCTTCATCGCTTTCTTCTTTCTTTAATATTTCAACCATTCCAATAAGTGCATTTCTGATAATTTGATGTGCGTCGCTTCCGGAATGTCTGCTACTCATAGAGTTGATTAATGGACTACTTTCATCCAACTCAATCTGTTCTTGCAGTTGGTCAGTATAAAATTGAAGATGCTCTCTGGTAAGAAAATCTCTCATTTCACAGGCAATCCATCTGGCTCCACCTGTCAAAAGGTCGAAGTTTTCGCTTGTATCTTGAACTTCGTCAGGAACAGGTTGCTTGAACGAAACATTTGCCAAATAGAAGTTATCCATTATGTAGAGCATATCGGCAGCATCTTTGTCGGTAAGTAAATGCCTGTCGAGCCAGGTGTCAAACTTTATTAGAAATTGTCCGGATAAAGGAGCCATCCTTATAGTAATAGCATCATCAATTGTAACCGTATCGGCTATGCTCATTACATCTTTGAAGCATTTGACCGACATTTCCGGATTGCCTTCAGGCGGCCATGCCACTTTCTCGTCAGCTTCCAGTTCTCCAAAAGGAACGATGTCGATTTCGTAATCATTGGTACCATCTGCACCTATGTAATAGAATCGTTGTTTCGGTTCCCCTTTAATAAAATGGTTTTCCAATAAATGTTCCTTCAATAAATCAAACTGGCTCCAATCCTTCAATGCGATTGCCACATCAAGATCGGCAGTTCTTCGAGGCGAAGGTGGCATTTCAAGGATTTCCATAGCAATGTCTCTTGCCAATGCGCCCACAACATACACATCCAGTTGAAGGTCTTTCATCACTCTGCCCAATGCCTCAAGGGTGTCATAAAGCAGATTATTTTGTAATGCGTCTCGCGTAATTTTATATTCCATTTTCTTTGATTCTTAAAGCAGCTTCATGGCATCGGCTATCACCGGTGCCCATCAAGTCGGCATATATAACTAAAGTAGGAGCCAAATTTTCTTTGTCATCTCCTATCCAGAATTTCTTGTAAATACGTATTTCTCCATTAGGGTCAGGCACCACCGCACCAGTCCGAAGAAGCAAAGAACTCACTACCTCGGAATAAATTTCAAATTCGCCCGGAATCAAGTAACCGTCCACTAAATTGGCACCACAATCGCCACCCCAATACATTCCTTCAGGAAGCGGCATTTCTTTCCATTTCTTTCTGGCGTCTGGAGTGCGGAAGCTCATCCGGTGAATGAGTAATTTGGGTTTCAAGAACTCATTGTACTGTTGTTGCCACCACTCAATAAGCTCCTCACGCATGGCAATCCGTCTTCCTTTATCGGTTTGCACTAAGTATCGCTTCGTCTTCAACAGATCAAAAGCTTTTGTGATAGTACCAAGGGATAATCCGACTTTTTCCTGAATTTCACGATATGACCAGTTTATGCTTTCGGGATTTTGCAGGAAGAACAAGATGAGTTTGATGTTTGTCTCACTTGTTTTTGATACACTACTTGTACTACCCGAAGTTATATTTTTTTGCCCGGAAATCTTGATGGTCAGATTTTCATGCCTGATGTCGCAATTACCAGCTTTGTCTATCCAGTTTATACGATTATCCGCAAGCGTATTGGCTAACTTAGGATAGAGCTTATTGGTTATTAGAATCATAGGCATACCTTCATCGTTCGTGTTATTGATACCATCTATGACAGAAAAGATATTGGCGTTGCTTATGGTTTTCTTAATTTCACAACAAAATCCTATGCCATTAATGCAAACGGATTTATCCATTTTATCATCAATGGCAATATTGTCATTCCCTGTCGCTACTCTTAAGTTATTAATAGCTTCATGAAATAATTCCATATAGTCAGTTCCCATATTTATATTCCTTTGTTCATTGTTTATACACTGTTCATAAATTCGTGAACAGTGCAAATTTAGTGAACATTTCTTGTTTGAGCAAGTCTTGCGTTCATTATTTCCTTGCGTTCACGAATTTATGAACAGACTCGATTTAGTGAACAAAATATTACTTGTTGACGTCCTGGCAATATTCTCAGCATGGCATAATTTATGTTATCGTATTAATTATTAGATATTTATCATAAATCTCTGATTCTTAAAAGTTATCTGAATCTTGCACATCAGTTATTACTTCTGTTTCCAATTCCAGACCAAACACATCCTTTAGTTGCAGATAATCAAAGCAAAGAGCTTTCGGACGATTCACTTTAACTTTCCTGACTTGCTCGCCATTGACAACCTCTATCGTATAGTCCGGCAAACCGCTTGGAAGGAGAATCGTAAACCGGTCTTGTTTCAAGCCTAAATAGGACGAGTGCGATTTCAGATATGACATAATAGTGGACCAGTTAGAACGGTTTGCAGTAGCGTTCATGTTCCGGCTGTTGAACAAAGATGCCACAGCTGCCATGTTCAGATACAGAACTGGACGCGCTTCCATGAACTCAATGTCTTCCTTGGTGGATAGAGGGCGGAACGCTTTCAGGTACCGGATGTGGTAATGAGCCTTGTCGATACATTTCCCTGAAGTCTGGAAGCCCTGCAACATATTCCAAAAGTCGGCTACTTCGGAACTTTCCTGTGCCAGTTCGTTTTGGTTGCGTATTTCCTTGACGGCAGTCTCGAATAACTCAGTATAGCCGAACGGTACATCTATCACCGTTTCCAACGTGCGGAAGGTAGCCAGCGGAATCACCCAGTTTCCGAAAATACGGTCATGGATGGTTTCGTTTTCCAGCTTTGCAGCCAGTTCTCTCTTGGTGATGGAATAGATTTCGGGGAAATTCTTCTCGAATAGTTCCCGATGGGTCAGAATTTCTATTGTCAGATGGGTTAGTCCCAAGTTGCAGAGAGCCACCAAATCCTCGTAATGCCTTTTCTCCATCTGGTTGAACGAGGTTTTGGTGAAGGCAAGGAAGATAACACGTGTGTAGAGTGCCATGTCCTGCGTAGGCTTGTCCTGTCCGCATAGTGCCACCCCCGTAGTTACAATGGTTTGGACAGCCATACCGTCCGTATTCGTGTTCTTCTTGGTTTGACCGCCACCGCCCCAAAGCCCTTTGAGGTAGGCAATCTTGCGTATATCCAAGTCGTTCTTGTATTCATCAAGCACAACAAGGGTGTTGACCGCCTGCGACACACGGTCGTTCATGGCAGGCACGGAAGTAACGCCCAAGTTGGGCGGATCTATGCCGTGCAGGAAGAAAGACTGGAGTGAGGTGGCAAGGGTAGTCTTACCGGTTCCTTTCTCGCCAAAGAGATTGAGGATGGGAAAATGACGGGTACGTTTGAATATGATGTCCCGGAACAGGGTGGACAGCAAATAACAGAAGGCAATGGAAGCATTTTCGCCAAACACGTCCATTAGCCTTGATACATAGTCATACAGTTTCACGCCGTTGCGGTTCTCATGTACCATCAACCGCTCGAACTGAAAGATTTCCTGATTGTGAAGGTAGATTTTGGAAGTGGCAGGTATATAGAATGCCTTTCCATTGATGCCACGGACAATACCGAGGTCATCAACATTTCTGAACGTGCCTTCCACCAGTATGCCATTGCCGAAAGCGAAGAAGCCTTCGGTACCATTCCATCCTAATTTTCGGATGCGTTCCGCCGTGTCGGTCTTGGAATAGAGGTATTCCTTGACACGGTTGAGCTTGTCAATCTTCGCCAACCACACATAATTGCCCAAGGAACCTGCCTTTTGCTGGAAATTGCTCAACGAGCAAAGTTCGGACTCCTTCAGTTCAATGACACGGCATACATTATATATATTCCGCATCCGAAAGATACGGGTTCCGTTGCTCTCGTCCTCTATATGGAACAGCGGTTCCATGATGAAGTTGGAAATACGCATCGAATCCTCGTCCTCTTCTCCAATGGCATAATAGCAGTTTTCACGGACAAACAGACCGAACTGACGCAGCAGCTCCGCCTCGCGTTGCAGGTCATTCATGGAGGACGGCAAGTCATTTTTCTTCCGGGCTTCCCCACGAGCCTGAACGACGGCATCTCGCCACAGTTTCACCTTACCGTGCAGTTTTGCCAATTGGTCGATACACTGGTCAAACACCAACTGGTCTTTGATATAGCGCAATAGGTCGGCTATCTCAGCCACACATTTCCGTTCTTCCACCAAGGAGGATGCCACAAGGAAGCGTTTCTGGGCTAACCAAATGATGAAATGCTTTTCCATAAGCGAGGTATAGTCTTCGCTGAAACGGATGAAACTGTCTGCATCATTTTTGGTGTATTTTACCTCTGAAACTTCACTTGCCAATTCCTTGTCAGTTGCTGGAATTTTCAAGAAAGGCAGTTCCCTGACTGTCGTATGGAATCCTTTTTTGATTGCCGCAGCACCGTTTGCCATGACCGCTTCAAAGCCAGGTCCATAGACCTTTCCTTCAGCAATATCTGAATCCGGTATGAAGCATAGTGAAGTGGTGTACTTTTTCAGTTGCTCAAACTGACTGTCAGTCCACGATGTTCCAAGGGCGGCTACAGTGTTGTCATACCCTATGGACTGCATCCTAAGTACATCAGGCGCACCCTCCACAATAATTATGTAATCCACATTGCGCAAGCGACTGACCCGGTCAATGCCGAACAGGTTTTCCCCTTTGGAATAAATCGGGCAGGTTGCGGAGTTGATATATTTCGGAGCGTTCTTGTTGTCGCCTATGTATCGGGCGGTATAGGCGATAATGCGTCCCCACCTGTTCCGTATGGGAATCATGATGCGTTGGCGAAACATGGCATAAGTATTGTCGTCCTCATTGCGTCTGAGCATTCCTAATTCATACAGCAGTTCCTCATTAAGTGCTTTTCGTTGACAATACTCAATAAATGTTTGGCTGTTTTGAGGCGCATAGCCAATGCCGACCATGGAACAAAACTCTTCCGACCACCTGCCATACGCATATTCCCGGGCTTTACCGCATTCTCCATTCTCCGTATGTCTTAAGTTCTCTACGAAGAAACCCTGTACTGAGTCAAGGGCAGCCAACAGTGCTTCCTTATGCTTAGCTTCGGCTATCTGCTCCTCATTTTGCTCTTCTTGAATGTATTCAACAGGAATGTTATGCTGCTTGGCAATAAACTCCACGGCTTTCATAAAGGAAAGATTCTCTTTTTCCATAATGAAAGTGATGGCATCACCGCCACGGTTACAGCTGAAACAGTGAAACAGGTTCTTATGTGGGCTTACGCCAAATGAGCCAGTTCTTTCCGTATGGAAAGGGCATAACCCCATCAGCGTCGAACCTTTCCGTGAGAGTTTGACGTAGGGTTGAAGAACCTCTTCAATGGCGAGATTCCTGACTTTTTGAATGACGGACTCGCTAATCATAAGGTTGTTAGAATGTTCCAGCACTCAATGATTGACTGTCCGGAGTATTTGGGACGGTAGGTGTTGTTCGGGTTGAGCGGTTGGATATAGCCGTTCAACCTGTACTTGCGGAGCGTTTTGTTACTTATACCCAATTCGGCACAAGTCCGCTTAACCGAATAGACTCCGTTGGGGTCGCACGTTGGTTTAATTTCTTTCATATAACATTTACCTGCTTACTTTTATGCTGCCTCTTTAAAAATGCTGGTAATAGCTATACCGCTGGAGCAGTTTCTTTATCGGATATAGCCACAATTTAGTTTACTTTCCTTGTTCCTTCCTGCATCTATTTTTGTTTTCTGTTGATGGAATGTCGAAATAGTCTTGAACAGTGCGCTGCAAAAGACGGAGGTCAGCAGTTCTGTATTCCACCTTACCCGGCCTCTTGTATATTTCCACTTTTCCCTGTCGCCTCCATCTTTCTACATTACGACGACCGAAAAGTGCGTATGCCTTCCTTTGGCTGATGAATTCCGGGTCGTCATGATCCGTCTTTAGCATCTTGACAATCCGTGCGGAAAGGTCTTCCAAGAAGGTTTCATATGGGATAATCCGGTCTATAAACTGAAAGAATGCCATACTTACAGAATACGTTTGACGATTATGGTTTGTTCTTCCCTGTTTGTCTTCGTCTTGAACTGACGATTATGAATCGCTCCCAGTTCCGAGGCTTGCGTGCGGACGCTTTTCAAGCGTGAAATGTGGAATGTAACAGAATCGCCTACTTCGAGGGCTACGAGTGCCGGGCGGATTTTTTCCAAGTTTTCAGTCATAATTGTTGGATGTTTAATATTTAATGTTTAACTTTGTCCCTACAAAAGAGATGATAACGCCACAAAGTAACATAAAAAGGTTTATCTATCCAAATATTCGTTTGATGATTTATTATTTAAGATTCAATTAATGATTAAAATCTATGGATGTAGATGTAAAATACGTGCATGTGGGTGAAGCGATAGATAGACGTCGCAACGAGCTTGGGCTTAGCAAGTCTGAATTTGCCCGGAGAATTGGCGTTCCCCAACAGCACGTTAACCGCATATTGGAGAGGGAGACAATGGAGACTAAACGGCTTGTTAGGGTCTGTGAGGTTTTAGATTTTAACTTCTTCTCGCTGTTCTGTCCGGTTCAGCATCAAATTTCCGCATACCTTGCGGCAGTAGCATTGGAAGGAAATGTCCATAACATTATTGGCGATGCCGAACTTGCCAGTCAGTTGGCTCAGGCTCGGTCAGAAACTGAAAGCCAAAAAGAAACTGTCAAACTTCTAAAAGAACAGATTGATAGTTTGAATGCACAAATCAATCGTCTGGACTCCAACTTAAAGGATAAGGACGCTATTATAGAACTCTTAAAAGAAAGGAGATAAAAACATTATAAATATACCTTATAATATATGCGCAATGTTATTATACAGGTAATTCATTAACTAAATTCAGATTGAGACTTGTATTTTGTAGATTTGAGGACGCTGCATAGCCAAAATATTTGTAGAAGTCATCAGATTTAAGAAAGAAAAAAGTTGCTTTTGAATGTTGTCGAAAGTGTTTCTCTAAGAACTGAGAATACAATTGCATACACTAAGTTAATAACTTATTGAATGTTAGATGTAAATTAGAGGGGCGCAGGCAGCGATAGAAGGATAGTCAAATACGCTGGTTAGGTACTTAACTATCTGATAAATAGGCTGTAAATACTTGTGAAAGTATTTGCAGCCTATTTTAGGTTTTCATGGATTCTTAGTTGGGACTAATAGTATTTCTCTATTCCGCCAAATCCTATGATCTTTTTATTTTCTTTCGTTTTATTGATAAAGTTGTTTAATCGCTTTTCAAATTCTTCTGGTCGTTTTCTGGCTGCATCAATGTATGCAATTCTGATACGTTTATATGTGTCGGAAAAATGTAGATAATTTTCCCAGATTGTTTTATCTTCCTTCAATCTTTCAATTATGTCACTGGGGAAAATGAAAGGATCAGATAATACATTTCGTATTTTATCCTCAAATTTGGGGTGTATCATTTTATTTTCCAATAGCCACCTAAGTCTTTCTTTGTTAGCTTGCGAATAGGTACTTTTAGGATTTCTAGGGGTGAAATGCTGAATTTTATGTTCTTTGTCGAGCGATTTTATTGTACTGTCAATCCACTCGAAACAAAGAGCTTCTTCAACAGCGTCGTTGTATGTGATACTTTTTTCGCCTGAAGATTTACTGGGAAATACAAACCAAACTTCATTGGCAGTCTCAAAGTTGTCATTCAACCACTTTCGCCAATCTTTTCTGTTCTCCAAATACTTTATTTTTATTGACATAACAATTCGTTTAAACTAACTGTTTTATTGCTTTTACTTTCATAATAACGAAGCATTTTACACTATCCAATGTCAGTCAAACGTGGCTGTGCCTGATGACTGAAAGGCTTACCACTCGTCAAAGATACTAAATCTTGTAGAGAATCTTATAGCTAGAATTTTGTGTTGCTATATAATATGATGTACAGAGTCTCCGTTAAACATTTATTTGGCGTTTATTATAAAAAACTAACTAAATATTTGTTTCTTTATGAAAACTGCTTTACATTTGTACCCAGAAATCAATCGACCGAATTGGGGTCTAATGTTTAATTTAAAAAATAAAGAAAATGAAAAAGGGTTTGTTATTGGTAGTTGTGATGTTAGCAACTATCGCTGCAAAAGCACAAGAAGTTTACGTAGGCGGATCTTTGAACGTTTGGCGTAACAGCACAGGCAACACTACTTCTTTTAAAATTGCTCCGGAAATCGGATACAACTTTAATGAAACATGGGCGCTGGGTGCTGAATTAGCGTATGGACATGAGTATGCAAACAAAGTTTCTATGAATTCATTTGACTTTGCTCCGTATATCCGTTTCTCTTATTATGAAAGTGGTATTGTGCGTTTATTCTTAGATGGAACCGCTTTAATCGGTTTGGATAAAGTGAAAGATGGAGATACTTTTAAAAGAGGTCAAGTCGGTTTGAGACCGGGAATCGCAGTTAAGTTGAATGACAATTTCTCTTTTATAGCTAAGTATGGTTTCTTGGGTTATCGGAGAAATATGGATTATGATGAGGATTATGCTCCTATTAAGCATTCATTCGGACTTAATCTTACTAGCGAAGACCTTTCAATTGGTTTCCACTACGCATTCTGATAAGAAGAAAAGTAATTCAACAAAATAGGAAAGGGAGTTCTCAAAAATAGGGAATTCCCTTTTTTTATGTATAATCTCTATAAATTACGCAGTTGTTAACGAAAAAGTTGTTTAATACAAATTACAGTTATACATTTGTATTATTAAACAATGAGGTCAATAAAAACCTTTAGTATTAATTTAAAACTTTAAAATTATGAAGAAGAGTGTTTTGTTTGTTTTATTTGCGCTGATTTCAGTAGCAGGTTTTTCTCAAATTACAGGTTGGAATGCCAAGGTAGGTATGAACTTTAGCAATTATACAGGTGATCTTGATCTGAATGCAAAAGTTGGCTTTAAGCTTGGAGGAGGTTTTGAATATGCTTTTAATGATACATGGTCGTTGCAGCCTTCATTATTCCTGACTAGTAAAGGTGCCAAAAAAGATGAATTGACCATCAACGCTTATTATTTGGAATTACCTGTAATGGCTGCTGCTCGTTTTAATGTTGCAGACAATACTAATCTTGTGGTTAATGCAGGCCCTTATTTGGCATGTGGAATTGCGGGAAAATCGAAAATGGATATGGGTAATGTAGAGTATAAGGAAGATACGTTTGGTGACGATGCTTTGAAGCGTTTTGATGCAGGTCTTGGTGTAGGAGTTGCATTGGAATTTGGTAAAATCATTGCAGGTTTGGAAGGTCAGTTCGGTTTAGTTGACGTACAAAAAGTTGGTAATCCTAAAAACATGAACTTTTCTATTGTTGTAGGATATAAGTTCTGATAAGAAAACACTGAAAATATAGAAAGCCGTTGCAGAAGGTAATTCGCAACGGCTTTTTTAATATTTCATGATTGGGAAAAACACTTCTCTTATTGGATAAAATGAGGAAGCATAACCAGTTAGTTTTATGATCGGCTATATTTATTAATCTGATAGTTTCTTCAGCTTTTTGAAATGCTCGATTACGGCTAAATAATTTTGGTCCTGACAAGCGTCGAATCTATTCCAGAGATCTCCTAAGACGACAGCTCCTCCAAAACCGAAATCCTTAATCTCCAATAAATTGTCTTCATTGATACCTCCCAATGCCATCACTTTCGAGTCGATAATCTTGGCTCTTTGTGCTTCGCGTAACTCTTCGGCAGTGTATGTTGAGTAATAATTCACTTTAGAGATGCTGTCATAGATAGGACTCATAAAAACATAGTCGTAAAAGTGCTTTCTGTTTTTTACCTCCTCCACTGAATGGCAGGAACAACTGATATGACCATAGTAATCATGCGGTTCTTTGGGGTTACGTGCATTCAGGTGGATTCCCATCAGGTTGAATTCTTCTTTCAGATAAAAATGCTCATGTGTAACGATGCGACGGTGATATTTATCCGGAATAAGTGTCAATAGCCGTTCCGAATACATAGCCGGAGTCTCCGGCTTCCTAAGATGTAGGACATCCAGCCCCTCTTCGAAAAGAGCGGTAATAATCTTATCTTCTTCGACGAAGAAAGTAGGGGTGGTAACTACAATTAGTTTCATTTCTTTTGTTAAAATTGGATTGTTTAGCAAAGTTACTAATTAACTATGTCAGAAACCAACCTTTATAGTGAAAATTTGTTAGATTGCAGTGTCCGCAGGTCAATTGTCCATAGTTCGCCGGCTAAAACATCACCAAAGCCACAGATTATTTTCAATATTTCCGTAGCTTCAATGCTCCCTACAATGGCAGGAGTAACCCCCATCACTCCTTTGGGCGGAGGAGGCATCCGTTGCATTTCTTCTTCATCGGGATAAAGATCCCGGTAGTTTTTCTTTTGATTTCCGTAGTTGAACACAGAAACCTGTCCTTCAAAACCGCAGATAGCACCATATACGTAGGGCTTTTTCTGTTCAATGCAAATGTCGTTAATCAGGTAACGGGTGGCAAAGTTGTCGCAGCCATCCACCACTATATCATATTCCTGAATGATATCATACGCATTGTCTTTCGTCAGCCGGGCAGCGTAGGGGTGTATTTCGATCTCACTGTTAAGAGCGGAGAGCCGTTCCGCAGCACAGATAGCTTTTGGTTTACCTAATTCCTTTTCGGAATAGAGCACTTGTCGTTGTAGGTTGGTGACGCTTACTAAGTCATCATCTACCAGCCCCAGGCATCCCACACCAGCACCTGACAGGTAGAGAGCGATGGGAGAGCCCAGCCCTCCCACGCCTACAATAAGCACTTTGGCTTCCTGCAGTTTCTTTTGACCTTCTTCTCCGACTTCGGGAAGTATAATTTGTCTGTCGTATCGCATCTGTTTATCTTTTAAAATCAAAAGACTGATCCCAATCTTTCCAGACGGGTTCACGACCCAGTTTTTTCAAATCACGTTCCACTTCAACCGCCTTTCGCTCATCACTTACGTGAAATTGTTCCAGGGTTTGAGGATAACTGAAATATCCTCCCGGTTCAGTTTTACTTTCCGCACTCATTGTGGTTACGCCAAGTGTTGCCATGTGGTTTCGGGTTTCTGCGCTCTCACGGGTAGAATAAGAGATATCTACATCATGGTCGAAGATTCGCATGGCGAATGTAAGTTGGGCGAGTTCCCGGTCATTCATGACTACATTCGGCTGGAATCCGCCGTTTTCAGACGGGCGCATACGCGGGAAGTTTACGCTATATTTCGTTTTCCAGTAATGCTTCTGTAAATAACGCAGATGATAAGCCATCATCGTTACGTCGGTTCGCCATTCCTCCAGGCCGATCAGGACCCCCATACCAATCTTGTGTACACCTGCCTGTCCCATGCGGTCGAAGCCGTTTACACGCCATTCGAATTTTGACTTCATGCCTCTCGGATGATACGTTTTGTAATTTGCTTTATGGTAAGTCTCTTGAAAACAGATCACTCCGTTCAGGCCATGATTGGTTAGTTCCTTGTATTCTTCCGTTTTAAGAGGCATTACTTCAATTTGCAGGTTGCTGAAGTAAGGCTTTGCCAAATCCAACGCCCGGGCAATGTATGGAACACCTGCTGCGGCAGGGTTTTCACCGGTTACAAGCAGTAGATTCTCAAAAGGAGCCAACCGTTTGATGGCTTTGTATTCATTGACAATCTCTTCCTCCGTCAATATCGTTCTCTTCATCGGATTGCTGATGTGAAAACCGCAATAGACACAGGAATTGGTACATGAATTAGTCAGGTAGAGCGGTACAAACATAGAGATTGTCTTACCGAACCGTTCCATTGTATATTTCTGACTAAGGCGTGCCATCACTTCCAGATAAGGAGTGGCGGCAGGTGAAATCAGCGCCATAAAGTCGTTGACATTCAGATGCTCTTTTTTACCCAACGCACGGCGTACGTCAGCATCTGTTTTGGAATAGATGGCTTTTGTCGTCTCTTCCCAGGATATTTTTTCTAATTCGTCTGAGAACATTTTATTCAATTATAAATTAAAAATTGAAAATTAAAATGAGGGGAGAGGGGTAGGTCAGTGGCCCGACGTTTTGTTTCTCCCCACTCATTATTTATTGCTTTTAGTGCTTTTCTTTAAATCGCGTGACAATCTCATTGCACAGAAATTAGGTCCGCACATCGTACAATATTCTCCATCGATATGGTGTCCTGCACGGAAATAGGTCTGCGCCCGTTCCGGATCGAGAGACAGGTCGAACTGGTCTTTCCAGCGGAACTCATAGCGAGCTTTACTCAATGCGTTGTCGCGTACCTGTGCACCCGGGTGTCCTTTTGCCAGGTCAGCGGCATGAGCGGCTATCTTGTAGGTAATAACTCCTACGCGTACGTCTTCTTTATCAGGTAAGGCAAGGTGTTCTTTCGGGGTGACATAACAAAGCATAGCCGTACCCAACCATCCGATTTGTGCGGCACCGATAGCAGAAGTGATATGGTCGTATCCGGGAGCAATATCTGTCACCAACGGGCCGAGCGTATAGAAAGGGGCGTCATGGCATTTTTCAATCTGACGTTCCATGTTCTCTTTAATTTTATGCATCGGAACGTGTCCGGGACCTTCAATAAATGCCTGAACATTCTTATCCCAGGCACGGAGCACCAGTTCTCCCATGGTATCGAGTTCGGCAAACTGCGCTTCATCGTTTGCGTCGTAGATAGAACCCGGGCGAAGTCCGTCACCTAATGACACGGCTACGTCATATTGTGCCAGAATATCACAGATATCATCAAAATGATCGTATAAGAAACTTTCCTGATCGTGTACGAGGCACCATTTACTCATAATACTTCCTCCACGGCTGACAATGCCGCACAAGCGATTATCGGCAAGATGGACATTATGACGGCGAATCCCTGCATGGATGGTAAAGTAATCGACCCCTTGTTCGCATTGTTCAATCAATGTGTCCCGGTAGATTTCCCAGGTGAGGTCTTCCACTATGCCATTCACTTTTTCAAGTGCCTGATAAATAGGAACAGTGCCTACTGGTACGGGACAATTACGGATAATCCATTCACGTGTTTCATGGATGTTTTCTCCTGTGGAAAGATCCATCAACGTGTCTCCACCCCATTTGCAGCTCCACAGTGCTTTCTCCACTTCTTCATCAATGCTGGAGGTAGTAGCCGAATTTCCGATGTTCGTATTGATTTTTACAAGGAAGTTACGTCCGATAATCATCGGTTCAGCTTCCGGGTGGTTGATGTTGGCCGGTAGTACAGCACGTCCCTCCGCAATCTCCTGACGAACAAATTCGGGGGTAATGTGAGTTTTAATTCCCAGTTCCTCACAATTCATGTTTTCGCGGATCGCTACGTATTCCATTTCAGGAGTGATAATTCCTCTTTTGGCATACGCCATTTGGGTGATTGTTTCTCCTTTTTTAGCACGGTAGGGCAGGGCGATGTGTTCGAAACGTAAGTGATCGAGACTTTTATCATCTCTTCTCATTTGTCCGTATTCCGAAGTAATTTCAGGCAACTGTTCCACGTCACCACGACTCACGATCCATTCTTCACGCATGCGGGGCAGTCCTTTTTTGAGGTCAATGTTCATTTCTGCATCACTGAACGGTCCGCTGGTATCATATACATATATTTCCGGATTCGGTGTTGCTATCTTTTCTTCGCCTTCAAAGCTGACACTGGGCACTTGCTCCACTTTCCGCATGGCAACGCGGATATTAGGATAAAGTTTACCGGGTAAATAGACTTTCTGCGAGCGGGGGAATTTTATTTTTTGTTCCATAGTTTATTTGTTTTAATCAAGAAAAGCCGTAAGAGGTGAACTTGCTTCTGCTACAAAGTCGATGGCTTGTAATCCTAATCCTGCTTCGTAAGCCTGTCTTCCGGCTTCTGTAGCTGTTTTGAATGCTTTAGCCATTTCTACCGGATTTCCGGCAACAGCTATTGCAGTATTCACTAATACAGCGGAAGCTCCCAGTTCCATTGCTTCGGCAGCATGGCTTGGCGCACCGATACCGGCATCCACTACCACCGGGATACCTGCTTGTTCGATAATGATTTGCAGGAATTCTTTTGTCTGCAATCCTTTGTTCGTACCGATAGGTGCACCGAGTGGCATAACGGTAGCTGCGCCTGCTTCTTCCAGGCGTTTGCAGAGTACAGGGTCAGCCTGGCAATAAGGTAACACGATAAAGCCCTGTTTTACTAGTTCTTCCGTAGCTTTCAGTGTTTCGATAGAGTCGGGGAGCAGATAGCGCGGGTCCGGATGAATTTCCAGTTTCAGCCAGTTTGTTCCAAAAGCTTCGCGAGCCAGTTGCGCGGCGAAAACAGCCTCTTCCGCGTTACGTACACCGGAGGTGTTGGGCAATAACTGAATATTCGGATGAATGATATGTTTCAGCATGTCGTCCTCTTTGTTATCCATGTCGATTCGTTTCATGGCGACAGTTACCATTTCCGTATCCGAAGCCAGAATAGCTTGTTCCATTACTTCATTGGAATTGAATTTTCCTGTTCCCAGGAAAAGACGGGAGTTAAATTCGCGTCCCGCAATTACTAACTTTTCCATTCTATATATTTTAGTTGATTATTTAAATGCTGATTTATGAGTTCACCACAGAGGACGCAGAGGACACAGAGGTCTGATAATTTCTTATTCGTTATGGAGTTGCACAGAGTATACGTGTTTATCATTCTGTTTTAGGAAAGAACGAGAAACTCTGTGTCCTCCGTGTCCTCTGTGGTGAATCAATGATTCTACGTGTTTCTTCTACCGGGTTATCTGCTCCGAGAATAGTTCCTGACAGGGCTATTCCATTTACTCCTGTATGAAGTATGGCAGGAATATCCTCAAAAGTAATTCCTCCGATAGCTACAACGGGGATTTCGATATTCGCTTCCTTCATCTGTGAAAGAATAGAAGAATAGCCCTCCAAACCCAGTACGGGGCTTAGATTCTTTTTAGTGGTAGTAAACCGGAAAGGACCAATGCCGAGATAATCGGCTCCGGCACGATAGTGCTGTACGACATCTTCGAAAGTGTTTGCAGTGCCGCCGATAATAAAGGCTTCACCAAGTATTTGACGGGCCTGGTTGATAGGCATATCCTTTTTGCCTAGATGCACACCGTCCACTTCCAGCTTTTTGGCCAGTTCGACGTGATCATCCAGAATCAGGATTGCTTCGTGCTCTTTGCAAAGCGGCTTCAGTTGCAGGGCTACTGCTTCCACTTCTTCGAGAGGAGCGTCTTTCATACGTAGCTGGATCCATTTGCATCCGCCTTCGAGTGCCATACGTGCCGATTCGAGGTACGAATACTGTTCGGTCTGATGCGTGATAAATTGTAGACTAATCATCTCCTTATCCTCCGCAAGCAGCTTTGATAATCACCAGGTTATCGTTCTCATGTAGAATGAAACGCTCCCATTCGGTACGGGGAATCATTTTGTTGTTTACGGCGATAGCAATGCCTTGAACCGGAAGTTCGAGCTGTGCTGTCAGTTGCGTAAGGGTAGAGTCAGGAGACATTTCCACCTCTTTGTTGTTCACTTGTACTTTCATTGTCCTATCAGAATAAATAAGTTGAAAGTAAATACAAAGAGCATGCTTAAATAGAAAGGCGATAAGAAGAAACACAATCCCTACGTCAGTATTAACTGCCTCAGGTTCCTAGGGTATAATCTCAGCCCCTCATGGGGCACCCCTTTGTCTTTACGGGAGCAAAGTAAGCGAAAAAGAAACAGAAAAACACTAAATCGGTCGATTTTTTTTTCATTTTTCTGTTAGTTCCTGTTTTTTTGATGGGATGAGAAAAGGTCGCTGTGAAAAACACAACGACCTTTTTTTATAAGTATAATTTTGCTAGTAAATCCGTTTACATTCTTTTTTCAACCACATCCCAGTCGATGATATCCCACAGGACATTTACGTGGTCGGCGCGGCGGTTCTGATAATCCAGATAATAGGAGTGTTCCCAAACGTCAAATCCGAGAAGCGGCTTTAAACCGGCACGTACCGGATTGCTGCCGTTGGCTTCTCTAGTGATTTTCAGTTTACCGTCTTTCCCAACGGATAACCAGACCCATCCTGAACCGAACAATCCGACTGCTGCTGCGTTGAATTCTTTCTTGAAATTTTCAAAGCTACCGAAGTCACGTTTGATGGCTTCTCCTAGTTTGCCTGACGGTTCCTTCTTTGAGGGTTTCGGGGCAAATTGCAGGAAGTACAAATTGTGATTCAATACTTGTCCGGCGTTATTGAATATAGCTCCGTCCGGTGCGGTTGCAACGATTTCTTCTACCGTTTTACCTTCATATTCTGTTCCGGGCACGAGGCTATTCAGATTATTTACATACGTTTGTAGATGCTTTCCATAATGGAAATCTATTGTTTGCTGACTGATTACAGGTTCCAACGCATTGTTTGCGTAAGGAAGTTTAGGCATTTCGTAAGTCATGGTCATCATAATTAAAGACATTAATATACTATTCATAATGTTACAAGTTTTAATTGGCTTGTTATATTAGTAATAACAGAAGTTTTCTGCAAAATGTTCACAGTATCTTACTTTATTTGTAAAGGTACTGTATACGTTCCATTTCTTTTGGGTTATCCCGGCTGGTCCGGGAGATCCATTGCCCCGTATTGTCATATTCATAATAAGAATTGCTGTCAATCCGGTTCCCGTATTTATCATACAAGCAAGTCAGGCATCCGGACGTTTTTTGGTTATTACCCAAAATCCGTTGGTAAACAATCTGCGACAGATAACCGTTTGACTGGATGCTGTCCATCAATGTCTTGCTAAAGGGAATTTGCTCTTTCGATGCTTCCAAGATGGATATAACAGCTTGTTCCGCTTTATCTTGTACGTTGGAAAGCTGTATTTTCTCTTCTTCGCAGATATTCGGAAAATAAGCTTTTGCGGCTCTTTCATAGCAGCCGAAATAGTTGGTGGCGGCTTGTTCACTTTGTTCGTGCCACAATTCATAGAGAACGTCCAACAATGCCAGTTCTTCGCTATAATAGGTTTGTGTCTCGTCATCTATCTTATCGCGGTTTTTCTGCCATTTGTCGGCGTCATTATCGTTCAGATACCTTAGCAGCTTTTCCAAGCGGCTCTGCTTTTGTGCCATTGCCTGTGGAATGCAGGCAACCAGAAACAAACTCAAAATAATTGATAAAAAGATACTCCTTTTCATTGCTTTTGGGGATTAGGTTAAAATAGTTAGTGATGAAAAATCGTAAAAATACCTTCATTCTCGCATGAATGTTATACTTTTGTATTGAGAACAAAATTGAACGCCAAGAGTTTGTTAAAAAACTCATTGTTTTTATAATGCTGTTATGAATACCAAATATAAAGATGAACTGAATGAAAGTCAGTATGAAGCTGTGACTTATATTGATGGCCCTTCGCTGGTGATAGCCGGTGCGGGCTCAGGGAAAACACGTGTATTGACTTATAAAATTGATTATCTTATAAAAGAGAAAGGGTATGATGCGCATAATATACTTGCACTGACATTTACTAATAAAGCTGCACGCGAGATAGTGAAACGTGTTAATCGAGACATCGGTCTTCCGTGGTCAAGTTATATATGGATGGGTACTTTTCACTCTGTCTTTGCCCGCATCCTTCGTTGCGAAGCGCAATATATAGGATTTACTTCCCAGTTTACTATTTATGATGCGGCTGATAGTAAAAGTTTGCTTCGTTCCATTATTAAAGAAATGGGGTTGGACGAGAAAACCTATAAACCGGGAGTTGTGCAATCCCGTATCTCCAATGCCAAGAATCATTTGGTCACTCCTACAGGTTACGCCACCAATAAAGAAGCCTATGAAGGCGATATAGCAGCCAGAATGCCAGCTATTCGTGATATTTATACCCGTTATTGGGAAAGATGCCGTCAAGCGGGAGCTATGGATTTTGACGATTTGCTGATGTATACTTATATTTTGTTTCGTGATTTTCCAAATGTTTTAAAATGTTATCAGAACAAATTTCATTATGTGTTGGTAGATGAATATCAAGATACCAACTATGCTCAACATAGTATTATCTTGCAATTGACTAAGGAGAACCAACGAATCTGTGTCGTAGGGGATGATGCACAAAGCATCTATTCTTTCCGTGGAGCGGATATTGACAATATCCTTTATTTTACGAAAATCTATCCTGATACGAAAGTCTTCAAACTGGAGCAGAATTACCGCTCCACACAGACCATTGTCTGTGCTGCCAACAGCCTGATTGAGAAGAATGAGCGTCAGATACGGAAAGCCGTATTCTCCAAGAAAGAGAAAGGAGAAGCTATCGGTGTGTTCCAGGCATACAGCGATGTGGAAGAGGGTGATATTGTGGCGAATAAGATAGCCGAACTGCGCCGCGAACATTCCTACGGCTATGCGGATTTCGCTATCCTGTATCGTACGAATGCGCAAAGCCGTATTTTTGAAGAAGCTCTTCGGAAGCGGACGATGCCTTATAAGATTTACGGCGGACTTTCGTTCTACCAACGAAAGGAGATAAAAGACGTTATTGCTTATTTTCGTCTGGTGGTGAATCCGAATGACGAAGAAGCGTTCAAGCGTATCATCAATTATCCTGCCCGTGGCATTGGAGATACTACCGTCGGCAAAATAATATCGGCAGCCACTGATAATGGAGTCAGCCTGTGGGCAACGCTTTGCGAGCCGTTGAGCTATGGCTTGAATATCAACAAAGGGACACATACGAAACTTCAAGGTTTCCGTGAGTTGATAGAAGGCTTTATTACCGACCAGGCAGATAAGAACGCATACGAGATTGGAACGGATATTATCCGTCAATCCGGCATTATCAATGATGTCTGCCAGGACACTTCTCCTGAGAATCTGAGCCGCAAGGAAAATATAGAAGAGTTGGTAAACGGTATGAATGATTTCTGCGCTTTACGGCAGGAAGAAGGCAATCCGAATATATTCCTAACCGATTTCCTTTCGGAGATTTCGTTACTTACCGACCAAGATTCCGATAAGGCAGATGATGGGGAGAAGATCACTTTGATGACTGTCCATTCCGCCAAGGGATTGGAATTTAAGAACGTGTTTGTGGTTGGTATGGAAGAAAACTTGTTTCCTAGCGGCATGGTAGGAGATTCGCCACGTGCGTTGGAAGAGGAACGCCGCTTGTTCTATGTAGCCATTACCCGTGCGGAAGAACATTGTTATCTGTCGTTTGCCAAAACCCGTTTCCGTTATGGAAAGATGGAGTTTGGAAGTCCCAGCCGTTTCTTGCGGGATATTGATATTGACTATTTACGGATGCCGCACGAAGCAGGAGTCAGCCGTTTGGTTGATGAAGGTGCGGGACGCTTCCGCAGAGAGATAGAAGGCGGATTTACCCGTTCTGCTTCTCCATCGCGTGCACCTTTCGGAAGTACATCTTCGTCTGAACAGCGTGAACGACCGAAGGCGCAGATAATAGCTCCCAGTGTGCCGAGAAACTTGAAGAAGGTAAGTGCGGTAGGCAGCAGTGGGGGAGCTCAGGCATCGTCTTCCGGTTCTGCGTTGGCGGCAGGAGTGCAAGCCGGACAAATGATAGAGCACGAACGCTTCGGATTGGGAGAAGTGATGAAAGTAGAAGGAACGGGAGATAACGCAAAAGCTACCATTCATTTTAAAAATGCGGGTGACAAGCAACTATTATTGCGTTTCGCCCGTTTTAAGGTGATAGAATAAGATAAAAAATAGAGAGGCTCATGAAGAAACAACTAACAGTAATTTTGCTTTCCGCTTTGATTTTGAGCGGATGTGCGTCCGGGCGTATGGGGAATCCGGGAGCTATCGTGGCAGGTGCTTCTATCGGTGGTAGTCTGGGAAGTTCGATAGGCGGGCTTATCGGAGATAATAATCGTGGCTGGCGCGGCGGTTACCGTGGTTCTGCCATCGGAAATATTGTAGGAACTATTGCCGGAGCAGCTATCGGAGGCGTGTTGACTGCACCCAAACAAGCCCCGATAGAAGATGACGCTTATGTTCCTGAGGTGCGTGAAGTCCGTGCTCAGAAATACAAGAAGCAGCCGCAGCAGATTCAGCGACCGCTTGCCCAACTGAAATTGTGCAGGATTCGTTTTATTGATGATAACCGCAGTCATGTGATTGATGCAGGGGAGAACAGTAAGATAATCTTTGAAATTATGAACGAAGGCCGGAAGCCTGTATATAATGTGGTTCCTGTCGTAGAAACGGTCGGAAAGGTGAAACATCTCGGCATCTCTCCTTCGGTGATGATAGAGGAAATCCTTCCGGGCGAAGGCATCCGTTACACTGCCTCGATTCATGCGGGCGAGAAGCTGAAAGACGGTGAAGTGACTTTCCGTGTAGCAGTGGCGGACGAGAATGGAATGATTTGCGATTCTCAGGAGTTTACTTTGCCTACGCAACGTTGATTTTAAGGGGAAAATAGTCCGAAAATATCTGGCATAAATATAGTGACGGTATGTGCCTGGGATAGTGACGCTATCCTGAGCACATACCGTCACTATGTTGGTGGGATAGCGTCACCATTTTAATAGCCATCTCCATATAGGAATTACATGTGTTTTTTTGTTGTCGATAGTTATTATTGATAGTACATTACATTCTTATTATTGATAGGATATTGTTTTTCTTTTTTATTGGAATTGGCTACTCATCCTACTGCTGAGGAGGTGAAAGCTTGGTTGGAGAAGTTACTTTCATATTAAAACACGACCATACATAAAAATGGAGCACTTTATTTGAAATCAAACATTATTCTGCTTACCTTTGTCAGCATGAAAAAAGAAAACGGTAAAGGAGACGAACTTATGGCAAGTAATTATATTCGTTTCGATTGGGCAATGAAACGCTTGTTGCGTAATAAAGCCAATTTTGCAGTTCTCGAGGGTTTTCTTACCACTCTTCTAAATGAAAAGATAGTCATTCAGAAACTGTTGGAAAGTGAGAGCAATCAAGAGGACGAGTTTGACAAGTATAATCGGGTGGATATGCTTGCGGAAAACTCAAAGGGTGAACTCATTTTAATTGAAGTTCAAAACAATAATGAGTATGCGTATTTCCAACGTATGTTATTCGGCACTTCTAAATTGGTGACCGAATACATAAACCGCGGGGAAGGGTATGACAAAGTAAGGAAAGTATATAGTGTCAATATTGTATATTTCTCTTTAGGGAGTGGAAAGGATATCGTATATCATGGAAAAACTGAATTCCGCGGAATCCATCAGGGAGATGTTTTGGAATTAACTCCTTTCCAGAAACAGACATTCAAAGTAGATAGTGTCAGTCAGCTTTATCCCGAATATTATATTCTGAAGGTCAATGATTTCAATCAAGTGGCCCAGAGTCCGTTGGAAGAATGGATTTATTATATGAATACAGGTGATATACCTGATGGTGCGACAGCGCCGGGGTTGGATGAGGCTCGTCAACGCCTGAAACTGGATAAGATGACTAAAGAAGAATTAAGTGCTTATTATCGTCATTTGGATAATATAGTAATTCTACGTGACAATATATATACCGAACGTGCGGAAGGTCGTGCAGAAGGTCGTGCTGAGGGCCGTGCCGAGGGACTTATGGAAGGTCGTATGGAAGAAAAAAGAGAAATGGTACATAATATGAAATCTTTGAATATTCCACTTGATACCATTTCGCAAGTTACAGGACTATCCATTGAAGAAATAAAAAGTTTGTAGAAGGATTGCCCCCGAAAAATGTGAATTTTAAAATGATAAAGACAACGCTTCCATTTGTGCTGGGAGCGTTTTTTTATTCATAAAATAGGATACTCTGCTGAAACTGCGAGAATATTGTTTCTCGCACTATAGATATTGTTACGGCTTATTCGTGAATTAATTAAATAATGTTACCTTTGTGGTTGAAAAGGAACTAAAATGAAACATGATGAGAACTTATAATGTTATTTTGTTGTTTATTGCTGCCTGCATCGGTGGAGTTGTATTTTTCTTTACTTGTAAGTATACCTATGAGTATAAGCTATCTATTCTTAAACAGAAGGCAAGAGCTACTTTGATTGAGGCGGTTGAACAGGAAGTGAAAAGTCGGAATGTGGAAGGTCCTTTGGTATTTACTCTTCCAAATACGGCAAATATGAAAAATGCAGAATTACCGGATTCAGTAACTATTGTAGATTCCATAGGTATGTATAAGCTTAAGTTGGATAAAGAAAAACATTACAATAATACAACTACGGATACTAATGTTCGTTTGCTTCATAGCGTTGCTTTTATGGAACACCCCATTCAGCCGGATTCATTGAATCTTATTTGGAAAAAGTATTTAAATAAAGTGGGTATCTCAATGGGGACAGCATTATGTGTTTCCGTTGTAGACAGGTTTGGTGATGTAACATCGGCATCTACATCTTATAGTGAATGGCGCAAGTGCTCAAATTTGCTATTTACTATTTCTATAGGCTATGCCTGTGAAATAGAAGTAATGGCTTATCTTTATTATTCCGTATGGAATATAATATACATGGAAATCATTTTAGGTTTATTACTATACATAGTCTATATGTATATGATTTACAAATTGATTTTGTTTGTACAATGTAAAATAATTTTCGTAAGAGATAAAGGAGTTATAAAACAGCCTGTTGTGAAAATAATAAAAGAAATGAAAGATAGTTCTTCTATACGTTCTTATAAGCTATATGAAGGTTTTATATTCCATGCAGATCAGAACTTGATAGAGTTTAATGGTCAACAAAAGATTTTGCAGCCACAGCCTAGTAAGTTATTAGAACTTTTTCTAAGAATGGAAGAAACAGGATATGTTTTAAAGAATAGTGATATAAGGGAGAGTTTATGGTCTGATGGAAGTGCTACTCCCGATCGGATTCATAAAGCGGTAGCACGTTTACGTTCTAACATAAAAGAATTGGATTCTTCTATTGATATAAAAAAATGTGTAGATGGGTATCAATTGGTTCTATAATATATAATTTTCTCAATAGCTTTAAATCTCGATGAAATGGCACTTTTTAGATGATTGTTATTTTTTTCAGATAATATTTTCTATCAGGTCAGAAATGGTCAGGTACATTTTATAGTTTCTTTTTATCAGTTTTCTATCTTTGCTCCCAATTATTAATCTTATAACAACAAAGTAATATGAAAAAACTGGTATTCTTCTTATTTTTATGTACTGTGGTATATTTGACAGCAAAACGTTCAACTAATCACAATATTACATTCAATACATTGCTTAATTATAATATAGAGGCTTTAGCGGCGGATGAAGGTTTAAATGTATATCATTGTTTTGGAACAGGATCTGTAGATTGTCCGGTAGTCCATACTAAAGTTAAATATGTTGCTGGGGGATATAGTCTTGAAAAATAATGTAAGTCTCCTGTTTCTTTCTTTTTTCTTGTTTATCTCTTGTGACCATAAACATAAGGAATATGTAGGTAATGTATTACCTTATTCCAGATTTCCACAAGAGAAAGAACTGGAAGGAGAAGTAATAGAGCTTGATACAGCCTTGTTCCGCTATCCTTTTCGGATACGGATAGAAGGAGATAAAGCCATTGTGATGGATTTACATGGTTCCGATTATTATGGGCACTTATTTCAATACCCAAGTTTCCAGTATCTATCCTCTTTTGGCAGGCGAGGCGATTCTCCAACGGAAATGTTGTCAATGGAGAACTTCCGTTTGTATAACCATGAATTATGGACTTTAGATGCCAACAAAAGCGAATTAACTAGGTTAGATTTTTCTTCATCCGGTGATTCACTGCTTCGTGAGGAAACGGTAACATTGGATGAAGATATACTTCGACCGCTTGATTTTGCCATATATAATGATACGACATTTGTCATTCCTGACTATTCAGGTGAGAGTCGTTTCTTAAAGGTTAGTTGCGAAGGTAAACTTATAGAGAAGATAGGCGCTATACCTACAGCGAATGAGAAAGTTTTGCAAGAAGCCCGTCCGGCATTAGCGCAGGCATGGCGTAGCTTTTTAGATTATAATCCCCATAATGGCGTTTTAGCTGCTGTCACTCAACTGGGAGAGGTGGTTGAAGTTTATAACTTGAAAGACAGTACTCATGTTGTTCGTATCGGTGAGCATGACGAACCTGAATTCAAAGTATCCGATGGATATGGTATACCAACAGGCATCATGGGATTCAGTGATGTTCAAGTAACGGATAGTGCCATTTATGCGGTGTTTCATGGGACGCCCTTTAAAGAGATAGCAAGGCAAAGTGGAAAACTTCCTGACGGCGGAAAGTACATTTATGTATTTAGCTTGAAAGGAGAACCGCTGTATAAGTATGTGCTCGATCATTATATATATGGTATTTGGGTAGATGAAGCTACTAAAACGATAATGGCGACAGATGTAAATAGCGATCAGCCAATACTAAAGTTTTGTTTTGGTAGCGTATGAGAGAATTAACATGATTAAAGGAGCAGAATGATGCGTTTGTTCATCTTGGCGGATTTGCTTACATATCATCTGCTCCTTAACCCCTAAAAAGAAAGGAGGTTATTTAGATACAAACATAAGAATAAAAAATTAATGTAGCAAACTATTGCTATTCTGTTGAAATGATAGATACAGAAGAAAAACGAAAAGTACAATTTAAAAAACTACAAAATGAAAAAGAAAGTAATGGGCATTATTGCCGTTGTTGCTATTGCTGCTGTTGCGGGATATAATATATATACTTCACAGAATAATAATGTAAAGTTGTCGGACTTGGCTTTAAGTAATATTGAAGCTTTGGCTAATAGCGGAGAAGGTGGCGTAACTATAAAGTGTTGCGCTGCTCTTTGGGGCAGTTGTAAGGATGATGTAAAGGCTCCTTACGTGGAATGTACTTGGAATAAGTAGTTAAAATGAAGGGAATTAGTTGATATGAAGTTGCTTTGTTTATATAGGCTAATTCCCTTATAATCGGGATTTAAGTAAAGAATGAAATAAATAAACTTGTATGAAAAATCTATTTATAATCATATTGCTGTTAAGTTTTTTTTCTTGTAAGAACACAAAAGAAATAACTTTTTTAGAGCTTTTTGAAAAAAAAGAAGATATAACTTTATTACCCTTTAATAATGTAATAATAGATTCATTAATGTCACCGGATATTTTTATTTCAGCAGGTGATTATTTGATTTTTTCTGAGCCTAAGTTACCTTATTTGTTATCTTCTTATAATTTTAAGACCCATGCCTTTAAACGATTTTTACGAAAAGGTCAAGGAGTAAATGAAGCTATTAATATACAGACTTTAGGACAATTGAATAATGATAATAGTTTTTATGCACATGATGTGATGTCCCAATCTATCTTTTTGTTTTCTATTAATGATTTGTCGGAAACAATAGAAAAAGACTCTTTACCATCATCTTATAATGTTAGTTCTTTGGCTTATGATGATAATCTTGCTTTTTATATGATAGTTGGGGATTCTGCTCGTTTTGTCGTCAAACATGATGACAATTTTGTTTCTTTAGGAGAAATGCCGAAAGTTGATGATATTTTACCGCAAGTTTTATCACAATCTTTGCAGGGACCCTCTTTGGTTTCATTTGAAAATAAAAAATTAGCGTGGTTTTCTGTATATGGTGATATAATGGAAATTTATAACTACTCAAATCCAAATAACATCTATTTAGTGAAATCTTCTGTTGTTAATTTACCTGTTTATAGTAAGTCGTCTGAACGAAATTCTGGTGTTTTAGCCTTAAATACAAAGCTTAGTGTTTCTTCGGTTACATCAGATGGGAAGTATATTTATGCTCTTTATAATGAGAATAAAATAGAAGATGCGGTTAAAAAAGGAGATGATATATTTTTCTGTAAGAAAATACTGGTTTTTGATTGGGAAGGTAATCCTGTGAAAATTTTGAATGTAGATAGACAGCTTAGATCTATAACTTACAGAAAAGAAGATGGGAAACTTTATTGTTTGGGATTAGCGGAGAATTTAGATCCTGCTGTTTATTTTTTCTCTATCAATAATCTTGATTTATAAAATATGCTGAAAGTTATATTATATATAAACATATTTGCTGCATTAATGAGCTTTCATTCATGCCAAAAGAAAGTAAATGTTGAAATAGCTAATGTGGTTAAAGAATGGACGAATAGCGAAATAAAATTTGATAGTGGCTATGTTTTTACACGATTAGGTAAAGATTCTATTTATAATTCAATACCTAAGAGTGGATACAAGATTTTAGTTTATACTGATTCTATAGGGTGTGTGGGGTGTAATTTGAGATTACCGCAATGGAAGGAATGGATGAAACAAATAGATTCTATATCTGATAACAAAGTCTCTTTCTTATTTTTTGTGCATCCTAAAGATGAAACGGATTTATTATTGTTGTTGCAAAGACAAAATTTTAATGTTCCGGTTTGTATTGATAAGAATAACTCTCTAAATAAATTGAATCACTTTCCTGCCAATGCAATGTTACACACATTTTTGTTAGATGAACATAATAAGGTTTTGGCTATAGGTAATCCAATGCATAATCCTAAAATAAAAGAATTATATATGAATATAATTTTTGATAAGCAAAAGATTTCTGAGGCAGAAGATAAGAAGCAAACAAAAGTTATGATAGATAAATGGTGTATAGATTTGGGAGCGTTTGATTGGAAAAAACAAAAATCTTGTGAATTTATTCTAACTAATATTGGACAGGAATTATTAGTAGTGGATAATGTAATAACTTCTTGTGGCTGTACAACTGTAGAATATTCAAAAGTGCCAGTGCAACCGGAGAAGAATTTAATTCTGAAAGTGAACTATATGGCGGAGCGTCCTGAATATTTTAATAAGACTATAACTGTGTATTGTAATGCAGAAGATTCTCCATTTCATTTGAAAATTAGTGGAAACGCGAAATGAGTAATTAACAAGAAGTTTGATGAAGCATTTGGGATATATCCAACTTATAGTTTTGGTACTGCTTGTTTGGCTAGGATGGCAAATGATAGGCAGGATAGCATTTCATTCGAAACATTTTGTGAATACTTGTTACCCTACCGAATTGATGATGAACCGTTAGCTTAAAAATTGATATAGATATGCTAGATACAAAGAATAAAATGCCACTATTAGGGGGAATATTGATATTTCTTCTATTATCTTGTCGTTCAAGTAACCAGGAAACTATTCGGGTGGAGAATATCATCTGCCAACCTATTATTTGTGAGGATAATTATATAATAGGAGGTCCTAGAGAGATGGCATTATCAGACTCAATTTTAACGGTTATGGATGCTAAGTCTGATTCCATGTTGCTTTTTTTTAATGTAAAATCTGGAAAATATTTAGGAAAGGCTGGTATACGTGGGCAAGGACCTTCTGAATTTACTGTACTTTCTTCTTTAGAATCGCACGGTGGAGGTTCTTTTTCATTTTACGATATTAATAAAAAAACGTTTTATTATACTAATTCAGTAATGGGTGATGGTGTGCAATTTATCCCCGCTTTTCGTGTTGATAGTGGATTGCCACTTGAGGTTCATCCTATGGCTAACGGAAAGTTTATAGCTCCTGGTATTTATGAAGAATATAGGTATTGTGTGCTGGATTCAAGTGGGCAGGTACATAATACATTTGGAGAATGGCCTTACAGGGATGAGGATGAAAAGAAAGTGTCTGGCATTGTTCGTTCACAGGCTTATATGTTTGGTATAGCGCCTTCTCCTTCTAAAACGAAATTTATCGCTTCTCTTTTGTCTGCGGATATACTGTCTTTCTACCAATTAGAAAACGATTCGGTGCATTTGCTAAAAGAGACTATTCTCACTTATCCAGACTATGAGTATAGAAATAGTCCGACAGTTTATTCAGGGGCTTCTAAGGATTCACCAATAAATTATTTATGTGCTACTTGTTCGGAAAACTATGTATATGTACTATATTCTGGAAAAAACTTTCGTCAAGATGCTTTGGCTTCATTTTCGGGAAATGTGATATATGTGTATACATGGAATGGTAATAAAATAGCAATGCTCAAGAGTGATAAAATGTTAGGGAAAATATGTTTGGCAGAAGACGGAAAAACAATGTATGCTATTGCTTACGATTTAGATCCGGTTCTTGTGCAATTTCCATTGCCACAGTGGGAATAGCTAAATTAATGTCGAAGAGGGCAATGAAATTTATAAATATTAATCCAAAGGTTATATTATGAGGGAAATTTTATACATTTTGCTTCTAACTGTTTGTTGGAGTTGTGCACAAAATTCAAAGACTGAAGTATATCAAAATAAACGTGCAAATATTTTGGATGTTCAAGATAGAGTGAAAGAAATTGCAATTAATGATGTTTTAATAGGTCCAATAAGCCCATTATGTATAGTCGGTGAGTATTTAATAATAGGTGATGTTAAATCACAAGATAATTTGATTCATATATTTAATAAGAATGATTTTAGCTATTTGACAAGTGTACTGAGTAGAGGTGAAGGTCCTGATGAAATAACTAATATGGGATATATTGGAACAGATGGAATGAGTCACATATTTTGTATATCGGATCATGGTAAACAAAAGATATTTGCTTATGATATAGATTGTATTCTTTCAGATTCATTGTATAAGCCAACCGTAAAAGCGAAAATGGCAGAAAGATCATTTCCTAATAAATATAAATCTATAAATGATTCTTTATATCTTGCTTTAATAATAAAACCAACAGGAAATTCAGGTTATAATGAAAATATAACTAAATGGAATATGAAAACCGGAGAAATGGATAATATGCTTTATGAACATCCTGATATAAAGAAGAAACGTGTTGATTTTGATTTATCAATAAAGGGTGGATGCTATGTAGAATGCTATTTGTATCATGATTTAATGACGATTTGTGATCTCAACGGAAATTTAAGATACAATATATACGGTCCGGAATGGGATAAATCAACAAATAGAGTTAGTTTTTATGGTGGAGTAGCCTATTGTAAAGATAAAATAGTTGCGCTTTATTCAGGTAAGGAGACTTTTTATAATAGTGGCTCTGGTGGAATGAAAGTAGATCGTCCGACTAAATTTTTAGTTTTTGATATGAATGGTAATTACATTCAGACTATAGAAACTAAATGTCAAATATTAAATTTTTGTTATGATGAAAAGAATAACCGAATCATAATGAGTTTAGATGATGATATGCAATTTGCTTATTTGGATTTAAGTGGTCTTATTTAGTAGCGTTTTGATTATTATCTTTAAATCGTAAATAAAATATGAACCTGATTGGTATAAGTTCCTTGGTGAATTTCCTGAAACTTCGGTGTTGTTGAAAAAATAATTTTAATGGTTTCTTTAAGAATATGAAATATATAATTGCCATCTTACTATTATTTTTAGTGTCATGTAAAGATAATAAACGAGAACATGCCCTAAATGTATTGCAAAATTGGAACTCTAAAGAATTAATATTTCCTTCAGAACTTTATTTTACCATTAACGGGAAGGATTCTGTAGACTATTCTGTTTCAAGCCAGAGTCAATATAAAGTTGTAGTTTATGTTGATTCAGTAGGTTGTACGAGTTGTAAATTGCGTTTACCTGCATGGAAAAGCTTTATGTCGCAAGTTGATTCATTGGCTTCTAATTCAGTTCAATTTCTATTCTTCTTTTTTCCTAAAAATAAAACAGAAATATCTAACATCTTAGTAACTGACCGTTTTAAATATCCAGTTTGTATAGATGAACAAGATTCGTTGAATATATTAAATCATATTCCAACTGAAATGATGTTTCAGACATTTTTATTGAATAAAAAAAATAAAGTGGTTGCTATTGGCAATCCCGTTCATAATCCCAAGATAAGAGAGCTTTATCTAGCTATTATTACAGGAAAGAGTCATTCAGCAAAGGTTGATGATAAATTACTTACAACGGCTGTTTTATCTACCTCCCAATTGAATATGGGGATTTTTGATTGGAAGCAAGAGCAACTAGTTGAATTTTCATTTACTAATTCAGGTGATAATCCGTTTGTTGTAGAAGAAATTTATACTTCTTGTGGCTGTACTACAGTGGAATATTCTAAAGAACCTATTCAACCAAGTGGAAATTTGAAAGTGAAGGTGAAATATAAGGCAGAACGACCTGAACATTTCAATAAAACGATTACCGTGTATTGTAATGCAGAAGATTCTCCATTTCATTTGAAAATTAGTGGAACCGCGAAATGAGTAAATAACAAGAAGTTTGATGAAGCATTTGGGTTATCGTTTTGGTGCTACTTGTCTGGCTAGGATGGCAAATGATAGGAGGATAGCATTTCATTCGAAACATTTTGTGAATACTTGTTACCTTACCGAATTGATGATGAACCGTTAGCTTAAAAATTGATATAGATATGATAGATACAAAGAATAAAATGCCACTATTAGGGGGAATATTGATACTTCTTCTATTATCTTGTCGCTCAAGTAACCAGGAGACTATTCGGGTGGAGAATATCATCTGCCAACCTATTATTTGTGAGGATAATTATATAATAGGAAGCCCAAGAGAGATGGCATTATCAGACTCAATTTTAGCGGTTATGGATGCTAAGTCTGATTCCATGTTGCTTTTTTTTGATGTAAAATCCGGAAAATATTTAGGAAAGGCTGCTATGCGTGGGCAAGGTCCATCTGAATTTACTGTACTTTCTTCTTTAGAATCACATAATGAAAGTTCGTTTTCATTTTACGATATAAATAGAAAAAAGTTTTATTATACAAATTCAACAACCGCAGGCACTGTGCGGTTTACTCCTGCTTTTCGCATAGACAGTGGATTGCCACTTGAAGTTCATCCTATGGCTAACGGGAAGTTTATAGCTCCTGGTATTTATGAAAAATACAGGTATTGTGTGTTGGATTCCAATGGACAGGTGCATAGTACGCTTGGGGAATGGCCTTATAGGGATAAGGATGAAAAGACTGTTTCCGGTATTGTTCGTTCGCAGGCTTATATGTTTGGTATAGCGTCCTCTCCTTCAAGAACGAAATTCGTTGCTTATCTTATGTCAGCGGATATGCTGTCTTTCTATCAATTAGAAAACGATTCTCTACATTTGCGAAAGGAAACTATTGTTACTTATCCGGACTATGAGTATAGAAATAATCCGACAGATTATTCGGGTGCCTCGAGAGATTCACCACTCGTTTATTTGTGGGCTACATGCTCGGAAGATTATGTGTACCTATTGTATTCCGGAAAAAAATTCCGTCAGAATGCTTTGGCGTCATTTTCAGGTGATATGATATATGTGTATAATTGGAATGGTGATAAAATTGCGATGATAAAAAGCGATAAGATGTTGAAACAAATATGTGTGGCAAAAGATGGGAAAACAATGTATGCTATTGTCTGTGATTTAGATCCGGTTCTTGTGCATTTTCCATTGCCACAGTGGGAATAGATTCAGTGGAAGTACATACGACTCATGTAAGACAATACAATCTCTAATATTAAAGAATAAGTATAATGAGAAAAATAAGTGTAATAATTTTATTAATCGTTGCTTGCGCTTGTTCTGATAGTCATAAAAAACTATCGGAAGAAATCGAAATAATACCGGTTGATGTACATGAGACTATACGGGATGCTTCGTCTTTCTTGGAGAAAATAGAACTTGTTCCTCTCGAAACGAATGATTCGTCTTTATTTTATAGAACCAACAAGGTTATTTATGTAAAGAAGGAGAACCTTTTATCATGTATCCTTGCTTTGGTATAGTAGATAATGTTTTGCTCTCTATTTGTCAGCCGGATTTTGTTAGTAAAGTTGTAGATCGCAATCTTATGTCATCTGAAGAAATTCATAAAATGGAGGCATTAAAAGAAGATGATAATCCTGTAATATTGAAATACTATTTGAAATAATGACACGTTTAGTTAGTTTGATATTTATTGCTATATTGTTATTGTCTGGTAAAGAGTCAGAACAAGATAGAATAACCAGTTTTGTTAATGAATGGAATGCAGAAGGTTCTCTATTTCATTTGAAAATTAGTGGAAACGCAAAATGAATAGGAATATGATAAAGCACTTACGATATATCCAACTTATAGTTCTGGTGCTACTTGTCTGGCTAGGATGGCAAATGATAGACAGGATAGCATTTAGGGAGGAAACGATAACTCCTCTCGAAGTTGCTTTGCAATCTGCTGACAACAACCGAAAAGAGTTGGAAAAGGTGCTTTGTCATTATCAAAAGAATCCTGCTGATAGTTTGAAATATAAAGCTGCTTGCTTTCTGATAGAAAATATGCCTTTTTATACCTATTCCTATGGAGAACAATTAGAGAATTATAAGTCTTATTATGCTTGGCTAAAAGTACGTAAGGGTAAAACAGCGCAACAAGTTGCCGATTCAGTCAAAAAAGTTTTTGGTCCAATGAAAGAACCTCAGAAAAAACGCGATATCATGGAAATAGATTCTGCTTATCTATGCCATAACATTGATTGGGCATTCAAAGTCTGGCAGGAACAACCTTGGGGAAAGAATATCTCATTTGAAATATTTTGCGAATACTTGTTGCCTTATCGAATCGGTGATGAACCGTTAGCTTATTGGCGTGAGACATATTATAAGAAATACAATTCATTGCTGGATTCATTGCGGATGTCTGACACCTTGGATAAAGAAGATCCATTAGTGGCAGCCAGGTATTTAATGGCGAGATTGCCGGATAAAAAGACATTCTTTACTTCTATAGCTCCCTTTTCTTTCGGACACATAGGACCTGAATTTGTGCAATATCAGTCTGGCAGTTGCAGAGAGTTGACGGATTTCGCAGTCTATTTATTCCGTGCTTTAGGTATTCCTAGCGCGATAGATTACTTGCCTGTACGTGGTGATGGCAATGCCGGTCACTTTTGGGTAATGCTTTGGGATAAAAATGGGGAAGGATATATCTCTGACTTCATGAAGAATTTAATACGTGTTCGCAAATGTTCCCTGTATCAAAAGGAGGGAGCCGCCAAGATATACAGAAATACTTTTAGTGCGAATAGGGACTTACACAAGCAAATGGCACAGTATGGAGAAGAAGTGTATTCATTTTGGCGTATTCCCAAGTTTGAAGATGTTACTTCTGATTATGCGTATTCATACCAAAAAGAACTGGTTATCCCTTTAGAAAAGCAATATAAGGATGAAAGGAGTGGGAGAATTGCTTATTTATGTGCTAGTAATAGGGATCGTTGGATTCCGATTGATTGGACAGTCTATGATGCCAGTCGTCTGGCTTTCCGATATGTTCGTAATGGTTCAGTTATGAGAGTTGCTACTTATGAGGATGGAACACTATGTTTTTTGACTGATCCTTTTTATCTGGATAAAGAAACTAATTTCCCTCACTATTATTCTATTGGGAAAAAGACGCAAGATATGGTTTTGTATGCTAAGTTTAATCTTAAAGAAGAAAATAGTTTTAGAAACAGAATGATAGGGGGGATTTTTACTGGAAGTAATCGTTCTGATTTCTCGGATGAAGATACACTGTTTATTATACAGGGCATACCTAATCGTTTGAATACAACTGTAAAAAGTTGGTCTGATAAAGGGTATCGTTATCTACGATATTTTGGTCCTCCCAAAGGCGCATGTAATGTTGCAGAAGTCGCTTTTTATGAGAAGGATGATACCGTGGCTTTATCAGGGAAAATCATAGGTACTCCCGGATGTTACCAACATGACGGAACGCATGAATATACCAATGTGTTTGACGGGAAAACATGGACTTCTTTTGATTATTCCAAACCCACTGGTGGATGGGCGGGATTGGATTTAGGAAGAGAAGTAAAAGTAGACCGTATAGTCTATACTCCACGCAACAGGGACAATTATGTTCGGCCTGGTGATGTATATGAGCTGTTTTATTGTGACAAAGATTGGAAGTCTGCCGGAAAAATCAAGGCGACTGCCGACTCATTAGTATTTCGGGATATTCCGGAAAATGCATTGTTATTTTTACGGAACCATACTCGTGGAAAGGACGAGAGAATTTTTATTTATGAAAACGGGAGTCAACTATGGAAATAAGAACGTATATCAGGTTTGTCGTGGCATGGAGAATGATTATCATCTTAGGTATCATTTCTTTGGTATATGCTTGCTCTTGTCCGGATGAGAAGATTTCGCATCTGTCTGTTATTGCTCCTTCCAGACATACACTGTTGGCTGTTACCCCTAGTTTAAGTCTCCAATTAACGGGGGATACATTAAATAAAAGTTATCCGCAGTTGAGAACCGGAGAGGCATTTCCGATAACTGGTATTTTACGTGTAGACGGTATACTTTATCGTTTCATGGGAGGTGATTCTTTACGTATATCTCCTTTAGCACCTCTCTCGGAGGATACTGTCGGGTGGACGGGAAAATATTCTTTCTTGTTTCCGGGAAAAGGATGGGAGCAGAGGAGGTATGACGATTCTTGGTGGAGTGAAGGGAAAGGAGCGTTTGGTCCGGTAAAAGGGTATTATCCGGCGCATACCTTGTGGGGAGCGGAAAATATTTATGTCCGCAGGCATGTCAAGGTGGATAATAAAGACGCTTTGAGGAATCATAAAATTTATGTCCGTTATGTATGCGATGATTGGCTAAAGCTTTTTTGTAATGGAAAATATTTGTTAGAGAGTAGATATACATATAAAACGAAATGCCAGCGTTTGACTGATGAAGCGATTAGTCAAATTATTGATGGAGATAATAATATCTTGGCTGCATATTGTCGGAATACGGGAGGTCCTGCTTTGTTGGATTTCGGCTTATATATAGAAAATAAAACGTATGCTGAAGCGAAACCTGCAACTCTGAAAAAGATGGATGTGCAAGCTACGCAGACTCAATTTATTTTCCAATGTGGAGAGGTGGATCTTCAGGTTGACTTTGTCTCACCTTCCTTGTCGGAAAAGTGGGATCTGACAGGCTGGCCTGTCGGTTTTCTTACCTATCAGGTTCGTACGGAAAGCGGAAAGGAACATGCGGTGGAGGTTTTGTTCGACGTGGATATGGAATGGATGTTTGGCAAGAGGAAAATTGATAGTTGGGTCGATAAGGATTGGCGTTTTGTGAAGTCCGACAGCTTGTATTTGGCTATGGCAGCGGATGAAACAACCTTTTCATGTATGGATGGTCATGCCATCTTGTCTCAAAAGCTGTACGTGGGAAATGAAAGGGATAAGGATAGTAGTGGGGTATTACTTGTCGGATATGAAGAAGGACAGGTGCTACAATATGATGGCGAGGCTCTGTCTCCTCTTTGGAATAGTGATGGGACAAGGGAGGTAAAAGAATTAATGAAATCCGTAGGAAATAGATATAAGGAACTTAAGGCGGAATGTGATATTTTGGATAACCGATGGAATACCAAAGCGTTTCAGGCGGGGGATAAGACATTGGCGGAACAAATGCTTCCTGCTTATCGTAATTTTATATCTTCTCACAGATTTATATCATCTTCGGATAATAAGCTTTTTTGTTTGGGCGATACATTGGGTAATGTCAGAGAAGCTTATAAGAGTTTTCCGGCATTGTTATTCTTTCATCGTACCGACTGGATGAGAGGTTTGTTGGATCCCATATTCGAGTACTGTGAAGATATTCATTGGAGCAAGAAATACCCGCCGTATGATATCGGCTTGTATCCTGTTGCCAGTAAACAGGTGAGATTAGAAAACTGTGCCGTAGAAGCGGCTGCCAATATGCTGATGATGACAACTGCTATTGTAGAAGCGGAACAGGACTTTGATTATGCTGGTATGCATTGGGAGCAATTGGAGGTGTGGGCGGATTATCTGCAACAGAAGATGAAGAAAGAGACATATCCTATCATCGGGTTGTTGGATGAAAATGACGAACGTGTGAAATGTGTGTTGGGGTTGGCAGCTTATTATAAATTGATTCAATTAAAGGGAAACTTATGAGCATGATAAAGAGAATTCAGGCGATATTGGAGAATCTGGCTTTCTTCATATTCTGTATGGTGGTTATTCTGTTCTTGATGCAACTGTTCTGCTTTACTTCATTCAGGATACCTTCGGACTCTATGGAACCGGCATTGAAGGATGGCGACCGGATATTAGTTAATAAGATGATAAAAGGGGCTCGCCTGTTCGATGTGTTTGCAGCCTTGGATAATGAGGATGTCACTATCCACCGGATGCCCGGATGGGGGAGTTTCCAGAGAAATGATATACTGGTTTTTAATTTCCCTTATCAAATGAATCGTTGGGACAGTGTCCGGATGGATGTAATGCAATATTACGTAAAGCGTTGTATTGCTTTGCCGGGGGATACATTGGAGATTCGTGGGGGATTTTATAAAGTACGTGGTTGTGACGAACAGTTGGGAAACTACGATGCCCAGCAATATCTGGCGAATCTGAAGCATCCGGAACAGCATGGCATTGTGGTAGGTACATTTCCTTATGACAAACAACTGGGCTGGACGATCCGCGAGTTCGGACCTTTGCCGATTCCCAAGAAAGGTCAGATAGTAATGATGAACCGTACGAACTGCCTTTTGTACAGGCAATTGATAGGGTGGGAACAGAAGAAGAGGCTACGTATAAAAGACGGACAAATAGTATTGGGAGACAGTGTGATTACCCAATATCGCTTTAAAAAGAACTATTATTTTGTTTCCGGTGATCATATGGCAAATTCGCAGGACTCAAGGTACTGGGGGATGTTGCCTGAAGAATACATTGTAGGTAAGGCTACCCGTATTTGGTATTCGGAAGATAAATTTACGGAGAAACCCCGTTGGGACAGAATTATGCAGAAAATCAAATAAGGAACGAAAATAAAGTTGGAATTGATGCGGATGACACAGAAGAATATGGCGGATGTGATAACTCTTACAGGAGTTGCGGCAATCTTGAGCGTAGTAGTTTTTGCTACTTCGAATGATATTCCTGTCGGTGAAATGGCATATCAAAAACTATGGTTGGGACGCATGCTTTTTGTTTTCGTCGTTTGCTGTCTATTATCCTTCTGTCTGAATAGAAAAAAACATTTGTCTTTTCCAACCATCGTGACATGGGTATTGATTGTCTTGGGTGGAATGGAAGCTGTCTGGGGATTGAGGCAGATATACGGCCTGGCTGTTTCCAATCACTCTTTATATGCACTTACAGGCTCTTTCTATAATCCGGGACCTTATTCGGGATATTTGGCGATGATATTTCCGCTTTGCCTGTATGAATGGCTAAGCTTGAAAGAAAAAACAGGACGTACATGGGCGGAACAGGGAAAGTATTACATCGCATTAGGAGTTATGCTGTTGATTCTTTGTGTACTGCCTGCCGGAATGAGCCGTTCGGCATGGATTGCTGCCGCAATATCGGGTACATGGGTATATGGAATGCGCGTTTCATGGGGAAGTAGATTAAAGGAGTTTGGACGAAAATATAAGAAAAGACTAGTACTGGCTTGCATTGCAGGCAGCGTTATGATCATAGTGGCAGGTTATGCTCTTTTTCAGTTAAAAGCTACTTCTGCCAACGGACGCTTGTTCATGTGGAAAATAAGTAGTATGGCAATTGCCGAAAGTCCGGTTATAGGACATGGCACAGGGAACTTTGTTTCAGCTTATGGCAGAGCGCAAGAAAACTATTTTGCAAATGGGGAATTTTCGGAGACAGAAGAGTTGGTGGCAGGTAGTCCGGAGTATGCATTTAATGAATATCTGCAAGTGGCGATGGAATATGGGATTCCTTTCTTATTGGTTGTCTCGTTGGTAATTGCATTTTGTCTTTGGAAGGGGAGTAGCGAAGGGAGAATAGGTATTTGTGGAGGAGTAATTTCATTTTTGGTATTTTCCTTTTCTTCTTATCCGATGCAGATTCCCGGATTTGCAGTGACATTTTATTTGCTGTTGGCGGCTTGTGCTATCGGGCGCTCTAAAGTAATATTATTCCTTTTTATTTCGATGATGGCTCTATTGGGAACGTATTATTGGAGAAACAATCAATATGCTGCATGTAAGGATTGGTATCGTAGTAAGATGCTCTATAATATAGGAGCTTATCAGTCTGCTAAAGAAGACTACGGAAAGTTATACCCGGAATTAGCGAATCGTGGGGCATTTCTTTTTGAATACGGATATTCTCTTCATAAATTGAAAGAATATGATAACTCGACAAGGATATTGGAGGAAGCAATGGCGCATAGCAATGATCCTATGATTCTGAATATCATCGGCAAGAATTATCAAGCGTTAGGAGATTATGAGAAAGCGGAAGAATACCTGATTCGCTCTACACATCGGCTTCCGGGGCGGATTTATCCGTATTATCTGTTGGTGAAACTTTATGCGGAGCCCCAATATCGGCAACCTGAAAAATTAAAATATGCTGCTGAAATAGTGTTGACGAAAGAACCAAAAGTGCAATCGACAGCTATTCGTGAAATGAGAGAAGATGTAAAGAAAATAATAGTCGACTATAGTGTGAAAGTAAATGAGTATTGATAAAAAAGAAAGGGGGATGTAATGAAGTAGATGCTATTATATAATAAAAATATGAGAATATATAAAAAGTTAGTAAAATAATTAGAACCAAAAATAGAAACAAAATGAAAAAGAAAACTTTATTTGGTATTGTATTAGTACTTAGTATTATTGCTATTTATAACATTTGTAAATCACAAGACTGTAAAAAAATATCTAATTTGATGTTGAGTGATCTCGAATCATTGGCAGACAGTAGCGAAGGATGTATCAGTAAAACAGATAAAAATAATGGAGATTGTACAACTGATGGTTCCGTATACTTTTGTGAAAATTCGTATTGGATACATGATTGTGTGAAAGGAGAATATCCTAACTAATTAGTATTGAGCCTATTTGAATTACTTGATATATTAAAGAATGTTAGAGGAATTTGAATAGGCTCTAATCAGGAACGGTTAGGTAAATGTTATTTGTAAAGTATTCGTTATGAGATGTCTGTGTATAATATTATTTTTTATATCCGCTTTATATTCGTGTAGTGAATATGGAGAGAACGCGAATCCTTATTATGAGGACTCTGGTACTTTGAAGTATGAACTAGTTGATAGTCTTAGCATTGAATTCCCTTTAGATTCTATTACTTCTCATATTTTTACAGCTTTAGAATATAATGATAAATTGGGAGTACTATCTTTCTTGTCTAATAGAAGAATATTAATATATGATTATAAGAAAAGGAGTTTGATAAATGCCATAAATATCCAATCTTCATTCCCCTCTTCATATACAGTGGTAAATAGTGATTCGATTTTAATTATTGATTATAATGAAAAAAAACTAATCATATATGACGATAAAGGAAATATATTGAATTCATTTGAGCTGTTTCCTAAAATAAAATATGCTCCTTTGCCAATTAACAGAATATCACCAATTGTTTTAAAAAATGGTATTGTTACTTTTTGGGGAAGTATGGCTGGGGAATATAGTGATGAGGATGGCATGAATCGTAAAATAATGACAACTTTTAATTTGCAGTCAGAGGATATTGATTATTATATACCATATTCTGATGTTTATAAAAAGAATTGGGGAGGTGGTCTTTATAGATGGATATATTCTGATTATAATGAATTATTAGATTTGCATGTGGTAAGTTTTCCTGCAGAACATTATATTTATACTATTTCTGGAAATGAAAAAGAAGTGCATAAATATTATGCTGGAAGCCAATCGATTGATGCTACGTATTATTTAAATCGATCTAAGGATATACCTATAGATTCAGATTTGAAAATAAGGCATTTTGTAGAAAACCATAGCTATTCTAGAATATTGTATGATAAATATAGAAATGTATACTATAGAATAGCAGAAATAAAAAGCAATTATGAAGGTATTCCAGGATGGCAAAAAGCAATTTCAGTTGTAATTTTGAATGATAAATTTCAAATTATAGGAGAAACTTTTATTGGTAAACCCAATTTGAATAGTCGATATGCCATTTTTGTAAATGAGCATGGATTGCATATTCCTCAAAAAAGTGATGAAAATGTTTTGAAATATAAATTGTTTGTATTATGTGTAAAATAAATTGTATAATATTACTATCAATAATACTGATGTGTGGTTGCAAAGGAGATGATTTGAAAGAATCCTACAATACTTTTGTATCTTCTGTGTGGAGTGACTCAGAATTAGAACAAATAGATTTTATTATAATAATCCCTCATCAAGGATGCTCTGGATGTATAACGTATGCAGAAGACTTTTATTGTCGGTATAAAAGTAATAAAAAGATAAAATTTATCTTTACGCATATTGTGTCTATGAAAAATCTAAGAAACCGTCTAAAATTAGATATGGATAATGCTTTTATAGATAAAAATAACCAATTGTTGGTGATAGGTGAGGCTGATAAAAAGATATATCCCTGTATACTACAACTTGGAAATGGTAAAATTACTGATATATATTATCAGTCTCCTTATGAAGATGGGTTTAGTATTGTGGAAAAATATTTTAATAGTGTATTATGAAAACAAGTGTTTTAGCGTTGAGCTTTTTATTGTGTTTCTCATGTACTAAGAAGTTAGACGAAGAGACATGTTTGCCTTTGAAAGAGTCGATAGAGGTCGATTCTAAAGTTGAAAATATTGATATATTTGAAGATGTCAGTGTGATTCCTCTAGAAACTACAGATGAGTCATTGCTTAGTGATTGCCAAATTGTGGCATTCTGTGATGATAAAATAATTGTTAGAGATATAAATACTCTTTATTTTTTTAATATTGAAACTGGTAGATATGAATCAAGAATATGCAGGCAAGGGAACGGACCGGAAGAATATGTATCATTGAACGATGTATGTATCGATTGTGCTGATAAGTTGGTGTATGTACTTGAAAGAAGAGGTAATATCAAAACGTATAATTATAACGGCTCTTTTTTGAAGGAATATACAAATGATTCTGTTGTGTCAATAGAGATGCTTGAAAGTTCCCGTTTTGTGGCATATAGTGGAGTCAACAGACAATGCGATATTACACTTTATAATAAAGATTGGAATGTCGTAAAAAAAATATGGAAAAGAAATAAGGAAGTCATGAATTATAGAGACATAGTAGAAGTGAGGGATTTTGATGTGTTTAATGGCTATCCTTGTTTTATGGATACAGATACCTTGTGCCAAATAAATAACGAGAATGTTAATCCTTTGTTTTATATAGATAAAGGGGAGTTAGCTTTGCCGTTTGAAATTTTCACAGATATAAAAAGGAAAAAAGAACGGGACTCATATATATGGGGAGATTACGGATTTCTCTCAGAAGATTTTTATTTCTTAAGATTTTATTATGACAATAAAATCTATTATGATGTGTGGGATGTGTCATCAATGAAGTTGATGTATAGGAATATTGTAAGTTCTCCTGTAGATGCCAGAGGTATTTCGATACTCATTGATGGAAAAAAGATAAATATATGGCCTTCATACGTTCGGGGTGATATGATATGTTCTGTCCTGCAAGGTGAAGAGGTGGAAAAGTTAGGTTTGCCTACTGATAATGACGAGAATCCTGTTATAGTGACATGTAGAATAAGAAAAAGATAGGCGATTATAGTGTGTGTAAATATATTCATCTTTCAAAAGGTCAGTAAAATAAAAATGTTTATATTGGGGCAATTAAAAAAAATGGTATGAAACGACACAACTTTTCTTGTATATTACTATGTGGAACTTTGGTAGTGTTAGTAGCATGTTCAGGCAAGAACGATATGGTGGAGAAGGCAAACGAAAGGATTTCCACCGTTCTTCCTGACGTAAAGAATGAAGTTACCACCCAGATTCTGAAGAAGCGTACTTTTGCCCATGAACTGGTCAGCAACGGCAAGGTGAACGCCCGCAGCAAAGCCGACCTACGCTTTGAAACGGGTGAAGTCATTGCCCGTATTTATGTGAAGAACGGCGACCGTGTACATAAAGGACAAAAGCTGGCTGAACTGGACAAATTCCGTCTGGAGCAGAAACTGTCCCAGGCGGAAGACGCTCTGTTGAAAGCTGAGCTGGAATTGAAAGATGTGCTTATCGGGCAGGGATATACGCCGGATGATTTCAGTAAGGTTCCTGTGGAGACAATGAAACTTGCGAAAGTGAAGAGCGGTTATGAGCAGTCGAAATCCCAGTACGAACTGGCAAAAAGGGAGACGGAACACGCGACGCTTACCGCGCCTTTTGACGGGGTGGTGGCTAATCTTTTCTCGAAGCCATATAACCCGGCCAATACCTCGGAAGTATTCTGTACTATTCTTGATACCAAAGGGATGGAAGCAGAATTTACCGTATTGGAGAATGAACTTGCCTTTATTAAAAAAGGTGATAAGGTGACGGTTATTCCTTATGCGGGGGGAAGCTCGTTTGAGGGCAGCGTATCCGAAGTCAATCCGTTGGTGGATACCAATGGAATGGTGAAGGTGAAGGCTGACGTGAACGGTGAAGGCAAGCTGTTCAGCGGTATGAATGTGCGGGTCAGTGTCAGGCGAAACCTGGGTGAACAGCTGGTGATTCCCAAGACGGCTGTGGTATTGCGTTCCGGCAAGCAAGTGGTGTTTACATTGAAAGAAGGCAGGGCCATGTGGAACTATGTGCATACGGGACTGGAGAACGCAACGGAATATGTTGTTTCCGACAAATCCCGAAAGGGTGTCGAAGACGGTTTATTGGAAGGAGACACGGTTATTGTGACCGGAAACCTGAACCTGGCGCATGAAGCGGAAGTAAATGTAAGATAATAAAAAAGTCACGGATTACACGATTGTAGAATTGTGATAACATAAAGTAACAGCGTAATCCGTGTAATCCGTGACTAAAACTAAAGTAAGCATGATAAAATTTTTACTCCGGCGTCCTATCGCCGTGCTGATGGCTTTCACCGCCTGTTTTATAATCGGTCTGGTGACTTATTCCACACTGCCGGTATCGCTGCTTCCGGATATCGCCATTCCGGAGATTACCGTACAGGTTTCCGCCGCCAATACCTCCGCCCGCGAACTGGAAAACACGATTGTGAAACCTCTGCGCAGCCAACTGATTCAGGTTTCCACCTTGAAGGACATCCATAGCGAATCGAGGGACGGGGCAGGCATCATCCGCCTGTCTTTCGAGTTCGGCACTAATACGGACCTTGCCTTTATCGAGGTCAACGAGAAGATAGACGCCGCGATGAACTATCTCCCCAAGGAAACGGAACGTCCGAAAGTCATCAAGGCGAGCGCGACGGACATCCCCGTGTTCTACCTGAACCTGACCTTGAAGAATGACAGCGCTTATAGTACTACCACGGGACAGCAGTCCTTTCTTGACCTGTGTGAATTTGCCGAATCGGTTATCAAGCGCCGGATAGAGCAGCTTGAAGAGGTGGCCATGGTGGACGTGACCGGACTGGTGGAACGCCAGGTGCAGATTGTGCCCGATGAGGACAGGCTTGCCATGATGGGACTTGCCATCGGGGATATCGAGTCCGCCCTGTCGTCCAACAATGTAGAACCGGGCAGCATGACGGTACGTGACGGGTACTACGAATATAATATCAGATTCTCGACATTGCTGCGTACGGCGGAAGATGTGGAGAATATCTACCTGCGCAAGGACGACCGCATTGTGCGGTTGAAGGATTTCTGCAAGGTCAATATCGTGCCCGTGAAGGAAAAGGGCGTTTCCTTATCGAATGGAAAGCGTGCGGTGACACTGGCCGTCATCAAGCAGGCGGACGAGAATATGGACAAGATGAAGAACTCGCTGGTAGGGACGATGGAGTATTTCCGGCGGGTCTATCCGGACATTGATTTCAGTATCAGCCGCAACCAGACGGAACTGCTGGACTTCACGATTTCCAATCTTCAGCAGAACCTTTCTTTAGGATTCCTCTTTATCTGCCTGGTAGCGGTCCTGTTCCTGGGTGACGTGAAATCCCCGTTGGTCATCGGGCTCAGCATGGTGGTTTCCATCGTCATCAGTTTCGTGTTCTTCTACCTTTGCCATATGTCACTGAATATCATCTCCCTTGCCGGATTGATTCTTGCCTTGGGAATGATGATTGACAGCTCGATTATCGTGACCGAGAATATCTCGCAATACCGCGAACGGGGATATTCCCTGCGCCGTGCCTGTATCACAGGGACCAGCGAGGTGGTGACGCCCATGCTGAGCTCCTCGCTGACCACCATCGCCGTATTCGCCCCCCTGATTTTTATGAGCGGCATTGCCGGAGCCATCTTCTACGACCAGGCTTTCTCCGTCACGGTAGGGCTGCTGGTGTCTTATTTTACCGGTATCATGCTGCTTCCCGTCCTTTACCTGCTGGTCTACCGTGCAGGTATCCGTACCCGGAAACGGAAGTGGCTCTCCTTTACATTCAATAACCCGGTAAAAGACCATACACTGGACCGTTTCTATGACACCGGAGTGGACCGGGTGTTCCGTCATAAAACGTTCAGCGTATTGTTTTGCGCCGTTTCCATTCCGCTCTGCGTATTCTTCTTTTTCTTTATAGACAAGGAGCGGATGCCCGGTATCGAAGAAAACGAGCTGGTTGTCCGCATAGAATGGAATGAGAATATCCACGTGGATGAAAACAGGAAGCGTGTGGACGCGCTTTTTAAGGAACTGGACGGCCGTTTTCTGGAACAGACGGCTTCTGTCGGCAGGCAGGATTTTATCCTGAACCGGGAGAGGGAGCTTTCCTCTTCCGAAGCGGAACTTTATTTCCGTACGGAAACTTCCGGCGAGATTGCCCCATTGGAACAGGAGATATACCGGAGATTGAAGGAACGTTATCCGCTTTCTGTCATTTCTTTCTCTCCACCGGAGACGGTATTCGAGAAGCTCTTCGTGACGGGTGAGCCGGATATCACAGCCGAGTTTTATGCCCGTAACAGGGCACAGGCTCCTGTTGCGGAAACGATTCGCAACCTGGAGCATGAGCTGGCAGAAGAAACCGGAACCAATCCTACGGGCATCGCTTTTGAGAACCAGTTGGACCTGAGCGTCAGCAAGGAAAGACTGCTGCTTTACCGTGTCTCCTATAACGAACTTTACCGTGTCCTGAAAACGGCTTTCCGTGAAAACAGCGTGACCATGCTGCATTCCTACCAGCAGTATCTTCCGATTACTATTGCGGGGAGTGAAAAGACCGTGAACAGGGTCTTGCAGGAGACATTGGTGCAGACACAGCCGGATAGCCGGGGCAATATAGAATATATCCCGCTCCGGGAACTGGTGAAGGTGTCTCCCGCCGAAGACCTGAAAAGCATCACCGCCGGACGTAACGGGGAATTTGTGCCCTTCGATTTTTACGGAGTGCGCGATGCGGAGAAGCTGATAAAAGACGTGAAGCGGGTAGCCGGACACACCGGGGAGTGGGACACCGGCTTTTCGGGCAGCTTCTTCTCGAACCGGGAAATGCTGGACGAACTGGTAGTGATCCTCCTTGTTTCCCTGTTGCTGATGTATTTCATCCTTGCTGCACAGTTCGAGAGCTTTCTGCAACCCCTGCTTGTCCTGGCGGAAATCCCGATAGACGTTGCATTCGCGCTTCTGCTGCTTTGGGTTTGCGGGCATACGCTGAACCTGATGTCGGCCATCGGGCTAATCGTCACCTGCGGTATCGTCATCAATGACTCCATCCTGAAGCTGGACGCCATCAACGAACTGCGCAAGTCGGGCGTCCCTTTGCTGGAAGCCATCCATGAAGCCGGACGCAGGCGCCTGCGTCCCATTATCATGACCTCGCTGACTACGGTTTCCGCCATGGTCCCGCTCCTGTTCTCTTCGGATATGGGTTCGGAACTGCAAAAGCCGTTGTCCGTTGCCATGATAGGGACGATGGCCGTGGGCACTGCTGTCAGTCTGTTCATCATCCCGTTGCTTTACTGGTTCATTTACCGCCGTAAGGCGGCGCCTCCGGCCTGACACTCCGGTCCGTATAGCCTGGCACAACAGTTTCCATAGTCTGGCACTATCGTATTCATTACCTGGCACAACCATGCCTCTTGTTTGTAACATTGACAACTCTTATATAAAAAAGTGATAACCATGAACCATCCATTCCGTCTCATCCAAAAAATCCTGCTTGCGGGGTTGTTTTTCTCCTGCACCGGTTTGCAAGGGCTGCATGCGCAGCAGCGCCTTGTGCTCGACCTGGAGCGTACGATCGCCCTTGCCAACGACAGCTCCCTGGAGTCGTTCCGTACGCAGAACATGTATCTCTCCGGCTATTGGGAATACCGGACGTACAAGGCGAACCGCCTGCCCAGCCTGACGCTGGACCTCACCCCGGCACAATATAACCGTGATATAACGAAGCGTTACGATTCGGGGTCCAACCTGGACGTATACCGCACGCAACAGTCGTTCTATGCTTATGGCGGACTGAGCGTGCGTCAGAACCTCGACCTGACCGGTGGTACCTTCTACCTGGAATCGAACCTTGCCTATATGCGCAGCTTCGGGGCGAACAGCGCGACACAACTCACCAGTGTCCCTATAAGGTTGGGATACTCGCAGAGCCTGGTAGGATACAATCCTTTCAAGTGGGAGCGCCGAATCGAACCGTTGAAATACGAGCGCGTGAAGAAGGAGTTCCTTTATAACGTGGAGAAAGTCTCGGAAACGGCCACGAACTATTTCTTTTCCCTCGCCATGGCGCAGGCCGAATACAACCTCGCCAAGGACAACCTGGCGTCTACGGACACGCTCTACCGCATCGGGCAGCAACGCCACCGGATAGCCGCCATCTCACAAGCCGACCTGCTGACATTGAAACTGGACCGTGTCAACGCGCAGAACACCCTTCGGAACAAGGCGAGCGACCTGAAACGGGCGATGTTCTCCCTGGCGTCTTTCCTCAATCTGGACAAGAATACGCAAATCGAACTGCAACTCCCTTCCCGTCCGGGCATGATAGAGATTCCGGTGGACGAGGCTTTGAGCTGGGGGAGAAGCAACAACCCCCAATTGCTGGAATTGAAGCAGAACGTGCTGGAAGCGCAGCGGAATGTGGACAAGACAAAGAAAGAGTCCCGTTTCAACGCGAGCGTGAACGCGAGCGTCGGTTTCAACCAGGTGGCGGATAATTTCGGGGATGTGTACCATAAACCGATGCAGCAGGACCTGGTGGCTGTCAGTGTTTCTATCCCGTTGTTGGATTGGGGCGTCCGCAAAGGCAGGTATAACATGGCGCGCAATAACCTGAACGTGGTGAAGATTTCGGCACGCCAGGATGAGATTAGTATCGAAGAGGAAGTGATTATGACAGTGAGCGATTTCAATATCCAGCAGCAGCTGATAGCAAGCGCGGAAGAGGCGCTGGATCTGTCCGTACTTGCTTATCATGAGACGAAACAGCGTTTTATCATCGGCAAGGCGGACATTAACAGCCTGACACTTTCACTCAACCGCCAGCAGCAGGCACAGCGGAATTATATTTCCGCCTTGCAGAGCTACTGGCTGAATTATTACAAGATACGCCGGCTTACCCTGTTCGACTTCGCCGCGAAGCTTTCCCTTTCGGACAGGTTCGATTTCAATGGGGGAAAGCTGGTTAAATGAGTTCACCACAGAGGACACGGAGGACACAGAGGTCTTCCCGTTCTCTTTCCGCAAGTAAAACAGGGCGATAAATGTGTGAGGCTCTGTGTTGCTCTATAGTGAATAAAAAAGATTAAACCTCTGTGCCCTCCGTGTCCTCTGTGGTGAAATATAATGAATGATGATAATGCAAACTATGGAATCTGAAATAAACAAATCCCCGAAGGCTTCCGCCTTTACGCTGATTGTGGCTTTTGTCTGTGTGGCGCTGGTCGGGCTGGCGCTTGTCCCGCTGTTGCCTGTCAAACTGAACCCGTCACGGACGCTGCCCGGCTTCACGGTACGTTTCAGCATGCCGGGCACCTCGGCTCGTGTGGTGGAGATGACGGCTACCAGCAAACTGGAGGCGATGCTTGCCCGCGTGAAAGGGATTCGGGGAATTTACTCCACTTCGGGAAACGGTTGGGGAAGTATCAGCGTGAATTTGGACAAGCATGTGGATGCGGCAGTCGCCCGCTTTGAAGCTTCCACCATTATCCGCCAGACGTGGCCGGAACTGCCGGACGGGGTGAGCTACCCGTATATTCAGATGCAGAGCCCGGGACAGGGCAGCCAGTCTCCTTTCATGACGTTTACCATCAATGCGCCCGCTACGCCTGTGTTGATTCAGCGGTACGCGGAAGAACATATAAAAACACGCCTGGCACAGCTTTCGGGGATTTATAAGATTAACCTTAGCGGTGCTACCCCGATGGAGTGGCGGTTGGAGTATGATTCCGAACAGTTGCGCACGCTCGGGATAAGCACGGATGATATCCGTGAGGCGGTCCGGTTGCATTATCAGAAAGAGTTCATGGGTACTTATGATGTGGAACAGGGCGCTTCGGACAGGCAGTGGATACGTCTGGCGCTGGTTCCCGAATCTGAAAACAAAGACTTCGAACCGGAAAGCCGGGATTTTGATGCGGGACGCATACAGGTAAAGATGAAAGACGGGAGAATGATCGGCCTGAATGAGCTGGTGAAGGTGTCCCGTGTGGAAGAGCAGCCTCAGAGCTATTACCGGATTAACGGGCTGAATTCGATTTACCTGTCTGTCGTGGCGGAGGAAACGGCTAACCAGTTGGCGTTGAGCAAGGAAGTGAAAGCGTATATGGACGGCATCCGGTCACAGCTTCCGGCAGGATATGAGATTCACACCGGTTATGACGCGACAGAGTTTATCCGGGAAGAACTGAACAGGATTTATCTGCGTACGGGAGTGACGGTAGCCATTCTGCTTCTGTTTGTGTTGCTGATTACTTTCAGTCCCGAATATCTGTTTTTGATTGTAGTCAGCCTGTCCGTCAATATGGCGATAGCCGTTATTTTTTATTATGCGTTCGGACTGGAGATGCAATTATACTCTTTGGCAGGCATCACCGTCTCTTTGAATCTTGTGATTGACAATACCATTGTGATGAGCGACCACTATCTGAGGCGCGGGAACCGGAAGGTGTTCATGTCCGTGCTGGCAGCTACGTTGACAACGATAGGGGCACTGGTTATTATTTTCTTCCTGGATGAGAAGATACGTCTTAATTTGCAGGACTTTGCCGCTGTGGTGATTATCAATTTGGGAGTTTCTTTGTTGGTCGCCCTGTTTTTTGTCCCTTCCCTGATTGATAAAATCGGACTGGAACGGCGGAAAAGAATTTCTCCTTCAAAACCAAAGTTGAAGCTGAAGCTGAAATCGGGACAGCGGATGGGCAGCGTGCGTCCCTTTATGTGGATACGTTCGAAGATGCGGCGTGTTCCGGTTTACTTCAGCCGCTTTTATAGGTGGCTGATACGGGTTCTCTGCCGTTGGCGGGTGGCGGTCTGCATACTGTTATTGCTGGCTTTCGGATTGCCGGTATTTCTGCTTCCGGAAAAGATGGAAGGGGACGGCAAGTGGGCGGAAGCTTATAATAAGACGCTGGGTACTTCCACTTATAAGGAAAAGGTGAAACCGGTGGTTGACAAGGCGTTGGGAGGAACGTTAAGGCTGTTTGTGCAGAAGGTATACGAAGGGAGTTACTTTACCCGCAATGAAGAGGTGGTGCTCCACGCCAATGCCAATCTGCCGAATGGAAGTACACTGGAACAGATGAATGCACTGGTTAAGAAGATGGAAACCTATCTGAGCGGCTTTAAGGAAATCAGGCAGTTTCAGACCTCTGTAGAGAGTGCCCGCAGGGCATCCATCCATATTTATTTCACGAAAGAACACCAGAAAAGCGGTTTTCCCTATACGCTGAAGGCCAATATGATCGGCAAGGCGCTCCAACTGGGCGGCGGCGACTGGAGCATCTACGGATTGCAGGACCAGGGATTCAGTAATAATGTACGTGAGAATGCGGGCTCTTTCCGGGTGAAGATGTACGGGTACAATTATGACGAGTTGTATGCACAGGCGGAAAAGTTGAAAGAAAAGCTTTTGTCCCACCGCCGTATCCGGGAAGTGACCATCGGTTCCGATTTCTCCTGGTGGAAGGATGATTATACGGAATTCTATTTCAATCTGGACAAACGGCGGATGGCGGAGGAAGGGATTGGAGCCGGGAGACTGTTTTCCGCCATCCGTCCGGTATATGGGCGGAATATGGAAATCGGTTCGGTGGTGACGGAAGAGGGCACGGAAAAGATAAAGCTTTCTTCCCGGCAGTCGGAAGAACGGGATGTATGGGCGATGCAGCATTACCCTTTCGAGGCGGGCGGCAAAGAGTATAAGCTTTCGGAACTGGCAACTGTGGAAAAGGGACAGATGCCGCAGGAAGTGGCGAAGGAGAACCAGCAGTACCGGCTATGCCTGCAATATGAGTATATCGGCTCTTCGGAACAGGGAAACAAACTGCTGAAGAAAGACCTGGAAGAGTTCAACGAACTTCTTCCGATGGGATATACTGCCCAGGCGGAGGGTTACAACTGGTCGTGGGGTGGAAAGGACAACAGGCAGTATCGCCTGCTCCTGATAGTGATTGCCATCATCTTCTTTATCACGAGTATCCTGTTCAATTCTCTGAAACAGCCGTTGGCGATTATCTTTGTGATTCCGGTATCCTATATCGGCGTGTTCCTGACGTTCTACTGGTTCAAACTGAACTTCGACCAGGGCGGTTTTGCCTCCTTTGTCCTGCTTTGCGGTATTACGGTAAATGCAAGTATCTATATCCTGAATGAATATAATTCCGTTCGCAGGCGTTTTCCGCGTCTATCACCGCTCCGGGCTTATGTGAAAGCCTGGAACACGAAAGTAATACCTATCTTCCTGACGGTTGCTTCCACTATCTTAGGCTTTATCCCTTTCATGGCGGGAGCGGAGAAAGAAGGTTTCTGGTTCCCGCTGGCGGCAGGCACTATCGGGGGATTGATAATGTCCGTAATCGGGGTATTTATTTTCTTACCGGTGCTGACGTTGAAGAGGCGTAGCTTTGTGGCATCTAAAGCTATGCTTTAAGGATGCTAAAGCGTAGCTTTAGATAGGATAAAGCTACGCTTTTCGTTGTCTTACCAATTGTTCCCGGCATTGCTGCTATTGATAAGCATTTCCACCCGTTGTTTGTACAGATTCGCTCCTTTTGCAATATTTTTTCCCGCATCTGCGGTTCCCATTCCGTAAACGACAATGGGTGTCTGCCATGTCATACCCGAATGAATCGCGCTGCCCTGATACGGACGTAGAAGCTCATCGGTTGTGAAGCGGTTTCGCCCGCCGCTACGGTAAGCGTCGTATTCAGAACCGGTAGTTGTTACCACCATCAATGGCTTTCCAGCGACAGCCGGAGTCTTGGACAAGTAAGTGAACACTTCGTCCTGCCATTTTTTCAGTAATGACGGGGCAGCCATCCAGTAGAAAGGAAACTGGTAGATGACAGCCGAAGCATCGGAGATAATTTTGCTCCATTCGTCCACATTGAAAGCGATTTCCTCGGACAGTTCGTAAAGGCTGAAAACCGCCACTCCTTCAATGTCACTGACAGTATCGATCAATGCCTTGTTTGCCTGTGACTCTTTAATGTTGGGATGAGCCAGCAGAATCACTACTTTTCTTAAATCTTTATGCATATTCAATTAGGTTATTTAGGATGATACAATTACTTATATAATATAAAGGTCTAACCATAAGAAAAAGTTCTCGAAAAGCAATATCTTAATTAAAAATAAAACAATCCCTCTTTGCTTTTGAATTTGTATTTTTGCATCCACGTTCGTAAAACGTTACTTTTAGATAATAATATTGTATATGATAGATTTTAACCGTTTTCCTTCTCCCTGCTACATTATGGAAGAAGAACTTTTAAGAAAGAACCTGAGTTTGATAAAAAGTGTAGCCGACAGGGCGGGAGTGGAGATAATCCTGGCTTTCAAGTCGTTTGCCATGTGGCGCTCTTTTCCTATATTCCGCGAATATATCAATCATTCAACGGCCAGTTCGGTATATGAAGCCCGCTTGGCGCTGGAAGAATTCGGCAGTAAGGCGCATACTTATTCTCCTGCCTATACAGAACAGGATTTCCCGGAAATCATGCGTTGCAGCAGCCATATCACATTCAATTCAATGGCGCAGTTCGAACGCTTCTATCCGATGACGGTAGCCGAAGGAAGTGGAATCTCCTGTGGTATCCGTGTGAATCCCGAATATTCGGAGGTGGAAACGGAACTTTATAATCCGTGTGCGCCCGGTACCCGCTTCGGGATAACGGCTGATTTGTTGCCGGAGACGCTGCCGCAAGGGATTGAAGGTTTTCATTGCCATTGCCATTGCGAATCTTCTTCGTTTGAGTTGGAACGTACTTTGGAACATTTGGAAGAGAAGTTTGCCCGTTGGTTCCCACAGATAAAATGGTTGAATCTTGGCGGCGGACATTTGATGACCCGCAAAGATTATGATACGGAGCATCTGATAAAACTGCTACAAGGATTGAGGGCACGCTATCCGCATTTGCAGATTATCCTGGAACCCGGTTCGGCTTTTACCTGGCAGACGGGAGTATTGGTTTCCGAAGTCGTGGATATTGTAGAGAGCCGTGGAATCAAGACAGCCATCCTGAATGTCAGCTTCACCTGTCATATGCCCGATTGCCTGGAGATGCCTTATCAGCCTGCCGTTCGGGGTGCGGAAATGGGGAATGAAGGAAACTACATTTACCGTCTCGGGGGAAATTCCTGTCTGAGCGGTGACTATATGGGGTTGTGGAGTTTCGACCATGAGTTGCAAATCGGTGAGCGGATAGTGTTCGAAGATATGATTCACTATACGATGGTAAAGACAAATATGTTTAACGGAATTCATCATCCTGCCATCGCTATCTGGACAAAAGAGGGGAAAACTGAAATTTACAAGCAATTTTCTTATGAGGATTATCGTGACCGAATGAGTTGATAATCAAAATGATTGTTTTGCGGTCGATGCAAAGTCAACAGATTTCTGTGAAAAAAGTAGGCAGAATGTTTGCAGGTTTACAGAAAATCCCTACCTTTGCAACCGCAAACGAAAAAATGCGGAAATAGCTCAGTTGGTAGAGCATAACCTTGCCAAGGTTAGGGTCGCGAGTTCGAGTCTCGTTTTCCGCTCATGTTTCTTTGAAATGTTGGAACAATAATCTTTGCCCAGGTGGCGGAATTGGTAGACGCGCACGTTTCAGGTGCGTGTGTCGAGAGGCATGCAGGTTCGAGTCCTGTTCTGGGCACAAAGGTTAAACTTTAAAATTATGGAGAGGTGGCGGAATTGGTAGACGCGCTACTTTGAGGGGGTAGTGACAGTTATGTCGTGGGAGTTCGAGTCTCCTTCTCTTCACAGTTTATGAAAGTAATTTGCGGAAATAGCTCAGTTGGTAGAGCATAACCTTGCCAAGGTTAGGGTCGCGAGTTCGAGTCTCGTTTTCCGCTCTTGTTTCTTTGAAATAATGGAACTAAGTTTTGCCCAGGTGGCGGAATTGGTAGACGCGCACGTTTCAGGTGCGTGTGTCGAGAGGCATGCAGGTTCGAGTCCTGTTCTGGGCACCCCATCCTTCAGAATTCTGAATGACGAAATTTAGTTTGCGGAAATAGCTCAGTTGGTAGAGCATAACCTTGCCAAGGTTAGGGTCGCGAGTTCGAGTCTCGTTTTCCGCTCCATATAGACATAAGGTTGTCAATCGATAAGATTGGCAACCTTTTTTTATTTATGATTGATGAATTCTGATTTATAGATGGTTGGATAATCGGGATCAGTCCGAAAATTGGACTTTATTAGAAGTTTATCGGACGATTTTATCGATAGATTGAATAGAAAAACGTAATTTTGCAAACGAAAAAATCAATGTACTCCCCCCGAAAAAGAGCGTCATTGATTCATACAGACCTTTAATTAATTTAACTATTTGTGATATGTTAACACAGATCATTAATGCACGCATCCTGACGCCTCAAGGTTGGCTGAAGGATGGGTCAGTTCTTATTCGCGATAACAAAATTCTGGAAGTAACCAATTGTGACCTTGCCATTATCGGAGCCAAACTGATTGATGCCAAAGGAATGTATATTGTTCCGGGCGGTGTAGAAATCCATGTTCATGGTGGCGGTGGAAGAGACTTTATGGAAGGCACCGAAGAGGCTTTCCGGACAGCAATCAAGGCTCACATGCAGCATGGTACCACCAGTATTTTTCCTACCCTTTCTTCTTCTACCATTCCGATGATCCGTGCAGCTGCGGCAACTACCGAAAAAATGATGGCGGAGCCCAATAGCCCTGTACTCGGGCTTCATCTGGAAGGACATTATTTCAATATAGACATGGCAGGCGGACAGATTCCGGAAAATATCAAAGATCCCGATCCCGAAGAATATATTCCGTTGTTGGAAGAAACACGCTGTATCAAACGTTGGGATGCCGCACCGGAACTTCCCGGAGCCATGCAATTCGGTAAATATATCACGGCAAAAGGTGTACTGGCTTCGGTAGGACATACCCAGGCAGAATTTGAGGATATACAGACGGCTTATGAGGCGGGATATACGCATGCCACTCATTTTTATAACGCGATGCCCGGTTTCCATAAACGGAAAGAGTACAAGTATGAAGGTACAGTAGAAAGTATTTATCTGATTGATGATATGACAGTGGAAGTGGTGGCTGATGGTATTCATGTACCTCCGACGATCTTGCGTCTTGTCTATAAGATAAAAGGAGTGGAACGCACTTGCCTGATAACGGATGCGTTGGCTTGTGCCGCCAGTGATAGTCAGGTTGCCTTTGACCCGCGTGTGATTATTGAGGATGGAGTTTGTAAGTTGGCAGACCATTCAGCCTTGGCCGGGAGTGTTGCAACGATGGATCGTTTGATTCGTACCATGGTGCAAAAGGCGGAAATTCCTTTGGAAGATGCCGTAAGAATGGCTTCCGAAACTCCTGCACGGATTATGGGAGTGCTCGACCGTAAAGGAACGCTGGAGCGTGGCAAGGATGCTGATATAATTGCCTTGGACAGAGACTTGAACGTGAGAGCCGTATGGGCAATGGGAGAATTGGTGGAAGGCACCAACAAACTGTTTTAAATCTAATAAATAACAAAGACTATGTTGACTCAAATAATAAACGGAAGAATACTTACTCCGCAAGGCTGGTTGAAAGATGGTTCCGTATTGGTTTGTGATGGAAAAATATTAGAGGTAACTAATAGTGATTTAGCGGTTATCGGTGCAACGGTTATTGATGCCAGAGGGATGACGATAGTGCCCGGATTCGTAAGTATGCATGCACATGGAGGTGGTGGGCATGATTATACGGAAGCAACGGAAGAGGCTTTCCGCACCGCAACCAATGCACATCTGAAACATGGTGCTACCGGTATATTTCCTACTTTGTCCTCTACTTCATTCGAAAGAATCTACCAGGCAGTCGATGTATGTGAGCATTTGATGAAAGAGAAGGATTCTCCGATTCTCGGTCTGCATATCGAAGGCCCATATCTGAATCCGAAGATGGCGGGTACGCAGTATGACGGTTTTCTGAAAACTCCGGATGAAAATGAATATATTCCTTTGTTGGAGCGTACGTCTTGTATCAGACGTTGGGATATTAGTCCCGAACTGCCCGGTGCACATGATTTTGCAAAGTATACCCATTCGAAAGGAATTATGACTGCTGTTACACATACCGAAGCCGAATACGATGAAATTAAAGCTGCATTTGCAGTAGGATTTTCTCATGCTGCTCATTTTTATAATGCGATGCCGGGTTTCCATAAACGTCGTGAATATAAATATGAGGGTACAGTGGAAAGTGTGTATCTGACGGATGGAATGACTGTGGAAGTGATAGCGGATGGTATTCACTTGCCTGCCACTATCCTGAAACTGGTTTATAAGTTGAAAGGCGTGGAGAATACCTGTCTTGTTACCGATGCTTTGGCGTATGCCGCTTATGAAGGGAATGAACCGATTGATTCTCGTTATATCATAGAGGATGGCGTATGCAAGATGGCGGATCATTCTGCGTTGGCCGGTAGTTTGGCTACGATGGATGTGTTGGTTCGCACCATGGTAAAGAAAGCCAATATTCCTTTGGAAGATGCCGTGCGTATGGCTTCTGAAACTCCTGCCCGTTTAATTGGAGTAAGTGATCGTAAAGGGGCGTTGGCAAAGGGTAAGGATGCTGATATTGTGATTCTTGACAAAGAACTGAATGTACGTTGCGTATGGTCAATGGGAAAGATCGTTCCGGGAACTGATATTCTGTTGCATAAATAATCATTGAAATTCTAATCTGATATTGAGAGGCTTATAGTCGTTTTTCCCGTTTTTTCCTGTTATATACAAACAGTAGATGTAATATGAAAATAAATTATTTCATTGTGAAAAATAAAAAACAGATAGTATAGAATAAAGATAGTTGGAGATTAAAAGAAACGGTGGACAGTGTTGAGGATGTTCACCGTTTTTATTATTAGGTTATGTTCTCATCTATTGCAAGATTATTGATCGTGCATCTGGGATAATTATCCCTTTGCTTCCTGATACATAAAGCGTTTGATTGACTTTTTCGCAGTCTTTTCAAATTCTTCGAAATGGATCTTTATCTTGCTTATTTGAGAATAGCTAGGAAGCTGCTGATTCAACTCGATACGGTTTTGTTCCATCACTTTCTGAATATCTGTTTGTTGCAATCCATGAGCGAAAGCATCATCGAAATCCGGATAGATCATTGCTACCAGCTTTTCGTGCTGCAAGACAATCAGAGATTCCGCAACATACGGCATATTATTCAACTTGCTTTCAATTTCTTCCGGATAAATGTTCTGTCCGCTAGAAGTGAGGAGCAGGTTTTTGCTACGTCCGCGAACTGTTACATAACCTTCTTCATCCACCGTGCCGAGATCGCCGGTGTGCAGCCAGCCGTTAGTATCGATAATTTGCGCGGTAGCTTCCGGATTTTTATAATAGCCCAGCATCATGTTCATTCCTCTACATACGATTTCTCCGGCATGCGTTTCCGGATCCGGCGAGTCAATACGGACTTCCATCCGGTTGGTTGCTTTTCCGCAAGAAGCGAGTTTCAGCGTTTCCCAACGGCTGGAGCAAATAATCGGACCACATTCGGTCATACCGTAAGCGACTGTGTAGGGGAATCCTATCTTTTTAAGAAAAGCCTCAACTTCAGCATTGAAAGGGGCACCTCCGATAATAATCTCGTCAAAGTTTCCACCGAAAATCTCCATGGCAGCCTGCCGTGCCAGCGATTTGATTTTATCGTTCACAATAGGCACTTTAAGCAATAACTTACCTATTGTGCTGTCTACTTTAGGGAGAATATCTTTCTTAATAATCTTTTCCACAATCAATGGCACACAAGAGATCACTCTTGGCTTGATTTCAGAGAAAGATTGAGAAATGATTTTCGGAGACGGCATACGCGTCAGGAAATAGATGTGCGCACCTGCAGAAAATCCGTAAAGGAAATCATATACCATACCGAATACATGCCCCATAGGCAACATGGAAACGATATGATCGCCCGGTTTAACGGGAAGCATCTCGAAGCAGTAAGTCACATTCGACCAAAGGCTACGATAGGGGAGCATCACTCCTTTAGAGTAACCTGTGGTACCGGAAGTATAATTGATAATGGCCAGTTCTTCAGGATGATCCTTCCGGTAGCAAATGTGTTCTGGACGGAAGTTCTTGGGATATTGCCGACCATATATTGCATTCCGGTGTTCAAAAGCATAAGTGAGTTTCTCGTTGCGTGATACTAATGGTGAGAAATCTGTTAGTGAAGCAATACCTTCTAAAAAAGGCATGGCGTCCTCATTCAAATTTTCCCAAACTCGGTCACCGACAAAAAGTAATTTGGCTTCGGAATGGTTGACGATATTATGAATATTATCTGCTTTGAATTCATGCAAGATGGGAACAATAACGGCTCCATAAGTAATTGTTGCCAAGAAAGTAACTGCCCAATGAGCACTGTTACGTCCGCAGACAGCTATTTTATCTCCCGGCTGGATGCCCGCACTTTCCAAGACGATGTGAAATTTAGCGATTTTACGCGCTACATCTTTATATTGAAGGGTAATTCCTTTATAGTCAGTTAAGGCATCCTTGTCCCAGTTTTTGATGATGCTTTGCTCAATATAATCAATGAACTGATGTTCTTGTTCCATTCGATTTTTGCACATTTAGTTTAAAACTGCGCAAAATTAATACTTCGCTGATGTTAACCGCATTTTAAATTCAAGTTTTACGGTTAATTAACGGAGAGGAATGAACAATTCTTACGGCTTGCAAAAGCGCTTTCGTGTTTCTTCCTTAAAGCTAGTCTGTTGCTTTATTTAAAACATTTCGTCTCTACGCATGAATGAGAAACGGGTGTCTTGTGAGGACAAGAGGTTTCATGCGTGGAGACGAATCAGTTATAGTGTATAGAATCAATCTTTTCGGGGGTTAGTCAGAATCAGTCTCTTCTTCTTTTGATTTTTCGGAGATAAGCAGCAGTTTATCTCCTTCATGCAGTTTTAGCGTTCCGTTGGGAATCAGGAATTCATCTCCACGCTTCACAATCATTACCAGTGTGCCTTTCGGGAGATTCATATCTTTCAATGTATCCGCTTTTTCCAGCATGTTTCTGGTGATGGTCATATCGCTAAGATCAGAGTCTATTTCTTCCGGGAGTTCTACTCCGAAATCATTTCCTGTTTTTTCCAGTGGTTTGGAAAGATTCAAAATCCGGGCTATGAAAGAAATCGTTGTTCCCTGTATCACCAATGACACGATGGTAATAAAGAATACAATGTTGAAGATGAGGTTCGAACCTTCTACGCCCGCCACTACCGGATAGGTGGCAAAGATAATAGGAACTGCACCGCGCAATCCTACCCAGGAGACGAAAATACGTGATTTCATCGTAATTTTCCGGAATGGAAGCAAACAAAGGAATACGCTTAACGGTCGGCCGATAATAATCATAAAGACACCAATTAACATTGCCACGGCAGCTATTTCCAACATTTCATGCGGATTAACAAGCAGTCCTAGGCAAAGGAACATGATGATTTGAAACAACCAAGTCAGTCCGTCCATAAAGGTGTAAATATCCTTACGATGCATGATTTTATTGTTTCCCACCATGATACCGGCGATATATACGGCAAGGTATCCGTTACCTTTCAATAAGTCAGTGATGGAGAACGTGAAAAATACAAATGCAAGTAATAAGATAGGATATAAGGCCTGATTGTCAATATTGAGCTTATTCAACATTCGGATTGCGAGCTTTCCAAGTGCATATCCGGCAGCCGCACCGACGATAAACTGGATGGCAAAAGAACCGACTATGGCTCCGGCTCCCATACCAGACGACTGAATGAACTGTATCAGGACAATGGTAAGCATATACGCCATCGGGTCATTACTTCCGCTCTCTAGTTCCAGCATGGGACGAAGGTTGTGCTTTAAATTCATCTTCTGTGAACGGAGAATGGCGAACACTGAAGCCGAGTCCGTAGATGACATGGTAGAAGCCAAAAGTAGGGAAGTGGTGATAGGCAAATAAATATTAGACCAGCTCATACCTGATATCCACCAGATAAAGAGCCCGGTGAAAAGAGCTGTGAGTAATACGCCGACAGTAGAAAGCACAATACCGGGACCTAAAATAGGTTTTATTTCTCTGAATTTCGTATCCATACCTCCCGAGAAAAGGATAATGCTAAGGGCAACCATACCGATAAACTGCGCTTCTTTCGCATTGTGGAATTGCAGACCGAGACCGTCACTCCCAAACAACATTCCTACTACGAGGAATAATAATAAAGTAGGTACTCCGAAGCGATATCCGGTTTTTCCCACAACAATGCTGACGAAAAGTAAGATAGAGCCGATAAGTAAAGTGTTTTCTGCTGTAAATATCATAGGCAATATATTATAAAGTTTTAAAGTTGTCGTTTTAATTCTCACCGTGCGAAGTTACACATTATTAACAACAAATAAAACCTCTTTTTAGATGTATTTTTGTGAAAAGAGGGAGTTAAATTGTCTAAAAAGACTAATTTTGCAGAGATTAATCTACTATTATACTTATGGATTCAAATAATCTTACACCTTTGAGGAAAGGGGTGGTGGGAGTACAATTCTTGTTTGTGGCTTTCGGAGCTACGGTACTTGTCCCATTATTGGTGGGGCTCGATCCTTCGACAGCTCTGTTTACAGCAGGTATCGGAACGCTCATTTTTCATGCTGTTACGCGTGGAAAGGTTCCTATCTTTTTGGGAAGTAGTTTTGCATTTATTGCGCCTATCATTAAAGCGACAGAACTTTATGGGTTGCCTGGCGCTTTATCCGGCATGGTTGGAGTTGCATTAGTTTACTTTGTGATGAGTGCGCTTGTCAAATGGCAGGGAGTGCGGGTGATTGAACGGCTGTTTCCTCCTGTTGTCATAGGACCTGTCATTATTCTGATAGGTTTGTCATTGGCGGGAACAGGAGTGAATATGGCAAAAGAGAACTGGGTGCTGGCTCTGCTTTCGCTGTTGACTGCGGTTATTGTTTCGATGAAAGCTAAAGGACTTTTGAAGCTGATACCTATTTTCTGTGGGATTGTAGTGGGGTATTTGGCTGCATGGATCTTCTATGGTTTGGATTTGTCCGGTGTCAGAGATGCCGCTTGGATTGGATTGCCGCAGTTTGTCTTTCCTAAATTCTCATGGGAGCCGGTGTTGTTTATGATTCCGGTAGCTATTGCTCCGGTGATAGAGCATATTGGTGATGTCTATGTGGTGAATACGGTTACGGGAAAAGATTTCGTAAAAGACCCGGGATTGCATCGCACCTTATTGGGGGATGGTTTGGCTTGTCTCTGTGCCGGATTGCTGGGAGGTCCTCCTGTGACTACTTATTCGGAAGTGACAGGAGCCATGTCATTAACAAAGATCACCAATCCGCAAGTGGTACGAATAGCTGCCGTCTCTGCTATTTTATTCTCCGTTATCGGTAAAATCAGCGCATTACTAAGATCCATACCTAGTGCGGTATTGGGTGGGATCATGCTGCTGCTTTTCGGAACGATTGCCTGTGCAGGTATTGCTAATCTCGTGAATAACTGCATTGATTTGAGCCGTACAAGAAATATTGTTATTGTGTCTTTGACGCTGACTGTCGGGATTGGTGGCGCTGCTTTTAGCTGGGGTGATTTTTCATTGTCCGGCATCGGTCTGGCAGCTTTGGTAGGAGTAGTTCTCAATTTGATATTGCCCAAAGAAGATTAAAAAAGAAACTAGAGTTATATAATCAAAGAAGCCTTGATTTCTTCATGCAAAGCTATGGGATAATTGTGGCGTCTCTACGGGGAGGCAGCAGTATCCTTACGTGGAAACTGTAGTTTCCTGCTTTGGGAACTCTTGTTTCCTACCGTAGGAACTCCCGTTTCTTGCCGTGGAAACTACAGTTTCTAATGCTGGAAACTACAGTTTCCCGCCTGGAAACAGGAAATTAATTGAACTTTAAAATAAACGTTGTCTCTTTCTCTCGTAGTAATGTAAGGCTTCCTCCCGAAAGGCGCATGATTTGGCGTGAAATGTTAAGCCCGATTCCGCTGCCACCTTCTTTGGTAGTGAAGAAAGGAATAAAGATATGTTCTGCTATTTCCGACGGGATTTCGGGTCCATTGTTCTTTATCTCAATCCATATTTCTTCCATGTCATTGCAGGACGCCTTCAACTCAATTTTCCCATCCGGCTGATTGCCGATTGCTTGAATTGCGTTCTTTAAAAGATTGATAACTACTTGTGAAATAAGATTCTCATCTGCATATACAATTAAGTCCGCAGGAGTAATCTCTACATGAATGGTATTGATGCGATAGAGCAAATCTTCCCGAAATTCACCTTTGACTACCATCTCTTGCAGATTCCGGTTGATTGCGCATATCAGTCGGATATGAATGGGAATCGGCGTGTTGCTTCCCACTCTCACAATGCTTCGTCGTTGGAGGACGGTCAGTAGCTTTGCTTGCAGGTGATAAGGCAGGTTGCCTATTTCATCGAGAAACAGCGTACTGTTATCGGCAGCCTCAAGTTCTCCGATCCGGTCAGTGTGTGCGTCGGTGAAAGAACCTTTTACGTGTCCGAAAAGCTCGCTTTCAAATAAAGACGCTGTGATAGTCCCCATATCCACTGCAATCATTTCTTTGTATTTGCGGTTGGAAAGGAGATGAATCTCTCGTGCCAGCACTTCCTTCCCCGTTCCGTTTTCGCCTGTTATCAGGATGATAGCCAGTTCGATGTCGGCATAAGCCGTAAAAAGTACGACCGGAAGTTCCGGACGTACTTTCTTTATTTCATGCAACTAGAATAAACCTTCATTACCGGTGTTGATGCCTGATGTGAAATTCATATCCAGCAGAATTACTTCCGGTGCTTCCTCCCTTATGACACTGGACAGGGTGGTAGGCGAGGAGAGTGTGACGATCTTGGAAAAGTAATTTTTCAAAAGGATTTGTATGGCAGTCAGTACTCCTTTATTATCGTCTACAGTGATGATTATTCCTGATTTATTCATTTTCGTTCAAGTTTGTAATGCGCAAACTTACGAAAAAGTAAGTTATAAATCATAAATCATGAATTCTTTTATAGCCACTGGAACTTCAATCCGAATGATAAACTAAGATAATCACGCGGACGGAGATAGCTATTGGTTGCGGCACTGATGACATAAAGGTCACACGTGCTTATTTCATAGAAAAAGGTCACGGACTTGGCCAAAAATCTGCGTTGCGGGTCAATATCATAGGTCAGGCGTTGTCCCATGAAAATATGAAAACGTATCTTGCTGGAGAATCCATAATAACCTTTGGGATAACGCTCCGGCTCATTCACCCAGAACTGGTTGCCAAATACGGTATTCATATAAAGCCCACAGGTAAGAGGCTCTGTAGAGAAGCCTTTTCCAATATTAATGCTCCAGGGCATATAGTTCTGTTTGAGCGTCATGGTCATTTTAGCTTTCTTTGAAGAATACTTTGGGATAAATCCAAATAGTATATCCGTTTCCCACTGGTTGTGTTTTCCATAATCCCATCCCGTACCGAAAGAGAGTAATCCCATATTTCCGGCATATTGTATTTTGGAGTGTGTCGGGATAATCCGTTCCCAATTTCTACGGAAACGGTGAATCCGGTTATCGTAGTGACTGTGTTTGACCTGCTTCGGTGCAACCGGCAATACAGAGTCCGCTCTGATGATCGTAAATATAGAATCTCCTGTGCGAAAAGTGATAATTGAATCATCATTGATAATGAAATGGAGTGAATCATTCTCGTACGAGTTGATGATTGTATCTGTTTTGCAAGTAGCTGAAATCAGACCAGGAAGTAACAGAAGTATGGATAATACTCCTGCGCGCAAGATATAGTTAGTATTTAACCAGTTCATATTCATATTTTTCCGGAGTTATTGTAAATACCAGATAAGCACGGAGATCCATGCAATCACTGGTAACATAATGTATTCCATCATCAAAAATCACGTCATCCTGAAAGTGATGTGTGTGGGCAGCTGTACAAAACTGTATTCCCGGGTATTGTTTGACATAATGTTGGAATACTTTTGCCACATTATCATTGAATACATCTGTGTGGGGGCGTGCGTGCATACTAATGACCGTTTTTTTGAATTCGTCCTGTCTGTTCGTTAATTCTTGTTCCATAAATGTGAAGTTCGGCACCGGCTCAGAGTAGTCATACTCCAGTGCATTGGTGTTCAGACAGATAAATTTGACGTTGCCTGCAACGAAAGAGAAGTTAGTGGGACCGAATACTGCCTTGTATGTTTTTGCTCCCGTTCCCAAACAATCATGGTTGCCGATAAGGACTACATAAGGCACGTTAAGTCCGTTCATGATATCCCTTTGCCAGAGAAACTCTTTGGTTAGTCCGAAGTCACTCATATCCCCTCCGTGAATAACGAAGTCGATATCATTCCGTTTATTAATCTCTTTCACGAAATCTTCCGTTTCATCGTACCATCGTTGCGAGTCGCCCATAGTCACAAAGCGTATGGTCGTTTTACCTTGGCAGTTTGCTTCTATTCTTTCGATATTATGTGCGTTGACCTCTGTTTCGCCGCTGATACGAACGTCGTATGGATGGTAATCTATCATGCCGCATCCGGAAAGTAAAAAGCACGATAAGAATACATATACACTCTTTCTCATCATAATTATTTTGTTTATAGTCTAGAAAACTAAATGCAAATGTAAAGTTTTCTATTTGGATGGACAATCGGCTAACAGGCAAATAGGACTCTTTGAACAATAAATGGGAGATATGGAACAGTATCCGATTGGAGATGAAAATGCCAACCATACATTTGATGTCCGCTTGAAAGAACTATATAAGGAGAATCTGAAACCTCTGAACGAGTTTGTAGTAAACACCTATCCGAAGCGCTACTGTTTCTTATTTTGCAGGTCAGGCGTGGCTCGATCAATTTGCCGAGATTGATTTGAATCCATTGCTTTTTGCTGCTACTGCCTTGTTCGTCCGATAGCCATCGGTCTTACGCCATGTCCGATGAAGATACTATCAATATAGATAAAAGTAATTGTCATTTCGATAATCGCAGGAATGGAATATTGTAACAGCAATTTGCCGATACGTTCTTTACCTAAAATATGTGGGTCGTTTTTGCTCATGTGCCAGTAGATTTTGTTGGATAAAAACGTATGTTACGTTTTTTTTAGCTTTGCAAAGGTACGAATTATTTGCCTGATTCGATGATTATTCGGAACTTTGCAGAGATAGATACACAAGGTTTAATGTTTTAGGTAAAAAGATAGTTTAATATGGATACAACAAAAGCAATTGCAGTACTCTTCGACTTTGACGGTGTCATCATGGATACAGAAACGCAGTACACTGTTTTTTGGGACGAGCAAGGACGGAAATTTCTGAATGAAGAAGATTTCGGACGTCGTATTAAGGGACAGACGCTATCGCAAATCTATGAAAAGTATTTCGCGGACAAACCCGAAGCACAGCTCGAAATAAGCGCTGAGCTCAATGTTTATGAGAAAAAGATGTCTTACGAATATATCCCCGGAGTAGAAGCTTTCATAGCCGATCTTCGCCGGAACGGTGCTAAGATAGCCGTAGTCACCAGCTCCAATGAAGAGAAGATGGCAAACGTCTACAATGCCCATCCCGAATTTAAAGGAATGGTAGACCGTATTCTGACAGGAGAAATGTTTGCCCGTTCAAAACCCGCTCCTGACTGCTTTCTGCTAGGAATGGAAATCTTTGAAGCCACCCCCGAAAACTCCTACGTTTTTGAGGATTCTTTCCACGGCCTGCAAGCCGGCATGACTTCCGGGGCAACCGTAATCGGACTTGCCACCACCAACTCACGCGAAGCCATCACCGGAAAAGCCCATTCTATAATAGACGACTTCACCGGAATGACATACGAAAAATTGATTTCTTTCCATAAATAATGACTTTATCTTTAAATAAACAGTGAGCCACTCATCCTTTCAAATGCCTTCCAACTATCTAAGCGAAGCATTTGAAAGGATTTTTTGCTTTTCCTTCCCAGTTATGAATTAAATGTTATAACTTTGCCGCAATTTTTGAAAGCGTTCAAATGCGCAGACATCAATGACATAAATCATAATTCATAAATCATAAATTAAAAAGACATGGCTGGTTATATATCAGATGACACAAGAAAGGTGACTACTCATCGCTTGGTTGAAATGAAACAGAGAGGCGAAAAAATATCTATGCTGACTGCGTATGATTACACAATGGCACAGATTGTAGACGGTGCAGGAATGGACGTAATCCTGGTAGGCGACTCCGCTTCTAATGTAATGGCAGGTAACGTGACTACATTACCTATCACGCTTGACCAAATGATTTATCATGCCAAATCCGTAGTACGTGGTGTAAAGCGTGCGATGGTGGTAGTTGATATGCCTTTCGGATCTTATCAGGGCAATGAGATGGAGGGACTTGCTTCCGCTATCCGCATCATGAAAGAAAGTCACGCTGACGCATTGAAGCTCGAAGGCGGTGAAGAAATCATCGACACGGTGAAACGTATTGTATGTGCCGGTATTCCTGTGATGGGACATTTGGGACTCATGCCTCAATCCATTAACAAATATGGAACCTATACCGTACGTGCCAAAGACGAAGCCGAAGCCGACAAACTGATTCGCGACGCTCATTTATTGGAAGAAGCAGGCTGTTTTGCCATTGTACTCGAAAAAATCCCCGCTACCCTTGCAGAGCGTGTAGCTTCCGAACTCACTATTCCCATCATTGGAATCGGTGCTGGCGGTCACGTAGACGGTCAGGTATTGGTTGTTCAGGACATGCTTGGCATGAACAACGGATTCCGTCCGCGTTTCTTGCGTCGTTATGCTGACTTGTACACGGTGATGACCGACGCCATTAGCCGTTACGTTTCTGACGTGAAGAATTGCTACTTCCCCAACGAGAAGGAACAATATTAAGATAGTATATGGCAGTTAAATTGTGGACAGTTCATTTTATGCGGATATGTGTAGCTAATTTGCTGTTGTTTATATCCTTGTATGTGTTATTTCCGGTACTATCCGTAGAGATGGCCGACCGTCTCGGAGTGCCGGTCGTACAGACTGGAGTAATCTTTCTTTTTGTCACCTTGGGGATGTTCCTCATCGGTCCTTTCCATGCCTATCTGGTAGATGCCTACAAACGTAAATACGTATGTATGTTTGCTGCTGCCCTGATGGTAGTGGCGACGATTGGGTACACTTTTGTGACGAACTTCACAGAACTAATCCTGTTGAGCACCGTGCAAGGACTGGCCTTTGGCATAGGCACTACTGCTGGTATTACTTTGGCTATCGATATCACTAGCTCCACATTACGAAGCGCGGGAAATGTCAACTTCTCGTGGATGGCACGCTTGGGAATGATCGTGGGTGTTATCCTCGGAGTTTGGCTCTATCAAAGCTACACATTTCACAACCTGCTTACTGTATCTGTCATAACCGGAGCTGTGGGAATTCTTGTGTTGTCGGGGGTATATGTACCTTTCCGTGCACCGATTGTCACAAAACTCTATTCCTTCGACCGCTTTTTATTGCTTCGTGGATGGGTTCCCGCTATCAATCTGATTCTGATAACATTCGTTTCGGGTTTACTGATTCCATTGTTACATCCTTTTCTAAACGATTTCGTACTCGGAAACATAGGAATCCCTGTACCATTCTTTGTCGGCACAGCCTTTGGATATATTGTCTCTTTGTTCTTTGCGCGCCTATTCTTTTTCAAAGACAAAACGTTGCGCTTGATCATTATGGGAATCGGGTTAGAAATGGTATCCATCTTCTTATTGAATACAGATCTTTCAATAAGCATCTCTTCCGTACTTTTGGGATTGGGTTTAGGTTTAACCATGCCGGAATTTCTGGTGATATTTGTGAAACTATCCCATCATTGCCAACGCGGTACAGCTAATACAACCCATTTGCTGGCAAGTGAAGTCGGAATCTCCATGGGCATCGCTACTGCGTGCTACATGGAACTGGACACTGACAAGATGCTCCATACCGGACAGATGGTAGCTTCTATCGCTTTGCTGTTTTTCGTATTGGTCACTTATCCTTATTATATAAAGAAGAAGGTAAGATAGATCATCAACGGGAGGTACAGGGTATACAACCTATTGGAAAGAAGAGAAACAAATAGCAGACAGCCATCGGCAAACCATAAAACGACGAACGGTGAACAATTTGCGCATCCTGCTGCAAATGTTCACCGTTCACTGTTTTTATTTCTTTGCCGTAATTATTACTAATTCCTGCTCACTTGTTTTACTCCCTTCACCGTCCGTAATTTCTTGATAAGAGCCTCCAAACGCCCCGTATCACCTACCATTACCGTCAGTGTGCCAGAGAACAACCCATCGTTCGAATCAATACCGATGGAACGCAACGTGATACCATTTTCTTTCGAGATGATCGAAGTGATATTTGTCACGATACCAATATCATCATGTCCTACAACGCGCAGTGTGATCGGATATTGCGTACCTTCCGACTTACCCGCCCAGCGAGCCTTCACGATGCGGTAGCCGAAACGTTCGCGCATCTGGTTCGCGTTCGGACAATCCGACCGGTGTATCTTGATACCGCCGCTCACCGTTACGAACCCGAACACATCATCGCCATAAATCGGGTTACAACATTTAGCCAGTTTAAACTCCAGTCCTTTCAGATTCTGGTCAATCACCAGTACATCCTCTTTAGATGTCGTTTCCTCCTGTGTAGTCTGCAAATTATACCCTTCGGCACTCCGATAAACAATTTCATCGTGCGTATCGCTGTCCCGTTTTTGTTGTTCGATGTATTTATCTAAAATCTCGTTCACATCCAGTCCGCCATCGGCAATCCGTTGATAAAACTCCGTCACGTTCTTGAATCCCAAACGTTTGATGAGGCGCATCATGGTTGCTTCATCATACTCCAGTTTGCGGTTCTTGAATTTTCGTTCCAGCGTCTCTTTGGCAAACGCATGCTGGCGTGCCACCATCTCTTTGAGCGCCTGCCGTATCTTGGTGCGTGCTTTGGAAGTCGTCACGATATTCAGCCAGTCCTGTTTCGGAGTCTGGGTGTTTGAAGTCATGATCTCCACCTGGTCGCCGCTGTTCAACTTCTGCTTCAACTGCACGTTCTTGCCGTTCACTTTCGCGCCGATACACTTGCATCCCAACTTACTATGTATATGGAAAGCAAAATCAAGCACTGTAGCCCCTTTAGCCAGCTTGAACAAATCCCCCTTGGGCGTAAAGACAAACACTTCATCCTCGTAGAGATCCATCTTAAACTGATCCATCACCTTCATCGAGTCGTTGTCCGCGTTCTCTAACGCTTCTCGCACGGAAGTCAGCCACTCGTCCAAGCCCGTTTCTCCTTTGATACCTTTATATCTCCAGTGCGCAGCCAGTCCACGTTCCGCGATCTCGTCCATCCGTCGGGTACGTATCTGCACTTCCACCCATTTCCCTTCCGGGCCCATCACGGTGATGTGCAACGACTCGTAACCATTACTCTTCGGTATTGAAAGCCAGTCGCGCAGACGCTTCGGGTTTGGCTGGTACATATCCGTCACAATCGAATACACTTGCCAGCACTCCTGTTTCTCCTTCGCCGGATCCGGTTCCGAATCCAGGATGATACGAATGGCGAACAAGTCATAAATCCCCTCGAAAGGAGTCTTTTGCTTTTGAATCTTATTCCATATCGAATGAATTGACTTCGTGCGTCCCTTGATGTCGAACTTCAGTCCCGCTTCTGTCACTTTCTGTTGGATCGGTTCGATAAAAGCGGCGATATATTTGTCGCGGGAAGCTTTCGTTTCGTTCAGTTTATCCTTGATGAAATAATACGTTTCTTTCTGTGTATATTTGAGAGACAAGTCCTCCAGTTCCGATTTCAGCTTATATAATCCTAGTTTGTGCGCTAGCGGAGCATACAGATATGCTGCTTCGTTTGCTACCTTGAGCCGGTCCTCCTCGTTGCCCATATCCTTTATTTTGCGCATCATGTTCACGCGGTCGGCAATCATAATCAGGATTACGCGCATATCCTCTGCAAACGAAAGAAGCAGATTACGGAAATTCTCCGACTCGATGGCAGGGCTTTTGGCATACAACTCGTTCGTCTTCACCAATCCTTTGATGATGCTTGCCACGTCTTCACCATATTCGGCGCTCACTTCGTTGATAGACAATACATGCCCCTTTACGATTTCGTGCAACATGATCCCGATGAGGCACGAACCTTTCATTCCAATTTCCTCGGCAACGATCACTGCCGTTTGTAAATCTCTGATGACGGGATTCATCCCGAAGTTATTGCGTTGCAGACCGTTACATAGGACCGCCTTGATTAGATGTTTCTTTAACTTTTGGCAATCTTTCCAGAAAATACTGTCTCCGGCAGACTGCAATAAATGCCGATAGAGTGAAAAAAGCTCCTTTTTTTCCTCCAATGTAAAAAAGTCGTCCATATTCAATCTTGTTAATTCGATGTAAAGTTACTTTTTTTCTCGGTTATTCGGCAAGAAGTAAATAACATTTTGTATTTTTGGGCATCAATTAATAAAATTAGATATTATGATAACGACACAGGACAAAGAGTTGCTTGCCAAGAAAGGCATCACGGAAGAGCAAATTGCAGAACAATTAGCATGCTTCCAGACGGGATTTCCCTTTTTAAAACTGGATGCGGCTGCTTCCATCGAAAAGGGCATATTAGCTCCCGACGCAGAAGAACAGAAGGCTTATCTGGCCGCCTGGGATGCATATACAAACACAGATAAGACTGTTGTGAAGTTCGTGCCTGCCTCCGGTGCTGCAAGTCGTATGTTTAAGAACCTATTCGAGTTTCTGACCGCCGATTATGACCAGCCGACTACTAAGTTCGAGCAGGCCTTTTTTGACGGAATCAAGAATTTTGCTTTTTATGACGATCTGAATGTGGCCTGCCAGCGTATTTCCGGAAAAGACATTCCCGGATTGATGGAAGAAGGTGATTATAAAGCAGTGGTGTCTGCCCTGCTGGAGACTGCTGGACTGAACTATGGCGCATTGCCGAAAGGTCTGCTCAAATTCCATAAATACCCCGAAGGACCCCGCACTCCGATGGAGGAACATCTTGCCGAAGGTGCTCTGTATGCAGCCGGCAAGAGTGGCAAAGTAAATGTACACTTCACCGTGTCTACCGAACACCGTGAACTTTTCAAGAAGCTTGTGACGGAAAAAGTGGATGACTTCGCCAAACGTTACGGTGTAAACTATTACATCACCTTCTCCGAGCAGAAGCCAAGTACAGACACCATTGCTGCCGATATGGACAACCAACCGTTCCGTGACAACGGCAAACTGCTGTTCCGTCCCGGTGGCCACGGCGCGCTGATTGAGAACCTGAACGACTTGGATGCAGACATCATCTTCATCAAGAACATTGACAACGTAGTGCCCGACCGTTTGAAAGCCGACACCGTTACATATAAGAAACTGATTGCCGGAGTGCTCGTGACCCTGCAAAAACAAGTATTCGAATACCTCACGCTGCTTGACAGCGGTAAGTACACGCACGACCAGATAATGGAAATGCTTCAATTCCTGCAAAAGAAACTCTTCTGCAAGAACCCGGAAACAAAAGATCTCGAAGACTCCGTATTGGCCATTTACCTTAAAAATAAGTTCAACCGTCCGATGCGTGTCTGCGGAATGGTGAAGAATGTAGGCGAACCTGGCGGTGGTCCGTTCCTTGCTTACAACAGCGACGGAACTATCTCTCTGCAAATCCTCGAAAGCTCACAGATCGACATGGACGATCTGGAGAAGAAAGAAATGTTTGAGAAGGGTACGCATTTCAATCCGGTAGATATTGTATGTGCTGTGCGTGATTATAAAGGACATAAATTCGATCTGGTGAAATATGTAGATAAAGCTACCGGCTTCATCTCCTACAAATCGAAGAACGGTAAAGACCTGAAAGCCCTCGAACTTCCCGGCTTGTGGAATGGTGCGATGAGCGACTGGAATACCGTCTTTGTAGAAGTTCCTCTTTCTACCTTTAATCCGGTGAAGACGGTGAACGACCTGTTGCGTGAACAACACCAGTAATTGTATATCTATGTTTACCACAGATTACACGGATTTAATTACCGAGATTAATGGTTGAGATACAAAAGAAGAAAAGAATGCATCCGAATTCAATCTGTGTTAATCTGTGTAATCTGTGGTGAAACTTAAAAAAGAGTGTTTAGAATGAATCAGATAGAGAAGATCATTGATATTGCTACTTGGAACAGAAGAGAACATTACGAACATTTCAGTGCTTTTGACGATCCGTTTTTTGGAGTGACAGTCAATGTAGATTGTACGCGCGCGTATCAGGAAGCCAAAGACAAAGGCGTTTCCTTTTCCCTGCTCGTCCTTCACCGTATCGTGACTGCTGCGTCTGCTGTGGAAGAGTTCCGTTACCGTATAGAAGGCGATCGAGTGGTGTGTTATGACAGTCTTCTGCCCGAAGCCACTGTGGCCCGTGCCGACCACACCTTTTCTTTTGCCGCCTTTGAATACGATCCGGACGAACTCGTTTTTATTCGTCAGGCAAAAACCGAGATGGAACGTCTGCAAGCCACTACGGGACTCAACAAAGGAGGTACGTTTCATCCTAACGCCATTCATTATTCGGCTGTGCCGTGGCTCTCTTTCACCGATATGAAGCATCCTACCAATATGCGTTCGGGCGACAGCGTTCCCAAAATCTCCACCGGTAAATACTTCCGCGAAGGAGAAAGGCTGATGATGCCTGTTTCCGTCACTTGCCATCATGGATTGATGGATGGCTATCATGTAGCGCAGTTTATCAAGAACCTCCATTTATAAACTTCGTTCTGAAAAAGACTAAACCAGACTATGATATGAGAGTAAAGATACCCAGACGGGAAATCATCCTATTCTGTTCCGCCTTGCTTTTCCCCGTTGCTTCGCTGTGCGCGCAAGAAGTGGGGCAGGAGGTGAAAGAGGTCAGGCAAGACGTGGAGCAACTCCAGCAGGACGTCCGCGAACTTCGTGAAGAAGTGCGTCGATTGCAGGAAGAACTTCATGGATTCCGGCGCAACAGTTTCCCGCAATGTGGCATGGACACGGTAGCTCCTTACGTTCCCCATCGGTTCATTCACCAGTTGGGGATAGAAGCCCGGCCGCAATACGTGTTCCCCACCAATCCTTTCCTGCAAGGAGAGAACGAACGGTGGAAGCCCATCCAAAGTTCCTTTGCTGCTCATCTGAAATATTCCTTCAAGTTTCGTTCCAACACCTGTGCCGACCGTATCTACGGCGGAGCCTACCAAGGCTTCGGCTTGGCCGTCTCCACCTTTGGCGACCGTAAGCAACTCGGTGATCCGGTGACGTTCTACGTCTTTCAGGGCGCACGCATCGCCCGTTTCAATCCCCGTCTTTCGCTCAATTACGAGTGGAATTTCGGCCTTTCTGCCGGATGGAAACCATACGATAACGATTACAACTCCTACAACGGAGCGGTAGGTTCACGGGTGAATGCGTATCTCAATGCAGGTATCTACTTAAATTGGTCGCTTTCCCGTTATTTTGACTTTATCATCGGTGGAGATTTTACGCATTTCTCCAACGGCAACACCAAATTCCCTAACGCGGGAGTGAACACCACTGGAGCGAAAATCGGTCTGGTGTACAACTTCAACCGTGAAGAATCCGACCTGACCAAGTCTTTGGTCAAGCCGTATATTCTCCGTTTTCCCTCTCATATCAGTTATGACCTTGTGTTGTTCGGCTCGTGGAGACGGAAAGGCGTGTATGTAGAAAGCGGGAAGCAGATAGCTTCACCGGGCAGTTACCCCGTGGCAGGATTCAACTTTGCCCCGATGTACAACCTCAATTATAAGCTGCGATTCGGCGTCTCGCTGGACGGTGTTTATGACGGTAGTGCCAATGTGTACACCGAAGACCGGATTGTGGAGTACGATTACGATGGAGGCAGCGGCACTTCCGGACGCAGGTTTCTTGTGCCGGGCATTCAGCATCAGCTTGCTCTCGGACTTTCGGGACGGGCGGAGTATGTAATGCCGTTTTTTACCATCAATGTCGGTTTGGGAACGAATGTGCTGGGGCGTGGTGATTTGCGGGGGCTGTATCAGGTTTTTGCGTTGAAGATAGACGTGACGCGCAGCTCTTTCCTTCACATCGGTTACAACCTTCAGAATTTTCAGACACCGAATTATTTGATGCTTGGCTTAGGGTTCCGTTTCAATAATAAGTATCCTAAAGTGCGTCATTAAACTTGCTGGGTTTATACAAAAAATACTAATTAATAGAAAAACAGATGTCAAACATTTCTTCTTCAGCCTTTGCAGATACCAAAGCACATTATGATCTTCTTGACGGACTTCGCGGTGTAGCGGCTCTTATGGTGATATGGTATCATGTATTCGAGGGCTACGCTTTTGCCGGTGGTGGCAATATCGAGACTCTCAATCACGGTTATCTTGCCGTAGATTTCTTCTTTATCCTTTCGGGTTTCGTGATCGGTTACGCTTATGACGACCGTTGGGACAAGAGTCTCACCATGAAAGATTTCTTTAAACGTCGTTTGATACGTCTTCATCCGATGGTCGTTATGGGTGCCGTATTGGGTGCTATCACATTCTGTATTCAGGGTTGTGTACAGTGGGATGGAACACATGTCGCCATTTCCATGGTTATGTTGTCTCTTCTTTGCACGATATTCTTCATTCCTGCCATGCCGGGCGTGGGGTATGAAGTTCGTGGCAATGGTGAGATGTTTCCGTTGAACGGTCCTTGCTGGTCGTTATTTTTCGAGTATATCGGTAATATCCTGTATGCGTTGTTCATCCGTCGCTTGTCCAACAAGGCGCTGACGGTATTTGTGGTGTTGCTGGGTGCAGCATTGGCAGCGTTTGCCGTTTTCAATGTCTCCACTTATGGAAACATAGGAGTGGGTTGGACACTGGACGGGGTTAACTTCCTGGGCGGCTCCCTACGTATGCTTTTCCCTTTCTCACTGGGTATGCTGATGTCGCGCAACTTCAAGCCTATGAAGGTGAGAGGTGCTTTCTGGATATGTACCGTTGCATTGATTGCCCTGTTCGCTGTTCCTTATCTCGAAGGAATAGAGCCGCTTTGCATGAATGGTGTTTATGAAGCGTTTTGTGTGATTGTGGCTTTCCCTATCATTCTTTGGATAGGAGCGTCGGGCACCACTACGGACGTGCAATCGACAAAGGTATGCAAATTTCTGGGGGATATATCCTATCCGGTTTATGTGATCCATTATCCGTTGATGTATCTGTTCTATGCATGGCTGATTGAGAATAAGCTCTATACGTTGGGCGAGACTTGGCACGTAGCCGTGTGCGTCTTTGTCTTGAGTATCGTGCTTGCTTATCTGTGCCTGAAACTGTATGACGAACCGATACGTAAATATTTGGCAAAACGTTTCTTGAGTAAAAAATGATAGTTTCATTGTTATGTATCTGAAAAACATTCCATAAAGCTAAAAAAAGAACTCCAACCAAGTGGCGAATAAAGTCGCATTGGTTGGAGTTTTTTATCAATAGAATAAGTCTTCTCTTCGTCAGTAAGTGAGACTGATTCTATGTATTTGCATTTTAGATGTGAAACGATATAGATTAATAGAGTTGCTTGCTCATTTTATAATTGGTGAGACACATTTGATTAGCTTTCCGTTTTTGTTCTTCATCAACCTGAAAACCTTGTTTCTCGAAAAACGGTTTTGCTGTGATGCTAACCTCCGATGTTAATCTTTTCGCACCTCTTTCTTGTGCGTATGCTTCGAGATATTTATACAAAGATGTCGCAATGCCTTGATGCTGAAAGTCCTTATGGACAAACAGCGTGTGCATATATCCGTCATCGTTGACAGAGCCGAAGCCTACAATCACACCTTCTTCATTTTCTGCAACCACATAATGTTGCTCTTCGAAAAGCTCACCCCAATGTGATGTGTCGTCTCCGCACGAAGCCCAGTCTGCTACTTCTTCGGCTGTATAATCTTTTCGGTTCACAGTCAGAACTGTATGCTGATATAGCTCTTGCAATGCCGGAATATCAGACAGGTTTACTTGGCGGATTCTATTCATCTTATTTCTGATTTTCTTGTTTAGTAAACTTCTACTTTCTCTGCAATTCTCTTAGCCTTGTCGCGCAACGCATCCAAATCAGTATCGAGCGGAGCATAGCAAAGTACCACACCCATACGGCGGTTGACGCGTGTAAACGGTTTGCCGAATATACGTAGATAGGTATCTTCTTCTTTGGTTACTTCTTCCAGTCCGCGATATTGAGGATGTTCCTGGCTGGCAATCGGAGAGAGGATGACAGCACTTGCGCCTATCCGTTCTTGCTTGATACTTGGAATAGGCAGACCGAGCACGGCACGCAGATGCAATTCAAATTCATTCAGGTTTTGTGTTCCTGCCAAAGTCACCATGCCGGTATCGTGCGGGCGTGGAGAAAGTTCGGAGAAATAGACTCCGTTTTCGTGGCTCAGGAAGAACTCAACTCCCCAAAGTCCTGCTCCTGTTAGTGCACAAGTTACTTTTTCTGCCATTTCTTCCGCTTCTTTCAAATGTGCGGGATCGATATGTGCGGGTTGGAAACTTTCACGATAGTCGCCACCTTTCTGCACGTGTCCGATAGGAGGGCAGAACAGGGTGGGGCCGTTCTTTTGAGTAACGGTGAGCAGGGTGATTTCGCTGTCGAATTTGATAAATTCTTCAATAATAAGCTCGCGGATATCGCCACGGCTTCCGCTGCATCCATATTCCCAGGCGTGTTCAAGCTCGTCAGCGCTTTTCACTAACGACTGTCCTTTACCGGAGGATGACATTAATGGTTTAACGACACAAGGGAAGCCGATTTTATCGGCAGCTTCTTTCAGTTCGTCCAATGTTTTGGCATAGAAGTATTTGGCTGTTTTCAGTCCGAGTTCTTTAGCGGCAAGGTCGCGGATAGCTTTACGATTCATTGTGAAGTTTACGGCACGGGCGCTGGGGACTACCTGGATACCTTCTTTTTCGAAGTCATACAAACGTTCCGTGCGGATCGCTTCAATCTCCGGAACGATAATGTCCGGCTGGTGTTTCTTTACAGCGCGCTCCAGTTCTTCACCGTTCAGCATATCGAATACTTCAAATTCATCAGCCACTTGCATAGCAGGTGCTCCCGCGTATGAGTCGCAAGCAATGATGTGTTGACCTTTACGTTGAGCTGAAATTACAAATTCTTTTCCTAGTTCTCCAGAACCGAGTAACAGTATTTTCTTCATCATTTAGAGTGTTTTATATTAGTGGTGCAAAATTACAGCAAAAAAACGAGATTATACTTGTATATGCGTTGATTATATTAAAGATTGGTGTCAATTTTAGTGTGTAAACGTGTAATATAGAGAAATTGATAGTGAGAAAATAGGAAACATGGCTTTAAACTTTCTTAAGGAAAGCGTAGGAAGACTATGTTTGCTGTGCTCGAACATAAAACTAGTTGTTTGTGCTACTATTTTGTGTAATGGCTAAATCGTTGATTCTAAGTAATGAGAAAGGAAACTGAATATAGGATTTTAGTTTGTTGATATATTGTAATCTAAAAGTTTGTCTTTACGTTGATTTGTAGCTGAAATTCGTCTAAATTGGTCAATGTGTAGTTATTGTTGGTCTAATAAGTGTTAGTGAACGACAAATAATGAAAAAGTGGTAACAACGACACAGAATTGTTTCTACATTTGTGCAGTTGTTTATCTAACTATTTCTGGTAGTAGAAGTTTCTAGGATATAGAAAATAGTTGAACAAAAAATTAATTCAACTGTTTATTATAATATTGAAATTAGGTAAAACGCGAAAATGTTTATTCCTTATTATAAGGAGAGAAAAGAATAATATAAATAAAAGAGATTGCTTATGTCACAGATTATCGGACATATTTCGCAGGTCATCGGCCCTGTGGTCGATGTGTACTTTGAAGGTACGGATGCGGAACTGGTGCTGCCAAGCATCCACGACGCACTGGAGATAAAGAGGCCAAACGGCAAAATACTGGTTGTAGAAGTTCAGCAACATATCGGCGAAAATACGGTGCGTACCGTAGCGATGGATAGTACCGACGGACTTCAGAGAGGCATGAAAGTGTATCCCACCGGAGGCCCGATCACTATGCCGATAGGCGAACAGATTAAAGGACGACTGATGAACGTAGTCGGTGATTCGATCGACGGTATGAAAGGACTCAATCGCGACGGTGCGTATTCCATTCATCGCGACCCTCCTAAATTTGAGGATTTGACAACTGTGCAAGAGGTGCTCTTCACGGGTATCAAAGTAATCGACCTGCTCGAACCGTATGCCAAAGGTGGTAAAATCGGTTTGTTCGGCGGCGCCGGTGTGGGAAAAACCGTATTGATTCAGGAACTTATCAATAATATCGCCAAGAAGCATAACGGATTCTCTGTATTTGCCGGAGTAGGTGAACGTACCCGTGAAGGTAACGATCTGCTGCGCGAAATGATCGAATCCGGTGTTATCCGTTACGGCGAAGCATTCAAGGAAAGCATGGAGAAAGGGCACTGGGATCTTTCGAAAGTAGATTATAACGAACTGGAGAAATCGCAGGTGTCGCTGATTTTCGGTCAGATGAACGAACCTCCGGGCGCACGTGCTTCTGTGGCACTGTCTGGACTGACGGTAGCGGAATCTTTCCGTGACGCCGGGAAAGAAGGTGAGAAACGTGATATCCTGTTCTTTATCGATAATATCTTCCGTTTCACGCAAGCTGGTTCGGAAGTGTCTGCTCTTTTGGGACGTATGCCTTCCGCCGTCGGTTACCAGCCTACACTGGCAACAGAAATGGGTGCGATGCAGGAACGTATCACGTCTACCCGTAAAGGTTCTATTACCTCCGTACAAGCCGTGTATGTGCCTGCCGATGACTTGACCGATCCCGCTCCTGCAACGACTTTCAGCCACTTGGACGCGACTACCGTACTCGACCGTAAGATCACCGAACTGGGTATCTATCCGGCTGTCGACCCGTTGGCGTCTACATCACGTATTCTTGACCCGCACATTGTAGGTCAAGAACATTACGACATAGCGCAGCGAGTGAAACAAATTTTGCAGCGTAATAAGGAATTGCAGGATATTATCTCTATCCTCGGTATGGAAGAACTCTCGGAAGAAGACAAGATGGTAGTGAACCGCGCCCGCCGTGTGCAGCGTTTCCTTTCGCAACCGTTTGCCGTAGCCGAACAGTTTACAGGCGTTCCGGGTGTGATGGTGGGTATTGAAGATACCATCAAGGGATTCAAGATGATTCTGGACGGAGAAGTGGATTATCTTCCCGAACAGGCTTTCCTGAATGTCGGTACGATTGAGGAAGCAATAGAGAAAGGTAAGAAATTGCTGGAACAGGCGAAAAAATAAAAATATAGAGTGATGAAAGAACTGCATTTGAGTATAGTATCGCCCGAAAAGAGCATATTCGACGGAGATGTGAAGATTGTCACATTGCCGGGCATGATCGGTTCGTTTTCTATTCTGCCGGGGCATGCGCCCATTGTATCATCGTTGAAATCGGGAACGTTGAGTTATACGACGATGGAGGGAGAAGAGCACACGATGGATATTCAGGGCGGTTTTGTCGAAATGAGTGACGGCACGGTTTCTGCCTGTGTTTCCTGACAGAAGCCTTCCGGCACAAAGATCAAGTATCTAAAGATCGAAAAAAACGAGATAATAACTTTACAGAAAAACACAGTAACATGATGAATATTAGTAAAACTAAACGGAACTTTATCTGTTGGCATACTTTATTTGCAGTGATTAGTGCGGCGCTCGGAGCTGTTATCCTACACTTCGCTCTGCCGGGGCATTATTTCGGAGGGTATCCGTTTATACCGGTTTATTTTTACTTCTTCGGGTTAGCCAGCATCTATATGTTCGACGCTTGCCGGCGGCACGCTCCGCAGAGATTGTTACTGTTGTATTTGGCAATGAAGATGATAAAGATGATTCTTTCGCTGATTCTGGTCTTGATTTATTGCCTTGCTGTACGCGAAGAAGCCAGAGCTTTTTTACTGACGTTTATCTCGTTCTATTTGATATATCTGATATTCGAAACCTGGTTTTTCTTCTCTTTTGAGATGAACCAGAAACGGAAAAAGAAAAATAAGAAGAAACATGAAACAGTTGCATAACATAGTAGCTCCGTTGATTCTGTTCTGCCTGATGGCAGCGGTCAGTTTGCCGGTTCTTGCGCATGAGCAAGAGGGGGAGGCGGTGGCGCAGCAGACGCAGGGCGAGATTACTCCGAAGGAGGAACAGGAGAACACGGTTGATGTGAAAAAAATTGTGTTCGGGCATATTGGCGACTCCTACGAATGGCATATTACAACATGGGGTAACACGCATATTACTATACCGTTACCTATTATTGTTTATAGTAGCACTTCGGGTTGGCACACGTTCCTTTCTTCCCGTCTCGAAGAGAATGGAGGTACGTATGAAGGACTTTCCATCGCTCCCGCAGGAAGCAAATATGAAGGCAAACTGGTAGAGTATGACGCTGCAGGCGAACAGGTTCGCCCATGGGATATCTCCATTACGAAAGTAACGTTTGCTTTGCTGTTCAACAGTGTGCTGTTATTAGTAATTGTATTAAGCGTGGCACACTGGTACAGGAAGCGTCCGCAAGGAGCCAAAGCACCGGGAGGATTTATCGGATTCATGGAGATGTTCATCATGATGGTGAACGACGACATCATCAAGAGTTGTGTCGGACCCAACTATCGGAAGTTTGCGCCATATCTGCTGACAGCGTTCTTTTTCATCTTTATCAATAACATGATGGGATTGATTCCGTTTTTCCCCGGAGGCGCGAATGTGACGGGAAATATCGCTATCACGATGGTGTTGGCGGTCTGCACGTTCCTCGCAGTCAATATCTTCGGTACGAAACATTATTGGAAAGATATTTTCTGGCCCGATGTACCTTGGTGGCTGAAAGTGCCTGTGCCGATGATGCCGTTCATCGAGTTCTTCGGAATCTTTACGAAACCGTTTGCTTTGATGATCCGTCTCTTTGCCAATATGTTGGCCGGACACATGGCGATGCTGGTGCTCACTTGCCTGATATTTATCTCGGCAAGTATGGGGCCTGCGCTGAACGGCACGCTCACGGTGGCTTCCGTATTGTTCAACATCTTTATGAATGCGCTTGAACTGCTGGTGGCTTTCATCCAGGCTTACGTATTTACGATGTTGTCGGCAGTGTTTATCGGACTGGCACAGGAAGGAGCCAAAGTGAAAACAGAAGAATAATCAATGAAACGCGGTGAAAACGTGACTGAACGAATACGGAATAAACGCGCGGAATGAGGAATTAAATAATAAAAACAAGAGAAAATATAAACCATTTTAAAACTGAAAATTATGTTACTATCAGTATTGTTACAAGCCACTGCAGCAGCAGTAGGAGTTAGTAAATTAGGTGCAGCTATCGGTGCAGGTCTTGCAGTAATCGGAGCTGGTTTGGGTATTGGTAAGATTGGTGGTTCGGCAATGGAAGCTATCGCACGCCAGCCGGAAGCATCAGGAGACATTCGTATGAACATGATTATCGCCGCCGCCTTGATTGAAGGTGTGGCCCTGTTGGCGGTAGTAGTTTGTCTGTTGGTGTTCTTCCTCTAATCAGGTATATAACAAGCGAATTTCGCAGGCGTAAAACCCTGTTTCTAAATGGGGGAGATCCTCATGCAATGAGCAGCCGCGAAATCGTAAATTGTAAATCGTAAAATCGTAAATAAAGATTATGTCATTACTATTACCTGATAGTGGCCTGCTGTTCTGGATGTTTCTCTCATTCGGGATTGTGTTCGTGATATTGGCGAAATACGGCTTCCCTGTCATCATCAAGATGGTGGAAGGCCGTAAGACCTATATCGATCAGTCTTTGGAGGTGGCGAGGGAAGCTAATGCCCAGTTGTCTAAACTGAAACAAGAAGGCGACGCATTGGTGGCATCCGCCAACAAAGAGCAAGGACGCATCTTGAGGGAAGCAATGGAAGAACGTGACAAGATTGTTCACGAGGCCCGTAAACAAGCCGAAATTGCCGCACAAAAAGAACTTGATGCGGTGAAACAACAAATCCAGGTGGAGAAAGACGAAGCAATCCGCGACATCCGTCGCCAGGTGGCCGTGCTTTCTGTTGACATCGCCGAGAAAGTGCTCCGTAAGAGTCTTGATGACAAGGATGCACAGATGGATATGATCGACCGCATGCTGGATGAAGTACTAACCCCGAATAAGAACTAAGGAAGATGGAAGTCGGAATACTCTCAATGCGTTATGCAAAAGCTGTCATTGAATACGCACAGAAAAAAGGTTTGGAAGACAAGTTGTATCAGGAATTTCTGACCCTGTCACACAGCTTTTGTGAACAACCCGGTCTGCGCGAAGCACTTGATAATCCCGTCATCACGACTAAGGAAAAGTTGGCATTAGTATGCACAGCTGCTGATGGTGACGGTAAATCGACCAGAGAGTTTATCCAATTTATCACTTTGGTACTGCGAAATAGACGTGAAGGTTATTTGCAATTTATCAGCCTGATGTATTTGGATCTTTACCGGAAGTTGAAACATATTGGTGTAGGAAAACTGATTACAGCCGTTCCTGTCAATAAGGAAACAGAAGACCGGATTCGGTCGGCTGCTACACATATTCTGCACGCCCGGATGGAGCTGGAAACGGTGATAGATCCTTCTATCGAAGGTGGGTTTATCTTTGATATCAACGACTACCGGCTGGATGCAAGCGTTGCTACGCAGTTGAAGCGAGTGAAACAACAATTTATTGATAAGAATAGGAGAATTGTATAATGTCTGAAAATATAAGAGTAAGCGAAGTATCGGATATATTGCGCAAGCAGCTTGAAGGAATCAATGCCAATGTGCAACTTGACGAAATCGGTACGGTGCTCCAGGTGAGTGACGGTGTAGTACGTATCTATGGACTGCGGAATGCCGAGGCCAATGAATTGCTGGAGTTTGACAATGGTATCAAAGCAATCGTGATGAACCTCGAAGAGGATAACGTGGGTGCTGTACTGTTGGGTCCGACGGACAAAATCAAAGAAGGATTCGTTGTGAAGCGTACCAAACGTATCGCTTCCATCCGTGTGGGAGAGGGTATGCTGGGACGGGTGATCGACCCGCTGGGCGAACCGCTCGATGGTAAAGGACTGATTGGCGGCGAACTGTATGATATGCCTTTGGAACGGAAAGCTCCGGGAGTAATCTACCGTCAGCCTGTGAACCAGCCGTTGCAGACTGGATTGAAGGCTGTGGACGCCATGATTCCTATCGGGCGCGGACAGCGTGAGTTGATTATCGGTGACCGCCAGACAGGAAAGACTGCCATTGCGATTGATACGATTATCAACCAACGCACTAACTTCCTGGCAGGCGACCCTGTATATTGTATTTATGTAGCTATCGGTCAGAAGGGTTCTACCGTTGCTTCTATCGTTAATACGCTTCGTGAGTACGGAGCACTGGACTACACGGTGGTTGTAGCTGCCACGGCTGGTGACCCGGCTGCGTTGCAGTATTACGCTCCGTTTGCAGGTGCTGCCATCGGCGAGTATTTCCGTGATACCGGCCGTCATGCGTTGGTGGTTTATGATGACCTTTCCAAACAGGCAGTGGCTTATCGTGAGGTTTCGCTGATTCTTCGCCGTCCGTCCGGTCGTGAGGCTTATCCGGGTGATATCTTCTATCTACACTCCCGTCTGTTGGAACGTGCTGCCAAGATTATCAGTCAGGAAGAAGTGGCACGCGAAATGAACGATCTCCCGGAAAGTCTGAAGGGGATTGTGAAAGGTGGCGGCTCGCTCACAGCATTGCCTATCATCGAAACGCAAGCAGGTGACGTATCGGCTTATATCCCGACGAACGTGATTTCTATTACCGACGGACAGATATTCCTTGAGACTGACTTGTTCAACCAGGGTACGCGTCCGGCTATCAACGTCGGTATCTCCGTATCCCGTGTAGGTGGTAACGCGCAGATTAAGGCTATGAAGAAGGTGGCCGGAACATTGAAGATTGACCAGGCGCAATATCGCGAGTTGGAAGCCTTCTCTAAGTTCAGCAGCGACATGGACCCGATTACTGCCCTGACTATTGATAAAGGACGTAAGAACGGACAATTATTGATTCAACCGCAATACAGCCCGATGCCCGTAGAGCAGCAGATTGCTATTCTTTACTGTGGTACGCACGGACTTCTACATGACGTCCCATTGGATAAGGTGCAGGACTATGAACGCAGTTTCATCGAATCTCTGCAACTGAATCATCAGGAGGATGTATTGGATATACTGAAAACGGGCGTGATCAACGATAACGTGATTAAAGCTATCGAAGAGACTGCCGCTATGGTGGCGAAACAGTACTTATAATCACTATCACTAACTATTAATAATTAACCACTAACAAAATGGCTTCACTGAAAGAAGTAAAAACCAGAATAAATTCGGTAAAAAGTACCCGAAAAATCACTTCAGCAATGAAAATGGTGGCTTCTGCCAAATTACACAAGGCACAAGGAGCCATTGAGAATATGCTGCCTTATCAGAAGAAGTTGAACAAGATTCTGATCAACTTCCTAAGCGCTGACCTGCCCATCGAATCTCCTTATGTGCAGGAGCGTGAAGTGAAGCGTGTAGCAATCGTCGTCTTTTCTTCAAACACTTCTCTTTGTGGTGCTTTCAACGCCAACGTCATCAAAATGATGATGCAAACGATCGGAGAGTTCCGCACCCTGGGACAGGATAATATCTTGATATTCCCAATTGGTAAGAAGGTGGATGAAGCAGTCAAACGCATGGGATTCAAACCACAGGAGACTTCTTCGACGCTCTCCGACAAACCGACGTATCAGGAGGCTGCCGAATTGGCTCACCGACTGATGGATATGTATGTGGCAGGAGAAGTGGACCGCGTGGAAATAATCTATCATCACTTCAAATCAATGGGGGTACAGATTCTTCTCCGGGAGACGTATCTCCCCATTGATATGACGAATGTGGTGAGTGAAGAAGACAGAAAGAACAAGGAGGAGGTAGAGGAGCATGAAACTGTCAATGATTATATCATCGAACCGAATGTGGAAGAATTGATCGCCAGCTTAATACCAACAGTATTGAGCCAGAAAATTTTTACCGCTGCTGTCGACTCTAATGCATCGGAACATGCTGCACGTACCCTGGCTATGCAAGTGGCTACGGATAATGCAAATGAACTGATTCAGGATTTGACGAAGCAGTATAATAAGAGTCGCCAACAGGCGATTACAAATGAGTTGCTGGATATTGTGGGGGGCTCCATGAAATAATCATCTTTCTTTTGGGTTCTTTTTCTTTCGTATCAAGACGAAAGAAAAAGAATATTCAGTACCTTTACCCAAAATTAGAAAAAGCATGGAAAATAACCCGGAACTACAGCTAGCTTGGCAGTTCATAGAAAATACAGGTACACATTTATTTCTTACCGGAAAAGCCGGAACCGGAAAAAACGACATTTCTTAAACGTTTGAAAGAACAGACCCCTAAGCGCATGGTTGTATTAGCACCGACAGGGATTGCAGCCATCAATGCGGGAGGAGTAACGATTCATTCTTTCTTTCAGTTGTCTTTTGCCCCTTTTGTGCCGGAAACCACCTTTAATTCTTCCCAAACGCATTACCGTTACAGTAAAGAAAAACGGAACATAATTCGTAGTATGGATTTGCTCGTTATTGATGAGATCAGTATGGTTCGTGCCGATTTGTTGGACGCGGTGGATGCAACTCTGCGGCGGTATCGTGATAGGGAGAAGCCATTTGGCGGGGTGCAACTATTGATGATTGGAGATTTGCAGCAATTGGCTCCCGTCGTGAAAGATAATGAATGGGAGCTGTTGAGGAAGCATTACGAAACCCCTTATTTCTTTGCGAGCCATGCGTTGAAAGAAACGGTATATATGACCATTGAACTTAGAAAAGTCTACCGGCAGAGTGATACATTCTTCCTGGCTTTATTAAATAAAATCCGGGAAAATAAAGCTGACGATGAAGTGCTGAATGAACTGAACCGTCGTTATCAGCCCGGTTTCCAGCCACAAAAAGAAGAAGGATATATTCGGCTGACGACACATAATTATCAGGCACAGAAAGTAAATGACCGTGAACTGGCATCTTTACCTAGTAAAGCGTATCATTTTCGTGCCGAGATAGAAGGAGACTTCCCTGAATATTCGTATCCTGCGGATGAACTCCTGACAATAAAGGAAGGAGCGCAAATTATGTTCCTGAAAAATGATCCATCGTCCGAGAAACGATATTATAACGGTATGATTGGTGAGGTGGTCACTGTTAATGATACAGGCATTATCGTGCGGGGGAAAGGGAATAAATCAGAATTTCAGTTGTTGCCGGAAGAGTGGGGAAATTATAAGTACGTGCTGAATGAAGAAACAAAGGAAATCACGGAAGTGATAGAGGGAACATTCCGTCAATACCCTATCCGTCTGGCATGGGCCATTACGATACATAAAAGTCAGGGGTTGACGTTTGAGCGTGCCATTATTGATGCGCGTAACTCTTTTGCGCACGGGCAGACTTATGTGGCGTTGAGCCGTTGCAAGACTTTGGAAGGAATGGTGTTGGAGTCTCCTTTGCGGAGGGAAGCTATTATTAGTGATGCTACGGTGGATAATTTCACCAAAGCGGTAGAGCAGAATAAGCCGGGCAGTCAGCAGTTGAACGATATGCAAAAGGCGTATTTCTTTGATTTGTTGAGTGATTTGTTTAATTTCTATTCGATCGATCAGGCTTATAAACGATTGCTTCGTTTGATAGATGAAGATTTGTATAAGCTTTTTCCGAAGCAATTGGCAGAATATAAGGCATTGGAATCTCATGTCAAAGAGAAAGTAGTGGAAGTGTCCTTGCGTTTCCGTAACCAATATACCCGGTTGATACATGAGAGTGAAGACTATGCGACGAATCAAGAGTTACAGGAGCGGATTCGTTCAGGTGCCGGATATTTTCATAAAGAGTTGGAACCGATTCGCGCTTTGTATAATAAGACTAATATGCCTCTTGACAATAAAGAGTTGAGAAAGCTGTTGGCAGAACGTATGCAGGCGTTGGATGATGCATTGTGGATTAAAGAGTCTTTGTTGGAGGCTATATCTGCGAAAGGGAGATTCGCTATTACGGATTATTTGAAGTTGAAAGCTAAAGTAATGTTGAGTCTTGAGGACGATTCTTCCTCTTCCGGTTCTTCGAAAGCGTTGAAAGAAAAGAAAGAGCGGAAGGAACGAAAAGAGCGTACACGTAGCGGTGCTGAAAAGGTGAAAGTGGAAGTGCCTACGGATATTCTGCATCCGGAGCTTTATCGCGCCCTGTCTGAATGGAGAACAGCCAAAACACGTGAGGTGAATCTTCCTGCGTATGTTATTATGCAGCAGAAAGCGTTGATGGGGATTGTGAATCTGCTACCGGATAATCCAAGAGCTTTGGAAGCGATACCCTATTTCGGAGCAAAAGGGGTGGAAAAGTATGGGCTTGAAATATTAGGTATTGTTCGTAAGTATATGACTGAAAATCAATTGGAAAGGCCGGAAATAATGAATATGCTCATCTCTGATAAAAAGGAAGCAGAGAAACTGAAAAAAGAAGCGGGGAAGGAGAAGAAAAAAGATACAAAATTAGTCAGCTATGAAATGTTCTGCCAGGGAATGAGCATAGATGAAATAGCCAAAGCTCGCGAATTGGTATCGGGAACCATTGCCGGGCATCTGGAATATTATGTCCGTTTAGGAAAAATTAAAGTGGAAAAAGTAGTAAAAGCTGAAAATCTGGCGAAGATTCGTAAGCATCTGGAAGAACATGAATACATGGGAATATTTGCCATTAAGGCAGCATTAGGAGACGATGTTTCCTATGCTGATATAAAGTTTGTATTGGCTGCTTCCGAAGTTAAAGAGGAGAGCTTACATATGGACATAAAAAAAGGAGCAACGCCTTGCTCCAACCTTTGTTAACCTTAAATCTAATACTATGAAAAACACATTGCAAAGATACGGACTTCTGCTAAATCTGCAAATAATCCAAGCAAAAAAGCGTGTTTCATAACATAGATTAAGAATTGTGTATTTCAATTCAAATTTTATTAAGACTTTTTTGTTGCTTTGTCGTCCTCTAGTCCTTTTGAATTTCATTTCTAGTTAGGTACTCTGAAATCATTTGGAGAGCAACCGGTAACTTTCTTGAATAGCCGGCTGAAATACTGCGGATTCTGGAAACCCAGTTCTTGTGTTATCTGATTAACTGTTTTATCAGTATTCAGCAACCACTCTTTGGCAATCTCGAAACGTTTGAGCTCGATGTATTCTTTAAAAGATTTACCCGTTTCGTGCTTCAGCAAGTCGTTGAAATATTCAGGAGATAAATGAAGCACGTTAGCACAATACTCATTTGAAAGTACATCGACAGCTGGTACTAGCTTCGTTTCGAAATGGTTATTTATGATTTTATCAAATTGCCTGATAATCTTTTTATTCACTTCGTTACGTGTAATGAATTGCCGTTCGTAGAAACGCATACAGTAATCCAGCAGCAGTTCGATGTTTCGCACGATGAGTTGCTTGCTGTGTTTGTCGATAGGATGTTCCAGCTCGATCCTGATTTTATGTATGCAATCAGTTACGATTTCTCTTTCCTGATCTGAAAGATGCAATGCTTCATTTACCTCGTAAGAGAAAAAAGTATAGTTCTTGATATGCTGTCCTAATGAAGTTCCGCGGATTAAATCGGGATGAAACAAAACGCCGATCGACTTGGTACGGGGAGCAGGCCTGTTGCGGTTGTCTATTCCGCTCACTTGTCCCGGTGCCATACAAACAACCGTTCCTTCCTGATAATCGTAATTCTTACGTCCATAAGTGAGGTCGCCACATTTTGCATCCTTCAGGAACAAGCAGTAGAATCCGATATTCATACGGATATACTCAACTGACCTAGTGGCTTTTGAGAAGTCGATTACATTCACCAAAGGGTGCAATGTTTCCAGTCCAAACAATTGGTCATACTGATCGACAGTTTCAATTTTTGTTATTTCATCCATAGGCTTCTGTTATTAATCCGATACAAAGATAAAACATTTGAAGGTATCTTTTTAATTTCATTCTGCAAATCAGTAATATGGGTATAAGAATCAGTAATCTGTATACGACTAAACTTTCGGGCAGAAAAATAAATGGCAATGATTGCTGGAAGTAAGTGATGGAATTGATATATTTGTTCCGGAGAATATAAAAAACAGGTTTTATGAAAGCATTATTTATTGGAGGAACAGGTACGATCAGTACAGATGTAGTAGCATTGGCGCAACAAAGAGGGTGGGAGATTACTCTCCTTAATCGTGGTTCGAAAAAGATGCCGGAGGGAATTCACAGTATCATTGCAGATATTAATGATGAAGAAACCGTGGCAAAAGCCATCGCGTCCGAACATTACGATGTGGTTGCGCAGTTCATCGGCTATACGGCAGAAGACGTGAAGCGTGATATCCGCCTGTTCCAGAATAAAACGCGGCAATATATCTTTATCAGTAGTGCCTCTGCCTACCAAAAGCTATTGGCTGATTACCGCATAACCGAAAGCACCCCTTTAGTCAATCCCTATTGGCAGTACTCCCGTAACAAGATAGAAGCGGAAGAAGTGCTGATGGCAGCCTATCGCACAAACGGTTTCCCCGTTACAATCGTCCGTCCCAGCCATACCTATAACGGAACAAAACCTCCCGTATCTGTACACGGAGATAAGGGAAACTGGCAGATACTAAAACGAATCCTTGACGGTAAACCTGTTATTATCCCCGGCGACGGTTCTTCTTTGTGGACATTGACTCACTCTAAAGATTTTGCCAAAGGTTATGTAGGACTGATGGCGAACCCTCATGCCATTGGGAACGCTTTTCATATCACTACCGATGAAAGCATGACCTGGAATCAGATTTATCAAACCATTGCCGACGCGTTGGGTAAACCTCTGAATGCATTACACGTAGCCTCCGATTTCCTTGCCAAACATAGCGATCATTATGATTTCAGAGGTGAACTGTTAGGAGATAAAGCAGCTACGGTAGTCTTTGATAACTCGAAGATAAAGCGGTTGGTTCCTGATTTTATATGCAATACTTCCATGGCAGACGGATTACGACAAGCTGTACACTATATGCTTTCCCATCCGGAATCACAAATACCCGATCCGGAATTTGATTCATGGTGTGATCGCATTGCCAACGCAATAAGTGCGGCAGATAAGGCCTTCGAGCTTTCCTAATTCTGTGCCGAACTTACTTAATTTAATTCCGGACTGTCTGATTTAATCTATAGGACTACTTGATTTTATTTCAGACTTCCGGGGTTGTATATTGAAGTACCTTATTTAATAAGGTGCATTTCGTCCTTGTTGCACTTCGATTCGTATTCCGAAATTACCATTTGCCGATTTCAGTTCGAATGCTCCCCGGAAATTATTTCTTTCCCAAGGCATAGCGCTGCGGTTAGGCACCCGCCAGCCATCCTTATCATAATCTCCGTAGGTGTTGATTCTCATTCCGTTTTTCAGTTTGAAAGACCCCATCTGCATAAACTGTGGAGAAGAGGACAGTCCCCAACCATATCCAAAGCCGGAAAAACCAGAGAAAGAAGACGAAGAAAAAGAGTCTGTGAATCCTTGCGAATAAGTAACGTCTGTATTTAAACGAAAGAGCTGATTATAATCTTTCGTCATATTAGGCATCTCTAAATTAAACTTGGGAAGTTCGAGAGTCGCTACATTCATTAACCCCATATCCAGCAGAAAGCCACCAAACTCTTTAATATGGGTGGATGGAGCACGACGAATACTATCGGAAGGTATTTCCGACTGTGCGGATGCAAAACCGACCGATAATATCAGCGAAAGAAATAGAATCAGTTTTTTCATCTTCGTAAAGGTTGATTTACCACAAAGATAGAGATTTTCTCCCTGACTATTCGCTTCTGTTATGTTTTCTTAGAAAAATTCCTATTTATAAAATAAACTACTTAGTTCATTCTTTGGATGCCTTCCATGTTTGGGCATATTCTTCCAAAACAAACTTGATACTTTGTCCGATCTTTACATAATCGGTTTCATTCAGATTGACAAGTGACACACGCACGCTCCATTTCGGTCCGGCAAAGAGCGTCAGGAAAATAGCAAGTTCAGGATGTACCCTTAGTTGATTAATAATCCATTCCATAATTAAGTTGTTGTTTTAGGTTATGCCATTTACAACAGTTATTGCGTGAAAACAGTTTATAGTGTTCATGATAAATAGATATATAAATATCCGATGAACCTTAAATTTCTCTATTTCGCTTTTTTGTTATACTTTTGTTCTTTCAAAAATAAAACTAATCATATTCTGTATGAAATCAGACATAGAAATTGCTCGCAGCATTGAGCTGAAGAAAATTAAGCAAGTTGCCGAGGGTGTCGGAATTCCTCGCGAGGAAGTGGAGAATTATGGTCGCTACATCGCAAAGATCCCTGAACAACTGATTGATGAAGAGAAAGTGAAGAAAAGCAATCTCATCTTGGTCACTGCCATTACGGCAACCAAAGCGGGTATCGGCAAAACTACCGTATCTATCGGTCTTGCCTTAGGACTCAATAAAATTGGAAAGAAGGCGATTGTTGCGCTTCGCGAACCGTCTCTCGGTCCTTGTTTCGGTATGAAGGGAGGAGCGGCCGGTGGCGGATATGCGCAAGTGCTTCCGATGGACAAGATTAACCTCCACTTCACAGGGGATTTTCATGCCATCACCTCTGCCCATAACATGATTTCTGCCTTGCTTGACAATTATCTCTATCAGAACCAGGCAAAAGGTTTCGGATTGAAAGAAATCCTTTGGCGGCGAGTGCTTGATGTGAATGACCGTTCGTTGCGCAGCATCGTTGTCGGTCTTGGACCTAAATCCAACGGGATTACCCAGGAGTCCGGTTTCGATATAACTCCTGCTTCGGAGATTATGGCGATTCTTTGCCTTTCCAAAGATGTGAGTGATCTGCGTCGCCGTATTGAAAACATCCTGTTGGGCTTCACGTATGACGACCAACCTTTCACAGTGAAAGATTTGGGAGTGGCAGGAGCCATCACCGTGTTATTGAAAGATGCTATCCATCCTAATCTAGTGCAGACTACCGAAGGAACTGCAGCTTTTGTGCATGGCGGTCCGTTTGCTAATATCGCACATGGTTGTAACTCTATTTTGGCCACTAAATTAGCAATGTCTTTCGGTGATTATGTAATTACAGAAGCCGGATTCGGTGCCGATCTTGGTGCAGAGAAGTTCTACAATATCAAATGTCGCAAGAGTGGGCTCCAACCGCGTCTCACTGTGATTGTTGCTACGGCACAAGGATTGAAGATGCACGGAGGTGTCAGTCTCGATCGTATCAAAGAACCGAATATGGAAGGATTAAAAGAAGGATTGCGTAATCTCGACAAGCACGTTCGTAATCTTCGTTCATTCGGGCAGACGGTTATCGTAGCTTTCAATAAGTTTGCTTCCGACACCGATGAAGAAATGGAATTACTGCGTGAACATTGCGAACAGTTGGGAGTCGGTTTTACCATCAACAATGCGTTCACTGAAGGAGGAGAGGGGGCAGTAGACATGGCCCGTCTGGTAGTAGATACAATCGAAAATCAACCGTCCGAACCTTTGCGTTATACATATAAGGAAGAAGATAATATACAGCAGAAGATTGAAAAGGTGGCTACTAATCTTTACGGAGCCAGCGTTATTACTTACAGCAGTATTGCACGCAACCGTATCAAACAGATCGAGAAAATGGGCATCACTCATTACCCGGTTTGTATTGCTAAAACACAGTATTCATTCTCTGCCGACCCTAAGATTTATGGCGCAGTGAACAACTTCGAGTTCCATATTAAAGATATTGTAATCAATAACGGAGCTGAAATGATTGTAGCCATTGCCGGAGAAATTCTTCGTATGCCGGGATTGCCTAAAGAACCGCAAGCATTGCATATCGATATTGTGGATGGAGAAATAGAAGGATTGAGCTGATTATACTTAAATATACACTTAAAGAACATTTGTCCTGGCGCTACACCGGTAAAAATAAATCCCTGTCTTTCCCTATAAAATAAATGTGGAAAGACGGGGATGACTGTATATAGAGTCCAGTGCGCTTCTGTTTTCTCTTCTTGCACACTGTACGGTTGAATTCGTACTTGTGTGGGTGATATATGGCATCATATATTTCTTTTATAAGAAAAACGAAATACCGGACAGATGGTTCGAACGGGATCGTTAATAAATAAAAAAGTCTGCTCCTTTTGTAAAGAACAGACCTTAAATGGGAATTAAGCTAATAACAGTTTACAATTACTAGCTTTAAAATTGTGTTTTAGTAAGCGAAAAGAGGATATTTTTTCATTGTCTCATTGACACGTGCACGTACTTGTGCAATAACTTCCTCATTTTCTACGTTAGATAATACAGTCTCGATCATTTCTGCAATTTCGAGCATCAAGTCTTCTTTTGCACCACGAGTTGTGATAGCAGGAGTACCCAAACGGATACCAGAAGTTTGGAAAGCCGAACGGCTGTCGAACGGAACCATGTTCTTGTTAACGGTAATATCAGCAGAAACCAATGCTTTTTCTGCCACTTTACCTGTCAGATCAGGATATTTGCTACGCAGGTCGACCAACATAGAGTGGTTGTCTGTACCACCGGAAACGATGGTAAATCCACGGTCGATCAAAGCCTGTGCAAGTACGGCAGCATTTTTTTGTACTTGTTTAGCATATTCCTTAAATTCAGGTTGCAGGATTTCACCGAAAGCAACTGCTTTAGCAGCAATTACATGTTCCAACGGTCCGCCTTGGATACCCGGGAAAACGGCAGAATCCAGTAATTGAGACATCATCTTGATCTCACCTTTCGGAGTTTTCTTACCCCATGGATTGGGGAAATCCTTGCCCATCATGATGACACCACCCCGAGGTCCGCGAAGTGTTTTATGTGTAGTAGAAGTGACGATATGTGCATATTTAACCGGATTTTCGAGTACTCCGGCAGCAATCAGACCAGCAGGATGAGCCATGTCGATCATCAGGATAGCGCCTACTTTGTCAGCGATTTCACGCATACGTTTGTAATCCCATTCACGAGAGTATGCAGAACCGCCACCGATAATCAATTTTGGTTTCTCACGAAGAGCGACTTCTTCCATCTGGTCGTAATCAACGCGTCCTGTTTCCTGATTCAGATTATATTCGCAAGGAGTATAGATGATACCGGAAGTGTTTACTAATGAACCGTGAGACAGGTGTCCGCCGTGTGCCAGATTTAATCCCATAAATTTGTCACCCGGATTCAGAACAGCAAGGAAAACAGCAGCATTAGCTTGTGCTCCCGAGTGTGGCTGTACGTTTGCCCATTCAGCGCCGAAAATTTCTTTCAGGCGTTCGATAGCGATTTGTTCGCTTTGGTCTACTACTTCGCAACCTCCGTAGTATCGTTTGCCAGGATAACCTTCTGCGTACTTGTTTGTCAGGCAAGACCCCATTGCTTGCATTACCTGGTCACTCACAAAGTTTTCTGATGCAATCAGCTCGATTCCTTTCAACTGACGTTGATGCTCTTTTTCGATGATGTCGAAAATGATGTCGTCTCTTTTCATTCTTTTATAAGTAAGATTAAATTTCTAATTCGAGATACCTATTTCAAGCGCACAAAGTTAATGAAAATAAATAAAAAATGAAGGAACAGTATGAAAAATGTTAGTAAAAAGCGGGATTTAATGATATTTTATTCTTAAAGAATGAATCCCAATGAAAAACTTAACGCGCTGTCACGGCGACGGAAAATAATGTTGCTCACACCCGTACTGCCGTCGGAGTTGATATTATCATAAATGATAGACTTGGAGATATTTCCTATACTTTGTTCGTAGCGGAAATCGAAGAAGATACGTGAAATGTTGACACCTACGCCAATCACTGCGCTGACATTGAACGGATACAACTTTTCGTGAATACCCTTTTGGTCGAAATTCTTAAAAGTGATTTCATTGTACTTTCCCCATAGGTAGCGAAGCTTGGGACCTGCGAAGATAGACATTCCGTAAGGCCCTTTTTTTACCACATTATAGCCGTATAGAACGGGAAAATCTACACTGTGCAACACCGATTGCACCGATGCGTAATCAGGCTCAATGGCAGGATGCTGGGAACCGAGTTTGTCGAACGTAATCTCACCTTTGCTTACATTGTACGACACTTCAGGCTGGATGAAATGTTTTTTCATATTGATGCGCATGAAGAGAGCGCCGAAATAACCTATCTTATAGTTATTCTGCACCTCATTGATAGTCACATCCTTAATTTTCAGTTCAGACACCATGAACATGGAAGAGTTGAATCCAGCCTTAATACCGATATTTATTTTTTTTGTATTGGGACGGTCTACTTTTTCTGCATTATAATTCTGGCCGACAACCGGACTACCGGCTGCAACTAATAAACCTAAAAAAATGAATTTACGCAGCATATCCATGGTGGCATCGTTCTTTTTATGATTTTTTCTTTTCTACACTCCAGCCGAACTTACCGATTTTCTCTCCCAAATTGTAATATCCTCCGTGCACATATACCAGCGGATTAGCTTCCGCCAGTTCCAGTTTTCCGGTTTCAGGGTTCAGGTTCCGCTCGTCGGCACGCACATTTACCACGTCAGCAATAAACATATCGTGTGAACCAAGAGAGATGATTTCTTTTACACGACATTCAATGCAAAGGGGTGATTCTTCAATCAGCGGTGCACTGACCACCGTACACTGTCCGGGTGTCAGTTTCATCTCTTCGAATTTATGATAATCACGTCCCGAACGAACTCCGCACCAGTCGGTGGCAAAAGCCATGTCTTTGGTTGTCAGGTTGATGACAAACTCCATGTTCTTTTTGATAATATCGTATGAATGGCGTTCCGGACGTACGGATATATAACACATGGGCGGGTTCGTGCAAATCGTACCCGTCCATGCTACTGTGAACATATTATATTCGCTTTCCTCTTTTCCGCAACTGACTAGTACAGCCGGCAGCGGATAAATCATCGTTCCTGGTTTCCAGTCTTGTTTCATAGTTGTCATTTTTTTACCACAAATTACACAGATTAACACAGATATAGATGTTATTATCTCATAAAATAAAAATCTGTGTGAATCCGTGTAATCTGTGGTGAGCTGTAGTTAGTTAGAGGATTGTTATCTCTTCACGTCTCTGTTCTTTTTCGCAATAATGGCATTTCACGATGCAATTATCCTTATCTATCACATGAAAGATGGTGCTCATCGGTTCATTATTGGTAATACATTTCGGATTGGCACATTTCACGATGCCACGAAGTTCATCCGGCATTTTTACCTCTTTCTTTTCCACTACCTCGTAATCGCGGATAATATTCAGTTTGACGTGCGGTGCCACTACTGAAATGCGATTAATCTCTTCGTCGCAGAAAAATTTATCTGCAATTTTGATAATTCCTTTTTTACCCAGCTTCTTGCTGTCGAGGTTGAATCCGATCGTGATATTGCTTGTCATTTGTTCCACACCGAGCAGTTGCACCACGGTGAAGAGCTTTTCAGATGGGATATGGTCAATCACTGTTCCGTTTTTCAGGGCAGCTACTTGCAATGCTTGTTTATTTTCGCTCATAATAAAATATCGTTTTTAACGTCCTCTAATGTGATACCTAATACATCGCAAAGGATTGCTTCGCGGGCATACAGACCGTTTTGTGCCTGTTGGAAATAATATGCTTTCGGGTTGTCATCCACATCGTAAGCAATTTCGTTGACACGGGGGAGCGGGTGCAGGATACGCAGGTTCGGACGTGTGTGTTCCAACATTTTGTTACGGAGAATATATACATTCTTCACCCGTTCATATTCCATCAGGTCGGTGAAACGTTCGCGTTGTACACGGGTCATATACAGAATATCGGCGTCGGCGATAATCTCTTCGGAAAAGTCTGTATGTTCAACGTATTTTATTTGGTGCGTTTTGCAGTAAAGTTTGTATTCTTCCGGCATTTTCAACTCTTCGGGAGCGATAAAATGGAAAGTCGGATTAAAGTGTCGCATCGCCATCAACAAAGAATGTACGGTGCGACCGTATTTCAAGTCACCCACCAGGAAAATATTCAGATTTTCCAACGTTCCTTGCGTCTTGTAGATAGAGTAAAGATCGAGCATCGTCTGCGACGGGTGCTGGTTAGCTCCGTCACCAGCATTGACAATGGGCACCGGGGCTACTTCGCTGGCATATCGTGCAGCTCCTTCGAGATAGTGTCGCATGACGATAATATCTGCGTAGTTACTCACCATCATGATCGTGTCTTTAAGTGTTTCCCCTTTGGAAGAGCTGGTGGCCTTGGGGTCAGAGAATCCGATTACTCGTGCACCGAGACGGTTGGCAGCTGTTTCAAAACTCAAGCGGGTACGGGTGGAAGGTTCGAAGAACAGGGTTGCTACTACCTTTCCTTGTAATAACCGGCGATTGGGGTTCATTTCAAACTGCTTCGCCATTTCGAGCATGTAGAGGATTTTTTCTTTAGAATGTTCGGCAATGGTTACTAAACTTCTGTTTTCCATTTTGTTATCTTTTATGTGGATAGAACTTGTTTTACCGGAGCGTAAAGGTACGAAGAATTTGTGAAAAGCACAGATTTTTCGTACCTTTTTAAGCAAAATTTGAATAGGCTTTTATTTACGCCGGTTTATTTCTGTTTGCCGGTCAACGCTGCAATGAGATATTTTCCCGGTGCTCCGATTTTGCTCCACGTCGTGTTGGAGAGCAGTTTCCACACCAAGGTACCTTTTCTGCCATAGTCCGACAGCCGGAGAATCGCCTGTTTCTCTTTCGAGTCAGTCACTTTATGGCGTTCCAGACTTTCTATCAGTCCGTCCATGTTGTGAGTGGCCTGATTGTAGGCATACTGCGGAATTTCAAACAAAGCATCGCTTATTTCTTCCTCTTCAGAATTTAGTTTGGTTTCCTTTAGTTTAGTTTGTCGGGAAATGTCTGCATTTTCTGAACTCACATCCTCTTGAGTGGGAAAAATGTTGGCGTTTTCTTTGTTTGATTCTCCTTTTTGCGTTCCTTTTTTCTGTTTGGTCTCTAATAAATAAGGTAATTGAGAGAAATCTATTTTTCTTCGTATCGTAGCTTCGAACCACACCTTTTGGATTTGTTGCGAAGTGAGTATGCCGTATTTCTCATAAAATTCCTTATGGAAGAATCCTTTTTCCAATAGCAGGTCAATAATCTTTTCCATCATGCCCTCTTTGATTTCGGTGTCCACTTTACGGATAAAAATCAGACATTGTTCTTTTCCCCATGAGATGTAATATCCTTCTTTATAGATTTTGCACAGTAATCGCATGACGATATACGAGGCTATCACTCCATATTTGGCCTCTAATAATTCCATAACTTCTTCGTCAAAAAAGTTTGCCGGTGTCGGGAAGTAGGGTATTCCTTTATTAATCATATTCATTTTTCAGTATTTTTTTATTTTCAATTATACGATAGCTTTCCATTCCATCAGGTTTCCGATCATGAATCTTCTCCATCCTTTATGTTCCTCACTCCAATAGATGACAGACTCTTGCTTTACTGTAATTTTGAATTCTTTATGAAAGAATTTTTCGTATCCTACCAGTGTCCCTTTCTCTAAGCAGAATGTTCCATCTTGCTTGTAGAAAGCGATGATAACATTTCCGTACAGCATGTGCTCTATTAGCTTGATGCATTCTTGTACGATTCTATCTGCGCATTTTTCTGAAATGCTTTTTTCAGCGGCAATACGTTTTTTCCACACTAATTTGCAAATTGCCAACTTGCTTTTCTCCATTTTTTTTCTCATGTTCTTTTTTTTGTTTAAATTTTAAATGATTTGGATAATTATAAGTCATAAAATTCTCGTTGAAGATAGTGACGGCATTATAATGAAATAGCGTCACTCTTTTTCTATTATAGTGACGCTATTTCATTATAATGCCGTCACTCTTTTTCCGAGAAAATCATCCTGTTTCTAGTCGACTGAAAACGGTGTCAAAAATAGGTCTTACATTTCACCTATACAATTAATGTTTTATCAGTACCTGCTTTTGAATTTTTCAGCCTTTTTTCTTTTCTCCATTATTTCTTCTTCACACTGTTTTTCTACAGTTTTTTTCAAGGCTGCCAGTTCTGTGTGTATACTACTGAATTCCATTAGTTTATATCCTCCACGCTTACGGATGTACAATATTTCTTGCCGGTGGATGAATAGAGCTAAAGAGATCAATTTTCTGGGCTTTTGACAAAAGAAAAAACCATAAAAAAAGAGCTTCAGAAACATCGTGAGATAAAGTATCGTGTCTCCGCTGATTCCATTTCTTCTTTCCATTTCTTCTTCGCTGATGATTTCCTCCTTGTGCTGTATTCTGGAGCCTCTTTTTCTTGTTTGAGTGTTTCTTTTTACTTTGTTGTTTTTACTCTCTTTTTCAGCTTTTTTTCTTTTCATGATTAATTAATTCTAGCTGTTATTAAAAATTGTTAATTAAAAGATACGTGTTCGGCAAGTGGCATTAAAGGTGCAAAAAGATTTGTTTTTTTTGCCGCTTGCCAAATAGTATATATATAAAATAACCAGTGATGCAAATAATGAATAAAAATGGATTTAGCCGATGTGGCGAGAACTACATCAATCGTTTACGTAAGGAGGGTCGTTATTCTACGGCGCATGTTTACAAAAATGCCATCTTTTCTTTCAGCAAATTTTGCGGCACGTCTAATGTGTCGTTCAGGCAGATCACCCGCGAGCGTTTACGACGTTACGGTCAGTATCTTTACGGTTGTGGTTTGAAGCCTAATACGATTTCTACGTATATGCGTATGCTTCGCAGCATTTACAATCAGGGTGTGGAAGCGGGCAGTGCTCCTTATGTTCCCCGATTGTTTCATGATGTGTATACGGGAGTCGATGTCTGTCAGAAGAAAGCGTTGTCCGTTTCAGAGTTGTATAAACTTCTGTATGAAGATCCCCAATCGGAACGTTTACGTCGTACGCAGGCCATTGCCGCCTTAATGTTTCAGTTTTGCGGGATGTCGTTTGCAGATTTAGCTCATTTGGAGAAATCGGCACTCGATCAGAATGTGTTGCGATACAATCGTATCAAAACCAAAACCCCGATGAGTGTGGAAGTGCTGAATACTGCAAAGGAAATAATTAATCAGCTTCGTAGCAAGGAAACTTCTCATCCTGACTGTCCGGATTATCTGTTCGATATTCTTCGTGGGGATAAACAGCGGCGAGACGAAAGGGCGTATCGTGAATATCAGTCCGCTCTCCGTCGATTTAATAATTCTCTGAAGGACTTGGCAAGAGCATTACATTTGCAATCTCCCGTCACTTCCTATACGCTGCGCCATTCTTGGGCAACGACTGCGAAGTATCGGGGAGTATCCATTGAAATGATTAGTGAATCATTGGGTCACAAATCAATAAAAACTACCCAAATCTACTTGAAAGGTTTCGGGCTTAAAGAACGTACAGAAGTAAATAAAGGGAATTTATCTTACGTAAGAAACTGTTGTGCAGGCAGCGTAAAAACTGTAAAATGCTAATAATCAGAATTAAAATGTGTGTGTTACTTCTTAGGTAACGGAACTTAAATTTGACGCAAAGATAGACAAAAACACAAATAGAAAGCAAATATTCCTCCACTTTTTTTCGTTTTATCTGAAACATAGAGCAAAAAACTATCCGAACATGAAATAAACTCATTTCCATGCTCTATACTTTTTATTGCCTGATCTCTAGATTTCCCCTATTGAGTATTAGGCCTTTCCATATTCTACGCCTTTGTCATGTGCGTGATTTCTATTCTCATCATAGTATACGTTTTGTGTATGTATTATCCGTTACCTAAGAAGTAACGGAATCACATGGGGTAAAAAATATGATTTTAAATAAATCAAAATCCGTAAATGCCGGGCCTATAAGTGGGACAGGGGAAGGCGTAGCACACTCAAAACGCTGGTATGTGGCACTCGTTCGTATGCATCACGAGAAGAAGGTTGCCGAGCGTTTGTCTAAGATGGGAATTGATTCTTTTGTTCCCGTCCAGCAGCAGATCCATCAATGGAGCGACCGTCGGAAGGTGGTTGACACCGTCTTGCTTCCCATGATGGTTTTTGTCCATGTCACTCCCAAGGAGCGTATGGAAGTCCTTAGCTTCTCCACTGTCAGCCGTTATATGGTGATGCGTGGTGAAAGCTCTCCTGCCGTTATTCCTGACGAGCAGATGGCCCGTTTCCGTTTCATGCTCGATTATTCCGAAGAAGCAGTCTGTATGAATGACACTCCATTGGCGCGTGGCGAGAAAGTCCGTGTGATCAAAGGCCCTTTGAGCGGTCTTGTCGGCGAACTCGTGACCGTCGGGGGGAAGAGTAAGATTGCCGTTCGTTTAAATATGCTTGGCTGTGCTTGTGTAGATATGCCAATCGGTTATGTAGAACCCATAAAGATTAGTAATGACGACACAAAAAAACTTTAACGTATTTTTATTTATTCTGCTGTTGGGAGTTTTCTCTCCTTTGATGGCTCAAACCATGAGCGACTCCCAGGTATTGGAGTATGTCAAAGAGGGGATCAAGCAGGGAAAAGAACAAAAGCAACTCGCCTCCGAACTGGCACGCAAAGGCGTGACCAAGGAACAGGCCATGCGTGTGAAGCAGCTCTATGAGCAACAGAACAATGTCAATGCCTCCAACGCTGCCGGTACGGATGTCAATGAATCACGCCTTCGTGAAGAGATGGACGAGAACACTTCCGATATACTGGAAGACCGTCCTGGTACTGAAGACCTTGCCCGTAGCAACCAGGTTTTCGGACGCAACATCTTCAATACCCGTAACCTGACTTTTGAACCCAGTGTCAACATCGCCACCCCTTTAAATTACCGCCTGGGTCCGGGTGATGAAGTGATCATCGACATCTGGGGAGCGAGCCAGAACACGATCCGCCAACAGATCTCCCCTGACGGTACGATCAACATCCAGAAAATCGGTCCCGTTAATCTGAACGGTATGACTATTGCTGAAGCCAATGACTATCTCAAGCGAACATTAAACAAGATATATAATGGTCTTGATAATACGGACGACCCCACTTCCGACATCCGTCTGACTTTGGGCGGCATCCGTACTATCCAGATCAATGTGATGGGTGAAGTGGTCCAGCCTGGCACTTACTCCCTTTCTTCCTTCTCTACTGTCTTCCATGCGCTTTACCGTGCGGGAGGTGTGAGTGAGATAGGCAGTCTCCGCAATGTCCAATTGGTACGTAACGGCAAAAACATCGCCACGATCGACGTCTACCAGTTCATCATGAAAGGCAACATCCAGGATGACATCCGCCTTCAGGAAGGCGATGTGGTGATTGTTCCCGCCTATGAGGTCCTGGTCAAGATCGACGGGAAAGTGAAACGCCCGATGCGTTTCGAGATGAAGAAGGACGAGAACCTGTCCACCCTTATCGGTTACGCCGGTGGCTTTGACGCCGACGCCTACACCCGTTCTTTGCGCGTGGTACGCCAAAACGGGCAGGAGTATGAAGTGAACACGGTCAAGGACCTTGACTATAGTGTCTATAAAATGCGGAATGGTGATGTCGTGACCGCCGAGGCCATCCTCAACCGCTTCACCAATAAGCTTGAAATCCGTGGTGCCGTTTACCGTCCCGGCATCTACCAGCTCAACGGCAGACTGAATACGGTCCGCGAACTGGTGAATGAAGCCCAAGGCTTGACGGGTGATGCTTTCCTGAACCGTGCCGTCCTTTATCGCCAGCGTGAGGACCTCACTACTGAAGTTGTCCCTGTTGACATTAAAGCCATCATGGATGGCACTTCCCAAAACATTATCCTGACGAAAAACGACATTCTTTATATTCCGAGCATCCATGATCTGGAAGACAGGGGGGATGTTGTCATCCATGGCGAAGTGGCAAAACCTGCTTCCTATCCGTACGCTGACAACATGACGCTTGAAGACCTGATCATTCAGGCGGGAGGGCTGCGTGAAGCCGCTTCTGTAGTCCGTGTGGATGTCTCTCGCAGAATCAGGAATCCCCATAGTACAGCGGATAACGATACTATCGGCCGGACGTACACATTCTCCCTGAAAGAAGGCTTTGTCGTCGATGGTACACCGGGTTTTGTGCTTCAACCGTACGATGAGGTTTATGTTCGCCGCAGCCCGGGCTATCAGGCCCAACAGAATGTAGCCGTTGAAGGTGAAATCCTGTTCGAAGGCTCCTACGCCATGACCAGCCGTACGGAACGTCTTTCCGATTTGATCCGTAAAGCCGGCGGTTCCACCAAAAACGCTTACCTGCGCGGTGCCAAGTTGACGCGTGTCGCCACTGAGGGTGAGAAGAAACGTATGGAAGATGTGCTCCGCTTGATGAGCCGTCAGTTGGGTGAGGCTATGATGGATTCTTTGGATATTCATGTGGAAAACCATTTTACGGTGGGTATTGACTTGGAGAAAGCTTTGGCTAATCCGGGTAGCACGGCTGATATTGTCTTGCGTGAGGGTGATGTTGTTTTTATTCCCAAAAGTACCAATACGGTTAAGATCAATGGTGCTGTGATGGTTCCTAACACAGTTTCTTATATATCTGGTAAGCATATTGATTATTATTTGAATCAGGCTGGTGGTTATGCTGACAATGCAAAGAAGAGCAAGAAGTTCATCGTTTACATGAATGGTCAGGTGACTAAGGTCAAGGGTAGCGGTAAGAAACAAATCGAGCCCGGTTGTGAGATTATCGTTCCCAGCAGATCGAAGAAGCGTACTAATATGGGTGAAATCCTGGGATACGCCACTTCTTTCAGCTCTTTGGGTATGATGATTGCCTCTCTTGCCAATTTAATCAAGAAATAACGAATACTTTATAATACCTTTATTTATTTTATGTCTACTTTGATGGAACAAGCATCTGAAAAGGAAATAAAGCAGCAACAGGATATTCATACGGATGAGGAACTTGAAATCGATTTGATGGATCTTCTTCGTAAGGTAATAGGTATTCGTAAGAAGATCTATAAGGCAGCCGGTATCGGACTAATTATAGGTGTTATTGTTGCGATAAGTATCCCTAAGCAGTATACGGTTGAAGTTACCCTTTCTCCGGAAATGGGTAACAACAAAGGTGGTGGTTTATCCGGTTTAGCCGCATCGTTTTTAGGCAGTGGAGTTTCTATGGGAGATGGGACCGATGCCTTGAATGCTTCCTTATCTGCTGATATTGTCTCTTCCACTCCTTTTCTACTGGAACTTTCTGCAATGGATATACCGGTAACAAAGAATGAAGTCATGACACTGAATACTTATTTAGATGAAGAATCCTCTCCCTGGTGGAGTTATGTAATCGGGCTTCCAGGCATGGTAATTGGTGGAGTAAAGTCCTTGTTTACTGAGGAAGATGAAATTACATTTGATAAAACAAGTCAGGGTATAATTGAGCTTTCAAAGAAGGAAACGGAAAAAATTGAAACTCTAAAGGAAAAGATCACTGCTTCTGTGGATAAGAAAACCTCAATGACTTCCGTTACTGCAACTTTTCAGGATTCTAAAGTTGCTGCAGTCGTAGCTGATTCTGTGGTAAAAAAGTTGCAGGAATATATCATAGACTATCGTACCTCCAAATTTAAAGAGGATTGTCTCTATTTGGAGAAATTATTTAAAGAACGTCAACAAGAATATTATGCCGCTCAAAAGAAGTACGCCGACTATATGGACTCTCATGACAATATCATTTTGCAGAGTGTTCGTACCGAACAGGAACGTTTGCAGAATGATATGAGTCTTGCTTACCAGGTATACAGCCAGGTTGCCAGCCAGCTTCAGGTTGCCAGGGCTAAGGTTCAGGAAGAGAAGCCTGTGTTTGCTGTCGTAGAGCCTGCTGTGGTCCCCTTGGAACCTTCGGGAACCAGTCGTAAGGTATATGTCTTAGCTTTTATTTTCCTATCAGTTTGTATTGTTATCTCTTGGAATTTATTCGGCAAAGATTTTCTGAATAAGTTCAAAGAAGCATGTGCCTAAAATCAATATTTATATGATATGGTATCAACCACTAGCCAAATCAATAAATTCATAGAATTTATTGCAGTTTTAGGAGATCTGATCATCCTGAACCTGGTTTTATTCTTGCTCCTTTTCTTTTGGGAAGAAGCCTTTGTTTCTTTGCCTTTTTCCTGCCGGGTTTCCTGGATGGTGACTTCGTTGACCCTCTGTTATCTTGCCTGTTCCGGCTCCCGCGGGAAGGTCTGGGACAGTCGTGGGATTCGTCCCGACCAACTAGTGTTGCGTGTGTTGAAGAATATAATAGCGTTTTTCATCTTTTGGGCATGTATCATGACCTTCAGTGGAATCTCTATCTATTCTCCGTTCTTCTTTGTCGCTTATTTTGCCTTCCTCTTTGTCATTTTAAGCATTTACCGCATTATCATCCGTGAATTTATGATAGCTTATTGTGTTAAGGGCAAGCACCGTCGTTATGCCGTCTTTATAGGAGGTGGCAATAACATGCAGGTATTGTATGAAGAGATGGAGAATTCCCTGGCATCCTCGTTGTATGAGGTTGTAGGTTATTTTGACATCAACCCGAATGAGGAGCTTTCCTCGCAATGTTCCTATCTGGGTAATCCCGACGGATTTTCAGACTTTATGTCTGCACATCCGGGAATCAAGCATGTTTTTTGCTCCCTGTCGATGGAGGAGGGGCGTTATAATTTCTCTATCATGAATTATTGTGAGAACCACTTGCTTTATTTTCATGGTGTTCCCAATGTCTGCAAAGGTTTTCCCCATCGTATCTGGCACAGTATGGTTGGCAATATGCCTATATTGAATCTGCGTTATGAGCCTTTGAGTAAGATGGAGAACCGTATCTTGAAACGTCTGTTCGATATTGTTTTCTCCGGTCTTTTTCTGGTAACAGTTTTTCCTTTTGTTTATCTCATCGTTGGAAGTATCATCAAGTTGACTTCTCCCGGTCCTGTATTCTTTAAGCAGATGCGTACCGGTTTGAACGGTGTGGATTTTGTGTGTTACAAATTCCGCTCGATGAGAGTGAACGATGAAGCCGACAGCAAACAGGCTACGGCTGATGATCCCCGTAAAACAAAATTTGGAAACTTCCTTCGTCGTTCTAATATTGACGAACTTCCCCAGTTTATCAATGTCTTTAAGGGCGATATGTCAATAGTTGGTCCCCGTCCTCATATGTTGGCTCATACGGAGACTTATGCCCGTTTGATTGATAAGTATATGGTGCGGCATTTTATAAAACCCGGGGTCACAGGTTGGGCTCAAACGCATGGTTTCCGTGGTGAAACAAAGGAACTTTCCCAGATGGAGGAACGTGTGAAGGCTGATATTTGGTATATGGAGCATTGGACAATGCTGCTTGATATATATATCATTTATAAGACGGTGGTGAATGTGATTGTAGGGGAGAAGAATGCGTATTAGCATGGAATTAATTTGGGAATGAGTGAATTTTATGTAAGTAGTCAAAAATGGTTATTGACTTAAAGTTCTATCTTCACCACGAACAAATTTCTATAATTATGTATAGCAGTGAAGATCTTGAAAGATATTACTTTCAGTACCAGTATATATAACCTTTTTATAATGAAACAAATAACATCTGATACCAATAAACGTCTTACGAAAAATACTATTTTTCTATATGTGAGAATGTTTCTTGTAATGGGGGTGGCTTTATATACGAGCCGAATAGTTCTTGATTCATTGGGGGAGATGGATTTTGGCATTTATAATATTGTAGGAGGAGTTATAGGGATGTTTGGATTTCTAAATTCTTCTATGACTGCAAGTACACAAAGATTTCTTATTTTTGAATTAGGTAGGAATAATCAAAAGGGGGTGAAAAGAATCTTTTCATTGAGCCTTCAAACTCATGCCATAATTTCGTTGATATTGGTTCTTATTGCAGAAACAATAGGTCTATGGTTTTTATATAATAAACTCATTATTCCACAAGATAGATTTGAAGCTACTTTATGGGTTTATCACTGTGCGGTAGTGTCAACTGTAATATTGATAATGAGTGTGCCTTATAATGCTTTGATTGTTGCACATGAAAAGATGTCAGCATTTGCATATATATCTATATTGGAAGTATTGTTAAAATTGGGTGTTGTTTTCTTTTTGTACCATTGGGAAGGCGATAAATTAGTTATATATGCTATTTTATTATTGATAGTTCAAGGGGTTGTTAGATTGATTTATGGTATTTATTGCAGACGGAATTTCAAAGCCTATAAATATTCTTTTGTAAAAGATGGTCAAGGGATGAAAGAATTATTTTTTTTTGCAGGTTGGAATCTTATGGGCAATTTTGCAGGTATTTCCTTTGTTCAAGGGACTAATATTATTCTCAATGTTTTTTTGGGTCCATTAATTAATGCAGCTAGGGGAATTTCTTTACAAGTGACAAATGCGCTAAATCAATTTTCTATTAATCTACAAATGGCATTGAATCCACAAATAACTAAAAGTTATGCTGCTAATAATTTGGATTATATGAGAAAATTAATCTGTGTTAGTTCTAAGTACACTGGCTATTTGCTTTTTATAGTATGTTTCCCTGTATGCCTAGAAATAGATTATATTTTAAAATTATGGCTTGGAGATAATATTCCTGAATATACTTCTTCGTTTATTATATTGTCTGTTATTGCAACTGGGATAGATTCTATTTCAAATTCTGTAATGGTTGCAGCTAATGCGACTGGAAGGATAAAGAAATATCAAATGATTACTTCTTCGTGTTTATTGTCTATGTTACCTTTAGGATATTTGGTGTTATTTTGTGGTGGTTCTCCTATATCTGTAATGGTCCTATCTATAATTGTTGCATTTATTACAATGATAGTCCGTGTAATATTAGTTAACTCAATGATTGGTTTAAGTGTTTTTGAGTATTTAAAGGAGAGCGTATTAAAATTAATGTTGGTAGCATCAGTAGCAATTATTATACCTTCTTATTGTAGATATTGTTTGAATCAAACGTTTTATTCTTTTGTTTTAGTTGTGATTTTGAGTTTATGTTCTTCTGTTTTTTTTATATATGTATTAGGATTAAATCATTTAGAACGAAATATGATAAAAAAATATATAGAGAATTTTCAAAAGAAATAGTGATAAATATAATATAAATACATATAGATTTTATATACTCAAAATTCGATTTTGTAAAATCGGCAAGAAATGATCTTTTAATGATATTGATGAAATTAAAATAATATTTGGATGATGAAGATAGTACATATACAGGCGTCAATGCCACCTTCTGGAAATGCAGCGTATCGACTTAGTACAATCATGCGAAATTATGGATTGGATTCTTATGTTTTAAATTTGATGCCATCTTTTAAAAAGGATAATGCTTATGTAAATGTAGCTAAGCGAGGAAGAATATTTGGAAAAATTGTAGATTATGGAGTTAAAAAGATAAAGACTTTCCGTATAAGAAAAAATGTTTATTTTTATACACCTTTGCCTGCTATAGGACGAGATCTTGTTTCAATGTCCTTGATAAAGGAAGCGGATGTTATATATGTTCATTGGGTTTCAGGTTTGTTGTCTATTAATAATATAGAAAATTTAGCAAAGACGGGTAAACCTATATTCTTTTTTATGCATGATATGTGGACTTTTACTGGAGGATGCCATCATAGTATGGAGTGCGAAGGGTATCATTTGTCATGTGAAAATTGTAATATGTTCGAATGGCATTCTTTTTTTCCTTGCGCACATTTAAAATCTAAAGAAAGATTGTTTTCAAAATATTCAAATCTTAATTTCATATCTCCAAGTCGATGGATGGCAAGTTGTGCTAAAAAATCATTTGCGTTAAGAAATAAAATAGTATATACAATTCCTAATGTGATAGATGAAACAATATTTAAACCTATTGATAAGAAAGTCGTTCGTCAGATTTTGAATTTGCCACAAGATAGAATAATTATCACTTTTGGTTGTGTTGCGGGGCAAGATAATCCTTATAAAGGTTGGAAATATCTTGAGGAAGCAATAAATAGAATAGATTTAGATAATATTCTGATAGTAGTATATGGAAGTGGTTATAATCAAGAAACGGTTGACAATACAAAATATCCCATTCGTTTTTTAGGTAGAGTATATGATGATACTATGTTGTCTCTTATATGTAATGCAAGTGACCTTTTTGTTACACCATCTTTATGTGAGAATTTCTCCCTTGTTATATTAGAAAATATCTTGTGTGGAACTCCAGTTGTTGGTTTTGATACAACAGGCATACCGGAGCTAGTAAAAACAGGTCAAACAGGATATCTGGCAAAATTTAAAGATTCTGATGATTTAGCGAAAGGCATTAGAAGTATACTAAATAAAGAAATTACTTTTGATATGGGGCAATATAGAAGTTCTTATTCATCAAGAAATATTATAGAAAGCCATATAAAACTGATTAATCAATATCTAAAAATTGAATAAAGATATGTTGGATGATTTGATATATTCAATCATTACTGTCCACTAAAAATCGAAAATAGTTCTTTGAAATAATTGAATTACAGTTTGTTACAAGAGATTTTCTTGCGCAACGATTTGAAATCATAACTTTGCAGCCTTAACTTAGGCTGTATATGAATAAAGACAAATACGTTTTCGCCCAAATGGTTGAGTTTTTAGACAACTACAAGTTTCTCCGTATCGTAAAGAAGTATGATGGCAACAAGTATGTTAAGCATTTTACTTGCTGGAATCAACTTCTTACTTTGATGTTCGGACAATTGTGCAACCGCGAAAGTCTTCGTGATCTGATTGTTGCGCTGAATGCACATCAAGAGAAATGCTACCATCTTGGGGTTGGGAAACATGTCACTCGGAGTAACTTTGCAAAAGCAAATGAGAACCGGGACTACCGTATTTTTGAGGACTTCGCATTCTATATGATAAGCGAGGCCAGAAAGAAAAGAGTAAATGACATATTCAAACTAAACGGAAATGTATATGCCTTCGATTCTACCACGATTGACTTGTGTCTGAAGCTGTTTCCTTGGGCTAACTTTCGTACACATAAGGGAGGTATAAAAATCCACACGTTGTATGACGTAGAGACTCAAGTGCCTGCCTTTGTCCATATAACCGAAGCAAAGATAAACGATGTCAAGGCAATGGATGTAATACCTTATGAGTCTGGCTCTTTCTATGTTTTCGACCGTGCATATAACGATTATCATCGTCTCTATAAGATACATATGATGGATTCGTTCTTTGTTGTACGGGCTAAAACAAATATTAAGGCGAAAGTACTCAAATGGAAACGACGTCTGCCTAAGTATTGTCCGACTGTGAGATTGAACTTACCGGTTTCTATACCCAAAAATCATATCCTGAAACGATTCGCTTAGTGAGGTTTTGGGATGAAGAAGACGAACGGGAGTTCATTTATCTGACAAATGCAAAACATATTCCAGCCTTACAGGTTGCGGAACTTTACAAGAATCGTTGGCAAGTAGAACTGTTCTTTAAATGGCTCAAGCAACACCTTAAAATAAAGAAATTTTGGGGTACTTCCGAGAACGCTGTAAAGATACAAGTCTACTCAGCAATCATTGCCTACTGTCTTGTGGCTATCATGCAACATGATATGAAACTGGATAGATCGACATACGAGGTTCTACAAATTCTTGGCATTTCTCTTACGGACAAGACTCCATTAAAGGATCTCTTCAGCAAAACTAAATTCAATGATGTCAAAGAACAAAGCGGTCTTGATGGACCAAATTTATTTAGTAATTATAATTTTTAACTCGTCCTCTAATTTTTAGTGGACACTAGTGATATTCAATATATGCTGAACGACTCCCAATTTATGGTGGGCAGAGGAAATGATTCACGTGCGCTATTTTATTGTTGTTATTTATATGTTCTTTAATAGAATATATGGGCTATATTAAAATCTTAATGAGTAGGGAAGTTAATTTATCAATTCAAGGTTTGAAAGGTGTGGCAGCATTAGTCGTTTTTTTCTCACATTCTTTATGGATGTATGATTTAAACTTGGTTGCTATGCTTTCTTCTACACCTTGGCATATTTTTTGGGATGGGCAAGGGCTGTTATGATATTTTTTGCTATCAGTGGATTCTTTTATGCTCATAATGAATTGTTTTCATTTAACAATTATATTAGGGGCTTGGTAAAGAAAGTAAAACGTATCTATCCGGCTTATATTGTTACTATGATATTGGCTTTTGTGATGTGTAATTTGTCTTTAGATTATATTCGGATAAATTTTACAGAATGGAGCAATAGCTTTTGGCAAAGTCGTGTTCCATTGTTTGAATTGATAAAACAATTATTTATTTTGATACCTTCTGATACCAAATTACTAAATCCTCCTGTATGGTATATGGTAGTTGAAGTGCGCATGTTTATTTTAATGCCTTTAATAGTCTATTTCGCTAATAGGTTTTCATATAAGTGGAAGCTTTTAGTTTATATTGCATTCTTAACTCTTGGTTTATTTGTATATAGATTTCTATTTTGCTTTATTATAGGTCTTCTAATGCATTTGTTTATAGATAATTCGGTGAAATTTCGTAATTGGTTATCTCATAGTAGAATAAATTCTCTGTTTTTATTGTTGACTTCAATTATAATGCTTGATGTTAGGAATATATTCTTGGGGGATGATTCTACATTATTGCTGTTTATACAATCAATAGCCGCTGCTATGATTGTTGCCGTTGTTTATTTAAATAGGTTCAAATGTTTATCATTTAAACCTATAGTTTATATGGGTAATATCTCTTATGAATTTTATCTAATTCATTTTGTTGTATTGCTTTCTTTTAAAACATTGGAAACTTTCTTTGTTCTATATATAATATTGTCATTGCTTGTGAGTATAATGTTAGCAATAATTATCAATAAGTTAGTTAATGATTTGTGGTGAATATGTGAGGCAAACACTTAAATAAGAATTCAAATTTAAATCTGTTATATTGTGTTATTGCAAGGGTACATATAAAATAGTGTGAATTTAGAAAAATCTTAAATGTTTTAGATGAAAGGATTAATGTTATCGCCCAAAATTTTGCACACACTAAGTTTTCTTCTGATTCTTATGGCTATTTGTCATGCGAATGTATGTATGGAAGAAGATATGTATTTTGGTAATTGGTTAATGTTCTCTGTTCAGATTGCGGTGATAACCATAATTTATATGTATAGGAATGTGTTATGTCCAAAATACTTAACAGAGGATTATAAATATGTGAATCTTTATTTAAGATGGACTTACATATTATCTGTCATAGGATTTGTTGTTGCAGATAATTACATTGAATATCGTCAGTTATTTGTGGGGATTGTTTCTTTATTGGTTCCTGTATTGTGTTGGTTGTTTTGTAGACCTACTATTTCTTTGAACTTATTGTCTACATGGTATAAATATGCTTGGCTTCCATTCTTGTTTTTATTTTATTTTAAATTAGGCTTTACTCAATTCTATATGCAGCCTATATTGGTTCTTGTTTGTCTTTTCCCTTTATTCCCCAAGAAAACAGCTATGATGATTTTGTTGTTGGGAGTCCTCTTGGCAACAAAAGATATAGAAGAAGAAAGGGCACCATTCATAAAAGCAACTGTAGCTATATTAACAGGAATTGCAATATATATTCGTAATGTGTTGCCGACCAAAATAATTAGAATTGGACGGGTATTCTGTTTTTTTTGTAGTGTAATAGTCTTTGTTTTTGTATTTGGTGATGCTTATGATGTATTTGCAGGAAAGGCGGATGTTGAAGAAGTAGTGCATAGTAACAAAGAACGTGATGTGGTGGAGAAAGATACACGAAGTTTGTTGTATATTGATGTGGTAACTTCTGCTATTGATAATGAGTATTTAATTTGGGGACGTACTCCTGCTAGAGGATTTGATATCACCTATAGCGGTGTTTTGTTTTGGTTTGATAAAACAATATCTTATAACAAAAATGAACGTCACAAGAATGAAATGGTTTTGTCTAATATATTGACTTGGGAGGGATTGGTTGGTCTTCTTTTGTTTTCATTAATATATATGCGTGGTAGTTATCTTGCAGTTTATAGATCAAATAATAAAATCATACCCATATTAGGGTGTTTTATCGCTTGGAGATGGTCATGGGGCTGGGTCGAGGATGTGAATAATTTTCTTATAACAGATGTGGATCTATGGGCTTTAATTGCTATCTGTTATTCTTCCTATTTTAGGCGTATGAGCGATGGAGAATTCATTGTTTGGGCTAATGGCTTATTATCTAAAAAACACAGACAACTTTTTCAACGATTAAAAATAGAAGAAAGAAATGATTAGAACTATATTAACTATATTAAAGGATAGGTATCCTGGGCGTGCTCAAAGGTTAGGACGCTTTTTTCGTGCTAAAGAATTGACCAATATTAACTTGAATTTATGTGATAAACAACAGCAGAGAGTCTTGATATGCTATACTAATATGCTTGATATAAATTATGGAAATCCGTGTCATGCTAATATTTTGCATGCAACGCAAATGATTCATTATTTTATTAAAAGAGGGTATTGTGTTGATTTTTGTCATTATGCAGATAGAGCGGCTTTTAAATTTCTAGGACACCATAAGTATGATGTAATAATAGGTCAAGGTTATTCATATAAAGAATTCTGTGCAAAATTGAATATACCGATTAGAATAAATTTTGTAACAGAGAATCATCCTTTAGTTGTGGAAACAAAATACAAAGAAAGGCTGGACTATTTTAGAGAGCGTCATCCTAAAATAAAAACAAATGCTGATATAAAAAGAAATGGGGTTATAGATGTAGAACAATTTATGATTTCTACTCATGGTATTCTTATGAATTCAGATTTTAATGCGTTGAATTTTAAAGAGTTTAATAGATTGAGACAAATAAATTCTAATGCTATTTATAATGAGGACTGGAAATTTCCTGATGTAGATATCGCAGAAGCAATTTCTGGGAACAGAGGAAATATATTATGGTTTGGTTCCGGTGGATTTATTCATAAAGGTTTAGACATCGTAATAGATGCCATAAAGGAGCTGCCTGATATATCATTGAATTGTTATGGCATACGAAAAGAAGAGTATTCATTATTTGATAAGTTGAAAGGGAAAAATATTTTCAATAGAGGTCGTATAAATGTGATGTCGGAGACCTTTAATAGAGAGATTGTGCTTAAACATAATTTTATAGTGTTTCCTTCTTGCTCAGAAGGAATGAGTACGGCGGTAGCTACTTGTATGGCATATGGCATTATACCAATTATAACAAAAGAATGTGGTTTTGCGTCTGCTAGTTGTATGATTATATTAGATGACTTTCATATTACTTGTGTCAAAGACGCAATACAAAAGACATTATTAATGTCCAATGATGAAATATTGAAAATGCGTCAAGATTGTTTCAAATATGCAAGAGAACAATTCTCTTTAATGAAATTTGATGAGTCATTTAGAATAATAATGGATGAAATTCTTGGGATATAACTTTTAAAAATTTGTATAAGTGTTGTCTATGAAATTTGATGTTTCTATAATTATTGCAACTTATAATTCTGAGAGAACTATAAAAAGAGCACTTGAAAGTGTCATGAATCAAACTTATCAAAACTGGGAGTGTTTGGTTATTGATGGAAATTCAAAAGATAAAACGATAGAAATTGTAAATAATTTCGTGAAACTTGATTCTCGTTTTCGTTATATATCAGAATCTGATAATGGTATATATGATGCATTTAACAAAGGGTGGCAAAAGGCAAAAGGCAAGTGGATTTATTATCTTGGCAGTGATGATTGGTTGGAGGAAGATGGTTTGCGCCTGCTTATGAAAGAAGAAGATGCGAATACTGTGATCTTAAGTGGTGATACTAATTTGATACGTTTAGATGGTAGTATTAGATGTTTAAAATCTGGCCTTCCAAATTTGGGTTGTCATCAAGGCATGGTAATGCTGAGGGATGTAATAGAGCAAATGGAAGGTTTTGATGAACAATATCATATAATAGCAGATTATGATCTAATTGTTAGAATTATAAATGCAGGTTATAAGATGAAATTAGTACATGTCGTTGTAGCTAATTTTGTAATAGGTGGGACTTCTCAAGCTTTGAAAAATGTACCTGTTTATTTTAAGGAAAGATATGAAATTAATAAAAAGTTTTTAATGCTTAAGAATCCACTTCTTTCAACTATAAATACTGTTCTGAAGAAATCAATATCTGTCATTGTTAGGAGATTTTTTTATTATATAAAACAAATAATATGAATGTTGCAATAATTATTGCGGGAGGTTCAGGTCATCGAATGGGTCAGGACATTCCTAAACAGTTTATCAATGTGTATGATAAACCTGTCCTCATATATACATTGGAAGGATTTCAGCGACATCCTCAAATAGATGTTATTGAGGTGGTATGCATTGACGGTTGGCATGATGTTCTTTGGGCTTATGCTCATCAGTTTAATATCACTAAACTTAAATGGGTGATAAGTGGAGGGAATACTGGTCAGGAGAGCATAAGAAATGGTGTATTCAATCTTGAAGGTAAAGCAGGTGCTGATGATATAGTTGTGATCCATGATGGTATTCGACCATTAGTGGACGAAACGGTTCTTACGGATGTGATCATGAAGGCTCAAAAGTATGGAAATGCAGTGACTTCATTGCCTTATAATGAACAAATTTTTGTAGTGGATCCTGACGACAAGAATACAACCAAACAATATATTCCACGTGAAAGTCTAAGAAGAGTTTCCACTCCACAAGCTTATCAGTTTGAAAAATTGGATTGGGCATATCATGAGGCATTTGAAAGAGAGATAGGTATTTATGGTTCTTCCTATACTAATACGATGATGGTAGAATTGGGGGAAACTCTTCATTTTGCAGCTGGTTCAGATAAAAATATCAAATTGACAACGAAGGATGATTTGGAAATGTTTAAAGGATATTTGAAAAAGGAAAAAGATAATTGGCTGAAATAATGAAACTGATAGAAAATGCATTGTATCAAGAGGATATAATGAATGTTGTTGCTCAACCTGTTCCTTGGAATAAGTTACAAGATAAGACTTTGTTGATTTCTGGGGCTACCGGACTTGTTGGTAGCTTTTTGATAGATGTTGTCATGTATTTGAACAAGGAACGGAAATTGAATTGTAAGATTTATGCTCTTGGAAGAAATGAGGATAAGGCTAAATTAAAATTCGGTTATTGTTATGAATCTTCCTTATTTCAGTTTATACCATACGATATTAATCTACCTTTTGTGAGAAATGATATAGGTGATGTGGACTATGTTCTTCATTTGGCAAGTAATACGCATCCGATAGCTTATGCTACAGATCCGATAGGCACTATAACCACTAATATTATTGGAACTCAGAATATGTTGGAGTTTGCTTGTGCTCATCATGCAGTACGTTGTGCTTTTGTTTCTTCAAATGAAATTTATGGTGAGAATAGGGGAGATGTTGAAACATTTGAAGAAAAATATTGTGGATATATTGATTGTAATACAATGAGGGCAGGTTATCCTGAAAGCAAAAGGTGTGGTGAAGCTTTATGTCAGGCTTATATCAAACAGCGAGGATTGGATATAGTGATTCCGCGTTTAACCCGTTCCTATGGTCCGACAATGTTGATGAATGATACTAAGGCTATATCTCAATTTATTTGTAAAGCTATTGTGGGGGAGGATATTGTGCTTAAGAGTAAAGGAACTCAGTATTATTCTTATACTTATATGGCAGATGCCGTATGTGGATTGTTTTATATTTTATTGGTAGGAGAAAAAGGAGAGGCATATAATGTCGCTGACAAATTCTCAGATGTTATGTTAAAGGATCTGGCTAAGATTATTGCAGATATTGTGGGAAAAAATGTTGTATTTGATATTCCTGATGCGGTGGAGTGCGCAGGCTACAGTAAAGCGACGAAGGCAAGGCTTGATAGTGTAAAACTTCAAAAATTAGGCTGGAGAGCTATGTATGATATTCAATCAGGAATACAAAGGACAATTAAAATATTGAGTAAATTATGATGGATAAGTATGAACATCTAAATGAAATTCAACGGGTTGGTCTGAATATTTTGAAAGAGATTCTTGTTATTTGTAAACGTCATAATTTGACGTATTATGTATATGGGGGAACTCTATTAGGGGCTGTACGCCATCAAGGTTTTATTCCGTGGGATGATGATGTGGATATTGCAATGTCTCGTAAAGATTTCGAGAGATTGAAGCTGTATCAGAATGAATTTCCACAATATATGTTTTTAGATACCATTCAACAGAAAGGGCATCAATGGACTGCTGCTCATGTTGTGGATACAAGGTATAAACTTGAGGTCGGAAAAGGCCTGAAAAGAGCAGAAATGCCTGTTTGGGTAGATATTCTCATTATTGACGGTGTGCCTAATCCTGGAACTTTTAAATATAAGATGTTTAGTGTGGCATATCTGACTGCTAGGTTATTTTATAAATTTTCTAATTTTAGTAATGAGGTTGATTTGGAGAAGGAACGTTCTAATATAGAGTCATTCTTCATTTCTTTTGCTAAAATTACTCGGATTGAAAAAGTAATAAGTCAGCATTGGGCAGGATGTTTTATAGACTGGGTATCTCGCAGATATGATTTGGATAAATGTGAATATGGTGCGACTTTGGGAGGACCACAGAAAATGGGTGAGACGCAGCCTAAGTATTGGTTTGGTAAAGGGAGAGAACTTCCTTTCGAGGATATTATGGTAAATGGTATGACTGAAACGGAAAGCTTCCTTATTAAATTTTATGGACCCAATTATATGACTCCTCCACCACTTGATAAAAGGAACCAGCATAATGCAAAATTGATTGAGAAGAGTTCTATTTAGATTAAGAATAAATATTTAAATTAAGATTCAGAGATTGATATCTTAGCCTATGAACTAAAACATTTAAAGATGTTACGATATGGATCTTTGTATGTTTTGTTTGATGACTCCAGTGTTGGATACTCCTATAGCTTTTTAAGGCATAGATAAGAAATTTGAAAAGTTTATGTTAGAAGCAGAAGTGCCTGAAAATTATATATGCAGTATAAATAGTCTAAATATTAGCTTGGATGACAGGAGACGATTTAAGGAGTCTTTTTTAGAAAATTATAAATGAGTATTCAATTGTAAATTTTGTCACAGAAAAAATATAGTATTTGATAGTATGATAACAGTTTCTATCGTCACTTACAAGACGAATCTAGAAGAACTGTCCAGATGCTTGCAATCATTAACCTCTTCTCTTATTTCACAAATTTATGTTATTGACAATTCTCATCAACAGTATATTGCAGACTTTTGCCAGCAATATGCCAATGTGGAATATATAGGCAGTGATAATGTGGGATATGGAGCTGGTCATAACCAAGCATTGAGACAAGTTCTTGATTCAGACAAAAAATACCATTTGGTGCTTAATTCGGATGTGTATTTTGAACCTTCAGTTTTAGAGAAAATATGTAGATATATGGATGAAAATTCTGATGTAGGACAATTGATACCTAATACAATTTATCCTAATGGGGATTTACAATATGTGTGTCGCTTGTTGCCTACTCCTGTTAATTTAATATTCAGACGATTCATGCCTAAAATGATAGCTAAAGTTTTTGATCATCGTTTTTTGTTGAAAGATTATGACCGTGGTAAGGCAATGGATATACCTTTTTTATTGGGTAGTTTTATGTTTTTCCGTATAGATTGTTTTCATAAGGTTGGTTTGTTTGATGAAAACATTTTTATGTATATGGAGGATATTGATATAACTCGCCGTATTCATAAGTATTATAAAACATTGTTTTGGCCTTATGTTACCATAGTGCACGCTCATAAGGCTGAATCTTATAAGAATAAAAAGATGCTGAGAACTCATATTAAAAGTGCCGTTAAATATTTTAATAAGTGGGGATGGCTGTTTGATAAGGAACGTACAAGGTGGAACGCTCAGGTGATGTCCGCAATCGAAAGAGAACTGGAACTATCATCAGTCAAAAATAAGAATATGATCATCAGTCAAAAAATGGCTATTGATTGAAAGTTCTATCTTCACCGCGAACAAATTTTTGAGATTAGAAGCCGGTATTACACAGAAGCTCTTAACTATCTGAATCGATTCTGGAAAGAGATCTTTGCTTACTTAGATGATGGGGAAACTTCCGTAACCATTCTATTTTCCGCCTTGACACGCATCGCAACCCAGCATATCTTTGCGCCATAACCAATTACTAACAAAGATTATGGCAAAAGAAAAAGTAAACTACCAGGAGGTGTACGACCTCTATCAGCTGTGCTGCGAAACCAAAGACCTTCGCGAGTTCTGTGCGGATTATGGAGTGAATTACGACAAGTTCATGAACTGGCAGCGCCACCAGCTATGGAGTGAGAAGTTAGGCAAGACAGTCCAGGTTGATCAACCCAAGGTTGCCAAAGTCCAGATAACCGGCAATCCCTGCAACAGTCCAACCGTGAAAATGGAAGTGAGACAGCCCGAAGGTGAAGCTCCGATAAGATGGGTAAAATTACAATTGGCATCAGGCGCAACGCTGTTTCTGAAAAACACCACTGTTCTTGATTTGAGTTTGTTGCTTAATAAAATGATAGGATGATATGCTTGGACTGAGTACTAACCTGAACTATTATCTGTTCAACGGTAATGTGGATTTGCGGAAAGGTATTTTCCGATTATGTGAGAGTATAAGGGAAGAGATGTCACTTGACCCGAGCGATGCCTCCAACGTCTATATGTTCATGTCCAGGAACCGTAAGGTTGTGAAGATACTTCATTATGAACGCGGTTTTTATGTGCTTTACGAGAAACGTCCTGTTATGGGGAAATTCAAGAAACCTGTATTTGATGAAGTTTCCAGGTGCTACCGGATCCAGTGGTCTGATATGGCATACCTGACGGAAAGCATCGTAGTCGACAGGATGTATGTAAGCCCTAAAGATGAATAACAAGGTATTGATATCCAATGGAATAATAAAAATGAACAGTAAAAAGTTTGCGTAACTGCCTGATTTTTCGTATCTTTATATCATGATTGATGAAAGGGCATACGAGTTACTTTGCTGCCAGTTGGGTCTGGCGAATGAGGAAAAGGCAGGGCTTCGCAAACAGGTAAACGGACTGATTGCGAGGCTTAAGGCCATTGAAGAATCCAATAAGGAGAACTCCAAGGCTCTGGTTGATACAATCAATGAATTATCCGTAACAGTCGAGAACTATCGAAAAGAAATGGAGCTTATGAGAAAGCATCTTGATGCAAAAGACGATGTGAACAGGATGCTGGCAAACGAGATTTCCAATCTCAGGCTTCAGCTTGAGGACAGCAGGAAACACCGTTTCGGCCGTACATCCGAGCAAAGAAAACTGCTGAACAACCGTAACCTTGACAAGTCTGCACTGCATAAGTCCGAATATGACGGCTCTGACAGAAAGGATGATGACAACGATAAGGCTGACGGTAACGAAACCGGCAGCAGTACCATTTCTGGTAGCACACCTGCACAGAACAGCCAACCTTCAAGAAGAAAGGAAACTACACCACGTGCCGTGAAAACCAAATTGAAAGTTGACAAAGTGGTAGTACATGAAGTGGACGAGTATTACACGCTTCCCGAAGGAGGACGGTTCATGAACCGCAACGGTATGCCTGATGTGTGGGAATACAGGGTCATAGAACATGTAAGGGCTCATAACGTGGAGCATGTCTACAAGGTGGCAAGGGTAAAGCTTGCAGACGGAACTTTTGTAAGCACAATGGAACATCCGCTGAAAAAACTTGGAGGTATTTTCTCCCCTGAACTGCTTGCCCGTCTGCTCTGTCTGAAATATGACTTCAGTATGCCTGAGAACAGACAGATAAGACTGCTTGCCAGAGAGGGCATCCATATAAGCAACACCACACTGAACAGCTATATCCATAACGGAATCGCCAAGCTAAAGGAGTTCATGGAAGATGTCTTCAAGGGGTTTGTACAGCAGGCTGAATATCTTATGGTTGATGAGACGACCGAACTTGTAGGCATCGAAACAAAGGAAGGCAAGGCTTACAGGAGAAAGTACTTATGGGCATTCTTTGCAAAGCATATGAAGATGGTCTATTATCACTATAACAACGGCAGCAGGTCATCCGATGTGGCGAAGTCGTTCCTGGAACATTTTATGGGGACCCTTTCCACTGACGGATATACGGTTTACAGAATGTTTGATGGAGAAGACTCAAAGGTGCTTCATATAGGATGCTGGACGCACTGCAGAAGGTTGTGGGTTGACGCCTTGCCTTCGGACAGGACAGCGATGGAGATAATAGACTCCATCGGCGATATGTTCATGAATGAAGATCTGTTCCGCACCATGAAGCTCAGCGGTGAGCAGATAAAGGGGAAAAGACGGAAACTTACAGGACCGATCCTTGAAAGTATCCATCATAAGGTGGTCATGATGATGCAGGATGCGAAGATTATGGCTAACGAACTGATGAGAAAGGCTGTCAATTATACGTTAAACCAGTGGAAGTCCCTGAGAAATATCCTCAAGGACGGTGCAGCGGAAATATCGAACAACCTCTGTGAACAAAGGATGAAACCGGTAAAGCTGTTGCTCAAGAACTGTATGAACATAGGCAGTGAGGATGCGGCAGAAAACTCGGCATTCATCTTCTCTCTGATAGAAAGCTGTAAGCTTAATGGCATAGACCCTCAGGATTACCTGAAGCACCTGTTCGAATGTATTCTTCATGGTAAGGACTGCGACAAGAAGACTCTTCTACCATGTTTTTATAAACCAGAATGTTAAAACAAAAATATTTTCTTGCGGGCATTTTTATTTTATCGGCTGAAAAACAGCCGATAAAATTGTCGTGGCGGAAAATAGAATGATTACGTCTGTTATTTTAATCTGTATAGATAGAAAAGTAGGTCGAACTTCTAGATGAAAAATAATTATGTAGTGAATTAACAAAAAAGGTATGGTATAAAATAAATGTTGAGATGTAATAAACACGTGAGTGTTTCGTATGTGAGATGAAGAAAAATGTAGGTCCCTAGCTTCATGCTGTTTACAGCATGATTCCCCTACATTGTAGATCAGAAAAAGCGCGACGGCACATTTCTGATCTACGCCTTGGCATCGGAGGTTAAAGCCGATGTGAATTTCCCACTATATCAACTGTCTGTGAAGATCGTTGATATTTCCCGATTTATTCTCATAATACCAGATAATAGTATCCTCTTTCTTTGGTAAGCAGTCAAAAAAAGGCTATTAATTGAAAGTGATACCTTCGCTGCCCACCAAATTTATAGAATTATGTATAACAGTGAAGATCTAGAAAGGTTTTACTTTCAGTACCAGAGCGAGGCTTTTCCTCATGGAGAATCTCTCCAATCGTTTTGTGTTAAGAATAAAGTTCCTTATAACATTTTTCAGAAATGGTTCAAGGATACTCGGAAAAAAGTAGTTTCAGTTCAGATTGATGGTGCTCCTGAGATTAGCCATTCGGAAAAAAACAAGAGTAGTGCTCAACTTCAGTCAGTATCCAAAAGCAGTAATGACACTCCTGTTCGTATATGGATTGACATTCGTATCAGCAATGGGCTACATTTATCCCAAAAGAATTTAAGCTATCAGGATTTAGTTCGTATGGTAGAGAAATTGCGTTGCAAGCACAGCCGTGTGTTGTCTATCATTCGTGAACGGCTTCAAATCGACTCAAAAAAGGATGTGTTGAGTAGGGAAACCAACTGAATGAGCGGATGGCATCCATGCAATCGAAACAGTCTGATTGGGAAAATCAGTTATCGGAAGAGCGTAAGCTTCGCAAATCGGCTGAACTTAAGGCAAAATTCAAAAATATCTTTAACGGATGCAGGGGTTATGTTAACATGGTTCCTGACAAAATTACTTTGGCTACAAGCCAATGTTAATTTCAAAACTAATTAATTAACAAAACTCGATTTAGGGCACTGAAAAGTGCCCTTTCAAAGGGGGATGCCCTAAATTGAGTGCTTACCAAAGTTAGGAAGAATACAGTGGTATATTTCTAACTTTATCCCTCATATCGGCCTAAAAACTGATATGTATCTATATGTGAGATATGCCAACTGTCTGTGAGGATCGTTGGCATATTTGTTTTTAAGGTGAGATTGCCAATTTATACAATTAGTGGTATTGGCATGCCGTTGTGCTATATCAGGAAATGCAAAACGGATTTGTGTCTATATGTGAAATATGGCGTTTATGTTCTTTATTTTAATAAAAAAGCGGTGTTGCTCTTGGAATAAAATTGTATATTTGCATCTATCATAAAAACAAAGTTGACATGGAACAGGTACGTAAATTGCCGATTGGCATACAGACTTTTGAAAAGTTGCGTGAGGGTAACTATCTTTATGTGGATAAGACAGCGATGGTTTATCAGCTCGCTTCCGCTTCTGTTCCTTATTTTCTGAGCCGTCCCCGCCGTTTCGGCAAAAGCCTGCTTCTTTCCACTTTCGAGGCCTATTTCGAAGGGCGTAAGGACTTGTTTCAAGGGCTTGCCATCGAAAAACTGGAAACTGAATGGGAGTCATATCCGGTGTTTCATCTGGATTTGAATGCGCGGAAATATGAGACTTTTGCAGACTTGACCGCTATGCTCAATCAATATTTGGAACGATGGGAGTTGAAATATGGTACTGAGAAACAGGACCGTAGTCCGGAAGAACGTTTCGCATATATGATAGAGCAAGCTTACGAACAGACGGGCAAACAGGTGGTCGTCTTGGTTGACGAATACGATAAACCTTTGCTTCAAGCCCTTTTGGATGAATCCTTATTGTCCGAATACCGTCGGACATTGAAAGCCTTTTACGGGGTTTTGAAAAGTTCTGACCGTTATCTTCGTTTCGTTTTTCTGACCGGAGTTACCAAGTTTTCTCAAGTGAGCGTCTTCAGCGACTTGAACCAGTTGAACGATATCAGCATGAAGCCTGCCTATGCCACGGTTTGCGGCATTACGAAAGAGGAGTTGGTGCGGACGTTCGCTCCGGAAATAGATGCCTTGTGCGTGAAATACGGAGAGTCTTTCGATGAGATACTCACTCGTTTGACTTTGATGTACGACGGTTATCATTTTGAGGAGACTGCCGCCGGGGTATTCAATCCTTTCAGCCTGTTGAATGTATTCGACGGTTGCAAGTTCGACCATTACTGGTTCCAGACGGGCACTCCCACTTATCTGGTGGATTTGCTGAAGGAGAGTGATTATGACCTTCGTTTATTGGTAGACGGGATGGAGGTGGACGCTTCCGCCTTTTCGGAGTATCGTGCCGAGGTTGGCAATCCGCTTCCTATGATTTACCAGAGCGGTTATCTGACCATCAAGGGATATGACAGGGAGGTGTATCTGTATACGTTAGGTTTCCCGAACGATGAGGTCCGTTACGGCTTTCTTAACTTCCTGCTTCCTTATTACACGGAGGTCTCGAGTGACGCGACCGGTTTCCACATCGCCAAGTTCATGCGTGAGTTGCGTAATGGCGAGGTGGATGCTTTCATGGAACGTCTTAAAATATTCTTTTCCGGTATTCCTTACGAGTTGAGTGATAATACGGAGCGTCATTACCAGGCCATCTTTTATGTGGTTTTCGCCTTGTTGGGGCAGTTCGTGTCGACGGAAGTTCGTAGTGCCCGCGGTCGTGCCGATGCCGTGGTGAAGACACAGGATGCTGTCTATGTGTTTGAGTTCAAGTTGAACGGTAGTGCGGAAGAAGCGTTGAGACAGATTGATGATAGGGGATATCTGATACCTTATACGTTGGAGGGCAGGCGTCTTGTGAAGGTGGGTGTGAATTTCAGTAAGGAGACTCGGAATATAGACAGGTATATTGTGGAGGAATAATTCTTTTTTTAGTATTTTTAGTGAAATGAACAATCTTAAAAATATCAAAATATGGTTTTGGTAGGGATGGTTGTTTAAAAATTGCTGATTTATAACGTGTTATACGATTTTTCTTTTAAAAAGAGCTCCGCATGGGGCTTTTTTCTTTTCTATTCGAAATAAAAGCACCACCTTTGCATGGTTGATCAACAAAACGTGAATAAATAATTTGAATTTAAATCTTTAAAAAAAACGTAGTATGAGTGTAATTTACAAAGTCGTTACGCGTCCGACGGATCCGCGTGTTCCCAATTCTCCCAAGAGATATTATCCGCATCTGATTACTTTAGGTCAGTCTGTTAATCTGAAATATATAGCGCAAAAAATGCAGGAGCGTTCTTCCTTGTCTATCGGTGATATCAAGAGTGTGATCCAGAATTTTGTGGAAAAGATGAAAGAGCAGCTACTGGAAGGTAAGTCTGTGAATATTGAAGGATTAGGGGTGTTTATGTTGGCTGCCCGTTCCAAAGGTGCAGAGCTGGCGAAGGATATCAATGCGAATAGCATAGATAGTGTTCGCATCTTTTTTCAAGCGAATAAGGAGCTACGTGTCACAAAAACTGCCACCCGTGCGGATGAGAAGTTGGATTTGATTAGCTTGGATGAATATCTGAAGAAGCTTAATATGAAAATTTCTTCTAATGATCCTGAAAAACCGGATGATGGTGAAGAAGGTGGAGGAGATGAAGGTAATGGGGATGGGGAAGCGCCGGATCCTGCCGCATAATGAATCGTCAATGAACGATTGATGATTAAAAAGCTTATTGAGTGTTTAATTAAAAAGAAAAATGTCTATGAAGAAAACGTGGAGTATCATTTTGAAGATGATTATTGCTGTTGCTGGGGCAATTGCCGGAGTGATTGGCGTGCAGGGAGCAAATTTGTGATTGATTATTTTATAAATGGGCTGATTGTGAATGAAAAACAGGCGGGGTTTTTCCCGCCTGTTTGTGTTTTGTTTCGTAAAATAGAAAATCTAATCAATCTCGTTGGCTGAATAACGGATTTTATCTACCTTTGCATCTTAATTAAAACGTCATTTTAAGCAAGAAAAAACATGATTCGAAAAATAATAAAAGCTCTTTGGATATTTTTGGTAGTCGTTGTGTTGGCTATTGTTGTCATCTTTGTCTCTATTTCAAAGGGTTGGATTGGCTATATGCCTCCCGTAGAGGAGCTTGAGAATCCGAGCTATAAATTTGCAACGGAGATTTTCTCTGAAGATGAAAAAGTACTTGGTACGTGGTCTTACAGTAAGGAAAATCGGGTGTACACAGCTTACAAGGATTTGTCACCCAGTATTATCAATGCTCTTATTGCGACAGAAGATGTTCGTTTTGTTAAACATTCTGGAATTGATGCCAAAGCATTGTTCCGTGCGTTTGTGAAACGTGGTTTGATGTTTCAGAAAAATGCAGGTGGAGGTAGTACTTTGTCGCAACAGCTTGCCAAACAGTTGTTTACGGAAAAAGTGGCGAGGAATACGCTTCAACGTCTTTTCCAAAAACCGATTGAATGGGTAATTGCAGTGAAACTTGAGCGTTACTATACCAAAGAGGAAATCTTGAGTATGTATCTCAATAAGTTTGATTTTCTGAATAATGCGGTTGGTATTAAAACTGCTGCACATACATACTTCGCATGCGAACCGAAAGATTTGAAAATCGAAGAGGCAGCTACGTTGGTAGGGATGTGCAAGAATCCTTCACTTTATAATCCTGTCCGTTTCAACGAACGTTCCCGTGGCCGTCGTAATGTAGTGCTTGAACAGATGCGTAAAGCTGGTTATATCACAGATGCAGAATGTGATTCTTTGCAGACTCTTCCGCTGAAACTAAAATATAACCGCGTTGACCACAAAGAGGGATTGGCTACTTATTTCCGCGAATATCTCCGTGGTGTGATGACAGCACCGAAACCGGTAAAAAGTGATTATCGTGGTTGGCAAATGCAAAAATTCTACGAAGATTCTATAGCGTGGGAAACTAACCCGTTGTATGGCTGGTGTGCAAAAAATAAAAAGAAAGACGGTACGAATTATAATATTTATACAGATGGTTTGAAGATTTATACAACGATCAATTCGCGTATGCAGCAATATGCAGAGGATGCAGTAAAAGAACATTTAGGTGATTATTTGCAACCTGTGTTTTTCAAAGAAAAAGAGGGAAGCAAAAATGCTCCATACGCAAGATCACTGCCGGAAAAACGAGTGGAGGAGTTGCTGATAAAAGCTATGAAGCAGACGGATCGTTATCGTCTTATGAAAGAGGCGGGAGCTTCGGAACAGCAGATTCGTAAGGCGTTCGATACCCCGGAAGAAATGACTGTTTTTTCTTGGAAGGGAGATAAAGATACAATTATGACACCGATGGATTCAATCCGTTACTACAAATCCTTCTTGCGGACAGGATTCATGTCGATGGATCCGGTAAGCGGACATGTGAAGGCTTATGTAGGCGGACCGAATTATGTATATTTCCAGTATGATATGGCAATGGTGGGACGTCGTCAGGTGGGATCTACTATCAAACCGTATTTATACACATTAGCAATGGAAAATGGATTTTCTCCTTGCGATCAGATACGCCACGTAGAGCAAACGCTGATTGATGAGAATGGAACTCCTTGGACGCCTCGTAATGCAAACAATAAACGTTATGGGGAAATGGTGACTCTGAAGTGGGGATTGGCTAATTCTGACAACTGGATTTCTGCTTATTTGATAGGCAAACTGAATCCGTATAATCTTGTACCTTTGATCCATAGTTTTGGGGTTCGTAATAAAGCAATTGACCCGGTCGTTTCGCTTTGTCTAGGACCTTGTGAAATTTCTGTTGGTGAGATGGTAAGTGCATATACAGCTTTTGCCAATAAAGGAATTCGTGTGGCTCCATTGTTTGTTACACGCATTGAAGATAGTGATGGTAATGTGCTTTCTACCTTTGCACCGCAAATGGAGGAAGTGATTAGTATTTCAAGCGCATATAAAATGCTGGTTATGCTGCGCGCTGTTATTAATGAAGGAACAGGTGGGCGCGTTCGTCGTTATGGAATTACCGCCGATATGGGTGGGAAAACAGGTACGACCAATGATAACTCTGATGCCTGGTTTATGGGATTCACTCCTTCGCTGGTATCCGGTTGTTGGGTAGGAGGTGATGAACGTGACATTCACTTTGGTAGAATGACCTATGGACAAGGAGCTGCTGCTGCTTTGCCTATTTGGGCACTGTATATGAAGAAAGTGTATGATGACCCGACTTTGGGATATGACCAGCAGGAGAAATTTAAACTCCCTGAAGGGTTTGATCCGTGTGCCGGTTCGGAAACTCCGGACGGAGAGGTGATAGAAGAGGGGGGATTGGACGATCTTTTTAACTAAATCTGAAATAAGTATTAAGTATTAACCTGTAGCGTTTGGGGCACTGAACTGTAGGTATAATATCTTTAATATCTAATGTTTAATACTTAATACCTAATACTTATTTTTTAATGCATAGGTATATTGTTTGCATAGGGAGTAATTACAACAGGAAAGAGAATTTGACTTTTGCCAGACAGAAACTGACTGAATCGTTCTCTTCTATTTGTTTTGCGCCTGAATTGGAAACTGAACCTTTGTTTTTTAAGAATCCGGCCTTGTTTTCCAACCAAGTAGTTCTGTTCTTTTCCGATAAGGATGAAGAGGAAGTGAGGAAAATACTGAAAGATATAGAACAGAGGTCCGGACGTCGTCTGGAAGATAAAAAAGAGGAGAAAGTTTGTCTGGACATTGACATGCTTTTATATGATAACAAAATAGTAAAACCGGAGGATTGGCAAAGGGGATATATACAACAGTCATTATCTGCCTTCCATTCTTCATTATTTATTAAGTAGATGAAATTTCTTGGAATTATACCTGCCCGCTATGCATCCACTCGTTTTCCTGCAAAACCGTTGGCTATGTTGGGTGGAAAAACTGTTATACAACGTGTGTATGAGCAAGTGGCAGGCGTTTTGGATGATGCTTATGTAGCCACAGACGATGAGCGTATTGAAGCTGCTGTCAAGGCGTTCGGAGGTAAGGTTGTGATGACTTCTGTTCATCATAAAAGCGGTACGGATCGCTGTTATGAAGCTTGTACAAAGATTGGAGGTGACTTTGATGTAGTGGTCAATATACAAGGAGATGAACCTTTTATTCAGCCTTCACAATTGGATGTGGTAAAGGCTTGTTTCGAAGATGTAACCACGCAGATTGCCACGCTGGTGAAACCTTTTACTGTAGATGAACCGTTTGCTGTACTGGAAAATGTAAATTCACCGAAAGTGGTAGTCAATAAGAACTGGAACGCGCTTTATTTTAGCCGGTCCATTATTCCTTATCAGCGTAATGCTGAAAAACAGGACTGGCTGAAGGGACATACCTACTACAAGCATATCGGACTGTATGCTTATCGTACAGATGTGCTGAAGGAGATAACCATGCTTCCGCAGTCTTCTCTGGAACTGGCTGAATCTTTGGAGCAGCTCCGTTGGCTGGAGAACGGATATAAAATAAAGGTGGGCATTAGTGAAGTAGAAACTATCGGAATTGATACCCCACAAGACTTGGAACGGGCAGAAGAGTTTTTGAAGAATAGAATCTAATCGTATGGATCGTAAAATACAACCAGAAATACAAACCCTGAAAAATTTTTGTATACTTCCTCCCGTCCGAATGACATTGCCGAATGGTATTCCATTGACTGTTATTAATGCGGGTGAACAGGAAGTGATACGCATGGATGTGCTTATCGCTGGAGCTCGTTGGCAGCAGTCGCAGAAACTGCAAGCCTTGTTTACAAACCGGATGTTGCGCGAAGGTACGACAAAATATACGGCTGCTACCATTGCCGAGAAACTGGATTACTACGGTTCGTGGCTCGAACTGTCCAGCTCGTCGGAGTATGCATACATCACTGTTTATTCGTTGAATAAGTATTTGGCGAAAACATTGGAAGTGGTAGAATCCATGATTAAAGAACCGCTTTTCCCGGAGAAAGAATTGCATACCATCCTTGATACCAATATCCAACAATATCTGGTCAATACTTCCAAAGTTGATTTTCTTGCACATCGCAGTCTATTGAGGTCGCTTTATGGCGAACAGCATCCATGCGGTAAAGTAGTGGTGGAGGAAGATTATCATGCTATCACTCCGGAAGTGCTTCGTGAATTTTATGAACGGTATTACCATTCGGGCAATTGCTCTATTTTCTTGTCCGGCAAGGTGACAGAGGATATTATCAGCCGGGTGACGGATACATTCGGCACTTCTTTTGGTAAACATCAACAGCCGGCATTGAAATTAAGTTTTCCGTTTACTGCCGTTCCCGAAAAGAGAATTTTTACAGAACGTGAGGATGCCATGCAGAGTGCTGTAAAGATGGGATATACAACCATCACTCGTAACCATCCTGATTATCTGAAACTCCGGGTATTGATGACTTTATTCGGAGGATATTTTGGCAGTCGGCTGATGTCTAATATCCGTGAAAAAAAGGGGTATACTTATGGCATTTCAGCGGGAATCATGTTTTATCCGGATAGCGGATTGCTGGCTATATCGACAGAAACGGATAATGAATATGTGAAACCGTTGATACAGGAAGTATATCATGAAATAGACCGTCTGCATCAGGAGCCAGTGTCGATGGAAGAACTGATGATCGTACGCAATTATATGTTGGGCGAAATGTGCCGTAGTTATGAGTCTCCTTTTTCACTATCGGATGCATGGATCTTTATTGCTACTTCCGGTCTGAATGATGACTACTTTTCACGTTCTCTGCTGGCTGTAAACGAGGTTACTCCTGCAGAAATACAAGATTTGGCACAACGCTATTTGTGCAAAGAGACATTAAAAGAGGTCATTGCAGGTAAAAAGTTGTCATAAATTGCTTTCCGAAAGTGGGCTGTTTGGGATAGAAATTGTATCTTTGTCCAAATTGTAATTCTAAAATGAGTAACGACTAAAACCAATGAGGAAATATCTATATACTACACTTTTATTGGCTCTCCTCTCACAAGAGGGAGTAATGGCACAAGAAAATGAAGGAAAGAAAGGCGGATTTTTCGGAAAAATTAAAGATACATTTTCTACTGAAATAAAGATTGGCAACTATACTTTTAAGGATGGCAGTGTCTATACGGGAGAAATGAAAAGCCGAAAACCGAACGGAAAAGGAAAAACGGTTTTTAAAAACGGCGATGTCTTTGAAGGTGAATATGTGAAGGGGAAACGTGAAGGATATGGAATTTATATGTTTCCTGACGGAGAAAAGTACGAAGGACAATGGTTTCAGGACCAGCAGCACGGAAAAGGTATCTATTATTTTATGAATAACAACCGTTACGACGGAATGTGGTATCAGGATTATCAGCATGGTGAAGGTACTATGTATTATCATAATGGTGATTTGTATGTAGGTCATTGGGTGAATGATAAGCGCGAAGGCGAAGGGGCATATACTTGGGCAAACGGTGCCAAATATACCGGTCACTGGAAAAATGATAAAAAGAATGGCAAAGGTACCATGAACTGGGATGATAGCTCTAAATACGATGGAGATTGGAAGGATGATGTTCGTCACGGAAAAGGAGTATTTGAGTATACCAATGGAGATAAATATGATGGTGACTGGGCGGATGATATTCAACATGGAAAAGGTACTTATTACTTTCACACGGGTGACCGTTATGAAGGATCATATCTTTTAGGGGAGCGCACTGGTCCGGGAGTTTATTATCATGCTAACGGTGATAAATATGTAGGTAATTTTAAGAACGGCATGCAAGACGGAAAAGGTACTTTTACCTGGGCGAATGGTGCTGTGTATGAAGGAAGCTGGAAAAACAATAAACGCGACGGTAAAGGAGTTTATAAATGGAGCAATGGCGATGTTTATGACGGTGACTGGAAAGATAACCGTCCCAATGGACAGGGTACTCTGAAAACTGTTGCTGGTATGCAATATAAAGGTGGGTTTGTTGATGGATTGGAAGAGGGGCAAGGTGTACAAATCGACAAAGATGGTAATCGCTTCGATGGCTTTTTCAAACAAGGAAAGAAGGATGGTCCTTTTGTAGAAACAGATAAAGATGGAAAAGTGATTAAAAAAGGAACCTATAAATTCGGAAGACTCCAATAATAAATGATAGATGATAAATATAATGGGCTGCGCACTGCGTGGCCTATTTTTTGTATATATGCGTCAGGTAATGAAGTGATGATAAAGGTATGGTACAAAAAAAAATGGATAATAACCAAAAGCAGTCATTATCCATTTTATAATTTCCTGTTGAAAGTAATAACTTCAACTATCAATTATTATTTATCACCTGTCAGCTATTAAATGATATATTGTGAACTGATAGATTCGTTATTCATCACTCGTTTAATTGTTTCAGCAAACATATCAGCGATGCTCAACTGTTTTACTTTCGGGCACTTCTTAGCATAAGGGATGCTGTCTGTAAATACCATTTCTGTCAGGGCAGACTCTTGCACACGGAAAGAAGCCGGGTCAGACATAACACAATGGCTGGCGATGGCACGTACGGACTTAGCACCAGCTTCCATCATGATATTAGCAGCTTTCGTGATTGTTCCTGCTGTATCTACGATGTCGTCAATCAACACCACATTTTTACCTTCTACATCACCAATGATTTGCATAGATGCCACTTCATTGGCTTTTTCACGTGATTTGTTGCAGAGTACCAATGGTACACCGAGGTATTTGGAGAAAGTGCTGGCACGTTTTGAACCTCCTACGTCCGGTGTAGCAATAACCAGATTTTCCAACTGTAAAGACTGGATGTAAGGGAGGAATACTGCCGATGCGTACAAGTGATCTACCGGGATATTGAAAAATCCCTGAATCTGGTCTGCGTGCAAATCCATCGTAATCAGTCGGTCGATACCTGCAACAGACAGCAGATCAGCTACCAACTTAGCCCCGATAGATACACGAGGTTTGTCTTTTCTATCCTGACGAGCCCATCCGAAATAGGGGATTACAGCCACAACGCTCTTTGCTGATGCACGTTTAGCTGCATCAATCATCAGGAGAAGTTCCATTAAGTTGTCTGAGTTAGGGAAAGTGGATTGAACCAGGAATACATGTGCGCCACGAATTGATTCCTCGTATGAAACTGCAAATTCGCCATCGGCAAAATGGGTAATGTTCATATTTCCTAGAGGACAATCCAGGCTCGCGCAGATTTTTTCTGCAAGATATCTCGAGTTTGTTCCCGAGAATACCATAAAGGGTGCTTTTTCGCTCATTTTGTAATAGATGTTACCTATTTGTTAATTTGCCTGCAAAGGTAGGAATTTCTCTTATTATTTAGAAGGACTTATTGTATAAAAAATATTTTTCTCTCCAACTTATCGGAAATATTTGTAGATTTGCTTTCTGAAAACAGTTAATAGTCAAAAATGAGTTCACGTTTTCCTTTATATATAATAGGTATAGTGTTGTTTATCTCTTTTTTTTCGTGCACTGATATGGTGCCAACCAAAGAGGTGCGCCTGATTGATTCTTTAAATGGGAAAGCGTATACTTATCGTTATCGAAGCCTGGATTCCTCCTATAAATATGCCAATGAAGCTTATCAACAGGTAAATTTTTATAAGTCGGGTAAAGCGGAGGCATCCAATAACCTCGGATTCTGTGCTTTTATGGCGATGGATTTTGACCGGGCGGAAGCGTTACACAAGGAAGTATATAAACTGACTAAAAATGAGCTTGAACTGTTGATTGCTGATATCGGACTGATGAAGATTTGTCAGCGGACAGCTATGAACAAAGAATTTTATGATTATCGTAACAGTGCGCTCCGGCGTATGAAACGTATTCGGGAAGAGAGTGATTTGTTTGCTGACCGCCACGAGGCACTTCGACTGGATTATGCTTTCACCGAATTTTTCATTGTTTCTTCTATATATTACTATTATCTCCAGCAGCGACAAGAAGCTATCGCTTCTCTCAATCAGATCCCGGAAAATGAAGTATTGGCAGATACTAATCAGTTGCTTTATTATCATTATATCAAAGGATCGGCTTCATTGGTGGAAGCCACCAAGCCGGAGGATAGGAAAATGCGTGAGTTCGACCAACTATATATAACTTGGAGGACTGCGGTTCAGACTAATCATCCTTATTTTGAAGGAAATGGTCTGCAAGGGCTGGCTAATCTGATGGTTTCTCCCAACAACTTCGAACTCTTTCGAACAAGGAGGGGATATGCGCTGGATCAGTTCGGTTTTCCTGTAGATTCGCTTTTACCTTTGCGGATGGCGCAGCTTGCGCTTGAAAAATTCCGGGAGTATAATGATTTGTATCAGATTGCCGGTGCGTATGTGTCTATCGGTAAGTATATGAATGAGCACGGACGTTATTCGGAAGCATTGGATACGCTTACAAAAGCGTTAGATTGTGTGAACCAACACCATGTGCTTTATTATCATCATGCAGTGGATACGTTGGACAAGCTGCGCATTTATGCGGAAGGAGATACGACATATACTGGAGTTCCGTGGATTATGGAGGAAGACGTAAAGACGGTGCCCGAATGGATTTCGAGGATTCGGGAACAATTGAGTGTATCGTATGCCGGGCTTGGGATGAAGTATGCTTCTGATTATAACCGGAACATATACTTGGATATTCTGAATTATACCCGTCAGGATAAAGAGTTGGAGAGCCGTTATCTTTCGTTGGAATCCGATTCACGACAAATGACGCTTGTACTCTCTTTGGTTATTGCCGGACTTGTATTGGTGGTTATTCTTTGGTGGCTTTTCAATAAGCGATCTAAAATGAGGAATCAAGTAGATGTGGAACGTCTGCAACGGATACTGGCTCTTTGCCGGGACATCACTTCTTCTATACCAATGAATGTTCCGTTAATTCAACAAGGCATCGACCAACTGTTCGGGAAGGGGCGTCTTCAGCTGGAAATTCCGGAGGAAGGAAAAGCAGCACTGGTTCCTTTGCATCGGTTGAACCGTGATGAAAAAGCTTTGGTGCACGTGCTTGAACCGTATATCGTTTGGGCTGCGGACAATGAGCAGATGGTAGAAGCGTTGAGTGACGAACGGATGCAATTGGAAAAGCAACGATATGTTTACGAACAACATATCGCGGGAAATAAACGCCAAAATCTGATTAAGAAGGCTTGTCTGGCCATTGTGAATGGGATAAATCCTTATATTGACCGTATCTTGAATGAGGTGCATAAGTTGACGGAACGAGGATATATTGATCATGAAAAGATAAAGAAAGAGAAGTATCAATACATTGACGAGCTGGTAACTACGATTAATGAATACAATGATATTTTGGCGCTTTGGATTAAGATGAAGCAGGGGACGCTTAGCCTGAATATTGAAACGTTCGATCTCAACGAACTCTTTGAACTGTTAAGCAAAGGGAGACGTGCTTTTGAAATGAAAAATCAGAAGTTGGAAATAGAACCGACCACGGTTATGGTGAAAGCTGACCGGGCATTGACTTTGTTCATGATTAACACGCTGGCTGAAAACGCCCGAAAATATACTCCGGAAGGAGGAACAATCAAAGTGTATGCCCGTACTACGGATGCGTATGTCGAGATTTCCGTAGAAGACAACGGAAGGGGGATTTCCGAAGAAGATGTGGCTCGTATTATTGGTGAGAAAGTATATGACTCTCGTGTTATCGGAATGAAAAATGTAGCTGATCCGGAGGTTCTGAAAGAAAATAAGGGAAGTGGTTTCGGACTGATGAATTGTAAGGGAATCATTGAGAAATATAAGAAAACGAATGAATTGTTCCGGGGATGCGTCTTCGATGTAGAGAGTGAATTGGGGAAGGGGAGTCGTTTCTATTTCCGTTTGCCTTCGGGAGTGCGTAAAGCGATGGGAGTCTTGTTGTTTTGCCTGTTGCTTCCGTTTGGGGTGAGTTCTTGTCTGCATGATCCGATTCCTCCCATGTTGCAGGAGGGCGATTCGATAGTGGTAGTTACGGATTCTGCCTATGAGGATTTGCTGGATGCAGCGTCAGATTATGCGAATGCCGCCTATTTTGCTAATGTGGCTGAAAATTATGAATTTGCTTTGCAATATATAGATTCTGCTATACTCTTGTTGAACGAGCATTATGAAAAATATGCGCGTCCGGATCGTCCGCATCGGTATATGAAGCTGGTGGGTGAAGGAACGCCTGCCGAAATCAGTTGGTGGAACGAATTGTTTGATTCGGATTATCATGTGATTCTGGATATCAGGAATGAGGCGGCGGTTGCTTTTTTGGCTTTGAAACAGTTGGATGCATACAGTTACAATAATTCGGCATTTACGGATTTGTATAAGTTGCAAGGAGAAGATCAGACTCTCGAAGCGTATTGCCGACAGTTGGAACGGTCGAACACGAATAAGACAGTAGGAATTATTTTATGTTTTGTTCTACTGATTGTTTCTTTGGTCGGATACTATTTCCTATATATGAGAAAACGTTTGCAGAATCGTTTGAATCTCGAACAGGTGCTTGAGATTAATCAAAAGGTATTTGCGGCATCTTTGGTCAGACCGCAGGAACAAGAAAATGCAGAGGCACTCCAACGAGAGGAAAGTACACTTAAAGAAATCCCGCAACGTATTGTGAATGAAGCATTCGGTCCGGTGAATGAACTATTGACAATTGACCGGATGGGAATTGCCGTTTATAACGAAACGACACATCGGCTGGAATACGCTTCTCGTCCCGGACAGGAAATGCCGGAGATGGTAGAACTGTGTTTTAATTCCGGAGCATATCTTTCTGAACAGCATCTTCAGGCAATTCCGCTGATGGTGGAAGCAGGAGGTGAACATCAATGTGTCGGTGTGCTTTATCTGGAGCGCAGAGAGGGAACAGAACAGGAAACGGACCGGCTGCTTTTTGAACTGGTAGCACGCTATGTGACTATTGTCGTATTTAATGCAGTGGTGAAACTGGCTACTAAATACCGGGATATTGAATCAGCGCATGAAGAAACACGCAGAGCTTCCTGGGAAGACAGTATGTTGCATGTACAGAATATGGTACTTGACAACTGCTTGTCGACGATTAAACATGAGACGATCTATTATCCGAATAAAATCAAACAGATTGTTGGACGGTTGAATACGCAGAAGCTTTCAGAAACGGAGGAGCGTGAAGCGGTGGAGACTATGACGGAATTGATTGAATATTATAAAGGAATCTTTACGATTTTGAGTTCGTGTGCTTCCCGGCAATTGGAGGAAGTCACTTTCCGGCGTACTGTGATTCCGGTACAGGAGGTATTGGACACTGCCGGAAAATATTTCAAGAAATCAATGAAGAACCGTTCGGAGAAGATAGAACTGGAGATAGAACCGATGGAAGCGAAGGTGATAGGAGACGTGAACCAGTTGCGTTTTCTATTGGAAAATTTGATTGATGAATCATTGACTGTGCGTGAAGATGGGGTGATACGTCTGCAAGCACGTCAGGATAATGAATATATTCGTTTTCTCTTTACGGATACGAGACGTGAAAAGAGTGTGGAAGAATTGAACCAATTATTCTATCCGAATCTGGCACGTATGACTTCCGGTGAAAAAGGGGAGTTGAGAGGAACGGAATATCTGATATGCAAGCAGATTATCCGCGACCATGACGAATTTGCGGGACGCAGAGGATGTCGTATCAATGCCGAGCTGGCTGAAGGCGGAGGATTTACGGTTTATTTCACCGTTCCGCGCCGATAAAAGGAGAACACATAAAAAGTTATTAGATAAGAAACATGGAAGAACAGAAGTTTAAAGTTATTATCGTAGAGGATGTAAAACTGGAGTTGAAAGGAACAGAAGAAATATTCCGCCATGAAATACCGAATGCGGAAGTGATCGGTACGGCAATGACGGAAAGTGAGTTCTGGCCGTTGATGGAGGCGCAGCTTCCCGATTTGGTATTGTTGGACTTAGGACTGGGAGGTTCTACGACCATTGGTGTTGACATTTGCCGGAATATATTCAAACGCTACAAAGGAGTCCGGGTACTGATCTTCACAGGTGAGATTCTGAATGAAAAGTTGTGGGTGGATGTATTGAATGCTGGTGCCGACGGAATTATTCTCAAAACGGGAGAACTACTGACGAAAACAGATGTACAGGCTGTGATGGACGGAAAGAAACTGGTATTCAACTATCCGATTTTGGAAAAGATTGTAGATCGTTTCAAGAAATCTGTAGCCAACGATGCCAAGCGTCAGGAAGCAGTCATCAGTTATGATATTGATGAATACGACGAACGTTTTCTCCGCCATTTGGCATTAGGATATACGAAGGAGATGATTGCTAATCTGAAAGGGATGCCTTTCGGCGTAAAATCATTGGAGAAACGACAGAATGATCTTATCGGACGCCTTTTCCCGAATGGAGAACGGGTGGGAGTGAATGCTACCCGATTGGCAGTACGTGCACTGGAATTGCGTATTATCGACTTGGATAATCTGGAGCCTGACGAAGAATAATTAATGGCAAGTAATACCTCTGGAAAGTAATGAAGAATAAATGGCGTATGCCCCATCCCGCTACGATGTTCCTTCTGCTGACAATGGCAGTGGTCTTTCTTTCATGGATATGTGATATCTATGGGTTGAAAGTGACATTACCGCAGACAGGCGAAGACATCCGCGTACAAAGCCTGTTAAGTCCGGAAGGAATACGTTGGTGGTTGCGGAACGCTATTAAGAATTTCACGGGCTTTGCTCCGTTGGGTATGGTGATTATCGCTATGTTCGGACTGGGAGTAGCACAACATTCCGGTTTTATTGATGCATGCATCCGCATGGGAGTAGGGAATCGGCAGGAAAAGAGGAAAATCATCTTGTGGGTGATTGTGCTTGGTTTGTTGTCGAATGCCATTGGGGATGGTGGATATATTATTTTATTGCCTATTGCCGCTATGCTGTTCCAGTGGGTGGGACTTCATCCGATTGCAGGGATTGTTACAGCTTATGTCTCTGTTGCGTGCGGGTATAGTGCTAATATTGTATTGAGTACGATGGACCCGTTATTGGCGCATACCACACAAGAGGCGGCACTGGCGCAAACGGGTTATCAGGGGAACACGGAACCTCTTTGTAACTACTTCTTTATGAGTGCTTCAACGGTAGTCATTACAGCTATTGTGTATTGGATTACTCGAAAATGGCTTCTTCCCACGTTAGGAAAGTATGAAGGCAGTGTGAAAGTGGTGGCTTATCATCCTTTGTCTCGCAAAGAGCGGCGTGCCATTATGATTTCCATTGTTGTTGCAGCTGTTTATGTTGCTCTTATTTTGTGGCTCACTTTTTCTTCTTATGGAATTTTGCGAGGGGTGAACGGAGGTTTGATGCATTCGCCTTTTATTGCCGGTATTTTATTCCTACTTTCTTTGGGAGCAGGTATCACGGGGATGGCTTATGGATTCAGTTCCGGACGGTATCGCACCGACAATGATGTGATTGAAGGACTTACGCAGCCAATGAAACTTCTTGGAGTGTATTTCGTTATCGCTTTCTTTGCTGCACAGATGTTTGCCTGTTTTGAATATTCCCATCTGGATAAATGTTTAGCTATCATGGGAGCTGATTTGCTCTCTTCATTTGAACCGGCTCCTTTGTCTGCCCTCATCCTGTTTATTCTATTTACGGCATTGATAAACCTTATTATGGTATCTGCTACCTCCAAATGGGCTTTTATGTCTTTTATCTTTATTCCGATGTTTGCGCAGATGGGAATTGCTCCGGATATAGCACAATGTGCTTTCCGTATCGGAGATAGTTCGACGAATGCCATTACTCCTTTCTTATTTTATATGCCTTTGGTACTGACTTATATGCGGCAGTATGATAAACAGATTACGTATGGCTCATTGCTTAAATATACCTGGAGATATTCATTAGGTATCTTGGTTGCCTGGACATTGATGTTTATTGTCTGGTATTTGTTGAAAATACCGATGGGATTATAGCCAGTACGTGAAAAAATATCAAGTAGACAACTGAGCCATTACAACTGAGCCGCCAACATGTGGACGAATCTATTAAATGAAAAAAAATCGCAAACACTATTTTAATAGCCGTTTGCGATTTTTCTAAGTGATTCCGAAGCGATTCGAACGCTTGACCCACGCCTTAGAAGGGCGTTGCTCTATCCAGCTGAGCTACGGAACCATCCTTATTTGCGGATGCAAAGGTAGTGCTTTTTATGAAAATTCAAAAACTTTCTGGCACTTTTTTATTCATATTTTTCTTTATGGCTATGAATCAGTAATTTATAAAAGAGAAATATTTTGTTTAATTCTATATGTTTTGGGATGAATAAATAGAAAAACGTCATTTTCACGAAGAATAACGAAAGTTATATAGGTTTCAAAAAGGTCAAAAAAATAAAATACGGTTGTGTTTTTCTATTATAACTTCTACTTTTGAACGATAAACAACTAAAAAACACATAAAGTTATGAAGAAATTGATTTTTTTATTTGCATTTTGTATTGTAGTGACTAATGTTTTTGCACAAACTACCCCAGAGCAATTGAAAAAAGAAGGAAATGATGCATTTAATGCTAAAAATTATCCAGTAGCGTATGCGAAATTCAGCGAATATCTGAAACAGACTAATAATCAAGATTCTGCAACAGCTTACTATTGTGGTATAGCAGCAGACGAAGTGAAAAAGTATGCGGAAGCCGTGACCTTTTTCGATATTGCTATTCAGAAAAAATTTAATATAGGAAATGCGTATGCTCGTAAAGCTTTGGCTTTAGATGCACAAAAGAAGACTGCTGAATATGTAGCTACATTAGAAGAAGGACTGAAAGTCGATCCTAAGAATAAGACAATGGTGAAGAATTATGGTCTTCATTATCTAAAAACAGGACTTGCAGCACAGAAAGCTGGAAAAGCAGAAGAAGCAGAAGATTGTTTCAAGAAAGTAATTCCGTTGGATCACAAACAGTATAAAACAAATGCATTGTACAGTTTAGGAGTTTTGTGTTATAATGACGGAGCTAATATCTTGAAGAAAGCTGCTCCTTTGGCAAATTCAGACGCAGACAAATATGCTGCAGAAAAAGCAAAAGCGGATGGAAGATTTAAAGAAGCATTAGACTATTTGGAAGAGGCTGCTAAAATCTCTCCGGAAAATGAAAATGTGAAAAAGATGCTTCCTCAAGTGAAAGCTGCAATGAAGTAATTTGACCGATCTTATAAATGATAAAGGGTTGCCTGTATGATACGCCGGGCAACCCTTTTTTATTGCTATCTTTTTCTAATCTATGCTTTTTGTGTACATTTGTCGTTTCTAAACGCTGAAATATTTTATGCACTTATATAATAAGGAACAGGCCATCAAACGGATGAATCAATTTGGACAACATCATCGTCCTTTTGTTTTTATCATCAATTATCTGCAGGACGCATCTTATATAGAAGAGGTTGCCGCTATTGATTCTACTGAACTTTTGTATAATCTGAATGGATTTACCAATCAAGCTACGTCAACAGAAAAGTATACACCCTCTTTTTCAGCTAAACTAGCGAACTCTATCCATTGGCAGCCTTCTGCAGAATCTTTCTATTCCTATCAACGCTCGTTTAATATTGTTCGACAGAATATCTTGGCAGGAAATAGTTTTCTCACAAATCTGACTTGTCGCACTCCGGTAGATACCAATCTCACTCTGAAAGATATTTATGATCACTCTAAAGCGATTTATAAGCTATGGGTTAAAGACACTTTTACTGTTTTTTCTCCAGAAATATTTGTGAGAATTCATCAGGGAAAAATTAGTTCATACCCGATGAAAGGGACTATTGACGCTTCCATTCCTTCTGCTGCCCAATTATTGATGAACGATCCTAAAGAGGCGGCAGAACACGCTACTATCGTAGACTTGATTCGTAATGATTTAAGCATGGTTGCCAATCAAGTGTCTGTTTCCCGGTATCGGTATATCGATACGTTGCAGACTAATCAGGGAGCAATTCTTCAAACAAGCTCTGAAATTCAAGGTGTATTGCCGGAAAACTATCCGGAACATTTGGGAGAACTTATTTTCCGACTTTTGCCAGCCGGTTCCATTACCGGTGCCCCCAAGAAAAAAACGATGCAGATTATTCGGGAAGCTGAAACCTACGACAGAGGATTTTATACAGGAATTATGGGCTATTCGGATGGAACTAATTTGGATAGTGCCGTTATGATACGTTTTGTAGAACAGGAAGGAGAAAAAATGTATTTTAAAAGTGGAGGTGGAATAACCTGTCAGAGCGATGCGGAAAGCGAATATAACGAAATGAAACAAAAAGTATATGTACCCATTTATTGAGACTATCCGGATAGAGGATGGACAGATTTATAATCTTGATTATCACACAGAGCGTTTCAATAGGACCCGTGCGGTCTTTTGGAAAGATAGTGTTCCGCTTGATTTGTGTAAGTATATATCGCCACCAGTTTTAAATGGGATTCATAAATGCCGGATTGTGTATGGAAAAGAAGTAGAAGAAGTCACGTATGCTCCCTATCAGATACGGCAAGTGTCCTCTTTGCATCTGATAGAATCCGATACCATTAATTACACTTACAAAAGCACACATCGGGAAGAACTGAACGCTTTGTATGCCCAAAGAGGAATGGCAGATGATATTTTAATCGTGAAAGACGGATATCTGACAGATACTTCTATTGCCAATATCGCCCTCTACGATGGCCACACATGGTTTACTCCGGCTCATCCGTTACTTCGGGGAACGAAGCGGGCGGAACTTCTGAATAAGCAATTGATTGTTGAGAAAGACATCGCGCAAGTGCATTTAAACGACTATTCTCATATCATGTTATTCAACGCCATGATTGACTGGGAGCGTATTGTATTGCCTGTAAATGAGGAACATTTCATCCTATAAACGATAATTAACCGAAATATACAGAGTATTGCTGAACAAATGTCACTTTTGTACTGTTATATTTATGTGTTTTTCATAGTATTAGATATAAGATTAATTAAAGAGATTGTACTCCACTTGTGAAAGCTAAAGTACGTCAGAGACAGAAGAGTCTGTTTTTTTGATAAATGTGTTAAAGCATCGGTTTTACCAGGCCGATGCTTTTTTTATGTCCTTTTACCCCCTTTTGTAGTTTATATGAAATAAAATTTGTACGTTTGTAGAGTAATAATAGAAAATGATAAAGATGAACATACCCGTTATCTTTCAGTTTTTAAAAGCTCTTTCCGCGAATAATAATCGTGAGTGGTTTAATGAGCACAAGGCAGAATATGAAACAGCCCGTGCCGAGTTCGACAACTTTTTGGCAACAGTGATTGCCCGCATTTCCCTGTTTGATGAAACTATCCGGGGGATTCAACCCAAAGACTGTACTTATCGCATTTACCGGGATACCCGCTTCTCTGCGGATAAAACACCTTATAAAATACATTTCGGCGGCTATATCAATGCCAAAGGAAAGAAATCCGACCATTGTGGATATTATGTCCACTTGCAACCGGATGGTTCGATGCTTGCCGGAGGAAGCTTGTGTCTGCCTTCCAATATCCTGAAAGCAGTGCGTCAGTCTATTTATGACAATATCGAAGAATTTGTTGCGATTGTAGAAGATCCGGAGTTTAAGAAATACTTTCCGGTGATAGGGGAGGATTTTCTGAAAACAGCTCCGAAAGGCTTCCCGAAAGACTTCAAGTATGTCGATTATTTGAAATGTAAAGAGTATGTTTGTTCATATAATGTTCCTGATGACTTCTTTACCCGGCCGGATATGTTGGAACAGATGGACAAAGCGTTCCGCCAGTTCAAGCGGTTTGCTGATTTTATAAATTATACGATTGATGATTTTGAATAAATAATGCCTAGAATATAAACTTTAAAATTTAACTTATATGGTAGTAGATACTTTAGAAAATCTGGAGAAATATGCGTCTTTAAATCCTTTGTTTGCACAAGCCATTGACTTTTTGAAGTCTCATGACCTCCAAGCCATGGAAATTGGTAAGACAGAACTGAAAGGGAAAGATCTGTTCGTGAATATCGCACAAACTAAACCTAAAACAAAAGAGGAAGCCAAACTGGAGACTCATAACGAATTTATTGATATTCAAATCCCGTTGTCGGGAACAGAAATTATGGGGTATACCGCTGCTAAAGATTGTGTTCCGGCAAATGCACCTTATAACGCAGAAAAAGACATTACTTTCTTTGAAGGATTGGCAGAAACATACGTTGCCGTAAAACCGGGAATGTTTGCTATCTTCTTCCCGCAAGACGGTCATGCCCCCGGCATCACTCCAGATGGTGTGAAAAAAGTAATTGTAAAAGTAAAAGCATAATCCTAATTCAATTCTGATATGGAAAAGACACTTAATCTCATAAAAAACGATCCCTGGCTGCAACCTTTTGCCGGTGCTATCACCGGGCGTCGTCAGCATGCATTAGACAAGAAAGCTGAATTGACGAATAAAGGGAAACAAACCCTTTCAGATTTTGCATCGGGGTATCTTTATTTTGGATTGCATCGCACCGATAAGGGATGGACTTTCCGTGAATGGGCGCCCAATGCTACTCATATTTATATGGTGGGTACATTTAATAATTGGGAGGAAAAAGCGGCCTATAAGCTGAAAAAACTAAAGAATGGCAATTGGGAAATTAACCTGCCGGCGGATGCCATTCATCATGGCGATCTATACAAGCTGAATGTATACTGGGAAGGCGGACAAGGCGAGCGTATTCCTGCATGGGCTACCCGTGTGGTGCAGGATGAACAGACCAAGATATTCAGCGCACAAGTCTGGGCTCCGGAGAAACCCTATAAATTCAAAAAGAAAACATTCAAGCCCAATACGAATCCACTGTTGATTTATGAATGTCATATCGGAATGGCACAACGGGAGGAAAAAGTGGGCACTTATAACGAATTCCGCGAGAAAATACTTCCTCGTATTGCTGAAGAGGGGTATAACTGTATCCAGATAATGGCCATTCAGGAACATCCTTATTATGGAAGTTTCGGCTATCATGTATCCAGCTTTTTTGCAGCCTCTTCCCGTTTTGGTACTCCCGACGAATTGAAGGCATTAATCGATGCCGCTCATGAGATGGGAATTGCTGTGATTATGGACATTGTTCATTCACATGCAGTGAAGAATGAAGTAGAAGGATTAGGAAACTTTGCCGGTGATCCGAATCAGTATTTCTATCCGGGCGTTCGTCGCGAACATCCGGCTTGGGATTCTCTATGTTTCGATTATGGCAAGAACGAAGTGATTCACTTCCTGTTATCTAACTGCAAATACTGGCTGGAAGAATATAAATTTGACGGCTTCCGTTTTGACGGAGTCACTTCTATGCTATATTATAGTCACGGTTTGGGTGAAGCCTTCTGTAACTATGGAGATTATTTCAACGGTTATCAGGATGATAATGCAATTTGTTACCTGACATTGGCTAATGAAGTGATTCATCAGGTAAATCCGAAAGCGATAACCATTGCGGAAGAAGTTTCCGGTATGCCGGGGCTGGCTGCAAAAGTAGAAGATGGCGGTTACGGCTTCGATTATCGTATGGCCATGAACATTCCGGACTATTGGATCAAGACAATCAAAGAAAAGATTGATGAGGACTGGAAACCTTCCAGCATGTTCTGGGAAGTAACCAACCGTCGTCAGGATGAAAAGACCATTTCGTATGCAGAAAGCCACGACCAAGCATTAGTGGGAGACAAGACAATTATCTTCCGTTTGATTGATGCTGATATGTACTGGCACATGCAAAAGGGAGATGAAAATTATGTTGTCAACCGTGGTATCGCTTTGCACAAGATGATTCGTTTATTGACCTCTTCAACCATTAACGGAGGTTATCTGAACTTCATGGGAAATGAATTCGGTCATCCCGAATGGATTGACTTCCCGCGTGAAGGTAACGGATGGTCATGTAAATATGCCCGTCGCCAATGGGATTTGGTAGACAACAAGAATCTGACTTATCATTATATGGGTGATTTTGATAAGGATATGCTGAAAGTTCTGAAGAGCGTGAAAAACTTTCAAACGACACCTGTTCAGGAAATATGGCATAATGATGGCGATCAAGTATTGGCATACGGCCGTAAAGACCTTATATTTGTCTTTAACTTTAATCCGAAACAGTCATTTGCCGATTATGGATTCCTGGTAACTCCGGGAGCCTATGAAGTAATACTGAATACGGACGACGTTGCATTTGGAGGAAACGGTTTGGCTGATGATTCTGTAGTGCACTTCACTATTGCCGATCCGTTGTACAGTAAGGAAAAGAAAGAGTGGTTGAAGCTCTACATTCCTGCCCGTACCGCCGTAGTGCTTAGAAAGAAGAAATAATTTTATCTGTAAAAAAGAAGCCCCTGCAACTATCATTGTATATCTGCAGGGGCTTTCTCGTATATTGCGCTATTGAATGATTTAGTTCTAGTTTACCAAAAGGGTACTTGGTCCGAGAATATCATACATATCACTCACGTTGCGTGTTTTCAGTAATACTCCTTGTGGAGTATAGAATAACTGAGGCTGTCTAAAAAGTCAGTTCTATCCTCATTTTCCTCCTTCAGGAAGTTGGAGTTACTAACGACTTTTTAGACAGCCTCGATAAGGAATATGCGTTTCCTAGTCTTTTTTCCTAAAAAGTAATCTTTAAAATTTTTCCGTTATAACCTCCAACTGAAACATTTGTCGTTTTATAAGGTAATAAGCTTATTTCTTCTTCAGCACCGGTCATCAAATCGATAGCCTGATAAGACTCCATTTGAGGAATTTGCAAAAAATCGAAGGCATGTGAAGGCACGTTGATGGCAACATCTACCAGTTGACTGTCGAAATTAATAACGAAAAACAGAATCTCGTTTTTGTATTTCCGCATAAAAGTATATTGTTTATGCTCATTGAAACGCCATCCATTTATATTGGCATACATTAAATCAAAAAATACCCCTTTCCTGATTGCCTGCTCTTTGTTGCACAGTGTCAGTACTTTTTGATAAATAGAGTAGAGATGCTTATGTTCCTCAGTAAGCATTTTCCCATCAAACTTTCCTCCGTTACGCCAACGGCGTATAGTATCTACGCTCCAATAATCAAATATGGTAGTCCGTCCGTCTCTTCCGCTGAATCCTTCGCTATCCATACCCAGCTCTCCGAACTCCTGACCGAAATAGATCATCATAGGATTGGTGTTCATACATGCAGAAACAATTAGTGCAGGAATTCCTTTACGCGGATTACCGGCAAAGAAATCAGATGCAATACGTTGCTCATCGTGATTCTCCAAAAAGTTGAGCATTTTTTTCTCGATTCCATTCAGGCTTTGCCAGCAATGAGTGATTGCAGTGGCAGATTCATATCCGCAGGCTACATTTCGTAATGTATCATACAATCCTACCTTATCATATAGATAATCAAACTTGCCACGGAACAGATAGTTACGATATTCATTGGGATTATAGACTTCTGCGATGAAGAGTACTTCAGGATAAACCTCTTTTACTTGAGGAATAGCCCATTCCCAAAACTCAACGGGAACCATTTCTGCCATGTCACAACGGAAACCGTCAATGTTCTTCGACGCCCAGAAAAGAAGAATGTCCAGCATCTTTATCCAAGTGTCCGGGGTCGGGGAGAAGTGGCAGGTACCGCCATTCTGATAATCCACTCCATAATTTAATTTCACTGTTTCATACCAGTCGGTGATATTGGGCGTAGCATCAAAACGATTGTTACCGGTAGCTTTAGCCGGAAATTCCCGGTAAGGCTCTGTTGCTCCGTTTTTCATATCGAACTGGGCATGAAGTTCCGCTTGTGGGATGTAATAAAAATTATTGTATGGACTGAAAGACTGGCTGGAGTCGTCGTTAGCCCCCAATTCCGTTGTACCGTCGGGCTGTGCGTCCGAATGGTATTGGCGTGCTACATGATTAGGTACAAAATCTATGATTACTTTTAAACCTGCTCGATGAGTACGGTGTACTAGGTTTTCAAATTCTTTCATACGCCCCTGTACGTCATTGGCCAAGTCAGGATCTACATCATAATAATCCTTGATGGCATAAGGAGAACCTGCTTTTCCTTTCACAATGGCAGGGTGGTCCGGACTGATATTATAACGGCGATAATCCGTTTGAGTGGCATGTTCGATGATGCCTGTATACCATATATGTGTAGTACCTAATTTTTTGATTTCACCAAGTGCTTTGAGCGTGAAATCAGCCATTTTCCCACAACCGTTGGTGGTAATGTCTCCGTTGTAAACACAATGATTGTTGTTATTTCCGAACAGACGGGTGAACACTTGATAGATAATTATTTTATTTTCGTCATTCATATAGAGTAGATTATTAATATTCGTATTTATTCTTTTTTCCGATGGATAGGAGGTTATTTCCATATTTCCCTTTTTTCTTCCAACAGTTGATTAAGCACCTCATTGGCTGTATTGTATCCTTGTTCGAAGATTTCTTCTGCTTTCTCCAGTTCGGTATTGCTATATCCGTATAGATTGTATGGTTCGATGAGTAAATCACACTTTTCTCTTTCAGGAAAAGTGTTGGCGCGAAACATGAAATGGAATGAGCGCATAGCAATACTGACAATATTCATTTTGTAGTCTTGTGCCATAATGGGGCTTACGTTAACTGCCACCACTTTATTACACACTCTACGCAAGGTGGAGACAGGAAGATTCATCATCAATCCTCCGTCAACATAGTTTGTGCCATCTATATTGACTGGCGCGAACATAACAGGCATACAACAAGAAGCAGCAACCCGTTCAGCAATACTGCCGCGATGAAAGTGTACCATACGTCCATGATCAAGGTCGGTTGCTGTGATAATCAGAGGAAGTTGCAAATCTTCTAAGTTCTTTGCTTTTATGTTGGTCCGGAGAAAGTCTATAAATTCACAAAGGTCAAATAGCCCTTTTTTAGGAATTACCAGTTTGGTTAAATCTTGGAATTTATGTCCGGAGAAATAATCTAGTACTTTGTGGGGTTCGTTGCCATCTGCATAAAAGACACCGGCAAGTGCTCCTGCGCTTACTCCAGAAATGATTTCCGGTTTAATATCATGCTCTAGAAGAGCTTGCATAACTCCCAGATGGGCAAATCCTTTAATAAATCCTCCGCTTAATGCATAGCCAATCTGATATTTCCGGCTATTCCTGTTATTTGTGAATACCTCCATGAGTTGCTTTCTTTAGTTCGCCACGAATTTAGTGAAATTATTGAAAGTAGGAGGAATATAATGAATAGTTTTTTAAAGAGAACGTTATAAGCAGTTTTTTGTTATCCATAGAACACAAGTAAATGCGGATAACAAAACTTTATGCTTACGCAATAACAGTTCTGTGTTATCCGCATTTAAAATATACCACAATAGAGCACAAGTATACGAATGTAAGTTTGCTTCAGCTCCTTGCTGGTTAGAAACCGAAATCGTCTATCTCCATTTTATGTTCTTCGCTTTCTTTAAAAGGTTTGGCTTCTTTTTGCACTGGATTTCCTTCAATATAGATAGCGCGGAATGGACGGGCAGGGCAAACATATTCGCACCCTCCACAACCTACGCATATTTCTTTGTTTACATGAGGGATCGTTAATCCGTCTTTATATGGTACCATTGCCACAGCCTGTGTGGGACAGTGCTCGGAACACGCTCCGCAACTGGTTTCATCAGTATAAACGATGCAATTTTCCTTGATAAAAACAACATATCCCATTTGGGTCAGATGCTTTTGTTCCACGCTTATAGGAAGGATCGCTCCGTTAGGACAGACATCTCCGCAAACAGTACAGTCAAAGTTACAAAATCCTTTCTCAAAACTGACGGTGGGTTGCATCATACCTGCTAAACCATACTCCATAAAAGCAGGTTTCAGGACATGAGAGGGGCATTTCATGCCATTACAAAAATAACTGCAAGAGTGATAATAGCAATGAGAAGAGAAGAAATGCTTAAAACAGAGGTATCTACCTGATAAAACGTATAATTGTTGAACTTGGAAAAGACGGATTCCAACAGATTATTCCCCAACATGTAGATAGGTTTGAATATATGCACTACTACGCGTCCATACGCACTATATGGATCGAGCAGGCCTACAATAAATGTAAATCCGCATAGAAACCCGATTACTGTCAGCCCGAGTATGCCCCAACGCCATTTGTTTTTCGCGGGACTGTAACTATATCTTTTTTTCTTTTTCCCTGTTGATTTTGAAATGCATGCAATGACATCCTGCAAAATACCCATAGGGCAAATTGTAGAACAATAAACGCGTCCAAACAAGAGCGTTCTTTTGCTCCGGCAGCTTTTGCCGCAGCTTCGATGCCGCTGTTTTTGTAGCACTTCTGCCAATCGTCACACGTATGGTCGAATACGGTCACTTCTTTAGCTCCGGCGGCAAAGCATTGTTTCACGATTTCAGCAATCAGTTGCGGGTTGGTGTTTCCTGCCAGTTCCGGCACTTTATCCCAACCGATATTAGGTTTTACGACCACCTTCTGTCCCGGTTTGACGAATTGTTTCATACCGCCCAGTTCGCTGATAGCACGGCGGAACATAGCTTCCGGCTCTCCACCCATGACGGCTACCAAGTCCGGATTGCCTCCGTTCGTATTATTAATGGTCTGGGTTAATATCTCCATTGCCTCCGAATGCTGAATACTCAATGCGGCACCGGTTATGGCTACTGTTTTTAAAAAGTCCCTTCTGTCCATTTTTGATTTTACTTTAGAGTTTTGCAATCGCTTTCAGTAGGGCGTAGCCGCCAAACCATTGAATTAACATACCGGGAATACCAATGCGGAAGTCTTGCACTGCTGCATGGAAATTTCCGATGAATGCCCATTCAAAAGCAGTTCCTATAATCTGATAGGAGAGAACGACACCAAGAATAGCCCATAAAGAAACGGATTTCAGTGTTCGTGCAGCCAAGGCGGAAGTACCGGCAAGTAAAGCGGATTTTATCAATATAATGGGGAGTGCAGCTCCCGATGGCATTGCAAATAACAGGTGATTGATGACAGGAGAAAGAATTGCTGTCAGTAATCCCACACGAAATCCATATTTATAAGCTGCGATCAACGTAAAAAAATAGATCGGCAATAAAGTAGGGCCACCGTATGGTACAAGATGACAGATTTGTGGAAGTGCAATGTTGCCTGCCACAAATAGCAGGGCAAAGAGGTAAGTCCTTACATTGCTGTAATTCAGTGAATAGAGTTTAGCAGATGTTTCCATTTTCGTTGATAATTTTAATGTTTAATAGAACGATAATATTTAAAAAATTAGACTTCTTTTTGCAGAAAAGGTTTAATCCGGACAAAGAACTATTTGTTTAAGTAACTGTCTAAAATTATTAATAGAAAAAAGGAGGCTTCGTTGCGTTTTGAATAACAACTTATAAACGTTAAGTATTGGCCTATTTTCATAAAAAAGATGTTTTGAGAAAAGAAAAAGGAGGGGGTATAGTGTATTATCTCCCAATAATGCTTTCCTTTGTGCCAACAACAATAAAAAGGTTTATTACGATTTGATTTTTTACGTGTATCTTCTCATTGATTTGAGCATATCCATCTCTAATTAAGATCTTCCTAAAACTTTCTTGTTGAATTATTAATTTTTTATATTTGTATTTTATGAATTTGTACATTGGAAATCTTAGCTATAACGTTAAGGAATCAGATTTGAGACATGTAATGGAAGAGTATGGAACGGTTGCTTCAGTAAAGGTAATCACAGATCGGGAAACAAGAAGATCAAAAGGCTTTGCGTTTATCGAAATGCCGGATGATGCAGAAGCTAACAATGCTATCAAACAATTGAACGGTGCAGAATATGTAGGTCGTTCAATGGTAGTGAAAGAAGCATTGCCAAGGAACTAATATTGAATAAATAGATAGTGATTGCTATTTGTTATGGCTCTGCAACATCCGTGCCCAAGGTTTTCCATTCGGCGGTTCACTCCGGACGCTTAATCTTGGTTAACGGATTGATAAAAAAACGAAAAAACAAGCTCCTTCCGGAGCCTTCCCCACGATTCCGTTTTTTTGTCTTTTCCCCGCTTGTCCGCTGCTTTTTCGTCACTTCTCCGTATCACCTTCGTATCACCTTCGTTTCACCTTCGTTCCTTCTTCGTTCTAAAATTGAATAAATATTTACTTAATATCCGTGAAGAAACGAAAATGAATGCTTCATGAAGCGAGGATGGAGCGGAATTTGATGCTTGATTGTTAAATGATGTAAATAGATGGATAGTTTGTTGCGTTTTCCAAAATGCGGACAAACTATCTTCTATTGCGTTTGCATCCGTTAACAAAACGGGGCGCTTGTCGGAAAACTTTCTCCCGCCGGTGATTGTTGACTGCATTGAAGCATAATTACAGCGCGGTTGAGCCCCCATTTTACCAAGAACGGTATCGGATGAAAATAAAAAGTGTGTTGGCAGCTATTACCAACACACTCTATCTCCTTTAAAAAATAAGTCTGTCTTACGGATATTTATGCAATACCGTGAGCATTGACAGTACCGTCAATCTTTTTGATCAATCCTTGAAGTACGGCACCCGGACCACATTCTGTAAAATCAGTAGCGCCGTCGGCAACCATATTCTTCACTGATTGTGTCCAACGTACGGAAGCAGTCAATTGAGCAACCAGGTTCTTTTTGATTTCTGCAGGGTCGGTATGAGGAAGAGCATCCACATTCTGATATACCGGACATTTGGGAGTATGAATTTCTGTTGCCTTGATGGCAGCTTCCAGTTCTACTTTAGCAGGATCCATCACCGGAGAGTGGAAAGCACCGCCCACTTTCAACGGAAGGGCACGTTTGGCTCCGGCAGCTTTCATCAGTTCGCAAGCCTTTTCGATGCCCGGCACAGAGCCGGAGATAACGATTTGTCCCGGGCAGTTGTAGTTGGCCGGTACGCAAACTTCACCTTCTGCATTTACTGCTGCACAGATTTCTTCTACTTTCTCATCCGGCAGTGCGATGATGGCAGCCATGGTGGAAGGAGTCGCTTCGCAAGCTTTCTGCATAGCCATTGCACGTGCATACACAAGTTTCAATCCATCCTCAAAACTCAAGGCTCCGGCAGCTACCAAAGCGGAGAATTCGCCGAGCGAATGTCCTGCAGTCATTTCCGGCTGGAAGTCGTCGCCCATGCAAAGGGCAGAGATAACGGAATGAAGGAAAACGGCAGGTTGAGTAACCTTTGTCTGACGAAGGTCTTCGTCTGTGCCGTTGAACATGATATCTGTAATGCGATATCCAAGGATATCATTTGCTTTTTCAAACAATTCTTTTGCTAAAGCTGAGTTTTCATACAGGTCTTTACCCATTCCCACGAATTGGGCGCCTTGACCGGGAAATACAAATGCTTTCATATTTTTATTATTTAATTGATTTTTAATTGCGGGTGCAAAGTTACGTATTTTTATGATACAACCGCACAAAATGTACACATTTGCGCAATGGGGGCGGGAAAATGCCATAACGGGCCGTTGCCGTGACCGATATGCAAGTCCTTTCCTGCAATGATAGCCTGAGTGATATAATTCTTGGCATGCCGGATGGATTCTTGCATGGGATAGCCTTTGGCCAGACAGGTGGCGATAGCAGAAGAGAGGGTACAGCCCGTTCCATGCAGATTACGGCTTTCTATCTTTTTCTCTTTATATATATGGTATATGGAGTCGGCAGTATGTAGGAGGTCGCACATGTCGTCTCCTTCCAAATGACCGCCTTTTATTAAAAGGCTGGTATGGAAATTATCCGTCAATATTTCAGCTGCTTCCTGCATTTCCCGGATATTATGGATACTTTTACCCGTGAGCACGGTGGCTTCGTCTATATTAGGCGTAATTAAGGTGGCAAGTGGCAGCAACTCTTTCTTTATCTCTTCGATGGTTTCGTCCGTCATTAGCTTTCGACCGCTGGTAGATACCATTACTGGGTCGTACACGACATATTCCGGTCTGTACTTTTTCAGACAATCGGAAATGACACGGACAATCTGAATATCATGTACCATGCCTATCTTTATTGCGACAGGTTGGAGGTCTTCCATCACAGCCTCTATCTGCCCGCGGACAATTTCAGGGGACATAGCTTGCATGGTGCGTACTCCCAATGTGTTTTGTACGGTGACTGCGGTGATGGCCGATGCCGCATATCCGCCTAAAGCCGAGATTGTTTTTATGTCTGCCTGAATACCTGCGCCTCCCGAACAATCGGAGCCGGCAATGGATAAAATGACTGGATGATGTTCCATTTTAGATTTTTTAATATTTACTCTGCAAAGATAGAATAAAAAACGATAAGGTACAAAATGACATATCGTTTAAAGTACAATAAGTATCTTTGTTTCCGTTTAGTGGAATTTATATGAAAAGTACTGATAATAAAGCGTCCGTCCGGTTTTTGTACTTTATAAAATTATCCACTCGTGGAAATACTAAAATACATATTGTAATTCGTAAGATAACACTAACTATTCATATTGTATGATGTATGATATGTATTTCGATGAAAAACAATGTTTTATAGCATAATTCTTATTTTGTTTTGATGGTTTTTAGCCTCTATATTTGCATCGTCTTAAAGAAAAAGATATGCAGAATATACAGAAAAATACACCTTTGGCAAACAATCATATATCAGTAGACTGTGTAGTGATTGGTTTTGACGGAGAACAACTGAAAGTGTTGCTTGTAAAACGTGCAGGTGAGGATAATGGGGAAGTATATCATGATATGAAACTTCCCGGAAGTCTTATCTATATGGATGAAGCCTTGGATGAAGCAGCACAACGAGTTTTGTATGAACTGACAGGACTTAAAAATGTGAATCTGATACAGTTTAAAGCATTTGGTTCTAAAAACAGAACGAGTAATCCGAAAGATGTACGTTGGTTGGAAAGAGCTATGCAGTCAAAAGTGGAGCGTATTGTTACCATTGCATATTTGTCGATGGTGAAGATAGACCGCGCGTTGGATAAGAATCTGGACGATCACCAAGCTTGCTGGGTCGCTTTGAAAGACGTCAAGACATTGGCTTTCGACCATAATTTGATTATCCGGGAAGCGATGACTTATATCCGTCAGTTCGTAGAATTCAATCCTTCCATGTTGTTCGAGCTGCTTCCGCGCAAATTTACAGCCGCACAATTAAGGACCCTTTTTGAGTTGGTATACGACAAAGCCGTAGATGTGCGCAACTTCCATAAAAAAATAGCCATGATGGAATATGTAGTTCCTTTGGAAGAAAAACAACAGGGAGTGGCTCACCGTGCTGCCCGTTATTATAAATTTGATAAGAAGATATATAATAAGGTAAGGAGGTAGACCCTGTTCAAGTATCAAGTATCAAGTATTAAGTATTAGGCGTTGGATGTTAAAGCATTAATTGTCGGACATTGAGCGTTAAATCGTAAATAGTAAATCGTTTAATCGTAAATAAAATTATGTTTCTATTAGGTTATGACATAGGTAGCTCGTCTGTAAAAGCGAGTTTGGTAAATGCGGAGACTGGTAAATGTGTATCCTCGGCATTTTTTCCGAAAACAGAAGCGAATATTATTGCAGTGAATCCCGGATGGGCGGAACAAGACCCGGAGAGTTGGTGGGAAAACTTAAAGTTGTCCACACAGGCTATTATGACCGAATCCGGAGTGAGTGCCGCCGAAATTAAAGCCATCGGTATCTCTTATCAGATGCACGGATTGGTTTGTGTTGATAAGAATCAGCATGTATTGCGTCCTGCTATCATCTGGTGTGACTCCCGTGCGGTGCCATACGGTCAGAAAGCGTTTGAGACAATCGGGGAGGAGAGATGTCTTTCTCATCTGTTGAACTCACCGGGAAACTTTACCGCTTCCAAGTTGGCGTGGATTAAAGAAAACGAACCTGCCATCTATGAGCAGATTGATAAGATAATGCTGCCGGGCGATTATATTGCCATGAAGTTGAGTGGAGAAATCTGCACTACTGTTTCCGGACTTTCGGAAGGTATGTTCTGGGATTTCAAGAACAACCGGGTGGCTGATTTCTTAATGGATTATTACGGATTTGATTCTTCTTTGATTGCAGATATTAAGCCGACATTTGCAGAACAAGGACGTGTAAATGCAATAGCTGCCAAAGAGCTTGGACTGAAAGAAGGGACACCGATTACCTATCGTGCAGGCGACCAGCCTAACAATGCCCTTTCCCTGAATGTGTTTAATCCGGGAGAGATTGCTTCTACGGCAGGAACATCGGGAGTGGTTTATGGCGTGAACGGTGAAGTGAACTATGATCCGCAGTCACGCGTCAATACCTTTGCACATGTCAATCATACCATAGATCAGACACGTTTGGGAGTATTGCTTTGCATCAACGGAACGGGTATTCTCAATTCATGGGTGAAACGCAACATTGCTCCCGAAGGAATATCTTATAATGAAATGAATGTATTGGCTTCCAAAGCTCCTATCGGCAGTGCTGGAATCAGTATCCTGCCCTTTGGCAACGGTGCCGAACGTATGCTGAACAATAAAGAAATCGGTTGCAGTATCCGTGGACTGGATTTTAATACGCATGGCAAGCATCATATTATTCGTGCCGCTCAAGAAGGTATTGTATTCTCTTTTAAATATGGCATTGATATCATGGAGCAAATGGGAATTCCTGTGAAGATGATTCATGCCGGACACGCTAATATGTTCTTGAGTTCTATCTTCCGTGATACTTTGGCGGGAGTGACGGGAGCCACTATCGAGCTTTATGATACAGACGGTTCCGTAGGCGCTGCGAAAGGTGCGGGCATCGGTGCAGGTATCTACAAAGATAACAATGAGGCATTTGCTACACTCGACAAACTGGATGTGATTGAGCCTAATGTGGCAAAACGCCAGGAATATGCTGACGCATATGCCAAATGGAAATATCGCCTTGAAAAATCAATGGCAGGCAAGATACCGGCTCCGGTTCTTTCTTCAGATAAATAATTAACAATTTAAATAATAACCATTTTAAAAAATAAAAGAATTATGGCAACAAAAGAATTTTTCCCGGGAATTGAAAAGATTAAGTTCGAAGGTAAAGATAGTAAGAATCCGATGGCATTCCGTTACTACGATGCTGAAAAGGTTATCAACGGCAAGAAGATGAAAGATTGGTTGAGATTCGCTATGGCATGGTGGCATACTTTGTGTGCTGAAGGTGGCGACCAATTCGGTGGCGGAACAAAGCAATTCCCTTGGAATGGTAATGCTGACGCAGTTCAGGCTGCAAAAGATAAAATGGACGCAGGTTTCGAATTCATGCAGAAAATGGGTATCGAATACTACTGTTTCCACGATGTAGACTTGGTTTCTGAAGGTGCAAGCATCGAAGAATACGAAGCTAACCTGAAAGAAATCGTAGCATACGCAAAACAGAAACAAGCTGAAACTGGCATCAAACTGTTGTGGGGTACTGCCAACGTATTTGGCCATGCACGTTATATGAACGGTGCTGCTACTAACCCTGATTTTGATGTAGTAGCTCGTGCTGCTGTTCAGATCAAGAATGCAATCGATGCAACGATCGAACTGGGTGGTCAGAACTATGTATTCTGGGGTGGCCGTGAAGGCTATATGTCTCTTCTGAATACAGATCAGAAACGTGAAAAAGAACACCTGGCAAAAATGCTGACCATCGCTCGTGATTATGCTCGTGCCCGTGGCTTCAAAGGTACTTTCCTGATTGAGCCGAAACCGATGGAACCGACAAAACATCAGTATGATGTAGATACAGAAACAGTAATCGGATTCCTGAAAGCTCATGGCTTGGATAAAGATTTCAAAGTGAACATTGAAGTAAACCACGCAACTTTGGCTGGCCACACTTTCGAACACGAATTGGCAGTAGCAGTAGACAACGGCATGTTGGGCTCTATCGACGCTAACCGTGGTGATTATCAGAATGGTTGGGATACAGACCAATTCCCGATTGACAACTACGAACTGACACAAGCTATGATGCAAATAATCCGCAACGGTGGCTTAGGTAACGGTGGAACAAACTTCGACGCTAAGACTCGTCGTAACTCTACCGACCTGGAAGATATCTTCATCGCTCACATCGCAGGTATGGACGCTATGGCTCGTGCATTGGAAAGTGCAGCTGCTCTGCTGAACGAATCCCCATACAAGAAAATGCTGGCCGACCGTTACGCTTCATTTGATGGCGGTAAAGGTAAAGAATTTGAAGATGGCAAGTTGACTTTGGAAGATGTAGTTGCTTATGCAAAAGCAAACGGTGAACCGAAACAGACTAGCGGCAAGCAAGAACTTTATGAAGCAATTCTGAATATGTATTGCTAATTAAAATCTAATATTAAGGTGGTAAAGCAGTGGTTGAACTGCTGCTTTATCACCTTCTTTTTATATCTAATCCAACTACTACACACTACTTTATCCAACTTAAAGAAACTATGAACAATACAACGAACGAAGGAAGCAAACTCTATTTGTATTCCATCACATCCGTTGCTATCCTGGGCGGACTGCTTTTCGGTTATGACACGGCAGTTATCTCCGGAGCAGAAAAAGGATTGGAAGCTTTTTTTCTTTCAGCCTCTGATTTCCAATATAACAAAGTAATGCATGGAATCACTTCTTCCAGTGCATTGATAGGTTGCGTACTTGGTGGTGCGCTCTCCGGTATTTTCGCTTCCCGTATGGGACGCCGTAATTCGTTGAGGCTTGCCGCTGTACTTTTTTTCCTTTCAGCATTAGGTTCTTATTATCCTGAGGTTTTGTTCTTCGAATACGGAAAACCAAATATGGACTTGCTGATTACGTTTAATCTTTATCGTGTCTTAGGCGGTATCGGCGTCGGACTGGCATCTGCCGTTTGTCCGATGTATATCGCGGAAATAGCGCCTTCCAACATTCGTGGAACGCTTGTTTCGTGCAACCAGTTTGCCATTATCTTCGGTATGCTGGTGGTGTACTTTGTGAATTACCTGATTATGGGCGACCATCAGAATCCTGTTATTCTGAAAGATGCTGCCGGTGTTTTATCAGTAAGTTCTGAGTCTGATATGTGGACTGTACAAGAAGGATGGCGCTATATGTTTGGTTCGGAAGCTTTTCCTGCTGCATTTTTTGGCTTGTTATTGTTCTTCGTGCCGAAAACTCCCCGTTATTTGGTGTTGGTACAACAGGAAGAAAAAGCCTTTTCTATTTTGGAAAAAATTAATGGTAAAGCAAAAGCTCAGGAAATCCTTAATGATATCAAGGCTACTGCTCACGAAAAGACAGAAAAACTCTTTACTTATGGAGTGGCAGTAATTGTTATCGGTATTCTTCTTTCCGTATTCCAACAGGCTATCGGCATTAATGCGGTACTTTATTATGCTCCGCGCATTTTTGAAAATGCAGGCGCAGAAGGTGGCGGTATGATGCAAACGGTTATTATGGGTATCGTAAACATCATTTTCACATTGGTTGCTATCTTTACAGTAGACCGCTTCGGACGTAAACCGCTATTGATTATCGGTTCTATCGGTATGGCAGTAGGGGCATTTGCGGTAGCAATGTGTGATAGCATGGCTATAAAGGGAATCTTTCCGGTAGTTTCGGTTATCGTATATGCCGCATTCTTTATGATGTCTTGGGGACCGATTTGCTGGGTATTGATTTCGGAAATCTTCCCGAATACAATTCGTGGCAAGGCAGTTGCCATCGCTGTAGCTTTCCAATGGATATTTAATTATATTATATCTTCCACTTTCCCGGCATTGTACGATTTCAGTCCGATGTTCGCATACAGCCTTTATGGAATTATCTGTGTAGCTGCCGCCATCTTCGTTTGGCGTTGGGTGCCCGAAACGAAAGGCAAGACACTGGAAGATATGAGCAAGCTTTGGAAGAAAAACAAATAAATTAGGTTAGTGTAATTTCATCATGTCATTATGACTTCGGTTTCTTGGCATGGTTCTATTAAGATTATGACATCGTACCAATGGTATGGTGTCATAATTGTTTATAGTTTGGCTATGCACTTCATACCGAGTGAAAACACAACAGGGTCGGCCACAACACGACTCCCGTCATCTCCATAACTACAAATAAACGTTCCGTAACTGAAGCAAAAAATAGCCATCGCCAAAGGGATTGCTCTGAATAAAATGCTAATACCGTAATTCATAAGTTAAAGTGCTTTTAGGTTTCCCACTAAAACAAGGAGATACCTGTTTTGTTTAGGCTGTAGGCGGTTTATAATCGTTAACTTCACACGAATCCGATTAAAAGTCCTAGCTTTTTGCTCAACTAAACAAATGTTTTTGTAAATTTGCACCCTTAAAAATGGGGATACCCCTCAAATTGTAAATTGTAAATAGTAAAATCGTAGACAGCTATGGGTAAGAGATTTACTGAATATTCGCAGTTTGACCTTTCGCAGGTGAACAAAGATGTGCTGAAGAAATGGGACGAGAACCAGGTTTTCGCCAAGAGTATGACAGAACGTGATGGCTGTCCTTCGTTCGTGTTTTTCGAAGGACCTCCCTCGGCTAATGGTATGCCGGGTATTCACCATGTAATGGCTCGTACCATTAAGGACATTTTCTGTCGCTACAAAACGATGAAGGGTTATCAGGTGAAGCGTAAAGCCGGATGGGACACGCACGGACTGCCTGTGGAACTGAGTGTGGAAAAAGCATTAGGTATCACAAAGGAAGATATTGGTAAGAAAATCTCTGTTGCCGATTATAATGCTGCTTGTCGCAAAGACGTGATGAAATATACCAAGGAGTGGGAAGACCTGACTCATCGGATGGGATATTGGGTGGATATGAAGCATCCTTATATCACGTATGACAATCGTTATATTGAAACATTATGGTGGCTATTGAAGCAACTATATAAAAAAGGATTGTTGTATAAAGGATATACGATCCAGCCGTATTCACCAGCTGCAGGAACTGGATTGAGCTCACACGAGTTGAATCAACCGGGCTGTTATCGGGATGTAAAAGATACAACGGCTGTTGCCCAATTTAAAATGAAGAATCCTAAACCGGAAATGACCGAATGGGGAACTCCTTATTTTATCGCTTGGACAACTACTCCATGGACATTACCTTCAAATACGGCTCTTTGTGTGGGACCGAAGATTGATTATGTGGCTGTACAGTCTTATAATGCTTATACCGGAGAACCTATAACAGTGGTTTTGGCAAAAGCTTTATTGAATGTACATTTCAATGCAAAAGCTGCTGATCTGAAATTGGAGGACTACAAAGCCGGAGATAAACTTGTACCGTTTAAAGTGATTGCTGAATACAAAGGTACTGATCTTGTCGGTATGGAATATGAACAGTTGATTCCTTGGGTAAAACCTGTTGAAGTATCTGAAAATGGTACTTGGAAAGCTAGTGATAAAGCTTTCCGTGTAATACCGGGTGATTATGTTACTACAGAAGACGGTACAGGTATTGTTCACATTGCACCTACATTTGGTGCAGACGATGCGAATGTGGCACGTGCTGCAGGAATCCCGTCACTTTTCATGATTAATAAGAAAGGCGAAACTCGTCCGATGGTGGATTTGACTGGTAAATTCTATCTGTTGAATGAGCTGGATGAGAATTTCGTAAAAGAATGTGTTGATGTAGATAAATACAAAGAATATCAGGGTGCATGGGTGAAAAATGCTTATGATCCTCAATTTATGGTGGATGGCAAATACGATGAGAAAGCTGCGCAGGCTGCCGAATCTTTGGATATTGTCATTGCCATGATGATGAAAGCAGACAACAAGGCTTTCAAGATAGAAAAGCATGTCCACAATTATCCGCACTGCTGGCGTACAGACAAACCGGTGCTTTATTATCCATTGGATAGCTGGTTTATCCGTTCTACCGCTTGCAAGGAACGGATGATGGAACTGAATAAGACCATCAACTGGAAACCGGAGTCTACCGGAACAGGCCGTTTCGGCAAGTGGCTGGAAAATCTGAATGACTGGAACCTGAGCCGCTCCCGTTATTGGGGTACTCCGTTGCCAATCTGGCGCACGGAAGATAATACAGATGAAAAGTGTATCGAGTCTGTAGAAGAACTTTATAATGAAATAGAAAAATCGGTAGTTGCCGGATTTATGAAATCCAACCCGTACAAGGATAAAGGTTTCGTTCCGGGCGAATATACTGAAGAGAACTATGATAAGATTGACCTTCACCGTCCGTATGTAGACGATATCATATTGGTGTCGAAAGACGGTCAGCCGATGAAGCGTGAATCTGATTTGATTGACGTTTGGTTCGATTCGGGTGCTATGCCTTATGCGCAGATTCATTATCCGTTCGAAAATAAGGAATTGCTGGACAACCGCAAGGTATATCCGGCTGACTTTATCGCAGAAGGAGTGGACCAGACACGCGGATGGTTCTTTACGCTGCATGCTATCGCTACGATGGTATTCGACAGCGTGTCATACAAGGCTGTTATTTCTAACGGACTGGTGCTTGACAAGAATGGTAACAAGATGTCCAAACGCTTGAACAATGCTGTCGATCCGTTCACTACGATTGAAAAGTACGGTTCCGACCCGTTACGCTGGTATATGATTACTAACTCTTCTCCGTGGGATAACTTGAAGTTCGATGTGGAAGGAGTGGAAGAAGTTCGCCGTAAGTTCTTCGGTACTTTATACAATACCTATTCATTCTTCGCGCTTTATGCCAACGTAGACGGATTTGAATATAAGGAAGCCGACGTGCCGATGGCGGAACGTCCGGAAATCGACCGTTGGATATTGTCTGTATTGAACACATTGATTAAAGAGGTAGATGCTTGCTATAATGAATATGAGCCGACCAAGGCAGGTCGTTTGATTTCCGATTTTGTGAATGATAATTTGTCCAACTGGTATGTTCGCTTGAACCGTAAACGTTTTTGGGGTGGTGAATTTACACAGGATAAATTGTCTGCTTATCAGACATTGTACACTTGTCTCGAAACAGTTGCCAAATTGATGTCTCCTATATCACCGTTCTACGCAGATCGCTTATATACAGACTTGATTACTGCAACAGGACGTGACAATGTGGTTTCCGTCCATCTTGCCGAATTCCCGGAATGTCAGGAAGAGATTATAGACAAGGAATTGGAAGCCCGTATGCAAATGGCACAGGACGTAACGTCTATGGTACTGGCATTGCGGCGTAAAGTGAATATCAAGGTTCGCCAACCGTTACAGTGTATCATGGTTCCGGTGGTAGATGAAGAGCAGAAAGCTCATATCGAAGCCGTGAAGAACCTGATTATGAACGAAGTAAATATCAAAGAAGTCAAGTTTGTTGACGGTGCTGCCGGTGTATTGGTGAAGAAAGTGAAATGTGACTTTAAGAAACTCGGCCCGAAATTTGGAAAACAGATGAAGGCAGTAGCTGCTGCAGTTGCTGAAATGTCACAGGAAGCCATCGCTGAATTGGAAAAGAACGGGAAATATGCATTGAACCTGGATGGGGCGGAAGCTATCATCGAAGCGACAGATGTAGAAATCATCAGCGAGGATATTCCTGGATGGCTGGTGGCCAACGAAGGCAAGCTGACTGTGGCGCTTGAAGTGACTGTTACCGAGGAGTTGCGTCGTGAGGGTATTGCCCGCGAACTGGTGAACCGTATTCAAAATATACGTAAATCGAGCGGTTTCGAGATTACAGACAAAATAAAAATAACAATCTCGAAAAATACGCAAACAGATGATGCGGTAAAAGAATATAATACTTATATTTGTAACCAGGTTTTAGGCACATCTTTGGAACTTGTTGATGAAGTGGAAAACGGTACAGAGCTTAACTTTGACGATTTCTCACTGTTCGTGAATGTGATGAAAAACTAATACTATCATTGATTAACATTTTTAAATTGTAAGATTATGGCAGAAAAGACTAGATACTCGGATGCGGAACTCGAAGAATTCCGTGCCATCATTATGGAGAAACTGGAATTGGCCCAACGTGACTATGAACAGTTGAAGAAGAGTCTGATGGGATTGGATGGTAATGATACCGATGATACATCTCCTACATATAAAGTGTTGGAAGAGGGAGCTAATACACTTTCCAAGGAAGAAACAACCCGTCTGGCACAACGTCAGTTGAAGTTTATCCAGGGATTGCAGGCTGCTTTGATACGTATTGAGAATAAGACGTACGGCATTTGCCGGGAAACCGGAAAATTGATTCCGGCAGAGCGTCTGCGTGCTGTTCCTCATGCCACTTTGAGTATTGAGGCCAAAAACAGTGGTAAAAAATAATAGATAGCTACACAAGCTACGAGTGACGAGCTACAAGTAGCTGCGCAAATTTTACGCACGGCACTTGTAGCTCGTTATGTTTAATTTATAATGAACACATGAAGAAATTATTCACGAAGGGAAGAATTACCCTTCTCGTCATCTTTTCCGTATTGATTATTGACCAGATTATAAAAATCTGGGTTAAAACTCATATGTACTGGCATCAAAGCAATCGTGTGACGGACTGGTTTTATATTTATTTCACCGAAAACAACGGGATGGCTTTCGGTATGGAAATCTTCGGCAAGTTATTCCTGACAACATTCCGTATTGTTGCAGTAGCATTGATAGGGTGGTATCTCTATAAAATCATAAAGAAAGGGTTCAAAACAGGCTATATCGTTTGTGTGGCTCTTATTCTGACCGGTGCTTTGGGGAACATCATAGATAGCGTGTTCTATGGAGTTATTTTCAATGAAAGCACTCATTCGCAGATTGCCAGTTTCATGCCGGAAGGTGGTGGATATTCTACCTGGTTTTACGGAAAAGTGGTGGATATGTTTTACTTTCCGATTATAGATACAAACTGGCCTACGTGGATGCCGTTTGTAGGTGGAGAGCATTTTATATTCTTTAGCCCGATCTTTAATTTTGCGGATGCCGCTATCAGTTGCGGTATCATTGCCTTGTTACTCTTTTATAGTAAATATTTGAATGAGTCTTATCATTCGCTGGATAAAGATAAAAAGGAAGCTACAGATCATGAAAAATAAATTTCGGTTTCATCTGTGTCTCGTCTGCATGTTCGTGTTTGCGGTAGCCGGGTGTAAAGTGAAAAGACCCGGTGATGTAATCTCGGAATCGAAGATGGAGAATTTGCTGTATGATTATCATGTGGCAAAGTCTATGGGAGATAATTTGCCTTATAGTGAGAACTATAAGAAAGCATTGTATATCGACGCCGTTTTCAAAAAATACGGGACTACACAAGCTGCATTTGACTCATCCATGGTTTGGTATACCCGTAACACAGAGATTTTATCGAAAATTTATGATAAGGTAAAAAAACGTTTGAGAGACGAACAGGAACTTGTTGGCGACCTGATAGCCAAGCGTGATAAGAAACCGAAAATGACCAAGCAAGGTGATAGCATTGATGTCTGGCCGTGGCAGCGTATGATACGTCTGACCGGTGAAATGATGGATAATCAATATGTATTTACTTTGCCGACCGACTCTAACTACAAAGACCGGGATACACTGGTATGGGAAGTGCGGTATTGTTTCCTGGAGCCGATGCTTGCCGACTCTTTAAGAGGTGTCACTATGGCTATGCAGGTGATTTATGAAAAAGATACGATCAATCATTGGAAAACGGTGACTGAATCGGGTGTGCAACAAATTCGTTTGTTTGCAGACACATTAGGTGCGATGAAAGAAATAAAAGGTTTCATTTATTATCCGATGGATAGCCAGGAAAAAGGCGGGGCAGTATTGGCCGACCGTTTCATGATGACTCGTTATCATTGTACAGATACGCTTGCATTTGCCGTACGCGATTCTTTGAATAAGATAGAAGCATTGAAAGCGGATTCTTTGAAGAAGATAGCTACTAAAGAAAATGCCGACTCTTTACATAAGGTCATAGACAAGAATAAAGATGACATGCAGCGTCTGACACCGGAAGAGATGAACCGTCGTCGTACGGGAACTCATCGTGAAAAGAAGCCGGAACAGATTCAGGTGGAACAGCATATCCAAAAGGAACGGATAGAGCAAAGAAAAGAACGCCAGATGAATCAACGCAGGAAGCAACAACAAAGACGTTCAAACAACTGATTGTAATGAAACGCTTTGCTTCTCATTATTTGCTGATACCTGCCATCGGATATATGAAGCAGCAGGTGGTGGAGATCACTGACGAAGGAGTTGTCCGAAATGTATTCCCATTGACCGAAGAGATTGAATCGGTTGAATGGATACCGGGAGTGATTGTGCTGCTTTCTGAAAGTCAGGTGGAAGAAATAAAAAACACTGGGATGATTTTAAAAAACATCCCAGTGTTTCAAATCAATCTTCCCAGTGTTTCGAATCAATCTTCCCAATGTTTTAATGAGTATCTGCAGGAAGCAGAAAAGAAGGGGGAAGCTTTATTTCCTTATTTGTTTTATCCTTTTGATTTTACTTCCATGCAGCCTGTCGACGGAACTCGGCACAGATTACTGCGGTAGCAATGGCTACATTCAGAGACTCGGATGTCTCTTGACCTGCCGGGTAATTGGGGATATATAATTTTCTATTGATTAATGTGGCTACCTCTTTCCCTATGCCATTTCCTTCATTTCCCATTACGATCAGGCCATTGGCCGACAATGGTTGTTCATACATGTTTTTTCCATCCAGGAACGTACCGAACACAGGAGTATCTCCGAGCGACCGGATAAAATCGGGGAGGGAAGTATAATGTACTTTCACCCGGGCAATTCCACCCATAGTGGCTTGTATGGTCTTAGGGTTATATACATCTACCGTATTCTTCGAGCAGATAATATGTTCGATGCCAAACCAGTCGGCCAAACGGATAATAGTACCCAGATTTCCGGGATCCTGTACATCGTCCAATGCAAGGCAAAGTGATGAACGAACTGCCTCCGGATCCAAGGTATATTGTGGTTGTTCGAAAATAGCAAGTACCTGTTGGGGAGTTTTCAATAGACTGGCCCGTGAAAGATCTTCCTGTGAAACTTCTACCAGTTCACTTGCGTCAATACCCGGATGCTCCTGAAACCAGAAGGGAGTGGCTGCTAAAAAACGACAGGGGAAATGTCCGAGTAAATCACCTACCAATTTAGGACCTTCAGCCAGAAATACCCGCTCTTCTTTACGTATTTTCTTCAGTTCCAGCGAGTGGATATACTTTATTTTGTTTTTACTTAATGATGCCATAGATTTGATATTCTTTTGCAAAGCTATAAAGATATTTCCAATCTACCCTTACTTTCCTCTCTTTTTCTTAAATTATTTTCCCCATCGGAAAATATAATTTATCTTTGTAGGCGCATTTTTCATGCTATCGATGTAAAACCGTATGAGGAGAAATTTTCTTTGTTTGCTTGCTTCTGCTGCTGTCTTGTCACTTGCTTCGTGTACTACCACTAAGTTTGTGCCGGATGGATCTTATCTGCTGGATGAAGTTAAAATTCGTACGGACCAGAAAAATATACGGCCTTCTTTCTTGCGCATGTATGTTCGTCAAAATCCTAATGCCAAGTGGTTCAGTCTGATAAAGACCCAACTTTATGTATACAATCTGTCGGGGCGTGATTCAACCAAATGGGGGAATAAGTTCTTGAGAAGAATAGGGGATGCTCCCGTAATATATAGCGAGGACGAAGCACAACGTTCTGAAGAAGAGATCACTAAGGCTGTGTATAATATGGGATATATGGCGGCAACAGTGAAACGTTCGACCAAAGTAAAAAAGAAAAAGATCAAAGTCTATTATGACGTAACGGCAGGCAAGCCATACGTTGTTCAATCTATCAAATATGATATTTATGATCCTAAAATAGCTGCGCTTCTTAAACAGGATTCTGCCAGAAGTTTGCTGAAGGAGGGTATGTATTTTGATGTGAATGTATTGGATGCGGACAGGCAACGTATCACGAATAAGTTACTTCGGAATGGTTACTATAAATTTAATAAAGATTATATCGGATATACTGCCGATACCGTTCGTAATACTTATAATGTAGATCTGACTCAACATTTGCAGATGTATAAAGCTCATGCGAATGATTCGGCAAGAGCACATCGGCAATATTGGATCAATAAGATTAATTTTATTACGGATTATGATGTTTTGCAGTCCTCGGCAATGAGCAGTGTGGACATCAATGATTCGGTGCATTATAAGGGATATCCGATTTACTATAAGGATAAACTCTATTTGCGTCCAAAAGTTCTTACGGATAACCTTCGGTTTGCTTCCGGCGACCTGTATAATGAGCGCGATGTGCAGCAGACCTATTCCAGTTTTGGACGTTTATCGGCATTGAAATATACGAATATCCGTTTTATTGAGACTCAAATAGGAGATTCAACGATGCTCGATTGTTATGTGATGCTGACTAAGAGCAAGCATAAATCAGTAGCTTTCGAGGTAGAGGGAACTAATTCTGCCGGTGACTTGGGAGCGGCAGCTTCCGTCTCTTTCCAAAACAGGAACCTTTTTCGCGGATCGGAAACTTTTATGATAAAATTCCGTGGAGCGTATGAAGTCATTTCCGGACTTCAGGCAGGTTATTCGAATAATAACTATACAGAGTACGGGGTGGAAACGAGTATCAACTTCCCTAATTTTCTGTTCCCTTTCATTTCCTCTGATTTTAAACGGAAAATCAGGGCGACAACAGAGTTTGGTTTGCAATATAATTATCAGTTGCGCCCGGAATTCCTGCGTACGATGGCTTCTGCCAATTGGAGCTACAAGTGGACGCAACGTCAGAAGATACAACACCGTATTGATTTGATTAATATTGCTTTTCTATATTTGCCTCGTATTTCTGACAGGTTTAAAGAAGACTATATTAATAAAGGGCAGAACCATATTTTCCAGTATAATTATCAGAATCGATTGATTGTAAATATGGGATATAGCTATAATTATAATAGCGTGGGAGGGTCTATTATCAATAATACGATTGCATCTAATTCATATTCCATCCGTTTTAATTTCGAGTCGGCAGGAAATATAATGTATGCCCTGTCTAAAGCTACCAATATTCGGAAGAATAATAATGGTGAATACGCTATTTTGGGAATTCCTTATGCTCAATATCTGAAAGGAGAGTTTGATTTTGCCAAGAATATCAGAATTGACCATCGTAACTCTTTTGCGTTTCATGCCGGTGTAGGAATAGCTGTACCTTATGGAAATGCAAAAACGATTCCGTTTGAGAAACAATACTTCTCAGGTGGAGCCAATAGTGTTCGCGGATGGGCTGTTCGCGATTTGGGACCGGGTTCTTTTGCCGGAAATGGAAATTTGCTCGATCAATCGGGAGATATTAAGCTGGATGCCAGCATTGAATACCGAAGCAAATTATTCTGGAAATTCCAGGGAGCGGCATTTATTGATGCGGGTAATATCTGGACCATCCGGAGTTATGCCAACCAACCGGGAGGAGTTTTCAAGTTTGACAAGTTTTATAAGCAAATAGCCGTGGCCTATGGACTAGGGCTTCGCCTGGATTTAGATTTCTTTATTCTTCGTTTTGATGGAGGTATGAAAGCTGTCAATCCCGCCTATGAAACGAAGAAAGAGCATTTCCCGATTATTTATCCTAAATTTAGTCGTGACTTTGCTTTCCATTTTGCTGTGGGATATCCTTTTTAACCAGCCATTTATTATTTTCTCTTACAAATTGGAGGGTATCTTGCAGAGAGCTCATATATTCTATTTTTCCTTCAACAGGATTAATGACGAATGTATTTTTTATTTGGCAAACAACCGTTGCTTCCTCTGAATTAGCATCTATCTCGCTAGATATAACAGAAACTTTCGCAGCACCTCGTGTCTTAAGCTGATCCAGGTAAGTTTGCCGTACATTAGACGCTAAAAAGCTAAGATAGGACAGGGAAGAAGGCGTACTCCATGCTTTGGCGGCCGGATAATTGAAATTATAGAAGGCTTCGCAGAAATCTATAGTTGTTTGTTCTATTTGAGTTTGGGGAGTTTGTTGTTGACAGGACAGACAAGTGAATATTAGGACAGAATAGATAAGTGTATATAGTTTATTCATAGTATAAGAAGATATGCTGAATGGAAGATGGGATTGAAAAAGGAGATGAAACTTCAATAAGTAGTTTCATCTCCTTCGTATTTCTTTTAATTTTTTAGCGGGCGGCAAACATCAGATTGCTCATTGTAGCTTGGCGTGCTGCCAGCATGCCTTGAGCATCCAACGTTACATTCATTTTTTCGCCATTCGGTAAGAACAAATCAGCAGTGCCGTCATTGTTCATTTTTACTAATTCAGCGCTTTCACCGTTTGCAACGACGTTCCATGTGTTAGCTTCTTTGTTGTAGATCAAATCCATTGAAGCAGTTTCTCCTTCTTTAGTAATAGAATATCCATTCTCAAGAGTTTTCACCATGTAGTTGCCATTCTCTCCTTTTACTTTCTTTACGTCACCTACGTTAGCCATCGGGTTGGAGCCACTCCAGAATTCGATAGAATTGATAACTAAAGCATCAGCTAAATAAGCTACACCATAAACTGGAATAATGTTGAAAGCAAGGAACACGAGTTCGTTTACAAACTTGTTTCCAACTGATTGATTCCAAGAAGACAGGCGATTGAATAAACTGAATGATCCTACACAAGAACTGAATAATAAACTACCGCTAAGTACTACTGCGACTAAAGTCAGTTTCCCTCTTTTCATGTTAAAACATTTTTAATTAATAAAAAATATTGATAATTTCTCTCATATAAGTATGCAAATATAATATTTTTTAATTAATCAGGGGGATTATTTTAAATTTTTGTATGCTCTTGATTTTCGTCTTGACAATTCGTTTCCGATGATATGGTCTATTGAAAATTTACCCGGACCGGTAATATACATCAATATGAATACTACTAAATAAATGAAAGCTAGCTCTTTAACAGCAAATACATCATTTGCGTGAACTACAAAGAAAGCTACTATCATCGTGAAAATCATCGGGATCATGGCTAAACGATATAAGAAGCCTACAATAAATGCCATTGAACACACAAGCTCGCCAAAAATAGCTAATCCGAGAGACAGGGGATTTCCTATGCCAAGCGGATCAGGAAATACGGTTGACAACTCTTGGAAACTACTCCATTTTTGGATACCGTGGTTCATTAATAATATGCCGAAGATGATCCGGACAGCCAATAGCAACAAAGACACTTTTGTTGTATTCGATTTTGTGGGGAATAAGAAATCATAAATCATAAGTCGTTCTATTTTTAAGTTTATCTCTATTTATATAAACATAAAAAATATTGAAATTGTTCTTTGCTGATAGCACAACTTGTAGAATCTCTGTCAGTTCTTCGGTTATTCCTTGTTTATGAATAAATAAACTTTGTATCTTTGTGGAAAATTCTAAAGATATGGCGCAACATACTTATGACAATGAAGCAGTTCAGGAGTTATTGAACTGGGCAAAAAAGATGCTCGAAACAAAGAATTATCCAACTGAAAGATATCAGGTCAATCAATGCACTACGATTATTGATGGTCAATCGTATTTGGAATCGTTGATTGCTATGATTTCCAGAAACTGGGAAAATCCGACTTTTTATCCTACTATTGAGCAATTATGGGAGTTCAGGGAAAAATGGGAAAACAAAGAATCGTAGTAAATGGTCGTTCCATGTTGGGCGATAAGTTATTTCATCATATAGAAAAATGCATTCTAATCACGTCGGATAAAAGCGTCCTTTCACGTACACTTGGCAGTAAACCAAAAAAACGTATCTTTGTCTCAAATTAACATTTTAATAAATTAATAAATACATGAACAATTCCCCTCAGCATGCTGCTAAAGGCTTTACGAGAGCATTTTGGGTCAGCAACACAGTCGAACTGTTTGAGCGTATGGCATACTATGCCGTTTTCATCGTTCTCACTATTTATCTATCCTCCATTTTAGGTTTTAATGATTTTGAAGCAAGTATGATTTCCGGGCTTTTTTCCGGTGGGTTATATCTGCTTCCTATTTTTTCCGGTGCTTATGCTGATAAGATAGGTTTCCGGAAGTCAATGATTATAGCATTTTCCTTATTATCCGTCGGATATTTAGGATTGGGAGTGTTTCCTACTTTGCTAGAAGCTGCCGGTCTGGTTAGTTATGGCGTCACTACTCAATTTAATGGTTTGCCTGATAGCTATACCCAGTGGATTATTGTGCCAGTCTTGTTTGTGCTTATGGTGGGAGGGTCTTTCATTAAGTCCATCATTTCTGCATCTGTGGCTAAGGAAACAACAGAAGCAACGCGTGCGCGTGGTTATTCCATCTTTTATATGATGGTAAATGTAGGTGCTTTTACCGGTAAAACAATTATCGATCCTTTGCGTAATGTCATTGGGGAGCAGGCATATATCTATATTAATTATTTCTCCGGTGCGATGACAATTATTGCTTTGCTTTCTGTTATTCTCCTTTATAAATCAACACACACGGCTGGTGAAGGAAAAAGTCTCCGTGAGATTGGGCAAGGATTTATGCGAATCATCACCAACTGGCGTTTATTGATTCTTATTCTGATTGTTACAGGGTTTTGGATGGTGCAACAGCAACTTTATGCCACTATGCCTAAATATGTGATCCGGTTGGCCGGCGAGACGGCGAAACCGGGTTGGATTGCTAATGTGAATCCCTTTGTGGTGGTTTGTTGCGTTAGCTTTATCACGCGTTTGATGGCAAAGCGCAGTGCGATTACTTCGATGAATGTGGGAATGTTTTTGATTCCTTTTTCGGCGTTGCTGATGGCATGTGGAAATTTGCTAGGCAATGATCTTATTACTGACATGAGCAATATTACCCTGATGATGATTGTAGGTATAGTGGTACAGGCACTTGCCGAATGTTTTATTTCGCCGCGTTATCTAGAATATTTCTCTTTGCAGGCTCCTAAAGGCGAAGAAGGAATGTATTTAGGATTCAGTCATTTACATTCTTTCCTTTCTTCTATCTTTGGTTTTGGTCTGGCGGGAATCCTGCTTACCAAATATTGTCCGGATCCTGCTTTGTTCGAGACACGGGCAGCATGGGAGGCGGCTAGCGCAAATGCCCATTATATATGGTATTACTTTGCTGCTATTGGTCTGATTGCCGCTGTAGCGCTACTATTATTTGCGAAAATCACCGAATCCATCGACAAAAAGAAGGAATCTTCTCGGTAATTCTATTCTTTTTTATGTATATTTGCCGTCACTTTGCTGTAAAAGTTGACGGCATTTTGCATTTTAATTAAGAGGATAAAACATGAAAGTAAGATTTATAAGCCTGGCGAGTGGCAGTAGTGGGAACTGTTATTATCTGGGCACTGAAACCTATGGAATACTGATAGATGCCGGGATCGGCATACGTACTATCAAAAAAACACTGAAAGATTATAATATCTTGATGGATAGTATTCGTGCGGTATTCATAACGCACGATCATGCTGACCATATCAAAGCTGTGGGTAATTTGGGAGAAAAAATGAATATTCCTGTTTATACCACCGCACGTATTCATGCTGGGATTAATCGTAGCTATTGTATGACGGAGAAGCTTAGCTCGTCAGTCCGTTATCTGGAAAAGCAAGAGCCGATGATTTTGGAGGATTTTCATATCGAATCTTTTGAAGTGCCGCATGATGGAACGGACAATGTGGGTTATTGCATTGAAATCGGCGGCAAAGTCTTTTCTTTCTTAACGGACCTTGGAGAAATTACTCCTACAGCTGCCCATTATATCAGTAAAGCCCATTATCTGATACTTGAAGCTAACTATGATGAGGAAATGCTTAAAATGGGACCTTATCCTCAATATTTGAAAGAGCGGATTGCAAGTAAAACCGGACACATGAGCAATTCTGATACTGCGGAATTTTTAGCGGAAAATATCACTGAACATTTGCGATATATTTGGTTATGTCATTTGAGTAAAGACAATAATCATCCGGAGTTAGCTTATAAAACGGTGGAATGGAAATTAAAGAACAAAGGTATTCTTGTAGGTAAAGATGTGCAACTGCTTGCTTTAAAGCGAAATACGCCTTCCGAGCTTTATGTGTTCGAATAAAGACGAAAAAAAGATAGTAAAAAAGCTGCATGATTGTTTGGTCAAATAAAATAAAAGACCTACTTTTGCAACCGCAAACGAGGAATTAAGCACTCTTAGCTCAGTTGGTAGAGCAACTGACTCTTAATCAGTGGGTCCAGGGTTCGAGTCCCTGAGGGTGTACAAATTCAAGGTTGCAATAAAATAACATGTTGCACTCTTAGCTCAGCTGGTAGAGCAATTGACTCTTAATCAATGGGTCCAGGGTTCGAGTCCCTGAGGGTGTACAAAAAAGGAGGTATTTGACTCCTTTTTTTGTTGGTTTACAGCAGATTAATTGAATAGATGTTATATAAATTGACATCCAAAGGGCTCAGTCTGAAACCTTGGGGGATTGCGTTAAAATTCTTATTTTTGCATCATGAAAACATCCTCTTCCCAAACGATTGATCCTGTTGCTTCTTTAAGCTTGTTCTTGCCTTCAGGAATCCTTGATTACTTCACCCTAGTCAATCATGTATCTCAGGATACTTGCTTTATTCTTTATTTAGAGGAGAAAGCGACTATTCCTTCCGAGTACTCTGATCTCCATCTTCACTCAAAAGGTTTCCTCCCTGAGATTGAAGTTCAGGACTTCCCTATCCGTGGTAAAGCCGTTTATTTACGTATCAAGCGTCGTCGCTGGGAAGATCCATCCACCGGGCAGACGTATAGTCGTGACTGGAGTTTGGTAGCCACCGGTACTCGCATAACCGCTGAGTTCGGTGCTTTTTTAAAAGAATTACTTGGATAATCACGCTGTTAGCTGCCAAAGTGTAGCCGAGCATTACTGCATGGATGGCAAACAGCTTCAAAGCCAATATAAAGACCACCTGAGTGACTTCCAGAATTGGGATCAGAGAGCACATGCCCAAGAGTATATCCTTTATCCAAAGAATATGGGTTATCACCTATGTATTGACGAGACGGCTTTAAGCAAGGGAGATCTTTATACCATCTTAATAAATAGAGATAAGCGAGGCAGGAAAGGTTCTATTATAGCTGTAATTCAGGGCACTAAAACCGATGATATCATTGCGGTACTTACAAAGATGCCACAGGAGCTGCGGAATCAAGTCAAAGAAATCACACTGGATATGGCAGGGAGCATGCAAAAGATTGCGAAAACGTGCTTTCCACGTGCCATGCAGGTGATTGATAGGTTTCATGTACAAAAACTTGTATATGAAGCTGTACAAGAGTTGCGCATTACATATAGATGGCAAGTGATAAAAGAGGAGAATAAAGCCATGAAAGCGGCAAAAGAGAAGGGGGAAGTATATAAAGCGGAAGAACTCGAAAACGGAGATACACTCAGGCAATTATTGGCCAGAAGCAGATATTTATTATTTAAATCACCTGACAAATGGACCAAGAGTCAGAAAATCAGGGCAGAATTACTTTTCAAGCAGTTTGAAGATATTAAGCACGTATATTACTACTCATTGGAGTTGGGAAAGATATTTTCCACAAACTATGACAAGGATGTAGCAAGAGCAAAGCTGGCACTATGGTATAATAAGATTGAAGAATATGGATACGATACATTCACAACAGTAGCAAACTCTATTGAGAACCATTACGAAAGGATTTTAAACTTCTTTGTGAACAGGAGTACAAATGCAGCTGCAGAAGCATTCAATGCTAAAATCAAAGCATTTAGGGCATCATTTAGAGGAGTCGTGGATATGAGATTCTTCCTTTTTAGGCTAGCAAAGGTATATGCATAAATGGAAGTTACAAATATTAATCCCCCAAGAATTACAACTGAGCCATCCAAAGGGCAATCCGAATAAACAGAACATAAAAAAATACCACTATTCAAAGCATATTCGACTTTGGTAGCGGTATTTTTTATAATGTAACTACTGATCCGTTAGAACTTGAAGAAGTTCTTAGCATTGTTATAGCTGATATCTTCAATCATTTGGTTTACGCGTTCCATTTCAGATGCAGGGATTTCTCCGTTCTCTATGTCACGTCCTACCAAGTTGCATAATGTACGGCGGAAATATTCATGACGTGGGTAGGACAGGAAGGAACGGGAGTCTGTCAACATACCTACAAAGCGGCTTAGGAGACCAAGCACAGATAAGGCGTTCATTTGTTTTTCCATACCATCCTTTTGATCGAGGAACCACCATCCCGAACCAAATTGAATTTTTCCTGGGATAGAACCATCTTGGAAGTTGCCCAACATAGTTGCAATTACTTCATTTGCGCATGGGTTCAGGTTATAAAGGATTGTTTTAGTCAATTTGCCATTGGTATTCAGTCGATCAAGGAATTTAGCCATTGCTTTGGCTGTGGTAAATTCACCGATAGAGTCGAAGCCGGTGTCAGCGCCCAGTAATTTGAACATCTTGGTGTTGTTATTACGGATAGCGCCGTAGTGGAACTGTTGAGTCCATCCTTTTTCCCAGTCCATTTCACCGAAGATAATAAGCATGGCTGATTTGAATTTCAGAATTTCTTCTTTGGTCAATTCTGTGCCGCCATATACCTTATTGAATATAGCCTTGATTTCAGCATCAGTGTAATCTTCTGCGTAGAATTCTTCGATACCATGGTCAGACAAACGGCAACCTTGTTCTGCAAAGAAGTCGTGACGTTTGCGTAAAGCAGCGATCATATCATCAAAATTGGAGATAGTAACACTGCTAACTTCTGCCAGCTTTTCTACATAACTACGGAAATCAGCAGGGACTTCTACAGCCATAGCTTTATCAGGACGCCAAGTTGGCAACATCTTGATTTCAAATCCGCTTTCACGTGTTTTGATGTGATATTCCAGTGAATCGATAGGGTCATCCGTAGTACAAACTACCTCTACGTGATAGCGACGCATCATTCCACGAGCTGAATATTCAGGTTGAGACAGCTTTTCGTTACATTCATCATAAATTTTGCGTGCTGTTTGCGGATTCAATATTTTATTGATACCAAATGCAGTTTTCAATTCGAGGTGAGTCCAGTGGTACAGTGGATTACGGAAAGTATAAGGAACTGTTTCCGCCCATTTTTCGAATTTTTCCCAGTCTGTGGTATCTTTTCCTGTGCAGAAACGTTCATCTACGCCGTTTGTACGCATTGCACGCCATTTGTAGTGGTCACCACCCAACCAGATTTCAGTCAGTGATTTAAACTTGTAGTCGTCAGCTACCATTTGGGGAATAAGATGACAGTGATAGTCGATGATCGGCATTTTAGCCGCATGCTCGTGATACAACTTTTGCGCGGTTTCTGTTTGCAGCAAGAAGTTTTCGTCCATGAAGTTCTTCATTATTACTGTGTTTTAAGTATATAAAATTATTACTTTCTGTATTTATACCTATATAGTATTGATTTTAAAGATAATAGGCGTAAATATCGTTTTAGTTTTATTAACCGTTATCGAACACAAAAATAGAAAATTTACTTGGAGTAACAAAATAATTCGTATATTTGCAGCGATTATTTATAATATTTAAGTTTTAGCACTATGGAGGACCAGAACTATACCATTAAAGACATAGCCCGTATGGCCGGTGTTTCCGCCGGAACGGTGGATAGGGTGTTGCACAATCGTGGCGATGTATCTCCCAAAAGCAAAGCTAAAGTACAAAAGGTACTGGATGAGATTCATTATCAACCCAATGTGTTTGCTATCGGTTTGGCTGCTAAAAAGAAATATTCTTTCCTCTGCCTGATACCTTATTATATAGAGCATGACTATTGGCATTCGGTAGTCGAGGGGATTGAGCGTGCCCGGCAAGAGTTGCGTCCTTTTAATGTGAGTATAGATTATCTGTATTATCATCATGGAGATGAGAAAAGTTATCAGAAAACCTGCCTTTCTATAAAAGAAAAGAATGTAGACGCAGTGTTGATTTCTCCGAATTTCCGGGAAGAGACGCTGGCGCTGACAGCTTACCTGCAGGAAAATAAGATAGCTTATGCTTTTGTTGATTTCAATATGGAAGAAGCGAAAGCCTTGACGTATATTGGGCAGAATTCTTATAAGAGCGGATATATTGCAGCAAAAATATTGATGCGCAACTATTCGGCGGGAGAAGGTCAGGAGTTGGTCTTGTTCTTAAGTAATAATAAAGATAACCCGGCTGAAATACAGATGCAACGTCGTTTGGACGGTTTTATGAGTTACATAGCCGAGGAATATAACAACCTGGTAATCCATGAGGTTATACTCAATAAATCCGATCAGGAAAGCAATCAACGGACATTAGATGAGTTTTTCCGGGCACATCCGAAGGCTGCGCTGGGAGTTGTATTTAATTCCAGGGTGTATCAGTTGGGAGAGTATCTCCGTCATGCGGGACGTAGTATGAAAGGGCTGATAGGATATGACCTTCTGAAAGCAAATGTGGAACTATTAAAATCAGGTGATGTGCATTATTTAATCGGGCAACGTCCGGGATTGCAAGGGTATTGCGGGGTGAAGGCTCTGTGTGACCATGTTGTGTTTAAGAAGTCTGTTGAACCTGTAAAGTATATGCCTATCGACATCCTGATTAAGGAGAATATTGATTTTTATTTTGAATTTGTATAACATCAACTTTATAAATTACAACTAACATGAAAGCATTAAACAAAGAAACTGCTCCTAAAACACAACGTCCGGAGCGTATTATCCAATTTGGCGAAGGTAACTTCTTGCGTGCATTTGTTGATTGGATTATTTACAACATGAACCAGAAAACCGACTTCAACAGCAGCGTAGTAGTGGTTCAACCCATTGATAAAGGTATGGTCGATATGCTGAATGCACAAGACGATCTTTATCATGTTAATCTTCAAGGATTGGATAAAGGCGAAGTAGTTAACAGCTTGACAATGATTGATGTAATCAGTCGTGCTCTGAACCCATATTCTCAAAATGACGAGTTTATGAAATTGGCAGAGCAACCTGAAATGCGTTTTGTTATTTCAAACACTACAGAGGCTGGTATCGCTTTTGATCCGTCTTGCAAACTTGAAGATGCTCCTGCTTCATCTTATCCGGGTAAGCTGACTCAATTGCTGTATCATCGTTTCAAAACATTCAATGGTGATAAGACAAAAGGTTTGATTATTTTCCCTTGCGAACTTATTTTCTTGAATGGACATAAATTGAAAGAAACCATTTATCAATATATTGAATTATGGAACCTGGGTAATGGGTTCAAAACATGGTTTGAAGAAGCTTGTGGCGTATATGCGACATTGGTAGACCGTATCGTTCCGGGATTCCCACGCAAAGATATTGCTGCTATCAAAGAAAAACTGCAATATGATGATAACTTGGTTGTTCAGGCTGAAATCTTCCATTTGTGGGTGATTGAAGCTCCGCAGGAAATAGCAAAAGAATTCCCGGCTGATAAAGCAGGTTTGAATGTATTGTTTGTTCCTTCGGAAGCTCCTTACCACGAACGTAAGGTAACTCTGTTGAATGGCCCGCACACAGTTCTTTCTCCGGTTGCTTATCTTTCTGGTGTGAATATTGTGCGTGAAGCTTGTGAACATGAGGTTATTGGTAAATATATCCACAAGGTAATGTTCGATGAATTGATGGAAACATTGAATTTGCCGAAAGATGAATTAGAGAAATTTGCCAACGACGTATTGGAACGTTTCAACAATCCATTCGTAGATCATGCAGTGACAAGCATTATGCTGAATTCTTTCCCAAAATATGAAACTCGTGATCTTCCGGGATTGAAGACTTATCTCGAACGTAAAGGCGAGCTTCCTAAAGGTCTGGTGCTTGGTTTGGCTGCTATCATTACTTATTATAAAGGTGGTGTACGTGCTGATGGTGCTGAAATTGTACCGAATGATGCTCCTGAAATCATGAACCTGCTGAAAGAACTTTGGGCAACAGGTTGCACAAAGAAAGTAGCCGAAGGTGTTCTGGCTGCTGACTTTATCTGGGGAGAAGATTTGAATAAGATTCCGGGATTGACAGAAGCTGTAAAAGCAAACTTGGATTCTATCCAGGAAAAAGGAATGCTTGAGACCGTTAAAGGTATTCTGTAAGATATAATATTATAACCATAAGGTTAATAAGTAGAGGGCATTTTGATAGAGAAAACAACTATCAAAATGCCCTTGATTGTTAGATAATTAAGAGGCGGAAAGTTATTAATAGTTAAAGATTAAATTCGCATTCTTCATATTTTTTATTTCCATAACCTTCTTTTTTTTCGTTTTTTGCGGTTTGAAAAGGCTCAAACCCTTAATGGCCTATTTTACCTTTTTATGTTAAATATTTTTCTACTTTTTCTTGCTTGTGTAAGTGCTTGAATTATAGGGGTAAAACGAGCCTGATATGATGAACATAATCTTTTTGTACATAAAAAAGTCATTTGTAAAATACAATGAATCAAGATCTTTTTCATCATGGATGTCTTGCTTGTAAATCTCATAATGTGTTTATATCTTTGTCGAGAAGTCAGTAGTGTGACTTCCTAATATTGTATAACTTTTTAATCTTAAGTGTATATGGCTATCAGATATAAAAAGAAAAAAATCACTTTATGTTTCGATAAGGAAAATAAGGTAGAAAAGTATGTTGCAGCAAACGTTCTAGTTGGGAGTATCAACTATAACAAGTTGTGTGATGAGGTAAATCAGCGAACAGGCATTCATCGAGCAATGGTGGATGTGGTACTGAAAGGAGTGCAGGATACTATGGTCTCTTTCATTGAGGAAGGATTTTCTGTAAAGTTGGGAGAGTTCGGTTCATTTCGTCCAGCTATTAATGCAGAGAGTCAGGATAAAGCAGAAGATGTAGGTGCTAATACCATTATTAGGAGGAAGATAGTCTTTACTCCGGGAAGTGCATTCAAGGCAATGCTTGGATCAGCTAACATAGAACTGTTTGGAGATAATGTAACCAATTCTAACGGGGATAACGGTGGAGAACCTGACGAAGGTGGTGGCTCTTCTGGAGGAGATTCAGGAGAAGCTCCAGATCCGGCGGCTTAGTTTTTACTAAAAAATGCTTTTGATAGGGAAAGTTCTTTCGGGAACTTTCCCTATTTTTTGACATTTCAGAGAGAAATGCTCTAATTCACCGTTGGGCAACGGCGAATTCATGGTTGCCCAACGACGATTTCACTGTTGCCCAACGGTGAAATTGCTATTAGGTGTAGAGTTTTAGTAAGAATTGCATACGTAAAACGGGACTTCCTCTGGACTTATATTTTGTTTTCCTATCTTTTTGTTGTCTATTTCATAGAAGAAGTAGAAGGTCTTTTGATTTTTTCCTGTATCAACCTTTTCAAAAAATGTTATTTGTGAGAAATAATTTTTATCTTTGCAGCGTTGTAGCAGCGTAAGTTGCTCAACATTATATTGATTGATGAAAGTGTTTAGCTTTTATCCTTATACAGGAAATCTGGTAAATTTCAAAAGACATAAGGATGGCAATAGCACTCATCACTTGTATCGCAATGTGTAATTTTTGTTACATACGCTTTATGAGTGTGGGGTATTGTTTATTTATGTCTTAGGCTTACCAGAGCCTCCTGTATAGATAGACTAATAACTCCACACTTTCTTTTTTGCTGTTTAACGAACTGCTATTGGAGTTGTGACGGTGAAATTGATTTTACTTATTATGATGAAATCAGTTTTATAATATATGCTATCCGTTTTTTAAGAAGAAGCATTTTAAGAAGAAATAATACTCTCATTAGAGCGCCATATTGAAGAAAAAACGTATCTTTGCAATTGTTAAGACACAATTTGTGCTTTAGCAGACATAAGAAAGCGTTTTTGCTTTGTCCCGAAACTGAAATTCGCCAAATTTTATTCTAGTGGGCAGAGGCAATATGACGCTCATTCTGTTTTGTATATATTAGTGCAGCCTATGCTGTATCCATATGTCAAAATGGCGTGAGAGTATTGTTTCTTCTCGTTCATACTAGAAAGGCGTTTGGCGATGCCTCAGTTTCGATGAACTGGCAGACAAGTCTCACGCCTTTCTTGTATCCTATAGATTAATAATCATTGCTGAATTTGGAGACTTATAGGCATCATTTTATAATGGTGTTATGGAGAATATTTTTATGTTAAGTCAAAATGTCATTTGGAAATCATTTGCTTGGGTGTATGATAAAATTGTAAAGATAGATTTTGCGCAAGATACAGTAAATAGTTCACTAGTGAATAAATCGAACTCTTTAATTAGATGGCAAAATATTAAAGTTGGACATCATTATTTGCTACTAATACTGGTTGGGGAGGTTCTTTGACTTTATTACTAATTCTTCTTGCTAATATCTAGTATTTCTTCTGTGAAAAATAGTAGGATATTAAATATTGTAACAACTAATCAATAATTGAAATATGAGAACTAAATATCATCTGTTGGTAATTTCACCAACAATATTCGTAGTCGTTGTCTTACTGTTTGCATGTAATGGTGGGCATCAACAAAATAAAAATACAGCAAAAGAAATTGTGGAAAATCCATTAAATAATATTTTTAAAAACGCTTATGCTAAGAAAAGAACTTTATATGATTTAATAAGAACGCCTGAATTTAAAGAACAGGTAGTAAAATACTATAGTCTGGAGTTCTATAAAAAAATGTATGAAGTAGTAGAAGTAGTTGTACCAATTAGCTATAATTCTACTGAGGATATCTATGTATGTTCAGGATTTAAAGCTCACAATGCTGGTATTACAGAAGCTACTGTTAATTATGATGCAAAAACAAATGGCTTAGATATAAAACTAATAATAGATGGAACAAGAATAGAAAGATCTGGAGAGATTGATTATGGAAATTGGAAAAAAGGATATTATAAGGATGATTTTGGAGAAGATATATTGAAACAACCGTTTATCCAAACTGATATAAGAGGGACTGTGAGATCATTTGATTGTGAGCTACATATAAGGTTTAATTTCGATGAAGGTATTAGATTATGGATTACTGGTGAGTATTGTTGCTATGACCCAATGAAAGCATTTATAAAAATACGAGATAACTCTACTAATGAGACTCTTTCAGTTCCAATTGATAATATTAGAAAAGATAGTATTTTTATCTATAATGAGAAAGGCTTATTGATGCTTTTGGCTGCGTTAAAATGCGGAAACACAACAATTTCTATTAAATATAATACAGCTCTTGATAATGATTATCTGTATTTATTTCAAATACATGGACCAACGCAAATAGAAAATGCAATAAAATTAATTGAAAACGAAATAATGTAATCACATTAAAAATGAAATGTTATCATAATTTGCTTCTCTGTATATTGTCTTCAATTTGTAGATCGGATATTGTTAAAATAGTAGAAAGATAAAATACATGATAAAATATATACAGGATAAATAAATTTGAATCATTTGAAGGTACTGCAATGCAGGTACTGAGGAATAGGGAATTATCGTATGGAGCGGTGTGGAATGTTTCGAATTGGATGTATACTTATACAAACGATGATGCTTTAACAAAGAAGATTGTTGATGATGAAGAAGTGAAGCAGTTTATGTCCGATTGTAAATTGGTTATGTAGGATAATTATAGAATAAACACGTATTTTTATGGGAAGTATATTTATCGCAATTATAATAGGTAGCATAGTAGGGCTATGTTTTGTACTTGTTGTTAGGAATCGTATTCAAGAGATTGAAAATGTATCTTTCGAAAAAAAAACAGTAGAAAGGCTTTTGGTTATATCGCAGTTACATATAATGTATGCATGTATAATTTACGGTTATATTTGTTCCATAACTCCAGAACTTATGCCAGAAGATCAAACTGTACGTTCCTTTTTTCAGGATCATGAATTAATAGGGGGAATTGTAGAAGAATTGACTGGAGCAAATCTAAATCCGGACATTGATGCTATCCATGATAGGGTGCAAATGGGTAAAACTTACGGTTTGATTTTTATGATAATTCTTATTATTCTAGCTTCAATTGAGGGCATTGGATTAGTAAATAGGAGAATTAACCGATGGGTAATTGAAGCAATAGCTATAGGCACATCTATTGGCTGTTACTTCTGTTTTCAGTATGCAGTAGATTTACAAAAAGAGGTAATGAGCAATAGTACTATATTGCAATTAACAGATATTACTGCAGGCTTTCTTGGTGTAGGAGGGTTTAGCTCAATGTTCATCAATATGTTTGAATTTGCATTTTGGATTATATTGTTTGCTTTATTCATAAATCATCTTTTATATCATCGTGCACTGAATAAATATTATACAAGTAATCGCTAAAACATATTATTACAAATATAAAATTAATAGTTATGGAAAGTAAAACATCAAAATCAATGGGAGAAAAAGTGTTTATTGGAGCACTTCTAGGATGGGCAGGAGCTTTTATTTTAATGTGTATGATATTCGGAAGTTTCCCCAAAAAATTATCAGATGCTCAGTACCCCCTATTTTTATCTTTAGCTCCTGGAGCTATTATTGGGATAATTGTGACTTATGTTGTAAATAAGTCATCTGACTCTAATGTTCCACCAGTTAAGCAGGAAACTCTAGAAGACCGTTTGATTAAGTTAAAATCATTGCTTGATCAAGGTGTTCTTACTAAAGAAGAATTTGAAGAACAGAAAAAGAAAATATTGGAAAATTAGTAGAAGTAGTAATAATGAAAAAAATATCAATTTTATTATTTTTGTGTGGATTTACCTTACAAGTGTTCGCACAGTTTCCCCCTAAGAATATTGCAACAGCATTGTTATGTCAAGATGCAATAGGGTTACTACACATTTATAATAAGGAGCCAAAAAACAGATCTCAAGTAGAGGATGCTTTTTTAACTGGAATTGATCTTTCTGAGTATTCTTATGAACAAATTGATACATTGTGTCTTGTGGTTGACAAATCATCTGTTCTAGGTGATTACCTATTTAAGGTAAGAGAATATAGGAAAAATGAAATTATAAATGAGTTGGAGAAATGTACAGTAGAAGAACTTGTATCGCATGCTGTCGCATATCCTACACGAAAGGCACTTATAAATGATTTTATAAACACAAGTATATTGAGTGTTTTGGATTCATTATCTTATAAGGAATTGTCTTATATTAGTAGTTATTTACGAGATTATGATATCTATTTTTCTGTAGAGAACAAGAAAAAGGATAGAACCTATGAAATCCAAAATATATTGCAGCAAAATGTGCACAAATATTGTGAAGAGGAAATGGTTTTGATGGAATCTCTTCTTTTTAACATAGAGAAATCTGTGTGGAGATATTTATTTGGTGGATATAAAGAAGTAGCTAAATACTATTCTCAGATAGGTATGATACCTGATGATGTAACAACGGCTGCAGAACAATATAGGGCATTAGTGAGAACTTGTATTCCAACAAAAGATATTTCAAAAAAGTTGAAAATAGAAGTAAGTCAGTTTTGTAATTCTATAAATAAAGCACGAGCTAATTATGCACAATATTTTGGGAGAAAAAATCCTCCCAAAATTAACTTTGTTATTCCAGAACTTGATTTTTCTTATAATGTGTCAAGTGATATGTTAGTAAAAGTAGGTAAAGCACGAGAACATTTTGTGGATGACAGAGAAACTACGAAAAAAATTTCTAATGTAGCAAGTGTATTTATTGGTTTCTGGGCTACTATTGGTAAAGGTGCACTTGATATGATGGCTGTATCTAATTTATCAGATAAAGAAGTTCATTTTCGAGAAATGTATATGCAGGAAGTTTTAAAGGAAATTGTAATAAAAGTCGAACGACAGAATCTGTTAATTAAAAAGAGTATAGAAAAACAACTAAAACAAAATCAAAATGGTTTTATCAATTTCATTACTAACTAGACAGCGAATATTAATAGGAATACTATCGCTGATGATTTCGGGAAATGCACATGCACAGATAGTTGACTGGATTATAGATCAAGCCGCTCAAAGCATTGTGAATGAGGCAGAAAAGCAATTGGGTGAAATCGGAAACTCTCTTTGGAACTCTATAATTGAATCTGAAGCAAAAGCCAGTATAACAAAAAAGGCTAATAAATTGAAGGATATTGAAATAGACCGAACCAAAGAACTTAAACTCTTAGAAAAATATAAAGATATACCAATATATCGATATAGTGAAATGTATCCACTAATGTTTTCTAAAACGGAATCATATTTGAATCCATTAAATAATATTAAAATATCCAAGCTTGGAAATGGAGTTGTAATGAATACATTGCAAGCTATGCAAGATTCCATAAGAAATGCAATAACTACTACGCAACTTTCGGAACTTTTAACAAAACAAGCCTTAGACTCTCTATGTATAATGGAAAATTCCGAATATTTGAACAAGTTGCTGCTTGATGATATTAATCATTCAAGGGCAATAGCTATATTGTTGAATAATCACCCGGAGGCGGTAAGAGTATATGCAAATTTATCAAAGACAGAGTTTCGCCGGAAGATTTTGCATCTATATTATTGGGCTGTAGCAGCAGATGCTCACAGAAGATGTCTTTCTAAAAAGAAAAAATTAATCAATCCACGAAATGTGAAGATTGTACAGTCTGATAGCATGTTTTTGATAATTTATAAGGGAGAAGAATATGGGGCGATATTGGGAAATAAGATTGTATGCAAAAATATCAATCTATTAAACTTGTGTAATGTACCAAATGCTCAGTATCATTATAATAATATGATGTATAAAACGGATGCTTTAGGGCGAGTCGTTAGGGCGGAGCAACAAGTTAACCGTGATTATAAAGGTAAGTGCAAAGATAAGGGAACTGTAAAGTCTAAGGATTGTACCAAATTTAGATGTTCTAAATTGTATAATAAATTTTATAGTTTAGGTTTTCCAAAGTATCAATCTCCAGACTGTAATATAAATACAGTCTATCTTAAAGATGATATTTTTAAGCAAAATAAAAAGCAGGTAAAATTGCTGATGAAAGAAATAAATAAAGGGGCATCTAATAGCTATAAAATAGTGACTAAATTAACTTATGATGATGATACCTTTTATTGTAAAGGAATTAATATTGAGATAGTGGAAGGAATTAATAACGGATCCGCTAAGAGGCTCAAGCGATTGAAGGCGTTACGAAAAAGTGATATATAACAATGAAACTCAATGGACCAGACCTTGTTTAAGTAAGAGTTTTTTCTTATTTTTGTGTTGTCCAAAATCCTCATAAATAGTGACTCAGACAGAAACATTAGAACTTTTGGTAGCCCACTCCAACAGACTAACGCCAGACAGTCTGAGTCCATCAGAGAGCTGACCCGGTAGAATGAACAGTTACAAAACAAACTGGATGAACTCCTGGTTCAGGTAGCGTGGTTGAACCGACAACTTTTTGGTCGTAAGAGTGAAAAGTTATCCCGTCTGGACCCAAATCAGCTATTCCTGTTTGAACAGCCGGCCCAATCCTTAGAACCGGAACCTTTGGAAGAAACTTTAGTCGGACAAACTACAACACCTATGGTTACTAAAAAGAAAGAACGGCAGAACCGTAAACTGCTGGAAGGACTTCCGGTTGTGGAAGTTGTCATAGAACCGCAAGACCTGGATCTTACAAAGTATAAACAGATTGGCGAGGAACGTACGCGTACACTTGAGTTTAAACCAGGTAAATTATATGTAAAGGAAATCATACGTCCCAAATATGGACTGAAAGACAATACCGTTTTACCCCAGGAACATCAGGGTGGTATCGTAATAGCCGATCTTCCACTGTTGCCTATTTATAAGGGACTTTCGGGTGCTAGTCTGCTGGGAGAAATTCTCCTGCAAAAGTATGAGTATCACGTTCCATTCTACCGTCAGATACGGGAGTTCCATCACTTAGGTTTGAAAATCCCGGAAAACACGCTTCATGGCTGGTTCAAACCCGCCTGTGAGCTGCTAAAGCTTTTGTGCGATGAACTCAAGAAGCAGGTTTTAGCAGTCGATTACATCCAGGTGGATGAAACCACATTGCCTGTCATCAACAAGCAAAGCCACAAAGCTGTCAGGGAATACCTGTGGATAGTCAGGGCGGTAACCAGCGGATTAGTATTCTTTCATTATGATGACGGTTCCCGTTCACAGGAAACGGCACGGAATTTATTGGAACCATTTAAAGGATATCTTCAAAGTGACGGTTATGCGGCCTACAACGTCTTTGAAGGTAAGGAAGGGGTGTGCCTTGTGGGTGCCTTGCCCATATCAGGCGTCATTATGAGACCGCCAAAGAGGAAAATAAGTCTCAAGCTGAATACGTTCTGGCCAAAATACAGGAACTTTACCGGATAGAGCAGGCGGCCGACATCTAGGGAATATCCTCTGAAATGCGAATGTCAAAAAGGTAGGAATAGGCTCTTCCTATTCTTGATGAGCTGGAACAATGGATGGAAACAACCTATCCGAAAGTGCTTCCTAAAAGCCGGATGGGACACCCCATCGTCTATGCCTATACCCTCTGGCCACGCATGAGAAATTACCTCAAAGACGGCAGGCTCAAAATTGATAATAATCTGGCTGAAAATGCAGTCCGCCCAATAGCTTTATCAAGAAGAAACTTCTTGTTTTGTGGGAATCATGAGGCGGCGGAAAACACAGCTGTCATCTGTTCATTGTTGGCATCATGCAAAGCATCTCAAGTTAACCCCAGAGAATGGCTTACCGATATAATTGCCTGGTTGCCATATTACACAAGGGATAAAGTAAAAGACCTAAAAGAGTTGCTACCCAATTACTGGAAACTGAGAAACTCCAAAGAAATCTAACAATACTCTAATGAAAAGCTTATTATAAACAGAGAATCGTTATAAACTTATTAGATGTATATAACGGTTCTATAATTTATACAGGTAATTTATCGGGAGCTTACGCTAAAGCGGGGAGAATTAAAAATAAACACATGGTAAAGAAAAAATCTTTGATGGAAAGCTAGATTCTTCTCGTTTTTATGGAATCTTCACTAATTATAAAGGCTAAAATGGATTTTGATTTGAGTCTATTTTAATCAAAAGCATTCATCTCTCTATTGTATCTTTTATGCAGTTAATTAGGATATTTTCTCTACAAGAAATCTCGCAAATGGTATTTTCCTTGGAACATTTGGATGTAGTGTAAACATAAACAAATAAGGATAGGAGCATCAATAATGCGTAAGCATACTATTTTCCGCCACGACAATTTTATCGGCTGTTTTTCAGCCGATAAAATAAAAATGTCCTTAAGAAAATATTTTTGTTTTAACATTCCGATTTATAAAAACATGGCAGAAGGGCCTTCTTGTCGCAGTCCTTACCATGAAGAATACATTCAAATAAGTGCTTCAGGTAATCCTGAGGATCTATGTCATTAAGTTTGCAGCTTTCTATCAGGGAGAAGATGAATGCCGAGTTTCCTGCTGCATCCTCACTGCCTATGTTCATACAGTTCTTGAGCAGCAGCTTTACAGGTTTCATCCTTTGCTCACAGAGGTTGTTCGATATTTCCGCAGAACCGTCCTTGAGGATATTTTTCAGGGATTTCCACTGGTTTATCGTATAGTTCACAGCCTTTCTCATCAGTTCGTTAGCCATAATCTTCGCATCCTGCATCATCATGACCACCTTATGATGGATACTTTCAAGGATCGGTCCTGTAAGTTTCCGTCTTTTCCCCTTTATCTGCTCACCGCTGAGCTTCATGGTGCGGAACAGATCTTCATTCATGAACATATCGCCGATGGAGTCTATTATCTCCATCGCTGTCCTGTCCGAAGGCAAGGCGTCAACCCACAACCTTCTGCAGTGCGTCCAGCATCCTATATGAAGCACCTTTGAGTCTTCTCCATCAAACATTCTGTAAACCGTATATCCGTCAGTGGAAAGGGTCCCCATAAAATGTTCCAGGAACGACTTCGCCACATCGGATGACCTGCTGCCGTTATTATAGTGATAATAGACCATCTTCATATGCTTTGCAAAGAATGCCCATAAGTACTTTCTCCTGTAAGCCTTGCCTTCCTTTGTTTCGATGCCTACAAGTTCGGTCGTCTCATCAACCATAAGATATTCAGCCTGCTGTACAAACCCCTTGAAGACATCTTCCATGAACTCCTTTAGCTTGGCGATTCCGTTATGGATATAGCTGTTCAGTGTGGTGTTGCTTATGTGGATGCCCTCTCTGGCAAGCAGTCTTATCTGTCTGTTCTCAGGCATACTGAAGTCATATTTCAGACAGAGCAGACGGGCAAGCAGCTCAGGGGAGAAAATACCTCCAAGTTTTTTCAGCGGATGTTCCATTGTACTTACAAAAGTACCATTTGCAAGCTTTACCCTTGCCACCTTGTACACATGCTCCACGTTATGAGCCCTTACATGTTCTATGACCCTGTATTCCCACACATCAGGCATACCGTTGCGGTTCATGAACCGTCCTCCTTCGGGAAGAGTGTAATACTCGTCAACTTCATGCACTACCACTTTGTCAACTTTCAATTTGGTTTTTCCGGCACGTGGTGCGGTTTCCTTTCTTCTTGAAGGTTTATTGTTCTGTGCTGTTGCGTTATCGGAAGAGATATTGCCGCCGGCTTCGTTACCATCGGGCTTATTATTATCCTCCTCATCCTTGTCAGAACCGTCATACTCGGATTTCTCCATTGCAGACCTGTCAATGTTACGGTTGTTCAGCAGCCTTCTTTGCTCGGAAGTACGACCGAAACGGTGTTTCCTGCTGTCCTCAAGCTGAAGCCTGAGATTGGAAATCTCGTTTGCCAGCATCCTGTTCACCTCGTCTTTTGCTTCAAGCTGCTTTCTCATAAGCTCCATTTCCTTCCTATAATTTTCAACCGTAGTTGATTGCTTTTCGAGGGAATCCTTAAGGTCATTGATTGTATCAGCCAGAGCCTTGGAGTTCTCTTTATTGGATTCTTCAATAGCCTTAAGCCTCGCAATCAGTTCGTTTACCTGTTTGCGAAGCCCCGCCTTTTCCTCGTTCGCCAAACCCAACTGGCAGCAAAGTAACTCGTATGCCCTTTCATCAATCATGATATAAAGGTACGAAAAATCAGGCAGTTACGCAAACTTCTTATCGTTTATTTTTATATTATTTTATTGATAATCAATGCGTTAATATTAATCTTTCGGACTAACGTACATCTTGTCAACTACAATGCTTTCCGTAAGATAGGCCATGTCTGACCATTGTATCCGGTAGCATTTGGAGACCTCATCAAATACCGGTTTCTTGAACTTTCCCATGACAGGACGTTTCTCGTAAAGCACATAAAAACCGCGTTCGTAATGAAGTATCTTCACAACCTTCCGGTTACGGGACATGAACATATATACATTGGATGCATCGCTCGGGTCAAGTGACATCTCTTCCCTTATACTCTCACACAGACGGAAAATGCCTTTCCGCAAATCCACATTACCGTTGAACAGATAATAGTTCAGGTTAGCACTCAGTCCAAGCATATCATCCTATCATTTTATTAAGCAACAAGCTCAAATCAAGAACTGTGGTGTTTCTCAGAAACAGTGTGGCACCTGATGTCAATTGCAACTTAACCCATCTTATAGGAGGCTCACCTTCAAGCTGTTTCACTTCCATTTTCACGGTTGGACTGTTGCAGGGATTGCCGGTTATCTGCACCTTGGCAACCTTGGGTTGTTCCACCCAGACTGTCTTGCCTAACTTCTCACTCCATAGCTGGTGGCGCTGCCAGTTCATGAACTTGTCGTAATTCACTCCATAATCCGCACAGAACTCGCGAAGGTCTTTGGTTTCGCAGCACAGCTGATAGAGGTCGTACACCTCCTGGTAGTTTACTTTTTCTTTTGCCATAATCTTTGTTAGTAATTGGTTATGGCGCAAAGATATGCTGGGTTGCGATGCGTGTCAAGGCGGAAAATAGAATGGTTACCATTGTTTTTGCAGATAATGGCTATATTGTTAATAGCATCTTCTATTGATAACAAATGTTCCGCCTCGTAACATTCGTCTAAGAAAGCTAAGCCGCCATATGGATAAATTATTAGCAAGTGTATTAGATGTTTTTAAATAAAAAGGAGAATTTATTCAGCAACGTGCAAAATAAACGTTGTAGCCCCAATAGTCACAATAGCACCATCCTCAATGCGTACACGGTCTTTATCCCCTAGGATCTCATTCATGAGGAAAGTACCTGTCAGGCTCGGAGCGTCCCTCAATGTATAAACAAGTTTTCCTTGCTTATTACGTTTGATATTGATGATGCAATGGCGGCGGTCCATACTCATATCACCGCTTTCAATGGGCGTATTGATAGAAGTTCCCACGCAACGACGACCTATGACATTGTCACCTTCTTGTAAGGGCAATATCTGTTTATAACCGAATACATTTTCGATAACAGTGATATATCCGAATTCTTCTTTATGGGATTCAGCTTCTTCTTCCAGTTTTTCTTCCTTTCTAAGAGCCTTTACTTTGCTTTTTCCAAGCCGGATGCTGAATTGCTTGCCACAATGCTCACATTCAAATACCAGTGATTGGCCTTCGCTATACTTGGTTTCATCAAAAAAAAGGTAATTCTCACATTTAGGGCAAAGAACTCGTTTCATGCTTTTAAAAAGGGATTTTTATTTAGCCAGTAACCAGGCATTCTTATAAGTTTCGTTTTTTCTTAGCTCAAGTAATTGCTTAGTCGCTTCATTACGGTTGTCGAATGAACTGATGCTGACACGTACTTTTCCATCCATATTCAGCGCTTTTGCATTAGCAAACCCTTTTGATTTTAATTGGGTTGCTATGGCTTCTGCATCTTTCAGGCTGATTCCTCCTGCCACAATGATATGAAAAGGATGGTTAACGCTTTTTTGAGATTTAACCGCAGGGGCAGTAGCGGCAGTAGTCGCTGATGTTCCCTGTTTGGTCACTTTCACTTCTTTAACTGCGATTGGTTTGGAAGTCTTGACCTTATCTGCTGTATGCTTTTTAGTGGATGAAGCCTTTGTTGAAGAAGCAGAAAGCTTCTTAGCTTGTTGCATTGCCTCGCTCTTAACATACACAGGAGTTACTGCAACCGATTGCTTTTCTATTTGCTCAAAAAGCTCACTGGGTAATAATTGTGCATAATTGTTCTTTTGAACATCGGTATTCTCTACCGGAGTTGAAAAGGCAAAGAATAAAACGATAGCAGCAATCATTGCTGCAGCATTGCGAAGATATGCACGATTGATACTAATTTCAAAAGTCTTCTTTTCCTTCTCCTGATGAGTCGGTACCCATACTTTTTCTTTCTGTTGCAGAACGGAAAGTTCCTGCATTTCAAAGAAATCAAGACCGTATAATGAAGGAGTCGTTATCTTAGAGTCATAAGGTATAAACTCATAGTTACCGTAAACATTATAATGAATCTCGCCTATATTATCCAAATGTGCTTTTCCTTCTTCATGAAGGAGACCGATGAATTCGTTTACTTCCTTTTCTACTATGCGGCTGGCGTCAGCAAAACTTGTGTCATACGCTGACATATAAGATTGCACCAATACGCCGTCATTCAGTTTTAATTGAGGATTAAAGCCGATTGTGCGGGTAGGAGGTAAGAATATATTTTCTTCCTTAATGCGGGTTGCAGGCGAGTAATGCGCTACAAAACCGCCAAAGCCCGGAACAATGACGCAATCATTTTCCAGTAGTAAAGTCTCTATATGTTGTGCCAATTCAATCATGTCTGCAAAATTACGAGATAAATTGAATATATCCCAGAAAACTTCGAAAAATTCACTACTTTTGCATCGTTTTATTTATCACTATCAATAATGAACTATATACAGACGGAAATAGACGGAGTATGGCTGATAGAGCCTAAAGTTTTCTCCGATGAACGGGGCTATTTTATGGAAGCCTATAAGAAAGAAGAGTTTGATGCCAATATCGGTCCTGTAGATTTTATACAGGACAACGAGTCGAAATCATCTTTTGGTGTGTTACGCGGATTGCACTATCAGAAAGGAGAATACAGTCAGGCGAAACTGGTTCGTGTTCTCAAAGGGAAGGTACTGGACGTTGCCGTTGATTTGCGTAAATCATCGCCTACGTTTGGAAAGCACGTTTGCGTATTGCTTAGTGAGGAAAACAAGAGACAATTTTTTATTCCCCGTGGTTTTGCTCATGGTTTTGCAGTTTTGAGCGAAGAAGCTGTATTTACGTATAAGGTAGATAACAAGTATGCTCCGCAGGCAGAAGCGTCTATTTTGTATAATGATGAAACATTGGGGATAGATTGGCCGTTGGCAGATTCGCAAATGGTATTATCGGCGAAAGACAGAGAGGGGACTGCCTTTAAAGACGCTGTTTATTTTGAATGAATTTCTAAATAAACAATAGCTCAAGTATGAAAATAGCAATCGTGGGAACAGGGTATGTGGGTCTGGTTTCAGGTACATGCTTTGCCGAAATTGGCGTGAATGTAACGTGTGTAGACACGAATAAAGAGAAAATCGAATCTTTGCAAAAGGGGAATATTCCGATTTATGAGAATGGATTGGAAGAGATGGTGCTCCGTAATATGAAAGCAAAGCGATTGAAGTTTACAACCTCATTAGAAAGTTGTCTGGACGACGTGGAAGTTATATTCAGTGCGGTTGGTACCCCTCCGGATGAAGACGGTAGCGCTGATTTGAAATACGTGTTGGAGGTGGCTCGCACCATTGGTCGCAATATGAAACAGTATAAATTGGTAGTTACCAAAAGTACCGTTCCGGTGGGTACTGCCAGTAAGGTTCGCGCGGTTATTCAGGAAGAATTGGATAAGAGAGGCATGAAAGTTGATTTTGACGTGGCTTCTAATCCGGAATTCCTGAAAGAGGGAAATGCGATTAGTGACTTTATGAGTCCGGACCGTGTGGTAGTGGGAGTAGAGTCGGCACGTGCGGAGAAATTGATGTCCAAACTATACAAGCCATTCTTATTGAATAATTTCCGTGTGATTTTCATGGATATTCCATCTGCGGAAATGACTAAATATGCAGCAAACTCGATGTTGGCAACTCGTATCAGTTTTATGAATGATATCGCGAACTTATGCGAAATCGTTGGTGCGGATGTGAACATGGTACGTAGCGGAATAGGTTCGGACACCCGTATCGGACGTAAATTCTTGTATCCGGGCATCGGATATGGTGGTTCCTGCTTTCCTAAAGACGTGAAAGCATTGATTAAGACTGCGGAACAAAACGGTTATAGTATGCGGGTACTTAGTGCTGTGGAAGAAGTAAATGAACAACAGAAAAGCGTCCTGTTTGAGAAGTTAAAGAAACAGTTTAATGGCGATTTGCAAGGTAAGACTGTTGCTTTGTGGGGACTGGCATTTAAACCGGAAACGGATGACATGCGTGAGGCTCCGGCATTAGTCCTGATCAATAAATTGCTAGAAGCTGGTTGCAAGGTGCGTGCATACGATCCGGCTGCCGTACAAGAGTGCAAACGTAGAATTGGAGATACAATCTATTATGCTTGTGACATGTACGATGCAGTGTTGGATGCTGATGTATTGATGCTAGTTACCGAATGGAAAGAATTCCGTCTGCCTTCATGGGCCGTTATCAAGAAGACGATGTCTCAACAAATAGTGTTGGACGGACGTAATATATATGATAAAAAAGAGATGGAAGAGCTCGGATTTGTTTACCATTGTATTGGTAAATAAAAAAATAGGAGTATCTTTATACAAAACTAAGATAGATGATGAAAAATGTGGCTGTATCGTTAATGGCAATCCTTTTCGCGGCATGTGGCGGTAATAAGAGTCCTCATTCTCTTCAACAGGAGAAAGAGGATCTTAGTGCAAAAGAGATACTACAGGGAATTTGGCTGGACGATGAAACGGAGAGCCCGTTGATGCGTGTGGAAGGAGATACCATCTACTATGCAGACGCACAAAGTACTCCCATTGCATTTAAAATAATGCGGGACATTCTTTACACTTATGGAAATGATACCACTTATTACAAGATTAATAAGCAAGGAGAACATATATTTTGGTTTCATTCCATCACGGATAATGTAATAAAACTGCATAAATCCGAAGATCTCAATGATTCTATTTATTTTGTCCGTCAGAAACTAGTGATTCCGACTTATACGGAAGTAACCAAACGCGATAGTGTAGTGACCTACAATGGCACTCGCTATCGTGCATACGTATATATTAATCCATCTAAGATGAAAGTCATCAAGACGACTTATTCCGAGGACGGGATTAGTATGGATAATGTGTACTACGATAATGTGATGCACATCTGTGTATACGAAGGTAAAAGGAGTCTGTTTGCCAGCGATATAACCAAACAGATGTTTGACAAAGTACTTCCTGTGGATTTCTTGGCACAATCAATCCTGTCAGATACAAAGTTTGTGAAAGTAAACCGGAATGGTTTCCATTATCAAGCTGTATTAGCCATTCCGGAAACTTCCATATATAGCATTGTAAATATGGAAGTGAGTTTTAAAGGCGATTTGGAGATTACCTCATCTAAATAAGGATTCTACTTCTATCCAAATAGAAATTAGGTTTTCCCCAATAAGAAATACGGATTCTATCCAAACAAAGAATTATAGATTCTATTTTTGTCTGGGCGCAGAGTAGTTGCTTTTCTTCCCTCCGTTGTTTCTTTTTCCTCGGAAATCTTTTCTTTTAGAGAAATTCCTATTCCTGTTTTTGTTGAACGAACGCGGTTTGTATTCTGGAGCCTCTCCCAATTCTTCAGGGATGGGAATCTTATAAATCTCTTTCTCCAGGAAATTCTCAATGCTTTTGAAGTTACTCTGTTCCTTTTCGTTGATAAACGTAAGTGCCACCCCGTCATTGTTGGCACGTGCTGTACGACCGATGCGGTGCACATAGTCCTCGCTGTCGTGAGGCACGTCGAAGTTGATAACCAAGCGGATATCATCGATGTCGATACCACGTGCAACGATGTCCGTAGCTACTAATATATTGATTCGTCCGGCTTTAAACTCGTGCATAACCGTTTCCCGTTGAGCCTGTTCCAAGTCCGAATGCATCTCACCTACGTTCAGTTTCATTGATTTCAATGCCTTGGCAACTTCTTTAACCTTGATTTTGGAAGAAGCAAAGATAATCACACGTTCCGGGACCTCATCCATAAAAAGACTGCGTATGATGCCCAGCTTTTGATTTTCATAGCAGACGTATGCCGCCTGAATAATCTTTTCGGCAGGTTTGGAAACTGCGAGCTTTATTTCCGACGGATCGTTTAAGATCGTATTTGCCAATTGCTGTATCTTTGTCGGCATTGTTGCTGAAAACATGATAGTCTGTCGTTCCTTCGGCAGATATTTGACTATTTGCATGATATCTTCGTAGAATCCCATGTCGAGCATCCGGTCTGCTTCATCTAAAATAAAATAAGAAACCTTGGAAAGATCTACATATCCAAGGCTTAAATGGGCGATCAGACGTCCGGGAGTAGCAATGACAACGTCAGCTCCCAATGTGAGTCCCTTTTTCTGTTGTTCGAACAATATCCCGTCATTTCCGCCATATACAGCAACGCTCGATACCGGCATGAAATAGGAAAAACCTTCCATTTGCTGGTCAATCTGTTGAGCTAATTCCCGGGTAGGAGACATGATGACACAATTAATCGCATCCTCCGGATGTTGACCTTCAGATAATTTGTTCAATACAGGAAGCAGAAACGCTGCTGTTTTACCTGTCCCTGTCTGTGCTACTGCGATCAAATCTTTACCCTCGAGTATGATTGGAATTGCTTGTTCTTGTATAGGCGTACATTCGTCAAATCGCATGGCATCAAGCGCCTCAAGTACATTTGCATTTAATTGTAGTTCGGAAAACTTCATTCTTTTATTTTATTTGTCAGCAAAGATAATCTATTTTTTGGTCTAATTACATATTCAAGTAAGAATCTTTGAATCCGAGGAAATAGAGCACTCCATCCAGTCCGATAGTGTTGATTGATTGCTTGGCATTGGCCACTACTTTGGGCTTGGCATGGAAGGCGATTCCTAGTCCGGCAACCCCTAGCATAGGAAGGTCGTTGGCTCCGTCTCCTACGGCGATGGTCTGTGCAATATCTACCTTTTCCACTTGTGCAATGAGGCGGAGCAGTTCGGCTTTCCGTTTTCCGTCTACTACATCCCCCAAGTAACGTCCGGTCAGTTTACCGTCGATGATTTCCAGTTCGTTGGCATAGACATAATCTATACCATATTTCTTTTGCAGGTACTGACCGAAATATGTGAACCCTCCCGAAAGGATGGCGATCTTGTAACCGTACTTCTTCAATACATACATCAGTCGCTCTACACCCTCTGTGATAGGCAAGTTCTCGGCTATTTCCTGCATTACCGATTCGTCCAACCCCTTCAATAAGGCTACGCGGCGGGTAAAGCTCTCTGTAAAGTCTATTTCTCCACGCATGGCGCTTTCCGTGATGGCTTTCACCTCGTTGCCTACACCAGCACGGATGGCTAGTTCGTCAATCACTTCTGTCTCTATTAAGGTAGAGTCCATATCAAAACAAATCAGGCGGCGCATACGGCGGTACATATTATCTTGTTGGAAAGAAAAGTCCATTTCCAGTTCGCTGGCCAGCTCCATTAGCTTCTCCTGCATGGCAATGCGGTCTTTCGGAGTACCTCTTACTGAAAATTCGATGCAAGCTCGAGTACGTGTATCAGTCTGATATTCGTCCAACGGGATACGACCTGTCAGACGCTTGATAGCATCGATATTCATACCCTGTTCGGCTAATATGCTTGTAGCGGCAGAAATCTGGCGGGCGGAAAGTTTGCGTCCCAACACTGTCAGGATATAGCGGTTTTTCCCTTGCATGCCTACCCAATTGTCATATTGTTCGGTGGTGATAGGTTCAAACCGGATGGTCACTCCCAATGAAGAAGCTTTGAACAGGAGTTCCTTCATAATGAATCCGGAGTGTTTTTCTTCGCTCTTGAACAGAATCCCCAACGATAAGGTATTATGAATATCTGCCTGGCCGATATCAAGGATCGTAGCATCATATTTGGCAAGAATTTCAGTCACAGAAGCAGTCAGTCCCGGACGATCTTCGCCGGTAACTCGAATCAGAATCAATTCAGTATTTGATGGTTGCATAAAAAATAGACTTTAACTTTGCAAAAGTAGAGAAAAAAGTTCGTTTTTATGCTAAATAACATAAAAAGTTATACCCGAAAAGTGAGATTTTTGCTTATTTGCTTGGAAGTTAATTTAATATTTGCTTACCTTTGCACTCGGTTTCAAAAAAACAAAGGCTCTGATAATCAGCGGATTCCTCTTCGCCTGATGCCTGAAAAGACAACGTTTCGGGAAGAAACCACTGTTTAAGGACAGTCCCCGGATAGTATTAACTAGAACCGAATTACATGAAGTATGTAAAATGGATTTTTGTTGTATTACTGATTTGTTCCTTGACCGCTTTCGTTGAGAAAGACAAACCTACCGGAGGTTTGAATGAGGGCGACGTAGCCCCTGATTTCAAAATCGAATCTACGTCAAATGAGCAACCCGCCTTTAAGTTGGGAAATTTGAAAGGCAAATATGTGTTGCTGAGTTTTTGGGCAAGTTATGACGCGCAGTCCCGGATGCAAAACGTAAGTTTAAGCAATGCGCTTCGTTCTTCTCATAATGTGGAAATGGTTTCTGTTTCATTTGACGAATATCAGTCAATATTTAAGGAAACTGTTCGTAAGGATCAAATAGTTACGCCCACTTGTTTCGTGGAAACAGAAGGCGAGGATTCCGGATTGTTTAAGAAATACCGTTTAAATCGGGGATTCACTAACTATTTATTGGATGGAAATGGTGTAATAATAGCCAAAAACATCTCTGCTGCAGATCTTTCTGCTTATGTAAAAGAAATCGGTTAACGATTTTAGGAATGTAAGGAGAAAGAGGGATTTTCCGGATCACCGTCAGGTGAAAACAATGGAGAATAGACAAAAGAGGAAATGGATACAACAAAAAAGTTCCGCCTACACTTGCATTAGCAGGAATAGGCGGAACTTCTTGTTTTTCCTGACTTTATCACTTTTTTAAAATTTTCTCATGAACCTGCCCTATAGATATCTGTAGCAGTGTTTTTAAGTCTAATTTGGGTGACGCACGGGAATTTTGTATCTTCGTGCTATGTTTGTGCGTAGGAAAAAGAATCGATCCGGTTCGACCAGTGTTGTCGTCGCCGATAAGAGTTCCAGTAGATTTACGGAACTCCATGTCATAGGTGTGGGTACAACCGAGGATGAAATTAGTCAACTTGTAAATGAAGGAAAGAATTGGATAGCCCATTACGGTGGACAGCAAACCATAAGCTTCCCTGATGATGAGTGTGAAAAACTAAGACGGGAAGAGAATTCAATGACTGAGTACATAGTATCCAATATAATAAGTACTTCTCTGAATTCACCTCAGAGAATCATCAATAAAGTTTACGATAAAATCGGATTCAATATCATACAGGATGAAGAACTACGTCATCTTGTAGTATCCAGAATATGCTCTCCTATGAGCAAGAAGGCCACAGTGGATTATCTGAGACGGCATTTCAAGGAAGAGGTCAGTTTACAGAAGATTTATCGTTATCTCGATAAACTATATAATACCCAGCAGGAACTCGTGCAGGAGATAAGTGTTAAGCATACAAAAGGATTGTTTGGCGGGAATTTAGGGATACTTTTCTACGATGTCACAACCCTTTATTTTGAGACAACGAATAAGGACGAGTTACGGGAATCCGGTTTTTCCAAAGATGGTAAAAATGCAAATTCACAAGTAGTTTTAGGACTTCTTGTCAGTCGTGGAGGATATCCCTTGTCTTATTCTCTGTTTAACGGTTCACAATATGAGGGATATACAATGCTTCCCATCGTAGATGATTTTGTTCAAAGATTCAATCTCGGCAATGATTTTGTAGTAATTGCAGACTCCGGGCTTATGAGCGCAAAGAATGTAAAGCTACTCCGTGATGGTGGATATAAGTATATAATAGGTGCCAGGATAAAGAAGGAATCCGGCCGGATAATGGAGAAAATAATTGCAACAGAGCGTCGGTGTGGGGTGTTCAATGATATCAAATATCCGGATGGAGACAGGCTTATTGTTGGATACTCTGATGAAAGGGCAAAGAAGAACGCATTCGATAGAGAACAAGGTGTGGAAAGGCTAAGAAAACGTTTTTCTAAGGGAACACTGACGAAGGCGGACATCAACAAACGAGGCTACAACAAGTTCCTTTCAGTCAGTTCTGGAATTACAGTCAGTATAGATGAGGAAAAGATAAAGGAAGATGCAATATGGGATGGATTAAAAGGGTATAAGACAAATACGGATCTAAGTCCAGAGAAAGTCTATGAAGCCTATCAGAATCTATGGAATGTGGAACGGTCGTTTCGTATTACCAAAGGTACGCTGGATGTAAGACCGATGTTCCATTTCACGCCAAGAAGAATTGAGGCTCATGTTTGTATATGTTTCGTTGCTTTGAAAGTATACAAGGAACTTGAAAGGCTATTAAAATTGTCTGGGTGTCCATACTCTGTAGATGAAACACTCAAGATAGCCGAGACTATAGTTACTATTGAGATTGCACGTCCGGAGAATAAAGACACTATAACAAAAACTCTCTGCCTCACAGAGGAGGAGAGAGCTATAGCGTACCTCATTGATACTGATGATTGGTTAGAGTTATGATTTGGGTGACGCAATGATAAAGTCAGGAATGGAGAATAGACAAAAGAGGAAATGGATACAACAAAAAAGTTCCGCCTACACTTGCATTAGCAGGAATAGGCGGAACTTCTTGTTTTTATATCTTTCTTTCTGCGGTATATCCGAAGCCTTTGGATAGTCTGCGGATCGAGTTCCTGAAGACTGCGGAAGGCTTGCAATCCTTTTATTTGTTGCTTTCTGGTTATTTGGGTGCTTTCTGATACAGGAAGAATGCGATACCTGCATAAAGGATATTGGGAATCCAGACTGCAATGGCAGGAGGCACATTTCCGTTCACGGCAAAGGTGGAGGTAATCGTCTGGAAGAGGATATAAGAAAAACTTAATCCTAATCCGATACCCAAGTGGAGTCCCATACCACCTTTTGTTTTGCGGGATGAAAGCGATACACCGATGATGGTAAGGATGAAAGAGGCGAATGACATGGCAATGCGTTTGTGATATTCAATCTCAAACTCCTTGATGTTGGCAAATCCTCTTCGCTTTTGTTTTTCTATATAGTCACTTAGTTCGGGGCTGGTTAGCATCTCCTGCTGATTTTTCATGATAAGAAAGTCAGAAGGCTCCATATTGATAATAGAGTCGATTCGGTCTCCCTTAGTGATTTTTTCTTTTAAACCATCTAATTCGCGTATCATATAGTCGTGGATTGTCCATTTATGAATAGTTGCAGTGTCGTAAGTGATGCGTCGTGCGGTCAGATGGGAAACCAGCTTCTTGTCAACGAATTTATCCAATGAAAAACGGTTACCGGTTTTCATGGCGTTGTTATAGTTGTCAATGTACGCTATAACCCCGCTGTCTACCTCTAATTGCACATTGCTTACCGAATTTTGTTTTTTGGGTTTGATGTACCTATCTTCAAAGTTCAGGCGCGTCACGCTTCCTTTAGGAATCACGTACGAACTTAGCGTGAAGGTGGTCAGCGCAATGATAGCGGCCGAAATCATATAAGGACGCATCATTCTCTTAAAACTCATACCGGTGGAGAACATAGCGATGATTTCAGAGTTCTCTGCCAGTTTGGAGGTAAAGAAAATAACAGCAATGAATACGAACAGCGGACTGAACAGATTGGAGAAATAGGGGATAAAGTTCATGTAGTATTCAAAGATGATCTTATCCCAAGGAGCTTCATGCTCCATCAATTTATCCATCTTTTCGTTGAAATCGAATACCACTGCAATAGAAATGATCAATGCAATAGCAAATACGTATGTCCCCAAGAACTTCTTGATGATATACCAATCCAGCCGTTTTATAAATCGATTGCTTTTCATTTCTTATAATCTAGTTGATACTCTTTTGACCATCATTGGCTTCCAAGTCGAAAAATCTCCGGCGATAATATGCTTTCTTGCTTCTCCTGCCAGCCACAGATAGAATGCCAAGTTGTGTATCGAGGCAATTTGCATGGCCAGTAGCTCTTGCGCGTGGAAAAGATGGCGCAAATAAGCCTTGCTGTACAACGTATCTACGCTCGAAGCCCCGTCGGCTTCGATGGGAGAGAAGTCGGTTTCCCATTTCTTGTTTCGCATGTTGATAATGCCATCTTTGGTGAACAACATGCCATTTCGTCCGTTTCGTGTAGGCATAACGCAGTCGAACATGTCCACGCCACGCTCTATTCCTTCAAGAATATTAACAGGGGTTCCGACACCCATCAGGTAACGAGGTTTGTCTTTGGGAAGTATTTCATTAACAATCTCGATCATTTCATACATCTTGTCTACCGGTTCACCTACTGCCAAACCGCCAATTGCGTTTCCTTCGGCCCCTTTCGACGCGATAAACTCTGCTGATTGTTTGCGCAGGTCGGGGTAGACACAACCTTGTACAATAGGGAAGAGAGCTTGCTTGTAACCATATTTAGGTTCCGTCTCATTAAAACGTTGTATACAACGATCGAGCCATCTGTGCGTCAAACCTAATGACTTTTTGGCATACTCATAATCCGAATCACCGGGAGGGCATTCGTCAAATGCCATCATGATGTCTGCGCCGATGGTGCGTTCTATGTCTATCACCTTTTCCGGAGTGAAGATGTGTTTGTTTCCGTCGATATGCGAACGAAATTCGGCTCCTTCTTCTCGCAGCTTTCTGATTCCAGCCAAAGAGAATACTTGGAAACCACCGCTGTCAGTCAGCATCGGGCGGTCGAAACCGTTAAAACGGTGCAGTCCGCCTGCTTTCTCGATTACATCCAGTCCCGGACGTAAATAAAGGTGATAGGTATTGCCTAGAATAATCTGTGCCTGAATATCCTCTTTCAATTCAGTCAGATGTACTCCCTTAACTGTGCCCAGTGTGCCCACCGGCATAAAGATCGGTGTTTGTATCTGCCCGTGGTCTGTGGTAATCAGACCCGCACGGGCATTACTTTTAGTGTCTGTATATTGTAACTCAAATGTCATTCCTGGCTGGGTTTCTTAACGGATAAATCAATAGCGTCCGACACTTTCTCATTGGTCAGCGCAATGGCAAATACCTCTTTTATATCGTTTACATAGTGGAAAGTCAGTCCTTTCAGATAAATCTCCTGAATCTCATCTATGTTCTTTTTGTTCTCGGCACTCATGATGATTTCCTTGATTCCGGCACGCTTGGCTGCCAATATCTTCTCTTTGATGCCACCCACGGGAAGCACTTTGCCGCGAAGGGTAATTTCGCCTGTCATGGCAATGTTGGCTTTCACTTTTCTTTGGGTCAGGGCAGAAGCCAAAGAGGTGGCCATCGTGATACCTGCTGACGGACCGTCTTTCGGAATTGCGCCTTCGGGAACGTGGATATGGATATTCCAGTTGTCGAAGATATCCTCGTCCAGATTCAGGACCGAAGCGTGCGCCTTGATATATTCAAGTGCCAACATGGCAGATTCTTTCATCACATCCCCCAGATTACCGGTCAGTGTGAGACGTCCGCCCTTGCCACGGCTCAAGCTCGTTTCTACAAATAAGATTTCGCCTCCGACGGCTGTCCATGCCAATCCGGTGACTACGCCTGCGTAATCATTTCCTTGATACTTGTCACGTGTATATTCCGGTGCTCCCAGGAAGTCATACAAATCCGACGGTTTGATTTCTGTTTTGGTGAAATAACCGTCCGTAGCATACTGTCGGGCTGATTTACGAAGGATTTTACCAATCTTCTTTTCCAGCTCACGAACGCCGCTTTCACGGGTGTATGACTCGATGATAGCTTCCAGCGTATCTTTGGGAAGCTTGATATCTGTCTTTTTAAGTCCGTTGGCTTCCAGCTCTTTGGGAACCAGATGCTTGCGGGCTATCTCTATTTTCTCTTCTGTGATATATCCGCTAACCTCAATCAATTCCATACGGTCGAGCAATGGACCGGGGATTGTATTCAGGTTGTTGGCTGTTGCGATAAACAATACCTTTGAGAGGTCGTAGTCTACATCTAGGAAGTTATCGTGGAAAGCAGTATTCTGTTCCGGATCAAGCACTTCCAGTAATGCGGAAGAGGGGTCTCCCTGACGGTCGGCGCTAACCTTGTCTATTTCATCCAAGATAAAGACAGGATTGGATGCACCAGCTTTAATCAAGCTCTTGATGATTCGTCCGGGCATGGCACCGATATAAGTTTTTCGATGACCGCGGATTTCAGCTTCGTCATGCACACCGCCCAAAGACATACGTACATACTTCCGTTTGAGCGCAGATGCAATGGATTTTCCAAGAGATGTTTTACCTACTCCCGGAGGACCATATAAGCAGATAATCGGTGATTTCATATCACCTTTCAACTTTAATACAGCCAAATGCTCCAAAATGCGTTCTTTCACTTTCTCCAATCCGTAATGGTCTTTGTTCAACGTCTTTTCTGCGTTTTTAAGGTTCAGATTGTCAGTTGTATATGTACCCCAAGGAAGATTGAGCATGGTTTGCAGATAGTTAAGCTGTACGCTGTAATCCGGAGATTGCGGATGGGTACGTTCCAGTTTAGCCAGTTCTTTCATAAATGTTTCCCTGACTTCTGCGTTCCAATGCATTCTTTCTGCCTTTTGGCGCATTTCTTCTATTTCCTGTTCCTGACCGCTGCCACCCAGTTCATCCTGGATAGTCTTGATTTGCTGTTGCAGGAAGTATTCGCGTTGCTGCTGGTCGATATCTTCTCGGGCACGCATTTGGATGGATGCCTTGATTTCTGCCAGTTGCACTTCGCGGTTCAGGATTTCCAGTAAATGATATGTGCGTTCACGTAATGACTGGATGCTCAACAAGTCCATCTTCTCGTCTTTCTTGAACGGCAGGTTCGAGCAGATGAAATTGACCATAAACATCGGGCTGTTGATATTCTTGATAGCAAATGCTGAATCCTGATGTATCACATCTGATGATTTGATATATCTCATTGTCAGGTCCTTACAAGCTTCTACCAAGGCTTGAAACTCTTTATCGTCTTTGCTTGGAATATCTTCTTCCAGAAGTTCTATTTCACCTTTCAGATACGGATGGGTTTCGATAATGTTTATCAGGTTCAGACGTTTCATTCCTTGAAGGATGACAGTCGTTGTTTGATCGGGCATTTCCAATATCCGCACAATTCGTCCTACGGTGCCGATATTGTGCAAGTCCTCCAGCTTCGGATCTTCTGTATGTGCCGATCTCTGGCATACTACGGCAATATCTTTATGTTTCTTATCAGCGTCTCGTATGAGTTTCAGAGAAGACTTACGACCCACTGTAATTGGTAGGAATACTCCAGGAAACAACACCATGTTACGTAAAGGGAGTACCGGAAGAATTTCACCAGATTTCACATTTACATCAAATGCCTGTTCATCGTTCCCATCATAGTCAGTGATTAGCGAGAAGCCGTTATTGCTTCCATCTTCCAATAAATATCTTTCTTTCATCTTTTCGTTTTAATTTAGTTTATGCCATACTGATATGCATAAATCGTTTGCAAAGTTAATTGATTCTCTCTAATAATAAAGCACTGCGTAGAATAAAAAACACAAAAACAATGCCAAAATATCGGCTTGTAGGGGGAGTATTCCATAATTATTATTTATTTTTGGCGATTTGCAATAAAATAGTAGAATAAAACAGCTTTAAGATAAACGGATAAAATGTCGAATCCTTATTTTCAATTTAAGCAATTTACAGTGTGGCATGATCAATGTGCCATGAAAGTCGGTACGGATGGGGTGATTTTGGGAGCTTGGACTTCAGTTGAGGGTGCGCGCCAGATATTGGATATTGGTACAGGGACGGGGTTAGTGGCTTTAATGTTGGCTCAACGCAGTATGCCAGATGCAAAGATTGTGGCGTTGGAGATAGACGAGGCGGCGGCCGGACAGGCTAGGGAAAATGTGGTTCGTTCTCCTTGGCGGGAGCGGGTAGAGGTGGTGCATACTGATTTTAAGAAATATCGGTCTTCGGATAAATTTGACGTGATTGTTTCCAATCCCCCTTATTTTGTCGATTCGCTGGAGTGTCCGGATCGGCAGAGGGCTGTGGCTCGTCACAATGATTCATTGACTTATGACGATTTGTTGGAAGGAGTCTGTGAGTTGTTGGCGGACGACGGACTTTTTACGGTGGTTATTCCGTCGGATGTGGCCGGTCGGGTAAAGGAGATTGCGTCTGCGAAGAGGTTGTATGCGGTTCGCCAGCTTCATGTGATTACTAAACCTGGCGGTGTCTCAAAACGTACGCTGATTACCTTTTCTTTTACCGCTCAGGAGTGTGTGGTAGAAGAGTTGTTGACGGAATTGGCTCGTCATCAGTATAGTAATGAGTATATAGCGTTGACGCGGGAGTATTATTTGAACATGTAATATAGTGACGCTGGTGTTTGATCTAAAACTTGCAAATAGTTCAAAGAATTATCCCTTTTGTTTGTCTCCCAATAGGGTATAATTGGATGGATTAATTTGGGCAGTAGAGGATAAATCATCCTCTGCTGCCCATACTATTTGTATCCGGATTTAGCATCTTAACAGCTTCTTTAACTGCTTGATGAGTCGGATTGAGATATGCTTCCGCCTGTTGAATGGGAACAATTTCATTCGCCATTTTTTCATGTCCTTTTTGCTCTAACAAGTGTAATTCTTTTTCACTTGTTTCTTTTTGTTTTCTTGTTTTCATAAGGCTTTTCATTTTAAAATTCTTATTTATAAAACAGAAAACATCGAAAGATAGTTCATACTCATAGATGATTTATGTACAGGACAACTGCGCACAAATATAGTGTCCGATGATGCTTTTGATCTCTGCCAAGAAAAAAAGTAAAGACGCAAAGTTGTGAGATTCAATATGTTGAAAAATGATAGATAAAAAACATTCGTTTAGCTATTGTTAATTTAAAAAATACTCTCTATCTTTGCACCGCTTTTGAAAAGAACAACCCTTCAAGAAGTAGCGGGGTGTAGCGCAGTCCGGTTAGCGCACCTGCTTTGGGAGCAGGGGGTCGTGGGTTCGAATCCCGCTACCCCGACTACAAAGAAAAAGGAGGTTCTGTTAAAAGTTTTTCGGGGTGTAGCGCAGTCCGGTTAGCGCACCTGCTTTGGGAGCAGGGGGTCGTGGGTTCGAATCCCGCTACCCCGACGAGAAAATTAAGTCAATAAAAATTGAATAGTGTTGAGCTGATGCAGTTTGTATCGGCTTTTTTGTTTGTGCAAAATAGACCCAATTATCCCCTATTTTGGGGCAAATAAAGGCTCACCGATAAAATCATGTGGGCTTCTCAACAATTAGTATCTTTGCCCTAAAAAACTTTTATGACTAGTTACGATACTCTTTTAGTTCTTGCTCGCTTAATTCTTCCGGTTGAGCTATTGGATTGTTTTGACATTGTTGAAATAGAGAATGATGCTGAAATGTTAACCATTCATTTGGATGAGCAGAATCTTCCTCCCTTGTCTCCTACGGTTCACTCTTTAGAGTCCAAAGGTTTTCTTCCTGCGGTGTATATCCGTGATTTTCCTATCCGTGACCGTAAGGTAACCTTATGTGTACGGCGGCGTAAATGGCTCAACAAAGAAACCGGTTCTATCATCTGTAACACTTTTGAGCTTACTGCCCAAGGAACGCGACATTCAAAAGAATTCGCGTCTTTTTTAAAAGGACTGCTTGGAGAAATACCCGATTACGGCCCGCTCTCTTGAACGTTATTATCATATTGACGGTGATCAGTTTGAGCGGCAATATAAAGAGTATTTAAGTGACTACCGCATGTGGGACCAATTGTCCCATGCTGAAAACTGGTTGCTGTTTCCTGAGAACCTGGGTCCGTACTTGAGTATTGATGAGACTTCCCTCTCCAATGGGGAGTTATATACTATAATCATCAATAGAGAGGCCCACGGCGGTAAAGGTGCTATCGTAGCTATTGTCAAGGGGACTAAAGCCGACGATGTCATTGCTGTGGTAGAACAAATCCCTGAGGAGGCGCTTCAGATGGTGCAGGAAGTCACTCTTGACTTGTCAGAAAGCATGCGCAAGATCGTTCGCAGATGCTTCACTTCAGCCATCCGTGTGATAGACCGCTTCCACATTCAAAAGTTAGCCTGTGATGCTGTACAAGAAATCAGAATCGGACATCGCTGGGAAGCTATACAAGAAGAAACAGATGCCAGACAGGAAGCGAAAGGATTAAAGAAGAAATATGTTTCTCCTACTTTTGAGAATGGTGACACACGTAAGGAGCTATTGGCGAGGAGCCGGTATCTGCTTTTCAGATCTGCTGAAAAATGGACTGAATCACAGAAACGCAGAGCTGCAATATTATTCAGAGAATATCCGGATATTAAACGGGCATATTCCCTTAGTCATTCCTTAAGGATGATTTTTAATAAACGATCGATAAAGGCAGGAGCAAGAACCAATTTGGCGAAGTGGTATCAGGAAGTAGAACAATCAGGATTTGACTCGTTTAACACCATAGCAGCTACATTATACGACAGAAGCGAGGAAATATTAAACTTCTATATTAATAGGGCATCAAATGCGGCAGCAGAATCGTTTAACGCAAAAATAAAACAGTTCAGAGCACAACTTAGAGGAGTTATAGATATACCGTTTTTCTTGTATAGACTAACTAAAATTTATGCATAACCCCACTAGAATTTACGGGTGACCCCCAATATCATTATAGCTAATCCGGATATCATTATAGCTAATGAAAATATGCTTATAGCAAATCCATTGTCTGGTACTAATAGATGAACTGTCAGATGTTAATAGCCTAGTTGTCAGGTGTTAATACCTTGGTTCTCATCTGTTAATACTTGAATTGGTACATCTATAGATTCGACAGATTGCATCTATATACTCACCGTATTGCATCTATACATTCAGCACGGTGGCTATATATGTCCAGCAATCGGTATAAATAAATTCAAAAGGTGAAAGCGATAATGGAAGACTTCACCTGTTTTTTTCTACGCTTTCACCCGCTATCTCCTTATTCATCGATGTTTCAGTTATAAGGTGAAACAGGTGGAGCTTATAAATCAAAAGTTCATGTTATATTAATGCAAATCAGTTATTGAAAACAAAATCTCATTCATTACAGTATAGAATGAATTAAATTTTAGGAATGTGATTGCCTTGAATCAAATCCCTAAGAATTACAACTGAGCTTTTCGGACGGGCGACATTTAAAGCGATTGTTTTCCAAACAGGAGGACATATAAAACGAAATGGAACATCAAATATAAAAATTAGAATAAGTTGAAGTATGTGAGGAGTAGTCGGATTTCGGATAGAGGAAAAAGAAGAAAAACAGAGGCTCTGTCTATAGTTTGATTTCCTATTTTTTGGGGGAGACTGTCCGAGAACTCCTCTTTAAACAGAGGTTTGTCGTTGTCCCTCCGCAATAGCCCCTGTTTGTAGCATGGTTTAACATTAGATATTCATGCTTCTCATTCATTTTTCTTATCTTTACCTAAGCTAAGAAACAGAGTTATGGCATATAAGAAAGGTGAAGAACGACAACAGAAAGTACTTTTCCCCGATTGCATAGACGACTATGTTGAGGAGGATGCTCCGGTTCGTTTGTTTGATGCATTCGTTGATAGTTTGGATATGGGCAAGTTAGAGTTTATACGGAACATTCCCAAAGCCACGGGAAGTCCCGGGTACGACCCTCGTGACCTGTTAAAACTGTATATTTATGGTTACTTTTACCAAGTGCGTTCATCGCGCAAGTTGGCCCGTGAGTGCAAATGCAACGTGGAGGTGATGTGGCTACTGGGCAAATTATATCCTGATTTTCGCACCATTTCCGATTTTCGCAAGGATAATAAGGATAGCATAACTAAAGTATTCAAGGAGTTCAATAAGTTCTGCATGGGGTTGAAGCTCTTCTCCAAGTCATACATATCTATTGACGGAAGCAAGTTCAAGGCTGTAAATGCCAAGGATAACAATTTTACGCTCAACAAACTTGACGACCGTATCAAACGTTTGGATGAACATATCACTTTATACATGGAAGAGCTTGACTCATGCGATCGGGAAGAAGGTCGCAAACTTTCCAGAGAAGAACTTGAGCACAAACTGAATGTCTGTAAAGAACGCAAAGCCCGTTACGAAGCATACCGCACTACATTAGAGGAGTCTAATGAAAAACAGATATCGCTTACTGACCCGGATGCAAGACTGATGAAAGCGAATGAAGGTTTCTGCGTAGGCTATAACATGCAGACGGCTGTTGACGCGGACAGCCACATGATTGCCGGCTTCCGGGTCACTAACAGTCCTACTGACCATGGCCAAATAACAAACGTAGCTACAGATGTGAAAAAAGACTATGGGATTGACATCCTTGAGACTACAGCAGACAAGGGCTATGAATGCCCCGAAGACCATACCGACGCACTTGCATCGGGCATTGTACCCAATGTCATCCGGCGTGACGGTGGCTGCACCGAGCAGGTTGAGTTTGAGTACATTGGAAACACCATAACCGATGAACAGAAAGTTAGTACCAACCCCGAGGACTTGAAGGCATGTCTTCAAGCCGGAGTAATTCCCGATGTCTACAACGGAATCTTAACTGATATGGAAATTGTTGAGGTAAAAAAGCGTACATTGCCGACATCCGATTCAGCAGTGCTGGACATGACTTCCGAACAAATGCGTGCCAAAGCTCTTGAAGGCTTCTTCGTTAGGGATGCCGAACGTAACCTTGTCTATTGTCCGCAAGGTGAGATTCTTAGACAGAAATCCATTAAACGAAACGGCAATATACGTTACTGCAACAAGTTGGCCTGCAAGAAATGCAAATGCAAGTGTACCATATCCAAGTTCAAGGAAGCGGACTTTAGTAAGGATGATCTAATAAAGGTTGCTGATACCCGAAGGAAACAAGATGCAGCAAATGACGGCAATGCGAATCTGAAACCAACAAGAATAACCGTTATGAAAAAGGTGGTACGCTATGTGCTACATCTTGACCAAAAGAAAATGGATAATCGCAAATGTTTGTCGGAACATCCGTTCGGGACAATTAAAAGAACGCTCGGATACTACTATTTTTTACTAAAAGGTTTTGCAAAAGTAGGTGCAGAGATGGGATTGCTCTGTCTATCCTATAACCTACGTCGTGCTATAAGTCTCAAAGGTGTACCCGCACTGCTTGCCGCACTCCGATAAAAGACTTGCCGAGGTGCACATCCTTACGAATATAGGTAATAACCACATTTTAAAGTGCATTTTAAGCTTCTAAAACCGATTATCATGAGAGAATTTATTCTTTCAATTGAAAAACAAATTCCACCAGATAGTCTCTACGACCTCAAATCCGCTGCAAGAATGCCATCCTACAGCGAAAATCAGAGTTCTCGGACGGTCTGGGGGGGATAAAATAAAAGTCTGACACAAATCAATGTGCCAGACTTTATTTTATTCACTTGATATGAGTGATTTATTTCTCGTAGATTATAAAAGATCCAGTGTTTTAAATGCCTTAACTAGCTTTTCTACAGCACGGTCTATTTGATCTTTTGTATGAGTAGCCATTAATGCCACACGTACCAAAGTGTCTTGCGGTGCACATGCAGGAGGAATAACCGGATTAATGAATACCCCCTCGTCAAAAGCTAATTTGGTAACCATAAATGTTTTTTCTGTGTCACGTACGTAAAGAGGAATGATAGGTGATTCTGTTGCACCAATTTCAAAGCCAGCTTCACGGAAACGTTTCAATGCATAGTTGGTAGCTTCCCACAATGCTTCAAGTCTTTCCGGCTCATTTTGGATGATGTGGAGAGCTTCGAGAGCAGATGCAGTAGCAGCCGGAGTGTTGGATGCACTGAAAATATAAGTACGTGCGTTGTGACGTAGCCAGTTGATGATAGAAGAATCAGCAGCGATAAATCCACCGATAGAAGCCAGTGACTTGCTGAAAGTACCCATGATCAAATCAACTTCGTGAGTCAGACCGAAATGGTCGCAGACGCCACGTCCTTGTTTACCGAATACACCCAAGCCGTGAGCTTCGTCTACCATGATGGTAGCATTATATTTGTGTTTCAAGCGTACGATTTCAGGCAAGTTTGCCAAGTCACCTTCCATAGAGAACACACCGTCCACTATGATTAGTTTTACAGAATCCGGATTGCACTTTTGAAGTTGCTTTTCCAGATCCGCCATATCGTTATGCTTATATTTTAATTGTTGGGAGAAGGAGAGGCGACGGCCATCTACGATAGATGCGTGGTCGCGGTCATCGCAAATGATATAATCATTGCGGTCTGTCAAAGCAGGAATAACTCCGGAATTCACTGTAAAACCGGTTGAGAAGCAGAGCGCTTCATCTTTGCCAACAAAGGCAGCCAGTTCTTTCTCCAACTGAACGTGCAGGTCAAGCGTACCATTCAAGAAGCGCGAGCCTGCGCAACCGGAACCATATTTATGCATGGCGTTGATACCAGCTTCAATCACTCTTTCATCTCCCGTAAGGCCAGTGTATGCGTTGGAACCGAACATCAACACTTCGTGCCCGCCCATTTCTACCTCTGTACCCTGCTTTCCTTCTATCTCACGGAAATATGGGTAAACGCCCTGTGCCATAAACTTTTGTGGCAGGTCGTACTTAGCTAACTTATCTTGTAATAATCCCATGAATTATAATTTATTATACTCATACTCAAATCGTTCGCTGACGATCTTACATCCTTTTATCTTAACAAGTGTTTAAAAACAGGGGGCAAAGATAACAAAATTTACTTTTATCTGTTCTTTTTAAGAGAAAAAAGTTGCTCTCGTATGATTAGAAACCTCTAATAGATTAAAATTTAAGATATTTATATTACTTTTGTCGTCTACAATCGACAAGAATAGCATGAACGAAAGAATGAAAAAAATAAAATTCGTTGTCAATCCTATTTCGGGAACACAAAGTAAAGAATTGATTCTTAACTTGCTGGATGGAAAAATAGACAAGGCGAGATACTCTTGGGAAGTAGTGTATACGGAAAGAGCCGGTCATGCAGTAGAAATAGCTGCCAAAGCTGCCGAAGAGAAAACAGATATAGTAGTGGCTATTGGTGGGGACGGAACGATCAATGAAATAGCCCGTTCGTTAGTGCATACTGATACCGCGTTGGGAATTATTCCCTGCGGATCGGGTAACGGATTGGCGAGGCATCTGCATATACCGATGGAACCGAAAAGGGCATTGGAAGTGCTGAATGAAGGTTGCATGGATGTAATAGATTATGGTAAGATCAACGGTACAGATTTTTTCTGCACTTGCGGAGTAGGATTCGATGCGTTTGTCAGTCTGAAGTTTGCACTTGCCGGAAAACGGGGGCTATTGACGTATTTGGAGAAAACTCTCCAGGAAAGTCTTAAATATGAGCCGGAAACGTATGAGTTGGAAACGGAAAACGGAGTCTCCAAGTATAAAGCCTTCCTGATTGCCTGCGGAAACGCGTCGCAATACGGAAACAATGCTTATATCGCACCGCAAGCCACTCTGACAGATGGTTTGCTGGATGTGACCATTCTCGAACCGTTCACCGTATTGGACGTTCCTTCATTAGCCTTTCAATTATTCAATAAAACAATCGATCAAAATAGCCGTATCAAGACTTTCCGTTGTAAGCAGTTGTGCATCCGCCGTACTACTCCGGGGGTAGTGCATTTTGATGGTGACCCCATGGAAACGGATGCCAATATAAACATTCAACTGATTCAAGGAGGATTGCGCGTGGTAGTGCCACGAGCACCGGAAAAGGACGCAGCCAATGTGCTCCAAAGAGCGCAGGAATATATGAATGGCATCAAATTGATGAATGAAGCCATCGTCGACAATATAACAGATAAAAACAAGAAAATATTGAAAAAACTGACAAAGAAAGTCTGATAAAATAACGGATTACTGACACCGAATTACAAATTATTGCGTACTTTTGCGCAGTTTTGGTTCAATCAAAATAAAAACGCGAGTGATAATCGTTTAAATAAAAAATATATGTTTAGAACGCACACATGTGGAGAACTTAGAATCTCTGATGTAAACAAGCAAGTCACGCTGTCCGGATGGGTACAGCGCAGCCGTAAGATGGGAGGGATGACATTCATTGACCTTCGCGACCGTTACGGAATTACCCAATTGGTTTTTAATGAAGAAATTAATGCTGAACTCTGTGAACGTGCTAATAAATTGGGACGTGAGTTCGTCATTCAAGTGACAGGAACGGTTAATGAACGTTTCAGCAAGAATGCAAACATTCCTACTGGAGACATTGAAATCATTGTTTCCGAACTGAACGTACTAAATACTGCCATGACTCCTCCGTTCACTATCGAAGATAACACGGATGGGGGAGATGATATCCGCATGAAATACCGTTATTTGGATTTACGCCGTAACGCAGTACGTTCCAACTTGGAACTGCGTCATAAGATGACCATTGAAGTTCGCAAATATCTGGATAGTCTGGGGTTCATCGAAGTGGAAACGCCCGTTTTGATCGGTTCTACTCCTGAAGGTGCACGCGACTTCGTGGTGCCCTCACGTATGAATCCGGGACAGTTCTACGCACTTCCGCAATCTCCGCAGACTTTGAAGCAGTTGTTGATGGTTTCCGGTTTCGACCGTTACTTCCAGATTGCGAAATGTTTCCGCGACGAAGATTTGCGTGCCGACCGTCAGCCGGAATTTACACAGATCGACTGCGAAATGAGTTTCGTTGAGCAGGAAGATATTATCACTACTTTCGAAGGAATGGCTAAACATTTGTTTAAGACTCTTCGTGGTGTAGAACTGAATGAACCATTCCAACGTATGCCTTGGGCGGACGCCATGAAATATTATGGTAGCGATAAACCGGATTTGCGTTTCGGCATGAAATTCGTGGAACTGATGGATATCATGAAAGGTCACGGATTCTCAGTATTCGATAATGCGGCTTATGTGGGTGGTATCTGTGCCGAAGGTGCTGCGACTTATACCCGCAAGCAGCTGGATGCATTGACTGAGTTCGTAAAGAAACCACAGATTGGTGCGAAAGGAATGGTTTATGCCCGTGTGGAAGCCGATGGAACGGTGAAATCGAGTGTAGATAAATTCTATACGCAAGAGGTGCTCCAGCAAATGAAAGAAGCATTCGGAGCTAAACCGGGTGATTTGATTCTGATTCTGTCTGGCGACGATGTAATGAAAACACGTAAACAACTTTGCGAGCTTCGTCTGGAAATGGGTGCTCAACTGGGATTGCGTGATAAGAATAAGTTTGTTTGCCTTTGGGTGATTGACTTCCCGATGTTCGAATGGAGCGAAGAGGAAGGTCGTCTGATGGCTATGCATCATCCGTTTACTCATCCGAAAGAGGAAGACATTCCGATGTTGGACACTGATCCGGCTGCTGTACGTGCAGATGCATACGATATGGTGATCAACGGTGTGGAAGTTGGCGGCGGATCTATCCGTATCCACGATGCGAAATTGCAGGCAAAGATGTTCGAGATTCTTGGATTCACTCCGGAGAAGGCAGAGGCACAGTTTGGCTTCCTGATGAATGCCTTTAAGTATGGTGCGCCTCCTCATGGTGGTTTGGCATACGGACTCGACCGTTGGGTGTCTTTGTTTGCAGGATTGGATTCTATACGCGACTGTATTGCGTTCCCGAAAAATAATTCCGGACGTGATGTGATGTTGGACGCACCCTCTGTAATCGACCAGAGCCAGCTTGATGAACTGAACTTGATCGTAGATTTGAAAGAGGGCGAGTGAAAGAATCTGTACGCATATTCCGTTTTATAGTCATTGGTACAATGAACGCTTTGATTATGGCGTTGGTTGTGTGGTTAATGATGAAACAAATGTCATTTAACGGCGACTATATGGTGGCTAATATAACAGCGTATCTGATAGCTCAAATCCATAATTTTATCTGGTGTAAATATTGGATATTCCCCGTAGAAAATAAAAAGAATAGTATCTGGAAACAGATACTATTCTTTTGTTCTGCTTTCGGGTTGGCGTATACAGCACAATTCTTATTCCTTATTTTATTAGTGGAAGGATTGGATGTAAATGAATATCTGGCTCAATTTTTGGGGTTGTTTATTTATGGAGGGGCTAATTTTCTAGCTAACAAGAAAATAACTTTTCAATGAAATAGTTATTATATATAGTGTATAGGAATGGCACAGAGTTTTAAATTTAGATTTTGGCTCTGTGCCATTCTTATTTTCTTACTGTAGTAGGGGACATCTTTCACATAATAAATATAGAAAGGGCTGTCTGACAAGTCTCTCATTAATAATTTCACCCACGCTATAACTCTCTGTAGCGTGGGTGATTTTCAATATTTAGAATTCGTTAGACAGCTTCCTTTTTGGGGGTTGTGATATTTATAAATTTCCTCTCTTATGTCTTGGGAGTAAACTTTATTGGGGAACTTCTGCATTGAACTTTAGTCGAGGAAGCGTTTGGTAAGTCCTTCGTATTCGTCAATCCGGCGATCGCGGAGGAAGGGCCACCAACGGCGGACGTTTTCTGAGCGTTCCATATCTATTTCTACTACCATGTTTTCCGGATGATTGTTTCCGGCTTGTGCCAGAAATTCTCCTTGCGGTCCTGCAACGAAACTGTTTCCCCAAAATAGAATGCCGTTTGTCTGTCCAGAAGGATCGGGCTCGTGTCCTACACGGTTGACAGAGATAACAGGAAGACCATTGGCAACGGCATGGGCACGCTGCGAAATAATCCAAGCGTTGAGTTGGCGGGCTTTTTCGTCGTCCGTGTCACTGCTTTCCCAGCCGATGGCGGTAGGATAAATTAAAAGTTCCGCACCTTTCAGTGCCATCAGGCGGGCAGCTTCCGGGTACCATTGATCCCAGCATACCAATACGCCCAACTTTCCTAATGAGGTTTGAATGGGTTCAAAACCGATGTCTCCGGGAGTGAAGTAGAATTTCTCGTAGTAAGCCGGGTCATCGGGAATATGCATTTTCCGGTACTTTCCCGCAATGCTTCCATCACGGTCGAAAACAACGGCAGTGTTATGATAAAGTCCCGGTGCACGTTTCTCAAAAAGAGAGGTCACAAGAACTACTTTATTGGCTGCCGCCAGTTCTGAATAGAATCCGGTGGAAGGGCCGGGGATGGGTTCGGCCAAATCAAACAGGTTGGTGTTTTCTGTTTGGCAGAAATAAAGTGAGTTGTGTAACTCTTGAAGCACAATCAGTTGCGCACCGTGAGCAGCGCAAGCCTCGATACTCTTTGCGAGGTTCATCAGGTTGACCCGAATATCTGCGGTATTGGATTGTTGGATGATTCCGACTTTTATCTTTTTCATAATGAATAGTTACTTGGTTGATTCATTTGTTATTTTATAACTTCTAATGGGTATTGCATGGTGACACAATGCAGGGAACCGTGTTGCTTAATCAGGGCACGACAGTCTATTCCGATTACTTGATGGTCTGGAAATGCTTGTTGTAACACTTCACTTGCTTTCTGGTCATTCACCGGCTGATGGTATGTCGGGTATAGAATAACTTCGTTCATAATCAAGAAGTTCGCGTAAGTTGCGGGCAGGCGTTCGCCGTCTTCTTCTATCTTGTCTGCCATCGGTAAGGCTAACAGGCGATAGGGTTCTCCTGCTAGGGTGCGGAATGTCTTCAGTTGTTCCTCCATTGCGAGCAATGCTTCGTAGTGTTCGTCTTCTTTGTCATCGCATTTCACGTAAGCAATGGTGTCAGTAGAACAGAAACGTGCCAAAGTGTCGATGTGGCTGTCAGTGTCATCGCCGGCAAGATAGCCGTGGTCTAACCAAAGAACCTTTTGCAGATGGAAGGTGGATTTCAGGTATTCTTCTATCTCTGCTTGGTTCAGCTTTCCGTTCCGTTGGGGAGAAAGCAGACACTCGGAGGTAGTGAGCAATGTGCCCATTCCGTCGCTTTCGATAGAACCTCCTTCGAGAACGAAGTCGAGGCGGTCGATATACTGGCCTCTCAAAGCCCCGGCTTCTACCGCTTGTTTGGTGATTTGATTATCCAGTTCGGAAGCAAATTTCAGTCCCCAACCGTTAAATGTAAAGTCGAGCAGGGAAGGGGTGCCGGTGTCTATCATGGTGATGGCTCCGTGGTCGCGTGCCCATGTATCATTGGTGGCACATTCCAGAAAGCGGACGTTGTTCATGTTGACGGTAGCGGCTATCTGTTTTTTCACTTCTTCCGGTTCGGGGGTGACAATCAATAGCAACTCTCGTTTCGCTATTTCCCTGGCTATGTTTATAAAACACTCTTGCACTTCTGCCAGCATGTATGCCCAGTCTGTACCGGCGTGTGGCCATGTCAACTGTATACCACTCTGCATATGCCATTCGGCGGGCAGATGAGGTGCTCTCATTTCTACCTGCACGGTCATATTTTTGCCGAAATTCAACTGCAAATCTTTTTCCGAGCCGCTTGGGCTGGGAAGTCCAACCATGATTCCCATTAAGACTATTATCTATTTAGTTATTTATAAAATCAGTTTATTGTCTGCGTCAGTCATTAGTGTGCCTGTTGCGCAATCATTACGTATTATTATGAATTTGTTTCTTGCTTTGGCTTCCGGTCAAAGAACGGATTCTTGGAGGATGCGCTTACCGGAATTGCCATTACCGTCTTACAGTCTTTCAGCCAGTTCAGGCGTTGTGCTGCCAGTCCGGCGGAGAACATCACACGTGTATCTACACGCAAATCGGCTGCCGTAGCACAGGCGGAGCCTATGGCGATGCCTACATCTATGCTGTTCAATGCGCAAGGAACTCCTTCGGTACGTCCGGCGCAGGTGGCGAAGCCGCAATGACCGCAGTTCAAGCCTTGTGCCTGCTCGCACGTTCCTATTAATATAACACATTCGGCATTTAAAATGTTGTCAGCATCACGAAGGAAAAATTTCATTCCGTGTTCTTCTACCATAGCTATCATAGTGTCCGATAGTTGTTTAATCTCTTCATCCGTGATTAGTGCCACTTCAATAATATCGATTCCTTTTCCTTTGGGAGCAGTACGCGCAGCCGTCATCATTTGGCGGGCTACTTGTAGTACATGCTCGTGACGGGCATCTCTTTCGTTCAGTATCATAACTTTTCTTGAATTAATTAGTGAGGCAAAGATAAATGAAAATTGGTAAACCTGAACTAAATGGCGAGAGAAATAGGAGTTATGTTCTATTAATAGATTTTCTCTCATCCATTATGACAGTGTTTCTTCATCATTTTCGTTGAATTTAGTTTTTCCATTGTCAGAATTAGATATTAGTGTATTGTGATATGAGTTCATCTAATATCCTTTTTTTCTTATCATTGGATAGCTCATCCAAACAAGATATAATACTACTTTTAGCTTCAATAAGATCTCTGTCTTCTAAAAGTTTTAAAAATAATTCTTTATCTATCTCAACAGGCTGATATAGATATAGTTTTGTACTTGGCATATCAATAAGATCTATTGATTTTGAAAGAACTTTTATTGATACTGAATCAATAATCTTTTCTATCATCTCATGCTGTTCAAGTGATTCCAAATCACTGTTACTTACAATCTTTAAACTTCTATTTGTATTGCTTTCTGTGTTTTCAATACGCAGAATAAAATTTGTAGAATCTTTCATTTTGTTAGAATTTATACCATTTATACTTATTAATTCATCATTTAGTGTTTTTTTCTTAAATGTTTTACCAATTTATTTAATAATGAACGAATGAATTTGTTGATGAACTTTGCATTTTTCAATTTCTCTGCAACAGGAGGGCTTAAGTAATAATACGTTTTAATGAACCATCTCCCTAAATAAGTTTTTTTCAGAGTGTTGTCTCTAAACTGACGAAGAATTATTACCTCTGGTGCTTCATAGGAACCATAAACAGCGGTTGCAATGTAACAACCTTCGTTTTTAGGAGGTGGATTATTTACTCGTCTTCTTGGAGTATTTGATTTAGGTGGTAATTGGTTTAAATTAAGATTATCAGAACTAATCTCTTGTGTCAAATACTTATCAGGTAATCCCCGTTTAATCTTTTCTAAAATATCTTTCCAATATTCCAATCCTTCATCTGAAAGATACATATTATAAATCTTGTATCTTTCATTTAACGCCAATCCACATGCAATCCATCCTTTGGCTATTTCTACCGTTATTTCTGCAAATTCTTCGTTTTTCTCTATTTCTTCATCAGGAACGGTGAAACGTAAGGTTGGTATCTGAGTCATATTTTCATATGTAGACATCAAAATAAAATCCTCTTTTAACATTCGTTCTGCAGCGGTTGATGGATATAACTTTCTATAAGATTCGTATAAGTCCTTTTGTATTTGTAAATCCTGTAATAATTCGTTATACGTATTTTGAAGATAAAATGGACATATTGATAGAAGAGCTATATATACTCTATTTCTTATTTCTGATGAGGTTGTGAGTTCTAAAGCCTTATTACCGGCTGCAACCATTTGATGACAATTATAACCAGGCATACATCCTATACCCGACATTTTTAATTCCCAAGCCTCTGCATTTTGAGAGTCTATTTCCAATACTTTATTGGCATAGTCATACGCTTCTTGTCCATTGCCCATCTCTGTAGCTGCGAACCCTATAGATAAATATTTCTCTATATCCCCAGACCTATCAATCTTAATTTTGTTGATAGCTTCTTGAATCTGTACTTTTGATCCACAGTAAGAGCAGAAACCACTTTCTCTACTGTTATCTAATTGAATTGATGCACCACAATTGGGACATTTTATATCTACTAAACTCATAATATATTATTTTTATTATTGTGGAATGGGGGAGGACAATTCTTTGTATCAGTATCAACAAACTCTTGGAATGTACTAAGTGGTTGCCAATCTGGCATTCCCCTTTTCCATGCTAACAACTTAAGTACATAGGAGTCCTTAGTCAATGCATTACGAATTTCTTGTTCTGTATATGGTCCTTCTTGCTTTCCATTTACAACAAGATAATAGGATATGGCGGACGGAATTGGTGGAGGAGTAATTTCGCTGTTTGACAGTAATTGTTCACTTATATGTTTTCCTATATTCAAAGAGGTACCAAGCCCTAAACCGGCATTTATAAATGCTGCCCCAGTTCCACTCTCATTTTCGGCAACTTTATCCATTACATCAAAAGAACGTTCCAATGAATAATTTTCTTTACCTGTAATCTTTAATCTTGCAGAAAGATTTTTGGCTTTTTTTATTTCAGCTAAACTTACATCGTTTTCTGGAATATTGATTGAAATAATATTGAATAATATGATTTCAACTCCATAGTCTGCGAAATAAGGTTTAAGTTCATTTTCGCAATAAGTGGAAATTTCTTGTAAATGTGTTAAGATTTCTAGAACCGGAATTTTGTCGGAGATAATTTTTTTAGCAATAATATCTGTTAGTTTCATTAATAACAATCCTCTGAAATAAGATTGCAACTGTTGTTCATCAAAATGAGGCATATTACCAACAAAACTAGACAAAAACAGCTCTGCATTACTGATACAAAAGCCATATTGTCCGTAGGCTCTTACGGGAACAATGATTTCATATTTGGGATCTTCAAGTTGAATCGGTGTTTCAGTGCCCCATTTCAAACTAAGACGTTGTAGTGTGTTAACAAACCAAACATCTGCTTGAAAAGGAGAATCATTGCCAAATGGGATATTAATTATCTTGTTTAGTAAAGGAATATTCTTGGTTTTCAATGTATATGTACCGTCAGTGAATTTATCACAAACTTTGCCTCCTTTTACAAAGAAAGCAATTTGTCCAGGATAGACTACTAATTGTGTTCCCCAACGTAAATCGCATGAAGGAAATTTGTGCACTATTACCCCTTCTTGTTGTTCGTATTTAACAATGTCAATTATAGCCATTTCTTAATCTTTCAAGTTAGCAAATGGACGTTTCCCTTCGTGTTCTTCTTTGAATTCCTGAATCATTTGTTTTTCCACTTCCCTTGGTTCTTCCTCGGACAGTGTTTTCCAACAAACAATTAAGGAATAAGCATCTGCTAATTGCCAAATATAGCGTCCTCCTTTGTGTCCAATAGGTTTTCCCTGACCAAATTTGATATATTGTTCAATACGAGATTTTAATGTTGCACGATTATTTTCTCCTCCTGCTTTTCCAATATACAGGATGGAAGAATTATCTACCCATTTCTTCTCTAATTCCGCAATCGCAATATTAGGGTCTTTTTGCTTAAAGAAACCTCCAGTCCCTTTCGGCACAAAATGAGGCTTTTCCATGTTATCTCTCAGTACAATGTAAACTCCTTTTTGAGAAGGAATCAAGGTACTGTCTTTTATCAATTCTTGAAAAGTAATGAAACCACTGAAACCTTTGGCGCGTAATTCGTTTTGCATAAATATTATGATTTAAAAAGTTGGTTATAAGACTCCACCATTATAACCGAATTATAAAAAAGAAAGTGTGGAGTCGTCTGCTTATCTATCGGGAGGCTCTGGTAAACCTAAGGAACAAATAAACAATACCCCACACTTGTATAGATATGCACATGACAGCACATAATGGAATACAAGTGACGAGTGTTATTGTTATCCCTGTTCCTTTTGAAATTTACCAGATTTCCCGAATAAGGATAAAAGCAAAACACTTTCATCTATTAATTATATGTAAAGTTGCACAACTACTTGTGACAACGTTGCAAATATAGACAATCTTTTGCAATATAACACTTCAAGGGCATTGTTTTTTGTTTTTAGCGTATAAATTATTCGCTAATAATCAATCTCATTTTCTATCAGTTCATCATCGCATTCATCTATTTGTGTATCGAAAACTTCCGATGGAAAAGTCATCTCATCTTCCGGATCGGCAAGAAAATCATCCAAACGTTCGTTGAAATTATCTTCCGGGTAATAAGTGTTGGAGCCATTTTCCTTCTTTTCTGTTTTCAGAAGAAGTTCGTCTTCGTTGCTCGGTGAAGAAGAGGTGTATGAACAATTGTCGGAATCAGGATGAATGGATGAAGCATTCCTGTCAAGACTTCTCATTAACTCTTTCTGTGCCAGCTGGTCTTGATAAACAAAATAGCTAAAGACAACAACAAGGGCCGAGATACCTACGGTTCTGAATATCTTTTTTATTTTCATATTTAGGAAATTGAAGTTCTATTTTTATGTATTCCTCTGCAATGCTTCCTCATATACTTTTCGGATACGTTCCCGAAGATGTAGCGGCTTGATTACCGTAAGCGAGCTACTACGTGCGAGTAATGCCATGACAAAATCATTGGTAATACGGAGGCGCAATGTAATCCGGAATTCTGTTTCGTTGTCTGCAATGATTTTCTGCGAATGGTGTAGAGGAACAGATTTTAAGAATCTGCCATCTAGTGCACTGTAACTCAATTCAATATCTTCTATGGGAATATCCGGCTGGTTCCAGATACCATAACTGTCCTTAAATAAGTCGTTTGCATCAATATCCATATCTCTCTTGAAGGTTTCTTCATAATAAATCCGGAGGTTACGGATACAGTCTACGTTGAATGTTTTCAGCATGTTATTATCGTAGGCGAGGAGATACCAGCGTTGCTGGTCTTCTTTCAGATAATGGGGAAGAACTTTCTTTTTGCGCATTCTGCCTTCTTCGCGTACATATATATAATCGAATGCTACCGGATGAGAGAATTTGATGGCCTTTATCAATGCCGGAAGGCATTCGGTGTCAGACGGACGGTGATGTTCGGCAAGGACATAAGTATGCAGATTGGATGTCTTATCCAAAGCATTCAGTAAATCGAAGTTCAGCAACAGGCGTTCGTATTGCTCGTTAATCAGACTGTCCTCTTCATTGATATAATAGCCGCTCCATTTTTTGTCAAAGCGGATGCAAATGCCGAACAAATCTTCTATATTTTTAAAATCACGTTGTATGGTCCGAATATCAACAGGCGTCGCGTCACGCTCTTCCATGCGAAGCCGCACATATTCCTCCAGCTCTTCACGCGGAACATAACGTTGCCTTTCTTTCAATTTGTTGATAATAACCAGCATTCGTTGTATGCCTTCCAATTTCTTTCCCATAGTCTGCTTTCTTTTGGATTTCTACCGGCAAAGATAATGAGCCATGACGACAAAACATGTCGTTCTGTCGAATTTATACAAAACCTCCCGCTTTTGTTTCCCATCAATATCCGAAAAATCTTGTTTTTTGTGTACTTTTGGCGAGAATTTCAAGAGAACAAATAAATGTTACATATCAATAACGCCTGCATAACCTTTGGGACAGAAGTGCTTTTCTCCGGTTTTAACCTGAAACTGGAACGGGGAGAAACAACCTGTATCGTAGGACAATCTGGTTGCGGAAAAACATCGTTGCTGAATGCAGTGATGGGATTCGTCCCATTGAAAGAAGGGACTATTCGAGTGGGGGAAATATTTCTTGATAGATCCACTATTGATAGTGTCCGGCGTCAGATTGCATGGATTCCGCAAGAGTTAGCGTTACCATTTGAATGGGTGAAAGAAATGGTCGCCCTGCCGTTCGAGTTGAAAGTGAACCGCTCGGTTCCTTTTTCGGAAGAAAGGCTTTTCGCTTGCTTTGACGAATTAGGATTGGATCACGAATTATATACAAAGAGAGTGAATGAAGTTTCGGGCGGACAACGGCAACGTATTATGCTTGCAGTGGCTGCGATGCTTGATAAACCTCTCATTATCATAGATGAACCGACTTCTGCCTTGGATTCCGGAACAACCGATAAAGTGCTTTCTTTTTTCCGGCGACAGGCGGAAAAAGGAGCGGCTGTACTTGCTGTGTCTCACGACAAGGACTTTGCATCGGGGTGTCATTATGTAATAGAACTATAATCCAAATCGAATAAAACAGTAAGAATATATACCGTGGGAACGATTGACATATCATATTATAACTTAGCCATAGGCTTGCTTCTGCTTGCCATTCCGTTCTTTTATTTATGGAAATTCAAGACAGGATTACTGAAACCTGCCGTGATCGGTACAATACGGATGATTATCCAACTGTTCTTCATCGGCATGTACTTGAAATATCTTTTTTTATGGAATAATCCCTGGATTAATTTCCTTTGGGTGATTATTATGATATTCGTAGCCGGACAAACCGCATTGGTACGTACCCAGTTGAAACGCAGTATTTTGCTGATTCCGGTTTCAGTTGGGTTTCTGTGCAGTGTCGTGTTGGTAGGGTTGTATTTCATAGGTATCGTTCTTCAATTGGATAATATTTTCAGTGCTCAATACTTTATTCCGATATTCGGTATTTTGATGGGGAATATGCTTTCGAGCAATGTTATCGCCTTGAATACTTATTATAGCGGATTGAAACGTGAACAACAATTATATAGATATTTATTGGGCAACGGGGCTACCAGACAGGAAGCGCAGGCTCCGTTTATCCGGCAGGCGATTATTAAATCATTCAGCCCGTTGATTGCGAATATTGCGGTAATGGGATTGGTAGCTTTCCCGGGGACAATGATTGGACAGATTCTAGGCGGAAGTACTCCGAACGTTGCCATTAAATATCAGATGATGATAATGGTAATCACATTCGCTGCATCTATGCTGTCGTTGATGATAACCATTTCATTGGCTTCGCGAAAGTCATTTGATGCATATGGGAAGCTTCTGGAAGTATCGAAAGAAACTAAGAAATGACAATAACCGACCATATATTTCAGAAAGTCGCCGAAATATCCATACCGCATTTCTTTGTTACAGTGGAATTTGCAGCAATGGGTAGTGGGATGCCCCAAGGTATTGAAACCTTTTTGCAGGAAAAGCATAAGGCAATTCTTCGAGGTGCGAACGGTCGTAAATTCATCTACCGGGAAGGAGAGTGGCGATTGATTTTTACTTTTTTCCCTACGGATAGAGTAGTTGATGAACGTTATGCCCTTAAGAATAAAACCTCTCTCTATATGTATAAGAAATAAAACTTGCTGTCATCTGTCACATTTTGGTGCTTAAAGGGCTGATTAGCGCGAGGTTAGAGTGTGACAGCACGGTGTGACGGTAGTGTGATGGCAAATGTTGCTGTCACAAGAAGCAAGTTCCAAGTTGTTTCCTTTATTTAACGTAAGTTCGATATAATTTTGTCCGCATGGTTGAAGGTGTGTCAAAATGCGCACCTTCTTTTTTTATGCACAAAGCCCCTACTTTCACAAGCTGGGGCTTTGTTATTACCTAAAGAATTTGTATCTTTAAGCATACAATTTATACTATGACAAAGATACATTTTCGTCCTTACAATCCCAACCAAACAGTTCTTTTTCCTCAAAGAATTGACGAGGATATTGCAGAGAATGATCCGGTGCGCATGGTTAACGCTCTGGTTGATAGCCTGAATCTTGAAAGTTTCAGGAAGTTGTATAAGGAATGCGGCCGCAGCCCTTACCATCCCAGGATGATGCTCAAGGTCATTCTATATGCCTATATGAACAACGTCTATTCCTGCCGGAAAATTGAAAAGCTCCTTCACCGTGACATCCATTATATCTGGCTTGCCGGATATGAGAAACCGGATTTCATTACCATCAACCGTTTCCGCAACCGGGTGAAGAAGGAAATCAACGAAGTATTTACCCAAACCGTACTCCTTCTCTCTTCCAAAGGCTTCATCAGCCTGAATGTGGAATATATTGACGGGACCAAGATTGAGTCCAAAGCCAACAAGTATACTTTCGTCTGGCGAAAAACGGTTGAGCGGAACCGTGAACGCCTGATGAAGAAGATACATGTCCTGTTGGAACAGACAGACGATGTCATCGCCCAGGAGAACTCATCGGAAAGCAATGAGGAAATAGAATTCACTCCGGCCATGCTGACTGAAATGGCGGGAGAATTGCGTCAAGCCCTTGAACAGGTTCCTGAACCCTCCACGAAAGAGGAAAAGACTGCGTTGAAAAAGAAACGCAAACAGCTGAAGGAACTGGAGGAGCACAGGGACACGCTGCAGGAATACGACAACCATCTGGACACGCTGCAGGACAGGAACTCCTATTCCAAAACGGACAAGGACGCTACTTTCATGAGAATGAAGGAGGATGCCATGCGTAACGGCCAGACAAAGCCCGGTTACAACCTCCAGATCGGCACCGAGAACCAGTTCATTACCGATTTTGCACTCTTCCCGAACCCTACGGATACACTGACCATGATACCTTTCCTGCAATCCTTCTCAGGCAGATATGACAGGTTGGCCCATACGGTGGTGGCCGATTCCGGCTACGGTTCTGAGGAGAATTACCGCTTCATGTCAGAAAACGGTATGGAAGCCTACGTCAAGTACAACTACTTCCACATGGAACAGCGGTCGAGGTTCAAACCGGACCCGTTCAAGGCGGAAAACTTCTACTACAATGAAGAACATGACTTTTGCATTTGCCCCATGGGACAGAAGATGCAAAGAATAGGGACCGGACATGTGAAAACCGCATCCGGATATGTCAGCGAGAATGCCAGATACAGAGCCGTCAGATGTGAAGGCTGTCCGCTAAGATGCCGATGTTTTAAAGCAAAAGGAAACAGGACGATAGAACTGAATCACAGGCTCAGAAAATACAGGCAGAAAGCTAAAGAGTTGCTATGTTCCAAGGAAGGACTGAAACACAGAGGACAGAGATGCATAGAACCGGAAGCCGTGTTCGGACAAATGAAAAACAATATGAATTACAAACGTTTCCGCCATTTTGGAAAGGATAAGGTCTTCATGGACTTTGCCTTCTTTGCCGTTGCCTTCAATATAAAAAAGATGTGTGCAAAAATGGCTAAAGAAGGTATGGATTGGCTGATTAGACGGTTTTATGAGTTTACAGTAGCTATATTTAGATGTTGCGAACACATAAATCAAAGAAATCCTCAAAATATCGCAGCTTAAAGAAAATGAACCGAGTTGTATAGTAATGAATAAAAAAGAAGGTGTATCGTGCATTACGACACACCTCCATCGGAATAGTATAAGCTTATATAGAACTGACGTTATTTAAAATTTTAGTTTCAAGCAATGGAAACTAAAGTTTCAACGGTATGAAACTAATGTTTCACGCAGATGGAACTACAGTTTCAAAGCATGAAACATTTAGTTTCATTCCTTGAAACAAATAGTTCTCCTATATGAAACAAATCAGCTCCTTATTTCCCTTTGAGTTTTTCATATAAGCAACGAAGTTGAACAAACTGTTCTCCCGGTTGCACATATCCGTTTTTAAACATTTTTTCTGAGACTTGAAATTTAGAGAGATGGTGGCGTATATACTTCTCTGCGTCTGGTGATTGCTTTTTGACGAAAGCTTTTAAGGCAACCTTTCCGTTTTCATAAATGAAAACTTTAGCTTTAATTGTACGGAAACCCCATTCTTTGCAGTGTTTTGTCTCTGCCTTATCTATCCAGAAGATAGCGGTAGCTTTTACTGTATCTGCAATACATTCTTCTGTATCACCATTACTCATATCTTTGGTAACAGACTTTTCAGAGTTCCCATTTGGCTTCAATTGACAGGAAACAGTCAAAATAACTAATAGAAAATAGGATAGAATTGTTTTCATCGTATTCAATTATTATAGTATATGCAACAAAATTACTAAAAAAAGCGGGGCAATGAGCAGTTGTTCCCTTTTATTTTCTTATCTTTGCAACCAAATTTTCTACCAATAATGAAAATTAAGGAAATAGTAAGCGCCCTTGAACGATTCGCGCCTCTGCCATTGCAAGACGGATTTGATAATGCCGGCCTGCAAATCGGATTGACAGAAGCGGAAGCAACAGGGGCTTTGTTGTGTCTTGACGTTACTGAAGCAGTGCTGGATGAAGCAATCGCGTTGGGTTACAATCTCATTATATCTCATCATCCGCTAATTTTTAAAGGATATAAATCCATTACAGGCAAGGATTATGTGGAACGCTGTATATTGAAAGCAATAAAGAATGATATTGTAATCTATTCAGCGCATACTAATCTGGATAATGCACAAGGTGGAGTCAATTATAAAATAGCCGAAAAAATCGGATTGAAAAATTTGAAAGTGCTTGAGCCGAAAGAGAGCAACTTGGTTAAGTTGGTGACTTTTGTCCCTTACGCACAAGCTGATGTGGTACGCCAAGCATTGTTTGCCGCCGGATGCGGAAATATAGGCAACTATGATTCATGCAGTTACAATCTGAGAGGAGAGGGAACTTTCCGTGCAAAAGAGGGAACGCATCCTTTTTGTGGAACAATCGGAGAGCTGCACCACGAAGAGGAGGTGAGGATTGAAACGATTCTTCCTGCCTTTAAGAAGGCGGAAACCATCAAGGCATTATTGGCTGCTCATCCTTATGAGGAACCGGCATTCGACATTTATCCGTTATTGAACGACTGGTCGCAGGCGGGGTCGGGAATTGTCGGTGAATTGGATGAATCGGAAACAGAAATTGAATTTTTGAAGCGTATCAAGAAGACATTCGAAGTAGGGGGGCTGCGTCACAACAAGCTGATGGGAAGAGAGATACAGAAAGTAGCATTGTGTGGCGGTGCAGGTGCATTTTTGCTTCCACAGGCAATCCGGTCGGGAGCGGATGTTTTTATTACTGGCGAGATTAAATATCATGATTATTTCGGTCATGAAGAAGATATTCTGATGGCAGAGATAGGTCATTACGAAAGCGAACAATATACAAAAGAAATTTTTTATTCCATAATCCGGGATTTATTTCCTAATTTTGCACTCCAATTGAGTAAAATAAATACGAATCCCATAAAATATTTATAAGTAAAATGGCTAGAGAAGCAAAAAAAGATCCGAATGAGTTGACGGTAGAACAGAAACTGAAAACACTGTTCCAACTGCAAACAATGTTGTCTAAGATTGATGAAATCAAGACATTGAGAGGTGAACTTCCGTTGGAAGTGCAAGACCTTGAAGATGAAATTGCTGGTTTGAGTACCCGTATCGACAAGATCAAAGCTGAAGTGGATGAACTGAAATCTGCTATTGCCGGCAAGAGAGTAGAAATTGAAGCAGCAAGGGCTTCAGTAGAAAAATATAAGTCACAACAAGATAATGTTCGCAACAACCGTGAATATGACTTCTTGACGAAAGAAATTGAATTCCAAACATTGGAAATCGAACTTTGTGAAAAGAGAATCAAAGAATACTCTGCTGATAAAGAAGGAAAAGAAGCTGAAGTGACAAAGAACGATCAGATTCTTAACGAAAGAGTGAAAGATCTGGAGCAGAAAAAGAGTGAACTGGATGAAATTATCTCTGAAACCAAACAGGAAGAAGAGAAATTGAGAGACAAAGCTAAAGACTTGGAAACTAAGATTGAACCACGTCTGTTGCAGTCTTTCAAACGTATCCGTAAGAACTCTCGTAACGGATTGGGCATTGTGTATGTGCAACGTGACGCATGTGGTGGTTGCTTTAATAAGATTCCGCCCCAGAGACAGCTGGATATCCGTTCTCGTAAGAAAGTAATCGTTTGCGAATATTGCGGACGTATTATGATTGACCCGGAATTAGCTGGTGTACAAATCGAACACAAGGTGGAAGAAGCTCCGGCAGCTACTACTAAAAGAGCTATTAGAAGAAAAACTGCCGAATAAGAAAAGTAGTTAAGTAAACAGTCAAGTAGTAGTAAAGTTACTATTTGGAGATATAAAGTAAGCCCTGCAGCAATGCAGGGCTTTTTGGTATTAGTAAGTGCCTATTGTACGGGTAGTTGGGATAGTGATACTATTTTATTCTTGTCGGTATGGCTGTTTTTGAGGATGAATACAACGGATTATTTTATAAAGAATGGTAATCAGGAATATCCTGTAGGAACGTATAACTCTGATGTTCATAATCCATACGGCAGCAATAATGTTGCATTCCGTTGCTGACAATCAGGTAATCTACTTTCAGTACCATATTATATCGGGTGATCTGATCGAAAACAGCTTGCGTTATTTCAATGTGTGGTGCTTTATATTCTACAATCATCCGGGCTGATAAATCCCTCCGGTAAAGTACTGTATCGCATCGTTTGGTAGTACCGTTCAACTTCACCATTACTTCATTGGCAAGAAGGGTAGTCGGATATCCTTTGTGTGCAATAAGAAAGTGAACAAAGTGTTGCCGTACCCATTCTTCAGGGGTAAGGGCGACATATCGTTTACGAATAACGTCGAAAATTACATTTTTTCCGTTTCGTACATTTATTTTAGTGTCGAATGCTGGTAGGTTTAACGATAACATTTATTATTTTTGTAAGTTAAATAATGGCTCCCATTATTGGGAGCACAAATTTAATAGATAATTATGAAAACAAAAGAAGAAATCGTAGCTAATTGGCTGCCGCGTTACACAAAACGTAACCTGGAGGATTTTGGAGAGTATATTCTGTTGACTAACTTCAACAAGTACGTCGAGATTTTCGCAAATCAGTTTAATGTTCCTATTTTAGGAAGGGACGCAAATATGATTTCTGCTTCTGCCGAAGGTATCACAATGATTAACTTCGGTATGGGAAGTCCCAACGCTGCTATTATCATGGACTTGCTGGGTGCTATCCGCCCCAAAGCATGTTTATTCCTTGGAAAATGTGGTGGTATCGACAAGAAAAACCAGCTTGGTGACTTGATTCTTCCTATTGCGGCTATCCGTGGGGAGGGAACTTCCAATGATTATTTTCCTCCCGAAGTTCCTGCGTTGCCCGCATTTATGTTGCAGCGTGCCGTTTCTTCATCCATTCGTGACAAAGGCCGCGACTATTGGACCGGTACTGTATATACCACTAACCGTCGTATTTGGGAACATGATGATGCGTTCAAAGAATATCTGACAAAGACACGGGCTATGGCAGTCGATATGGAAACTGCAACTCTGTTTAGTTGTGGCTTTGCCAATCATATTCCTACCGGTGCATTATTATTGGTATCCGATCAGCCAATGACTCCCGATGGAGTGAAAACGGATAAAAGCGATAATCTGGTTACCAAGAATTACGTAGAAGAGCATGTTGAAATTGGCATTGCTTCTCTGCGTATGATTATTGATGAAAAGAAAACTGTTAAACACTTGAAATTCGACTGGTAATCCGGTCTTTCTGAAAAAATATATATGGCAAAACAAGAATTGACCTGTGATGACATCCTCAAAGAATTGAGAGCAAAGCAGTATCGCCCTATCTATTACTTGATGGGAGAAGAGTCGTATTATATCGACTTGATTGCAGATTACATAACGGATAATGTGTTGAGTGAAACGGAAAAAGAATTCAACCTGACTGTTGTGTATGGTGCTGACGTGGATGTAGCAACGATTATAAATGCCGCAAAGCGTTATCCCATGATGTCAGAACATCAAGTAGTAGTAGTTAAGGAAGCGCAGGCCGTGCGCAATATGGAGGAGTTGTCATATTATCTTCAAAAGCCTTTGCTTTCTACTATCTTAGTGGTATGCCATAAGCATGGAACTTTAGATCGTAGAAAGAAGTTGGCTGCCGAGGTGGAAAAAACAGGTGTATTGTTTGAGTCTAAAAAAATCAAAGATGCGCAACTTCCTGGTTTTATTGCTTCATATATGAAACGAAAAGGAGTTGATATGGAGCCGAAGGCAACTTCTATGCTTGCTGATTTTGTAGGCTCGGATTTAAGTCGTTTGACTGGAGAACTTGAAAAGTTGATTATCACTTTGCCTGCCGGACAGAAGCGTGTTACTCCTGAACAGATAGAAAAGAATATCGGCATAAGCAAAGACTATAATAACTTTGAATTGCGCAGTGCTTTAGTGGAAAAGGATATATTGAAAGCGAACAAAATAATAAAATATTTTGAAGAAAATCCGAAAACTAATCCGATCCAAATGACGTTGTCTCTATTATTTAGCTTTTACTCCAACTTGATGTTGGCTTATTATGCACCGGATAAATCAGAGCAGGGAATTGCAAACATGCTAGGATTAAGAACTCCGTGGCAGGCTCGGGATTATATGGCGGCAATGCGAAAATATAGTGGAGTAAAGACGATGCAAATTGTTGGAGAAATACGATATGCTGATGCAAAATCTAAAGGAGTCCAAAACAGTTCTATGACAGATGGGGATATTCTTCGCGAGCTGGTGTTTAAAATTTTGCATTAAGTCGAATTAAGAATTACATATATCATCAGACATATACTTTTACCATAGATAGAAATGGGGAGTATATGTCTTTTTTATATTCCCGAAATTATACTTATCACAAAAAGCCCCTCACTATTTTCTGTGACTATTTTTCTATTTTTACAAATAAATTTAGTTATTTCATCGTTTTATAGAGTTGCTGTTTGGGGTTAATCGCACAAATTGTTTTTTTAATTTTATATTGCCCTATCTTCAGAAAATACATTTTCATTAAATCTAAAGCTTGAATTTCTTAACGAGAAAAGTTTACTGATCCTTGAGTTTTATCAAAAAAGCGTTTAAGATTTTGATGCTACTATTTTATAGTGAGAATGGAGATTTTCTCTTTTTCTAAAGTTGCCCATTAATGTCATTTTGATAGTTCAGACTATATTGGATTGTTACAGCATGATTTTTTTCTAGTTTAATAGAAATATAGATTCACTTTATTGGACTCAATTTATTGTATATCATTTATTTATGCGAAAAATAAGCCTTCTAGAATCGAAAAAAAATAAATATCTGGAGATTCGTACAGAAATATCGCAAGGATTTGCTTTTTAGAGAAAATTGTAAAGGATGATTAGATAAAAATAGTAATATACATTGGTAAAGTATGGATTGATTCCTTCCTTTTATTGCTTTTGCAACTATCGATATTTACTTTTGTATATTTGATGTGTTACCGATGTATAAAGTATTAATGTGAATATAATACACATGTGGAAAATAATAGATATTCACAATGATATATTTATGTAATTACAATACTAATATTACATATACAAATGTAGTTGTATGACTATTAATAAATAATATTTTCCCGTTTATTTGATTGAAAAACAGTATGGTATACATTATCTTATCAATTTATACTATAAAAGCCTCGCCTATGTAGCGTATATATTTGTGAATAACCGTATCTTTGTTTATAGCCAACTTTATTATATGTCTATAAATCTGTAATTTATGTACAATTGTTTAATTAAAGATATATGTCTGTATTTACTGTTTTTATTTGAGTTACAAACGTGATATTCGAATTGTATAACATTGTATACTTTTGTGATATCGGTATTTTTATATTTGTGATTTGCTTTTGTGAATTTAAATATTTACCTTTGTATTATCAATGATGTAATACGTATTTTTGTGAATCAGGTGCATAATACATACAATTGTACTAAAAAGAAGGTAGTATGGAAATAAAAGACAGAATCAGAATAATAATGGAGAGAGAAAAAGTTCCTCCTAGAGTTTTTGCTGAAACAATCGGAGTACAACAATCTACTCTCTCTCATATTTTAAATGATCGGAATAAACCCAGTTTAGAAGTTGTAATGAAGCTCCATCAAAAGTATGACTATGTAAATCTTGAATGGTTGCTTTATGGAAAGGGTGAAATGATGGCATCTCAAGAAGAGACATCTTTTTCTTCTTCTAATAGCGATTATCTGCCTTCTTTATTCGACGAGAATCTCATAAATTCGTCCAAAGAGCCGGCTATTTCAGAAAATCGCAAGGAAATGCCATTAAGAAACGCGGAAAATGCCCCTAAAGAGATTGTAAAACAAGAGATTAGGTATATAGAAAAGCCTGCTAGGAAAATCACGGAAATAAGAATATTTTTTGATGATAATACCTATGAGACGTTTAGACCTGAAAAATAAAGAGTAAAATCGGTGGTTTGAGCAATTTCCTGTATCTTTGCACCCGGAATACGAATTTATACTTTTATATCCATACATGAAGAAATTTATTTTAGATCTGACAGTGACCGAGAATATCAGATTGAATGCAAACTATGTATTGCTAAAATTGACGTCTCAGTCATTACTGCCCGAAATGTTACCTGGGCAGTTTGCAGAAATCCGAGTGGACGGTTCGCCTACTACATTCTTGCGTCGTCCTATTTCTATTAATTTTGTAGATAAACAGCGAAATGAGGTTTGGTTTCTGATCCAGCTGGTTGGTGATGGAACAAGACGTCTGGCAGAGGCTAATTCCGGTGATACAATTAATGTGGTGCTTCCGCTGGGAAATGCATACACAATGCCGCAAGAGGCTTCTGATAAGCTTTTATTAGTTGGTGGAGGTGTCGGAACAGCTCCCATGTTGTATTTAGGTGAACAATTGGCTAAAAAAGGCCACAAACCTACGTTCTTGTTAGGTGCCCGTAGCGACAAAGATTTGTTGCAACTGGAAGAGTTTGCCAAATATGGAGAGGTGTATACTACTACGGAAGATGGTAGCCATGGCGAAAAAGGATACGTAACTCAACATTCTATATTAAATAAGGTACGATTTGAGCAGATTTACACTTGTGGTCCTAAACCAATGATGGTGGCTGTGGCAAAATATGCCAAAAGTAATCAGATAGAATGTGAAGTTTCTTTGGAAAATACAATGGCTTGTGGTATCGGAGCATGCTTGTGCTGTGTGGAAAATACGACAGAAGGTCACTTGTGTGTATGTAAAGAAGGTCCTGTTTTTAATATAAATAAACTACTATGGCAGATTTGAGTGTAAACATTGGTGAATTACAAATGAAGAATCCGGTAATGACGGCATCCGGTACATTTGGATATGGTGAAGAGTTCTCTGATTTCATTGATATAACGCGAATAGGTGGTATTATTGTAAAAGGAACGACTCTTCACAAACGTGAAGGGAATCCTTATCCGCGTATGGCAGAGACTCCTTCTGGGATGTTAAACGCTGTAGGACTGCAAAATAAGGGTGTTCACTACTTTGTAGAGCATATATATCCCCGTATAAAAGACATTCAAACGAATATGATTGTAAACGTTTCGGGGTCTGCTATCGAGGATTATGTGAAAACGGCTGAAATCATTAATGAACTTGACAAAATTCCTGCTATAGAACTAAACATCTCTTGCCCCAATGTGAAGCAAGGAGGTATGGCTTTTGGTGTGTCAGCAAAAGGGGCATCAGAAGTAGTGAAAGCAGTGCGTTCTGCTTACAAAAAGACACTTATCGTAAAACTCTCCCCAAACGTTACGGATATCACCGAAATAGCTCGTGCAGCAGAAGAAAGTGGTGCAGATAGCGTGTCATTAATCAATACATTGCTGGGTATGGCGATTGATGCGGAACGTAAACGCCCTATTTTATCAACGATAACAGGAGGAATGTCGGGAGCGGCCGTAAAACCTATCGCATTGCGTATGGTGTGGCAAGTTGCTAAGGCGGTAAATATTCCTGTCATTGGTTTAGGGGGTATTATGGACTGGAGAGATGCTGTCGAATTCATGCTTGCAGGTGCGACGGCTATCCAGATTGGTACGGCAAATTTCATAGATCCTGCTGTCACTATTAAAGTGGAGGATGGTATAAATAATTACTTGGAAAGACATGGATGTAAGTCTGTAAAGGAAATTATTGGTGCGCTTGAGGTGTAATTGAAAACATACAATAACCATTCGCGCTAAGTCTGCGAGAAAAATGCTATTTGTCTTTTGGGTAAAGGAAGAATAAGCAGGCTGGAAATAGCGGATGAAAAATAAGTCAGTGTTTAACGATTAGCTATCAGCAAGATTTTTATAAACTGAAGGTAAAATAAAAACGACGGTGAGGATTTACATATTCTTCACCGTCGTTTTTATTTACACTTTATTTTATTCTCCCAATAAGTCGGGACGAAGTTTTCTGGTACGTTCCAGGGATTGTTGCAGTTCCCATTCTTTGATTTTTGCTTCATGGCCGGATAGGAGAATATCGGGAACTTTCCATCCTTTATAATCCGCAGGTCGTGTATATACAGGTGCTGCCAGCAAATTATCCTGGAAAGAATCGGAAAGTGCGGACTGTTCATCAGAAATGACTCCGGGGATGATACGTACGATGGCGTCCGCCATCACCGCTGCTGCCAATTCTCCTCCCGTTAATACGTAATCTCCAATGCTGATTTCTTTAGTAATCAGGTGTTCGCGGATGCGATAATCGATACCTTTGAAATGCCCGCAAAGAATAATGAGATTCTGTGCCAACGAGAGGCTGTTGGCCATCGGCTGGTTGAACTGTTCTCCGTCGGGGGTCGTGAAAATAACTTCATCGTAGTCGCGTTCTGCTTTCAGAGCATTGATGCAACGCTCAATGGGTTCTATTTTCATAACCATTCCGGCAAACCCTCCAAAGGGATAATCATCGACACGGCGATATTTATCTTCGGTATAATCACGCAGATTGTGAATATGTATTTCTGCAAGTCCTTTGTCTTGAGCTCGTTTCATGATAGAACAATTGAAGAAACCTTCAATCATTTCGGGTAAAACTGTTATAATATCAATACGCATAATCTTTTAATTTTTCGCAAAAGTACAAATATTCAAAGATAAACATGTATTTTTGCCTTAAACAATCGAAGAAATATGGATATAAAGGAAAAAATAGAGGAATTGCGTGCCGAACTTCACCGGCATAATTATAATTATTATGTGTTGAATGCTCCTGAAATCTCGGATAAAGAGTTTGACGACAAGATGCGTGAACTTCAGGATTTGGAACAGGCACATCCGGAATATAAAGATGAAAATTCGCCTACGATGCGTGTAGGTAGCGATTTAAACAAGAATTTCACGCAAGTGGCTCATAAATATCCTATGTTGTCACTGGCAAATACATATTCGGAAGCGGAAGTGACGGACTTCTACGATCGTGTCCGGAAGGCATTGAATGAGGATTTCGAGATTTGTTGTGAAATGAAATATGACGGTACTTCTATTTCGCTGACTTATGAAAATGGGAAGTTAGTTCGTGCCGTCACCCGTGGTGATGGAGAAAAGGGGGATGATGTGACGGATAATGTGAAAACGATCCGTTCTATTCCGCTTGTATTGCATGGTGATAATTATCCTGCCTCTTTTGAGATACGTGGAGAAATTCTTATGCCATGGGAAGTGTTTGAAGAACTGAATCGAGAGAAGGAAGCGCGTGAAGAGCCACTTTTTGCCAATCCGAGAAATGCGGCTTCCGGCACATTGAAGTTGCAGAATTCTTCTATTGTGGCTTCCCGCAAACTGGATGCTTATTTGTATTATTTGCTGGGTGATAACCTGCCTTGTGACGGGCATTATGAAAATCTTCAGGAAGCGGCAAAATGGGGCTTTAAAATCTCCGATTTGACACGTAAGTGCCAAACATTAGAGGAGGTTTTTGAATTTATCAATTATTGGGATGTAGAGCGTAAAAATCTGCCGGTTGCCACAGATGGGATTGTTTTAAAGGTGAACAGTTTGAGGCAACAGAAGAATTTGGGCTTTACGGCTAAATCTCCTCGATGGGCTATTGCTTATAAATTCCAGGCAGAACGTGCGTTGACCCGTTTGAATAAGGTGACTTATCAGGTGGGAAGGACCGGAGCTGTCACACCGGTAGCCAATCTGGATTCTGTGCAACTTTCAGGAACGGTTGTAAAACGTGCGTCCTTGCATAATGCGGATATTATTGAGGGGCTTGATTTACACATTGGAGACATGGTTTATGTGGAAAAAGGCGGTGAAATTATTCCTAAGATTACAGGAGTAGATAAAGATGCGCGTAGTTTTATGCTTGGTGAGAAGGTTCGGTTCATCGTTAATTGTCCCGAATGTGGCAGTAAATTAGTCAGATATGAAGGAGAAGCTGCTCATTATTGTCCGAATGAAACAGCTTGTCCTCCTCAAATCAAAGGCAAAATAGAGCATTTTATTAGTCGAAAGGCTATGAATATTGATGGATTAGGGCCGGAAACGGTGGATATGTTCTATCGTTTGGGATTAATTGAAAATACGGCCGACTTGTATAAACTTACAGCTGGTGATATCAAAGGTTTGGATCGTATGGGTGAAAAATCGGCAGAGAATATCGTAAGGGGAATTGCGCAAAGTAAAACAGTTCCTTTCGAGCGTGTAATCTTTGCTTTAGGAATCCGCTTTGTTGGCGAGACTGTGGCCAAAAAGATAGCGAAGTCATTTGAGAATATCGATGATTTACAGCAGGCAGATCTTGAAAGATTGGTAAGTATCGATGAAATCGGAGAGAAAATTGCTCAAAGTATACTTGCTTATTTTGCTAACGAATCTAATCGTGAGTTGGTTAACAGGCTAAAGGAAGCTGGTCTACAACTTTATCGAACAGAGGAAGATTTGAGTGGATACACTGATAAGTTGGCAGGACAGTCAATTGTTATTAGCGGTGTGTTTATCCATCACTCACGTGACGAATATAAGGAACTTATCGAGAAAAACGGAGGGAAAAATGTTGGAAGCATTTCCGCAAAAACGAGTTTTATCCTGGCTGGAGATAATATGGGACCTGCAAAGCTCGAAAAAGCAAAAAAACTTGGAATAACCATATTAAGCGAAGACGAATTTCTGAAACTTATATCGTAAGATAAGAAAAATATTCGTACTTTTGCGGCTAAATAAATTAGAGATTATAATTAAAACTCATGATACAGACTAAATTGAAAGGAATGGGGGTAGCACTGATTACTCCTTTCAAAGAGGATGAGAGCGTTGACTATGACGCGTTGATGCGTATGGTGGACTATCTATTGCAGAATAATGCGGATTTCTTGTGTGTGCTGGGAACTACAGCTGAAACACCGACTCTGACCGAGGAAGAAAAGAAAACTATAAAAAAGATGGTAATTGACCGCGTTAACGGAAGAATTCCTATTCTGTTGGGTGTAGGTGGTAATAATACTCGTGCTATTGTAGAAACATTGAAAAACGATGATTTTACAGGGGTTGATGCTATACTGTCTGTGGTGCCATATTATAATAAACCTTCTCAAGAAGGTATTTATCAGCATTATAAAGCGATTGCGGAAGCTACGGAGCTCCCCATTGTATTGTATAATGTCCCAGGGCGTACGGGAGTAAATATGACTGCTGAAACTACGTTGCGGATTGCCCGTGATTTCAATAACGTAATTGCTATTAAAGAAGCATCCGGCAATATCACGCAAATGGATGATATTATTAAAAATAAACCGGAAAACTTTAATGTAATCTCTGGAGATGATGGCATTACCTTTCCTCTCATAACATTGGGAGCTGTTGGCGTGATTTCGGTAATTGGTAATGCTTTTCCTCGTGAATTTAGTCGCATGACACGTTTGGCGCTTCAAGGAGACTTTGCCAATGCATTGACTATTCACCATCGATTTACAGAATTATTTAACCTGTTATTTGTTGATGGAAATCCGGCAGGTGTAAAATCAATGTTAAATGCGATGGGAATGATTGAAAATAAACTTCGTTTGCCGCTGGTTCCTACTCGTATTACTACATTTGAGGCAATACGCAAGGTTCTGAATGAATTAAATATTAAATGCTGAAAAAAGATGGATTCTTGACTAGTTTATAATAAACATCGAAGTGTTTAAAATAAATGAAGGTGTGTCAAAATGCGCACCTTCTTTTTTTATGCACAAAGCCCCTACTTTCACAAGCTGGGGCTTTGTTATTACCTAAAGAATTTGTATCTTTAAGCATACAATTTATACTATGACAAAGATACATTTTCGTCCTTACAATCCCAACCAAACAGTTCTTTTTCCTCAAAGAATTGACGAGGATATTGCAGAGAATGATCCGGTGCGCATGGTTAACGCTCTGGTTGATAGCCTGAATCTTGAAAGTTTCAGGAAGTTGTATAAGGAATGCGGCCGCAGCCCTTACCATCCCAGGATGATGCTCAAGGTCATTCTATATGCCTATATGAACAACGTCTATTCCTGCCGGAAAATTGAGAAGCTCCTTCACCGTGACATCCATTATATCTGGCTTGCCGGATATGAGAAACCGGATTTCATTACCATCAACCGTTTCCGCAACCGGGTGAAGAAGGAAATCAACGAAGTATTTACCCAAACCGTACTCCTTCTCTCTTCCAAAGGCTTCATCAGCCTGAATGTGGAATATATTGACGGGACCAAGATTGAGTCCAAAGCCAACAAGTATACTTTCGTCTGGCGAAAAACGGTTGAGCGGAACCGTGAACGTCTGATGAAGAAGATACATGTCCTGTTGGAACAGACAGACGATGTCATCGCCCAGGAGAACTCATCGGAAAGCAATGAGGAAATAGAATTCACTCCGGCCATGCTGACTGAAATGGCGGGAGAATTGCGTCAAGCCCTTGAACAGGTTCCTGAACCCTCCACGAAAGAGGAAAAGACTGCGTTGAAAAAGAAACGCAAACAGCTGAAGGAACTGGAGGAGCACAGGGACAAGCTGCAGGAATACGCCAACCATCTGGACACGCTGCAGGACAGGAACTCCTATTCCAAAACGGACAAGGACGCTACTTTCATGAGAATGAAGGAGGATGCCATGCGTAACGGCCAGACAAAGCCCGGTTACAACCTCCAGATCGGCACCGAGAACCAGTTCATTACCGATTTTGCACTCTTCCCGAACCCTACGGATACACTGACCATGATACCTTTCCTGCAATCCTTCTCAGGCAGATATGACAGGTTGGCCCATACGGTGGTGGCCGATTCCGGCTACGGTTCTGAGGAGAATTACCGCTTCATGTCAGAAAACGGTATGGAAGCCTACGTCAAGTACAACTACTTCCACATGGAACAGCGGTCGAGGTTCAAACCGGACCCGTTCAAGGCGGAAAACTTCTACTACAATGAAGAACATGACTTTTGCATTTGCCCCATGGGACAGAAGATGCAAAGAATAGGGACCGGACATGTGAAAACCGCATCCGGATATGTCAGCGAGAATGCCAGATACAGAGCCGTCAGATGTGAAGGCTGTCCGCTAAGATGCCGATGTTTTAAAGCAAAAGGAAACAGGACGATAGAACTGAATCACAGGCTCAGAAAATACAGGCAGAAAGCTAAAGAGTTGCTATGTTCCAAGGAAGGACTGAAACACAGAGGACAAAGATGCATAGAACCGGAAGCCGTGTTCGGACAAATGAAAAACAATATGAATTACAAACGTTTCCGCCATTTTGGAAAGGATAAGGTCTTCATGGACTTTGCCTTCTTTGCCGTTGCCTTCAATATAAAAAAGATGTGTGCAAAAATGGCTAAAGAAGGTATGGATTGGCTGATTAGACGGTTTTATGAGTTTACAGTAGCTATATTTAGATGTTGCGAACACATAAATCAAAGAAATCCTCAAAATATCGCAGCTTAAAGAAAATGAACCGAGTTGTATAGTAATGAATAAAAAAGAAGGTGTATCGTGCATTACGACACACCTCCTTTGTCTTTTTCAAAAAGTTCCTGATAATTCCCGAAAACTATGCAGCCATTTATAGAATCAAGGCATCAAATTACTTGTTCAAAGTAATGAAACACTTTGTTCCAAGTAAGTAAACACCTTGTTTCAAGCCTATGAACACTTTGTTTCAAGTGCTTGAAACAAATGGGAATTACCGTCAACAGGAAGGAACAACTAAGTAATCACAGCAGACGGTGTGCAAGATACTTTTATCGGATCAGTCCGAAAACCCTGTGGGCATAATATTTTGAAAAAATTCCAATATTGCAATGTAAGAATACAGATTCTTTTAAGGCATTATTAAATTAAGTATGTCAGACAACCGCTTGATTGGGTACCAGTATTATAACTCATCGTTTACGATTAATCACCCACAGGGTTTTCGGGGCTCAGTCTGAAAATTTGGGGGATTGCGTTAAAATTCTTATTTTTGCATCATGAAAACATCCTCTTCCCAAACGATTGATCCTGTTGCTTCTTTAAGCTTGTTCTTGCCTTCAGGAATCCTTGATTACTTCACCCTAGTCAATCATGTATCTCAGGATACTTGCTTTATTCTTTATTTAGAGGAGAAAGCGACTATTCCTTCCGAGTACTCTGATCTCCATCTTCACTCAAAAGGTTTCCTCCCTGAGATTGAAGTTCAGGACTTCCCTATCCGTGGTAAAGCCGTTTATTTACGTATCAAGCGTCGTCGCTGGGAAGATCCATCCACCGGGCAGACGTATAGTCGTGACTGGAGTTTGGTAGCCACCGGTACTCGCATAACCGCTGAGTTCGGTGCTTTTTTAAAAGAATTACTTGGATAATCACGCTGTTAGCTGCCAAAGTGTAGCCGAGCATTACTGCATGGATGGCAAACAGCTTCAAAGCCAATATAAGGACCACCTGAGTGACTTCCAGAATTGGGATCAGAGAGCACATGCCCAAGAGTATATCCTTTATCCAAAGAATATGGGTTATCACCTATGTATTGACGAGACGGCTTTAAGCAAGGGAGATCTTTATACCATCTTAATAAATAGAGATAAGCGAGGCAGGAAAGGTTCTATTATAGCTGTAATTCAGGGCACTAAAACCGATGATATCATTGCGGTACTTACAAAGATGCCACAGGAGCTGCGGAATCAAGTCAAAGAAATCACACTGGATATGGCAGGGAGCATGCAAAAGATTGCGAAAACGTGCTTTCCACGTGCCATGCAGGTGATTGATAGGTTTCATGTACAAAAACTTGTATATGAAGCTGTACAAGAGTTGCGCATTACATATAGATGGCAAGTGATAAAAGAGGAGAATAAAGCCATGAAAGCGGCAAAAGAGAAGGGGGAAGTATATAAAGCGGAAGAACTCGAAAACGGAGATACACTCAGGCAATTATTGGCCAGAAGCAGATATTTATTATTTAAATCACCTGATAAATGGACCAAGAGTCAGAAAATCAGGGCAGAATTACTTTTCAAGCAGTTTGAAGATATTAAGCACGTATATTACTACTCATTGGAGTTGGGAAAGATATTTTCCACAAACTATGACAAGGATGTAGCAAGAGCAAAGCTGGCACTATGGTATAATAAGATTGAAGAATATGGATACGATACATTCACAACAGTAGCAAACTCTATTGAGAACCATTACGAAAGGATTTTAAACTTCTTTGTGAACAGGAGTACAAATGCAGCTGCAGAAGCATTCAATGCTAAAATCAAAGCATTTAGGGCATCATTTAGAGGAGTCGTGGATATGAGATTCTTCCTTTTTAGGCTAGCAAAGGTATATGCATAAATGGAAGTTACAAATATTAATCCCCCAAGAATTACAACTGAGCCCGAAAAAGACCGATTTCTTCGATGAAATGGGGAGAAAAATAAAATCCTCCACATAAAATGCAGAGGATTAAGTGATCGCGACAGGATTCAAACCTGTAACCGGCTGATCCGTAGTCAGCTACTCTATTCAGTTGAGCTACGCGACCCTATATTTTGCAATTTTTCAGTGACCGCGACAGGATTCAAACCTGTAACCGGCTGATCCGTAGTCAGCTACTCTATTCAGTTGAGCTACGCGGCCATTTTGTTAATTCAAAAAAGTGATCGCGACAGGATTCAAACCTGTAACCGGCTGATCCGTAGTCAGCTACTCTATTCAGTTGAGCTACGCGACCATTATTTCGTTTTAACGGGTGCAAAGATACGGACTTTTCCTGAATTAGCAAGCTTTTCAGCAACTTTTTTTTGTAGAAAATTATTCTATGAACCGATAATTGAATAGTTGCCAACCTATACTTAGTCCGACATTCCACTCTCTTTTCGGTGAGCTATAATGATTTACATAAGCAGAGATGTCTCCAAAAGGTAATTGGCATACAACAGAAATTTCTCCTAAATATTCAAACTTGGAGAAAGCTTTTCCATAATATGCTTTATTCAACGAGTTTTTTTCGATTGGATAAATGGGCATAAAACCATAAAATTCTCCCCGAAGATGAAACATTTGGTTTAAACGGTAAATAGGTCGAATACCGACCCCTATAAATTGATTGGCCCGGAAGGCTTCGTTGTAGGTCAATTTACTATGTAGCGTGGGAGAAAACTCTCCAGCCTGCATCATTGTAGCCGTATAGTTCTCGGAAAAGTTTTTAGAGGCATATAATGCCTTCAAGTACCATCCTAAAACCCAATGTTCACTCATATTATGGTATTTCTCTTTCATGTATGATAATTGCAACCATGAGTGATGGTTTTTATTATTGTTGGTGGTGATACTTCCTTCGTCTGGGTAGAATCGTTCTTTTCCAACGAAAATTTGGGCAACAAGAGCTTCTCTGTATCCACGTGTGGGGTATTGTTTGGAATTTAGGGTACTTCCGTTAAAACTGATTGATCCACCGAATAAATCATAGCGACTTTTGTCAAATTTGTCATTTCCAAAGTCAATGACGCTTTTCTGAAAATATTTATCTTCTATTTTCGCAATTCCGACCCCAAACTCTGCTCGCTTGCTCGAAAGGAAGGGTAATCCGACCTGCAATTTTAAGAAACGTTCGTCTTTCTGATTAAAGGCAGGGGTGTTATTTCGTGAGAAAAGTTTGTTTTTCTTGAAATAGTCAAAAGTACTGATTGAGCCTATAAGGCGGTATGAGGTAGGAATGGCAGTGGCGAAGTCAATTTTTGCCATAAACTGCACGTTATTATACACTTTTCCGAGTTGTCCGTCGAGGATAAACTCTTTGGCATAGTAGTTTAAATCCTGATAGCTAAGCCCCAGATAGATCTGATTGGAGTTGGAAGTGGATATATTTCCTCCCAACCGCACCGCAAATTTATTTTCTAATTTCACCTTTAAATGTAGATCGTAGGTGTCGTCTTCCGGATTATAAATTGCATGCGGTATAATTTCGGAAATCATTTTATCAGATAACAATCGGAAATAGCCTTGTTTTAAATCCTCATAAGTGAATTCTTTGTTATCTGATTTATGAAATTCTCTTTTAATATATACTTGTTGTTGGGGATTAGCTCCGTCGATGATGATATTTTTAAAGCGTAGCTCCGGAAAATTACTCCGGTATACCATTCTTCTTAAACGTATATTGTCCAGATTTACACGCCGATGAATACGACTTTTGATTGAATCCATCATGCTGATGGTTCGATTATATCCTATATCATGTAATTCGTCAATGCGTTGAAAATCCATTAGATTAACATTGTCATATTTGAACGTCATTAAAATCCCCATGGAGTCCGGAATGGAATAGTCGGTTTTCTGCATCACCATATTCTCAATTTGACTCATGAGATCATTTTCTTTGGGTTTAGTGGGATTGGTTGACACGACGCTTCCTATGATGACATCCGGATGAAAATCATCTCTCATGACATCTGTAGGAAAGTTATTATAAATACCTCCGTCATAGGCTAATACATTGTCTATTTCAATAGGTTTAAACATGAACGGGAAACTCATGGAAGCTCTGACGGCATCTCCTAAATCTCCTTCCTTCATGACTAATTGTTTCTTGTTGTATACATCGGACGCAATGCAACGGAAAGGAACAAGAAGTTTATCAAAATCTCCCTTACAAGCAGCTGTGGCACGTGCGTACAGGTCTACAAAAACGAGATTCATCTGAATTGGATTGACAACACTGGTAGGCAGAAATTGAGGTTTGAAATTTTTCAGTGAGTCTTTGAATGAAAAACGAATATTGAAAAATTCGGGAGTGGGAAGATTCTTTTTGAAATGATATACATATTTCTCTTCTACTTCTCCGGAATACCATCGTTTAAAATCTTCCGACTTGAGAAGTTCTACCATGTCGTCAGGAGAGTATCCCATGGCATATAAAGAACCGACAATGGCTCCCATGGAAGTGCCTGCAATGTAATCAATAGGAATGTTGTTTTCCTCCAAAGCGCGAATGATACCAATGTGCGTCATCCCTTTGGCGCCACCACCGCTTAATACAAGTCCTACTTTTTGGGCATGGATAGCCGGAATAATCAGCCATAAAGTAATTAACACTAAAAGAATCTTTCTCATAACCCAAATCAAACAATTGAATTTTTTGTCTATTAAGTGTTCAAATATATACAATACTTTTCAATTAATCGATATTTTACCGATTGTTTTAAATTGAAAAAGAGCATTACAACATGTATTTAACGTTGAATGCTCTTTCTTGAAGTATGTGTAATGTTTAAAGGGGCGATATTAAATCAATTCTATGCTACGTTTTACGAAGTTATTCAAAGCTTCACCTCTTAGCATATTGTTTTGCAATAAGGCCAAATCGATCAGCTGGCGGATAACTTTATTATTGCTTGCGTAGCCGATAAAGATAGCTTCTTTCTTACCTTTCAGATCATCCCACTTCTTATCCAGATTGTTTAGTTCATCTTTTTCTGATGTGGGGATTTCTTCTTCTTTTTTATCCTTTTGCTTGTCTTTCAACTCATTGCGTTGTTTGTTGACATTGTCCATTTCAGAAAGTATCGGAGCTACTTCTGCCTGACAAGCGCTTTCTTCTTCATTCAATACCTGTTTTATCAACTTATGGTCTGAATTCAGAATTAGATTAAACATATCAGGCATTTCACCATAGAAACTCATTCCGGCCTGAATATTCGCCATTTCTTTCATACGACGCATATATTCGCTTTGAGTAATCATGACTGGAGCTGAATTTTCTCCTAATGCCTGTGTCATGACATTGAATTCAACTTTATCCATTTTAGGCAATTGACTCTTGAAGGCTGTTGTGATTGCATCCTGTTTATTGGCTTCCAACGTTTCACCTTTCTTATCTTCTTTTACAATAAGATTGTCAACAACATCACTGTCTACACGAGTGAAACGGGATTTTTCAAGTTTTTGTTCCAGCATGCTCACCATAGCTACATCCAACTGGCCATCCATGAGCAGAACATTGTATCCTTTGTTGGTGGCAGCTTCAATATAACTATATTGTTCGTCCTTGTTATTTGCATACAGATAAATTAGGTTTCCATCTTTATCTGTCTGATTATCTTTAATAAGGGTCTGATACTCTTCAAATGTGTAATGCTTGTCATTTGTATCGGTGAAAAGGGCGAATTTTTGCGCTTTATCATAGAAATCCTCTTGTGTGAGCATTCCATAATTGATAAATATTTTTAAATCATTCCACTTTTCCTCAAACTGCTTGCGGTCATTCTTGAATATAGATTGCAAACGGTCGGATACTTTCTTTGTGATATAAGTTGAAATCTTCTTCACGTTCGAATCGCTTTGCAAATACGAACGGGAAACGTTCAACGGAATATCCGGAGAATCAATAACACCATGTAACAAAGTCAGGAAGTCCGGCACAATACCTTCAACCGAGTCTGTAACATATACCTGGTTGCAATATAACTGAATCTTATTCTTATTTAATTCAATATTGCTCTTTACCTTCGGGAAATAGAGGATACCGGTCAGATGGAATGGATAATCAACATTCAGGTGAATCCAGAATAGTGGTTCGTCAGACATCGGATATAGTTTACTGTAGAATGATTTGTAATCTTCATCCGAAAGTTCGCTAGGTTTACGTGTCCACAAAGGAGTGGTATCATTGATTATATTATCTTCGGCTGTTTCTACCTGTTTGCCGTCTTTCCATTCTTTCTTTTTTCCAAATGCAATAGGAACAGGAAGGAAACTGCAATATTTCTTCAGAAGCTCGGAAATACGTGTTTCTTCGAGGAATTCTTTGCAGTCATCATCAATGTATAAGATGATGTCTGATCCACGGTCGGCTTTTTCAATTTCTTCAATAGTGAATTCAGGGCTGCCATCACAAGTCCATTTTACGGCTTGTGCACCATCTCTGTATGATTTAGTGATAATTTCCACTTTCTTTGCAACCATAAAAGCAGAGTAGAAGCCAAGTCCGAAATGTCCGATAATGGCATTTGCGTCATTCTTATATTTCTCCAGGAAGTCGTTAGCTCCTGAAAAGGCAATTTGATTGATGTACTTTTCAATTTCCTCTGCAGTCAAACCGATACCACGGTCAGAAATAGTAATAGTATCTTTACCCAATTCAACGTGAATGGTTAAATCACCCAGTTCACCCTTAAATTCGCCAATAGAAGCAAGCGTATTCAGCTTCTGAGTGGCGTCTACTGCATTGGATACTAACTCGCGTAGAAAAATCTCATGGTCACTGTACAAAAACTTTTTAATGATAGGGAAGATGTTCTCTGTTGTAACCCCAATATTACCTTTTTGCATCATACGTATATTTTTTAGTTTATCTATTGATTAATTTTAATTGATGTTTGTTCAGATAGAGACAAAAAAAATGCCAGACCCGAAGGCCTGACATTATGGCATATTATTTTATTTTCTTATTCAGGAAATAATCTTATTCCGGAATAACAACTTTCATCTCCAATTCACCTTTTTCTTCATTGAGAGATACCTGAATAGTATCTCCCTCTTTTAAAGAGGAGGAAATAATGAGTTCGGATAAACCGTCCTCCAGATAAGTTTGAATTGCTCGCTTCAAAGGGCGGGCGCCATATTGTACGTCATATCCTTTACCAGCGATAAATTCTTTCGCCTTATCTTCAATAACAAGCTTGTAACCAATAGATTCTATTCTATCATACAATCCTTTCAGCTCTATATTTATAATCTTTGTTATTGCTTCTAGGGAAAGTTGGTCAAACGTGATTATTTCATCTATACGATTGATAAACTCGGGCGCAAATGATTTATTTAAAGCCTTTTGTATTACGCTTCGCGAGAATTCTTTATCATCCAGGCGGCTTTGTGTCGCAAAACCAACGCCACGTCCAAATTCTTTTAATTGGCGGGTTCCTATATTGGAAGTCATGATAATAACGGTATTTTTGAAATCTACCATTCTGCCATAACTGTCAGTCAAACGACCTTCATCCATTACCTGAAGTAAGATATTGAATACGTCCGGATGTGCTTTTTCTATCTCATCAAGCAATACAATTGAGTATGGTTTGCGGCGCACTTTTTCTGTCAGCTGACCACCTTCTTCATATCCTACATATCCCGGAGGTGCTCCAACCAGGCGTGAAACGGTGAATTTCTCCATGTATTCACTCATGTCAATACGAATTAGTGCATCAGCAGAGCCAAACATATATTTGGCTAACTCTTTTGCTAAGTGAGTTTTACCAACTCCTGTCGGACCTAAGAACATAAATGTCCCAATTGGTTTATTAGGGTCTTTTAATCCTACACGGCTTCGCAAAATAGCTTTAACCAGTTTTTCTATTGCTGTATCTTGTGCGATAACTTTAGCCTGCAAATCATCTTTCATACCTGCGAGTTTGATACCTTCAGCCTGTGCCATCCGTTGTACTGGAATGCCTGACATCATTGAGATAACATTGGCAATTTCTTCTGCATCAACAGTTTGTCTGTTTTCTTTCAGGTTGGCTTCCCATTCTTTTTTCATTTTATCCAATTGAATAGAAAGCTCTTTTTCTTTATCACGGAAGCTGGCTGCAAGTTCGAAATTCTGCGATTTCACAGCTTCATTTTTCTTGCTTTTGGCTTCTTCGATCAGTTTTTCTTGTTCTTCTATCTCTTTGGGCACATTGACATTGGTAAGATGTACACGTGAACCGGCTTCGTCTAAAGCGTCAATAGCTTTATCAGGGAAATTACGATCTGTGATATAGCAGTCTGTCAGCTTGACACATGCTTCCAATGCTTCATCCGTATAATACACATTGTGGTGATCTTCATATTTATCCTTGATATTACGCAAAATCTGCAAAGTTTCGGCAGCGGTAGTCGGTTCTACTATTACTTTTTGGAAACGACGTTCCAAAGCGCCATCTTTCTCAATGTTCTTACGATATTCATCAAGAGTGGTAGCGCCAATACATTGTATTTCACCTCTTGCCAATGCCGGTTTTAGCATATTGGCAGCATCCATAGAACCTGCCGCAGAGCCTGCGCCTACAATCGTGTGGATTTCATCAATGAATAATATTACATTCGGATTTTTCTGTAATTCATTGAGAATGGAACGAATGCGTTCTTCGAATTGTCCACGATATTTGGTTCCTGCTACAACAGCGGTCATATCAAGAGCAACAACTCGTTTATCAAAGAGAATCCGCGAAACCTTTTTCTGAATGATTCTTAATGCAAGACCTTCAACAATCGCTGATTTTCCTACACCAGGCTCACCAATCAAAATCGGATTGTTCTTTTTGCGGCGACTTAAAATCTGCGCTAAACGTTCGATTTCTCTCTCTCTGCCGACAACAGGATCCAAGCGTCCTTCTTCTGCCGCTTTTGTCATGTCAGTGCCGAAATTGTCAAGTACCGGCGTGTCATTAGATGGCTTCTTAGAAGCGGTTTGTGCCAGTTGGCGTTCGTCTGAACCACCTTTGCCGGAACGAGGAGAAGACATTTCTTCGTCATCATCATCGTCTTCTTCCGTAAAACCCATGCCAGCATTTATATCTGGCTGCAATGTAGCTTGCTCCAACACTTTCACATAATTTATACTATTTGCTTCAAGTACAGAAGCGGCCGTATTGTTTTTTTCTCTTAAAATAGCTAATAATACATGTTCTGTATCAGCGATGTTGCTTTTCATTCCACGAGCCTCTAAAATACACATTTTTAATATCTTTGCCGCATCATTAGATAACGGTACCTCTGCATCAGGCAATAACATGTCATCAGCTTCTGTTTTCAATTGAACTTCAATCTGTTGCTTTATTGCAGCTAGATTGGTGTTGAGTTTAGACAATATCTCGATAGCTTTTCCTTCACCGTCACGGAGGATTCCTAAAAGCAGGTGCTCGGGGCCTATATACCTACTTCTCAGCCGATTCGCTTCTTCCTTACTATAGACGATAATGTCGGAAACTCTTTGTGAGAATTGATTATTCATACTTTTCCTTTTCTTCTAAGGGTTATTTACTGGCAAATATACGCATTAATCAAGTTTGTATTGCAATATTTGCTTTATTTCTTATATCTACAAATGGCGTGCCATAAAAACAGTGTATTTGCATTATATATATTAAGGTATAACAAATATTCAGCTCTTTTTTACCAATGTTATCTATCTTTCCATATTATATTTATCGTTTTTATCTTTTCATTTTCGAATTTTAAAGTTTAATGAATTGTCATCCCGGTTATGATAAAACTTTCTTTCTAAAAACTTTCGTATATCGGGGAAAAGTAGTACTTTAGCGTGGTTTTTTACAAACCGTAGAATGTATAATTAATAATCATTTTAAATGCTTGAACAAGACAGAATTATAAAGATTAACATCGAGGAGGAAATGAAGTCATCGTACATTGACTACTCCATGTCGGTCATCGTTTCACGTGCCCTTCCGGATGTTAGAGATGGATTTAAGCCTGTTCACCGTAGAATTTTATACGGAATGATGGAATTGGGCAATACTTCAGACAAACCTTATAAGAAATCAGCCAGAATTGTGGGTGAGGTACTTGGTAAGTACCATCCTCATGGAGATTCTTCTGTTTATTTTGCAATGGTGCGTATGGCTCAAGAATGGGCAATGCGTTATCCTTTGGTAGATGGACAGGGAAACTTTGGTTCTGTAGATGGTGATAGTCCTGCTGCTATGCGTTATACAGAAGCTCGCCTTAATAAGTTGGGTGAAGCAATGATGGATGACCTGTATAAGGAAACCGTTGATTTTGAGCCTAACTTTGATAATACGTTGGTGGAACCTAAAGTTATGCCGACACGTATCCCGAATCTTTTGGTGAATGGAGCATCTGGTATTGCTGTAGGTATGGCTACCAATATGCCTCCTCATAATCTTTCGGAAGTAATTGAAGCATGTGAGGCATATATTGATAATCCGGAAATTACGGTAGAAGAACTGATGGAATTTGTCAAAGCACCAGATTTTCCTACTGGCGGGTTCATATATGGTGTGAGTGGTGTACGTGAGGCATATTTGACTGGGCGTGGACGTGTAATTATGCGTGCGAAAGCCGAGATTGAAAGCGGACAGACACATGATAAGATCGTCATAACCGAGATTCCTTATAATGTAAATAAAGCTGAATTGATTAAGTATATAGCTGATCTTGTAAATGATAAGAAAATAGAAGGTATCTCAAATGCTAACGATGAATCTGACCGTGACGGTATGCGCATTGTTATTGATGTAAAACGTGATGCAAATGCAAGTGTAGTGTTGAACAAACTCTATAAAATGACAGCTTTGCAAACATCTTTTGGCGTAAACAATGTTGCTTTGGTTCATGGACGTCCAAAAACGTTGAATCTGAGAGATTTAATTAAATACTTCATCGAACATAGACACGAAGTTGTTATTCGTCGTACTCAGTTCGATCTTCGTAAAGCAAAAGAACGTGCACATATTCTTGAAGGTTTGATTATTGCTTCAGATAATATTGATGAAGTAATTCGTATCATTCGTGCAGCAAAAACTCCTAATGACGCTATAGCAAGCTTGATTGAGCGATTTAACCTGACAGAAATTCAGTCTCGCGCAATTGTAGAAATGCGTTTGCGTCAATTGACAGGTCTGATGCAGGATCAGCTTCATGCAGAATATGAAGAAATAATGAAGCAGATAGCTTATTTGGAAAGTATTTTGGCTGATGATGAAGTATGCCGTCAGGTAATGAAAGATGAATTGTTAGAAGTTAAAACGAAATATGGAGATGAACGCCGTTCTGAAATTGTTTATTCTTCAGAAGAGTTCAATCCGGAAGACTTCTATGCAGATGATCAGATGATTATTACAATTTCTCACATGGGTTATATCAAACGTACTCCGTTGACTGAATTCCGTGCACAAAATCGTGGTGGTGTAGGTTCGAAAGGTACGGAGACCCGTGATGAAGACTTTGTAGAACATATCTATCCTGCTACCATGCACAATACGATGATGTTCTTTACACAAAAAGGCAAGTGCTATTGGCTGAAAGTATATGAAATACCTGAAGGAACGAAGAATTCTAAGGGACGTGCTATTCAGAACTTGTTGAATATTGATTCAGACGATAATGTAACTGCATACTTGCGTGTGAAGAGTTTGGAGGATTCTGAGTTCATTAATAGTCATTATGTATTATTCTGTACTAAGAAAGGGGTAATAAAGAAAACATTATTAGAACAGTATTCTCGTCCTCGTCAGAATGGTGTAAATGCCATAACTATCCGTGAAGATGACAGCGTTATTGAAGTTCGTATGACGAATGGCAATAATGAAATCATCATTGCCAACCGTAATGGACGTGCAATTCGTTTCCATGAAGCAGCAGTTCGTGTGATGGGACGTACAGCAACAGGGGTACGTGGTATTACATTAGATAATGATGGTCAGGATGAAGTAGTAGGAATGATTTGTATTAAAGATTTGGAGACGGAATCTGTGATGGTAGTTTCCGAACAAGGATATGGCAAACGTTCTGAAATAGAAGACTATCGTAAGACGAATCGTGGCGGTAAGGGTGTGAAGACCATGAATATTACCGAAAAAACAGGTAAGTTAGTAACAATTAAGTCGGTAACCGATGAAAATGACTTGATGATTATCAATAAATCTGGTATCACTATTCGTTTGAAAGTGGCTGATGTTCGTATTATGGGTCGTGCTACTCAAGGTGTTCGTCTGATAAATCTAGAAAAACGTAACGATCAGATTGGTTCGGTATGTAAGGTTATGACAGAAAGTCTTGAAGATGAAATTCCAGCAGAAGAAGCAGAAGGAACAATCGTGAGTGATCAGAATGCTGATGCTCCTGATATGGATGATACAGCAGGGGTAAATGAAAACGAAAGCAACAACGAAATCGAGGAATAGACATAATATTAATAATTAATCAAACAACAATCATGAAAAGAGTATTATTTTCGATGGTTTTATTGATGGCTGTTAGCTTCTCATTCGCACAGATGAAAAATGTGAAAGAAGCAAAGAGTATGGCTAATGACGTAAAACCTAATTTTAAGCAGGCTGAGCAGCTTATTAAAGAAGCTATGAAGAATCCTGAAACGAAGGATCTTGCTGACACATGGGACGTTGCTGGATTTATTCAGAGACGTATCAACGAAGAGCAAATGAAAAATGCTTTTTTGAAAAAACCGTATGATACATTGAAAGTATATAATAGTATACTGAAAATGTATGAATACTATACTAAGTGTGATGAATTAGCGGAAATACCTAATGAAAAGGGAAAAGTTAAAAACAAATACCGGAAAGCAAACGCGTCAAGTATGTTGGCTGAACGTCCTAATTTGATTAATGGTGGTATTCAGTATTTTAATTTGGATAAGAATAAAGAAGCTTTGAAATTCTTTGCAACATATGTTGAATCAGCTTCGTATCCAATGCTAGCTGATAAAGAATTGGCTAAGAATGATACTCTTATCCCACAAATTGCATATTATGCTACATTGGCTGCTGATAGGGTAGGTGATAAAGATGCAATTATTAAATATGCCCCAATGGCTTTATCTGATAAGGATGGAGGTAAATTTGCAATGCAATTGATGGCCGATGCTTATAAAGCTAAAGGTGATACAGCTGCTTGGATTAAATCTTTGGAAGAGGGTATCCTTAAGTTCCCTGGAAATGATTATTTCTTTGCTAATTTGGTTGATTATTATAATAGTTCTAATCAAGCTTCAAAAGCTATGGAGTTTGCTGATAGAATGTTGTCTAATGATCCGAATAATAAGTTATATTTGTATGTGAAAGCATATCTTTATCATAATATGAAAGAATATGATAATGCAATTGAATACTACAAGAAAGCTATTGCTGCTGATCCGGAATATGCAGAAGCATACTCAAATGTGGGTTTGGTATATTTGATGAAAGCACAGGATTATGCTGATAAAGCAACAACAGATATTAATGATCCTAAATACGCTGAAGCACAAGCTGTGGTTAAGAAATTCTATGAAGAAGCTAAACCATTCTATGAAAAAGCTAGAGCTTTGAAACCTGATCAACAAGATTTATGGTTGCAGGGGCTTTATAGAGTTTATTATAACTTGAATATGGGACCTGAATTTGAGGAAATCGATAAACTTATGAAGTAATCGTTTCTAGGAAAATATAAGTCTTGAAAAATAGAAGAAGGTTGCTAGAAATAAGTAACCTTCTTTTTTTATAATCTAGATTATAAAAAAAGAAGAAATCATTTGAGGGAATATGCATTTTTCAAAGGAGCAATGTTATTATATTACTCCTTTTTATATTAAACATAATACTTATTATTCCCTAATCGTGAATGCCCATTTTTTGCTTGATTTGAACAAGGCTCTAGCTGTTAATAACAAGTAATGGCGTATCAGAATGAAAAATCATTTTTCTAGCAATACTTGGATTAAATAACCGAGCAAATATATTCCTTTTGTAAGAAGTCAAAGTGATTATATCTATTTGATTATCTTTGATATACTGATCAAGTCCTTTTAATAAATTATCGTTCATTACTACATCATAATGAATTTCAAGCCCTGGATACTGCTTATGAAAATATTCTTTTATACCTGCTAGTTTTATTTCATTCCAAGTATCTTTGGAATCAGTTAGATGTATTAAAGATACAGAAATTAGAGAAGTCGATGGGAATTAAAATCTTTTTTGACTTATTTTCTGTTTTAGGCGTAATCATTCTATTTTCCGCCACGACAATTTTATCGGCTGTTTTTCAGCCGATAAAATAAAAATGCCCGCAAGAAAATATTTTTGTTTTAACATTCCGGTTTATAAAAACATGGTAGAAGAGTCTTCTTGTCGCAGTCCTTACCATGAAGAATACATTCGAACAGGTGCTTCAGGTAATCCTGAGGGTCTATGCCATTAAGCTTACAGCTTTCTATCAGAGAGAAGATGAATGCCGAGTTTTCTGCCGCATCCTCACTGCCTATGTTCATACAGTTCTTGAGCAACAGCTTTACCGGTTTCATCCTTTGTTCACAGAGGTTGTTCGATATTTCCGCTGCACCGTCCTTGAGGATATTTCTCAGGGACTTCCACTGGTTTAACGTATAATTGACAGCCTTTCTCATCAGTTCGTTAGCCATAATCTTCGCATCCTGCATCATCATGACCACCTTATGATGGATACTTTCAAGGATCGGTCCTGTAAGCTTCCGTCTTTTCCCCCTTATCTGCTCACCGCTGAGCTTCATGGTGCGGAACAGATCTTCATTCATGAACATATCGCCGATGGAGTCTATTATCTCCATCGCTGTCCTGTCCGAAGGCAAGGCGTCAACCCACAACCTTCTGCAGTGCGTCCGGCATCCTATATGAAGCACCTTTGAGTCTTCTCCATCAAACATTCTGTAAACCGTATATCCGTCAGTGGAAAGGGTCCCCATAAAATGTTCCAGGAACGACTTCGCCACATCGGATGACCTGCTGCCGTTGTTATAGTGGTAATAGACCATCTTCATATGCTTTGCAAAGAATGCCCATAAGTACTTTCTCCTGTAAGCCTTGCCTTCCTTTGTTTCGATGCCTACAAGTTCGGTCGTCTCATCAACCATAAGATATTCAGCCTGCTGTACAAACCCCTTGAAGACCTCTCCGATAAAATCCTTGAGTTTGGCGATTCCGTTATGGATATAGCTGTTCAGTGTGGTGTTGCTTATGTGGATGCCCTCTCTGGCAAGCAGTCTTATCTGTCTGTTCTCAGGCATACTGAAGTCATATTTCAGACAGAGCAGACGGGCAAGCAGTTCAGGGGAGAAAATACCTCCAAGTTTTTTCAGCGGATGTTCCATTGTGCTTACAAAAGTTCCGTCTGCAAGCTTTACCCTTGCCACCTTATACACATGCTCCACGTTATGAGCCCTTACATGTTCTATAACCCTGTATTCCCACACATCAGGCATACCGTTGCGGTTCATGAACCGTCCTCCTTCGGGAAGCGTGTAATACTCGTCCACTTCATGTACTACTACTTTGTCAACTTTCAATTTGGTTTTCACGGCACGTGGTGCAGTTTCCTTTCTTCTTGAAGGTTGGCTGTCCTGTGCAGGTGTGCTACCAGAAATGGTACTGCTGCCGGTTTCGTTACCGTCAGCCTTATCGTTGTCATCATCCTTTCTGTCAGAACCGTCATATTCGGACTTATGCAGTGCAGACTTGTCAAGGTTACGGTTGTTCAGCAGTTTTCTTTGCTCGGAAGTACGGCCGAAACGGTGTTTCCTGCTGTCCTCCAGCTGAAGCCTGAGATTGGATATCTCGTTTGCCAGCATCCGGTTCACCTCGTCTTTCGCTTCAAGCTGCTTTCTCATAAGCTCCATTTCTTTCCTATAATTTTCAACCGTAGTTGATTGCTTTTCGAGGGAATCTTTGAGGTCATTGATTGTATCAACCAGAGCCTTGGAGTTCTCTTTATTGGATTCTTCAATGGCCTTAAGCCTCGCAATCAGTTCGTTTACCTGTTTGCGAAGCCCTGCCTTTTCCTCATTCGCCAGACCCAACTGGCAGCAAAGTAACTCGTATGCCCTTTCATCAATCATGATATAAAGGTACGAAAAATCAGGCAGTTACGCAAACTTTTTATCGTTTATTTTTATATTATTTACTGATAATCAATACGGTAATATTAATCTTTTGAACTAACATACATCTTGTCAACTACAATACTTTCCGTAAGATAGGCCATGTCTGACCATTGTATCCGGTAGCATTTGGAGACCTCATCAAATACCGGTTTCTTGAACTTTCCCATGACAGGACGTTTCTCGTAAAGCACATAAAAACCGCGTTCATAATGAAGTATCTTCACAACCTTCCGGTTACGGGACATGAACATATAGACGTTGGAGGCATCGCTCGGGTCAAGTGACATCTCTTCCCTTATACTCTCACATAATCGGAAAATACCTTTCCGCAGATCAACATTACCGTTGAACAGGTAATAGTTCAGGTTAGCACTCAGTCCCAGCATGTCATCCTATCATTTTATTAAGCAACAAGCTCAAATCAAGAACTGTGGTGTTTCTCAGGAACAGCGTTGCGCCTGATGCCAATTGTAATTTTACCCATCTTATCGGAGCTTCACCTTCGGGCTGTCTCACTTCCATTTTCACGGTTGGACTGTTGCAGGGATTGCCGGTTATCTGCACCTTGGCAACCTTGGGTTGATCAACCTGGACTGTCTTGCCTAACTTCTCACTCCATAGCTGGTGGCGCTGCCAGTTCATGAACTTGTCGTAATTCACTCCATAATCCGCACAGAACTCGCGAAGGTCTTTGGTTTCGCAGCACAGCTGATAGAGGTCGTACACCTCCTGATAGTTTACTTTTTCTTTTGCCATAATCTTTGTTAGTAATTGGTTATGGCGCAAAGATATGCTGGGTTGCGATGCGTGTCAAGGCGGAAAATAGAATGGTTACGTTTTAGGCTCCTTCTCTCCCACTATACTTTCAGACAGCCATGTAGACGCTTACGTTATGAATGTATGTTTCTACACCTTCATTTTCCAAGATATTCTTTAAGATCTGCGCTTTGGTGTATGTCAGAATGGCTAAAGTTACTAATTTGTCTTCCATAAATGTACATTTTATAAGGTGAAAACAAATAAGAAATCCCAATTGTTTGATTCAATTGGGATTCAGTTTGTTATATTTTAAACTTGCACAGATTCGGTAGCCTGTTCTTTTTGCATACTCATATTCAATTCATCTAAGATTTTTAAAGCCCGATCAAGAACAGTCGTATCATCCAACATTACAAGCCCCCCATCTGGACCGGGCTCAAGATGTATTCCGACACTTTTTCCCTCCTTGAAATTGTGTCCTCCGAAGAAGTTTCGCACTGTATCTACGTGTAAACCAAGTTCGTCTGCTATTCTATGCATGCTACCGCTAGGCAATGAATCTTTGATTTTACGAAGTTCATTAAACGTTATTGTTCTCATGTCTCATAAATTTAATGGTTAATATTATGTGATTTTTTTATCACGCTATAAACTTAAGAAAAAAAAAAGATAAAACAAATTATTTGCTTATCTTTTTTTCTTGAATTTATAAAATCTATTAATGCCCTTTATATTACCTCAATAGCGGAGGCTGGTATCCATCCAACTTTTCCATCTTCCAGCCGAATTTCTTTCCATTCTTTCATGGAATTATCTTTGACACTTACCTTTCTCCCTTCATGGAGAATAAACAAGCTGGTACCGCTTTCGCTTGGAGTACTTCTAACTGTTACACTTGGGTTCATTACTATAGCTTCATTTCGATTGACTAAATGTTCTTTTTGTCGTGAAGCGAAAAGATTAGAGCAAATGGTGACAATCAGAAAAACGATTCCTGATATGAAGCCTACTTTCTTTAACACAATCTGTTTAGAGAATATAAAAAAGTAAAGAGCTATAATTAATAGAATAAAGGAAACAATACCCCATGTGGCCCATGCATCTACACTCATGCTATTTGTCAGAGACTTGATCCATGAAACAAAGAACACTTCAGGAACAGGCTCCACTTTGTCTATTGTCTTTGCGCGTGCCACTTCAAGATTAGCACGTATATCGCCATTTCCTGGTTGCAACAACAAGGCACGCTCATAATTTAAAACAGCTTTCGCTATCTCTCCTATTTTATAATAACTATTTCCCAAATTGTAATAAACGGCAGCAGCTTCTCCATTTTTTAATAATGCTTCATATATTTGAATAGCTGCTGCATAATCTTCTTTTATATATGCGGAATCGCCTTCAGCTTTTGTGGCATCTTCCAGTGTGTTACTGGAAAATGTGGTATGTGAAGCGCGGATAGAATCAGTACCATTGGTTTGTTTAGAATCAATGCTTAACGGATCTTGTGCAAAACAAGTAAGTGACATTGATAGTAATATAAAAAATAATATCTTTTTCATGACACAATCTCTTTTGGGTTAATGTTTTATTGAATTTTCCATTTTGCTTATTACCTCTATTGAAGAAGAATAAACTTTATCCATAGCTTGATTTTCATCACCTGGAGCAAAGCGGGCAAATTCACAATCATTCAATGCATTCAGGAATTCTTTAATCAGTTCCTCATTTACTCCATGATTTTTTAGCTTCTCTTCAATATTATCTTTAGATAAACGAGATACCGGAATATTCAGTTTGTCACTTATATATCCCCACAGTGCCTTTAAAACTTCATCATAGAAAGCATCTTTCTTATTTTCTGAGAGTAATTTTCCAGCTAACTTCATACGTTTTATTGCTACTTTATTGGCTTTTTTCGTACGCATTTTAGCTACGTTTGCATTTTCAGCTGCTTGTTTACGATAAATTATAAAGAAAATAATGAAGGCAAGAGCCGGAATGATATAGAATAGCCAATATGTCATTGAACCATAAAAGAAACTTCCTTTAGTTTGGAGAGTAACTTCGTTTTGTTTGATGTAACGGATGTCTTCACCTAATACTTTCAAATCCTCTTTATTAGTGAAGTTAGCAATTACTTGATCTGCATTACCCGTACCTTTCTCAACGCTTATTACATATTCTTCTGTTTTCAGCGTTTTATAAGATTTGGAGCGAATATCAAAATAGCTGAAAGATACTCCTGGAATCTTATATGTTCCAGCATGTCTCGGAATTGCTAAATATTCGATAACCTTATTACCTGTAAGTCCTTCTCGGGTTAATCTGACTTGATTGTCTACTTTGGGATCGTATACTTCAAAATCATCTGGGAATTTAATTTCCGGATTAGAAATTAACTTCAGGTTACCTGTACCGGATATTACTAATTTAATAGTAATAGCATCATTGGTCTTCAGTTCCTTGTTGTTGATAGATGAAGAAATATTGAACTCTCCCACTCCACCGGAGAAATCTGTCGGTTTACCTGCAGGAAGCGGATTTACATTTATTGCTATTTTAGGGGTGGAAATTGATTTTTTTATTTCAATGACATTACTTCCTCCATTAAAAAAAGCATCAAAAGGATCATCAGATTGTACAGGTTTACCGACTGTCATCTGGAACTGAGCAGGATCAATATATAGTTTTCCTGATTGTTGCGGGAAGAGAACGAACTGGCGATAAACTGTCGTATAGTAATTACGTCCCTGATAATGTTCTGGAGTCCATCTCGCATTTGTAGTCATTTCAATTTCTTGAGAATGGAAGCCTTTAAAGTCGGGTAACTTTGCATTATTTAGTTGTAAATTGGATTCTCTGGTGTATATTTTATAGGTCAAGACAAATGCTTCCTGTTCGTACACATTCGTTTTACTGGCACTTGCTGTAATAAATAAGTCTTGGTTAGAAACCCCTGTACTAGATGAGGAATGTGTAGAAGAGCTACTGCTGTTACTTTGCCCGTTATTACCACCTTGATCTTGCGGCAATACTTTAATTTTTACTGAATTTGATATCATTTGATCACCATCAGCAACAATTGAGGCACCGGGTATTGTGTATTCTCCGGCATTATTTGCCATTAATATGTACGTGAATGTAATACTACTACTAGATGTAACATTACCATTCACTATTTGAGTATTACTTTGTTGTGAACGGCTTGGTCCCATCAATACATCAAAACCTTTGATCGATGGTGCCCGGAAATCTTTCACTTTTTGTGTAGTAACAGTATATGACAGCCTGAATTGGTCGCCCACTACCACAACATCAGGAGCAGAAGCAGTAAAAGACACTTTATCAGCAAGCACCTGAGTGCTATATGCTATCAATGCCATCAATATAATAATCAGTTTTTTCATTGCTTATGAAATTTATATCATCAACTTTATATTACCAATCTTTTTCTAAACGACCACCTTGCATAACTTTTTGTTGCTTTTTCACTTTGTCTTGCACATCTTTTTCATCCTGCATTACAGAATTCAGCAATTGTTCAGCATTCTCTTTTGACATCTGGTTATCTTGTTTTTTTTCAGACTTCGGTGGTTGCTGCTGATCTTTCTTTTCATCTTGTTTCTGATCTTTCTGCTTGTCTTTATTCTGGTCTTGTTTTTGATCTTGCTTTTGTTGATCTTTATTCTGATCCTGATTTTGGTCTTGATTCTGCTGATTTTGTTGATCTTTCAACATTTTCTGTGCAAGAGCCAAATTGTATCGGGTTTCATGATCGGCAGGATTATTACGCAGGGACATTTTATAGGCATCTACAGCCTTTTCATAATCTTTACCAGCTTGGAAAAGTACTCCCATATTGTGGTAGATATGGGCGAGCTTCATTTTATCCTTTTCAATTTTGCTGGCTGATACGTATTGTTCCATGGCATCCTGAAACTTTTGCTGTTGCGAAAGGGTATTTCCCAAATTGTACATAGATACTGTAGACTTGGGATTTGCTTCCAAAGCTTTCCGGTAGTTTACCTCTGCGTCAACAAATACACTATCATTAAACAGGCGGTTTCCTTTACGGATATAGTCGCGTTCTGCTTTCTGAGCCGAGACACCGGCTGTCGCTAGCAGAAATACAGCGAATAGAATATATTTACTTTTTAACATACGTATAACTATTTCTTATTAGAAAACAGGTGAATGTTCTTAAATAAAGGATTCTTGCGGTCCAAAATTAAGATTTCTGCCAATAACAATAGTAGAATAACCCATGCAATAGCTTGGAATTGTTCGTTAAACTCTGTATATACTTTCGACTCTACATCAGACTTCGCCATTTTGTTCACTTCTTGATTGATAGCTCTTTGGGCTGAATTAGAGTTGTCTACTCGTACATATATACCTTTTCCTTCCTTAGCAATTTCCTGACACATAGCCTCATTCAAACGGGTAACAATCACATTACCTTCCCGGTCGCGGCGATAATCATTCGTTCCTTCTACCAGAATGGGGGCACCATCAGGCATACCTACTCCCAATACACTTACTTGGATACCTTTTTCTGCAGCAGCTTTAGCGGCTTCCACTGCACCACCCTCATGATTTTCACCGTCAGTAATAACAATAATAGCACGTCCTACCCCTTCTTGTGGAGTGAAACTACGAGCTGCTAAATTGATTGCTTCTCCGATAGCTGTACCCTGTTTAGAAATCAACGAAGGATTGATGGACTCTAAAAACATCTTAGCAGAAATATAGTCGCTTGTTATTGGTAGCTGAGTAAAAGCGTCACCTGCAAATACAATCATACCTACCTTATCATTGTCAAGTTCATCCACTAATCTGGAAATTAGTCTTTTTGCTTTTTCCAGACGGCTAGGTTGTACATCTTGAGCTAACATAGAGTTTGAAATATCCAAAGCTATAATTACCTCTACTCCTTTACGCTTAACCGTTTCCAGCTTAGAACCGAATTGGGGGCGTGCTAATAATACGGAGAACAAGCCAATAGCAACAAAAATAATCCAGAATTTTACATCCGGACGATATTTGGATACATCGGGCATCAATTGAGCCAATAAAGTCGGGTCCCCGAAGCGTCGGATATTTTTTCTTCTCTTGTAGTTGGAATACAAGTAGAAAGCTGCTAAAAAAGGTAATAACAGCAATAAGTATAAATATGTAGGTTCTCCAAATCGAAACATCTTCTTACTATTTTATGATTGACAAATAACGATTGACAAACATTCTTATGGAATTTTCTTGAGTACCGAATTGCGTAATAGTACTTCCAACAAGACACAGAGGAAAGCTGCTAAAGCAAACAAATGATATTCTTCGTCCCGCTTACTATACTCTTTTACATTCAGTTTCGTCTTTTCCAGTTTATCAATTTCTTCATATACTTCTTTAAGCTTTGAGTTGCTCGTAGCCCGGAAATAGTTACCATCTGTCGTTCCGGCAATCTCTGTCAATGTTTTTTCATCAATTTCTACCGGCATACTTACATATTGCACCGTATTTCCGACTGGATAAGGATAAGGAGCCATTCCATTGGTACCTACTCCGATAGTATATACACGAATACCAAAGCTTTTTGCTATTTCTGCTGCTGTCATAGGAGAAATATCTCCTTTGTTATTTGTACCATCCGTCAATAAGATAATAACTTTGGATTTCGCTTTGCTATCTTTTAAGCGGGTTACAGCATTTGCAATACCCATACCGACAGCAGTACCGTCAGTGATAAGACCACATTTGATATTATGTATCATATCCAACAATACAGCATGGTCTACAGTCAACGGACATTGGGTGAAAGTTTCTCCTGCAAATAATGTAATACCGATATTATCATTGGGACGTCCATTGATAAACTCTGCAGCTACGTCTTTAGCAGCTTCCAGTCTGTTCGGCTTCAAGTCTTCAGCCAGCATACTGGTAGAAACGTCGATAGCCAGCATAATATCAATTCCTTCTATCTCACTGTTCTGCCACTTATTAGTAGTTTGCGGGCGTGCAAGAACCAAAATAACCAGTACTAAAGCAAGGCAGCGTAATAGAAATGGAGCATGCAACAAATAATTCTTATAACTTTTAGGTGTATGCGCATATACCCGGGCATCTGAAATTTGAAGAGTTGCTTCACTTTTCTTTTGCTTCAGGATATACCATACAATATACGGTATAAGCAATAATAGCAAAAACAGATATTCAATATTGGCAAAAACCATTTTATTTATGATTTAACAGTTTACTATTTAGTATTAAGCTATACATCCTTTATACAAAAAGATTGTATAACTGTAGACCTATATATATAAAGGTACCGATCAATGCTGCTGATAACAATGCAATTCCACAAATCAGCATAGCTTTAACGCGTAAAGAGCGTTTCTCAATAACAGTGATTTCCGTTGGCTGCGTTTTCTGATTTTCCTCTTCTGGTTGTTTGGTCTCATTGATAAAATCAATGGCATTAATCAAATTGGCATCATTTTCATTCATCTGAGGATTATGCTTGGCGAACTTCACTAAATCAGCAGTCTGGAACAATAGTTTTAGGTCTGATATGGCCTCTTTATCATTCATTTCCAGTAACTGATTGATTATTTCAGAAGAAGTCATTTCCAATGCATTAAATCCGAAACGATCCTTAATATATGTACGAATGGTATCGGTAAGTTCGGTATAATATTCCTTCGGTTGCCCTTTCTGCCAAACCTTCTCTGCTTTGATACGTTCTATCTCTTTCATTGCAGCCTGATGTGGCGGCAATTTAGGTTCAACTTTTATTTTACGGATAATAGGTTTATTATCACGTATACGAATAATGAGATAGATTAATAAACCAAGCAAAGGTAAAGCCAGGAATGAACAAGCAAGCAATCCATACCAATCTTCCCACGCAAAAGGAGCTTTCATCACAGGTTTCTGCCCAAAAAACTGGTCCGGATGTAATGTATCAACCGGCATCGAATATACTTTCAATGCCAAAGCTTTGGATTTATATACTTTATCATCTACGGTAACTGGCATTGGTGGTAGATAATATAGAGCAGAATCAAAGGAAGTGATAATGTATTCTTGAGTAATCAACATTCGTTGGCGATCATTCAAAAATTGAGTATCCGGTTTGACTGTTTCTATAATTTCCACACCTCTTACCAATGTATCAGTGTAAGTAGGAAAAATAGCACGCTGTTTAGCATCCATGGCTACTTGCAATTGCACTTTCGCCTGTTCGCCAATCAGTATCTGCAATGAATCAATTTTTGCTTCTACCGTGACAGACTGTGCTGCTGCTTTGCCTACAGACAATAGAGCTAATAATGCTATCAGAATAATATTTCTATTCATCTTTGATTCCATTAATTTCGTTTGGCAAATAAATTCAACAATGCCTTTACGTAATCCTGATCGGTTCTGACAGATACAGCATCCACGTTACTTTTAGTAAAAGTATCGTTAAGTTCAGTCTGCTTTTGTATCCACCAGTCACGATGTGCCCGGCGTACAGCTTTGGAAGAGGTATCAATCCATTGTTCATGTCCAGTTTCCGCATCTTTGATTCGCATCAGTCCTACTGGGGGAAGCTCACTAACCCTCCTGTCGTACACTTGTAATGCTACTACATCATGTTTTCTATTAGCAATGGTCAGTGCATTCTTAAAGCTGTCCTGATCAATAAAGTCTGATAAGATAAATGCGGTGCAACGTCTTTTCATCACGTTTGTCAAATATTCTAAGGCAAGACGAATATTTGTACGACGGCTTTCCGGCTGAAAATCAATCAATTCACGGATAATATATAAGATATGCTTACGTCCTTTTTTGGGAGGAATAAACTTTTCTATCCGGTCTGAAAAGAAAATCACACCAATTTTATCATTGTTCTGGATAGCAGAGAAAGCAAGCGTGGCAGCGATTTCCGTTACCATATCTTTCTTCAACTGCTTGATCGTACCAAATTCCAAACTTCCGGAAACATCGACCATTAACATAACTGTCAGTTCGCGTTCTTCTTCAAACACTTTCACATAAGGTTTATTAAAGCGCGCAGTCACATTCCAGTCTATGTCACGTATATCATCACCGAATTGATATTCACGAACTTCCGAAAATGACATACCCCTACCCTTGAAAGCCGAATGATATTGGCCTGCAAAGATATTGTTAGACAATCCTCGTGTCTTTATTTCAATTTGGCGAACTTTTTTTAGTATTTCACTTGTTTCCATTTATACAGTAGTTAAGTAGTAAGTAGTTAAGTAGTCATGTATAGATTTAATGACTACTTATTGACTATATTATAACTACAAATTAGGGCACTTCAACCTTATTCAGAATCTTACTGATGATTTCGTCCGAAGTCATATTATTAGCTTCAGCTTCGTATGTCAATCCAATACGATGGCGGAGAACATCATGTGCTACAGCGCGTACATCTTCCGGAATTACGTAACCGCGACGCTTGATAAATGCATACGTACGAGCAGCCAAAGCCAGATTGATAGATGCACGAGGTGAACCTCCGAATCCGATCATATCTTTCAGTTCCTTGAGATCATACTTTTCAGGAAAACGGGTTGCAAATACAATATCTACAATATAACGTTCAATCTTCTCATCCAAATACACTTGACGAACAACTTTACGTGCTTCAATAATTTCGTCCGCTTTGAGAATAGGCTTCACACTAAACTTCTCACCATTGATATTTTGGCGAATAATCAGTTTTTCTTCTTCCAGCTTCGGATAATCAATGACAACTTTCAGCATGAAACGGTCAACTTGTGCTTCAGGAAGCGGGTAAGTACCTTCTTGTTCGATAGGGTTCTGAGTAGCCAGTACAAGGAAAGGTTCCGGCAATGTGAATGTTTCTTTACCAATAGTAACCTGACGTTCCTGCATTGCTTCCAGTAAAGCACTCTGTACTTTAGCAGGAGCACGGTTGATTTCATCTGCTAATACAAAGTTTGCGAAAATTGGTCCTCGCTGCACTTTAAAAGATTCATCTTTCTGACTGTAAACCATTGTACCAATAACGTCGGCAGGCAATAAATCCGGCGTAAACTGGATACGGCTATACTTCGCATCAATCAGAGAAGCGAGTGTTTTAATAGCCAAAGTCTTCGCCAAACCAGGCACACCTTCCAAAAGAACGTGACCATCGGAAAGTAATCCGATAAGCAGTGATTCAACCAAATGTTTCTGACCAACAATGATTTGGTCCATCCCTGTCGTAAGATTGGTAACGAAAGCACTTTGTCTTTCAATCCGCTCATTTAGCTCGCGGATATCAATTGATTCAGCCATAAATACTTAATATTTTATTATTTAAATCCCTTTTATTTTATGTAAGCCTTTCCTATGTTGCAAGGCTTCTTATTTTGCCTTCAAAAGTACGCCATATAATTAACGATTGCAACTAATTTTTATTAAAAAACAATGTGAAATCTTTAGATTAAGGTACTTTCATACGCTTTTGTACATCCATAACATTTCACCCGATCAATACAGGATTTGCATGATCGGGTGAATGGATTATTGCTATTTATTCTTTTGTAAGTTCCGGTATTTCGATTATTGTGCCGTATGGTACGTTATTGGGGTTCTTAATAGCCTTCGGATTGTGCTTCACGATGTATGGCCACATTGCTTTTGTACCATAAAAACGCAAGGAAACTTTAGTCAAAGTTTCTCCTTCTTTGATTGTATATTTCGTTTTGGTTCCTGTAATTTTATAAGATGCTGAATCCAAATAAACAGATGTAGCGGGTTGCCGTGGAGCTGGCTGAGGTTCTGCTTTGGCAGGAACAGTTCCTTCTTTTTGAGCAACAGGTGATGTGGGCGTAACAACTTTAGGCGCATCAGGTGTTATTTCTTTTATGGTATCCTTCTGTTCAATTGTATCGGAAAGTTGTGTTTCCGGTTGAACTGGTTGAGTTGTTATAGGTGGCATATCCAGTGCATTCTTGTCAGGTGAAGAAGAAAATAAATCTGGGTAATAAATAAACAGGATAACACCTCCACATAATAACAAAACAATTACAATAACAGCTATTAAATAAGGTATAGGAGATTTTTCCTTTACTGAAGCTGTTTTTTTAGAAGTTGGTTGGGATACTTGTTCTAATTTGACCGGTTTTATCGTTTCTTTTTTAGCAGAAGGTATTATAGGTACTGCTGGTTCTTGTTCTGCAATTGCGACTTCCTCTTCCGGGACTTCTTCATCTTTCAGCTGTTCGACTTTTTCTTCGATATCAGTTTCTGTGCTGGTCTCTTTAAGCCCTACATGAGAGGATGGTTCAATAGATTCTTCTACCGTAGATACATTCTCTATGATAACAGATTCCTCAATGGAATCTTTCACAGATGGTTGAGCAGTTATTTGCTCTTCCTGAATCAACTCTTCTTCTGAAAGTTCATCATCAGTGCTTTCATATTCCTCTGTTACAAGGAGGGCTGTACCCTCACCAACCTCATTCAATACAGTTTGTGCTGACGTTTCTTCTTCAACTTCTTCTTCCTCTGTATCTTCTATCGGAGTATCTTCCAGAATTGTATTTTCATTCAATACAACAGTCTCAAAGTGTGCAAAAGGTTTATTTATTGTATCTCTTAGATTTGTATCTGGAGAAAATGAGACTTTCGTATGCCCCTTTATCTGGAAACGTTCTCCTGTGTTGACATTGACACTTTCCCGGCTATCTACATCAATAAGTTTGAAAGTTCCCAATCCTTTGATTTTTACAGTCTTCTCATTCTCCAAAGCTTGTTCTATCAAGAGAAAAAACTCTTTAACAAACGCTTCGGCGTCTTTCTTGGTCATGCTATGTTTGGCTGCCAATAAGTCAGTAAGGTCTTGAATTGTTAGTCTTTCATTCATAACGGGAGATTATTTATTTAAACTTATCTTTCAATGTATTGCTAGGTCTATAAGATAGTACTAATTTGGGTGGAACCAACATGCGTTGTTTGCTTGCTGGGTTGATTGAAATTCGTTCCGCTTTCTTTTTTACTTCAAAAGAGCCGAATCCTTGAACTGCAATCACATTACCTTCTTCTAATTCTTGTGTCATGCAGGACAACAAAGAACTCATCAATTCGGAAGTATCCTTGATTGTGTATCCCAATCTTTCCGCTAGCTCGGATGTAAATTCCTTATTATTCATAGTCATTTATAATCTTTGCATATAAATCAAAATCGTCTGCATTCGTCACTTCTACCTGATAAAACTCTCCGATCTTAAGTTCTCTCTCTGAACGATTAACCAGCACTTCCGGATCTACTTCCGGTGAATCAAATTCTGTTCGTCCAATATAATAATCTCCTTCCAAACGGTCGATGATAATTTTTATCTGTTTACCAATTTTTGCTGCACTCAATTCAGCCGAAATACCTTGTTGGATATCCATCAATTCATCAAGTCTGGCTTGTTTAACCTCTTGTGGAATAGAGTCTTTGTATGCTCCTGCAGCATAAGTTCCCTCTTCTTCGGAATATGTAAAAGCTCCCATCCGATCAAAACGTACTTTGCGCACAAACTCTTTAAGCTCTTCGAAATCTTCTTCGGTTTCTCCGGGATGCCCCACCATTAAAGTTGTTCGCAGGTGAATACCAGGCACTTCCTTACGAAATTGCTCAATCAGTCGGTAAGTATCCTCTTTGCTCACTTGCCGACGCATTAATTGCAACATATTGTCACTGATATGCTGAAGAGCAATATCCATATATTTACATACATTATCGCGTTCACGCATAACCCGGAATAAATCCGTTGGAAAATGTGCCGGATAGGCATAATGCAACCGAATCCATTCCACGCCAGGGATATCGGAAATACGTTCAATCAATTCCGGAAGCATTTGTTTCTTGTACCGATCGATCCCATAATAAGTCAATTCCTGGGCGATCACCTGAAATTCTTTCACGCCTTGCGATACTAGATATCGTACTTCGTCCAAAATTTCCTCTATCGGTTTGGAGATATGGCGTCCTGTGATAATGGGAATGGCACAATAAGAACATTTGCGGTCACACCCTTCTGAAATTTTCAGGTAAGCATAATGCTGGGGAGTTGTCAATGTCCGTTCGATATACAACTCATCATGATAGACCTTTCCTAAATCTTGTAAAAGCTCCTTCCAGTTGAACTTGCCATAAAATTTATCTACTTGTGGTATCTCAACAGCCAATTCCTTCAGATAACGTTCGGAAAGACAACCCATTACGAAAAGTCTCTTTAAATCCCCTTCTTCCTTTCTTTCAGCAAACTCCAGAATCATGTTTATAGACTCCTCTTTGGCATCACCAATAAAGCCGCATGTATTGATTACTGCAATTTCTCCTTGCGGGTTTTCGGTATCATGGGTTACGCTGTATCCGACTTCTTCCAATTGGCGCATTAACTGCTCAGAGTCAACCAAATTTTTAGAGCATCCTAAAGTGATAATATCTATTCTCTTTCTTTTCATGCGTTCTCTCCAAACAAGGAATCAACGAATTCATTTTTACGGAATACCTGCAGGTCTTCCATACCTTCACCTAACCCGATATATTTAACAGGAATCTTGAATTGATCGGAAATGCCGATCACAACACCGCCTTTAGCAGTTCCGTCAAGTTTAGTGATAGCCATAGCGGTTACTTCGGTTGCCAAAGTGAATTGTTTGGCCTGTTCAAATGCATTTTGTCCGGTGGAACCGTCCAATACCAATAAAACTTCATCTGGCGCATCGGGTACAACCTTTTTCATTACATTCTTGATTTTGGTCAGCTCGTTCATCAAGCCCACCTTATTATGCAGGCGACCAGCTGTATCGATAATAACCACATCTGCGTTATTGGCAACGGCAGAACTAAGAGTGTCGTAAGCCACAGATGCAGGATCCGCTCCCATTTTTTGTTTGACAACAGGAACCTCGACCCGCTCTCCCCAAATCATTAATTGTTCTACGGCTGCAGCGCGGAAAGTATCGGCAGCTCCCAGATAAACCGATTTGCCTGCTTTTTTGAATTGATAAGCCAGCTTGCCGATAGTTGTAGTCTTCCCTACTCCATTCACTCCCACAACCATAATTACATAAGGTTTCCTTGTGGTGGGTACGTCAAAATCAGCTACATCATCCGAGTTGTTTTCAGTAAGCAAAGCTGCTATTTCGTCACGTAATATAAGATTCAACTCCTGGGTATTTACATACTTATCTGCCGCAGCGCGTTTCTCGATGCGTTTGATAATATTTAAAGTTGTTTCTACACCTACGTCAGATGTGATCAGCACTTCTTCTAGATTATCTAATACTTCATCGTCTACTTTTGACTTACCAGCCACAGCACGAGCAATTTTACTGAATACGCTCTCTTTGGTTTTAGATAATCCTTTATCTAAAGTTTCCTTCTTTTCCTTTGAAAAAAAACTAAAAAATCCCATATTGACACTTGTTTGTATAATACATTTGCTACAAAGATATAACAAAGGATTGGAAAAGTAAAAAAAGAAGCAATAAAAAATCCCCTCATCGTTCGCCAATGAGGGGATTTTGCAGTTATAGCGTATATGCTATTTCTATTATTTTTTGAAAAAGTCTTGTACTTTTTCGTTCGGAACCATTTGTTCATCAAAAACGTATGCTCCAGTTTTCGGAGATTTTACCATTTTGATAACCTTGGTATAAGCACGACCTTCTTTAGAACCTTCGTGCAAACTTGCTACTGTTTTCTTTGCCATGGGTTATACTACTTTTATTATTTAATTTCCTTGTGTACTGTTACTCTCTTCAGAATTGGGTTGTATTTTTTCAACTCAAGTCTTTCTGTAGTATTCTTTCTGTTCTTAGTTGTGATATAACGAGATGTTCCCGGCATTCCACTGTCTTTGTGTTCTGTACATTCCAGAATCACTTGTACTCTGTTACCTTTTGCTTTCTTTGCCATTGTAAGTTTTCTCCTCTACGTTTAGCCGATTACTTTAATGCTTTTCCAATCACAATAACCTTTAGCCACAGCTTCAGTCAGCGCAGCATCCAGTCCTTTTTTGTTGATAATACGCAACCCGTTAGCGCAAAGGCTAAGGCTGATCCAACAATCCTGTTCTACATAATAGAACTTTTTGTTAAACAAGTTCAAATCAAAGGTTCTTTTAGTTCTTCTCTTTGAGTGTGAAACATTGTTGCCAATCATGGCTTTCTTTCCGGTAATTTGACAAATCTTCGACATTTCTATCTTATTTTTATAGTTTTATATCTATACTTATTTCAAACAGGACGCAAAGTAAGCACTTTTATCCGTATAAAACAAGAATTTCTTAAAATAATTCACTTTCAGGCACCTATTTTTCTTTATTTGAGTAAATCACGGAGCATTAATAGGGCGTTATTGCCAGCTCTTTCAATGTTCATGCTTCTTCCGCGGTTTGTTTCCTGCTTGTAAGTATGAATTTCGTTTTTATAACCAGCAGCTATCCAAACAGTTCCTACCGGCTTTTTTGGAGTACCACCTCCGGGGCCTGCTATCCCTGAAGTAGCAACAGCGCAATCTGTTTTTAATGTTTTCATCGCACCTTTTACCATTTCAATCACAGTTTCCTCACTGACAGCTCCATGTCGTTCCAAAGTTTCGGAGGAAACGTGCAAAATCTCCATTTTCACTTCATTAGAGTAGGCCACTACACTTCCATTAAAATATTCAGAACTGCCGGCAATGGAAGTCAACCGTGTGGCAATACTGCCTCCAGTACAACTTTCTGCGGTGGAAACGGTCAATTTCTTCTTTTTTAAAAGCTCACCGACTATAACCTCTAATGGCGTATCTTCTTCACTGAAAATATCTTCGCCAAGTATTTCCTCTAATTTTAACTTCTCACGTTCAAGAAGAACTTTTACTTCTTCTCTGTTTTGTCCTCGTCCTGTCAGTCTAAGACGGATAATACCAAATTTGGGTAGATATGCCAATTTAATACATTCCGGTAAAGCGTTCTCCCACGATTCTAACTTTTCGGCTAATACAGATTCCGGATAGTGTTGTACAAGAAATGTTTGATGCATAATAACATCCGTTTGAAACCTAGCGTGCAACTTAGGTAACACGCTTTCTGTCATCACAGCAATCATTTCTTGTGGAACGCCCGGCATGGAAACAAGTACCTTGCCATCCCTTTCGAACCAACTGACAGAAGCACTTCCCACAGGGTTATTTATTACCATGCAATCTTTTGGGACCATTGCCTGGCTTTTATTGAGTGCATTCATTGGTATTTTTCCTGCCAGTACCCGTTTTACGTTTTCGAATACTTCTTCGTTGAAAACCAGTTCCGTATGGAAGTATTTACATAAAGTCTGTTTGGTAATATCGTCTTTGGTAGGTCCGAGTCCTCCGGTTACTAAAACAATATTCACCCTTTCCATCGCATTATCAATCGCTTCCATGATCTCTTCTTCCCGGTCACGGATAGAAACAATACGAAGAACTTCAATACCTATTTTATTTAATTCCTGCCCCATCCAGGCAGAATTAGTATCGACAACCTGTCCTATCAGCAGTTCATCGCCAATGGTTATTATTTCGGCAAACATACTTCTTAGTTTTATCCTATTATTATATATAAGGTATGCTTATTATTATAATGTCACCCGGGAATAAGCCGGAAGATCAATAGAACAAAAGTCCTTATTCAGGTATTTGAAATATCCGGTAATGGCAATCATTGCTGCATTATCGGTAGTATAACTGAATTTAGGGATGAAAATATTCCAACCATATTTCTCGGCGTGTTCCCGGAAAGCATTGCGTAGTCCGTTATTTGCGGATACTCCTCCGGCTACTGCTATTTCATTAATTCTATATTCTTTGGCAGCTTTCCGTAATTTGCCCATCAGAATGTCCACTATAGTAGCTTCCAATGATGCTGCAAGGTCCACTTTATGGTGCTCTATAAAATCCGGATCATCTTTTAGCCAGTCGCGTAATGAATATAAAAAGGAAGTTTTCAATCCGCTGAAACTGTAATCTAAACCGGGAATATGCGGTTTGCTAAATGTAAAAGCTTTCGGATTTCCCTGGCGTGCTAATTTGTCAATAATTGGTCCACCCGGATAGCCAAGTCCCATCACTTTAGAACATTTATCAATTGCTTCACCTGCGGCATCATCAATAGTTTGTCCAAGGATCTCCATATCATTATAGGCTTTTACCAGTATGATTTGTGAATTTCCTCCAGATACCAGCAAGCAAAGAAATGGGAAAACGGGTTGTCTCTCTTCTTCTCCTTCTGCTTTAATAAAATGAGCTAAAACGTGACCAGTCAAGTGGTTAACATCAATCATTGGAATATTCAAAGAACGGGCAAATCCTTTTGCAAAGGAGACTCCGACAAGCAAAGAACCCATTAATCCTGGACCACGAGTGAAAGCTACTGCGCTCAATCCTTCTTTGGTGACACCAGCACGTTTTAATGCTTCATGCACTACCGGTACGATGTTTTGTTGGTGTGCCCGTGAAGCCAACTCGGGTACTACTCCGCCGTATGCTTCATGTACGGCTTGACTTGATACCACATTTGACAGCAGATAACCATCCTTAATTACAGCTGCCGATGTATCGTCACAGGAAGATTCAATTCCTAAAATTATTGCACTCATAAGTATTTAAACTATTAAACGGTGCAAAAGTAATCATAAAACTACGATTCGTAACGAACTATTTTATATTTTTGTTCGCAAAATAAAAGTTATCGCATATCAGAACGCTGAAAAAGACTGTACGCTGGGTAGTTGGTATTGTACTAGGAGTATATATCGGGACTATTGTTTTGCTGAATATACCAAGCATTCAGCAAACAATGAGTGTATTTGTGGCTAAAGAACTTTCCGAAGTTTTAAACACAAAGATAGTGATTGGTAGAATTAATATCGGTCTATTGAACCGTATTATTATTGATGATGTATTGCTTGACGATCAAAGTGGTCAGGAAATGCTCAAAGTCACTCGTTTATCTGCCAAGTTTGATATTATGCCTTTTTTTAAAGGAAAGATATCCGTTAGCAGTGTTCAACTCTTCGGATTTAATATCGATCTCCGGAAAGAAACTCCAGAGTCTCCTCCTAATTTTAAATTTGTTTTAGATGCTTTTGCTTCCAAAGATACAGTAAAGAAAGAAAATTCACTTGATTTACGAATTAACTCCATCCTGATTCGTCGTGGAAGGATGTCCTATCATGTGTTATCGGAACAGGAAACACCGGGAAAATTTAATGCCAAGCATATTCAGCTTCAAAATATCATAGCCAATATATCGCTGAAAGCCTTAAATAAGGACTCTTTGAATTTAGGAATCAAGCGATTGAGCCTTGATGAAAAGGCATCCGGCTTTTCTTTGAAGAAAATGAGTTTGAAATTGGTTGCCAATAACAAGCAGACAAACATTGATAATTTTACAATAGAGTTGCCTGAAACATTTCTCAAGCTGGATACTATTCGTTTAGAGTATGATAGTTTGAAAGCTTTTGACCGTTTTACAGAACAAGTGCATTTTTCTTTCCGTACTTTGCCATCGCAAGTTATTCTAAAAGATATTTCTCCTTTTGTTCCTGTCCTATCGCATTTCAAGGAACCGGTGACATTGGATATGGAAGTGCAGGGAACTGTGGACCAGTTGACTTGTTCGCATTTGGAAATTACGGCCGACGACCGCCAGTTTCGTCTGCGAGGAGATGTGTCACTTCAGGGCTTGTCGCGTCCACAAGATGCGTATGTATATGGAACACTTTCCGAGCTTTCGGCCAACACTCGTGGAGTCGGCTTCTTAGTGCGTAATTTGAGTCACAATTATAATGGAGTTCCTCCTGTCCTTGAACGATTGGGTGATGTTAACTTCCGGGGGGAAATTTCCGGGTATTTTACAGACCTGGTCACATATGGACAATTGCGTACTAGTTTGGGAAATGTAAAGACTGACTTGAAGTTAAGTACGGATAAGAGTAAAGGACTATTTGCTTACTCCGGTGCAGTAAAAACAGAAGATTTTAAACTTGGGGAGCTATTGGCTAATGAGCAGTTGGGAGAAATCACGTTCAATCTCGATGTGCATAGCCGGCACATTACAGACCGACTTCCAGTTGTTGAATTAAAAGGATTGATTGCCTCTATAGATTATAGCAGATATAGATATGAGAATATAACGCTGGATGGCGAATATAAACGAGGCGGATTTAATGGTAAGATCGCATTGGATGACCCGAATGGTTCCATTTATTTGAATGGAGACGTTAATGTCGCTTCCAAAGTTCCGACCTTTAATTTTCTTGCGGTAATTGACAAGGTGCGGCCAAATGACCTGAATCTTACTACCAAGTATCCGGATTCGGAATTTTCCTTGAAATTGAAAGCCAATTTTACGGGTGGGGCTGTGGATGAGATGATTGGAGAAATTAATGTAGACAGTTTGAGGTTCACAGCTCTGGATAAAAAGTATTTCATGAAAAATATGAATATTCGGGCAACAAGGCAAAATAACGAGAATCAACTACGACTGACTTCCGAGTTTCTGACAGCAAGCGTAGAAGGAAAATTCCAATACCATACGTTGCCTACCAGTATTCTGAATATCATGAGGAAGTATACTCCTTCTCTGATATTGCCCCCCAAAAAGCCGATTGAAACACATAATAATTTTCTGTTTGATATTCATATATATAATACAGATATCTTATCTACTATTTTTGATATTCCACTAACAGTATATACTCATTCTACTTTGAAGGGGTATTTTAATGATCCTATGCAGCGTTTGCGCATGGAAGGATATTTTCCGCGTTTGCAATATAAGAATAACTATATAGAGTCTGGTATGATTCTATGTGAAAATCCGGCAGACCATATTTGTGCGCGGGTTCGTTTAACCAGTTTGAAAAAGAAAGGAGCAGTGAATCTTTCATTGGATGCGCAAGCGAAAGACGATAATGTCAGTACGACTTTAAATTGGGGGAACAGTGCGGCAGTAACATATAGCGGACAATTGGCTGCCGTAGCCAAATTCTTGCGTACCGAAGGAGAAAAGCCGCTGTTGAAAGCAATGGTGGATGTGAAGCCAACAGATATTATTTTAAATGATACCCTTTGGAAGGTTCATCCCTCGCAAGTCATAGTAGACTCAGGAAAGGTTGACGTGAATAATTTCTATTTTAGTCATCAGGATCGCTATGTGCGTATCAACGGGCGTCTCTCCGATAATCCCCAAGATACGGTTAAAGTCGATTTGAAGGACATTAATATGGGATATGTATTTGATATTGCAAGTATCTCTGATGATGTAAACTTTGAAGGTGACGCTACGGGAACAGCTTACGCAAGCGGTGTGCTAAAAAAGCCTGTAATGAATACTCGCTTGTTCGTGAAGAATTTCTCTCTTAACGAAGGACGTTTGGGCGACCTGGATATATATGGTGAATGGGATAATGAAAATAGAGGTATTCGCCTGGATGCATCTATTCAAGACATAACTCCTGCCCCATCACGTGTCACCGGTATTATTTACCCGTTAAAACCTGAGAGTGGACTTGACTTGAATATTGAAGCGAATGGACTGAACTTGAAGTTTCTTGAATATTATATGAAGTCTATTGCTACCGATATAAAAGGTCGGGGAACTGGAAAGGTACATTTCTATGGAAAATTCAAGGGATTGAATTTGGATGGTGCAGTCATGACGGACGCTTCCATGAAATTTGATATATTGAATACTCATTTTGCAGTTAAGGATACGATTCACCTAGCTCCTACCGGATTGACATTTAATAATATGTATATCTCTGATATGGAAGGGCATACCGGGAGAATAAATGGATATTTGCATTTTCAACATTTTAAGAACTTGAATTATCGTTTTGAGATACAAGCTAATAATATGCTTGTGATGAATACGAAGGAGTCTCCCGATATGCCTTTCTATGGTACGGTATATGGTACGGGCAATGTATTGCTTTCCGGAAATGCTGTTCAAGGATTGGAAGTAAATGCTGCCATGACTACCAACCGGAATACAATCTTCACCTATATAAATGGTAGTGTAGCATCGGCTACCAGCAATCAGTTTATTAAGTTTGTGGATAAAACTCCCCGTCGCACAATTCAAGATTCTGTTCAAATCATCTCTTACTATGACCAGATACAGCAGAAACGCCAGGCGGAGACAGAGGAACAAGAGACCGATATCCGTTTGAATATACTGGTGGATGCAACACCCGATGCTACTATGCGAATTATCATGGATCCGGTTGCCGGAGATTATATCAGTGGAAGGGGTACAGGAAATATCCGGACTGAATTCTATAATAAAGGCGATGTGAAGATGTTCGGTAATTATAGAATTACTCAAGGGATATATAAGTTTAGTTTGCAAGAAGTCATTCGCAAGGATTTTGTGATCAAAGATGGAAGTACGATAACTTTCAATGGTACTCCTTTGGATGCCAATATGGATATACAAGCCTCATATACTGTAAACTCCGCTTCTTTGAATGATTTGATACCCGATGCTTCGGTCATTATACAACAACCTAATGTGCGGGTAAATTGTATTATGAATCTAAGTGGAATATTGGTACGCCCGACTATTAAACTAGGTATCGAACTTCCGAATGAAAGAGATGAGGTGCAGACATTGGTACGCAATTATATCAGTACGGAAGAGCAGATGAACATGCAGATTCTTTATTTGTTAGGTATCGGTAAGTTCTATACAGAAGATGCCCGGAATAATAATCAAAATTCCAATGTGATGTCATCGGTACTCTCTTCTACCCTTTCCGGTCAGCTAAACAACGCCTTATCACAGGTTTTTGAAACAAATAATTGGAATATTGGAACAAACTTGAGTACGGGGGATAAAGGTTGGACGGATATGGAAGTGGAAGGTATTTTGTCCGGTCAATTATTGAATAACAGATTGTTGATTAATGGAAACTTCGGCTATCGGGACAATCCTATGGCGAATACGAATTTTGTTGGGGACTTTGAAGCGGAATGGCTGATTAACCGCTCGGGAGATATTCGTTTAAAAGCGTATAATGAGACGAATGATCGTTACTATACGAAAACGAACTTGACTACACAAGGTGTAGGTATTATGTATAAGAAAGATTTCAATAAATGGAGCGAACTGTTCTTTTGGAATAAATGGAAGCTACGCAATAAACGGAAACTGGAAGAAAAGAACAAACAACAGACAGATAGTATCGGAAATGATAATGCAGCAAAGTCAGAATTAAAAAGGCTGCGTGCGCAGTGATTTTTTCATTTCTCTTTGAGTTTGTATGAAAGTTTGGAAAAAAGACGTTAAATAAGAATCAGATTCTTGTTGAATGAAAAAGAGGCTTTGTAAAAAAGCCTCTTTTTTGTCGGTTACATCTAAATCTGTACTAATCAGTTTTGATATGGGAAAGATGTTTTCCCGAAAAGAACTTCTTAGCAGTAATCATTATTATCTCAGAAAGTTGATCATCACAGAACATTAATTCAGTATCTGTCCGTCAGCCGATATTTTCACATCTTGTTTACTGTTTTCTATATCTATTAAGTAATATGTGCAACCTGTCGCTTCTTCCACATATTCAACGTCATCATCATCAACTTGGCCGGGATATGTGTCATTAATCCTATTTTTTACAGGTTCAGGTAGCGTGCTGAAATGCACTTCCCAAGAGGTCAGAACCCACTCGCCATTTTTGTTGAACAGAACTTCTTTGCCAAATCTTTCATGGATAATATCAACCTCTGTGTATCCAGCATATTTTCCTTCGTCCTCAACATCAACTTCGATTAATTTGAGACCGGGGTATTTAGTATCAAGGAACCTGCGCATTTCATCTGTCAATGTTACGTTTGGGGCAGGCAAATACTGATCATCTCTATCATCAGTATCTACAACTTTCTTTATCAGCACTCCTTCTCCGGAATAATACAAGTCCAACTCCTGATTCTGCTTCTCTACTTCGATCACATAAACCGTTTCAACACCTTTCCGCTCCAGTTTGTCTACATCATCTGTTCTCCATGAAGTATGGTATTCTGTTGCTTCAAAGGATTTTCTTACAGCTTGTGGCAGTGCCATATAAGGTATATCCGTTTCTGTCATCTGCCATTTCCCATCTTGAGTGAACCATGCAGACGTTTCGTATCCATCATAGAAATCCGCTACATAATATCCTGATTTGCCTTTCCATTTCACATTGACCGCGTTCGGATATTTGGATGAAAAGGCATTTTGCAATTCAACAGGAACAGCGATGGAATCATGGTCATCATTGTCACAGCTTTGCAAGCTCCATGCAGCGCCTAACGCTAATATAAGTATATAAATTTTCAGTTTCATCATTGTCTCAATTTTAAGGGTTTAGTTATCAATGTCAATCAAGTTGAATTTCAAGTCAAATTTCAATTCCGTACGATTGGAAAGTTTTACTTCATATTCCTTTTTATCACGTTCTATTTTCTGGACTTTCACGTCAGGATAGTTGGTCGTTACATATTGTCGGATAGCTGTGGGGATTGTTGCTGCGGGGATGACCGTATGTTTGCAATCGATTTCTGTCCATTCTCCCTTGTTATTAAACTCCACTTTATCGCCATTCGTAAAAATCACCTCATAACTTTTATAGAAGAAATCACTTTCCATTTTGGCTAACGCTACTTTGCTGTTGGCAAAATGTCGTTTGATAAACTGTTGTGCCGGTTGTGGCATTTGAGTAACTTGAATTGGCTTGTCATCATCTGCATGTGCCACTGTTTGCAAAGTGAACAAGCATACTAATAAGAATACTAACTTTCTCATAATCATTGTTTTTTTAAATTGGTTTTACTATTGTCATTCAATTTATACTGCAAAGATGAGAACAGAATCTGAAAAGATTTGGGAATTTTGAGAAATTCCGCAAAAAACTCATCGAAAATTATAGTGACGCTATACCGTCATCATAGCGTCACTATGTGTATGGGATACCGTCACTATCCCATGCAGATAGCGTCACTATAATTTCACCACAAAATCAGATGCTGGAAATCTCGAAGCAGTGTTCTCCCTGTTCGTAGTAATATCGTAGAATTAGATGCTGCAAGCGACAAATGGATGCGGCTATTGCCAATCCCAATCCGGTAGAACCTTCCTTCTTGGCACCTTGATAGAAACGTTCGAAGATATGTTCCTTATCCAACGGATGCTCTACTCCTGTATTCCGGAAAGTTATATTGTTTTTACTAACAACTATTCGGATATGTCCCCTATCCACATTATGCACAAATGCATTCTTCAGAAGATTAGTCAGCAAAGCTACTGCCAGAGATTCATTCATCATAATATTGAAAACATCCTGTTCTTCAATGCTTGTTTTTATATTGCGATAGTGATAGACTTCTTCATAGTCTTGCAAATACCGTTTGAGAAGCATATTTAATTTCAACTGTTTGATATCGGTAAACTGCCTGTTGTCTATCTTGGTAAGTAATAACAGGGATTTATTCAGTTTGGTAATGTACTCCAGGGTCTGATGCGTTTTCATCAGCTCTTCCAGTTGCTTTTCTGACAATAACTCATCTTCCATCAGCATTTCCAGACGATTGCGGCAGATGGCAAGCGGAGTCTGTATCTCATGCGAAGCATTTCCTATAAACTGTTTTTGTTGTTCAAACATTTGTTCGGTGCGTTCTGCATAACGGATGGCGGCATCATTCAATTTCCTGAATTCCGTAATTTGGGTATTATTGTTCAATGGTTCGTTCTTTTTCCCGGTTTGATAATTGTCCAACCAGTGGAGAAGGACATAAAGCGGGTGCATGTTCCGATAGAATACCCACACTGAAATTATAATAATACATAATAGTAAAGCCACATACAGAAAAATGATCCATACCAGAATAGCATCTTTCAAATCATCTTTTTCGATACTTGGAGTAGAGACTGTCAGTTCATGGTATCGTCCTTCGTCATCCTGAAAGATCGTGGTAAGAATGCGTGCCGGTTCGGTTTCTCCTTTTTCTTTAATATATACCATAGAGTCTTTGTACAGAATATCTTCCCGGTTTTCCGCATATTCCTTACTTACTTCCGTCATATAATACTGATTGTTGGAACCGTTAGTCTCAGAGGGTAGTTCCTCTCCTGCCAACGCGCGGATAATGATTGTTTCCGAATAGTCTTCCAAAGCATCATCCACTTCATCATTCACTTCGTCAATCATCGTGACATAAAAGAAAACAGCCCAAACTGTCAAGATAAGAGTTAGAGCAAGGGTGATGCGAAGAATGATGTAATATATTAATTTCATGGATGATAGTCTCTTTTTATTCAACAATCAATTTATATCCGAATCCGTAGACAGCTTTTATTTCAAGGGTTGCGCCCGAATCTTTGAGCTTTTTGCGTAGATTCTTGATTTGGGCATATATGAAGTCGAAATTATCTACCTGGTCAATATGATCTCCCCACACAGATTCGGCCAATGTATTTTTATTGATTAATCTTCCGGGACGGTTAATGAAGTATAGAAGAATATCATATTCCTTTCTGTTCAGTTCCAGTTCGCGGTCATTAACGAATACACGGAACTTGTCCGGTTCTATCCGGACATTTCCCTGACGGATATCTATCTCTCCATCCTGTTGACGACGGCGTATCACGCTTTTTATTCGGGCATTCAGTTCCACCAAATGAAATGGTTTCGGTAAGTAATCATCCGCCCCGAGTTCAAGTCCCAGAACTTTATCTTCCAAAGAATCCTTTGCGGAAATGATAATTACGTTTTCCCGTTTATGAAGGGCTTTCAATCGTTCGAGAAGGTCAAGCCCGCTTCCGTCAGGTAGCATAATATCCAACAAGATACAATCATAATCGTAATCTTCGATTTTACGTAATGCTGAATTGAAGTCATCCGCTGTTTCCACAACATAACGTTCTTTTTCAAGCGAACATTGGATCAGTTCCCTTAAAGACGGCTCGTCTTCTACAATCAATATCTTCATTGTTCTTTTTCCTTTCTTCTTTATAAATGCATTACAAAGAAAGGAGATATTTCTGAAATAAAACTGAAATGGACATAAAAAGGCCGGGAAATATATTCATTCCCGACCTTTAATTCTATCAGATTTGCTTTCTAATGCTTAATAGGAACGTGCAAATATTACACGACGGGCAGATGGTTTGCCTGTAACCATACATTTTCCAGGTTTCTTGTCATCCGGAACAAAGGAATCGAACGGGATACAACGGATGGTAGCTTTTGTATCTTCTTTAATCTTTTCCTCAGTTTCGGTAGTTCCGTCCCAGTGAGCAAGAATAAATCCGCCTTCTTCGATTTTTTCTTTGAATTCGTCATAGGTATCTACTGTCGTAATCTTGGAGTTACGATAGTCTAATGCTTTCTTGTAGATATTTGCTTGTATTTCTTCAAGCAAGTTCTGAACGTATGTCTCGATACCGTCGCACGTAATAGTTTCTTTTTCCAGCGTATCGCGGCGCATCACTTCCATCGTATTGTTCTCGAGGTCGCGACCACCCATTACCAAACGGACAGGAACGCCCTTCAACTCATAATCTGCGAATTTGAAGCCCGGACGCTTGTTGTCCGCATTATCATATTTTACTGAGATACCCAGTGCTTTCAATTTAGCAACAATACCTTCTACCTTAGCATCGATTTGCTTCAGTTGCTCATCATTCTTATAGATAGGAACGATAACTACCTGAATAGGAGCCAGATGCGGTGGTAATACTAAACCGTTGTCGTCAGAATGAGTCATAATCAATGCACCCATCAAACGAGTAGAAACACCCCATGAAGTAGCCCAAACGTATTCCAACTTGTTTTCTTTGTTCACAAACTGAACATCGAACGCTTTTGCAAAGTTTTGTCCCAAGAAGTGAGAAGTACCACTTTGCAATGCTTTGCCATCCTGCATCATAGCTTCGATGGTGTAAGTGTCAAGTGCGCCGGCAAAACGTTCGTTAGCTGATTTTACACCTTTTACTACCGGAACAGCCATATATTTCTCAGCGAAATCGGCATATACATTCAACATTCTGACAGCTTCTTCTTCAGCTTCTTCGCGAGTAGCATGGGCGGTATGCCCTTCCTGCCACAAGAATTCAGCAGTACGCAGAAACAAACGGGTACGCATCTCCCAACGGAAAACGTTTGCCCATTGATTGCAAAGGATAGGCAGGTCACGATAGGATTGAATCCAATTCTTGTATGTATTCCAGATAATAGTCTCTGATGTCGGACGGATAATCAATTCTTCTTCCAATTTAGCGGCAGGGTCTACTACTACGCCCGAACCGTCTTCAGCATTTTTCAAACGATAATGCGTTACTACGGCACATTCTTTTGCGAAGCCTTCTACGTGTTCGGCTTCACGGCTTAGGAATGATTTGGGGATTAATAATGGGAAGTATGCATTCACGTGTCCTGTCTCTTTAAACATTTCGTCCAGTTGACGTTGCATTTTCTCCCAGATTGCGTATCCGTAAGGCTTAATCACCATACATCCGCGTACGGCAGACTGTTCTGCCAAATCAGCTTTTACCACCAAATCGTTATACCATTGCGAGTAGTTTTCGCTACGTTTGGTAAGGTCTTTCAGTTCTTTTGCCATTATATTTTTCTATTTAAAGTTTTCTTGAGTGTTAAAACAGGGAGCAAAAATACGAAAAATGCATGAACTGCCCTATTCTTCATGCATTAATTTTCTAAAGTCATGTTTTGTTTTTTCCTTTATAATATGTATTTCAATAGAAAAGGGGGGCAGTTTGAAAATTTAGGAGGATTACACATCACAAAATTATGTTCAAAATCGGTGCAGTTTTGAATGAAACCGTTCGGAAATGAGCCAAGTATTTAACTTTACTAAGATTTAAAATGATATAATTATCTTGCACACCTACACTATTTGTATTTATTCGATTGATACATAGGAGTATAAGTGTGTGCAAGATAATTATGGCTCAGTTGTAATTCTTGGGGGATTAATATTTGTAACTTCCATTTATGCATATACCTTTGCTAGCCTAAAAAGGAAGAATCTCATATCCACGACTCCTCTAAATGATGCCCTAAATGCTTTGATTTTAGCATTAAATGCTTCTGCAGCTGCATTTGTGCTCCTGTTCACAAAGAAGTTTAAAATCCTTTCGTAATGGTTCTCAATAGAGTTTGCTACTGTTGTGAATGTATCGTATCCATATTCTTCAATCTTATTATACCATAGTGCCAGCTTTGCTCTTGCTACATCCTTGTCATAGTTTGTGGAAAATATCTTTCCCAACTCCAATGAGTAGTAATATACGTGCTTAATATCTTCAAACTGCTTGAAAAGTAATTCTGCCCTGATTTTCTGACTCTTGGTCCATTTGTCAGGTGATTTAAATAATAAATATCTGCTTCTGGCCAATAATTGCCTGAGTGTATCTCCGTTTTCGAGTTCTTCCGCTTTATATACTTCCCCCTTCTCTTTTGCCGCTTTCATGGCTTTATTCTCCTCTTTTATCACTTGCCATCTATATGTAATGCGCAACTCTTGTACAGCTTCATATACAAGTTTTTGTACATGAAACCTATCAATCACCTGCATGGCACGTGGAAAGCACGTTTTCGCAATCTTTTGCATGCTCCCTGCCATATCCAGTGTGATTTCTTTGACTTGATTCCGCAGCTCCTGTGGCATCTTTGTAAGTACCGCAATGATATCATCGGTTTTAGTGCCCTGAATTACAGCTATAATAGAACCTTTCCTGCCTCGCTTATCTCTATTTATTAAGATGGTATAAAGATCTCCCTTGCTTAAAGCCGTCTCGTCAATACATAGGTGATAACCCATATTCTTTGGATAAAGGATATACTCTTGGGCATGTGCTCTCTGATCCCAATTCTGGAAGTCACTCAGGTGGTCCTTATATTGGCTTTGAAGCTGTTTGCCATCCATGCAGTAATGCTCGGCTACACTTTGGCAGCTAACAGCGTGATTATCCAAGTAATTCTTTTAAAAAAGCACCGAACTCAGCGGTTATGCGAGTACCGGTGGCTACCAAACTCCAGTCACGACTATACGTCTGCCCGGTGGATGGATCTTCCCAGCGACGACGCTTGATACGTAAATAAACGGCTTTACCACGGATAGGGAAGTCCTGAACTTCAATCTCAGGGAGGAAACCTTTTGAGTGAAGATGGAGATCAGAGTACTCGGAAGGAATAGTCGCTTTCTCCTCTAAATAAAGAATAAAGCAAGTATCCTGAGATACATGATTGACTAGGGTGAAGTAATCAAGGATTCCTGAAGGCAAGAACAAGCTTAAAGAAGCAACAGGATCAATCGTTTGGGAAGAGGATGTTTTCATGATGCAAAAATAAGAATTTTAACGCAATCCCCCAAATTTTCAGACTGAGCCATAATTATACCATTTTAAACTCTATGTAATGTGGGAACTATTATGATTTTGTTCAAAACAGTACCGGAATGAATCTGATTTTAGGAATGGATTGCCATGAATTAAATCCTAAAGAATTACAACTGAAGCGAAAAGGAACCTGAAAATAAAAAAATCAGGTAGTTTGTTTAATATAACTACCTGATTTCCAAATGAGCGGTAAACGAGGTTCGAACTCGCGACCCCCAGCTTGGGAAGCTAGTGCTCTACCAACTGAGCTATTACCGCATATTTACTGTGTTTCTCGACTTAAAATGCCTTATGAAACGGTGATGCAAAGGTAAACATAATTTTTATATCTCAAATAAAATCGTAAAAATTTTAATGCAAGAAGAAAGTGAAATCAAAATCTTTTCAACTCTTTTGTTGTAACGCCATATTTTTCTAATGAACAAACCTCTCTTTTCATCTGTTAGAATAGTTTTGAGGAGTCACTGTATTTGCTGAATCAGGGAAATCAAAGTCTGAAAGTTGCAGATAAGAGTATTGAGATTGCAAAGGCTGAACGTGACAAACAGAATGCTTTCTGGTATCCCAGCCTTCAGTCTACGGGAGCGTTTGTGCACATGTCAGAGAAGATAAAGTAAAACAGCCCCTATCACAATTGACTGATCGCGGCAAAAGACTTTGTACATTCTATTATTCCGGATGATCCAATCATTGTGAAATTGAATTCTATAGGAGCCAATATGGAGGATATCAGACCGGAATATATAATCCTTTGGATACCAGTATTTATTTTATAATAAGTATATGGGTTTACAAGAAGAAACTGGAGTAGTAAAAAACAACTGTTTATATGAAATACATTATATATATTCTTCTCTTTTTCCCTATTTGGGTTACAGCACAGACATACAAATATATAGGAATAGAAAATGGTCTGAGCAATCACCGGATATTCAATATTCAGAAAGATACACAAGGGTATATGTGGTTTCTCACCAATGAAGGAATGGATCGTTATAACGGTAAAGATATAAAACACTATAAATTAAACAAAGAAGCTAGTACTTTAGATGCTCCTGTATGTTTGGGATGGTTGTATACAGATTCACAAATCGGTATATGGGTGATCGGTAAGCAGGGACGAGTTTTTCGATATGAAGCAAACGAAGATGATTTCAGAATGGTGTATAAACTACCGGATATTTCTGAAACCATTAGTTGTGGCTATTTGGATCGGAATAATAACATTTGGCTATGTTATAAAGATTCTATATTACTATATAATATAAATGATACTCACATTCTTCAATTTCCCAATATATTACATAGTAATATCACAGCGATAGAACAAATAGACGAACAACATTTCTATATAGCAACAGAGGTAGGCGTTCGATATGTTAAACTGGAAAATGGTATTTTGGAGACTGTTCCTGTTAAAACACTGGATTATTTTCATGCGCAAGTAAGTGAATTGTATTTTCATAAGCAATTAAAAAGACTATTTATCGGTTCATTTGAAAGAGGAGTTTTTGTGTACGATATGAATACACAGGAGATTATACGACCGAAAGCTGATCTTAGTGATGTAAACATAGCTTGTATCAGCCCGTTGAATGAAACAGAATTACTGGTTGCAACAGAAGGAATGGGAGTATATAAGGTGAATGCAAATACTTGTGAACTGGAACATTACATTGTTGCTAATTATCAAAGTTATAATAAAATGAATGGGAATAATATCAATGATGTATTTGTAGATGAAGAAAAGCGGATATGGTTGGCTAACTATCCCACAGGGATTACGGTGATTGATAATCGCTATGAGAATTATCATTGGATGAAACACGCTATGGGCAATGGCCAATCATTAGTCAATGATCAGGTACAAGCAATCATTGAAGATCATGAAGGTGACTTGTGGTTTGGAACTAGTAATGGTATTAGTCTTTATAATTCAAAAACAGGTCAGTGGCATTCATTCCTAAGTTCTTTTAATCAACAACTAAAAGACAAGAATCATATTTTTATTACTCTATGTGAAGTGTCTCCCGGGATTATATGGGCAGGAGGATATACTTCCGGGATTTATAAAATAAATAAAAAGACTCTATCCGTTGAATACTTCTCTCCTTACCTACTTTCTCACGTCAATATGCGTCCGGATAAATATATTCGTGATATAGTGAAAGATTCAAGAGGGTATATCTGGTCGGGAGGATATTATAATCTAAAATGTTTTGATTTGAAGACTAACAGCACACGTCTATATTCAGGATTGAACTCCATTACATCCATTGTTGAAAAAGACAAAGATAATATGTGGATTGGGACTGCTATCGGATTGTATTTATTGAATCGAGATACTGGTGAATATCAGCATATTGAAATGGAGGTAGGGATTACTTATATCAATACGCTTTATCAGGCAGATAATGGATTGTTATATATCGGGACAAATGGTATGGGAGTATTTATCTATGATCCTCAAGATAAAACTTTTGAGCATTATTTTTCCAATAACTCTGCATTAGTTTCAAACAGAATATTTACAATATTGCCGGAAGTAGACGGACGTATAATGATGAGTACGGAGAATGGAATAACCTGTTTCCATACTAAAGAAAAGATATTTCGTAATTGGACCAAAGGAGAAGGATTGCTACCTTCATATTTTAATGCAGCAGCAGGAACGGTACGTAAAAATAAAAATTTTGTATTCGGTAGTACGGATGGAGCAGTTGAATTTCCGATGAATGTGAAATTTCCGGATTATAAGTTTTCTAGATTGATATTCAGCGACTTCCATCTTTCTTATCAACCTGTTTATCCGGGTGTCAAGGGTTCTCCTTTACAGAAGAGTATTGATGAGACAAATGTATTAAAGCTGGCATATAATGAGAATACGTTTTCATTTGAAATTTCTACAATCAATTATGATTCTCCCGGAAGTGTACTATATTCATGGAAATTAGAAGGATTTTATGAAGAATGGACCCAACCGGGCGCAAGTAATTTGATTCGTTTCACCAATTTGCCTCCGGGTAAATATACTCTTCATGTGCGTGCAGTATCCAGAGAAGAACATGACACCGTTTTTCAGGAACGTACTATGAAAATTATCATCACACAGCCATTTTGGTCAAGTTGGTGGGCTATCTTGTGTTATATCCTGTTGGTAATCGGGGGATTTTATTTTGTTCTGCGGATGATAAATCTAAGAAAGCAAAAGAATATATCTGATGAAAAAACGCAGTTCTTCATCAATACGGCGCATGATATACGCACTCCATTAACTTTGATAAAAGCACCTTTGGAGGAATTATTGGAAGAAGGGACGCTCACCGACAATGGAATCACTCGTACGAATATTGCATTGAGGAATGTAGAAGTTCTTTTACGACTGGTCAGTAATCTGATCCATTTTGAACGAACGGATGTATATTCCTCTAATATGACAGTTTCCGAGTATGAATTGAATACCTATATGAATGAGATATATGATACATTCTCTTCTTATGCAGCCATCAGGCGCATTGAATATACATACGAGAGTACTTTCAGCTATATGAATGTATCGTTTGATAAAGAAAAGATGGATTCTATTTTGAAGAATATAATATCAAACTCACTAAAATATACTCCTGAAAATGGAAAGGTCAGCATTTCCGTATCCGATACGAACGATTCATGGAAAGTGATAATCAAGGATACAGGTATAGGTATTCCTACCAGTGAACAAAGTAAGTTGTTCAAGCTTCATTTTCGTGCCAGCAATGCTATTAACTCTAAAGTGACGGGTAGTGGTATCGGACTAATGCTGGTAGGAAAACTGGTCAGCCTTCATGGAGGTAAAATTAGTGTAGATAGTGTTGAGCATCAAGGTACGACAATCAAAATTGTATTTCCGAAAAAGAATAAGAATTCTCAAAATATCAGTGACGAAGCACCTTCTAAATTTGAGACGTTGGCTCCTGTACTGCCCGCTCCGAATGTACCAGTAAAGACAACCACTACAATAGATAATCCAAATTTACGACGAATTCTTGTTGTAGAAGACAATGATGAGCTACGCTCCTATCTAGTCAGTTCATTGTCTTCTATATATAATGTACAAGCTTGCGCTAACGGAAAAGAAGCATTGATCATTATCAAAGAATATTGGCCGGAACTAGTTCTTTCTGATATCATGATGCCGGAGATGCGGGGAGATGAATTGTGTGTGGCTATCAAAAGTGATATTGAGATTTCACATATTCCTGTGTTGTTGCTTACTGCTTTGGGAGAAGAAAACAATATTCTGGATGGACTGTCGATTGGTGCGGACGAATATCTCATCAAACCTTTCAGCGTGAAAATATTACGGGCGAGTATCGCTAATCTGTTGACAAATCGGGAACTGTTGCGCATGAGATATGCCAATCTGGATATAGAAGCGAAATCAATGGTTCCATCTGCAAACGGTACTAACAGCCTCGATTGGAAGTTTATATCAAATGCAAAGAAAATCGTGGATGAGAATATAAACAACCCTGAATTTTCCGTTAGTGTGCTCTGTGAATCAAGTGGCATGAGCCGTACCAGTTTCTATTGTAAATTGAAAGCATTGACGGGACAGTCTCCGACAGAGTTTATTCGGGTGATGCGTTTGAAACGTGCTACCGAGTTATTGAAAGAGGGTGAATATGCCATTAATGAGATTTCAGACATGGTTGGATTCTCTGAAACTAAATATTTCCGGGAAGTATTCAAAAAATACTATAAGATGAGTCCGAGCAGGTATGCTAAAGAAGGAGGTAATCCCGCTGCTGATATGGAAGATGATGACGAAGATTGATAAATAGAAAAAAGATGAATAAGTCCTATTATTATAACATGTTCTCCCCTGCTATGAATATCTTTAGCAGAGGAGAACTTTCTTTTTCAAGACTTAACAAGCTGTATTTTTTCTCATACTTTATTTCGTGTTTCAGTTATCTCTTTCTTACTTCCTACTTCTGATTTTATCCTGGAAATCGCGGATCAGCGGTAATACTTCTTCAGCTGATCCCACTTCGCTACACATGGTTTCTACAGGACATCCTCCCGTACGGTCGCGGTTCCAGATAAAATCAACTTCCTGCGCAAAATCAACTTTCACATCTGATTTTCGGAATAATTCCAAAGCCTTTGTACTGATAATATCCGTATATAATTCTTCTATACCACCCAGAATCATCAGGGCGGCTGCTCCCTTGCCAACCACTTTGTCGGCAATCAAAGCTCCTTTAAGAAACTCCGGTTCTTGTGTTAGCAAATCATAGAGATCGGCTACGCCACGTTGAGTGAAAGTGCGGATTTTTCCTCCGTTGGCAATGGTACAGGAATATCCTCCCGTATGTAATAGCTTGATTAATTCTTCCATCGTTTCTTTTATAAAGTACCTTGTTTCAATTGTTCTACAAACCGGTCTATCCGGTGCAGTTCTTTCGGAATATCAATGTTTTGCGGGCAATGAGCCACACACTGATTGCAACCGATGCAATGACTTGCCTGTCGAAGTTTGGGCACGCTACGGTCATATCCGACAAGAAAAGCGCGTCGGGCTTTCGCATAATTTTCATCCTGTCCGCTTTTGGCGACATTACCTTCATTGACACAACGGTTGTAATGCAACAATACAGCAGGTATATCCAGCCCATACGGACATGGCATACAATATTTGCAGTCGTTACAAGGGATAGTAGGATATTTTAGCATTAATTGTGCCGTTTCCTCGAGGAATTCTTTTTCCTCATCTGTCAATGGTTCCAAAGGAGAATAAGTACGAAGATTATCCTGCAGATGCTCCATATAAGTCATGCCGCTTAATACAGTCAGAATATCCGAGAATGAACCGGCAAAACGGAAAGCCCAGGAAGCGACACTGCTTTCCGGACGACGTTGTTTGAGCCGTGCCACCAGATTATCGTTCAACTTGGATAGACGTCCTCCCAAAAGTGGTTCCATAATGATGGCAGGAATCCCCCGTTTGACCAGTTCGCCATATAGATATTCCGCATCCGTATTTCGGGTATTGGTCTCTTTGGCATGTTTCCAGTCTACATAATTGAGTTGTATTTGTACAAAATCCCATTTAAATTCATCGTGTCGTGAGAGCAGATAATCATATACTTCAATGTCACCATGGTAAGAAAATCCGAGATTCCGGATACGTCCGGCTTCACGCTCTTTAACCAGAAAATCAAGTATTCCATTATCCAGGTATCGTCCTTTAAGGGCTTCCATTCCTCCCATGCCGATGCCGTGGAGCAACATATAATCAATGTAGTCGACTTGTAGCTCCGCAAAGGATTTGTGGTACATCTTGAGCGAGGCCTCGCGAGACCACGTATCAGGAGAGAAATTAGACAATTTGGTAGCGATGTAATATTTATCACGGGGATGACGACTCAATGCAATACCTGTTGCTTTTTCGGAAAATCCTTGTACATATGCCGGAGATGTATCGAAATAGTTTACTCCGTGAGCGATTGCATAGTCTATCAATCCATTGACGGCATCCTGGTCGATAACCTCACCATTACCATCGGGAGCAGGTTTGAGCGGCCAACGCATACAACCATATCCCAAAAGTGAAACACGGTCACCGGTGGTTGGAGATGTGCGATAAGTCATTTTATCGGTAGGCACCTCTCCTTCTCCTGTTGCGCTACTTGCAGAAGTAGCCCCCTTTGAAGAGCATCCGTATAGCAGACCTGTCGATGTGGCTGCACTGATACCTACAATCTTAATAAAATCTCTTCTATTTATATCTTTTTTATTTTTTTCTTCCATTCTTATACTGGTTTAGATCAAATAATTCTGTGCATCTGATGTCCGCTCACGTAAATGGCGCTGAAAGGACGAGAAGGACAAAGGTTTTCACACGCTCCGCAACCAATGCATTTTTCTACATTCACTACTGGAATCTTTAGAGAATCCACTTTGTCAGGATCGGAAGCCACCATTTGTATGGCACCTGTCGGGCAATGGCGGGCACAGTTGCCACACTCCATTCCATCCGTCAAAGGCACACAGTTCTCTTTAATCCATACGGCATGTCCGATCTGAATAGCCGATTTTTCGGCAAGACTAGTCAGATGGATAGCGCCAGCCGGACAGACCTCCGAACATTTGGTACATTCGGGGCGACAATACCCGCGTTCGTATGACATTTCCGGTTGCATCAACGTCATCAGATTGTCCGAAGGACGCAACACCTGATTGGGGCAAACGGATACGCATAATTGGCAGGCCGTACAATGTTGAGTGAAATTACGCGCGCTTAATGCACCGGGAGGATAAATCGGATTTTCTCTGTTCGGGATCTTCTTATCCTCAATAGTGGCTAACCCGCCGTCCACTTTCTTTTCCTGTGCTTTCAGGACAGAAGTTGTTGCAAAGATAGCCGATGCCGAAATGAAACTACGACGTTTATTATCAATCTGTTCGGCAGTGGCAGCCTTTGCTTTCATATCTTCGCTTGTAGCTGTTTCGTTTTTAGGTTTCTGTCGAGTGTATTTAATGGCTCCATGCTTACATTTGCCGATGCAATCCATACAAGCTACACAACGACTATAATCAATTTCATGAGTTTTAGAATTGATACACGATGCTTTGCAATTACGGGCACATAAACCGCAACTATTACATTTGGAAGTATCAATCACCGGTTTGAATATCGCATATTTGGATATAAATCCCAATACAGTACCCACTGGACAGATGGTATTGCAATACGTCCGTCCAGTGCGCCACGCCAGAATAAAAAGGACAATAAGAGTGACAACAGCAATAATCAGCGTTGAAAGGCTCTTCATCCATACATCTACCTCATAAAAAGCATAACTATCCATTCGTTCGGCGAAGTATGCCAGCAAGTTGTTTCCCCATTGCCAAATCGGTGCGAAAAGATTGGAAGCTATCCGTCCATAAGCACTATACGGAGCCAGTAAGATGACCCAAGAATTCAGCCCTGCAACCATCATTATAATGAATACTCCTAAAACGCCATACCGCAACCATTTCATTGCTGGTGAATAGCGGAATCGGTTTTTCTTTTGCTTACCGGATATCCACGAAACGATGTCCTGAAACACTCCCAACGGACAGATAACGGAGCAATAGATACGCCCGAACAGGAATGTAAGCACAACTAAAAACAATACGACACCTATATTTAAGGCTAATAAAGCCGGCAGAAATTGAATTTTCGCCAACCATCCGAACCAAGTGTGCAATGTACCCGTAAAGTCGAGGAAAAGCAGGGTAATAAGCGTAAAGCACACAATGGCGGCTGTAAGTCTGATAGTACGTAGCATAAGCTTTTTTAATTTTCAAATTATAGTAGTTATCTCTAAATGTGCAAAACAGTCAGGATTCAACCCCAATGTATTTTAATGTTGCAAATTTAATCAAGGAAATTTGTTTTTCAACTATATAGATTACAGAATGTTTTACCAATTTTACTGATCATAGAAAAGAAATGTTTAACTGTATTGGGTGAAGAACTATTTTTCGTATACTTGAGGCATATTATACGCTGGAATAGGTATCGGTGGTGTAATGGGATAGTGGAACGTACCAATCCTCCTTTTCGGATAAAAGTAGGTCCCTAGATACAGGTATTGTTTGCGAAGAGTAAAAAATGGTTGCCTAATGCAGTTATACAATATGCCTTACGGATATTCTACGCAATTAAGTAAATAATATGATATATAAAAGAGGTCGTTCCCAAAGTTCCTAAAAGAAAAATCGTCCTTACTATAATCTATCGTAGTAAGAACGATTTTATAATTTTTGAACGACCTCTTTTTGATTTGAATACCTTCTATGTCACTGGATTAACTTTTCGGAACTAATTCCAAGAACATGGTAGTAGTCAGCAACACTGCCAGTCCGACGCAAACGCTTATCAACAGCCAATTAATATATTTGGCTTTCGGCTTGGTGTCGGCATGCAGATTATTCAGGAAATATTCCCTAAAGAAAAGATACAAGCCTGGTATCGTGGCACTTGCCAATAAGAAATCTTCCGGAATCTGAAAGAAATAAGTTTTGGATAATCCGATCAATGACCAATGGCAAAGGAACAGCACCAAAAACATATTGACTTTTTGTGCAAACAGCAATAACAATCCGATGGTAAACACCACTACCGAACAAGGCATAACTGGAGAAGTCATTTCCGGGAATGAAAGACCGCGTGCCAATGAAACCAAAGGATATATAAAAGGCATTGCTAACAGCACATAAGACAGTAGATCATATTTGTGGGTACGTTCGAAGGTAGTATATCCTGTAATCACATCCCATATCCAAATGATAGCCATCACCCCCCAAAACATAGCCATGACTCCATTATAACTACGCTCTTCACAATAGATATAATAGTAGACCAGAGAAATCCAAGTATACAGACCTATCATATAGAACTTCATCGCCATTTTCACCCACGGATGTGGTTTGCTGATAAGCAATCCGGTCAATGCAATACCAATCAGAATGATAACTATCTGTAAAAGCCAAGTAGCTGAATTATAATATGCAATTGTTCTCCAAAAAATCTCCATAAAAATTCGTTTTAGTGTCTTGTTAATGAAAAGGCTCTATGTGGAAACAGGAACATTGGGAATGTAGCTCCTACCGCCAACATGAAAATCACTGTGCTTGCTATCAGAGTATTAGAGAAAAACATCGACATAAACTTGTCCAGCTTATCCGGATCATTCACATTTTGCAGACACATGATAAGTGAAAATACCATGTTGTATGCAAACTTTCCCGGAACCATGGGAAGCAACGCCGGAATGTACAATACCGTCATCGGGCAATATACCTTTTTCCCTAACCACAAACTGCCGAAGCCGATGACTAATCCGGCAAACAACGAACCTGTGGCAATATCCACGCCTAAATAAGTCATCAAACAAAAACGACAAGCATGTCCCAATGCTGCCAGTATGGCAATCATCTTAAATGCACGCAAAGGAGGATCGGAAATTGCACCAAATCCTATACCTGCTACTGCTGCAAAAAATCCATCCGTAAGAATGTCAAGTGCTATCATATCAAATTAAACTGTTTTTTACCATTAATAATGTGAAGGAAAGTCCGATAGCGATGCTTACAATCAACAAAGAAGCCTCTGTCAGACGAGCAAATCCTGTTAATACATATCCCTCTACTATATCAATCACGCCATTAATCAAGGGAACCCCAGGCACAAGATATAGCACGCTGGTTGCCATGGCAATCTCCGAAGTTGTATCGAAGATCAACGCGGTGGAAGCACACAGGGAAGCAACAAAAGCCGAAACAATAAATACAACATAATGATTGATCTTTTTCGCCTGCATTTGTTGTTTCAGGTAGAATCCTGTAATGGTAGCCGAGAACACAATTCCCATCGAAATTAAATCACCGCCGAACAATTTGCAGAAAGACGCATTGGCAAATCCTACTAATAATAACACGAAAAGAGAGTGTATCCGCGGAGCAGAAATAATCTTTTTGTATTTGTCTTTCAATTCTTCCAATGACAAATGATTGTCTACTGCTTCCCAGCTTAATGCGCTTAACTCTGAATTATGTTCAAAACTGATCGGGTGTGCAGGAATGTCTATAACTTCATTACAAGCCTCGTTTGTTTCTTTATCTATAATAGTCAGAATGATGTTTCTATGAAATACGCTTAATTTGACATCTAGTCCGAAAGCCTCTCCCATACGCTTTGTGTTGCGCACCACCCGTGAGGTGTGTACTCCGGCCCCCATTAAATGAGCTGAATATTCTGCAATAAATTTACCTATGGATAATAAAGATTCGCCTGTCTTCATAAATATGATATTTTTAAATCGGGCGCAAAAGTACAAAAAAAACAGGGATCTTTACCGCGATTAAAAATAAAAAACGCAGCCTTTCACAGTGTTTAAAGCTAAACCTCTAGTGAAAGACTGCGTCAATCTTTTAAGCTTTACTAACTTAACTACTTTATCTTAACTATATTAACCCATTTTTTCTGCAGTGTGATCAAAGTTTACTCCTTTTCTCATTTCGGTAGCACTTCCACCATTACAGGAAAATGATCTGAAGAATATTTATTATACTTTATATCATCATCAATGGTGTGATAAGAAAGCACTTTTATTTTTGGAGTCACAAAAATAAAATCTATACGTTTAGCTGTGTTTCCTGTTTTGTTATAGGCATAAAAACTACCTGACGGTCCTTTGGGAGGTGTCAGAGTACATTCGTATGAATCTAGTAATAAATTATCTTTCAGGAGAAGTTGTATCGGCTCTTCGTCCGGAGTAGCGTTAAAATCACCAGTGCAAAAGGTCGGCTTACCTTTAGCGATCTTCCTTACCTGTTCCAACAACATGAATGAGGATTGCCGTCTTGCTTCTGTTGCTTCATGATCCGTATGTGAATTAAATACATAAAACTTCTTCCCGGACCTGAGATCCTTAAAATATCCCCAAGTACAAATCCGACGACAACGTGCTCCCCAACCATAAGAAGGTATGCCAGGAGTCTCCGAATACCAAAAATCACCATGTTTCAACACCTTAAAACGATCCTTTTTATAATAAATGGCACAATGTTCTCCTTTATCATCCCCGTCACGATCACGACCGATATAAGAAAACTCGTTCAAGATCATCATATCTTTTAATTGAGAGGTACGTCCTTCCTGTATGGCAAACATATCAAATTTATTCCGTCGCACAACATCCACCAATGCATTCAGACGAACTTCCCAAGCCTTATCCCCCTTGTCTCCTTTGGTGCGGATGTTATAAGATGCAAGGCGAATAATTTCTTCCGGTTTCGTTTTGTCTAAGTTCAAAGATTTTGCCGGAAGTTCTCCGGCAAAAAGTAAAATCAAAAACAGAAAATAATATTTCTTATTTATAAAACACTTCATATTACAAATCATTAAATATCAGTTTATTTACTCCATTTAAATACCGGATAGCCATTGCTTCCTTCTTTCCAAAGAGAAGAATCCCAGCTTATAACAGTAGTTTTCAGTTCGTTAGCAGATTTAGCTACTCCCTGGAAACTACTACTACCGGACGGTGATGTCTCATCTGAAACGGTAAATGTAGCCTCTCCTGCTTTCAAAATCATACCGTCATAAGCATAGCAGTTTTCAGCAGTAACATTATTGTTATGTCCTCCCACTATGCGTCCTATTTTTGCCTGGTTTGAATAGTTTAACAAGGTACTACTCCATGCCACACAATTCTTGATATTTAGTGTTCCGCTATCCATATTACCGACTATACCTCCAACCCAGCCACCTTTAGTAGCACTGATGTCACCACTTACATGACAATTTTCAATATATGAAGTCGTGTTGCCAGCATGGAACCTTCCGATAATTCCACCTGCTTTACCGTTATCATTATTTATCTGATCAATAATAGTAGCAGTGGTATAGCAGTTCTCAATACGTCCATTACCGCCGAAGATACCACCAATTCCGCCTGCTGCTCCCGACCCTTTCAGTATTCCGGTAGTATAACAGTTAATGATCTTACCTGTGAACCCTACCGCACCGCTATTCAATCCTACATAACCGGCTATAATACCGATACCTTGGTTAGTAGATGAGATATTTGCATCGACAAATCCTACATTCTTGCATTCTCCACACAATACACCAAAGAAACTGGGATAAGAACCGGAGTCACAATTCAGATTTCTAATTACATGATTGCGTCCATCAAAAATTATCCATTTCTCGTACGGACCATCTCCATTTAAGGGCGTCCACTTGATCCCCTGCATATCAATATCCGCACTCAAAACAAAGTAGGTCGTTTGTTTTCCAATAAGGACTTTGCTCATGTTCTGAATATGGATAGCATTAGCAATCACATAAGGATTATTTTGAGTTCCGTCTCCACTAGCAAAATCACCTTCTGGTTCATTGTCATGTCCTCCATAACTAGCATAATCTTCTCTATCCAACTGCCACTCTAAAATAGGGAATCCCATATCTATATTCCCAACATTATGCCATGGAGTCCCCCAATTGGCAATGCTATTCTGCAAAGTCAGGACACTTTCGCCCACTCCATCATATTTTCCAGTCGAAACGGAGCCTACATTATCCTCCGGAGAAAATCCTGTACAAACTATATCCTCCCATGCATAACATTCAGATGCGACAGGATCTGCCTGATGTCCATTTTCACCTTGAGACAAAACTCCACAGATACGTCCAGATCTAGCAGCAGGTCCTGTCATTTTCCAGTTCCAAGCAACACAGGAAGTAATTTTAGCTCCTTCGGAAGGAAGGGCAGCAATACCTCCCACTGAATTGGCACCAATTAATACACCTGTAGAATAGCAATATGACACCTCACTGTTTTCATACATAGAACCTACAATACCTCCACATTCATCTCCTGTAGATATCACCTCTGCTGTAGAATAACAGTTTTTGATATAACAAATCTGTCCTCCATACGGTCTACCCATACGGGAAGCTATTCCACCAGCATACTTTCCTTTCACTTTTCCGGAGACGTAACAGTTTTCCACCTGCCCTGTCTTCTCTACAGCGTTCGGAGCTTTCACTCCGATATAACCGCCGATAACCCCTGCCCCACTATTAGTAGCTGCTTCTACATGGGCATTATAGAAACCTACATTTTTACAAGTCCCGGCCAAAATACCGAAAAAACTGGCATACGCTTTGTCTGTACAGGTGAAATTCTTTATAATATGGTTATTTCCATCAAAATAGATATAATAGTCACCGTTTGAGTTCAATGGTTCCCAATTAGATACAGACTTCATATCAATATCAGCCCCCAACTGGAAATAAATCATCTTTCCTTTCACCAAGGCTTCACTCATATTCTGAATCTGTATCACATCCATAACGAGATAGGGTTTGTTCATTGTTCCATAACCTTTTTCAAAAAGCCCGCCTGCTCCGTCACCCTCGTCTCCGTCATCTATGTCTGTGTTTCTATCCGGCGGAATACGGCTATAGGAATCCATCGGATTAAAATCAGAGCATGAGAAAGATAAAACAGCCATCCATAAAATGGTCCAATATCTCATTACCGAATATGTACTTATATGATAAAATTTGTTTTTCATAATCTTCATCTTTATTTTAGATTTCTACTACAATCACCATAGGATAATGATCGGATAAAGAACTGACAATAGTGCGGGTAGAAAGCACCGTAGCATGTTTCACAAAAATAAAATCAATTCTGGTCTTTTTAGAAGGAAATGTAAAGAGAGCTCCGTGTTGAACGGCCGCTTCCCGATACGCATCTTTCAATATACCACTTTGGCAAATCGTAGTGGCTATTTCGGGAGCATCAGGAGTCGCATTAAAGTCGCCGGTACAAAATGCGGGAGTATTGTCTTTTGCTTTATCGGAAACTGCATCCACCAGCATTTGGCATGCATGTTTTCTGGCATTATCAGCCAAAGGCATGTGAGTTTCAAAAAGATAAAATTCTTTTTGAGTCTTGCTATCCTTGAATTTTCCCCATACACAGAAACGTTTGAAATTTGTTTCATCCCATCCGTTGGAAGGAATTTCCGGAGTTTCGGAAAACCAAAAACGTCCGGCATCCAGTAATGTGTAGCGGCTCTTCTTATATAAAATGCCACTCATCTCTCCTGCCTTGTTATCGTCATTTCCAGTGTCACGACCATAAGCGAGAATCTGATAATCACTCGCAAGTTGGGTTCCTAAGTAGGAACGTTGTTCCCAACTGGCTTCTTCGAATCCACAAATCTCAAAATCGTAGTCTTTGATTAATTGTGCCACACGTTCTCGGCGGTTAGTCCATCCTGTACCAGTTTCCACCAGTAAGTTATAAGTTGCTACACGCATGGACGTTTCAGTCACGGGGTCTTCGTCTTCCTCGCCATCTCCTGTATCCCACGTGAAATCAGGATAGTACAATGAATTGTCTTTATTATCTTCACAACTGCTGGCGAAAACAGAGAATATGAAGGAAATCAATGTGTATATTACTATCTTTTTCATAAATCTATTATTTATATCTTTTATACTTGTTATTCATTCCATCCCGGATTCTGGGTTACGACACCATTAGATAAGATTATTTCCTGTCTTGGTATCGGATATAGATAATCACGGTTCTCATTCCAGGTACGGTCGATCCAACTGTAACACAATAAATTACCATAATTACCTTCTGACAATGAGGTGCCGCTTCCATCGGAAGCCAATTTTACATACGTCACACTTCCAACACTGGGTTGCGAAGATGTGGTGTAGAAACAGACATCATTTGTTCCGTCTCCATCGATATCATACGCTTTATTGATAGCTGTAGCAGGAAGATAAAATCCTTTAAAAGATTGGGCCATACATTGCCCCTCTTTCCAGCGCATCAAATCATAATAACGGAAGCCTTCCATGACTAGCTCTATCGCACGTTCCCGGCGAATTTCCAGAATCACCCCTTTATTATCTCCTGTGACATTCACATAACCGGTTTCCGGAGCACACATATAAGGGTCCGGAGAAAGGTTTGCTGCGTTCATATTCAGTTTTCCCGTAACTCCTGCACGTGTCCGCAATTTGTTTACCGTATTGTCGATATCAGTTTGCGTCAGTGTTCCTAATTCTGCCTTTGCTTCGGCATAGTTCAAATAGACTTCCGCTAATCTGAACAGAGGAAGGTCATTGCTTGAATCACCTGTATAGCTCATATTATCATTTGCATATTTCAGCAGGTGGTATCCGGTCATCGTAACATTCATATTTATATTTGAAGTACGGATTGTTTGCGCTAAACGCGGATCACGATTGACTATTTCATCCTTGAACTCCATTGTTGCATAATTGGGTTGGTCGGTGAAACGGTTGCCGTTCTTCATTAAATAATAATTGACCAGTTTTTTCGAAAGTCCGGGACGGCCCAATGTCGGAGAATTCTCAAAAGCCTGTACTTTATGAACCAAACTCAAATCATTATTATAATCCCTAGCCAATATGATTTCCGCATCAATCGCATTCTCGGATTTAAAGAGATTACGATAGGACTGTGAGCCGGATTGATATAATGAATATCCTCCGGAAGCAGTCATGATTTCATTAGAGGCACTTACACAGTCATTCAAGTATTTTTCATAATCACCCAATCTATGATATTTACGATAAGTACCTTCAAATAATCCTACACGTGACTTTAATGCTTGGGCAGTCCACCAGGTTACGCGATAAAGTTCTTTTGTCCGGTTGGTTTCTTTAAAAACCTCTATAGCAAAATTAAGATCTTCCATTATCTTTCCCATCACAAATTCGCGTGAATCCCTGGCTTTGTATAAATCGGCATCATCCGAGCCGAGTACTTTATCGTACCAAGGTACATCTCCAAAACGTTTCACCTTTTCAAAATAGAAATAAGCACGGAAGAAGCGTGCTAGGGCTTCATATTTGTCGCGCACTTTCTGGTCTTTACAGTTTCCCAGATTATCCAATAAAAAATTAATTGATCGCAGTGCACTCCAACTCCATCCTCCACCCGTTTCCGGAATGACACGTTGTCCGCTCACTTCATCGTCCAAAGGTGATACGATCAACACATCAGCATTATCCTTGTAAATATCGCCATCACCCGGGAAGTTATTCGAATAGAATTGATTACTGTACAACTGTAATTGCTCTTCATTCGTAAAATAATCCTTAGTCGTCAAGCGATCTTTCGGATTTATATCCAATATGTTTTCACAAGAAGCAAATAACAACGACAGACCAACAGTCGCCCACAATGTATATTTCATTATTTTCATACTATATTCCTTTATATTCGTTATTATCAGAATGTTATATCTACACCAAAAGAGTATGTCTTTGCCCAGGGATAAATATTTGCGTCACTTTTACTTGTTTTCCAGCTGTTACTTGCCGATGCTTGTTCCGGATCAATATAATCGGAATGTAGCTTAGTGAATGTCAGCAAGTTCTCACCACTAAAGTAAACACGTATTTTCTCGAAACCTATTTTAGAAAGCCATTTATCCGGCAATGTGTAACCAATAGAAAGATTTTTCAATCGGCAATAAGCGAGGTTTTGCAAATACTTAGTATTAACCACTGCTAATTCACGATTACTTCCGAGAACCACATATCCTCTGGGACGTGGGAAATAAGCATCTGTATTTTCTTCACTCCATACCTGGCTCATAAAGTCGGAAGGAATAAAACTAGCGTATGGTCGGGAATAAGGGCCCCAAAACATGGACGTTTCAGCACCAGGATACCAATTTTGTTTGCCGATGCCCTGAAAAAGAACTGAAAAATCAATTCCATACCAATCCGCAGAGATTCCGAAATTATAATTATAGCGAGGCAATGAGTTACCGATCACTTTCATGTCTTTCCGGTCATTAGCAGATGTTGTCTGTTCAATCTTGTTGTTACCATCCAAATCGACAAATTTAAGGTCACCGGCATGAAGTCCATTATCCAAAGCGCTTGCATTAATCATTTGGTTAACGAACGATTGGTCTACTTTATAATTCCTTGCTTCTTCATCCGTTTTAAAATAACCGTCTACTACGTATCCCCATATTTCGCCTAACTGCTGTCCTTCGTAAGGATCGGTCAGCGTCCGGTTGGGATTATCATATTTTGTCACTTTGGAGGTGTTATCTCCGATACCAGCCATTACCCGGTAGTTGAAAGGCTTGCTTGCCAAAGTAAAACTATCTCCCCAAGTAATAGATGCTTCCCACCCTTTCGTACGCAAGTCTGCCACATTCATTCTGGGAGAAGAGGCGCCATATACGCCAGGCAAAGTCTTTCCTGCCATCAACATATCTTTAGTATCACGAATATATGCATCAAAAGATACATTCAAACGGTTATTAAGAAAGCCCAAGTCCAAACCTATATTTTTTGTGATTACAGTTTCCCAAGTCAAATCGGTAGAGTTCGGAGCTGACTCATAGGCATAATCGCCTTTCGTAGTATCTCCGAAAGCATAGTTCATTACCGCTCCGGTATTAATCAGTTGCAGATAGTCATAATAGCCTACTGTTTTCTGATTTCCCAATGATCCGTAAGACAGTCTTAGTTTCAGATTGCTTACATAGTTTTTGGCTTGTGTAAAGAAGGCTTCTTCACTGACACGCCATCCGGCAGAGAATGACGGGAAGAAACCGAAACGATGTCCTTGACGAAAACGGGAACTACCATCATAACGTCCGCTGGCTTCAAATAGATAGCGGTCTTTATATCCATAATTCAAACGATAGAAAAAGCCAAGAATCGCATATTCCTCTTGTCCTCCGGTTATGGATATATCATCACCTTTTGCCAGGTTAAAATCATCGAGAGATTCAGAGAGTAACCCGTTACGTTTCATTCCCAATTTCTTGAAATACTTATAATCATAGTTACCGCCTACGATAACCTTTACAGAATGTGCATTTGCGAAGGTATTGTCATACGTCCCATATAAGTTGAAAGTTTGACGTATCTGGTTATTTTGTGTTTCCGACAAATAATTGCCTTTGGTACGTCCGTTATCCATTGTGATTGTTTCTCCCGGATTTCTGGAGTATAACACATCTACGGAACGATTCAAATTCTGTTGGCTGTAATGTGCCCAGCTGTAGTTTGCACGAACCTCGAAATGCTTGATTGGTTTTAAAACGGCTTCAAACGTAGTTACAAACTCATATTCACGATTCCGATTGTGATGTCCGCCATTTAATAATACGGCACTAACACCATCTGCCACTTCTCCTGTATCTGTCAGACCTGTTCTATAAACCAGGGTTCCATCCGGATGCATCGGTACAATACTTGCCAAAGCATGCCGTCCGGCTCTGCTGAAAACGTCATTTACTCCCGATAGCCCCGGATAAGTATATTCAGAATGATAATAAGAAGTATTGTTACTTAATTCAAACCAGGAAGTGATATTGGCAATGATCTTTGAACGGAACGTATATTTCTTAAAGCGGTCCGGATCTATTCTGATAATTCCTTTCTGATTATAGTAGTTGCCTGATAGCATGTACTTCACTTTTTCGGTTCCTCCCGAAACCGTCAAGTTATGCTCCCAAGTGGGACGAGTATTATCAAACAAACAATTATACCAGTCAAAGTTGCCATAATATTTATACTCTCCGTTTTTTTCTACCACCCATGGTCGGGAAGGATCTTCTACTTTATCATTACGGCGAATCCATAATTCATGGTAATCCTCTTGGGTATAATGTGTATAAGGGACGCCTTGGTATGTCTTGTAGAACATATCATTAATACCGGCCGAATAATAACCACGTGTCTCAAAGTCCGTAGAAGTAGTCGTGTCACCAAAACTGAAACGACCGTTATAACTGACATTAGTCTTGCCTACTTTTCCATTCTTTGTTGTAACCAAAATCACTCCATAAGCAGCACGGGCACCATATACGGCAGCAGCCGAAGCATCCTTTAAAACACTGATGGATTCTACGTCATTGGGGTTTACCTTATTTATATCTCCCTCGATTCCATCAATGATAGTCAGAGGTGCTGCATCCGCACTAATGGAGTTGACTCCACGGATATTGAAGTTTCCCCCCTGTCCGGGACGTCCTGAACTAAAGTTTACGTTCATATTCGGTACGGAACCTTGCAGAAGCTGTGATAAGTTGGCAGCAGAACGGGTCGTCAGTTCATCACCCGAAACGATAGCAACGGCACCAGTCAGGTTTACTTTCTTTTGCGTACCATATCCCACCACTACCACTTCTTCCAGTGTCTTACTATCTTCGCGGAGAACTACTTGGGACAGATTTCTGCTGGTAGCAGCGTAATTAACCGTAATATATCCGATGTATGATACTGTAATCGTACTGTTTTCGGGAACATTAGCCAAAGTATAACGTCCGTCTACATTCGTTATTGTACCCAAAGAACTGCCTTGCACCATCACACTGGCGCCAATAATAGGCTCTCCTTTCTCATCGACCACCCGGCCGGATATATTTCTTTTGTTCGCATTACTGGTTTGTTGTTCGGAATCCGTAACTTTCTCCTTCAAATAAATTTTTGTTTTTCCGATCTCATAGTTTACGTTAGTACCGAGAAACAAATCATTCAGAACTTTAGATAATTCCTGATTCTTTGCTTCTACCGTCACTATTCGATCCGGATTGACGATCGTACGGCTATAAGCCACCGTAAGACCAGTTTGCTGTGTAATAGCAGAGAATACTTTCTCCAGCTTTACTTGTTTAAGATTCATTGTCACCTTTTGGGCAGAAGCGGACACGCTTATGATTATCCCCAGCAACAATACGAGCAGAACTTTGTGTTTCATACTACTTGCTTTGATTAAAGTTAAACTTAGATTTAAAATCTCATTTATGCTTAGTAGACACACAAGTCAAAAAAGCGGGTGAGAGAAAAAAGAGTTTTTTTGCATAAGCCTAATTTATTTCATAACATTCTTATTCTAAAACAGTAAAGGCTGCGTATATACACAGCCTGTCTTCATTCTATTATCCTATCCAGTATATTCTTACTTCTTTCCGTCCTATTTCATTCGGACTGTCACTTCTTTCCGGACTTCATCATATTCAAATTTTACCGGCGCAATCTTTTCCAAATCCTGAAGCACCTTCTCCAGTATCGTATTATCCGAGGTCAACGTATATACATATTTCGATGCCTGCTCATCCTCTATCTTAAAGTTTACATTATACCAGCGGTTCAGAACCTTGACCACTTCTGCCAGAGGAGTATCTTTAAAAGAAATCACATTGTCTTTCCACATTGAGACTTGCTTTGAATGATCGTTTTTGATTATCCGGCACTGGTCACTTTCTTTATTATATATCAGTTTCTCGCCCGGCAGTAACGGGTATTCTTTTGCAGAGGAGAGAGTCAGATTTACATGTCCTTCATCCAGACAGATCACAATATCTTTATTTTCCGGATAGGCTTGTACATCGAAAGAAGTACCCAGTACATGAACGGAAGGACCGTTCAGATTAACAATAAACGGACGTTTTTTATTCTTGGCTACCACGAAATAGGCTTCTCCCACCAGGAAAACTTCCCGCTTACTCAATCCGAACTTTTTAGGATACTTCAACCAGGAATCTGAATTGATATAAACTCGTGTCCCGTCTTGAAACATCATCTGTATCCGCTCTCCTTTGGCAACACGAATTTCCTCATACTCCGTAGTGCCGAATAAATCCACCCGGGAATTGATCTGTATATAAAGACCTATCAGGAAAATAACAGGAATTAAGATTGCAGCCACACGGAAGCAGATACGTTTGATCTGTTTGCGTGATATGTTCTTTTGGATCTGATGGTACATCTTTTCAGAAGGTATAGTATGGTCCACATATATTTCTGCCGTTTCGGCATTTAAACATTCTGCCTCCCGGGTCATCACAGCATCCAGGTAAGTGTTCCCTTCTTCTGTGGCAAACCATTCCGCCACAAACTTTGCATCTTCCGGCGTAGCAATTCCGGCAAGCACTTCTTCTATTTGTTTATCAGTGGGTCGATTCATTCTCTTTTTATCTTAAATAGTGGACACTTACATATGTCATTAGTGTGAAAAAAGTAACAATTATTAGCATTTTACTTAAATGAATACGTAGCATTTTCAATGCTTCCGTATAATGCGTTTTGACTGTATTAACAGACAGATTCATCCGTTCGGCTATTTCCTGATTCGTTAGTTCCTCTTTCACTTTCATCAAACAAATACTGCGTTTCTGCGGCGGAAGCATATCTACCGCTTTATAAAAAGAGGCCATCAATTCTTTCTTCTCCAGATTTTCTATCAGATTATCTTCGTAGACAGGTGTCGATTGTGCTATTTCATAGTTCTTGCTGATTGCGCTATTCTCATTACGAATCAGATTTAAGACATGATTTTTCGTCATCGTGAAGAGATAGTTCTTCAGGCTGATTCCTACATGTAGTTCCGACCTAAATTCCCATAAACGGGCAAAGACATGTTGCACTACATCTTCTGCCATGTCTGCATTCATTAAATAACGGTAAGCTAATACATATAGCAGCTTATGATATCTGTCATAAGCCTGTGTAAAAGCTCCTTTATCTCCTTTTTCTATGAAGGAAAAGAGCTTCTCGTCATCTGTATTCGTGTATTGCGCTGATTTATCTAACATTCCTTGGATTTTGTTTAATTGTTTTTCCAAAAAAGAATAAAAGGTGTAGTACAATTAAGCATCTTTCGCAAAACAAAAGTAGTAAAATTTAGAAAAGGTGGCACATATTCCAATAAAAAAAAGTCCCTGATTAACCCGGTGTTCCGATATTTGCTTTGGGTGGACGACGGCTTTTGATGGTCAGATAGCCTTTCCCTTCTGTTGCTTTCACTTCCATCCATTTCTTTTTCATTTTTCTTTCTATTACTAACAAACTGAATCATAAGAAATAATGCGTTCCACATCTGTTTCCCTTTAGTTCCACAATTGTTTTCCTTTAGTTCCACAATTGTTTTCTTTTAGTTCCATATATGTGGAACGAATCACGTATTACAGTAAAATGACTTGTCAATACCTACTGGATATATTAGTAGATACAGTTATCCGTTAACTTAGCCAGTTCCTATTTGTTAACTATATTTCTTATATCGACTTAATAATAAGGCTATTTGCTTTGTCTATCACCGAAGTATTTAATGATGCCAGATAAATTCTTGTGGTATTTTCCGAATCGTGTCCCATCGCTTCGCTGATAGTAGAAATCGGTATATTCTTACTTTTGGCAATACTTGCCCATCCATGGCGTGCCACATAAGTAGTCAGTGGAATCGTCAGTCCTAACTGGATTCCTATTTTTTTCAGTTTGCAGTTTACTAAATGTGACGCATTTTTATATTGTCGTCTTTCATCTTTTCCGACATCCTTGATAATAGGTAACAGATAAGGTGTTCCCGTTGTGTCATACTTGTCTATGATTTCTTGCATAGGTTTTTCCCATTTGATAAAAAGTTGTTGATTGGTCTTCTGTCGACGGTATGATAATATTCCGTTATGCAAATCTTTTTTCTTCAGATAAGCCATGTCAACGAATGACATACCACGTGTATAAAAACTAAACATAAAAATATCTCTTGCGTAATCCAACATTGGATTGTGCTCCAATTTTAGATTCCGTATCTGGCGAATTACTGTTACAGGTACAGCCCGTTTTACTGTTTTATCTATTCCTGTGTAAACGTGCTTGAAAGGATAACGTTGTATGGTAAGTTCCTTTTCTACAGCACGATTATATATCGCACGCAGACTACGCATATAATAAGAGGAAGTGTTAGGACACACCCCTTCTGCTTTCAAGTAAACTTCATATTCTATCATCAGATTAGAATCCACCGCTTCCCAGAGAAGATCTGTCTCTCCCTGAAACCGTATAAAACTATTTAATGCGCATGTGTATGTCTCGGCGGTACGTATCTTACCAATCTGTTTTAATTGAACTATGAGATTTCGGGTAAATAATAAAAAACTATCGTTATCAGACCGTAGATTGTATAACTCTACAATTCTATCGGCGGTATAAGCACTATCAGTGCGATTCAGTCTGACGATTATTTCTGCCAGTCGGGCGGTCTCTTTCTTTAGGTTGTTCTGTAGTGCTAACAAATAATGGTATCTGCTTTCTTCTGCATTTGGCGGTACAACAATTTGGGAGGTAAAGCTGTGCCATTCTGTTGGATAGAGTTTATAACCTGTATTTATTTGTCTTACTACTCTATCGTGAGTTATCTGATAATACAATGTCCCTTCCTTTGTTATGACAGAAGAAGGACGGAATTTTACTTTTACGGTTGCCATATAATTATAATTTTGATGTTAATACAACCACAAGTAAATACAAAAACATTTATTATATAATTCTTGTTTGTTTTATTTTCAGCCCACTCTATTTGAGTTCATCCAATCGGCATAAGATATCGCCATACGATACCTTATTCACTGACTTTCGGGGAAGTAACGAATCTAAGTGGACCAAATGAACCGTTATCCCGCCTGATAAAAGAACAGTCGATTCTTGTATTTATCCATTTTATACTTTACATTTGCCAATAAATGAAAAATGACGATGGCAGATAATTATATAGAGAGACAACAGGAACAATACGAAGCCCGGAAAGCTGCTTGGAAACAGGCGCAAAAATATGGTAAGAAGAAACCAACAACGGTGCGTCCGGCCGAATCGAAGTCTCACTCTTCAACGGTTTCAAAAACGGAGGACTCAAAAAGAAGGGTATTTGTAACAGGCGGAGCGGAAGGAATAGGCAAAGCAATAGTAGAAGCTTTTTGCCTGGCTGGAAATCAAGTTGCCTTTTGCGATATAAACGAAACATCGGGACGGGAGACTGCGAAGGCAACCGGGGCTATATTCCGTAAGGTCGACGTAAGTGATAAAAATGCGCTTGAAAGTTGCATGCAAGCCATTCTTGCCGAATGGAACGATATGGATGTTATTGTCAACAACGTCGGTATCAGTAAATTTTCTTCCATCACAGAGACAAGTGTAGAAGATTTCGACAACATTCTTTCTATTAACCTGCGTCCTGTATTCATCACTTCCCGTCTGCTTGCCATCCATCGTAAAAGGCAGCCCTCTCCCAACCCATACGGCCGAATCATAAATATCTGCTCTACGCGTTATCTGATGAGTGAAGCGGGAAGTGAAGGTTATGCTGCATCAAAAGGTGGTATCTATTCTTTGACTCATGCATTGGCTTTGTCTTTATCTGAATGGAATATCACAGTAAACTCGATTGCTCCGGGATGGATACAGACTCACGATTATGATCAACTCCAACCGGAAGACCATTCACAGCATCCTTCACGGCGGGTAGGCAAACCGGAAGATATTGCCCGCATGTGTCTGTATCTCTGCGAGGAGAACAATGATTTCATCAATGGAGAAAACATCACGATTGACGGGGGGATGACGAAAAAGATGATTTATATAGGATAGTTTGAAGTAAAGTCATCGCTAAGAGAGTCTTTTAACACGTTTCGGGTAACTTCCACTCTTGTCTTCACAATCGATGCTGCAATCATGCTTCAATGCTATCAACAATCGCCGGCGGGAGAAAGTTTTCCGGCAGACGCCCCGTTCTGTTAACGGATGCAAACGCAACTAAAGAGAGTTTGTCAGCATTTCGAAAAGCGCAACGAACCGTTTGTTTATTTGCGTTTTTTAACAAAAAGACATCCCATTCCGCTTCACCCTCGCCTCACAAAGCATTTATTTTCGTTCCTTGACAGATATTAAGTAAATATTTATTCCTTTTTAGAACGGAGGTGAAACGGACTTGATACGGAGGTGATACGGAGGTGATACGGAGAAGTGACGAAAAAGCAGCGGATAAGCGGGGAAAAGACAAAAAAACGGAATCGTGGGGAAGGCTCCGGAAGGAGATTTTTTTTGTTTTTTTATCCGTTCGTTAACCCAGATTTAACACGTCCGGACTGAACCGTCGAATGTGGCATCCTCTGTCATGTATGTAGAAGGTTAAAGGAATACATTGTTTTTTCATGCGACAAATATACGCAAAATGTCTCTTTTATTTTGCATAAATCGATTGGTTTCACGAAATAACTGCTGGATATCGGACATATATACCGTCACTATTTTCGAAGAAGTAATAACACAGAAGCGAATGTAAAAAAAATGGGCTGCGGGACTATAAGAAGTCCGACAGCCCTGTCAACCCAAAAACGATACCTATGAAACACTGTGTGTTATTTCAAATCAAACTTTAAATATTTGCCGTGAACAAGTTCATCGTGTGTGATATGATATTTATTGAACTTCTTGCCATTCAATAGTATCTTATCAATATATAAAGTTCCTGGTTGAGTACGATTGGATTCAATCACCAGTTCGTTCTCTTTATACCATTTCGGATCTAACCGGATTGTTACCTTATTAAAGACTGGAGTCGTCAATGTATATTCGGGCAGTCCGGGACAATCGGGATAAAAACCGATCATATTGAAAATAGCCCAGGAAGACATCGTTCCCGTATCATCATTCCCTGGAATACCATCAGGGGTTGTTGTAAAATACTTATCTAATAAACGCTGCGTCTCTTTCTGTGTACGCCATTCTTCACCTTTAAAGTATGAGAATAAATGAGCATAGGCAATATCCGGTTCATTTGCCGGGTCGTAAAGTCCTTTGTCAAAAACCATTTGTAGTTTATCGATAAAAGGCTTCTTTCCCCCCATTAATTTCGCCAAGCCATATACATCATGTGGCACATAGAACGTATAATTCCAGGAACTACCTTCATGGAAACCGGGATTCGGTTCAAAATTCTCTCCTTGTCTCGGATTGAACGGGCTATAAAATGTTCCATCGGGGAGAATCGGACGGAAAGTACCAAATTCTTTACTATAATAATGTTTGTATCCTAAAGAACGTTTGTAGAACATCTCCGCATCTTTCTTTTTACCTAAAGCAGCTGCCAAACGAGACAGTGCAAAATCGGCAATATAATATTCCAATGCATGAGAAACGGAATTGTCATACTGTTCACGAAGAGGTACGTATCCTTTAGACATATAGTCGTCGTTATCAGGGCGCATCAAGTTTTCCGCTCCCGGTAATGTAGCAGATTTGTACATTGCCTCATAAGCCAAATCAACATCAAAGTCACGCAAACCTTTCATCCAGGTATCTACAATTACCGGAATACTCGGATCACCTTCCATTGTCAATGTTTCTCTGCCATATAATTCCCATTTAGGCAACCATCCGTGTTCACGATACATATCGAGCATTGTACGCACCATTTCCATCTGGCGTTCCGGATAAACCAAGGTCAGCAATTGATGAACATTGCGGTAAGTATCCCAAAGAGAAAATACGGTATAGCGATCACCTTTGGTTGTCAGAATCTTATCACTCTCCATTGCCGGATATTCTCCGTTTACATCCTGCAAAATATTAGGATGAATCAGCAAATGATAAAGCGCTGTATAAAACACAGTCTTTTGGGCATCTGTTCCGCCTTCTACAGTTATACGTGACAAATCGTCATTCCATTTGGAGCGTGCGTCAGCATGGATTTGCTCGAAATCCTTTCCCGATTGTTCACAGTCTAAATTCAGTCGGGCATTTTCTATGCTCACAAAAGAAACTCCCATTTGCACTTCTACCTGTTCTCCTTCTTCTGTATCGAAGGAGAAATAGGTACCAATATCATCTCCTGCTATTTCTTTTCCGTAACGGGTATACAATTTATACTTCCCTTGATCAGGATCCCATTCGGCTTCCACACCCGTCATCGGACGTTGCTTCTTCCAATATCCGGTTGCAGCAGGTGTCTTTTTAACCCGCATTACAAAATAAATAGGGAATACAGCTTGAGGATTATAACAAAATGTACCAAGTAGTTTGACTCCTTCCACTTCACAATCGCTTACACGACGAAGCATGGCGCCACTCTCATTCGTTAATCCTTCCCCCAGATTCAGCAGGATATGGCTTTTCCCTTTCGGAAAAGTAAACCGGGCAATACCGCTACGCGGAGTAGCCGAAACTTCTGTTTTTACATTATATTTAGTCAGATAATTAGAATAATAGCCCGGTGAGGCCTGTTCATCCTTATACTTGCTACCATATTCTTTATAATCCACATTCAGTTCTCCGGTAGTAGGCATCAACAATAAAGAACCTAACTCCGGACAACCGACTCCACTCAAATTCACATGAGCATATCCGGTAAAGAAACAGTTGGTATATTCATAAGGCGTAGACCACCATCGGGCATCTTTGTCATACGTATTCTCAGAAGAGCCCATCACGTTGAAAGGAACCACAGACATCATGCCATTCGGACAGATTGCCCCTGGGTTGGTCGTTCCGAAATTTGTAGTTCCGATAAAAGGATCCACATAATCTATCAAAAGACTTTTATCCGTATTTTTTAGGGGAGGGCTTCCCCCTTCCCCCGCATAAACGGCAAGAAGGGAAAAAGCAAGTGTGTAAGTTAATATAATACGTTTCATATCTTTATTAAATGATACTCGTTCGTTTCGTGAAATCGATAATCTCTTTTATATATCCGAAGGCCATACCTACCACAGTATCTGCCGCACCATAATAAACAGCAACACGTTCACCATCTTGCAAAGCAGCACAGGGGAATACGACATTAGGAACGTCACCCTGAAGTTCGTAAGGAGCAGCCGGACCAAGCAGATATTCACGTGTACGGTAGAGGACTTTTTCCGGATGATCTTTATCCAATATCGCAGATCCCATAGCATAACGGAAACCATTACAAGTAGTGATTACACCGTGATAAAACAGCAACCAGCCTTCATCTGTAAGGAAAGGAACTGAACCTGCACCAATCTTTGTACATTGCCAAGCGCTTTCCGGGAATGGAGTCACTTTCATCACACAACGGTGTTCACCCCAATATTTCATATCCGGGCTATAGCTGATGTATATATCGCCAAACGGAGTATGTCCATTATCACTGGGACGACTCAACATCGCATACTTGCCATCGATCTTCTGCGGGAAAAGTACCCCGTTACGATTGAAAGGCAAGAAAGCATTCTCGCACTGGAAAAACTCCTTAAAGTCAAAAGTATAGGCAATACCAATCGTAGGACCATGATAACCATTACACCAAGTTACCCAATAACGGTCTTCAATCCATGTAACACGAGGGTCATATTTATATTCCGATTCAATCATCTCCGTGTTACCGGCCTTGAACTGAATAGGCTCATGATTAATATCCCAATGAATTCCGTCCTTACTAAAACCTGCAAAGATATTCATCTGTACAGCTTTGTTATCACAACGGAATACGCCTGCAAAACCATCCTCAAAAGGAACAACAGCACTATTGAAAATACTATTAGATGAAGGAATATGATAGCGTCCGATAACTGGATTTTGTGAGTAACGCCACATTACGTCCGTACATCCGACAGGACGATCTTTCCAAGGAATTTGAATCTTATTCATAATCAATGTTTTTTATATTATTTATTTTTTTGAATCATCATACGTAAAAGGTATGAAGTAAGTAATCAGAAAAGCTGGAATAGCTGCGATTAACACATAGATAAAGAAATTACGATATCCTAATAAGTCACTAAAATAACCACTAACCATTCCCGGAAGCATCACGCCCAGATTCATGATTCCTGAAGCAAATGCGTAATGTGACATTTGATGTTTGCCTGGAGCAATCTGTTGCATCATAAACAACGTCAATCCGACAAAACCAAAGCCATAACCAAAATATTCCATTGTTATACAAGTTCCGATTAGATATACATTGGTAGGCTGTGTAACTGCCAGAAATGTATAGGCTACAAACGGAAGATTAAAAATACAACAGAGAGTAAATAGCGTCTTTTTCAATCCGAACCTGGAGACATAAATACCTGCCAACAAAGAGCCTAGTACAAAAGCTGCAGAACCAAAAACTCCATTTAACGTACCAATCTCCGTCAAGGACAATCCTAACCCACCGACATCTCTTGAAGCACGCAGAAATAACGGCGCAATCTTCATGATAAATCCTTCCGCCAGGCGATATAAAATAATAAAGCAGATATAATAGAAAATATGTTTCTTCGTAAAGAAGTCTGCAATAACTGCCATCAATTCCCTTCCGATCTCTGATGAGGTTTTCTTTGTTGTTGACGGAACTTGTGAAGAGGGCAAAACTTTTATATGGTAGATGCCAATCAGCACCATAATCGCTGCAATAACCGCAAAAATGATCATCCATGCAGATGTATATGCTCCTTTATTAGCTTCTATAGAAGCGCCTTCTATGGCTCCAAAATGTTCGGCCAATGCACCTGCCATAGCAACCAATCCACCATTGGCAACTAATTTGGCTACATTATAAAAAGCACCTTGTACTCCAATATATTTCGCTTGATCTTCTTTGTTTAATTCGGCCATATACACACCGTCACAAGCTATATCGTGTGTTGCTCCACTAAAAGCTATTATAGCCATTGTAGAAATACTTATGGCGAAAAAGTAATCGAAGAATAAAGAAAAGGCTACTATACCAAACAAGACTCCACTCAGCAATTCTGTGACCAATACAAAGAATTTCTTTGTTCGATACATTTCAAGAAAAGGACTCCATAAGAATTTAAATGTCCAAGGTGCCATAATAAGGGAAGTCCACAAGGTGATTTGTGTGTCGGAAATTCCCAGATCCTTAAACATGAATACGGAAACCAGATTAATAGCAATAAAGGGAAGTCCCATTGCAAAATAAGCGGTAGGAACCCAGCAAGCCGGGCTGATAGACTTTTGTTGAGAAGCAGTTTTATTCTGTTGCATAAATCATAGTATATAGATTAAAAAAACATTTTTCTAACTCATCTATATATAATACAACTAAAAGGGAGAAACTACTAACGTCTCCCCCTACTCTTTTAATGCTTATTAAGAATTTAAAAAAAAATAAGGCTTTTGTAGCAATACAGTTGGCAACACTAATACACTTAACTCAAAAAGTTTTTTTCCTGTTTTTATTTCTTTGTCTCTACTTCTTTCATTATTTTTGTCCTGTAGAATTAAAAGAGAATGTCACAATCTCTAATATTTCTGTATATTAATAATAATAAATCTGTCATCAATGCTCTAAAAGCAGACGAAGAAAAAGTTTTATTAATTCATCCTATTATTAGATAATGAGCGAACTCCTTGTTTATAAAGCCTCTGCAGGATCGGGGAAAACATTTACCCTGGCTGTAGAATATATTAAGCTACTTATTCTCAATCCACGCGCCTATCGGCAGATTTTGGCTGTAACCTTTACAAACAAAGCCACGGCAGAGATGAAAGAACGCATTCTCAGCCAGCTTTATGGTATCCAGACAAGTGATAAAGATTCTGAAGCCTATCTCAACCGTATCAAGGAAGAGACCGGTAAAACGGAACAGGAAATACGTGAAGCAGCAGGTATTGCCCTAAGCTATATGTTGCATGATTACAGCCGTTTTCGGGTAGAGACAATCGACTCTTTCTTCCAATCCGTCATGCGTAACCTGGCACGGGAACTGGAACTCAGTCCGAACCTGAATATAGAACTGAACAACACAGAAGTCCTTAGTGACGCAGTGGACAGCATGATAGAAAAGCTAGGACCTGCCTCCCCCGTCCTCGCCTGGTTGTTAGACTATATCAACGAACGGATTGCCGACGATAAACGTTGGAACGTATCGGACGAAGTCAAGAGTTTCGGACGCAATATATTTGATGAAGGCTACATTGAGAAAGGAGAAAAACTTCGTGAACGACTGCGCAACCCGGATACCATCAAAGAATACCGTAAACACCTGAAAGCCCTAGAAACTGAGGTTTTGGAACAAATGAAAGGCTTCTACGACCAATTCGAAGGAGAACTGGACGGACACGCATTGACTGCCGATGACCTGAAAGGTGGCTCACGAGGAATCGGCAGCTACTTCCGTAAACTCAACAATGGGGTTTTAGGTAACGATATACGTAATGCCACAGTGGAAAAATGTCTGGAAGACGCCAAGAACTGGGCAGCCAAGGCCTCACCCCGCTATGCGGATATTATAAACTTAGCTAATTCCAGCCTTATACAAGTTCTGGAAGATGCCGAAAAGTTACGTCCACGAAACAATATGCTGCTGAACAGTTGCCGGCTGTCCCTGCAACATCTCAATAAAGTACAACTTCTCGCCAATATCGATGAAGAAGTACGCCAACTGAACCACGATAACAACCAGTTCCTACTGTCAGACACCAACGCCCTACTCCATCAATTAGTAAAAGACGGCGATTCTTCTTTTGTATTCGAAAAGATAGGGACGAATATCCGCAATGTCATGATAGACGAGTTTCAAGATACCAGCCGAATGCAATGGGGTAACTTCAAACTACTTTTACTCGAAGGATTATCCCAAGGGGCAAACAGCCTGATTGTCGGAGACGTGAAGCAATCTATCTACCGTTGGAGAAATGGGGATTGGGGAATTCTCAACGGACTGAACGACCATATCGAACATTTCCCGATTCGTGTCAAGACATTGGCTACCAACCGGCGTAGTGAGACCACTGTCATCCGGTTCAACAACCATATATTCACAGCTGCTGCCGATTATCTGAACGGAGTTTACCGACAACAGCTCGGCAAAGATTGCGAGGACCTACAAAAAGCCTATGCCGACGTCGTGCAGGAATCTCCCCGAAGTACAGAGAAGGGATATGTAAAAGTCTCTTTTCTCGAACCCGACGAAGAGCACGACTATACCGAACAGACACTAATCAGCCTGGGAGCAGAAGTAGAACATCTGCTTGCCAACGGGGTACGGCTAAATGACATAGCTATCCTTGTACGAAAGAACAAAAGCATCCCACGTATCGCTGATTATTTTGACAAAGAGCTGCATTACAAAATAGTATCGGATGAAGCATTCCGCCTGAATGCCTCCTTGGCTATTTGTATGATGATGGATGCTTTGCGCTATCTCTCGGACGAAAACAATAAGATAGCCCGTGCCCAACTGGCAGTAGCCTATCAGAACGAAGTTTTACAAAAAGGGCTGGACTGGAATACCCTCCTGCTTCTTCCTGTCGAAAACTATCTTCCATCCGCATTTCTTGAAAGGATAAAAGAGCTGAGGCTAATGCCTCTCTATGAATTGTTAGAGGAACTATTCAGCATCTTTGAGATGAAGAATATCAAGGCCCAGGATGCTTACCTGTTTGCCTTCTTTGATGCAGTAACGGATTACCTGCAAAACAACTCTTCCGAGCTTGACGCATTCATCCGTTATTGGGATGAAACATTATGCAGCAAAACGATTCCAAGCGGAGAGGTAGAAGGTATCCGAATCTTCTCTATACACAAATCCAAAGGATTGGAATTCCACACAGTGCTTCTTCCTTTCTGTGACTGGAAATTAGAGAATGAAACGAATAACCAATTAGTATGGTGCGCCCCTCAGACAGCCCCCTTCAACGCTTTGGATATTCTTCCTATCAACTACTCCACGCAGATGGCGGAATCCATATATGGAAACGACTATCTGCACGAACGCTTGCAACTATGGGTAGACAACTTAAATTTGCTGTACGTCGCTTTCACCCGGGCAGGAAAGAATCTTATCATCTGGAGCAAAAAAGCCCAAAAAGGTACAATGTCGGAACTACTGGCAAACGCACTCCCTGTCGTAGCGCTCAAAGAAGGGATAGATTGGGAAGAAGACTGTTATGAACAAGGTAGACTCTGCCCTTCGGAAGAAGATAAAGCTAAGACCTCTACCAATAAGCTTACTCAGAAACCGGAAAAGCTACCTGTTCAAATGGAGTCCATGCGCCATGATATTGAATTCCGCCAGTCCAACCGCTCAGCGGACTTCATTCAAGGAATTGAAGAAGAGGAATCCGACGACCGTTTTATCAATCGTGGACGTTTGCTGCATACCCTATTCTCCGTTATCGAAACGGCAGAGGATATTGAACCTGCCATTGACCGGCTTATCTTTGAAGGAGTAATCAGAAACGAAGAAAAAGAGGAAATGGCACGTGAAGTCGCACAAAAGGCTTTCTCATCCCCCGAGATACAAGACTGGTATTCAGGAGAATGGACACTGTTCAATGAATGTGCCATCATATACAAGGAAAAAGGAGTCTTGCAAACTCGCCGTCCCGACCGTGTAATGATGAAAGACGGGCAGGTAGTTGTCGTTGATTTTAAATTCGGAAAAGAGAATCCCAAATACAATAAGCAAGTGAAAGGATATATGCAACTGCTCACAAAAATGGGATATAAGAATATTACCGGATATTTGTGGTATGTAGATGAGGAAAGAATAGAGAAAGTCTAAAACTCAAAAGTATTAAATATTAGATTCTAAGTATTATAACGTTATGCAAACATTTCTCCAACTAGTCGCTCACGATTTATATTCCAAAATAGGCAACGACCTGTCACGTACGGTACTCGTTTTCCCGAACAAGCGCGCCAACCTGTTTTTCAACGGATACTTGGCAGGAGAATCCGACCAACCAATTTGGGCTCCCGCTGCAATGAGTATCAGCGACCTGTTTCAGAAACTATCCGTACAGAAAACCGGTGACCCTATCCGATTAGTTTGCGAACTTTATAAAGTGTTCAAGGAAGAAACACAAAGCCAGGAGACATTGGATGATTTCTATTTTTGGGGAGAACTGCTTATCAGCGACTTCGATGATGTAGATAAGAACATGGTAGATGCAGACAAACTCTTCAGCAATCTGCAAGGCTTGAAGAACCTGATGGATAACTATGACTTTCTGGACAAAGAGCAGGAAGAGGCTATCCGGCAATTCTTCCAGAATTTCTCTATCGAACGCCGGACGGAACTTAAGGAGAAATTTATTTCCCTTTGGGACAAACTAGGCTCTATTTATCATCGCTACCAGGAGAACCTTACAGAGCTAGGCATTGCCTACGAAGGTATGCTCTACCGGAATGTCATCGAGCAGCTTGATACTGAACGGCTCAAGTATGACAAATATATATTCGTCGGTTTTAATGTACTGAATAAAGTAGAACACCAATTCTTCAAACTGCTGCAAGACGCAGATAAAGCCATGTTCTATTGGGATTATGATATATTCTATACCCAACAAATCAAGAAGCATGAAGCCGGAGAATTCCTTAAACGTAACTTACAGGATTTCCCGAACGAGCTTCCGGATAGTTATTTCGACTCTTTCAAAACGCCCAAAAATATACGCTACATTTCCGCTTCTACCGAAAATGCACAAGCGCGCTTCCTTCCCGAATGGATACGTACAACCTTCTCTAACAGTGAATGTGAAGAAAAAGAAAATGCAGTAGTACTCTGTAACGAAGCACTGTTGCTTCCTGTACTCCACTCCATTCCGCAAGAAGTGAAGAACGTCAATATCACTATGGGATTCCCATTGGCACAAACTCCCGTATACAGCTTTATCAACGCAGCAATGGAATTGCAGACCAATGGTTATCGTAGCGATACCGGACGATTTACCTACGAAGCAGTATCGGCTATATTGAAACATCCCTACACTCAACAACTGTCCACTCATGCCGATTCACTGGAAAATGAACTGACAAAGACAAACCGCTTCTATCCGCTCCCTTCGGAATTAAAACAAGATGACTTCCTAGCCAATCTCTTCACTCCCCGCAGCGGCATCAAGGACTTATGCGACTACCTTGTCGGACTAATCAAAGATATCTCCATCCTGTACCGCAAAGAAGGAGAATACAATGACATTTTCAATCAACTTTATAGAGAATCCCTATTCCAGAGCCATCTTAAAATCAACCGTCTCTATAGCTTGATTGAAAGTGGAGAACTGAACGTTCGTACCGACACACTAAAAAGGCTGATTAGCAAAGTACTGACTGCCTCTAATATCCCTTTCCACGGTGAGCCTGCCATCGGAATGCAAGTGATGGGCGTATTGGAAACGCGTAATCTTGACTTCCGCAACCTTGTGATGCTATCTCTCAATGAAGGCCAACTGCCCAAATCCGGCGGAGAATCCTCATTCATCCCATACAATCTTCGAAAGGCTTTCGGCATGACGACCATCGAACACAAAAATGCGGTTTACGCCTACTACTTCTACCGCCTGATACAACGGGCAGAGAATATCACTTTACTCTACAACACCTCTTCAGATGGCTTGAATCGTGGAGAAGAATCCCGTTTCATGCTACAATTGCTAGTGGAAGGGCCTCACGAAATCACCCGCGAATATCTGGAAGCCGGACAATCTCCGCAAAGCAATCAAGAGATACAAATCGAGAAGACACCGGAAGTATTAAGACGAATTTACTGTGCTTACGACAGTACTAACCCGAAATCCGTCATTCTTTCCCCTTCCGCCCTTAACGCATACCTCGATTGCCGGTTGAGATTTTACTACCGGTATGTGGCAGGACTAAAGACTCCTGATGAAGTCAGCGCAGAAATCGACTCCGCTCTGTTCGGAACGATTTTCCATCTCTCCGCCCAATTGGTATATACTGAGCTGACAGCCAACGGAAATATGATACAGAAAGAAGACTTGGAACGCTTGCTCCGTGATGAGGTCAAACTGCAAAGCTATGTTGACCGGGCATTCAAGAAAGAACTATTCAAGGTAGCTCCTGAAGAAAAACCCGAATACAATGGCGTGCAACTTATCAACTCCAAAGTCATTCTCTCCTATCTGAAACAATTGCTCCGCAACGACCTTCAATATACTCCTTTTGAGATGGTTGCCATGGAAAAGAAGGTTTCAGAAGAGATGACCATACAGACCGGACAAGGCCCGTTCACTCTCCGCCTGGGTGGAACAATAGACCGCATGGACGCTAAGGAAGGAACTTTAAGAATCGTTGATTACAAAACCGGCGGAAGCCCCAAAACACCAGCCAATATAGAGCAGTTGTTTACCCCTTCGGAAACACGCCCGAATTATATCTTCCAGACATTTCTCTATGCTGCCATTATGAGCCGGAAACAATCGCTGATGGTAGCTCCTGCCCTACTCTATATCCACCGCGCAGCATCGGAAAGTTATTCGCCCGTTATTGAAATGGGAGAACCCCGCAAACCGAAAATACCGGTAAACAACTTCGCCTTTTTTGAGGACGAATTCCGCGAACGCCTGCAAGCACTATTAGAAGAGGTTTTCGATGAGAAAGAAGCTTTTACGCAAACGAAAGATATAAAGAAATGTTCGTACTGCGACTTTAAGGCAATCTGTAAACGATAAATCATTTTCAGAATACAATTTGGGCACGGATTACACGTATTTCACGTTTTTCCAATTATCTTATAAACCGTGTAATTCGTGTAATCTGTGCCTGAATGCCAAAATGTCTGAATACTGTATATATAGCCATCAGATTATAACACCTTGCGTTCTGTTTCTGTAGGCGCAACTTCGTCAGGAATGCTGAATTCCCGGTTGGCAAAGAGATCCGCCAAACCCGAAATTTGTTTCAGACGTAACAATTCGTCACGGTCCATACCGATATTTTTCATAATCCACTGGTCGGACATACCTGCCCTATCGAGTTCCGCTACAATATTACACATCAATTCAATGTTGTGCATCCCACGGGCACGATTGTGCCGTATCGTCGAGCTCATACGGTTCGACAAGTCTTTATCTATCACTACAACCGGAAGCAGTCCGTTCTCGCGTTTATAGATACGTTGCGACGTTTTCAGTACAGTATAACGGTGATAACCGTCCACCAGAATATAGTTATCTTCTTCTTTGTTGTAATAACACACACATGGCATCGTAAAGCCATCTTCCCAAATGGAAAGTTCGAGCAACTTCATTTCAGGCGGTGCTACGACATTCGGATTATAATCGTTTGCATGTACTTTCTCTACGGGCACCGCTTTTACCTCGTAAACAGGGCTTTTATCTACACTCATGATACTATGATTCTATATTGTTCCATTATTTGACTTCTCTTACTCATCTCTTCCTTCGTCGGCGAGAATCCCATATACTTGCAGGCATGGTCGTTCTTGATGATACAGATGCACATTCGCTTATAGGTAGGTATCTCCCTAAACTCCGGTATATCAATATCATCCTGGTATTCCATGCGCACCGGCTTCTTCAACGTCTTATAGTTACTGTTGTCCATGACAATAATCGGCACTTTGGCATCAATCAGTTTCTTGATGGTGGCTTCACTCAGACAGCCCCCTTTCGTCCGCCAGAAATTTACGCTCACCGACAACTTCCGAAGATAATTCTTCCGTGCCCGTTCCGGCAGGGTAGACAACAGGAAGTACATAAACTCACGCCATGTATACCCTTCAGGCAGTTTCACCGATTGCCATCCCATGGCATGAGTGCCGCCATACATTCCGGTAAAGTTGACACCGTTCACCCGTCCTATCATCTTGCCCCATGTATTGGGATCGAGCACGCGATAGAGCTGAAGGCTCTCCTGAGCTTCGTTAATAAAGGGACTCGCCACACGTTGCCGTTCCAGATTGACACCCGCACGATAATAAAGGTCATACAGCGTATTATAATCCCATTGGAACTTTCCGTTGGCCGTCCATACATCCGTTGTTTTCCAGTCGTAGATAGGATAGGCATTATAAATGTCGTTCCCCACTTTTGATGTCCACTTGTACTTATGATACATTTGAAACTTACGGCTCATGTAGATGCACCGCCACCGGTTGAAACTTTCCTGCGTGCGAATCCCAATCAGGCAGCAAGTCCGCACTGCGTCGTTCTTATTATGTATCCATTGCGCAAATCGCATCTGAAACTCATAATCCCACATTGTTGTGTTATAAAAAGGAAAGTCATCCTTGGTCATTGCCTTTTGGGGCATGGAGCGCACCCATATATTCTTCTTGCTGTCTTCCCAAGGACGCCAGAATGATTGGTACATAGATGTACATGTAGATACGCGGAAAGGAATACACACACGGTACACATCCAGAATATCCTTATTAGCTTCCAGAATCCGGTCTACATAATCAATGGTCATCTTATATTGAATTTCGTAATCCATATGAAAGACTCCGATACGTCTTTTCAAGTTATTCTTCCGGATATAGTCAATGCACATGTTCAACAATACTCCACTATCCTTGCCACCGGAGAAAGATACATAGATATTATCAAACTCATTAAATATAACCTTTAGTCGCTCTTGTGCCAGTTCATATACATTTTTTGTGCCCGTAGCCTTCTTTTTGCCCATATATTATCTATACATTTTAACATATCTTGTCCACTTCTTATCCATGGATATAAATTCAAACTTCTCGAATATCTCTTTGTCTTGCATCAATGTGACCGAATTAAGCAACCAGTTCTCAGGGCCGAATTCCTTGGTGATGGCAGGTAACAACTGCGACAGGATTTCCTCCCGTCCGGCTTCTTCTGCCTTTATATAATAATTATTGATTACGGCTTTCTTCCGGCTTTTTTGCTCCACCGGAATGAAGCCTACCACTTCTTTATCTCTCAGCGCAATAAACCACACATACTCCTCGCCGGTCTTGAAAGGGTAATTGTTGTTGGCACGTATTACTTCAGGATCCATAACCATCGGTGCCAGGAGCCGGTATAACTGTTTGTCTTTTCCTTTTAATCGTATTATCTGTATCATATCATTCAAGAATGGACACACAAAAATAAGGAAAAAATATCAGATTCGTCATTCTTGCTCCTAAAACATTTGTTTTTCATGATATAATCTCTATAGGGCGATATTTTTGGAATCAGAATAGTGCAGGCTTATATCGGACCGACGTTTGTTGTATTTCCATTCTATGCCGTTCTTGGCCGAATGGGTGCAATCGCACTGTAATCATGCTTCAATGCTGTCAACAATCACCGACGGGAGAAAGTTTTCTTACAGGCGCCCCGTTCTGTTAACGAATGCAAACGCAGCCAAAGGGCGTTTGTCCGCATTTTTAAAAGCGCAACAAGTTATCTATAGATTTACATGTTTTAACAATAAAGGATCAAATTCCGCTTCATCCTCGCTTCATGAAGCATTCATTTTCGTTTCTTCACGGATATTAAGTAAATATTTATTCAATTTTAGAACGGAGAAGGAACGAAGGTGATACGAAGGTGATACGGAGAAGTGACGAAAAAGCAGCGGAAAAGCAGTGGAAAGACAAAAAAACAGCATCTTCGGGAAGGCTCTGGAAGGAGATTGTTTTTTGTTTTTTTAGCAGTACGTTAACCAAGATTTAACGTCCGGACGAGAACCGCTGAATGGGGCTATGACGAGAAAAGAGAATTTTAACGCAATCTCCCAAGTTTTCAGACTGAGCAGGGGGGGGCAGGCAGAGTCCCAAAGAGGCGTAGTCCGAAAACCCTGCGGACATGGTACGTTCATATTCGAAAGTGCACGATTTTTGCGGTGAGATAACAAAAAACAACCATCCAATGAATTCCAATCGTCCCCTACACCGGATATCCTATTCTTTATGTTGAGATGATGCAAACGAACAGTGCAGATTTAAGATAGACCGAAGTTACCAACAGAAAATTGCAGGGTACGACAATAGGCTGAAACAGATAGACACCTATTTCCCTATCGTAACGGAACTGCTGCCCATAGCCGAACAACGCCGGGAAGTGGGGTTCACCAAGGAACTGACAAGGCAAATCGTCAGCCTACAGCCCGTAGAGTTCAAGGGCAGGCTCTATTCGAAGGAATACAAGGAGAAGTTCAGGACGGAGCACTCAACGGCAACTATAGAGAGAAATCCGCAGGAGAAAGGGAAATTCAGGCTGTGTATTGACGGAATGCCTATACTTGAATAGTTCAAGATGAAATTTAAAGAACTTAAAGAAAAGCTGGATGTAAGCCACACCCAAAAGGAAGAATATACACGCCAAAGGGGAGTGAGATTATAAAACACAAGAAATGAGAAAAAATAAGGCGATGTTTACTTCGGTTTATTTGATTATTTTATCTATTTTTGCATCGAATTGAGAGAATACTCTCTCCAAGACATATTAGAAAAGAAAGAAGCGTTATGCTTATCTTGTAAGTTAGAAACCTGAGAAATTTAGTTATATCTCAAAATTTCACATCATAATATCTTGTAAATTAATAGTTTATATTGTGATGTGTTTTTATCAAGAAACAAATTAGGAACAGAAACACGAATTATCTTATTTTCTTGTTTTTTTGTTTGCACTACCTTTCTTTCTCTTCACTTGTTCGTACTTTGAGTATTTTTCCAAGTCTTTTCACACGATTTTCATCCTCTCGCCAAGAGTGATTGTTGCAGTCATCTATGGATGAATAACTACAGCCAAAAGAAAAAAGGACAAATCTCTGTTTCTTTCAAGGAACATTGTTTTTTGCAAAGGTAACCATTTCCCTCAAAACACCTATACAGGCAGTCCAATATATCTGCCTATATTTAGTTTACTTTAGTTTAGCATATATATAAGCTAATAGACTAAACTAAACCTTTACCGAAGTTCTCCCCCTTACTTTTATATTCACAGTCAAAAGAGAAGATAATCGCACCGATATTTTCTTTTTTCGCTGCATCCCAATTTTACGGAAGTTCCTTTTATCGTAACTTCTGCCATAGGCATTCTATCCTCGCATCCCAACTTTCGGTCTGCCTGATGAGAATTGTGTCGCAAAGGTACTTGTCATGTCTTTCTTGTATTCAAGGTCACAGCCTGACGGTTCCCGACAAAATCTCCACGCTCCGCTTTGCAGAGGTCGTATTTGGTCGTGAAACCCTGCATAAAGAGCCATAACACCTTTTGAGGCGACATAATTTTCAATCAAGCCCGAAAGTAGCTGAAATGCTAAAAGAGGGAAAATAAAAAACTTAAAACTTAGGATTATGGCAAACTATGCAACAAACATTTTCTACGCAAGGACGGAAAACAAAGCAGACCTCGACAAGATAGAGGCATTCTTGGATGACACTTTCGACGGCTTTGTCAATAGACACAGCGATAGCGTGGATGCGGAGTTTACCTCTCGTTGGGTTTATCCGGAAGAAGAAATCGACAGACTGATAGCTTCGTTGGAAGCCAAAGACAAAACTTATATCAAAATTCTGTCCTACGAATTTACAGACGAATACGTGAGCTTCAGAATCTTCTCACAGGGGAAATGGGATATCAAGTTGTAACCGTAAAATGACATGACTTATGTACGAATACGAAGAAAATAGCGAAATTATAGGTGCGCACTGCACCTTGCTTACCCCCTATAAAGGCTACTCTGAGGGAACAGTTGTCGGCGACTTCGGCAATAAAATAGTGGTGCGTCTTAGTAGTGGCAAAGAGGTGGTCGAGTATCGTGATGAAGTGATTATTTACGATTAAATACAAGAGCGATGCAGCAGATAGCAATGAAATTCGTCCAATGGGACGTACCCGAATTAGAGAAGCTGAAAGACAGCAGGGTTTACCAGTTACGGGAACAACTTGATAACGGAGACAAGTTGAGCCGTGAAGACAAGAACTGGATTACCCGAAACGTGAAAGAGTGCATCCATTTCAAAAGAGGTATCGCATTGATGGGCTACTTCTTTGATTTCTCCGATGTTCTCAAACGATATTTCGTAAAACAGCACGGACATATCGCCGAGTATTACGCCATTGACAAAACAGCGTTGCGCTCTGTCCTGTATGGTCGAATAGAAGACATAGTAGAAGTAGAATTAAAATCAAAGAAACATGAAAGCAACGATTGAGCATAGCTTTTGTCCTTATTGTGACGAGGTAACAGAACTCTACTTCCGTATCATCAACACGATTCTTTTCTCAACCGATGAAGCGGAACTGCGTACCGGCATGGAACGCCTACAAGAAAAAACACGCCTTGATGATTATTTCGTCTTCGGCTATGGCAAGCATCACCTATGGGTTTGCCAAAGACGTCCCAGTAATCAAAAAAAGATTTTCGAGCATCGGGTAATCATGGCAGAATTTTGATGATACAGGCAGGCAGGAACGGGATAATCTTCCATTCCTGCCACGCCGCATTCCCTTTTTTACATCTATCTCTCTCTTTTGGCTGCGCCATATCCTTTTGTAAAAAACAGCCATTCGTGAAAAGCTCCGTCCGCTTTTCCGAAAAGCAGGGTTCTTTCCTTTTTCCCTTTTGTCCCCTTTTCTTTCTGCCGGACGGGAACATGGCAGTACCCCGATATCCCGTTCCGCCTTTTGTCGCCACTTCGTTGATATTCCCTTCTGCGGTACCGCAACCTGTTGTCAGTTCAGTGTTCTGTTTGTAGCCACCTCAATTCAGTCCGACCGAATTACACGAAAATACCTGCCGATTCTGCGGACTTACAGCCGAAACGCGCACCATTGTGCCGGTGGACGGATTGCACTTTCACTTCCCCTGCAACTACGGTTTTCCGCTCATTTTCAGAATAGTTTTCCGCCGAAGTCATCATCATTTTCCGATGCAAAGATAGTATGCAGACGGGAACGACTTTGGAAGTCTTGACCAATGGCGCAGCCGTACAATCTTCCTTTATCGAGCCTTCCGGTTTTGCCTACGGACAAAAATAAAGAGTATTGATGCGTCCGGCCTTGGTGCATCCCCTTAACTGCACCTACTTTTTGAGGCAGCGTAAAATTGATTTAATAACTTCTAAAAACAATTCATTATGAAAAAGATTGAAAACAATTTCGTAGTAACCGGTTTCGTAGGAAAGGATGCAGAAATCCGTCAGTTCACCAACGCAAGTGTAGCACGTTTCCCTCTGGCAGTAAGCCGATTGGAGAATAATGGCGAGGAATCCAAACGCGTTTCCGCCTTTATGAATTTTGAGGCGTGGCGTAAAAACGAGAACACCGGGTCGTTCGACCAACTGACCAAGGGTACGATGCTGACCGTCGAGGGGTATTTCAAGCCCGAAGAATGGAGCGACCAAAGCGGTGTGAAACACAACCGTATCGTGATGGTCGCCGTCAAGTTCTATCCGCCCGTCGAGAAGGAGGAAACTCCTGAAAAGCCGGCCAAACCAGCGAAAAAAGGCAAGAAATAATCCTTGCCTTATCACGACAAAAGCGGCCTTCGGGTCGCTTTTGTTTTACTCATTACGGTGTTGTTGCACCATCTGTACTTTTATACTCTACTTGTTCTCTTTTACCGCATTCAGAAATGCTTTGGCAGGTTTGAATGCAGGGATATTGTGAGCGGGAATTTTAATTGTCGTATTCTTCGAAATGTTCCGGGCCGTCTTTTCAGCTCTCCGTTTGATGATAAAGCTACCGAACCCGCGCAAGAACACCTCGTTTCCCGCAACCATCGACTCTTTTACATTTTCCATGAATGATTCTATCACAGTCATCACCACCGTTTTCTCTATTCCGCTCTGCCGTGAGATCTGAGCGACAATTTCCGCTTTTGTCATATTGTTCTTGATTTTTATGAATACGGTGCAAAATTAACAAATATCTGCCAGTTACAACAATCCGGAGTTATTTGTCATCCCGAAAACTGCTTTTGCTGAATCCTCCGAACACGCCCCTCAAAAGCCTGCCCACTACCAAGAACACCAGCAATAAAATTATAATATCTCCCATAGGTCTTGTTTTTATATAGTTATATCCAACTTAAAGATACGAAAAAACGATGAATTACGCAAGCAATCTATTGATTTTCAATATCCATATTGATTTATAAGTTCTATTTCCGGATGCCCGGCACTCGTCCCGGTGTTCGGTTAAGCTGAACCTTGTATTTATTGAGAATGCTGTACACGGTGCTTTTACTTTGGACACCGCTTTCTTTCCAAATATCACGGATTGAATACCCATTGTTATACATATCCACGATTTTTTTGTCCCGTTCAGTTTTACTCATACTTTTTTTGGAAATCGGAATACTGATACTCTGCTGCAGGCGTATAATTTTATCCGACGACTTCCGCAAAACAGCCACTTCCTCCGGTAATGCCCCGAACATGGCCAATACTTCCGCCGGTGTCGTGTCCGGAAACAATTTGTTGTCGGTGTCAATTTTATCGTGAATGGAGATAATACGCACGACCTTGATGCGGCATAGCTCAATCAATGCCGATAGTTCCCGTAAACCACGAACGGCATTGCTGAATTTTGACATCACCAATTCGTCTCCTCTTTCAAGATTCGACATCAGTTGTTTCCATCTCGGCCTAAGCGTCTCGTGTCCGACCGATTCTTCAACCACCTGTACACACCCATATTGGCGCATCCATTCCTTATCCGCATCAAACGCATCGTAGGAATTAGCCTCGAATATATAACCGACTTTTGCCATATCAATATACAATATTCATGATAACAAGTGCAAATATACAAGTTTTATTCGAGTATATGAATCATACTATATTAAAAAACGAAAATCGTACATTTCCACGTGTTTTATCTTCACTTGTTTTCATTGGTAATCATACTATTAAGTACGATATTAAAAAATGCACAAAATACGGTTTTTCGGATGCGAAGTATCAAAAATAATATATAGTTTTGCACTAAATAGTACGAAATGATATAGTATGAAAACATTAAAATCGAACTTAAAACAGCCGATAATCTTTGCCAAAATAATTGCCGTTTCGATTGCCATATTCCTATGCGCGTCATGCGACAACGGCAATGGCAAACGATTGGCGAAAGCCAAGAATGACCCTGCCGGAACATACAGGGAATACCTGTCCGACATACGCAGGCAGAAAAAACTCTCCATTAAAGAATTGGCCGGACACCTCAAGCAATGGCAAACATTGAGGGATTCCGTATTCCTGCATCTCGAATGTGATACGCTTGGCCGGCTTCATTCCACTGTAAGAGAAGAGTGTGAACAGATACATGATTCCATCCGCATGGAATTTTCACGGATGGTGCTGTCTCAAACACGCACTTATAAGGATATACTGTGGGTAAAAGAACAAATCTCACCGCATCTTGAAGACAAAGAGTTGCATCGTGCGGCTGAAACAATCCGACCGTTCTTTGCCTCATTGGATAACCGGCCCGTCAGTCAGAGAAACCGACAACACATTCTTGCCACTTATCGAACTACCCTTGCTGAAACGATTGATTACGGTATTCATTGTATGGCAGACCTGACGACCTTTATCGAAAAGGAGGATGCCGTGTACCGGGCATTCCTTTCACGTCTGCCTGATTTCGACGGCGAGAATCTTTCCGACATCACTCATGACACGGAACGATGCTGTGCACAGATATTCCTTGCCGCCGAACGGAACGACATCACCTATCGCAATGCCATGATTTATCTGGCCATGCGCACCAACCGCAGGCTGATTCAGAATATCCGAACCTGTATCGACGACATCTGCAATAAAAAAGTCAAGACACTGGCACAGGCACAAGCCTACATCTGGATGCTTCTCCAGCCTTATTCGTCGTTGGACGGTTTCTGCCTGGCGTTGCTTTCAGCCGAAGAAAGAGAGCAACTCGATATGCTTGCCTCGCAGACACCCGACGCTTTCAGGGAGTTGGGCAGGATGCTGCACCCCGGAGACAACCGCTTGGACGAGCTGCCCGGAATGCTGATGGAGGCATTCATACACACGCTGTAAAATATAACAACAGAAAAAGATATGAATATGTTACGACATTTTTATAATGACTTCATGGCATTCGTCCCCCTGCAACTTCCGCAGTTGCTCGATGTGACGACGATGGAAGAACCGCAGTTCTACGGCGACTATGTGCTGCTTACGTTTCCGTTGCGCACCCCTTACGAACTGGACGAAGTAATGGATATGTTCGAGGACGACATGGAGTTGATCACGCTCTACCACCATATTCCGATGCGGACGGAAAAATTCGGTCACAGCACTTGTGCATACTCGAATCCCGCTTTCGGACAGATGTTCAAGATGAACGCCAAGACGGATACGGAGGGCAATGTAAACAGCATCCTTGTCACCATCTATGATTCTTTGGAGCAGATGTACGGGGACTTATGCCTCGACTTGGAACTACACTCCAAAAGCGGGTTCCTGAAATACAAGAAAGACAAGTCCGACGTGCTGATGAATTTTATATGAGAAACACCTTATACCGACAGATGGTCTATTGCATCAATGCCTACCGGACGTGGATAGAGGTTGCCGATGACAATCTCTACAAGGAGCATATCATCTCAAGAACCGACCGCACCGACTACCTCGTTTCCCGTACATTGGTACTGCGTGCCTTCAAGACGAACGGCATACACGCCGAGGGTACGACATGGACTATTCCCGAACACGAACTGGACAAGGCTTTGGCCATCTACCGAAAGCAAGACATTACATTCAAGCAGCGCATCAAGAAAGCGGCCATGTACTTTTCGCCCAAGGATGCCGAAACCCTTATCCGGCTGGCGACATACGGTATTGTCCAGTTGGAACTCATTGTGCGTCCCACTCCCATACCCGAAAAGCCCTATTACTTATGTTACTGAATATCCTGCTACTCATTTTCTGCGCGATACCTTTCGGGGTATCAATGTCATTGTACAAGAACAACAAGCGGTTCATGACACCCTTTTACATGGCAATGGCACGAAGCGGCAACGCCCGTAAACTGTATGTGCAAGTATGGCTGATATGCCTGCTTCTTTTCCATTATGTATATGCCTGTGGACATATGGGTGAGTTTGGAATCCTACTCTCTACCGGTGTCTGTGCCGCAATGTTTTCGTTCCGACGGACGGACAACTGGTTACGCAGGTTGCTTGACCGCCCCCGTGCATTTGTCACACTCGCATCGGGCGCACTGGTCATCGGCTTTGTGCCGCATCTGTACACCTTGGCGATAACCATTGCCTATCTTCTTCTGGCAGCCCTGTTCTATCCCTCCGTTCGGGTCATGTCCGAATGCAAGGATACGGACACACTTTCCGGATGGGCAAAGCATCCCGGAATGTTGTCAGAATCCTATCACGAGAATCATCACGCAAATCTGCCGCATGAAGCGGACAGCGGCAACACTGATATATCCGCACAATATGAATCATTAAAACCGAATGAAAATGAAAAATAACCAAAAGATACCTGTTTCCATATTGGCAGACAGGGAGGTATTCGAATATCTCAAGGAGAAAGGGGATGAACGCAAAACACGCACCGAAGCGTACTGTGACCTGTTGGACAAATCACTGGCAGGTTTCGTTTCTCCGTTTTTAAGAAAGAAGGCCTACGTGCTGCAACCCAACCAGTGCCACCTGACCGTTTCCGACCTCGCATCGGAGTGGCATTGGCACAGGGCTACCGTCCGTTCTTTTTTGAGTGCAATGGAGGCATTCGGTTTGCTGACCCGCATCCAGCTTCCCAAAAGCGTGGTCATTACCATGACCGTACAATCCGGTCAGGCAGCACAGCCCCGCAATGCACAGGAGCAGCCGGACTTTGCCAGACAGCTCCGTGAGGTATTGTCCGATTGGGTAATCGGCAAAACGACCGCTGCCGAAACTGGCGTAATATGTGGACAACTCGTAAGTCTGGCAAAGACTGAAATTGCCGACCGTGACACCGGACTCTGTTTGGACACCCATTCCAACACGACCTCCGCACATTCCGGCACTTTGGTCACGGAACATCGTGAAACAGCCTTGTGCTGCATCGCCCACGCCGCCCTGCAAAAAATCCTGCACAAGTCGAGATTCGATGACAGTTCGCCGCTTGTGGATTTCTTCCGGTTTGACCTCGGTGAAGAATGGGCTGCTTTCATCGAGTCCGCCAAAGACCTCGCCGGGCTGATTCTCGACACCGAGGCATCAGTGACGGACTTCGACATGGACGAAGACCAAGAACGCCTCAAATCGCTTCGCAAACCTTTTTTATCGCTTCTGGCAAAGGCACAGGCGATGGTGGATTGAACCGGGAGTCGAAAACAGATTGTATAACGCGAACAATCCACCTCCATCCCTTAACGGTTATCCTGCCGGTTATAGGAGGCACACGGGCTTGCCCGTCTGCCACGAAACAAAGGGAAGGGGGAGCCTAATACCCCGATAGGTCTCCGACCGTCGGTAGGCTGTCCGGGCAAGCAGCAAGCTGGGACAGGACGGATTGTCCAAACAACACGAAAAGAGTATGGCAGATCAAAAACAGGTACTTGATATGCAGGTGTCGAAAGGCATCACCGCAGCCCAAAGCAACGAACATTTGCGTGACCGCAGTGAAAGGGCGGAAAAGTACGCTATGAATAAGGGGAATTACGACCCCACACGCAAACACCTGAACTTCGAGATTGCGCCCGGAGGCAAGGTACGTCCCATTGACACGAGCCGCAACATTCCCGAACGGATGGCGGACATATTGGAGAGGCGTGGAATCAAAGACCCCAACGAAGGACTGGCAGAACCGAAGTACCGCACGGTGGTGAACTTCATTTTCGGCGGTTCCCGTAAGCGGATGCACGAACTCGCGTTCGGCACGCAGAACGTGGATTTTGATGAAGGTGCGAACAATACCCGTATCAAAAGAATGAGCGATATTGAACGCTGGGCGAAAGACGTCTATTCATTCGTGAGTGGCAAATATGGCGAGCAGAACATCGCCGCATTCATCGTACACCTTGACGAATTGAACCCTCATGTGCATTGTACTTTGTTGCCAATCAAAGACGGCCGCTTTGCGTACAAGGAAATATTCGCCGGAAAGGACAAGTTTGAATACAGCGCAAGGATGAAACAGCTTCATACCGACTTTTTCGCCGAAGTCAATACAAGGTGGGGAATGTCGAGAGGAACAAGCATATCCGAAACAGGCGCACGGCACAGGACTACCGAAGAATACCGCCGTATGCTATCGGAAGAATGTACGACCATCGAGGAAAATATAGACCGCCACCAAAAGGTGCTGGCAACCCTTCAATCGGACATCCGTCTGGCAGAGCGCAGGGTCAAGGGGCTTACGACAATGGTCGATAACCTTGAGAAGTCGAAAGCCGAAAAAGAGGCTCTGCTATCGGCAGCCGAACAGGATTTGAAAGCGAACAAGGGCGATGCGGAACAATTAGCCGCACAAGTTAAAAGTCTGGAGAAAGAGCTGGCAGGCATCAACAGGCAACTGGCAGACAAGCAGGAGAAGTTACAGACGGCTGACCGGCAGCTTGCCGAGCTGAAAGAGAACATGGATGCCATTGAGGAACGTACCGGGGAACTCAAGGAGGAAGCCTACAAATACTCCCATGATATACATTCCAAAGTGGACACGTTGCTCAAGGATGTCCTGCTGGAAAATGTGGTCGGCGAGTATAGGAACGTATCGGCACAGATGGACGTGGCGGAACGGCAACTGTTCGACGGCTCGCTCGTCCAGTCCATAGCGGAACAAGGTACAGACGTGATGCACTGCGCGACGATGCTGTTTCTCGGTATGGTCGATGATGCCACCACTTTTGCCGAAACTCGTGGCGGCGGAGGTGGCGGCAGCGACCTGAAATGGGGGCGCGACGAGGACGAGGACAACCGTGCATGGGCACTCCGCTGCATGAGGATGGCGAGCCGCATGATGCGTCCGGCCATTGGCAAAAAACCTAAACGGTAAGTGGCATACGCCTTACTACAAATCAAAAAGTATAACGAATAATATCATTGGAATATGACGAAACAAATCTTTTTTATATTGGCCGTGCTTTGCACGTTGCAGGCACAGGCAAGTGTACGACCCATACAGGTGGATACTGTACAACATACACCGTACTATGATGTCTCGGAGAAACTACAACCGATACAGCCCGTCTATCTTGATGGAGTGGTACTTCCGGCAACTCGGACTGGCAACTGGTTTGTCAGCATTACCGGGGGTACGTCCGCCTTTCTCGGCACACCTCTCGGCTGCGAAGACCTCTTCGGACGCTTGAAACCCTCGTACAGTTTCGCAGTCGGAAAATGGTTCACTCCGTTCGTCGGCGCACGTATCAATTACAGCGGTGTGCAGTTCAAAGATGGCACATTGTCCAATCAGGACTACCATCATATCCATGCGGATCTGCTGTGGAATGTCCTTGGCCGCAGATATGCCCGGCAAGAACAGGTACGCTGGAATCTTGCTCCTTTTGCCGGTGTCGGCCTGTTGCACAATGCCTCTAACGGGAATAATCCCTTTGCTGTTTCGTATGGCGTACAGGGAGAATATCGGATTTCCAAACGAGTAAGTGCCATGTTGGAACTCTCCGGCACGACCACCTTTCAGGACTTCGATGGTTACGGACGCCCGAACCGCCTCGGCGACCACATGGTATCGCTGACCGCCGGTTTCACGTTTCATCTCGGAAAGGTCGGTTGGAAACGCGCGGTTGATGCGACATCTTACATTCGTCAGAATGAGTGGCTCGTGGATCATGCCAATATCTTATCCGGAGAAAACAAGCGTTATAAAGACTGGTACGACCGCAACCGACGGACGGTCGCAGAATTGAAGAAAATTCTGGAAATAGAAGGATTGCTTGACAAGTACGGTCATCTGGTTAATGACGATGAGACCGACCGCCGTCAAGGTTATCCCAGAAATAATTACAGCGGATTGAACTCACTACGGGCAAGATTGAAAAACCGGCATTGGGATGGAATCTCGCCGCTTGATTCTGCAAGTATTGGATATGGCAACAACGGAGATGATGCCGAGAAACCGGGCATAATCGTCTCTGAAAGGACGGAACTCATACAAGCCGGGAATTGCATCGGGTCGCCTGTCTATTTCTTTTTTAACCTCAATACGGCGCACCTGACGGATGCTTCCCAAATGCTTAACCTTGATGAACTGGCTCGCGTGGCCAAGAAATACGGATTATCCTTGAGAGTAACCGGTGCGGCCGACAGTTCGACTGGAACTCCTGTGCTTAATGGTTCATTAAGTACATCGAGAGCGGATTATATCGTTGCAGAATTGAAAAAGCGTGGCATACCGATCGAACGCATCGTCAAGGTAAGCAGAGGCGGCATAGCCGACCATGTACCGGTCGAAGTCAACAGGCATACGAAAGTAGAGTTGTTCTTTTAGTTTTTACATTCACTTTCATCGAGTCCCTCAATCTATAATTCGGATTGCAGGGACTTTTGTTATCAATGAGGGTAATAAGATTATAGGTTTCCTGAATCCTGATTACGCTTCGTATGACTGATAATATTTTCTGCCGAATTATGAAATAATCCGCTTACAATCACAAGATATTCCGGTAGAATACCATCCTTTCCCCAAAGCAGCTCTATCCCGAAAAGTTCCGAGAGTGTTCGTGTCATATCGAACCCGAATGCTTCAAGCGAGGGACGTACTTTGTCCGGATGCAGGCAAGGACGGTTGCATTTGCGGGCGCATTCGGAATCGGGACAGTATAGGCATTTTCCTACATAGGCGAATGCCCGACCTCCGTATCTGTGCTCCATTTCCAGCAATTCCCTTTCTATCCTGAGCCGTTCCGGTTTAATCAATTCCTGCGTTCTGTCTATCGGAATATTTTTCTCGACCGGAATTATTTTCGTGGCCATCAGGTGGGCATATTCATATTGGCGCAGAAATTCTCCGGTATCGAAATCGAACGGCGGGCATCCCCAACTATTACCGTAGTTGGGGCATTGTTTGCAAAATTCGACAAAACGTTTTTCGTCCCGGAAGCGTGAAATATATTCGTCCACGCTGATATTTGCTGTGAAATTCTCTATGATATATTCCTTAGTCATTGTCCCACTTTTATGAATCCTGTCGTGGCATCGAACGTCACACAATTATTTCGGAACAGCCGCTCGATGCAGCCGCTCCGGCGCATCTCTTCGGTCGGCATATACGACAACTGGGGTGGGTCGATAAGGGCTATCGCATCGGCAAGCGAGAGGGCGATATCCAGCTCGTGCGTGGAAAAAAGGATGCACTTGTTTTCTTCATGCGCCAGCCGTGCCAGCAGTGTACACAATTCGTAGCGGTTGGGCATATCGAGAAACGAGGTGGGTTCGTCGAGCAGGATAATCGGCGTATCCTGCGCCAACGCCCGTGCGATCATGATGCGCTGGCACTCGCCGTCCGACATCTTGTCCATCGTGCGCTCCGCATAAGCCTCCATGCCCACCGAGGCGAGCGACCGCATGACGATCTCCTTGTCGACCTCCTGCATCTTTCCAATCCAGTTGGTATAGGGTGCGCGGCCGATAGCCACGACATCCTTGCATTTGAGATTGGCGATGCGTGTGCGCTCGGTCGTGACGAATGCCAGCGTTCTGGCCATTTCTGCTGCTCGCATATCGGCGGCGTTATGCCCGTCGAGCAGGATTCGGCCGGTATAACGGCGGTTCAGTCCGGCGATGGCTCGAAGCAGTGTCGATTTGCCCGTGCCGTTGCGCCCGATAAGGGCAGTCAGCCTGCCCTTTTCTATGGTGGTTTCCACCTCGCAGAGCAAGGTGCGCTCGCCGTAGCCTATGGAAAAATCGTGTAACTTTATCATGCGGTGACGGATTTATTGCGCAAGACCACCCACACCACGATGGGGATTCCCAGCAATGCGGTGATGGCGTTGATCGGCAGGGTGAACATTTTAGAAACGAGGTCGCAAAGAAGCAGCACCGCCGCACCCGAAAGAACGGTTCCCGGTACGAGTACCCGATGGTCGCTGTTGCGGAACAGCATTCTCGTGACGTGGGGCATGGCCAGTCCGATGAAGCCTATCGGACCGCAAAAGGCGGTCACCGTACCAGCAAGCAGCGTCGTGGAGAGGAACAGCAGCCCGCGCGAGCGTCGGATGTTCAGCCCCATCGTCACGGCATACTCCTCGCCGAACAGCAGTAAGTTGAGCGGCTTGATCGTCACCACCGCCAACAACAGTCCGGCGATAATCGACGGGACGAGTACCGCAAGCTGGTCGAAGGTCACGTCGCCGAGCGACCCCATCGTCCAAATGACAAAGGCTTTCAGGGATTCTTCCTTGCTGAGATATTGCAATATCTGTACAATCGCGCCGACTCCCGACGAGAACATCATGCCGAGAATCAGAATCACCATGATGTCCTTGATGCGGTGGCCGACGGCGGCGATGACGACCAGCACGAGCGCCGCTCCGAGCCAAGCCGCCCCGGCAATGCCTATCGACGAACCGAAGCCTGCAAGCACGACGAGTGCCACGCCGAGGCTCGCGCCCGAACTGATGCCGAGCACGTAGGGGCCGGCAAGAGGATTGCGGAAGAGGGTTTGCATCTGAAGACCGCTGACCGACAGAGCTGCTCCGGCCAGCAACGCGACCACCGCCTTAATCAGTCGGATATTCAGTATAATTTTCGCCGTCGCCCGCGGGCAGTCGCCGCCCGTCAAAGCCGCCCATACATCGCCGAGCGGTACGGCGACTGCCCCCACCGCCAAATCCAGCAGAAACAGGAAAAGGGTGAGGGCGGCCAGCATGGCAAACAATATGGCGGAACGGGAGCGCATCTATTTCAGTTGCTTGTAATAGACGAAATCTTCCTCGACCAGTTCGGGGTGGAATATCTTCACGAGGTCTCGCAGCACGAGGTCGGGATTTACGACCGCCGACTCATAGTAGTCGTTGCCGCCAGCAGCATTGGTGCGGGCGTTGTTGTTATAGACCTGTCCACCACGGAAACAGCGGGTGTCGATGAACTTCGGGCATGCGGCTTTCAGTTCATCAAGCGTGTTCGCCATCCCCACATGCAGCCACATATCGGCTTGCGAGGCCAGCAGATACGCCTCTTCGAGGTCGATGGGCGCGGAAGCGTTTCCTGTGTTCTTCTTGTAGATGTAATCGCCTCCGGCATCTTTGATTAACCGGGCGACATAGCTTTCGGTCGAGGGCATGAACCAGCTGTCGCCGTAAGGCGTGTTGAGCATGACTGACGGAGCGTCGAGGATATTGTCCGCTACTTTCTTTTTCAGGACATTGTATCTGACGGGGATTTCCGCGAATACTTTTTCGCCCTCCGCCCGTTTTCCGATAACCTCCGAAAGTGCCACCAGCCATTCGGCTTTGCCCAGCGGAGACTCTTCGAGGTAATCGCCGACATACATGAACGGGATATCCAACTCTTTGAGCTTACCCTCCATCGAGCTTGCCCCGTTCACGCCGTAAAGCAACACGAGGTCGGGGTCAAGCGAGAGCAGCAGTTCGTAATTGATGTTCCCTTCGTAGCCCACATCTCCAACGCTGTCCCGCCGTGCCTGAATGTCGGGATTGGAGATGTAGTCGATGCCTGACACGCCGACTACGCGTCCCGTTTCGCCGATTGCGTCGAGCATGGCGATATGGGTCGAGGACATGCAGACGATGCGCTCGGCATCCCCCTTGAGCATCTGACCGGTGAAATCCGCCGGAACCTCTTCGTCATCACGGGCAATGAACAGGTTCGTAGTGATGCTGTCGGCGCCCTGCCAAGGGTTCGTGACGGTAACCAATACGCTCTTTTTGCCGTCTGCACCTTTTATGTCAAACCCCGAAGCGTATTCAGGTGTATAGACCGTTCGGTTGAAATCGGCGAGTTTTGAACTTTTATTGTGGCAGCCTGTGAATGCCAATACAAGTAGCAACAGCAGGCTTAAATTCTTTAATGCTTTCATATCGTTACATATTTGTATTTTCGGACTTTTTCTTGTTTTTCCCGAACTTCGGGGTAATGCCGATGAAGAACTCGAAGTTGATGCCGGGCATGGGGCGCGAGAGTACCGAAAGGTAGTCCTCGTTGAAGAGGTTGTTGACGGCGAATTTTAACTGGATGTCCACCGGTTTGAAAAACAGGTTTTTCTCCAACGAGACATTGCTCATGAAATATTCGGGCAGGTGTCCTGTCAGCGTATAGTCGTTGCTCGACATGGTGTAACGTTCCGAGTAGAACGCCCATTTGTAAAGGAACGCCCAAGTCCGCCACGACAACCGTCCGGTCAGCGATGCGGAGTGCTTCGGCACGTAGGGTAACTGCTTGCCCACTGACTGGTCAGCAGGCGACATCTTCTCACCTTCATTGATGGAGGGTGTCCACGAATAGGACCCGTTCAAGTCGATGAGCCAATCTTTCGCCGGCTGCACGGCGAAGTTCGCTTTGACCTCGACGCCGTAGGCGTGGACCTTCTTTACGTTGCGGGGCGAGAAGAAGCCCTTGGTGGTGGGCAGCCAGATAATCCAGTCGTCGATGTAGGAGTCGAACCAGTTCGCACCGCCGCTCAACTTGTAAATGCCTTTCTTGCCGACATCGAAACTCACCCCGGCATCATAACTGAAACCTTGTTCGTTTTTCAGGTTGGGATTACCTCCCGGCAAAAAGTATAGGTCGTTCAGAGTTGGGAAACGGTAGTTACGCGATATGGATGCTTTCAGCATCACATTTCCTTTCGGGGAAATGATACCGTCAATGAAGAAAGCCGGAATGAGTGGAATCCAATCGGAACCATACATCTCTTCCCGCAGTACCACCGACATACCCAAGCGGTCTATCGGCTGCCACTTGGCGGATACGGAGCCGGAGAGTTCCACGCGCCCCTTGTCATAGCCCACGATGGCCTTGCCACCGTCCTGCAAGATGATGTTCTTGTCCTCGCTCCGTACCAAATGCTGGTGTGCCGATACATTGGCGGTGAAAAACCATTTTTTATCCAAAGAATACTCTCCCTCCGCCTGACCGTAAAACGTGTTTACCTTGCTGCGGGAGCGGGTCATCGACGCCCAGTTGTCAGGTGCGACCTCACGCTTGTAGTCGTAGGCCATCCATGTGTGTATGTAACCGCCTTTCACGCCGAGTTTCCAGTTGCTTTTCATGTGATCCCAGGACAAGACGCTGCGGAACGTCTGTTCTCGCTGGCGGTTCTCGAAGTCGGTTGCATCTCCATAGTCGGTCGTCAACATCGGAAGTTCCCGGTTGGAGTTGATATACCAGGCGTTCAGCCCGAAACGGTCGCCTTTCCCGGTATTGTAATACACTTCCTGAAGCAAATGCAGGTCCTTGAACGCCCCGGAGCGGTTGCGCTCTTTCGGGTGATACTGTCCGACGATGTTCTTATCCTCGTCGTAGATGTTTATCTTTTTGTCGTGGTTGGTGTACTTGTAATCGTTAGGCGAGGAAGAATAGACCGCACGGGTGGAGACGTGCCACCGCTCACTTCCGTAGGTGAAGCGGGCGAACTCATCGAAGGTCTTGAACGAGCCGATGCCCTGCACGTACTGGGCGTTGAACCCTTCAGCGACTTCAGGAGCCGTGCCGAGTTTGACCAGACCGCCCAGTCCACCGCCCGTTTCGTTCACCGATGAAGTACCGTGCAGCAGCGATGCCTGGTCGATGAAGTAGGACGGAATGGTGGAGAAGTCGGTCATGCCGAGCATGGGGTTGTTGATGCGCATCCCGTTCCACGTCACCTGCGTATGGCTGGGCGACGTGCCTCGGAAGGCGACGGTCGAGAGCGTGGCGCGGCCGTAGCTCTTGACAAACACGGACGAGTTGAACGTCAGGATGTCCGCCATCGAGAGGGCGATATTTTCTTTCAGTGCGAGTGAATCGAACTTCGTCTTCTGCACGCCGATTTCCTTCATCGGCCGTTTGCCCCATACGGTCACCTCGTCTATCTGGTGAATACGCCGGGTGATTCCCTGCGCAGACAGCACGGATGGACAGACAACCAATATTGAGAAAAGTAAATATTTTGTATATGTCATTTCCTTTTGTTTTTAATATGGTTATTTACCGCAGCATATGCAGAGAATGATGCCCGCATAAAATCTTGATAGGCATTGAATCCGTTTTCTTCAAGCAGTTGGTCGTATTCGTCCTCGAATGAAAGTTCCTGATGAACCGTCTCTTGTTTCTCAATGTGGTGTTTTACCCGATTCAGATCATTGAATGACACGCTAAACGAATCAAATCCGGCTGCCCATCCTGAAAAATCCGCATATTCCGGATATTTTCGATAGACAACGCCTGTAGAACTTTTTACTTTATTGATAATCTTTGCGAAGTCCGTGGGAGATGGTATCTCTACAAGTATATGAACATGATTGAGAAAAGCATTGCAGGCATAGACATGACAGCCTTTCCTTGTGAAAATTTGTACCATCTGATCGAGAATCATTCCTTTGGTTGTCATTGGAATCGTCATCTCCTGTCTTTTCGTGATGAAAATAATATGGTATATATGCCGCAATTTATTCTTCATTTCCAACAAAATGCACCGGGGATAATCCCGACATAAAATTCATCTATCAATTTCCCTTCGGGCGAGTAGCGGTAAATCATGCCCTGCTGCTGGTAGTCGATGGCATCGGCGATGTATACTTCCCCGTTGGCGGGGTTTACCGTCAGTCCGTAATAAATCGTGCCGCTGTATTCGAGGAACGGACGCACCGGCACATGGCTGGCTGTCACGTCCATGCTCCAAATGGCCTTGTTGATCCAGTAGAGTTTGTCCCTGTCGCCATTGAGCTGTACCTCCGAGGGCCAGTCGCCCAACTTGAACTTGAACTGCTTCTCCACCGTGAATGTCTCGGCGTCGATGCGGTAGAGCGACGGGGCTTCGTAACCGTAGGGGCTGCCTTCGTAACCGCCGTCGGTCACCGTCCACATCTTGTTGTACTTGTCCATGACCAGCGATGTCGGTTGTATGCCGACCTTCAGTTCATCGACCACTTGGTCGGTTTCGGTGTCGATTTTGATGATGCGGTTCTGATACGACCAGCAGTTGCAATAGACGTATTTGCCGTACTGCACCATCTGCTCCGTCGAGCCGCTTTCCATCGTCATGTCCGGCACTTGAATGTAGCCGGTAATTTCATATTTCTTCGGGTTGATGATGAAGATGCGGTTGTCCCACAGTTGGGTGACGTAGGCTTTTTCGTCGCTTAGGAAATGAATGTAGCGCGGCGAGGTCAGGTTCTCGATGCGTCCCACCTCCTTGAAGGTGTTCAGGTCGATGGCGAAAATCACGTGGGAGTTGTTCACCACGACCCAGCCCTTGTTGTCGTAGATGGTCATCGACTGCGCCACGTCGCCGAGTTTCATGCCGTTGGCACGGAAGAAGATTTCGTTCTGTACCTGTTTGGTCGCAGGGTCGTAATAGGACAAGGTAGCATTGCCGTACTGGAAGTTGCCCTCGTTGGTGATGAACAGTCCGGCTCCCGTGGCATTGAAGTCTTCTACGGCATCGCCGTAGTCCCACTTCATGCAGGATGTCAAGGATAGTGTCACTCCGACAACTACGCTCCATAGCAGATATTTCAATTGGTGATAGGTCATACCGTTATTTTTATAGTTAATCCCCGGTAGTCTTACCTTACGGTAAGCATACCGAGGATTGGCAGAAAACTTATTGTTTGGTTATCTATTCGGCAGGCTTGTACTTCCCGTCTTTCATATCTTGGTATGTGGGGTTATAAGCACATTCTCTGACAGACCATTGAGATTCTCCTGTTAGAACATTGTTTTCAAACAGGTATTTGAAAGAACTGAAATCGCTAACATCTCCTTGCCCGCTTATACTAATCCCTTTTACTGATTTGAGACCTGAAAAATCAATGGACAAAATACCATTAGAACCAAAATCAGAATACGGGCATGTTATTGAAAGATTTTCGGATATTGATTCAACGGTAGGATAAGACACCTCATCAGCCGTCATACCCCATACAACAGTAGATGTTACAATATTAAACAGTCCGTTTATCGTTTTTAATTTGGGACATAAAATATTAGTAACATCAATCTTAAACTCAATTTGTGTATTTGCTCCATCCGTCCCAATGCTTTCCAAACTGGTAAACTCAATATCATTCTTAAGAAAATCAGTCGTAACCGAACATGAACCGAGAATTTTTTTCAATGACGGGAAGGTAATATTATTTGCATTCGTATTATTTTCTAATGTTAAAGTACCTCCTATTTCCTGCAATTTAGGAAATTCAATTTCCGCACCCGTATCAACACTTCCCGAATTCAATGCAATAGTCATATTTCCTGCCACACGAATAAATGGCATAACAAATTCTTTTACATAAAAATAATCTTTGCATTGGAAGTCGCCCTCTATATTTGAGATTCCCTCAAGAGTCAATTCGGTCAATCGACAATTTTTAGGAAGCAGAAGAAGGCTACCGTTAAATGTTTCCGAACCTACGATTTTATTTAGTTGCTTACATTGTAGGGTAAGTGTATTCCCGTTAAAATTTATCTGGGACAAATCCAGTTCTTCTATGAGCAGATTACTTAAAGTCATATCACCGAGTACATCTTTCAAAGAAGATATATTAAACTTATTGACTTTATTCGCATCCACACTGGTCTCTCCGCAGGAAATAAGACCGGGAAGTTCAACAATGGAAATCTCTTTGCAATTTTTTATAGTCAGTCCTCCAACCGAATGTAATTCGGTCATTGCAAGACTTCCGATGGAGGACATATCGGAGAATGAGGCAGTACCGGCCACACTTTCCAATGCCGGTAGATAAATTCCTTGCAGTTTGGGAAAATATTGGACTGTAAGTTCATTCCCGACCCGTTTGAGCGCTGAGAAAACAATGGCTTCGGTTGTCGCTGATTCTTTTTGTGCTACCGAACCTTTGACAATTAAGGAAGCTCCGACAGATTCAACGGCATTTGCATCCAAATCAAGCAAAGCATCGGAGGTTATATACATATCCTCACCAATGAACTCGACTTTGGGTATGGATATTTTTTCAATGACAGAACTGTTAACGACAAAATCGCCGGTCACTCCAAGCAAAGAGGGCAGATTAACCGTTTTGAGCGTTATGTTTTTACTGGTAGAAGTTGTCGATCCTAATTTGAAACTTCCGAGTTGTTCCAGATTATCCAACCCCGTCAAATCCGCTCCTTTGTAAGACGGATTGATAACAAGAGAGTTACTGATTTGTTTCAGGTTGGCAAGTCCGTCCAGATTGGTGATTTCTTCTCCGTCTGCCGTTCCGATGGTCAGGCTGCCTTCGATTTTGTTTATTCCTGTCTTGGCAAAATTATCCACCTCGGATTGCGTGGCAAGTACCACGCTGCCGCTCTGTTCGATGTCTGCATATTGATAAGTATAGGAATATACTTTGCTCTCCTGCATTCTGGAGGTGACTACGAATTTCCATTCATTTTCCCAATCCTCTATGGTTGATGGATTCGGGTTAATAGAGGCTCCCTCGCAAAGGGCATACTCTACGGTAGCCCCTTTCAGACTGGTATTATAAGGTATCTCAACTGTAATCTTGTCCCCGACTATCATGGCTTGATAGGTAATGCCATCTACAGTTAGAGCAAACTCGGAGATGAAGTGATCCTTGCCGTCTATTCCGCTTACTTCAGGGTCGTCATCACTACATGCAGCAAGGCAGAGCGTAGCGAAACAGAATAGGATGAAATGATATATTTTGTTCATAATGAATTTTATTTGTCGTTATTGTTGTTTTCATCACAGAACTTGAAAACTTCCGTGGAATTTTCCCCTAACCATCCGGCTTTTACATTGACTCCGGTCTGCACCTTGATAAAGTCGATATGGGAAAGGTTTGCAGGTGTACCGTCGATATTGACTGCATCGGAAATCTTAAAATAGTTTCCAAGTGCTCCCGCGTTAGGATTGTCTTTATTGGGCATATCATCACCAATATTATCGGCATATCCCCATCCGAACGGATTATTGGACCACATGCCTGTCGACGGGCTTTGTTCGGTACGTGCTTTCAGGCATGTGCCGTATAACGTATAGGAATCCGCTTCAATCCACAAAGGATAATAAAACTCTTGCGGGTGATAGTTGCCGAGACGGTCAATCGCTCCTTTATTTCCCTTGTTGTCCTGCCATTGAGTATCCATGTTGGGACCGGGACGGAAATAAGTTACGGCATAGTCCTGAATGGTTTCGGGTTTTCCATATTCAGAACCCTTCAGTTCATACCATTCATCGTTGGGCAAGCCGTCTCCATTGACATCTTGCATTACCCATACAATGCCCGGTTCATTTGACGAATCAAAGGCATTTCCTTTGATGGAAAAATCATAACCGCCTTTGTTTTCGATACTGTGGTCGAATCCTACTACGATATATCCTCCCCAACCTCCAAGAGAAACATATTGTTCATTATCAAGACGTTTTTGTGCGTAAGCACAGGCTGCTTCGTGCGTGCTTTCCCCATTGAAACCTGCTGTATTCGTTTCGTTTACAAATTGTCCCGGAGCCGGAACAAATTCATATACTTTATTGCTGTAAATGGAATTTCCGGCAGCAAAAGGTCTTTTTCCGGCCGCTTCACAACATTTCACCGGAATATTGACACTGACTTCATCGACACCGGAGACCGAAATATTACGGGTGAGCACTGCTTTTGTATCTTGATTGTCGTATTTCACAGTAAAGGTAAGCGTGTGTTCTCCGGTTTTAGCGGGTTTGAAACCGTAAACCAAAGAATTGGCTCCCTCAATCGGTTGCCCGTCCAAACTCCATTGATAAGAAGGCTCGGCACTTATTGATACAAAGGGGCGGACAAACAAAGTACGTCCTAATTCTACGTATTTGGTATTATTCTCGGTAAAATATAAAGATGACGGAACTACGATTTCAATCGGAAGTTTATCGACAACCTCAATAGAAACTGTCTTCTTTGATTGTCCGTCTTCATTTGTTACGGTTAAGGTCAGTTCATAAGTTCCCAACTCATCTTGCTTGAATGTATAAGTATTTTCCGTTCCGACTTCGTTTCCGTTAAGAGTCCACAAATAAGTAGCTCCTTCTGCATTTTGAATGTCGGGTGTAAGGATATACTCGCGTCCTGCGACAACTTTAAGCCCTATAGAGGGGGTTACCAATGAAATAACGGGCGGAGCCAATTCATTGACATCCACACGAATTTCTTCCTCTGTGCTGGCATCCCTCGTATCCACACGCAGGGTAACGTAATACGAACCGCATTCGTTGAAAATGTATTTCAATTGAGGCTCGTCGGAAATGATACGACCGTTGCATTTCCATGAATAAACGGCGTAATCGACATTCTGATAGGTCGGCTCAATAACGACCTCTTTTCCTATCTTTACAACGTAGATTCCGTCCTCGCTATCCAACTCAATGACAGGAGGCAATATCACGTCCTGCGATATTTCTTCGTCTTTGTTGCATGCAAATAGAAATATCGTCAAGGAGAATAAAAGCAAATACTTCTTCATTATATTTATAATTTTAATGCTGAAATTCCCTTGAAGAAAGTATTTGATTACAATCTCCATTGGGATATAATAAAAAGGGGCAAATACTTTGCACTTGCCGTTAAAAAGCATTTGCCCCAAATTCATGTTATTCGTTTACGGTTACATCAATATCGTCTATAGCAACGTAAGCAGGAGTGTTCAATCCGTATGCGCTTGAATCGCTTCCTTCGAAATTGATAGCTACAGTACATACGCTGTCACCTAAACCGCTTAAATCCACTTGATTCCATCCGGTACGGATTTTATTGGTCAAACCTGATTCTGCATCTTTACTGGAATCGAAGTTTGCCAAATAGTATTCTACTTCCTTACCTGTAGGTTTACCCGTCGCATCCAACGCAACAAATACCACCTTAAACCATCCTTTTTGTGCCGACAAAGAGCCTTGTGTAAACGAGTTGCCATCCTTCATGACTAAGTAGGTATAAGTCGTATTACAAACCCATACGCTGTTGAATTTACCATATTTCGGTGTACCCTTGACAGGAGTGTTTGTGGTAACGACTCTGTAGCCGGTTGCATCGGTCAGGTAAATCTTCGCACATTTGTCATAGGTTGCTTGTGAATCATTGTATGAATCGCTATAACCGAAAGCTACAGCAAAATTTTTACCGCTATGACCGCCGTTGGGCCAGTACACGCTACATTGGTTTTGATAATCCCCCTGTGTCAGATTATGGAAATTAGAGATGGCAAAACCACCATTCCAAAATTCATATTCCCAAGGCTGTCCGCTTACCCATTCTTGTTCCAAATAGTTAATCGGGAACTGAATGTACGTACCGGTTTGCCCGATTTGAGTGATGTAGCCGGTCGTTACCTGCTTGCCGTTGGCCGTGGCAGAATAGAGATTGTTTCCATACTGGTCAGAAGCCATTACGCTGGAAGGTACGTTATCAAAATCGATAAGCGCATTGGTAGAACTTATCGCGCGGGTTTGAATCGCACTCTCCTCATACGGAGCAAGGAAGTCATCGTCGGATGAACATCCCGTGAACACTGCGGCGGCCATTGCTACAACAGCCATTGCCAAGAATCTAAAATTCTTTTTCATAACTTAATTATTAAAAGTTAAACAAAAAGTTTAAACACACATTCGTTTTTATTGCGACAGATTTGCAACGAATGAGAAATCGGTTATCAAAAAGAATATAGGTGCCTGTGGACGAGCCTCTGTTCATTTTAATCTAATGCCAATTATCCCGTGGTCACTAAATCTATCTCATCAAGCAGGTCTTCTGGCTCATCCCGCTTATCGCGCCTTCCCAGCTTTCACCAGTGGCAAAGAGTGCGATAAACTTTAATAGGACTTACAGCTGCGAGTACAGCTCCGGATTTTCACCGGGATTCCCTTTTAATTCCGTTCGACGCTTCGATTGGAAACTTGACTGGTGCAAAGTTAATGGTTATTTTTTAATCTTGTTTCTTTTTCTGTGATTTTTATTTCAAGAAAGGATTATTTTATGGCGCGAATTGTATTTTCATGTTAATCAAGCATTTATAACAACCACGAATAGTCTTTTCCCCTTATGAATAATAGCGTTTCTCAATTATGGTCTCTTTTCATCTCACGTCGGCAATTCTCTTCGGAGAGATTTTATATGCAAAGGTACAGCGTGCGTCTGGTCGTCAAGTATCGCTTTCACTAACGGTTCCCGGATATTCTTCACGGCAGCCTTCCACAAATCGAAGATTGACTTTCACTCCCCACCTCGTTGCAGGGCATAGTCGGACGAGCCTGACTGTGCTCTTACATTGGGCGGTTGGGTATTCCGTTTCATCCCGTACACTGTTTACTTGCCTTATCCGTCCTTTTCCCGCTGTCAGTCCTGCATAAAAATCATTCCCCGACGAGAAGCCAAAAGAGTTTCAAGAAAAGGAAAAAAAGAAAATATTTGACAATCTAAAATTTACAATTATGCACAGCAGGATTTTTCAAATTTCAACGGAGCCGATAGACAAAGAAAACTATCTGAATGAGGACACACTCCAGCAAGGAGACGGGAGCTTCTATGACTATTGTTCAGAAATAGACGAGGAAGACCGTAAAGAGGATATTGCCAATTTGGTCAATCATGCCTTGCCCAAAGGAATGTTCGAGCTTATATCCGATGACACCATGCGCTATAATGGTGGAATAGAGCAATGGAAAGAGGAGTATGTCGCCAATATCAAAAAAAGAGCGAATGCTCTTACGGCAGATAATATGTTGGAATGGGGTTCGACCTATTATCTCAAACAGGCAGTGGAAAATCCGTTGGATGTCGCCTATCATTTCTATTTGGATGGCGATGGCTGCAGTCTTTTGCCGAACAGTCCTTTACGTTTATGGAGTTTGTTTGTAGGCTTGAACCGGGAACGATACTCTACATCGGAGGAGTTGTTGATTACCACTTCTGATGTTTGTCCGAAACATTGGCAACCACCCGCCTCAAAAGTGGGTGGTTGCTCTCTTTTTTGCACAGGCTCCCCGGTTACTTTTATAAATATGCTCTGCAGAGCTTCCGCCACCGGTTTCACAGCCGGTATATTCCTGTTTTAAGGGTATAATCCCTTCACAGCCCCGACATACGCCGCAGGTCTGTTTTCGTGTGCAAAGGTACGGTGGACGAACATTGCCCAAGTACCGCTATCGCTACCTGAAATAAAATTTGACGACAACTTTCCGTAATCGGAGATGACGGTATTTCATAAAATTTCGTTGCAGGTTCCTTGCTCATCGTTCTTGCATCCCCCCGTTTGTGACGCACATGAAAACAACCCCTTTGGGCGAAGTCAAAAGGCTTCAAGAAAAGGGAAATAAAAAAAACAATAAATCAAAAGACAATGAGCAAGTACGATTTCATCAAGCAAGGCAACCTCCTTTTTTGGCACACTGCCGATAATGATATAGAATGTCGAATTATCTCAACTCCCGAAAAAGTGGATAGTGACAGCATCATCTTAATCTCAACAAGCTCTTCCGAGACAGAGGTTTTGGCATCGGAGTTATTACCTATTGGCTCATCAAGAAGCCACAAAGAGGAGTTTATGCGCTGGAAGAAAGAGCGTGAAGCCGAGGGCATGGAGTTTTTCAGCCGGTTGTCCGAAGTCATGGAAACAGACAGTGATTTGGCTGTAGGCGATATGGTGGCGTTTACAAACGACTACGGGGTGGTATTTGGCCCCAAAGAAGTATTAGCTTTCAGAAAACCTTGGAATGGCTATAGATGCGTATATATCGACAGTGATGCTTATTGGTTTCCAGACCGTCCCGAACAACTCACCATACTCAGCAAAGGAGGTACAGAATGACAACAAACGACATACTCAAACGACTTTGCGGCAATATTGCCGCAGGTCGTTTCAACTGGCGAAAATACTGCACGCCGCAATCTTACTTCGGTTGGGAGATTTGCGTTACCCCTCTGCATTGCTCTTACGGACAGATAGGCTACACCGTTCATTTCCCTTATACCAATATACCGGAAGTGGAATACGATTGGGAAATGGGCAAACTGACCATTGACGGCGAGAAATGGAAAAGTTATTTGCGGAACGAATAATAATAAATATCAATATGGCACAGAATTTTTATACCAAATGGCAGGACGCTATACTTGCAGATGCAGGAGACTATGTTTCAAAAGAGTACCGCAGTTTCCAGACAGCATTGGTGCGTGAGATTTCCAAATATGCCGCAGCCGTTGGTGCAAAGGTGGCTTCCAATTCAAAAGGGCATTATGACACCTCCTGCTTCATTGAGCGCAACGGCAAGTTCGTTTACATCAGCCACTCTTCCGGTCTGTCACGAATGGGCAGCGGCGTAAGAATTGAACTCGATTCGTTTCTGATACGGACAGCTCAAAATGGAAAGGACTACCGAGGGGGATGTAACCAGTATTGCGACATAGCAAATTTACAGTCTATGATAGACGGTTTGTTGGGGAAATAAACTGCAAAAAAGATGCGGAGCCAACCAGTTCCGCATCTTTTTCTTTCCATCCTTACCGGCGCATACCGCTGCCGTATTCTGCCTCTTGTAGTTCTGCCCGATACTCTTCCAGCTCGTTCAGCTTCTCGTTCACGGCTTGCAGATTGGCATCCAGCCCGACATTGTGGTCGTAAGGGAAACGATGCTGCGCGACCAGCCCGGCATTGGTGGGTTGCCCGACATCAAGCGTATCGGATTCCTTGTTATATTCGACATATAGCACTTCACCGTTCGGCATCTCGAAGGCCGGAATCTTTTGATACGCCAAAGCGGAGAACTGTTCCGCCGCCATCTCCCTGGCAACCCCTTTTATTGTATCTCCGGCGATATCGACACCGTAACGCCGGATATGGTCTCGGATTTCCTGCTCCGTGAATTTCAACATCACCTCGTAGGTTCCCCCGACACTCCCGTTGTACACGACAGCGAAATTCTCATCCTCGGCAATAAGGCTGTCACCCTTGTTGTTCGTGGCCGATAAATAAGTATGCTGTTCGTTGATGCCATTGCCGTCGTAATACTCCTTGGCAAGCGTCAGCAATCCCTCGTAATCGCCTTTCTCCCGAAGTTCGTCAAGCTGCCTCGTGTCATCCGAAAATTGGAGATACGCAACAGAAGAATAAAATGTATTCTCCTTTGCTGCCGCTCCGTTTTCCTGCTTCTCGCCGACATTTTGTTCCAGTTCTTGCGCTATCTTATCCACCTTCTGGGTAATCATCGAGGTTGCCCTTTTCACGTCCAGAAGCGTTGTCTTGATGAACTGTGGCGATTCCTTCAGCTCATCAAGCCAACCTTTAAGATACGCGCAACTGTCCTCCTTGATATGCTTGGTCATGCCGTAACGCTGTGCGACCAGTGCGCTGCCTAACTCTGCCACCAGTTCCTCACGGGCATATTCAGGAGAACCGAAAGTAGTCGGCTTGAACCTGTCAAGTACGTTTTCCGCTCCGGTGGAGTGCGTCATCTCGTGGAACAGTGTCCCGTAGAACGATTCTCCCGATTTGAACTGCTCCTTTTCGGGTACGATGATTTCGTTCTTCGTGATGGAATAGTAGGCGTCATTCTGATATTTCGGCGTAATCGGACAAATCCACAGGTTATCCCTTATCATCGTATCGACTGGGGCAAAACTGAAATGCTCGCCCTCCTCGATTGCCGGACGCGAATTTTCTCGCTCCAGTTTTTGCCACAGCTCCGGTCTCGCTTCCTGCAAGTTAGTTTGCGCGACATTGAAGACCCGGAACACCTGCATCTTCGGATAGACATTGTATTGTTCCTTTTCGTCATCGGAGAGTTTCTTGTAATCGTCATACTTGATTTTCTCCTTAGTCTCCTTATGGATACAAGTGAACGTGGTGAGCATGACCGGAAAGGATTTTTCACCACGAAGCACGGAGACACGCGGCAGTTCCTCTCCATCCTTTCCGGGCTTATTGAGCTTCTGAACACAATCGAACGTGCAGAAACGGGGAATCTTGTACCCTTCTTTCTCGCAGTGCAAAAGCAGCATAAAAGCATTCATCCCGTTGTACTCGCGCCCGTGAAGGTTGCGGGGCCACTGTAGCGTACCCTCCGTAAACCAAGGCTTTTTCCAGTCCTTTTGAATGCCCTCGATTTTCTCGATCATCATTTCGGCGAACAGGTCAAGAGCCTTGTCCTCGCTGTTCGGTCCGTCGGCATTCTTCTTTCTGTAACCGGCCATAACCCTTATTGATTATAGTTAGACGAATCCGCCACATATTGCGTCAGTTCCTCCATCTTGCAGGAAAGGTTGATTTTCCCGTTGTGTGCCGACAGGTTCATTTCACCTTTGGCATCCACCTTTACACCCGGCTGCAACCACGCTTCGCGCTCCTTACCGAAACAGAAGAAGCGCACCCACTGGTACTCGAAGCCGTCATCGACCTTCTCTGCGCTAAACGCCGAGAACACCGTATAAGGCTGGTCTTTCTTATCCCTTTTTTCCTCGATGTTCTGGCCGACCTTACCACGAAACACCAGCTCGCCCTTGACGCAATCCGCATCATCCGTAGCGGCATTGCAGATTTCATCGGCGAACAGGTTGAAATATAGCTTGTCGCCCCGGCGTTTGAGATACATCGTACCCCTCACTTCTACACGGGAGCCGTTCCGATAACCGGCGGCTTCCTCCTGACAGCCCTCCTTGCGGACATCCACCTCGATAGTGTGCCCGCCACCCGTCGCCGGAATCTGTACCCGGAGCGGAAACACCAGAAATTCTTTCTCTTCTTTATTCTTGCGAACCGACGCATCGCGGCCGATAACGCCGCATACCGTAACATTACATTTAATCATCTGTTTTTTGTCTTTAATGATACATGGATCATCCGGACAAGTGATACATGGGTTGATTGATGTTGAACTGTTGTAGAGTGCGGTCAGTCGGGTGCGCGTATCATCGCCCAGACCATCCATCCGGCGATGGCTAATTGCACGCCCACGACAACGAGCGTCCCGATCCATCCCAACAGCAGGTAGCAGAACCGGAGGTGCAACGCAAGGAGGGAAACTCCCGCCAGACACTTGCATAGCTGTATCATCACGCATTTTATCATATCGCCATGCCTTTATCTTCGCAGGTTTTCCGTTTGTCCCTGTTGCCGGGTCATCCCCTGCTCAAAATTCTGTGAGGCCGCTTCCGACAGGATAACCGTATTCAGCATACCGGTTACACGCATCTGTTTGGCCTCTTCCGTGAGTGTACCGTTGTTCAACGTGGCAGACAACCGGTTCAGCTCGGAAGCGGTCAGCTCCCGCGAGACATGCAGTTCCCCGTTGTCCGCTTTCAGAATGGCCTTGCCGTTCTCGCCGATAGTCAGGTCGCAGTTCTTCATATTCGGCAACAACGGCTTCAGGTCGATGGTACGAAGATCCATCGCGGCGGATATCGCCGTCTTCTGTTCCTCTTCCTCCCGGTTATCAATCTGTGTGGCTAAAAGCATCAGGGAGGCGAAAGCGGTCATCGCCATCTCCACAATCGGGTCGTTGCATCCCGATATTCCCACACCGCTATCCTCCGACGAAAGGAGTTTTTTCATCCATCCGTCTGGCGAAAGGTTCTTTTCAGGCACGGTATCTTCCGCCGCCTTGTATTTGACGAGCAGGTCATTTCCGTTGTGCAGCATTTGCAATTTGATATGTCCTTTCTGTGCGATTTCAGCCAGATACGCCGCAGGGTCTATATCCCGTTTCGTCCCGTCGGCATAGATATTCTTCACACCGAAATGCAGATGTTCCCCGGTCGTCCGTGTCCCCGTATTGCCCGATGTGCCAAGCCGTCCGCCTGCCTGTACCGTATCGCCGACCTTGACGGAAATCTCCTTGAGGTGCATATAGGTACATTGTACCTTGCTGCCGTCCGTCCGAGCATATTCCACCGTCAGCGACTTGCCGCCGGGTGTATTCTTGTTCTGGTTTACCGCCACGACCTTGCCGCCGCTCTCCGTAGCCAGTACCGCGTCGGCTTTGCAACGGATATCCACGCCCTTGTGCATCTGTTGCTTTGTGCTGTCCAACGGGTCTTGCCGTGTTCCGAACGGAGAGGTAATGAACAGAAATTCCTCCCGTTCCACCGGGAACGAATACCCCGTTCCATGTTCCGCACTCTCGGAAGTCTGGAGCGGATTGTGTTCCACCCCGAACTGCCGGCCTTGTGCCGTCATCTCCTGCATCACCTGTCTGTCATACTTCTGCAAGCCGTTCTGCTCAATGATTTTCTGCAGGTTCTCGGCATACTTGCCGCCTGTGGCGTAACCGGCTTTCTCAATGCTTTGTGCCCAGCCCTTGTAATCGTCCGGGGAGAGTTTGAAGCAACCGGCATAGCGGCTGTTCTCCTTCAAAAAGCGGGAATGATGCTCGTATGAATCACCCACGCTGTCATAGCTGCAGAACTTTTCATTCGGCTTATCATCGGTGTAGATTCCGTATTTGCCGCCTTCGGCAATCCACGAGGAAGTTGCCTTGATGCCGAAATGGTTGTTCTCGTTCCTTGCCAGACGGCTCTGTCCGTTGCTGCTTTCCAGTATGCCTTGCGCCAATGTGACGGAAGCCGGGATGCCATACCTTCGCATCTGTGCCATCGCATAATCTGCGTATTGCAGTGCATATTCCTGATTCTTGGTCATAATCGTCACTCCTTATCTATGAATACCCCTATGTGTTTCCTGCTCGTCCTGCCGTTTATCCTGTAGCTCTATCTCACTGATGGCGACACGCTCACCAGCACGGACAAGTTTGGGCAGATAGCTGTCCAGTTGCGTCCTTGGGAACTCTGCGAAAGCCGAAAATCCACGTTCCGGATATTTCTTCATCGTAATCCCCAATATATCAGCTCCCTTTGCCGCATCCTCATTATAAAGCCGATAGACTTCTCCTGCACGAATCAGATACAGGGCATCGGGATGCTTTTCCTTGAGGTTGTCCCAAAACTGCCGTTTCGGAGACATATTTTCATCATTCGTCTCTTCCGACCGATTTTCCGCCACCACCTCATTCTGTTGCCGTACCTGCTCTTCCGCTTTCTGTTCCCCGACGGATTGTCCCTTTTGCAGCACATCGGCAAACAGCGTAGCCGCCAAATGCCGCTTGTAGCCGTCACGGTCTTCCGCCACCCACATCCGTTGCCACTGCTGTGGAGTGACGCTGCGGGGCTGCAGCTTTTGTCCGTCGATGGTTGCCACACACTGGATTCCATCCTGCCTGGTCTTGAAGATGGCAACACGCTGAATACGGTTCAGGTCAATCTCCGGCGTATCGCTGCCGAACAAATCCACTTTCAGGTCGGGTTTGACCTCCGCCAGTGCATAATACTTGTGCGCCAGCTCCATCCGTACCTTGTCGATGTTGTCCATCGCCTGCTTGAGCGTGGAGAAAAAACGGTTCACATCCTCCTTGTCGGGATAGACGCTGTACCCCTCCTTGTTTTCCGGCTTGATATAGAGTGCCCAACGGTTCTTGTCATCCTGAATCATCTGCACGGCATCGAACCCGACCTCATTCGCCCGTCTGACAGCTTCCGACACGTCCAGCGTGGAGAGCTTTTCCAACGTGTAGTTCCTTAACCGGGCCAGTGTCACCATTTTTTCATTGAAATAGCTGTCATCGGGTCTGTAACCCAATGCACCGTCAGTATTATAGAAACGCACCTGCTCGATACCCTCTTTCTGCAATGCCCGTTCGATACGCCCCTTGTTCATGCCGGGAATCTCGTTGTTCGCCTCGGTCGAAGCTCCTGCCGGCAAAATGACATCCGCCGATTTCGCCTCCCGGTCGATGACGAGGACGATGCTTTTCGCCGCCTTGTCCGGGTGCTGGCGGATTTCATTCGCCACAAAGTAATGCTTGGGCATCTGTTCCTGCATGGTCGTGGTCTGCCGTCTGTTTCGCAGGGTGGCGTACTCAATTTTCTCGCCCCGTTCCGCTTTTCGGATAACATCAAGCGCATTGTTCACGTCGCTTTCGAGAGCGTCCATTATACACGGGTTTTCCTTGAACTCCCGACACCAGTAATCCACCGTCTTCAGGCTTGCATCGGACAAACGCGCGGGCAGTCCCAGTTCCAACATCTTGATACCCGAAGCCAGTTCCACAACCAACCTTTCATATTTTACCGCATCCTCTGACGGAGCCACACCATTCTTCATGACCATGCCTTCACGGGCAAGTCGTTGTTGATGTCCTGTGGCACTCACGATCTGCCGCAAGGCTTCCTGCACATAATCGTGGTAATGCTCAAAATCCTTTTGGCGCGGCATATAGACCGCATCTTTGTCCGTCTCGTAATGAGGAACTCCGCTACCGTCCGAGCGCACGGGAACGAGGTTGTCCCGCATCTTCAATAGAAAGTCGTTGAACCGAGTGCGCAACCTGCGGTTGTCCGCCTCGGCATATCCTCTTTCCTGAACACTGCCGTCCTGCTTTACCGCATCCTCGTAAGCCGGCTTGTCCACGTAGGGCAACGTCGTCTGGTCGATATTGAAAAGCGTGCGGATTTCTCGGTTGTGGACACCCTTGAACTGTGCCTTCTGCTCTTCGTCCAATTGGAGATAGGCGGTACGGTCGATGGTTTCATTCGGATTGTTCCGGTTGACATACTTGTTCCAGTTATAGAACAGGAACGGTACGCCCTGCTCATGCTCCCGTACCGCAGCCCCCCGTGCCTTGGTTTCACTGTAAAGCGTGAACAGGTTGGTCTTGCATCCGTTATTGTCCGAATGCAAGGCCATAAAGAGGGCATTGAACGGGCTGGCCGAGACCCCTTGCGGATAGAGCCGGGGAAATCCCTTGCCCGATACGTTGAGCCAATGGCCGCCGGCGTTCGATGCCCCGCCCAGTGCGGCAGACAGCAGTTCCGTCTGCTTTTCTTCGGCTTTTTTTTCGATTTGCGACTTTTCTTTCATATCATCATGCTTTTATTGTTCATGGATTTATTGGATGCCCCGTGTGCGCACAATCGTCTCCCGCTGTCCGTCGTCGTAATTCTGCGAGGCAATATGGCGCAACTGGTCGCTCTTGGCAAGCACGGCGTTCGCCAGCGTGTTCAGCGGCAATGCCCCTGCACGGTAAGCCTCCGCGACGGTCGGCGTGAGCTGGATGGTACAAGGCACACGGTCTATCGTGGCGATGAGCGTGCTGCCTTGCAGTACAGGGTTTACGATACGGGAATTGAGCGGTTCGTCGGGATAACGGCGGTACTGGTTTTCCGTATGCACGTCGGCGGACGGCATGGGACGCCCCAACGCCTCGTGTCCAGCCTTGTTCAGCAAGTTCGCGCCGCCCAGACCGACAAGGAGCATCTTCAGCAGCGGGTTACGCACGAACAGACCGGCCACAATACTCGCTATCGGCAACAGGTTGTCCCCAAAGCGCAACGATTGCGTCTTGCCGGTAAAAGCTCCCAGCAGGATGTCGGGCAGCATGGCCATGACATATCCGAGGTTGCCCGTGATATCGCCCAATCCCTCTAATCCCAATGTACCGAGCAATCCGCTCCATCCGTTCGTGTTGGTCTGCACAGCCTCTCTCTCTTGCTTTTCTTCCTCATGTGGAATAACCACCTGCCGTTCCTCTTTCTCCACTTTTTCCCTCTGTTCCATTTCCGGCTGTGTTGATTCCTTTGTGGATTTTACAGCCGTTGCATTCTTATATTTCTCCAAATGCTTCAAATAGGCTTCTTCCTGTCCGGGAGCGACGATGAGCGGCACATCCTTGTACCGTTCGGCACGTTCATTTTTCTTTTCAGGGTGTCCGGGCTTTTCGGACATTTGGAAAGGGGTAAACTTTGGTGTCTGCATCCACTCCAAAAAATTAAAGTTCATCACAGGTATTTTTTTCTTCAACTGCTCGTTGGCCGCCACAATAAGCGCACTATCACCCGTCTGTACTGTTGCAGCCTCCTTACGGAAGTCCGTAAACACGTTCCGTTCGCTACCGAACACACCTTTGCTGATACATTGCTCCACAGAGAGCTTGGGCGACTTTTCAGGCTCGAAGCGTGAGGCGACTGCCGAGATAGCCACGTCCGCCCCGACAAACTTTGCCAATGTCGCCCACGAACCTGCGCCACCCATCATGACGGCATCCGCCGTTGCGCCCAATACCCGACCCGCACCTTTTTCCCATCCTTTCGGACGGTAGGCCGCTTCGCCCCGTGCCTCGATTTCCTCAGCAAGCGGCGAGCGGTTCAAGGTCTGCGAAAGTCCGAGCAAGCTTGATTCTGCGGCTTTGCGGATGATGTAGTCGGCTGACGATTTCGGCATTCGCTCCTTGACCAGCCGGTCGATCATCAGTTCCTCTACCCGGTAGTCCATATAGGCGTAGGCAAGGTCACCGCCCAATTGTTCCGACAGTTCGTTGTACCGTTCACGCCCGATTTCCCGCACGACGGTATCGCGCCATTGCCCGGCCATGTATGCGAGGTCTTGCTGTATCTCCTTGGAGCCGGTAATCTCCGCCTTGCACATTCCGATGTAGTCCTCCGTCGTCTTCGAGTTCCATTCGCCCGTAACCTTGAGTACCTGGTACGGGTCGCCCATCGGCTGTGCCGCAGACGCCATTGCGCTGAGTATGCCGCCCAATGAGGTGGAATACTCCCTCATTTCCTCGCCCTGCTTCTTCGTGAGGAAAGCCTGCGTTTTCGACATGACGGGAGCGAGATGGCAATGGAAATAATCGCTCACAAGACGTTCTATTTCCGCGAATTGCCGGCTATGTCTGATTCCATCCATGTTGTGTATTATATATTTATCTGTTTCAATAGCTGTTCTTTCGTCTGCTCGATGGCGTTGTGGTAAACCTCCATCTGCCGGGGAAAGAACTCTTCCAGCCATGCGTCCTTTTCGATGTTGTCCTGCATGAACCGTATCGCCTGCTCCCGTTCGATTTCGACGGATGTCTCGCCCTCTTCCCGATTGTTGAACCATGCCTTGGTCCACCAGCGCACACCCGCCCGGTCGGGATAGACCGTGACAAGCCTCGGTATGTCGAAGCTCTGTATGTCGATGTCCAGTTCCGCCAACGGGTCTATGATGCCGCCATAGGTCAGGGCTTCGTCATGGAGTTTTTTTTTATGTCGCTGCTCGCAGTGGAGAGGTACACATCATGCCGCAGGGCGAGGTAATGCAGGAAATCCGCAATAAGGAGGTTCTGCACCTTGCAGGCCAGCGGCATGGCCTTGTGTCCCAGTCCGAGCGGATTGGCCATGCTCGGCATATTCTCGTAGAAATACTCCTTCATCGCGCCCACCGTGAAGATGTGGCGTAGCGACTGCTCCGTATTCCGGGGCAAGGTGTATGCTCCATGCCGCAAATCCTCCATATAGTGCGGCAGGAAGTGCAGCATCAGTTCCTCTATCTCCCTTTTGTCCCGTTCATAATCGGTTTTCAGTTCCATCTCCAAGCCGGATAAATAGTCTGTCTCGTGTCCGCCGGCCTGACGCATTGCCTGTATGTTCCCGTACAGCATCGTCAGGAACTCCAGCGGGTTCAGTTCCTCGCCCTTGAAGCGGACGGTCATGTGCAGTTTGTCACCGCTCAAAGCTACCGTCTGTCCGGCCTTTACACGCTGTCCGAATTGAGCGAAGACATTGGACAGATTTCCGTATGTCACCTCATACTCCCCGTAGCGGATGGTCTGGCAGATGCCGTGTCCGGAATCGTTGCCCACGCCCGACACAATGCCGCTGGCGAGGGCAGAAAGCATATAGCACCGCACGTTGAAGTCAATGCCGTGATGAAAGAATTTCTCGCCCGTCGCCGGGTCGGTCTGTTCGCCGTAGCCGAGCGACAGCTCCACGTCTTTGCCCTGCTGTTCCTCGAAAGGCATACAATAACCGCTATCGGATTGCAGGATCATTTCTTCTGTATATTTCATGCTGTTTACCTATTGATTCATATCCCTATCTTCTCATCCCTCCGCCATGCGTCTGTTCCTCTGCCGGAAGTTCGGGCGTCCGGGTGCGCTGCACGTTTTCTGTCTCCGGCGTTCGGAAGACACCCGCATTGTTGCCGATGAGCATCATGCCGAGGAATGCGCCGGCAATCTTGCCCAGCCAGCCGAAGCGTCCGAATATGAGGAACGCCGCCGCAACCAGCCCGGCAATACTCAGCCCCGACACGTTGCCGCTGCCGAGGTTACGGAAAAAGTTGCCGAACATATCAAGGCCTCCGCCACCGGAGGCTTGGCGCAAAAAGTTCGACACACCGTTCAGCTTGTTGTCGATGCCGGTTACCGCACCGCTGACCGAACTGACGGCTTCCCCGGCCTTGCCCGTCAGTTCACGCACTCCGTCCGCCGTCTCCGCGAGGGTATTCGTTGCCGGTTCGCCGATGACCGCATCGCTCACGATACGCACCACGCTTTTGTCGGTGGTCAGCTTCTCCCAGCCCACATAACCGACCGCACCGCCGATGGTCGCCGTCTTGACGGCCTGACCCGCGCCACGCAAGGTCTGCGAAGGGTGCAGCACTGCCTTACCCATACTTTTGCCGGTAGTCGCTGTAGCCGTACCGACACCTTTCATGGCCTTGCCGCCATATTTCAATAGTGTACTCCAAACGCCCATACGTTGTCTGTTTTTAAGGTCTTACATTTCTTCCTATCTGCCGCCAGCGTCTTTTGGCGGCTTCCACGATATCCCGTTTGTCGGCTGCCGGGCGTGCCCCCTCGTCGATTTCACGCCAGATGTCGCCCATCGTCGTGTATTTCACCGCCTTGGTCAGCCGTTGCAGTTTCTTGTTCATCATCTTGAGCTTCGGACGGATGCCAAATACGATTTCCATGCGCTCCTTCTCCGTCATTTTGTTGTCTGACAGGCACGCCATGCGGATGTCATTCACAATCTCCACGCTGTTCATAATCAGTTCCCGGTAAATGCGGTTCCGTTGCGTGGAGAGAGCAACGGCCAGCGCGTTGGGACTATTGCGGCTTACCTGTCTGGTAAAGTCTCCCATATTGTCCGTCAGCCTTGATATTTCGTGGTAAAAACCGTATATCTGCGCTGCGTAGCAGATTATCGACCGGAAAGAGTCCAAATAGTTGTTGAACTCCCGTTGCAGGTCGGTCGTGGCTTTCACTTCCTCTTTCGTCCACAGGTGTCCGGTGGTCTGTATCAGCATGACCTTCTCCTGGTTCTTCAGCTCCTTTTCCGCCTTGTCGGTATAGAGCAGGATCATCCCGGCAAGCACGGGGTCGTTCTGTGCCCGAACCTTGCCGATACCGATGCACAGCAATAAGATGCCTATCCAAATCGTCCGTTTCATCATTCACCTGATTTTATCGTGCAAGGACGGCAGCCCTGCGCCAACGGGACATGGCCATCCGTGCCGCCTCTCCGTTGTTGCGGTCGAGCATCCCGGCCGTCACGTTGTTCCACACGTCATTGAGGGTATAGTACCGTATGCTCAGGTAGAGCAGGTGCAGCTTCCGGCTGAAAACCGAAAGTTTGTCGTTCAACGCCCACAAGGTCTTGCTGCGTTCCGCACCCGTGAGCATATTCTCTTTGCCGCCCTTGGCCACTGCGTCATTCAGGAGCGTGAAGACCGATACCAGTTCCGTTGCCGTCTCGATATACAGATTGTTCATGCTCATGGAGGCGATGATGCCCTGCGGGTTGTTTCGGATGGCGTTGCCCAATTTCCCTAACGTGAGAAAGATTCTCACGCCGTCGTTGTAGAGATGGGTGCAGGCTTTCAGCGATGAAGCGTAGCCGCTTACCGTCTTGAGATAACTGTTGTACTGCTTCTCCCATTTGTGGATGCGGTTAAACTCGGCGGCGATGCTGTTCTGCAGCATAGCTGTCTTCGTCTGACCATTTATCTGTTTCTCTATTTGGTCATTGATAACCTCGTTGCCCTCGGCCAACGCCATCCATTCCAACGGATTGGACGCCGTGATTTGGGCTTTTGCCCAGTGTGGCATCAGGCAGAGGGCAAAAATGACCAGACTAATGATTCGTGATTTCATATATTCCCTTTTTTCGTTTGTTATACTCGACCCGTTCCCGGATAAGCGTTACCACATCGAAGTTGTGTCTGATGCCTACCAAATCAAGCCGGGGTGTATTCCTGTCCATCGAGAAGATGCGTACCGTCTTTAGGCCGCAAAGCTGCTGCATGAGGCTTTGGTGTTCCACAAAGTCCACGATACGATATTGTTCCATGTAGTCCGTCTTCCGGGACAGCACCCCATGCCTGCTGATAAGCTGCTCGCTACCGATGTGGTAGCGTGTCCGGCGCAGATAGATGAAACGGTACAGCAATGCCAAAGAAAGCAATGCGGCAACCGATACGGCAAGAGCTGTCAGAGGCAGTCCCTCCATGCCACCGTACACCCATGCTGCACAGCACAATACGATTGCGGGCAGCTCGTCGATGACGAACTGTCCGGCGTGCGGTTGCAGCACGATGCTTTGGAAATGTCCTGTGGGTGCATCGGTCATCATCGGCGAAAGTGTGTTTGTTGTTCCTCTTCCGGTGACTGTTCTCTCGCCTGTGTCTCATCGACCGTCTCTTCCTGTTTCTGCCCGGCCAAAAGCTGTTCGTTCCAGTCCTTGTTGGGATAGGTAGGCTGTTCACGGACAAAAGAGGCGTCATTCGCCTTGTCCAGACCGAGGAACTCCCGCAATCCTTCACGGAACTCCTTGTAATTTCCGTTCATGATATCCGTCTGTTCCCGTATGTCGTCCGGATGGCACAGGCCGCTCGAACGCATCGACATGGCTTCTTCCCATGCGGATTCATATTTCCCGTAGCTCGACCGCAAAGCGTCGGGCAGCAGGTCTATGTCTCCTTCATCGAGGTTCTTGCCGTCAGCGACGGAATCCAGATAAGGCTTCCGCTCCGGTGTCTCCTCGATGGTGGAACGGACAGCCCGGTACATCTCCTGTTGCAGGTTCTTGGCAAACTCGATTCCCGCAAGGTCGGTATCGAAACAGATGTGTTGCTTGGCAGGAAGCGAGAGCGTGAGGACACCCCGCATCTGTTCCACCGTCGGGTTACCGCCGGTAGATATGAAGACCGCTTTCCGCAAATCCTTGTCGTTGGCCTGATGAAGCTGGTAATAGGCCATCGCGTCGTATGCACTCTCGAACCAGTAGATATGCTTGGCTTCGGTAAGCGTAGTTTTGGCTGGGCTGGCAATCCATAGCCCTTGGCTCGAATTGCTCCCTTCCGCCTTCCCTTTATAACTGCCGCTGCCATCCATGCGAGGGCGCCCTCGCTCTTCCAGACCGACAACCTGTCCCGTATCTTTCGGAACGGTCAGCGGAAAGGCGAGGTTGGTGTATTTCATGCCGTCCTCACGGTGTTTCGTCGCCAGACAAAAGTTCCGGTGGAAGGCGTATTGCGTGTAAAGGTCGATGCCCCGATGCTTGAAGAACGGATAGAACTTCTTTTGTGTCGCCCGATCCTGCGGATTGAACTGGTGAATGTCGTAATCCGCCATGTCAAACGGCTTCACATCCCGTTTAGGCTGGATAATCCGGGTATCCCGGTCAGCGACGGGATGGTTCAGCAACCGGTTGCAGACAAGGTTTACCAGTCGGTCGGGAGACACACCGGCATGGTATTCCGCGAAAAAATGCGGATGCTCCTTGATAAAGGAAATGATGTTATACGACTTCTGCTGTTGCGGTTTGAAACAACATTTCCCTTGCTGCGTGACAATGAATTTGTCGTTGCGGATGCGCCGCCCCTCGCTGTCCAACCGGACATACGAGGGATAGCGCAGGCCGTCACGCCGGTTCAGGTGATAGCCCGCGTCGATAAGCACGTCCTGAATGTTCAGCCTGCGCAGAAAATCGTCATAAGTCAGTTCGCCCTCTCTCATGGTTTACCTCCCCATTCTCATATCATTGATTTCACGGTTCATCTCTGCCTCGAAACAACGGATGGCCACATCCCTCGGCGTATCGACACCCGGCTTGAAGTACGGGCGTGGCGGACCGCCGAAACACTCGCCGTAGAACTCCGGGGCATGGCAGTGATGGTGGATGCCGTGTGCGACACCCGCCGCGACTACCGTACCTGCGGTGAGGGCGGCAAAGATTTTCGTGCCGAGACCCCGCTGTGCTTCCGGGCGTGTTTTCATGTCCACTTCGCTGAAAATCTTGGAAAAGAGCTTCATCCGGTGATAGTCATCCACAGCAAGGAACTTGTCGTAGTCCCGTTGGGTTATCTCATGGCTGATAGCCTGACCGTCGATAACGGCGGTCATCCTGTATTTCCCCTCGGTCTGTGCCGGTTGAACGGCTATCTGGCTCACTTCGACTTCCCGCCCGTGTTTCTCTTCCCGATACCATCCCTTGTTTTCATTCAAAAACTGGAGGTCACGCCCGTCCACTACCGCACCGATATTTCCCTGTACGGATTCCTCTTGCTGTTGCAGCGAGGTTTTCACTGGCATAAAAGCCTCTTGCTCCTGCCGTTGGCGTTGTTTCAAATCCTGCTGTACTTCGGGATGCAGACCGATAGCGATGCGTTGATCGCTGTTGAGAGCCTCCATCGTCACTTTGTCGGAAAAGTCAGCCCCGATAATGCCGTTCAGCAGTTCCAGACGTTTCTCTACGGGCTGCTCCTCGATGGGTGCGGCAACCAGTGTCCTCACTTCCTCTTCCGTCAGGTCATAGACCATATCGGCTTGGACGCTTTCCGACTGCACGGTCAGCGTCTGCTTTTCCGCATCCACGACAAGACCGTGCGAGGCAAGGCACTCCGCCCATTTCTCGTTGGAGAAATAGACCGGAGAGGCTATAAGCTCCTTGTACGGCCGTGCCGGTTCCTTGCTGCGTGGACGGCTGACCATCGGCGTGATAGCCGCCTGCAAGTCCTGCAGCACATCCCGTTGCTGTACGGGCTGCTCCTGTTGATGCCCCTTGTAATAGAAGCCGTAACCGCCTGATTGCAGTTCGCCGGGCTTCATGCGCCCGTCGGGGCGTTCGGGTACGATGGACGGCCCCGGAAAGAACAGTTGGCCGCCGACCCTGCGAAGGTGGAAGCCCAACTGGTTGCGAGGTGTCCAGCCAAGGAACGGCGGGGGCATTCCCATACGCCCCATGCGCCCGTACTCGCCGATGACGATGCGGTAGCCGTGCAGCCCCATAGCCACACGACCGTTGGCATTGCGGGCATGGACGAAGTTCTTGGGCATATAGAAGTCCTTGCCCACGATGCTCGTCAGCACGTTGTAGGCCTTCTTGTTGGCAGTGTTCGTTCCCCAGTCCGTGAGTGCCAACATCTGACGTTCGGTGATCGGATAGACCAGCAGGGGCGAGTCATGTCCCTGCACGATCAGCCGATACCCTGCATCGTCAAGTGCAACATGGGCTTGAAGCCCGTTGCGCATCAGCATATCGCGCATTTCGGGCTGCAAGTCCATCTGCCGGGGATTGGTATTCGTTCGTATCGCCATAGTCTGATTGTTTTCGTTATGCGTCTCCGCTTTCCATTGCTGCCTCCAACTGTTCGTCCTTGAAGCGGACGAACTCGGCGGCGGATTCGTTGCCGACTGCAAGCCCTTTTTCCTCGCAGTAACGGGCGTATTCCTCCTGCCAGTCGGCGGAGAAATGATTGACGTAATCGAGCCAGCCGTATTCGCCGCTCTGCATCTTCCCGACAAGTACGTCTTCGGGATAATATTCGTTCTGTGCCATAATGTACGGATTGATGTTTTACTTATGGAGAGCTGTCGCACGATTGCGCTCGCCGCTCTTCTTCTGTTCGTTCCACAGCTCTTCGGTGTAGTCTTCCTCCGAAACGTAGTCAAGGTTACCGTCATCGTCCATGACCCAGCAGCCGTAGCACCCGAAGGTGTATTTGTCCCACTCTCGCTTGGGTTGGTTGCGCCATTGCTGCGCGTCGCCCGAACAGATGCGGATGCCGGTCTTGGCATGAAGGTCGATGCCCACTGTGGCAGGCTCGCCGCCCACGACTACCGTCAGCGGCTCGCCGTGCTGCATCCCGTTTACCTCCACCGTACCGAGGCGCATGACCTCGGCCAGCACTTTCAGGTTGCGTGCGATGATGGGCGTGGGGACATACATCACCTGTTTCGTCTCGGCGTCAATCTGTACGAAAGCCTTGCTGCTCCGTCCGTCCGACATTTCCACATCGGCGACAATCGCCTTGCCGTCGAGCAACTGTTTCTGCTGTGCTTCGTCATACCGCTCCAGTGGAGAGGATTTCAGTGCCGGATAGAACACCACATCCACCTGACCGTCGTCCATGCGGATAAAGGCAAAGCGGCTGCGGCTCTCGATTTGCCCGCCATGCTCGTCAGTGACACGCACGGGAAGCACGGGAGAATGCCGGCCGTTGCAGATGTCTTCCAACACACGCATCGGCAAGTCCTCGATCATTTCCCTTGTAAGACCGAATCGTTCCAGTGTCGAAAAGGGTAATTCATCAAATTCAATCTGAACTTTTTTCATACTATATTCATATTATAAAATTGTACTATACAAAGATAGAGACATCTTATTATGACGGACAAAAATACAGCTATATAAATGGTTGTAATATGCTGTTTTTATCTTCATTAGTACAATTATCTAATCAAAATCGTACTAATAGACGCAAAATATCAAACCAATACAAGAAATGACGGTAGTTTGTTTCCGACATGAAAATTCCCGTTATAACTTTGCCGAATGAGAAAAATTCTACTGATAGCAATATCGGGTATTTCATTCTGCACGATGCCCGTTCAGGCGCAGTTCAACACGATTGCCAAGACACCAGAAAGATACAAGGTAGAAGCCTTGCAGGAGGGTATGAAAAAGCCGGAGCCGACACCCGAAAGCATGGCTCCTGCACAGGAGACTTCGACAAAACCTGCCGATGAAAGTAAGAAGTTGTGGATTGACCGTTATCTCAGTGTGTCTTATCCATTGCAGCGCATCAGAATTACATCGCCATACGGCTACCGGAAAGACCCGTTTACCGGGAAGAGGAAGTTTCACGGGGGTATCGACCTGCACGCACGGGGCGAGCAGGTATTGGCCATGATGGAGGGGGTGGTCGTCAAAGTGGGACAAGACAAGACGTCCGGCAAGTATGTGACACTGCGGCACGGAAATTACACCGTCAGCTATTGCCACCTTTCACGGGTGCTGGCCGCCAAGGGTACGGTAGTCCGTCCCCGCGATGCCGTCGGTATTACCGGCTCGACCGGACGAAGTACAGGCGAGCACTTGCACGTCACCTGCAAGCTAAATGGCAAGAATATCAATCCCTCGGTTCTCTTCGATTACATCAAATCCATGCAGCAGGAGTGTGTGTCGGCATTAGCTGGACTGTTATAGGGCTGTTAAGCCAACACCTCATCCAGGTGACTGTAATTCAGAAGTTTGATTTCTCCAGCAGTATTTTCGAGTGTACCCGCATAGGCCACCGCCTTACCCAGTATGGTTTCTTTGACCCAGCCGTCCATTTGTTTCAACGCCTTCTCGAAGTCCGCATGGTAGGTCATCGCCGACTTGATTTCAATACCGTATAGCCCCGAATGTTTTTTCAACAGCAAATCGACCTCGTTCTGGTTCGAATCCCTGTAAAAATAGAGGTTGCTTTCCTTGCCTTGGTTATACCGCCGCTTCAAGGCTTCCGTTACGATGAAGTTCTCGAACAACGCCCCACGCATCTTGTCCCGTGCAAGCTGTTCCGGCGATTCGATGCCGAGCAGGTGACAGGCAAGCCCTGTATCCGTAAAATAGAGCTTGGGAGTTTTAGTCAGCCGTTTGCGTGTGTTCTCGAAATAGGGAGGTAGCAGGAAAACAATATAAGATGCCTGTAAGACGGACAGCCATGCCGTAACGGTATGTGAACTGACACCGATTTCGTTGGCCAGTTCAGAGGCTTTGAACAGCGATCCGATACGTCCGGCGCAAAGCCTGATGAATGTGTGGAACTGCATCATGTCCTTGATTTGTAGCAGGTCGCGCACGTCCTTGTCCAGATAGGTTTTCATGTACGCCGGATAAAGAAATTTGGGTATGTTACGGCCCGAATAAATGGCAGGGTAAAACCCGTTAAACAGCAGGTTGTCAAGAGGCGTATCGGTGATCTGCTCCCGTATTTCGGAGTATGACAGGGGGAGCAACTCGAAAACGGCGGTACGTCCTGCCAAAGACTGTGTAACCTTTTTCAGCATGGCAAACTGCGAACTGCCCGAAAGGATAAACCGCCGGTCGGCATCATTGTCCACCATACCCTGAATATACGACAGCAGGTTCGGAGCGTTGTGTACCTCGTCAAGAATCATGCCCTCCGTGTGCTGGTTCAGAAAAGCGACCGGGTCGTTTTCGGCGAAACTCCGGACATCAAGATTTTCCAACGAGTAATACGGTAGGTATGAGAACAAGTTGCGGAGCAGCGTCGTCTTTCCGGACTGGCGCGGTCCTGTTACCGTAATGACTGAAAAATAGCGGTAAGCCTCTTCTATCACGGCGGATAGCTCCCTGTGGATATATTTTGCCTCCATACTGTTTATGCAATTTTGAAATACAACTGCAAAATTACATAAAATACGATACACCGCAAATTTTTCAGGGTATTTTCTCACATCCCAAGCCGTTTTTTCTATCATATACGACTCTTCTTTTTTACAAAATCCTTGCTTTTACCGGCAGGTCATTCTTTACTCTTTTCGTCGGCGAATGTAGGACGAAGCGCATAATCGCCAAGCCGCATTGCATTCGGATGACGAAAACAGACTGTTACACGGTCGGTTTTCTATCCGGGTTTGGCTTATGATGCCACAGCTTCATCCTCTGGCTGCCTCAAAAAGCTGAAAACAAACCTGCACGGCAAACGAAAGCAGGGAAAAAGAAAAATCAGCATGATAGTTCAACCAATTAAAAGTAAACAAGTATGGTAGAAGAAATTAGACAAGACGACAAAGTGATATTATCGAGCGAAGACGGTTTTTCCGTCCCTATGATTTTCAACAACCTTTGTGGAAAGAATTTCATTGGCAAAGAATACAAGGACTATATCAGGCATATAGCCTTTGAGGAAATGGGACTTAAGCCGGGCATCGTGTCCCATTATCGGGACGGTGTTCTATATAAGAACGGCACAATCCCGGAACTTTGAACAGGTAAACCAAAATAGGAACAGCAAAAATCAAAATTTATACAAATATGGAAACAACAACTATTCATCCGGCAGAAGCCTATCTCCGAAACGAGCAGAATTCCACCTCTTTATATGTAAGGATTGCAGGACAACGTAGGCGATTATTCATCAACCGCAATGAAAACGTCATCGGCATTATTGCGCCAAGAAAACGAAAAAGCGGGTACATCTTCACGGATTGGGCAAGCATTGAGAAGATATACTATCCGTCATCCTCTCCCGAAGATGCAGCGGACATAGGAAAGAAACAGGTCTTGAAATACCAGAAACTTGCCCGACTTGCCACGCATACGAATGATTGGCTTCGCAAAATCGCTAATGCCGATTTGGATAAATCCCTCTACGAGAACCGCATCACGACCGGCACACGCATCGACGGCAAGTGTATCGGACTTGCCACCATCGAGAAGTATTGCAGCAGTTGGGATATGGCTCGTTTCAGAACGGCACTGAAGCAAGGCGAAAAGTTTTCCACCGGACACTTCGACTTTTGTGGCTATGACGGTACGTTATGGTGTGAGCCACGCGAAAATGGAGATATGGCGGCTGGATTCAGCAAAGAATACAGGAATTGTGGCAACGGCTACTATTATCTGCTTATCAACGATGAATACATGATAGGCTATGACATAGACTGAGTTATATGCAAGACCGTATCGGGCAAAGTCTCGGTACGGTTTGTTGTTCCGATCGACCAACGGCCTTTTATAAAATTCCTTTCTCCCTCATATAGCCTTACATCCTGCGGCCAGTTTGCTTCAAGCAGCCTCACGCATTTTGTGTAACACGTTACATAAAGTGCGTGAAGCCCCTTTTTGCAAAAGGACGGACACGGACAGACTTGGCATTACAGGGGGCGGGATAAATCCTGCCCTCTGTAGTCCCAAGACAGTCCATCGGAAAGTCCGTCCCGGCTGGCCGCCTCACTCTTTTATTCATAAATCTTTCCTTTTCTAACGGATTCCCATTAAACCCAAGTCCGCTGCCGTGCGACCTACGGAACAGAATTTTCCGCAAAGGTAACCGGCGGCTCCAATCCTGCCAATGCCGGCATACTGCCGCAAATGACACGTAAAAATCTTCCTCTCCGCTGTCGAGCGTATTTTTCCGGATCAGCCTTGTCCGATTGTTCCCCGCCACCTTCTGAAAGCAGAAAAATCTTCCCGGCGGTCGCAAACAGACCGAACAAAGGGAAATAGTAATCTTGATTCATGAGTATTACAAAAACAATAATAAGTATGGAAATATTAAAAATAGTAATTCCCAAGTGGAATATAGCGGAAATTACTGGCTATGACCCGATGACAACCTTTTGGCAGGACTTCTCTATGGCAGACAAGTTCGGGAATGAAGCCATAGCTGACACATACAGAAAGGTTAAGGCAGAATGGAAAGATAACTACAAGCATTGGACAGAGCTGTGCCTTGTACTTAATCACAAAATTTGGCAATGGCACGAGCGGGACAACCAGAAAGCCACGCTCTATGACCGCCGAATGGCCAGACGAGCTGCAGGAGTATTACTTTCAAATAACGGATTAAAGCAATCGGTAGGACGGTGTGAAGTCTCCCCACTATAAACTCAAAACTATGACCGCTCAAGAAAAGATACAAAAAGTAACGGAAATATCCCAAAGCAAAGGCTGGAGTATAAGTGTGGATGACAAAAATAAATCAAATATTCAGTTCGACTTCCAACGCTATACCAACTATGGGCAGGATTTTAATTTCAGTGCCGAAATGAAATGTGAGGACATTGATACCCTCATTGCTGACATGGAACAATATTTCGAGGGTTTTGACCCGGATTACGAAGCCTATCTATGGATTGGAAATGATGGGCACGGTAAAAATGGCGCACCTTACCACATCAAGGACATTGTATCGGATATGGAGGAAGCGGAAAAACAAATACACGACTTGTTGGAAGCACTTGAGACAGAATTTATCTAATGCGCATGATGATGATTTATAAGACTAATTCCAAAATGAGCTTATTTTGCTGTTATACAACAAATACTAAATGTAGTATATACTAAGGTTAGTAAAGTAGGATATTAGGAAATATCCCATCAGAAATGATAGAATGCACTACATTTAGTCAATCAGTATTTTAGTATAGTAGTAGATGCTATAATACTAAAATATACAAAAGTAGTAAAATAGTATACACTAATAATAGTAAATACTAAAAATAGTATTATCTTTGTATCAGATATAAAGACACGAAATTATGACAAAAATAATCGCAGTTTTGAACCACAAGGGCGGTGTCGGAAAGACAACTACCACCATCAATCTTGCTGCCGCATTGCAGCAGAAGAAAAAGCGTGTACTGCTCATCGACATGGACGGTCAGGCAAACCTCACGGAATCCTGCGGTCTCTCCATCGAAGAGGAACGGACGGTGTACGGAGCGATGAAAGGCGAATATACCTTACCGGTATTCGAGTTGGAAAACGGTCTTTCCGTTGTACCGTCCTGCCTCGATTTGTCGGCGACAGAATCCGAGCTTATCAACGAGCCGGGGCGGGAATTAATACTAAAAGGGCTGATTGCAAAATTGCTTGAAACCCGTAAATTCGACTATATCCTGATTGACTGTCCGCCCTCGCTGGGTTTGCTGACACTGAACGCCCTCACATCGGCGGATTTCCTGATTATCCCGGTACAGGCGCAGTTCCTCGCCATGCGCGGAATGGCAAAGATTACAAATGTGGTCGGGATTGTCAAGGAACGTTTGAACCCAAACCTAAATATCGGCGGCATTGTCATCACCCAGTTTGACAAGCGCAAGACGCTCAACAAAAGTGTGGCGGAACTAATCAGCGAATCGTTCTGCGACAAGGTATTCAAGACCGTCATCCGGGACAATGTATCATTGGCCGAAGCTCCGATAAAAGGCATGAATATCTTTGAGTATAACAAGAACAGCAACGGGGCAAAGGACTACATGGAGTTAGCAAAAGAAGTGTTGAAATTAAAATAAAAACGATATGGGCAAAAGTGATTCATTGAAAAACGGCATGAGAAGCGGACTGGACGGCTTGCTGTCATCCACCGGGAAGTCCACGCAAAAGAAAGAACCTGCACCGGTCAAAACGGAAAAAGAGCCTGCTGTACATTGCAACTTTGTCATAAACAAAAGTATTCATACCCGGATGAAGTACCTCGCCATCGAAAAGAATATGTCTCTACGGGACATCGTGAACGAGGCGATGAAAGAGTATTTGGAAAAGCACGAGAAATAACCGGTACGGCGGTTGTAGTCCCCATCCGATATACCTTTTATAGCATACCGCTATCTTATGGGCACGTCCACAAGGTAGCGTTTTTCCTGTTTATACCCTCCTGGGTGTTCTCCTGTTCTATTACCTCTTATAACCGCATGGTTGTATTACTTTTTTATTTATTCCACTTGCCGCTTGTCCGGCCTCGTTCCTGCCATCGCCGGTTGGTTTTCCAGACGCAAATTTGGACTGCCGCGCTTGATTTCACCGCTTTGAAGTGCATTTCTCGTAAAATTCTTCCTTCCTGCGAAAGAGTAATTTTCCGGAAAAAGCGTTGAAAATAGCTTGTTCGTCAGTCCCTTGAAGCATCTGTAAATCCCAAGCGGTTCAGGCAGAGAAAAGAACCGAAAAAAGGGAAAATAAAAAAATCAAATATCAACCAATTAAATTTTATGATTATGGCAACAACAGCAGTTCAAGCAGTAGAGAAGAACATCACATCGGTAGCATTGGCAGACATTCAGCCGAGTAACTACAACCCACGTAAGAACTTTGACGAGACAAGCCTTGCGGAACTTGCCGAGAGCATCCGTCAGCAGGGAGTGCTTCAGCCTATCGGTGTGCGCCCTATTGCGGACAACCGTTTCGAGATTGTATTCGGAGAACGCAGATACCGTGCTTCCCTCATGGCTGAATTGGCGGAAATTCCGGCTATCGTCATGGAAATTTCAGACGAGACAGCCGAGGAAATGGCGATTACCGAGAACCTGCAGCGTAAGGATGTGACCCCGATTGAGGAAGCCAACGCCTACCAAAAGCTCATAGACAGCGGTCGCCACGATGTACAGTCCTTGACCGTGCAGTTCGGCAAGACGGAGGCATATATCCGTACACGACTTAAATTCGTTTCCTTGATACCCGAAATCGCTTTGCTGTTGGAGCAGGACGAAATCACAATCAGCGTGGCAAGTGAAATCTGCCGTTATGGGGAAGAGATACAGCGTGAGGTGTACGACCAACATCTGAAAGAGGGGGTGCAGTACAATAGTTGGCGAGGCATGAAAGCTTCCGAGGTGGCACAAAGCATCGAACGGCAATACACCGCAGACCTCAATCGCTATTCATTCGACAAAACCCTTTGTCTTTCATGCCCTCACAATACCAATAATATGATGTTGTTCTGTGAGGGTGGTTGCGGAAATTGCGCCAACCGCGCTTGCTTGGTGGAAATGAACACATCGCACCTTACCGAAAAGGCTATGCGGCTCATGGAACAGCACCCTGCCGTTCCCCTCTGCCACGAAAGCTACAATTACAATGAAGCTGTCATCGACCGACTTACCGCTATGGGCTACGAAGTGGAAAGCCTTAAAACCTATGCAACGAAATACCCCGAAAGCCCCCAAGCACCTCAAAAAGAGGATTATGATACCACCGAGGAATACGAGGATGCAGAAAAGGATTACGGGCAGGAATTGAACGGTTACACCGAAAAATGCGAAGCAATCCGCACCCGAAGCGAAGCAGGAGAAATCTCCCTCTATCTCCGTATTGAGAGCAACGACATTACACTGTGCTATGTTGCAAATACCGCTACCACCGTAAACGGTACAGCAACCGAAATGCCGCTTTCACCTATCGAGAAGTTGGAAAAGCAGGACAAACGCAACAAGGAGATTGCCCTCGAAAAGACCGTTGAAGACACCAAAAAGCGGATTTTAGAGGTCGATATGTCAGAGCGCAAATTTGGACAGGACGAGGAGAAAATGGTGTATTTCTTCCTGCTCTCCTCACTCCGCAAAGAGCATTTCAATGAGGTGGGAATTGAAGATAAAGGTTCTTATTACTACCTTACGAGCGAGGACAAAATGCGCATCATCGAGAACCTTACCGCCAAGCAGAAAGCCGTTATCCGCAGGGATTATCTGATTGCCAATTTCAAGGACGCATTCGGTAACAACGCCACAGCCTCCCTGTTGCTTGGCTTCGCCCAAAAGCATATGCCCGAAGAACTTGCCAATATCCAAGACGGATATAATGAAGTGTACGAAAAGCGGCACCAACGCATTAAGGAAAAAAAAGCCGCTTTGCAGGAACAAGCCACGCAGGAAGCGGAACAACCCGATGAACCGCAACCCGAAGCGGAAGCACAGACCGAACCGCAAACGGAAGAAATAGCTGCCTGACAAATGTTGTTGTCATAACGAATAGGGGGGAGACTGTCCGAGAACTCCTCTTTAAACAGAGGTTTGTCGTTGTCCCTCCGCAATAGCCCCTGTTTGTAGCATGGTTTAACATTAGATATTCATGCTTCTCATTCATTTTTCTTATCTTTACCTAAGCTAAGAAACAGAGTTATGGCATATAAGAAAGGTGAAGAACGACAACAGAAAGTACTTTTCCCCGATTGCATAGACGACTATGTTGAGGAGGATGCTCCGGTTCGTTTGTTTGATGCATTCGTTGATAGTTTGGATATGGGCAAGTTAGAGTTTATACGGAACATTCCCAAAGCCACGGGAAGTCCCGGGTACGACCCTCGTGACCTGTTAAAACTGTATATTTATGGTTACTTTTACCAAGTGCGTTCATCGCGCAAGTTGGCCCGTGAGTGCAAATGCAACGTGGAGGTGATGTGGCTACTGGGCAAATTATATCCTGATTTTCGCACCATTTCCGATTTTCGCAAGGATAATAAGGATAGCATAACTAAAGTATTCAAGGAGTTCAATAAGTTCTGCATGGGGTTGAAGCTCTTCTCCAAGTCATACATATCTATTGACGGAAGCAAGTTCAAGGCTGTAAATGCCAAGGATAACAATTTTACGCTCAACAAACTTGACGACCGTATCAAACGTTTGGATGAACATATCACTTTATACATGGAAGAGCTTGACTCATGCGATCGGGAAGAAGGTCGCAAACTTTCCAGAGAAGAACTTGAGCACAAACTGAATGTCTGTAAAGAACGCAAAGCCCGTTACGAAGCATACCGCACTACATTAGAGGAGTCTAATGAAAAACAGATATCGCTTACTGACCCGGATGCAAGACTGATGAAAGCGAATGAAGGTTTCTGCGTAGGCTATAACATGCAGACGGCTGTTGACGCGGACAGCCACATGATTGCCGGCTTCCGGGTCACTAACAGTCCTACTGACCATGGCCAAATAACAAACGTAGCTACAGATGTGAAAAAAGACTATGGGATTGACATCCTTGAGACTACAGCAGACAAGGGCTATGAATGCCCCGAAGACCATACCGACGCACTTGCATCGGGCATTGTACCCAATGTCATCCGGCGTGACGGTGGCTGCACCGAGCAGGTTGAGTTTGAGTACATTGGAAACACCATAACCGATGAACAGAAAGTTAGTACCAACCCCGAGGACTTGAAGGCATGTCTTCAAGCCGGAGTAATTCCCGATGTCTACAACGGAATCTTAACTGATATGGAAATTGTTGAGGTAAAAAAGCGTACATTGCCGACATCCGATTCAGCAGTGCTGGACATGACTTCCGAACAAATGCGTGCCAAAGCTCTTGAAGGCTTCTTCGTTAGGGATGCCGAACGTAACCTTGTCTATTGTCCGCAAGGTGAGATTCTTAGACAGAAATCCATTAAACGAAACGGCAATATACGTTACTGCAACAAGTTGGCCTGCAAGAAATGCAAATGCAAGTGTACCATATCCAAGTTCAAGGAAGCGGACTTTAGTAAGGATGATCTAATAAAGGTTGCTGATACCCGAAGGAAACAAGATGCAGCAAATGACGGCAATGCGAATCTGAAACCAACAAGAATAACCGTTATGAAAAAGGTGGTACGCTATGTGCTACATCTTGACCAAAAGAAAATGGATAATCGCAAATGTTTGTCGGAACATCCGTTCGGGACAATTAAAAGAACGCTCGGATACTACTATTTTTTACTAAAAGGTTTTGCAAAAGTAGGTGCAGAGATGGGATTGCTCTGTCTATCCTATAACCTACGTCGTGCTATAAGTCTCAAAGGTGTACCCGCACTGCTTGCCGCACTCCGATAAAAGACTTGCCGAGGTGCACATCCTTACGAATATAGGTAATAACCACATTTTAAAGTGCATTTTAAGCTTCTAAAACCGATTATCATGAGAGAATTTATTCTTTCAATTGAAAAACAAATTCCACCAGATAGTCTCTACGACCTCAAATCCGCTGCAAGAATGCCATCCTACAGCGAAAATCAGAGTTCTCGGACGGTCTGGGGGGGGAATCCGCCCTCTATTCATTTTTGTATGCTCCGGACAAAGGACCCAAGTACCTCTTTTAACTTTCTGACGAACCCGTCACCACCCACCCTTCCTCCATTCATAGCTTTCGTTTCCTCTCTTTTTTACCATTTTCAACTTCCCTTTTATAGCGTTTCCCCAGCTTCATTCCCTGTCAGCCCCGGTTTGGTTTTATCAGATGCAAAGGTCGGCCGTCGCGCTTGATCCGGCGGCTTGAAATGTATTTCCTGCAAATTCTTCCTTCCCTCAGAAAGAGTAATTGGCAGGAAAAGCCTCCCGTATGAAGCTGTACCGACAACCGTTTACCGCATCTATAAAATCCCAAAGCGGTTCCGACAGAAAGGAATCGAACGGAGGGAATAAAAAACAAATCATTAAAATTCAAGATTATGGACAACATCAAGGAAAGCAAGGAGTACCAGCTCGCCAAAGACTGGGAAAGAGCAGTGAACGATTACGGCTTCAATCCCAAACGGTTTGCAGCCGCTATCCCCGAAATGCACCCCACGCTGCAGCAAAGCCTTTACAGGTTGGTAAAGGAGTGTATCGTGGTCATGGCAGACGAGACACGCAATTACGATGACCGCAACCGTGCATCGCACGAAGAAGCGAAGTGTATCATGGAATACCTCAAGGCAAACGGGAGACATATCCCATTAAGATAACAGGCGTATGAAAACGAAAGAACTACAATTTGACGGCAATATCTACATCTGCCGTATCGTGAAATCCAACGAAGGTGAAGAACTACTTATCGGCTCTACCGCTCTGCTCGATGCACTTCATCCGGGCAGTTTCGAGGACGAGAGCGAAGGTTTTGCAAGTAAGGAAGCCGAACAAATATATGACGAGGTTTTCTTTTTCGCCGATGCGAAGACCCTCAAATTACCGGACGATGAACTCATCACGGAATTAAAAGAGGATAACCCCGAATGGTTCAACTAACATAAATCAATAATCATATTAAAAATCAAAGTTATGGATAAAGAGTATGTAATGCACATCGCACAGACCATCAAAGAACAATTACTGTCATTTACCCCCATACCCGTCTTTATGTCGTGGGGAGTCAGCGAATTTGTCGCTACGGTATTCCAAGAATTACCGGCACTGCGGCTGAAAGTAAACGGACGGTTACACGCCGGATATGTCGTTATCGCTCTCAACGGCTCTGATTACTACGAGGTCTATCTACTGAAAGAAGATGATAGCAATGCAAAGTGTGTCAATGAAGAAGTCTGCTTCGACGAACTGGGCGATGTTATCGACCGGGCTATCGAAAGCGGTACAGACAAGGAGGAATACGATAAATTCTGCGACCGGCAACTTGCCGAACTTTTAAGCGGTACACGAGCTTAAATAAGCGAACTACCATATAAATAACACTGCCCCCATTTTCACGCGGGCAGTGTTATTTGTATGAGGTTGGATGCGTCCAAGCCGCAATATCCTATTATAAACTTACTTTTGAAATTCTTGTTCCACTTTTACCGTTACATACATCTGGTTACGGCTTGTGGGATTGTCCGGCTCCGTCATTTCCAATACCCCTGCACCAATCATCGGATTGATATAGACCTCCATAAGATTTTCCCTATCTTTCAATCCTAAATGTTGCAAAATATCAGATAGGGATTGCGGCTCAACACAGAACTCCAAGATTTGCTCTTTTCTCAAATCCTGCTTGCGAGGTTTTCTTGTCGGGTTTTCATCCCTAACTGCAAGGTCAGCACAACATAGTCCGGACGTGTTTCCTCGGCTACAGTAGGAAGCGGCCAACCCAAAGACTGCCAACCGCTCACAATCTTATCCACACCGCTACCGGCTTTCTCGGCACGCCCCAGACACATGAACATCTAAGTGAGTAGATTGGCAGCAAAGCGAGTGCAGGAAACCGGAACGCTAAAAATACCGAATAAGACCCACACGGCACTATAATATGTTGGCATTCTGCCCTGTATATCCCGTATTTTTCGTACCTTTGCGGCACAAAAACGTATGTATATGGAACAACAAGTTATCCCATCGGATTATACACAATATGCAGAGGCAGTAGAGATAATCAAACATGCCATCGAACGCTGCCGGTATAGAAGTGCGGCTGCGGTCAACAAAGAAACTCTCTCGTTGTATTTTGGAGTGGGGAAATTCGTGTCTGAAAATTCCCGCATCGGCTGTTGGGGTACTAAAGCATTGCCTACCATATCAAAGCTCCTTCAACGGGAGTTGCCCGGTCTGCACGGCTTTTCTGAATCGGGGTTGAAACGGATGCGCTCATTCTATGAGGAATGGAGGACGTTTTTAATTCGTCCAACAGTGTTGGGCGAATTGGAAAACCATTCGTCGGAAAAGGGTACGGCTTTAATTCATCCAACAGCGTTGGGCGAATTGGATATTGACGAGCATCTACTGCTGCAACTTATCGGGCAACCGGTCAATACCGAATTTACCTGGGACGATTTTGTCAAGATTAGCTTTTCACATCATATTGAAATCCTGACTCGTTCAAAAGACATCGCAGAACGATTGTTCTATATCCATTGTGCCGCTCAAAATGCGTGGTCGCTATCCTCTCTCAAAAATTACTTGAAAGAAGACATCTATTCAAATCGCGGATCTTTGCCGAGCAACTTCCTTCAAGTGCTGCCCGAAGCCATTTATGCCGTAAAAGCGACATTGGCGTTCAAGGATGAGTATATGCTCGAAATGGTTAATCTGGAGAATGTGGGAGAACGCGAACAGGACTGGAACGAAAAGGTCATCGAAAACCAAATCGTAACCAATATCAAGCAGTTCATTCTCCGTTTTGGAAACGACTTCACTTTTATCGACAGTCAGCATCGCCTGATAGTTGCCGGAGAGGAAATGTTTGCTGACCTTGTATTCTTCAACAGAGAACTGAATGCCAGCGTAATCGTGGAATTGAAACGGGGCAAGTTCCGCCCGAATTATCTCGGACAGCTTAGCGGTTATCTGACTGTATATGATATGACCGACAAGAAACCGCACGAGAACCCTTCAATCGGTATTGTCCTATGTCAGGATGCCAACCGCCAATTTGTCGAAATCATGGTGCGCGACTATGATAAGCCTATGGGCGTGGCGACATACCGCACAGCCCAAGAAATGCCGGAAAATTTGCGCAAGACTCTACCGGACATCGACAAATTACAAAATCTGCTGTCGGAAAACGATTCCAAATCGGAAACTGTCAGATGATTCATTTATGTCCGCAAGATTTCGGGTAGCTGAATGGAATACAAAAATCCCTGCAATAACCACGTAAATTATTGCAGGGATTTTGATTTATTTCGCCCCACGCTTGTTCAGTACATCCGCTATCATGTCTTTTACATCCTGTCCGACTTGTATGAAATTTTTATACAAGATGCGTTCCCGTTCCTCCCTCGACTTGAAAGTGTAGAACTTCGGTAGCGGTACATAGGCCGCTTCCTCCGCTTTTATCTCCCTCATATCGAAATCCGTCTTGCAGAAGAACTTTGTAGTCTTGAACTCTTCCGACTCCTGAATGTTCATCGAGCCTCCCGTACCGGTTTTCGTCTTCACGAAATCACGTGCCGTCTGTCCGCAAATCCATCCCGTCGCCATATCCGAAATTTTCGAGGCGGGTACAAGACTGTCCATGTTCTCATTGAGATTGATACTCGTTTTGTCCCGGTCGATCGTCACGCCCTTTTTGACCTGTACCACCTTGCCGAAAATGTCATTCGACAACCATTCCAGTGTCTCTTTTGCGCGAGCTGAACCGCTTACCACGTTGCCCACTGTCGTGATGATTTTTTGCATTCCCACTTTTCCGTAGTCAGCCTCCAACTGCGGCAACTCCTGAAAACCCAGCGTTACGCTTACCTTGTTGCTTCTCGCCGTACCTATCAGTCGGTCTATCTTGTGGAAATACAGTGTCGGTAGCTCATCCACGATGATGCTGACCGGAATATTTTTCCCCTGCCCGGTGTTCACACGGGTAACGAGACGGTTCAATATCAGAGCGTTCAACGCTCCGATGATACTTTCCATTTCCGGATCGTTGGCTATCAGCAGATAACTGGGTGACTTGGGGTCACTAACTTTCAGGTCGAAATCGTCCCCATCCTTGTGGAATATCCAGTAAGATTCCTTTGTAGCCAAACGGCTGGTATAGACACGCAGCGTACCTATCATACCTTCCAACTGTTCCATCGCCTTGTTTTTGAAGGCCGTTTGGAACGGGCCGAGCAACGGCGCGACCTCGTTGTCCGTCTCAAGTACCTCAAAAATAGTCTGGTAGCTCTCATTGAGAAATGAAAGGATATGCGGCATATCCGAGTATTTTCCAAGCCAATAGGCAGGTTCCACGATGCTGCCACCCTCACGGTCACGAACGACACCCGTCGGCTTCCAGAACTTCGTCTGCGGATCTTGCCGTTTCTCCGCATACAGTTTCTTTCCGTTTGCATCGTAGGGTTCCCGCTCGTAGTTCACGAAAAAGTAGATACAGGCGGCAAGAAAGTTCACGGCAGAAGTCTGAAAGAACTGGTCACTGCCTCCGCCTCCCTCTTTCTTGCCTTTCTGCAGGGATTCCAACAGGGTTTCCGCCGTTTCGCTCGCCGCCGCAAGATTATTGATGTACTTTGCCTGAATGGGGTTCACCCGTTTGCTGTACTCCACATCCACGAAGTTGATGATGTTGAACTTGCATCCTTTTGGCACTTTGCCGAGCTTCTGGTTTTTCTTGTAATGATAGTAAAGTTTAGTGGCAAGTGTCGGAAATTTGTAGTCATAGACCACCATCGCGAAGCCCTTGGCACTATGTTGGCGGATGAACGGTTCTATGATACTGAACGTCTTACCGCTACCTGGAGTTCCAACCACCCATGTTCCTCTGAAACAGTTGCTTATCGACACCCATCCCTTGCGAAATTTACCTTTGTAATAGTACCGCATCGGTATATTCACGCTATACTGGTTCTCATCCTTCTCTTCGCTCTGCTCGAAACTTTCATTCTCGAAGTTAAACCGGTCTTTACCCAGTCCCTCCTTGATGAACTTCGAGATGTTATCCAATGCGATATGCACCAATATCACACCGACCAGCGTAGCCGCCATATAGAAGATGATGTTCAGCGGCAGGGTGTAGAGCCTCGTTTCCATCGTATGATGGTACAGCCACACGGAGAACACAATCAAGAACAATCCGCAGATAAGTGGATATAACACTTGCCTGCGTGCGTCAAACTCCAAGTGTTTTTTGTTGCGTGTGCCGATACAAGTGATGCAGATGAGTAGGAAGGTCGCTATCTTACTATACACGAGGTTGCCGTCGTTATAGATCATCCATCGCTTGATGCGCCCGTGTATATCAATCAATATGCCGCCCCAGTGGTCGAGCATGGCAAGGTCTATGGCATACTCGAAGAACTCCATCAGCACGGAGATATAGATGACCGCACGGAATATTTTGTAAAATCCTTGTAGTTCCTTGCTTTCTTCCATTGTCTTTGTCCTTTCCCTCTTTTCGTTCCTACCTGTTCAGTGTGATAATCGGCCGCACCTTGTGCGCCTGTGTCTTCGGGGTCTCCTGCATCGCACCGCTTCCTGTCGAGTAAAGCCACGCTTTCGCCGTTTCCTGTCCGGTTACCTCCGTCGATGTCCAGTACCAGCAGTCGTTTTCATCCAACGGCAGCGGATGGCCGCCACACCGTTCGATGACAGGATTGACGGTTTCCCGGACGGCATACAGCAGCCGCATCTGTGCCACCGACGGGATATAGGCACTCTGTCCGTACCGCCACAGGTCAAAGACCGCTTCCGCCATAGGCGAAGCCGTCTCCCGTGTGTCGTACAGCGCAAAGGTGTTCATGTTCCCGTCCAAAGCCTCGATGTCGGCCGACGTCCCTTGTGCGACACCGAGGCTGTCGGCAAAAGCTGCCGGAGCAATGTCCCACAGGTAAACCGCATAGCCGTTCCCTTCCGTACCTTCACGGTGTTCGGTATCGAAGACAACCGCTATTGCCCGTTTTCCCGACTGTTCATACTGTACGTAGGATAAAGCCGTACCGTCCTCGCAGAGAATATGTCCCGGACGTACCGCCGTATCAGGTACGTCGATATGGGCGTCACAGGCAGCGCACAATACCGCCGTCACTGCCATTGCAAACCATTGAATCTTTCGTATCATGTTATTTTCGTTTTTTGTTTTTCCTTTATTTTATCGGCAGTTTCACCCCCAGCACGATACCTGTCCGCAGCAAATCCGCCCCTTTTATCATCATGTCACTCTTTACCTGCCAGAACAGTGTGCATCCCGACCGCAGCACATAATTGTGCTCGTAACCCACATGGATTCCGGCAAGAAACTTGTTCGTGTCGCTCCCTGCCGAAGCTCCGATACGCAAGTTGCCGTAATGGTTGCGTCCACGCACCACACAAGGTTTGTACGCCACACCGAAACCGTAAGTGCGATAGTTGCGCCAGAAGGATTCCGGACAAATATGACCGCAAGATTTACATTCCGTCCATTTCAGATAGCCGTTGGCGAAAAACTCCCACGCATGGCGGTAGTTCATTTCATGTTCGTAAGCAAGCGTTACGTCCATGCCGTTCTCATACAGCAATCCCACTCCAAGCGAGAGGCGGCCGCTGTTACGCTGCGCACTTGCATTCATGAAGACGCACATGCAGGCAAGCATCAGTATTATCGTCTTTTTCATCGTCATTCCTCCTCCAATAAAGCGGTGTTAAATGAATCGGCCGACAGCACATCCTCGTAGTCAATGTTCAGGCTGATATTGCGCCCGCTGATTTGTTGTTCCGTCATTTCGATGGTCAGCAGCTTGTCGTTCGGAAAGGTCATCTTTTTCACGACAATCACGTTCCGGTAGCCGTGCTTGAACGTCTTGCCGTGTTCCAATACCAGGGCAGGCGTCAGCTCGATGGTCTGCGCGTTGGTTGCCTTCGAAAGTTTCTTGTCCGACAGTTTCACCCGTATCTCGTCGATGTCGAAACGGATGTTCGTTTTGTTCTCGATGGAAAAGTCGATGAAGAAATAGTCGCCCACCGAGTAAATATTGTTCAGGCGCATTACCATTCGGTGCGCCTTGGTCGCCACGTTGCGGATTTTCGCGGGCGAGTTCCACACCCGTCTTGCAAAACGCACCATGTCGGCTGTGGACATCGAGACCGTAGGATTGTTGTAGGCATCCCGTTCCTGTAGCTGAATTTCCTTGTCTGCCACCGCCTCGCTTATCCGCGTGGTGTAGATGAGTGCATACTGCGTGCGATAGCGTTCCGTTACGATGGTGACGATGGCCAGCACTTCACCGTCCTCGTGTCCCGTCTCTTTGGGCTTCAACCGGATGATGTTCTCAATGGGTTGGTCGCCCGCCACCTTGTCTGTGGAAATATCCACGAAGCGGACCGGTTCCGTGGCTGTGATGACGGTCGTTACCTGTTCATTGACAGTCAGCCGTTCCATCTCTTCGTATGTACGCTGAGCCTGTGCGTTCCGTGTGGCAAAAAGTCCTGCCGCCAGAAGAAATGCAGTTACAATTATTTTCTTGTTCATATCGTTTCTGTTGATATTGTTTATTTCTTTATTTCCCTTATTTCGCTTTCTTTAATCCATGACCACGTTCCAGTTCCTCCCGAATCCGTCGTCCGACAATTTCGCAATACGTCGGTTCAATCTCGAATCCGATGTAATGCCGCCCCGTGCGGATGGCGGCAATGGCGGTCGTACCCGAACCGATGCAGTTGTCCAGCACCACATCGCCCTCGTTGGTATAGGTACGTATCAGGTACTCTATCAAGGCTACCGGCTTCTGTGTCGGATGATAGAATGCTCCTGTCTTGTGTTCCTTGGGTATGGAAATGACAGAGGTCGGGTACTTGTCTTCGGCAACACGCACCGGAGCCAGTTTCATTTCACCGTAACAGCGGTTCGTGAAACCGTCCGTCTTGCGGCGTCCATGATTCCTCCGTTCCGGTGGACACGGCGTCATTTGAGGATGATATACCGGCTGACGGTCGTAGAACACGATGATGTCCTCATGCTGGCGTAGCGGCATCCGGTTGGCATTCAGGTGACCCGTTACCCGGTCTTTCCGCCACACGAGGTTATACCGCCACATCCGGGGTTGCGAGAGCATGAGTTGCGCCGAGAAAATGCCCTGCGCAAAGAGGATAACGGGGCTTCCCGGCTTGGTGATCCTGCGGTACTGTTTCCACAACGCTTCGAGCGGTATCTGCCTGTCCCAGTGTGCCGCCTTGTTGCTACGGTTCAACACGCCGTAAGGCAAATCCGCTATCACGGCATCGACACTGCCGTTCGCCATGAGCTTCATACCCTCGATACAGTCCATATTATATATGTTGTCAATCTCTATCATGGCTTCCGTTTTTACTGTTTCTCACGTCCGTTCACCAGATAGACGAAAGTGCCGTATTTCAGCTTTACCTTATTTTTTTTGATAGCTTTGCCGATGGCATTGCTCGTTTTCTGGTAGGCATTCGTAGCGGCTTGCATTCCCCATTGCGAGAGACTGTTGCCGTAACTGCCGGTATTCATGTTCAGATTCCCCGACACCGCACCGCTTGCCACATCCTTGCTCGTTTCCCGGAACTGGCTGTTCGGTACATAAAGCCCTTCCATGCCGTCCGTGTCGTAAAGGGACAGGCTGACCTTCACCAGTTCGTCCTCGATGAGAATGCTGGTGATGTTCCCCTTCACACGCCCCGACGAGAAGCCGCTCATGGTGGCATACAGATACGACCCTCGTTTGACCACGCACTCGTTGATCTCCACGTCGTCGAGCAGACGCAACCGCACACGCGAGCCGTCCACCGCCTTGATGTCCTCGTCGATAATGGCCTTTATCAGTTTCGGTTCACGGGCATTGACCGCAAGCGTATTGAAGTAATCCGAAGCCGTCTTTACCTTGCGTACCACTTCGCTGGGCGGTTCGTTCTCTGACGGGGCTTTTACCGAACGGCTCTCTTCCTCTATTTTTCCCTTGACCTCTATGGTTGCCGTCGGGGGTTGCGCCGATGCGGTACTGTCCGTATCGGTCGCCGGTAATACCTCATTGCGTCCTCTCAACCTTGCTTCGGCAAGGGCTTTCTCCAGTTCCGCGAGAGCTTCTTGCTCGCGTGTCTTGGCATCGGCAATTTGCGCTGCCGCAGCCTTTTCCTGCTGTTGCTCATCGAGCAAGGCGATGTCGTCCACCGTGTATTGCGATTCATATTCTTCCTTGTTGTCATCGGGTTCATCTCGTTCTATGTTATCCACTGCGGAGTAATCCTGTATCTTACCCCATGATTTGGCCATGTTCTCGTACTTGCTGCCTATGCCGTCACCGCCTTTAAGCCGGGCATCCGGCAAATCGGGGTTCAAAAACTCCGTTGTCTGCAGCGTCTTGTCCGGAATCTCCGCCGTTTCGGTATGAAACAGGTCGAAGATGAAGTACGATGCAACCAGAAGCGGGATATACAGGACAGCCGGAAGCATATACTTCGGCTCCCTGAAATTGATTTTATCAAATATCTTCATCATACATCTTTTAATTGAGTTGTACATACTTGCCTTCAATGCTGCAGTTTTTCAGCACTTCTGCGTTTTCCACTCCGAATGCGATCAGGATGCTGCCGCAACCGGGAGAATCGCCGCGTGTTCCGTCCGGGCGGTAAAACCGGATGCGGTGGCGCAGGAATTTCATGCCCGTCGCTTTCTCGAAAATGACGTCCTGAAACATTTTGGAATCGCAACGGTTGAACAACAGCGCGATGCCGTTGCCGTGTTCCGCCAGCTTTCGGACAAACTGTTCGATAAGGGGACGCGAGTACGGAGGATTGAGCCATACACGCCCTTCCCATTTCAGGGACAATCCGTCCATGTTCCGGTCATACATGACTTCGGCGGTCGGCCACAACGGACGGATAGGGGCGCAAGGGTCAAGGTCGAACCTGCCTAACGCTTTCAACACCTCCTTCGGGGTGTACCATTCGTCCGACGAGCGGACTGATTTTTCAAATCGTGTATTCATAAGCACTCCTTTATTGCGGTTCATATTTCTTGTTCTCGTTCCGATTTTCCCTTATTTCACCCCCTTGCAGCCTCTTGTGTCTTTCCCGTAGCACCGAATCCTGCATTTCCGTCGCCGTGCGTGTCGGCCGGCTGTTGCGGTATGCCATTGTAATGCGATAGATGTTCCAAGTGAACCCTCCGATAGCGAAACCAAAGACGATGACCAGAAAAAGTATCCGGTGTGCGTTGGCGAATCCCTGCACCTTGGCGGCAGCCTTGTCAATGCGTGTCGCTTGGGCGAACTTTCGTCCGGCGGACACCTCCCGCTCGTAACGGTCTTTGTATTTCGGATCGTTCTTGTCCGGCATCTTTTCACCGAAGAGCATCCGCCTGAATCCCTTGATATTCATAAACTCCGTTGTTTAGTAGTTGATCTTCGTTTTCTGTTCGATGTCCTTGTTCAGCAGGGTTCGCCAGTTCACGATAAGCAATCCGTGCGGGTTGTTTTCTGTTCGGGGCACACGCTTAAGTTGCCCCGCCGTGACCAGTTCCCGCATGAGGATGTTGCTCCGCCGCTCAATGCGTTGCCGTCCGTAGTAAGTGAACTCCATCTTCTCCTTGTTGAAAGCCACGCTGTCACAATAGATGGAGAACACCGAACTCGTACCCAAAATGTTGGAGTAGAAACCCTTTTCCTTGAGCGTGTTGTATTGTGCCAACCCCGTCTCATCCACCAGATACATCGCTTTTTCCATCGTATAGCGGATGTATTTGTCATCTGGCGGTAACGTGAAAAAATAATGGTGGAACATTTCCACATGGCTTTTAGCTTCCATGTCAAGCGTTTCGTCCATTGTCGTGCGGTTCACGAGGATAGGCACGTTGCCGTCCAGCACATACACCTTCTTCTGCGCATCCGAGACCATCGTCCGGGCTGTCCAGATACTTGACAAGCTGATGATGACACATCCCACGAGAAAAGCGGTACAGATGATGCCCACCAGTCTTATTTTGTTTTCCAAATTCTTGATGACCATCGGTTATTCCCTTTTACCGTTCAACATCTGTACATATTCCGTGTGCAGCATGGGTATGACCGCATCCCGAAGTTCCGTCAAAAGATTCTCGAACTCCGCCGAGAATATCTCCACGTAATAGCCCTGCATCTCCACGTGGACAAGCACCCACCAGATTCCTCTTTTGCGCTTACCTGCGTTCCGCTGCAGCAGGGCAAGACGCAGCTTGTACGTCAGGTACGTCACCAAGGGGGCGATGTACCGGTCGTCGTACTCGAAGGCTTCGTCCAGTTCTTCATACTGCGGGTCGATGCGGTGGTTTTCCGTCACCTCGCAAACCTCTTTTCTCGCTCGTTCCTGTGCAAAGGACATGAATTTCTCATCCTTGCACCAACTTTTGATTTTCTCTTGCAATTTCATGTTGTTATGATTTTTATTGGGTTTATATTATCTTTTGCGGATTATCTCATGATGCCGCCCAACCCTCCGGTTGCCGTCATCTTCGCCTGCTGTGCCACGCCCTCGCCGAAGTTTCGGGTAGAGAATGCCGTGTCGCCCTCCGGTATCATCCATGCCGCCAAGTCCGGAACAAGGTTCAGGCACTTGAGGGCTACAATCGAAGCCGCCATCAGGTAGCCTGCCGAGAAGAACGAGTTTTGCAGGTAGGCAGCCATCGTCTGCTCGCTGGCGGTTATCGCCGTCAGGTTCTCGATTTGGATGCACAATACAATGTCAAAGAGCAGCAGCACATAGAAGCCCACGAAGTAGAGCATCGCCCCGTAGAAATGCACCGTCAGATAGCGTGTCAGCCACTTCGCCCAAGCACCTTCCCATTTCGGCAGGATGCTGAACGCCCACTGTATCGGTCCGAAAATCGTCAGCATTCCCAACAGGATTTGTTGGCAGTAAATCGTTGCCCACCAACCGATTCGGAACACCACGAGAGCAATCAACATGATGATTTTGTCTATCCCCACGATGACTCCTGCCGTCAAAGACGTGAACCACAACTTCGCCGCATCCTTTTCCATGCTCGTCACTTCGTCCACGCCGGTCTGCTCCATTGTCGCCTCTATCAGGTTGGGATCGGATGTGCCCGTGTGGGCGACATCCGCCTGCGCCTGCAGGTTCGTGTACATCGTGTCACGCACATGGATGAGCTGTTGAACTTCCTCGAACCTGTCCGATATCTGTGAAGCTTCAGCTTCGTACAGGTCATGGGTGTACGACCCGATGCAATTCGGGATGTAGGACAGAAAGTCCAGAAAACACCAGTTGTTCCGGCTCCCCGCCATACCCGTGTCCGCAGGCGGATACCACCAGCAGATGATAATCGACACGGCAAGCGGCCTAAACAGCTTCATAACGTCCAACGGCTCGTGCTTTACCATCATCTTGTAGGCGATACCTGCCGCCATGACGATGGAGAACAGTGCCGCGAGTGCCATGCACATCTGCAATATCCACCAAAAAGGACCCTGCGCACCGGTAAAAGTCGCGTCCGTCAGAAACTCGTTGGTCTGAAAGATGACATCATCTATTTCCTCCTCCAACAGGTTGATGCCGAAATCCGAAAGTATATCTCCGTTTGCCATAGCCCTGTCTTTTTATTTCCCTCTGTTTACACTCTCGTTGTCATCTTCGCCGTTTCCGTTGCCGCCCGATTGCGAGCCACGCACCGCAAGGCGTGATTCCTGCCACCGGCTCATGGCATTGCGGACAATGCCGCCCTTATGCAGGGTACGGTTGTCCGTTGCGTTCAGCAGTGTGCTTGTTGCCGTTGCGTTCTGACGCTTGGCGAGGTAGCTCACTAAAATCTCGTTCTGCCGTGCCACATCCTCGTAGATGCGCAGATACTCCTTCTTTCGCTGGGCGTTTGGCATATAGGCGTCTTTCGTGGCGTTGATGGCGCACTGATAGACGTGGTAGTATTCCGTCCACCGTTCCTTGTCGGCCGGAGTACCGCCGGACAGGAGAATACGGTCGATGTTGCGCCGGAACCGGTCCATCTGTCTGCTGACCTTATCGCCCTCGGCAAGCCACGCGATGTCCGCCTGCCGGTCGGCAACGTTCAACGCCTCGACCTTCGCCCGCTTGACCAAAGCCGAATCAATGGCTTCCGCTTCGTCCACCTGGTTGTAGAGATTGATACCGGCAAGTGTGCGGAACGAGAGCTTGTTTTTGGCCGCCGCCGACTTCTTGTATTTGTTGTGCAGCACGGAATAATAGAGGTCGGGCGAGAGTGCGCCCGTACCGGTTTCCATGACCGTTACCTGATTCTGCTTCGGCGAATCATGGTTGTACGTTACATACTGTGCGTGTACGGCTGTCGTTACGGTGACCGCCACTGCCATGAGTAATAGTTTTCTGTTCATATTCTTCTCTTTTTGTCGTTAATAATCCAGTCTTCCGGCTCCGCGCCAACGCCCGAAGGCGTCATCGAGAATCTCCCGCATGGTGCGGGAGCGATATACCTTTGCTTTCCAATAGCCGATGCGCACTTGAATGTACCGCCATGTCTCGAAATAGGCCCGGTTCAGATGCCGCTCGATGTTGTCCAATGAGCGGTTGATGGCCTCCAACACCATCAGCAGGTCGGAGGTCGAGCAGGCTGCCGCTCCGGTGGCATACAGCACGAGGTCGCTCACGGACTTGTAGAGCTGTTCCCCCTCACGGGCAATCGCCCTCAGCCCCCTCGCATTGATGGAGATAATCAGGGTATCTGCGGATTCGATGCGTCCACGTTTCAAGATCTTCGCATTGAAATCCTCCAACAACGATTTATAGTCGCCGATACGGTCGCTGACCGATGTATAGGTATTCTTGACGTTCAACACCGTGCGCAACGACTGGTACATGACGTCGATGGCATCGAACGCACGGGTGTATTTGTCAAGGTCAATATTCAACTCTTTATAGTCCCCAATTTCTTTACAGCTGTACTCGTGCAACAGCTTGTTGCTGTGCTCCAAGGTGCTACGAGCCAACAGCAGGCTGCGCTGCTTCTTGTGGTCGTTGATGTAGGCTTCGACGGAGACTATATCGAAAGTCCACTGCGCCTTGGCGATACCGGGCAGCAGGGCGAACAGCACGACGGCAATCTGTATGGTACGTTTCATGGCCGTACCTCCTTTCTGCTATTCCTGCTGTTGCCGCTCCGAAGCGTCCGTGCATTCTCCACCCAGCGGTCATGGCATTCCTCCACGAGTGTCAGCCTACGGCCTTCGTCCGTGTCCAGTCCGGGCTGCACATCCTTCATCACGTCAAGGATGCTCCGCTTGTAGTGCATCATCTTTTCCAGCGATACCAAGTCGGCATATATCTTGGTGATTCTGCTGTCCACCTCTCGCGCTATCTCAAGGCGGTCGCTTGACCACAGCAGATGGTACACGTCGCCTGATGGCGTTTCTTCCGTCGGTGCGCTGCGGGCGTATTCCGTCGTGATTTTACAGGACGGATGTTCACGGGCGATTTCGGCTATCCGGTCGTTTACCAGTTTAGCCTTTTCCGCATCCGAAAGTCCCGGATCAAGGGTCAGCACGTCAGCGACGTGTGTGTCCGTATATTCCGAAGTGAGTTCCCACTTGATTTGGATAATGGTACGGTGTATTTTTATGCCGAGAAAATATTTCGGCTTGCGGGCAATGGAGACCGTAGCCCTGAATGTGATGATACCGTTGATATTCGGCATGGTCGCCTTGCGTACATACGAGTAGCCGTTCCATGCTCCGCCGTCCTGCCAAGTAAGACCGTATGCCGCCTTGCAGTCCTGCATGATGGCAGGGATGCGGTAATAGTCATCCGTCGCCACGCTGTTGTCGTCTGCGGCATCCGACTTTGCTTGGGCATAGTCGGACTGTTTCTTCTTCCATTCCGCGAGTTCTCCTTTCAGACGGTCTATCCGTGTCTTGTTCGCGTTGTACTGCTGCCGGTAATTCGCCGCATCCTCAATGCTCGCCGTACTGATTTTCTTCAGCAGGACAGCGTTCTCGTTTTCCAATGCCCCGATTTGCGCTTCAATATTGGCCGCTTGGCTGTTCGCCTCGTTCAATAGCGCGTCCAGTTCCGAAAGGTCGAGGTCGTTTTCCGTCACCGAGGTCTGCATGGCGCACTCCTTGGTGTGGGCATTCAACGAGCTGCCGCACTTGCGGCACTTGTACTGTGTCGAGCCTTGTCCGAGCGTAACCCCGTCGGAACAGGTCACGCTGATGGTCACGCTCTCGCATCCCTTCAATTTGGCTGCGTCCGTTGCTTGGTAATAGTTCCGCGCACCGGAAGATATATAATAGGTGTAGCCGTCCTCGTTCTCGTTGAACTCCGCAAGCCGGACATTCAGTTGCGCCCGAAACGTGTTCAAGTCCATCGAGTAGGAATCGAAGACTTCCTCATAGACGACCTCTTCTTTGTTCCAGTTTTTGCTCACATGGATTTCGTATGCGTATGCCTTTTTGGTCTGCTTGTTTTTCTTGCTGATGATATAGGCACTCATCCAATAGTTGATGCTGTAGCTGAACCCGTCGTTCTGGTTGTTCAACTGCTGCACGCGGTTTCTTGACCAACCGGCATATCCTTCCGAGTTGGCAAGTACCTGTTCCCGTTGCGAGGCATCAGGATAGAAATTCGGGTCGCTCGTGTTGAACCGCACCCATGCGCCCCCGTTCAGGATGCTGTTGTCGTCCGTCGGAGGATAGTAGTCGCACAGCGATACGCTCCCTTGGTCACGCCGGGCAATGTACCACCGCTGCGTGTAATAGTTCCCCATCGCTTCGTCCAGGTAGTCGGTCATCCATGCCGTGAGGTTGTAGTTGCTGAAGTTGAACAGACCGGCCACGTTGTCCGGACCACCCACCATGTCAATCAGCAAGCCGCTGATGTCATGTTCCGCCTGCTCGAATAGACTCCCGTAGTGTTCATACAGGTTGCCGATTTCTTCAACCTTTCCACCCAGCAGGTCATGGAACGAGCTGCTTTGCAACAGGGCGTCACCAAGATTGGCAATGCCTGCCGTTGCAAGGCCGACCCCCGTGTTATAAAGGTTGTCGAGGTCGCTTTTCAGGTTCTCGTGGGTGAAGTTGCCCGGTATGCGGGCGAAGTTGTCCATCATCCGCTGCCAGTCGATGTTTCCCGTTTCGGAGAGTTTCAGCAAGGGGGCAATTTCCGGATTGATTTCGAGAAAGGCGATGTCCGAAAAGGTCAGCGTGCTGTTGGTCACCACGCTCTCGAACTGCATACACAGACTTTTGGTATCATCGCAGACTTTCATCAGGTAACTGCCCCAATAGATAGCCGTTTGCGGCGAATGGAGCATCTGCTTCGCCACCACCCATATCTTGGGCATGATTTTCTCCGCCACCATCCGGTAGATGCGCCGGTAGTAGTAGTTTTCCGTACGGCTGTTCCAGATGCCGAGGTCGCTCAGGGCTTTATGCTCCAAGAACTTGGCCGCGAATATCCCGGCGGTAGCGACCTCCGCTGCCGTGTAGTGCTTGAGGACGTCATCGACCTGCTCCCGGTAGTACCCTTCGGCGACCGCTTCCGTACCGAAGGCAGCCACCATCGCCGCAACGGTACGGGTGTCGTAGTTCACGCTGTAATACTGGGCGTGAACCGTCTGGCAGAGTGTGACCGAGGCGATGGTCAGGATAAGGAGTAGTCGTTTCATGGCTGCAATGTTTATTTGGATTCATGCACGGGACGGAGGTTGAGCACACGCCCCGTCTCGTTTACTTTTTGTGCAAAAGGCAGGGCCTTCCCGATACCGCTGGCATCCCAGTCCCGGCAATATGCCTCGATAGCTTCCTGATGGCTGCACCGAAGTTCCTTCTTGTAAAGCTTCAGTGCCTCCTTTTCCGCCCGTTCGGTCGTGTAGGTCATGTAGCACTCGTGCGGCTCTTCCACGCCGTACACGCCGCTGGTCGTCCCCCGACGGATAAACACTTCGCGGAAGAAGCTGCGCCCATCCTTGTTCTCCAAGCGGTTGATGGTAAATATCTTCTTGCAATCCACCTCGGTCAGACCAAGAATCTTTCGGATTTCGTCAAAGCGTTCCTTGAACTTGCTCTGGTCAAGCAGCATCACCACGTCCGAGTTGTTGATGATGGCCTCCTTCACGATTTCGCTGCCGATGATGTCCTGTATCTCCTGCGTCACCACGCCGACAGAAGCCCAAAACTTACGGGCGGTCTTGTACATGAACTTGATGTATTCCGCCATGAGCGGGCTGGCAATGGCCTTCCACGCCTCTTCGATGACAAGGACTTTACGGGTCTTCTTGATGCGCATTTTCTGCAGGAACACGTCCATGATAATCAGTGTGACAATGGGAAACAGTTTCTTGTTTTCCTTGATTGCATCCACTTCAAAGACGATGAATGTCTCGTCAAACAGTGCCGAATCCACATTCTCATTGAGAATCTTCTCATATGCGCCTCCCTTGTAGAACGGCTGCAGCATGGTCGAATAGGTCGAGTAGCTGATTGTCGTGATGTCATTTTCGGTGCAGATCTGCTCCAGACGGTCGAATGAGTAGTCAAAGAATGAGTTGAAGTTCAGTTCCGACACTTTGAGAGCCGCCCGCCGTGCCTCAAGCACCTCTATCTGTTTGCGCACCATCTCATCCACCTCTCTGGGTGGTTTGTTTGGGTTCTTTCGGCTGGCCGCCGCAAACAGGTTTTTCAGCAGTACCTCCCGTTGCTCGTCGGTGTATCTTGTAAATCCGTTGAAATAGGCATCATAGTAGTCTATGATTATCTGCTCGACAATGCGGAACTCGATTTCGGGAATCTGGCTGTCCGACCCTTTCCAAATCATCAGGATAAGGTTCTTGAGGAAGTCTATCTTCTCGATATTGTATTCCTCCCGGTTGATGCGAAACGGATTCATCGTAATAGGCCGTTCCTCGGTATAGGAGATATACTTGCCGCCCAGATACTCGCACAGTCCCTCGTATGAGTTCCCCGTATCGACCATCACCACATCCGTTCCCTGCTCATGGAGCTGGCGCACGACCGAGTTCATATGAAAACTCTTGCCGCTGCCCGAAGGCCCCAAACAGAAAAAATTGGAATTATCAGTCAGTTTATTCTTTCCCTCTTTTCCCGTGATGTCGATAGCCACCGGCACGCCCTGACGGTCGGTGTAGTAAATCTTCAGCGGCGTTTCCTCGCTGTGCAGCACACGCTCCTTGTACATCAGGCACATCGCCGCATCGGAAAGGGTCAGGAAACGGTCGTATTCCTCATTGAGCGTGTAGCAGTTGCCCGGAAACGAACCGACGAACAGTTCCAGTTGGTTGTATGCCCGCTTGCTGATATGGATACCCATACGCCCGAAAGCGTTTTCCAAGTGGTTCGTACACTTTTGCAGGTCTGCACCGGCAGACACGGCCACCACCATGTTGAAGTGTGTATATACCAGTTGCTTGCTCTCACGGGCGATGACTTCCTGCACACGCTTGATGTCCTCGACCGCCATCTGGTTGTTCGGATTGGGAATGCTCGCGTGGCGGTTCTTCTTTTTGTCGAGCAGCGACAGCTCACGCTTCTGGTTGGGCAGGAAGATGATTTGGTTATAGACCACCGTCTCGGCGTTCGGGATGCTGTCCACCACCGACACCAAATCGACGGGCATTTCCGTGTTGTTGACCTCGATATTCGTGTACGGACGTATCTGTGAGGGCAGTGCGGCACAGTCCACGTCCACAAGGCTGTACACCTTGCAGCGTTTGTCGCCCATCGACACGGTTTCATCGTCCGCCTTGAAGTTCGTCATCGACACGGTGCGGTCTTTGAAGTTCATGGCGAAGTAACGATCGACGTACTCGCTCGCTTCGGCTTTGTTCAGGAATCTGGCCTGTACGCCGCCGTCACGTAACTGGTCGTGTACTTTACGGATTTTCACAAGGAAGTCGCGCCACTTTTTGCTATCGAACGAGAACAGACGGCTTTTCTTCGCCTCTTGCGTGATGGTCAGGTAGCAAAGGCTGTCCGTGTAAGGACGTCCCTTGAAATAACGAAAATAGGATGAAGACAGGAACTCCTGACCGTCAGTCGGTTCGCTCGCAAACTGTTTCCTGACGAAGATGTCCTGCTTGTGGATGGCGTACCCTTCGCCCAACGTCTGCGCAAGGGCGGTGAACAAGTGTGTGAAGTCGTAGTAACTGTCAATGTCCGCCGAATATTTCTGTACCGGATTCTCTATCTTAAGTACGGCGGAATATTCGCCGGTCTTGGTGTACAGCACACCCACACCGTCCGTTTCCTCCGCCGAGAAATAGATGTCCTGAAAGATTCGCTTGCGCTTGCCGCCCGTACCGAACGCATAGACCGACAAGGCCATACCCGCGCACAAAGCGACAAAACATAAAATGATGTATAGGGTCATTTCGATATACGTGTAATTAAATAGGGGCAGGTTCGCCTTGCTTCAAGACAAACCCGCCCGCGTTCAACAATCAATAAAGCCATGCACATTGCCGTGATGGTTTTTCTTTCGTCAGATCTTGCGCGAGTGGGCATACACATACACACCCGGAACGACCTTCTTGCTATGCAGTCCTTTCCGCTGTTTGAGGAGGATGAGCACGATACCGGCCGATACGACGGCTGCCAGCACGACAAGCCCGGCAATGAAACCGAGCAGGCAGTAGGCGGCGACAAAGCCGACAATGGCTCCGCACGTCGTCACCGCCGCCCAATATATATACCGGCCTTGGATGCCCAAAAACTCAAGAGGCCGTTGCAGTCCCTTGAACAGCGGGTAGTCCGGATAGCGTTCGTCCTTGCCTTTCATACTTATCCTTGATGTTTAAGCGGCAATACCGAAGAACAGAGGCAACGCCTTGGCCGCCGCAATGAGGAAGATACAGGCTCCCACGACCATCATGATCTTCTTCTTGACGTCCTGCTCCTCGTTGTTCATGGCGATATATACCGAGATTGCACCCACGATGGCCACAACGCCGGCAATGGCGTAGCACAATTTCACCATAATAGGCACATACTTGGCAATCTCCTCCGCGACAGTGGATAATGCGCTCGTACCGGCGGAATAGTCGCCTGCGGAGTTCTGCGCTTTCGCCACCATGCCGGACAGCAGCATGAAGGAGAACATCATTACTTTGGTAGGGATTCCGTTGACGAATCCGAATGCCTTGCGGCACAGTTGTTTGGTTTTCTGAAACATACGTTTACTTTTTTAGTGAATACTTTATTTGTCTGCGACCTGATACAAGTAAGGTTATATGCGGTAGCCGAAGAAAACCGGGAAAACATAGAATGCCCCGATCAGGAACAGGCACGCACCTACAAGCGTCATTATCGACTTGGTGATGCCGTCCTCGCCCGTGTTCATCTTGATGTATATCTGACAGACGGACACGATGACGTAAACTCCGGCGATAGCGCAACAGATATACTGGACATAGAGCATCATCGTCACCACGAAGTCGTGCATCGTGGCCAACGCATCCGCTCCCCAGCTATAGTTCACGCTGCCGCTTTTGGCAAAAGTCGTGTAGGGGAACGGGAGGCACAGCGCACATAGAATCTTTTTAGCTTTCGACATCTCACAACCGGTCTTGAATTGGGTTCCACTTTATTTCCGGTCGGTTGTCTAACCGTCCCTTGGAAATCATAGCCTTGTACATCTCCTCCGACGTGCGTGCGTCCGACAGGTAAGGCGTGGTCTCTTCCATCTGTTCCTCCGCCTCGGCCTTCAGCCGTTCCAGTTTCTCCTGCGCCGTTCCCGGTTTGTCCTTGACATCCTCAAGGGATGTTTCGGAAGAGGTAGCCGTACTTTCCGTCTCGTAGTTCTCGCTACCGATACTGAAGCCGGTCTCGCTTTCCGTGACAGCCACACTCTCTTCCTCTTCCGGTGCGCCGAGGTCGAAAACTTCCTCGTTCGGTTTGTCCGTCCCCTTTTTCCCGTAGATGTCATGCGCTATGATGACGGCGTAGTAAATGATGTAGGCAACCGTCAGGACGATGGCAAAAATGAAATATGAGTTCATGTATTTAGTATGAATATTAAAATTTGTATTAGTATGATTTTGCAAAGAAACGCACGAAATATAAAACCATAAAATAATTGAGCATTAAACATCTATTTCGTTAATGAGATTTATGTAATTTCCAAAAATCGAACTATTAAATCGTACTATATTGCAGTCTCTATGGAGGGAAATGGAGAAATCGGGGCATAAAAAAAGCTCTCGTGGTGGAGAGCTTTAGGTGGCAAAGGAGAACACTGAATATCAGCGTTTCTTTCCGCGCAGGTAATCGTTCAGGTCTTTGTATTCCGCATAGTGGCAGGATTCATCGCTGACACGTCCATCATACATCCCGGCAATGGTCTCTGTGGTTCTCTGCCCGGCAAGGTCATTGTCGAGATAACAGTGGATGACCGAATATTCCTGTAAACGTGCCAGCGTCTTTTTCAAGTTGTTTACCGAGTTCATCACGAGGTAGTCGCATGGCATGGCAAGACAGACCGTTCGGTCGCCTGCCAGTTTCAGTGTCATATAGGAAAGGAAATCCATGAAGCCCTCGAAAACACAGACATTTTCCTGTGTCTCTTCTGTCAGATGTCTTATCAATGAGATGTCCTTGTTGTTCAGGCATCCCTTGTAATAGGCGTTGCGCACCTCGTAACCACCGGAGGTATTGCCGAATGCGAGAGCGAAATAATGACGGCCTCGCAGTTCATAATGCACCTCCTTGCAATACATACGGCCGATGTCCGCGTCGATAAGCCGGGATTGGAGGTAAGAGAACAGGGCGTGATGGCGGAGTGGAATCACGATCACGTCTTTCATTTCAGCCTCCACCGGTCGGGGTGGAGCGGTCGGCATACGGGTTCTCGGTAGTGATGCGCCATTCACAAGCCTCTCGATATACGCCAGTGCCTCGCTCACGCAGTCCGTCCGGCAAATGTATTTTGCCAGTTCCACCAGGTCGCCGCCGGTCGCCTCGCCGAAATCGTACCATTCATTGATTCGGTCATTCACCTTGAACGACGGGGTACGCTCGTTCCGTAACGGTGAGAAGTACCAGTATTGTTCCGATTTTATATGCTGTGCATGGTGGCCGAGCTGTGCCAGAAAATCCACGATGCGTACTTGTTTTGCTTCTGCTATGGTCATCTATTTTTCTTTCACTTGATTTCAAAAAAAGGTTTAGTTTAGTTTTTCCCCTATATATATAAATACTAAAGTAAACTAAATGATATAAGCCCGCGCACGACTTCATTCTTCATCAAAAAGCATGGCCTCGGTAGGCGTCATGTCGTAATAGAACAACTTGTCCCGTTTGATGATGAGCTTGAGGTTGTCTATCAGGTATTGCATCAGTTTTATCATGACACTCCGGCCGCGTTTGAACCCGATTGCCTCGTAGGAGACCATCAGGCTCTGCAGCAGGTTGTCGAATCCCCGGATGGGCTTTTCCCCGAATGCGGCAGAGAGAGCTTCGCGGTGCTGTTCGATGCTCAGTTCCGTAAACCCCGTTCTTGCCTTGGGCTTCGGGGGCTCGCCAAACGAGTGTACTTCCGCAATGACGGGCAGTCCTGTTTCATTGATGGTAAATGCAAACGGCTTGAACTCTTTTTCCCGGATATGGAGCGCATGGACTTCGCTGATGCCGGGATTCTCGTTACTCTTGCTGATGACCAGCACGGTCTCCGCCTTGTTGCTCATCTCCGTTCCGATATGTCCGCGCACGTTGTTGTCCCCTTTGTTCAAATGAAGCACACAGTGGATGTGCAGGTCGTATCTCGAAGACCATTCCATCATCCGGTTGATGACTTCCACCGATTCACCGGCATTATTGATGTCGAGCATCAGGTCGCGAATGCCGTCGATGATGACCAGTCCGTAGCCTTTCTGTTGGCGCAGCGCATAGTCGATGACCTCGATACGCACCGACGGCGAATATTCACGCAGGCAGAAAAAATCGAGATTCTCCGGATCGGTCGTCGTGGGCAACCCGGCCAGCCGCAATATACGCTCCAATACCGAGCGGCAATGGAAACGGCTCTGTTCCGTATCGACGTACAGAATACGCTGTTTGCCTTCGGGCAGATGTGCACGGTAGTTCAATACTTGTTTCCCCGCCAATGATGCGGCGACAAGCGCAGAGACGTTGAACGTCTTTTTCGATTTCGCCTTGCCAGTCGATGCACTGAAATTGCCGAGCGTGGCAATCGTTGAGTTATCTATCCAGATGATTTGCGGAGGGGTCTCATAAATGTCCGTCGCCTTGATTTGCGAGGCATGGAGGATGTCCGACAGGCGGTGTTCATCCATCCCCATGCTGGTTGTGCGGTCAATCCTTCTTTCGTTTTCCATAGCGTCTCTTGTTAAGGAACGGTTCTGTGGCGGCGGCTTCCGTCACCCTGCGCACTGCCTCGTTCATGGTAGGTTCATAATTCTGCAACAGCCATTCGTCCAATTCCTCCTTGGCGAAATAAACCATTTTACCGCGCGGTTTGTAGTGCGGTATCTCCTTGCTCGATGTGAGCTTGTACAGCATACTTTCAGAAACCCCGATATACATGCAGGCTTCCTGAAATGTGAAAACTCTCTTGGTCGTGAAGATGGTATTTTCCAGCAGCGTAATACGCTCCAAGAGACTTTCGACCGGTTCCAATTTCTTCAGTACCGATTCGATGGCGGCGAGCCGTCCGCTCATCCGCTCCATGAATGTCATTCTATTCGGCATAATAACACAGTTTGATTTTTGACAATGGAGATGAAACCTCCGTTATGCAGCGCGCTAACGGAGGTCAAAGGTATGTCCTGTAAACGAAGATGCCGTGATTTGGGGAATGATACTATGCACGTGTCATTGTAACTCTCATGCTTTTACCTTTCACATACTTCGCTTCTTGTCACTTTCTGTCATTCTTTCAGCCGATCAATGACCTTTCGGATGCTGTATGCGACCGATGTCATGTTGTTCTTGATGGATGACAGCGCGGAAGACAGGGTTGACACCGAAACGGAGCGTGTCCCGTCCTTGGACTGCAGGAATGCGCCCTTGCCGAGAACATTCTGCCACCGAGATTGGATGAACGAGTTTTCAAGAAGCGCATCGAACAGGATTACCACACGGCGGATATTGTTCACGCGGATGGAAAAGCCCTTCTTGCAGGCGAAGAGAGCCTCCATGTCTTCAATGCGTACAGAAACACAGAACAGATGATAAGTATTGGCGCAAGCCACTATACTTTTCATCTGTTCCGGGGTAAAATTACAACCAAAAGAAAGAGAGAGAGCCGCAGGTCGGTTGATACGGGGCGGACCAAGCGAAGACAACGATTCCGAGGTGTCATACATCCGTTTCAACTTCATGCACTCATTAAACGTGAAATCCGGTGCGGCAAAGCAGGGCTGGACGGAACTGGCGCACTCGGTCAGCAGCCCCTTGACAATGTGGATGTTCATTTCGTGGCAGTTCCGGCAGGCCGCATGGTCACAGTCTATGTACCGGTGTCCGTTTACGAAATCGTCCACATAGCGGTGGTACTGTTTACCACCCAACACAACATCGTGGAGATAAACTGTTTTTGCTTCGGTAAGCAGGGCGAAAAGTTCATTCGCCACATCCTTGTCCGCAGCGAAGTGCTGCAGGTGTTGGCTCCCTCCAAAAAGAGAGAAGGCCGTCTTCAGGTCTTTTCATGTCGATTTACCTTTTTGAGTTTATAATATGTGATGGAAGCATTAACTTCGGTTGCATTTACAACCGGAGAAATGCCGTAAATATATGTTTGTAAATTAGACATGGACCACAGAATGCCTTCAATTAGTGAAACAAACCGTTTACAAGATTCACAGCCTCGTCCTTTTTCTTATTGATAATCTTGGCATACACCTGTGTCATTTTCACATCGGCATGGCCGAGCAGCTTCGAGACAGTATATAAGTCCGCTCCGAGCGTCAGCATCATGGTGGCAAACGTATGGCGACTGGTGTGGTAGGAGAACCGCTTGGAGATTCCGGCTGCTTTCGCCCAAGGTTTGAGCTGCATTCTGATTGTATTGGCGGACGGCAGGTCGAACACATTATCTTCTGATGATTTGCCCCCACGTTCCGGCATCCACTTCAACGCTTCAGGAGAGAGGGGCAGGTAAATAGGCTCTTTGGTCTTTTTCATGGACACGGCCAAACGGTACTGTCCCCTGTCAACGAACACGTCATTCCATTTCAGCTTGATTATATCGCTGATGCGTAATCCGCAAAAGCAGGAGAACAGATATGCGCATTTTACAATCTCGTATTCCTCGTGGGGCATAGGAGTGTCAATCAACGCCTGTACCTCTTCGATGGTCATGTACGACCGCATACTCTCCGGCTTGCGGATTTTCTCCGACTTCTCAAGTTCGTTGAAAGGGTTGGCCTTCATCTTTTTCTTCCTGACGGCAGAGTTCAACGCACCGTTCAACGCACGGTAATAATTGTGAAGCGTGTAGTTCGATATGTCCTTGCCTTTCGGATGATATTCCGTCAGCAGATAAGTGATGTAGCCACGACAAAAGTCCCCGTCAATCTGATCCAGTGTGACCATTTCTCCGGCATAGTCTTTCAGTATGCGCATGGCAATCTTGATTTGACTGCCATCTTTCTTACCGGCACTCTCTTGAGCCTCCATATAAACCTGCATCCAATCCAGCAGGAAAGTCTTGTCCTTACGGAATACAATCCCGGCCTCATTACTGGTCAGTTCGATAATACGCTTCGACTTGATGGCATTGGCGGCGTCCATTGTCGTCTGATTCTGCCTGCGGGAGTTGCTATCCGTTTCCGGGATAATATACATCTTGAGGTATTCATATGTCCGCTTTCCGTCGCGGTATATATCCAGATACAGGCTCTTGCTGCCATTGCTCAGCGACTTCATCCGAAGACGAATTGGCTCTTTGACTTTTGTATGATTCTTAACTCGTGCCATAGGGATTCCTTTCTCATTTTTTCTACTGCAAATATACGAATAAGTATCGAATTTGAGAAACAAATGAGAAACAAAATTGCACCAAACAAGAGCCAATCTACTGAAAGTACTGAAAACAACCGAAAATAAAAATAAGATTATAAAACTTTGATTTACAGGATATTTGTTATCAATTTATTGGATGTTGTTTTCATTCTATACATATAATGCGTAAATCTGAGAAATTTCAAACGTAGTACAAGGATTTGCATAGTGGTTCTCACGCTATAGCGTGGGCTGCTATATCCATATCTGTACTACAAGGTTTTCTCAGGACCTCTAACTTAAGACGTGGCATTTGCAGTTCCGCGCTTTTTTGTTATATTTTGAATGTCTTTTTAGGAACTGAAAAAGACACAAATTATTAGTATATGGGATTATTGGATTTATTCAGAAAAAAAACTCAATTTGAAATTTTTAGAGATGAGATTGAAAGAACGTACAAAAATGCAGTAATGACAGCTATAAAACAATGTGGAGGAAATGAACTTATAGCAGGCGTGTTAGTAAAATCCGCAATAGCTTCAACTTATGACATGTTAAAACGGGATAAAAATCTACTTTCAGCTAGCGGATTGACAAATATTGAATATGAACTATTAATGGAAAACATTTGTAAGAAGATGTTAGATACATATTTGAAATCTTATTAGAAACAATACATTAACATTAATAGTATTATGGGAATCTTTATAATAATTGCTATCATCTTGATTATTGTTCTCGTTGTAAAAAAAGGCAAGGAGAAAACAATAAATCCCCCAAATGTGAATGTAGTAGATAATCCTTTAGCAGAAATGTATAGTGGTTTAACAAGAGAGCAAAAGTATTCTATTTTAAATTTACTATCTTCTTTTCAAGAATTGGCTCGTGGAAATAGTCGGAATTACATAGAAGCTAATAAAATAGTCTCTATTACACGAAATTCACTAAATGTCACTTCGGATCAGGCAGATAGTTATTTTCACACGCATGGACAAGCTGACGGACTCATGGAACAACTATATTCTATTTCTGATACAGTAATTATAGATTCACTCCTTTATCAATGTTTTGGTCTTGTAATGCTAGCAAGAGATGAAGGACAGAAATATATTGGAGGAGAACTACTGATCGAAACATTTGAAAAACTTGGTTATACAGAAAACGATATTGTAAATACAATAGAAAAAATAAATGCAATGAACAAAATGTTTAGTTAATTATGATAACAAGGATTTTTATACAAGTAATAGCAATATGTGTTGTCGGTTGGTTATTATGTGATATTCACCCTGCTGAATCATATTGTTGGTATTCGGGAATTTGGCATGGAATATTCTTGCCAATCAATTTTGTCAGAAGCTTAATATTTGATGACGTATTGTATAAAGCCGTCGTTCATACTACTGCATATTCGGTATTCTATTGGATATTTGGAATTTCCTCTGTTTTATCTTTTATTTTTGGAGGTAATAAAAGATGATAAAGTACTGTTACATACTATTGGCAATCGCTTTGCTGATATGTTTAATGCCTATGCCATACGGCTATTATATTTTGATAAGATATATATCAGCTATTGCATTTGGAGTTATGGCTTATGACTATTATTATCAAAAACAAAAAAAAATGTACATTATAACTCTTAGCTTAGCCTTGTTGTTTCAGCCCCTGATAAAGCTTCCATTGGGACGTGATATTTGGAATTTTGTAGATATTGTTACTGCCATTTTTTTGATTTACTTGTTTTTGTCGAAAAAACAAGTTTAACGCTTTTGCTTCTTTTCTACTATTTAATATCGATTTTTAAAAACTGAGCTGGTAAATAGTGCATCTATTTACCAGCTCAGTTTTTACGCAATTAGAATTCCAACTTTAAAAGCATAAATAAAACACCCAACTTTACACATTATTGAATGTAAAATTGGGTGTTTTATTATAACAAATTGATAATCAATATTTGTTGCGGTGCGTACGGGACTCGAACCCGTGACCCCATGCGTGACAGGCATGTATTCTAACCAACTGAACTAACGCACCAAAACATCCACTAAAGCATCTCTCTCGATTGCGGATGCAAAGGTAGATATTTTTTTGAAACCTGCAATAGCTTCAGTATCTTTTTCATTGAAAAATCGGGAACAGTCGCAAAGAAAAGCAAAGTTTAGCTTAAAAATAAGCAGGTCAGCATCTTAGTAGCAAAGCGGAAAGAAACAGCCATAGGCAAAAAAAGCCCCGAAAAGTAGGGTTAAGCCATAGTTCAGGTACTAAGTCATTACCTAATCCATGACACCCTACTATAACGGTAACAAGTTCTGTTTCACTATTTTGCGTAATCCTTCATAACTCGTGGTAACGGGAAAGTAATTACCTTTACAAACGAATATTTAGAGTTATGAAAACAAAGAGAAGCACCTTTAAAGTCCTGTTCTACGTGAAGAGAACAGCAGTGAGAGTAAGCGACGGAAAAGCCCCTGTAATGGCACGTATCACCATTGACGGCGATATTGCCACGTTCAGCGCAAAGCTGTTCGTCACCCCTTCCTTGTGGAACGCCGAAGCCGGAAAAGTAAGCGGCAAGTCCGCCGAAGCCTTGGAGATCAACCCGCAGTTGGAAGAGATCAAAGCCCGCATCAACAACCACTACTACCAGATACTCCGGGCGGACGATTTTGTCACTTCCGAGAAGGTGCGCAATGCCTTTTTAGGCATCGGCGTGATGGAGAACTGCATCCTAAAAGACTTCCAGACCATGAACAGGGAATTTGGCGAAATGGTGGAAAAGAAACTCCGTGCGAAGTCCACCTATAACAAATACCTGACCGTTTACAAGCACCTCGAAGCCTTCATGTGGGAGAAGAGGAAGCGTACCGATATGGCTTACAAGGAACTGACGAAAGACTTCATAGACGATTTCGACAGCTACCTGCGGAACGAAAAGGGATTGAGCGCAAATACCCTCTGGATTTACACCATGCCCATACTCAGCCTGACCGACAAGGCTTGGCGCAGGGGAATTATCCGCACCGATCCGTTCAGCGAGTACAGCCTCGAAATGCAGGAAACCGACCGGGGCTACCTCACGGAAGAAGAACTGAAACTGATAGCCAATACCGTGTTTGTGGATAAACAGACCAACCTCGTCCGTGATATGTTCCTTTTCGGCTGCTTTACCGGATTGAGTTACATAGATATAAAGACACTCACCTATGACAAGATCCAGCGTATGGATTTCGACGGCGAAGAATGGATTATCACCCGCAGGACAAAGACCAAGGTATCGAGCAACGTCCCCCTGATGGAGATTGCCAAAGAACTGATCGAACGCTACAAGGGGCTTGCGGAAGATGATTACGTGTTTCCCATGCCGGGCAACGGCACTTGTAACGACTACCTTAAAAAGATAGCCGCCGTTTGCAAAATCAACAAGGAAGTCACCTTCCACCTTTCGAGGCATACCTTCGCTACGACGGTCTATCTCTGTAACGGCGGTACGATTGAGGCACTTTCAAAGATACTCGGTCACAAGCATATCAGCACCACCCAAATATACGCCGAAGTGACTAACAAGATGGTAAGCTCCGATTTCCGTTCGATCTCCGGCAACCTCGCAGCCATGCAGAAGAAAGTCCTTGACAAGACACAAAAGAAGGTCAAAAAGCAGGCAGTCGCCATGCGTGAAACCGCCTGAATCCCATCCGGCAAGGCAAAATACGGCAAAGGCAGGAACTCCCCGGTGGAACTCCTGCCTTTGCTGCATTTACCCATGCACCGCACCCAAAAGTTAAGTAGAGCTTTTCCTTCGTTTGCTCTTTTGCTTCATCTGCACATAGTTCTCTTCCAACATACGCAGCAAGTCCGATTGTCTGTACAGCGTTTTGCCCGGCAGCGAAATGAACGGGATAATCCGTTGCGCCCGGTAATCCTGCAAGGTGCGGGTAGTGATATGCAATATCCTGCATACCTCTTCCCCCGTCAGGTACACCTCGCCGTTCATCACCGGGTGAAAGTTCGCCGTTACGTTATCCACGTACTTCGTGCCCCGTTCCAGAGCCTCGAAATACGCCTTTACCTCTTCCATGTCCTTTGTAATCACTTCCATCTTATTCTTCCTCTACCTGTTCCTTGCTCATTGCCGTTAAGAACGCTTCCACATCTTCCAGCCTGTAATACAACTTATGGTTTATCTGGCTGTATGCCAGCCTTCCGCTGTCACGGTACGTCTGTAATGTCCGTTTGCTCACGTTGAGTTTCTCGCACACGTCCGCATTATCCAGCCAGTTCATCTTTTCCGGCGGTCTGTACCGTGAACACAACTGTTGTAAATGCTCGCTGAACCGATTGAACTTCTCTTTCATCTCTTCAAAGGTCTTTTTCTCAATAGTCACTATTTCCATATCCGATAATTTACTGTTTCCCGCAAATATACAGACTGTTACGGATGCCCCGGTGCGTTTATGTACCGCTTGTCCGTGTTTTGCTCCACGCTTGTAGCTTTGTCGTGTCCGAAGTGGTGCAAAACGAAGCAAAGGGCAACATATTTTCTTGCAGCCTGCATATTTTCCCCGCTGTTTATTTGCAGGTTCGCAAGGAATCCATTCCTTTGCAAATGAACAAACACGTTTAACTATGGAACGCCCTATATTTGTAGCCCAATACACCTTTCTTGCCATTCCCGAAACTTTCGAGGAAGAAAACCGCATTTTATGCAAGGTCGCCCTTCGGTGCGAGTACGTGATCCGTTTCGAGGACGACGGCAAATTCTATTTCCTGCTCGAAACCCGTTCCGATTACGAACAGCAGTTTGCATCTTACGGATGGCATATCGTCAATCAGACCTGTTTCAACGAGAGGCTGACTATCGGCATGGGCTTGTACGAAAGCGGGCATCTGGCAGGCTTCATGTACTATTTGAAGTCCGGCAGCGAGGACGAAGCCCGTTTCTGGAACAACGTTCTCATCTTTACCTTCCTGAACGATTTCCGCAAAGCCTTTTACCCGTTGGATAACCGTTTTCAGGGCTTTTTCCGTCTGGACGGCAGCCTGTGCCTTTACCTGTATGATTATTGCCCCGTCCGGCGCAACGACAAGATCACCTTTGAGGGCAAGAAGATTTCCAACCTTATTTTCAAATTCAAGTCCGGGCACAAAACCGACCTCACCGTCAAGCTCTTTTCCATTGCTATCAGCCGAATCCGTGCCATTCAGGAGAACAAGCACCGTGCCGTACTCGTTCCTATTCCCGCATCCACCCGTGAGAAGAACCGCATCCGTTACGAAGAGTTTTGCCGGAAACTATCGGCGGACATCGGAATAGCCGACGGCTACGGGGCTATCACCCTTGCCGCCGACCGTCCTCAACTCAAAGGCACACACGGGCAGGACAAGACCGCAAACCTGCAATTTCATCCCGAATATTTCAAGGACAAATGCGTTCTGTTAATTGATGATCTACTGACAACTGGCGAAGGATTCATACAAACGAAGCGCAAACTGATCGAACACGGAGCAAAGTTTGTAATCGGTCTGTTCCTTGCCAAGACCATCGCTTTTGAGGACGAACAGAAATAGCTATTCTATTTTTGCAGTAATTTCATCTATTAGGTTCGTGATTTTCTCAATAGAATACTTTTCTATAAATCTTTTGTTTGCCGCTTCTATCTTTAATTTCCGGTTGATTAATTTTAGTTGCGGTAAATCTAATTGACAACATTTACTCAAGTATTCTATTTCATTGCCGGAAGAGGTAAATTTATAACGGAATAATAAAAAATGCAGGAAAGTATTTCGTGATTCATTTGATAATCCCAAAATACTATTCGAAACTTTATCCGCATCAGCCTCTTGAAATATCGAAGTATCTCTATAAAGTATCTGTCTAACCGGAAGCATGTCGTTAAGTGCCAAACTCAAACGTTCGCAAGTCTCATCCGTTAAATTTTCCAACATAACAGACACTTTATTGGGACATTTTTCAAATCTTTGCTCAAACAGTTTCTCAAAATACGCAATCAACTTATTCAAAATTTTGTAAGAGCCGACATTATTATGGTTTCTTCCTATACCTGAATGTACTTTTGATTTGCAATTCAATAGATCCTCAATGCCGCTAATTCCTTCCATCAGCCTGTTTATAGAATGTTTACCTTGGGTTATAATGTCCTTTTCAGATACGGAAACAAGATTATCATTAGATAAGACAGAAAGAACTGATATAATGATAAAGAGTTCTCTCAAATCCGTGCTTTTATCTGCTAAATAATATCGTATCGTTTCATCGTAATATTTTTCATATTCTTCATTATCTAATCTCCAATAGTCATATAGGTACTCCCAACTTTTCAAACTGGTATTTTCAGCAGCAAAATATTGTTGCAGGTAAGTTGTATCAAAATATCCACTTTCCAAGTAACAAACAATTTCATTGACAAGAAAATCACTAAAAATATCCAGCTTTCTACCTATTTCAATAAAACGGTATTTGGATAAAATATTTTCACGTTCTTCATCTATTTCCCTATCAGTAAACATTTTGGATAAGCTATTGAATAAATGTCCAATCTGGGTATTTCCACTTTTATATTCACAATAAACAGCGACAAAATTTGCCAATAATGATGTTATGATAAGTTTATATTTAGGAGATTTATGATAATGTTCGGGTAACGCCATAACTATTCTATGATAGTCGTTCAAGCATTGACGGAGCACTCGCAAGTTATTGAATTTAGAAGCATGGAATATTTTAATTATTAACTCTTTGTTTTCCAGCAGAAGATTTCTGTTGTTGGCAGATATTTCATTGATGAAAAAATCAAGTGTTTCTTCTACATTTACTTTAATTTCGAAAGTGCGTCCGATAGTCTTCTCTTTGAAATCTTTAAACTTCAAATTACTGTCCTTATTCTCCTTTTCGGTAATTTTATCTTCATCACCAATGATGATAACTTTGCATTTACAGTGTTCTGAAAAGTAATTGATGTATCCTAACAAGGTTTCCAATTTTACATCACATCTTTCGAGGTCATCAAAAATCAAAATCTTATTCCCTTTTATCTCGGTATTGTCCTCTTTCAATAATAGAATGGAATCCAGATTATAAGTTACACTTCCTTCATTTTTTCCATTACCATCCATATCGAGATCATACTTTAGTGCGATTTTCGAAGCGACTTTTAGTATTTTCTTAGCAAACTTCATTCCTTTGCTATATAACCACGGAGAAATTTCTTTATTGATTTGTTCTGTAATCTGCTGGATATTGGTCAAACCATATAAAGAAACATAAATAGGTTGCCATTCTAACTTGTCTGCATCCTTGTTATTGCTTAACTGTTTCATCCATTGATGAATGAAGAATGTCTTACCACATCCCCAAGCTCCTCTTAGCATAATGGCATATTGTGGATTGGGTATTTTGACGTATTCATTTAAAAAGTTGATTATGTTTTTATTCATGGCTATATTAGTTACTGGTTTCAAAGTTACTGAAAAGAGCAATAAATCTGAATTAATTCAATAAAAATAATAGTTTGCTTTTCGTTCTTGTACACTAAATAAATTGTCTGTAAATTATAATGTTTTATAAAAGTCAATACTCTGTTTTTAATGTGTTTGTAGATGTTCTGGGGGGCGTTCCCTTAGACGGTCGGGCTTTTCGTTGCAAGTCCTCGCTGGGCTGTGGGCTTTACCCTTCAATCCCTAACGCTGGGTGAATATGGATTCACCCTTGTTTGAACGTCAGAGAGTACTGGCAGTCCCGGCAGTCCCTTATTGTCTTACCCGTTTTTTCAACCGTTATTTTCTTCTTTGGGCTTTGCCATGACTGAAAGGATAATCCTTTGTCTGCGGAACTTTCCGCCCGTTTCCGCCACTGCCATCGCACGGCCATCCGCAAAAGCCGGATAGCTGATTGCTCTGTCCGTTTACCGTAACCGGACGAAAAGCACCTCGCCAACCCGCACAACACATTGTCGTGGTGTACCCTTCTTTCTAATCCGATAAATCGGCAAAAGAAGAATCCCCCACGCCAAAGAGTTGTCTTTCCACCCCGCATTACCAACCTGCTTTTCTTTTCCTTTCCGGAAACGGAGTTTTCCGGTTTTCATAACAAATACAATCTACTTGTACCGATAAGTAATTTATCATTCATTCAATTTACTGAAAGGTTGAATTTTCCCCCTTAGGGCTGATTGGGAAAACATTGACGAAGGTAGGCGGGGGCGAAAGCAAATCCGCAAAAAATGCCAAATCTCCACCCTGCGGGTAGTATTTACCATTTTTTCAGATAATTGCAATTCTCCCTTTCCGCTCTTGATTATTGTCAATGTTCTTCCCAATCAGCCAAAGGGAAAAAATTTGGTTGGGGCGGCAAGCGATGATAACAAAAACAAGTAGTAACAATTTAATTTTTTGAGTTATGGCAGCAGATTTTTCAGAAGCAGCAATTTATGTAGGCACATACGCCAAGTACAATGCAGGTTCACTTTTCGGCAAATGGTTCAATCTCTCCGATTTTGCCGACAAAGACGAATTTATGGAAGCGTGCAAGGAACTACACAAAGACGAGGAAGACCCCGAATTTATGTTTCAAGACCGGGAAAACATACCCGAAGAACTCGTTAGCGAAAGTTGGATTTCAGAGATATTCTTCGAGCTACGGGACAAAGTGGAAGATATGGACTCAACCGTACAAGAAGCCTTTTCCGCTTGGTTGGATTACGAAAGCAGGGATTTAAGCAAAGCCGATGCGGACGACCTTGTAAAAAAATTCAATGATGAATATATCGGGCAATATGACGAGGAAGAAGATTATGCCCGTGAAGTAATAGAACAATGTTACGAACTACCCGATTTTGCTCTGAATTATTTCGATTACGCAGCTTTCGCCCGTGACTTGTTCAATGACGGTTACAAGTTCCTTGACGGTTTTGTATTCTGTGCCTAAATACTAACAAGGGCGGAGCAATCCGCCCATAACACCCGATAAAATGAAAACGATACTCATATACAAACTGATATACCGCCTAATCCTTTGGTCTGTGGTGATTTACTTTTTCACCACCACCGTAGGGCAGTTTTTCGCCTTATTCTTTGCCGTACTCCTGTTTTACTTCGTGGCACGGTTTATTCTCGCCCTTGTTTGGCGGTTGTTTGTGGGTATCGTCTTCGTTCTGATAATCATTCTTTTAATATTCTGAATTATGGAAGGAAAGAAATTCAAGCACAGATTTTTGTCATATCTCACCTGTGAAATTGTGGCGGAAACCCGCAAAGGGTACAAGGTTTTAGAAACCCAAGTTTTGGGCGGACGGAAGAAGCCCAAGACAAAGACCGCCTATTATTTCAACGTTGATTTTGACAAACAGCGTGGCGTATGGGAAGAAATAACCAAGTAATAACAATCTAAAATATACCAATATGGAAACAAAGAAATTGACTGAAAACGGAATATCAACAACCAAAGGTTTGGGAGAGGAAAAGTATATAAAATGCTGTTTAGGAGCGTTCAGAGGAAAAATATACTACCAATATGACTACCGACACTTAAACGGTGAGTTGTTTTCAACATTGCGTCCCACATTGGAGCAATGCCGGAAAGAGCGTGACGAATGGCTGAAAAAAAGTACCGTTGCTTTTTCGGGACACCGTGCCAATCGGATAGCCAAATTCACGACCGACCGCCAACGTTTTTTTATAAACGTGGCACATACCACGTGGGCAGCGATAGAGGAATTTTGCATAAAGAAAGGTTATCACACCTTTTTGTCGGGAATGGCTGACGGCTTCGACATCATTGCAGCCGAAGAAGTTTTAAGGCTCAAAAAGGAATACCCGTACATCCGTCTAAAATGCGTTATTCCGTTCAAAGGGCAGGCAGACCGATACCCCGAAGCCTACAAACAGCGTTATAACAACATTTTGGCGCAAGCCGATGAAGTGGTAACCCTATCCGAAAACTATTTTGAAGGCTGTTTTTTGTGCCGTAACGACTACCTTTTAAATAACTCCGCTTTCCTTATGGTCTATTACGATGCACTCGCCCCCGTTGGCGGAACATATTACACGCTGAAAAATGCGGTAGAACGGAAAATGAATTTTGTAAACGTATGCTATAACCGCAAATAAGGCTCACAAGGGCGGAGCAGTCCGCCCGCTACTTTCTTTCGGTGAGCCGAAGCGGTGAAAGAAAGATAGCAAAGAAACCATTTTATCAAACAGAATTTTAATCAACTAAAAAATAACAGAATTATGAAAGCAACAACAGTAAATCAATCAGCAGCAGAGAAAAACATCACATTGGTATCATTGGCAAACATTCAGCCGAGCAGTTTCAATCCTCGTAAATATTTCAGCGAATCCGCCCTGTATGAACTGGCGGAAAGCATCAGACAGCAGGGAGTTTTGCAGCCTATCACCGTGCGCCCGATAGCCGACACAGACCGTTACGAGATTGTTTTCGGTGAACGCAGATACCGTGCATCCGTCATTGCGGAAATGGAACAGATACCCGTCATTGTTTCGGAACTGACGGACGATGCAGCCGAAGATGCAGCCATAGCAGAAAACTTGCAGCGTGAGGACGTGACACCCATCGAGGAAGCCAACGCCTACCAACGCATGATTGAAACGGGAAGGCACACCGTAGCAACATTGGCGGTACGTTTCGGCAAGAACGAGAACTATATCCGTACCCGTTTGAAATTCACCGCCCTAATCCCCGAAATAGCTGAATTATTGGAAACGGACGAAATCACTATCAGTGTAGCAGCCGAAATCTGCCGTTACGGGGAAGATATACAGCGTGAAGTGTACGAGAAACATTTGCAGGACGGGAACAACTACAACAGTTGGCGGGGACTGAAAGCTGCCGATGTAGCCAAACGGATAGAGAGCAACTATACCACCGATTTACGGTATTACTCCTTTGACAAGACCGAGTGTGCAACGTGTGCCCACAACACGAACAACCTGCTTTTGTTTGCCGATGGCGGCTGCGGACATTGCGCCAACCGTACTTGTCTGGCTGAAATGAACGCATCTTTCCTCATGGAGAGAGCCGTCCAAATCATACGGCAACAGCCCAAGGTTTCCCTTTGCCGTGACCGTTACAGCACCAACGAAACAGTGATAGAGCGGTTAATCGCTTTAGGGTACGAGGTTGAAAGTCTTGAAAAACACACCGCTTTTCCCACAAGTCCCAACGAACCCAAAGAGGAAAATTTCAACAATCCCGAACGTTACGAGGAAGCCCGCACCCGTTACGAGCAGCAATGGGCGGACTACATGGAGAAAGAGGAAGAAATCACAGGGCGGAGCGAAGCGGGAGAAATCACCGTTTACGCCAAGATAGGGAAACAGGAGATTACTTTCTGTTATGTGGAGAACGTAACCGAAGCGGACGGAACGTCCACCGAAGCCACCCTTTCACCCGTTCAGAAGTTGGAGAAGCAGGACGAGCGTAACAAGGAGATAGCCGTAGAAAGAACGGTTGAAGATACCAAACGGCAGATAATGGAAGCCGACATAACGGGCGGCAAGTTCGGAGCGGACGAGGAAAAGATGCTTTATTTCTTCATGCTCTCCAATTTGCGGAGCGAACATTTTGCAGCCGTGGGTATCACCGAAGAAGGGAAACACTACCTCACGAACGAGGACAAAATGAATATCGTGGAAAATCTCACCGTCAGGATAAAGACCATTATCCGCAGGGATTATCTGATAGCCAATTTCCGAAGCGCATACGGCAACAATACCGAAGCATCCCTTTTGCTCGACTTCGCCCGTAAGCACATGCCCGAAGAACTTTCAGCCATCGAAAGCGGATATAACGAAGTGTACGAGAAACGACACCAGCGCATCGAGGAACGCAAAGCCGTTCTTTTGGTACAGGAAAAGACGAAGGCAAAAGGGCATGAAATCACCCAAGCCGAAGAACAACCGCAACCCGAAGGGATTGCAGCCTAACCAAACAGAAAGCAAGGGCGGAGAAATCCGCCCGCCACTTTCTTTCTACTCTTTTGTTTCATCGCCGGAAGTTCGGGACGGGTAGCGATCCGCCCGGACTTCTTTTTTTACCGCCCTTTGTTCTTTACCGGATATTTTGCCGGACTTCTTTCTTTCGTGAGCCGTAGCGGAAAAGACAAGAAGCAAAGAAACCACTTTTTCAACCGGATTTTTCCACTACTTTCTTCGTGACGCTGTGACGGGAAAGCAAAGTAGCAAAGAACCAACTTTATTTAAGTGCAATTATATCGTTCACCTCGTTTTCTACTCCTTGTTCTTTATACTGTGAACTAATATTGAACTGAATAATTTCACGCTCTTTTTTCCAATGAATTATAGCATGAAAAGCTATCGTTACTTGTACCTTAGTTTCATCATCACTAATTTCCCATTCATCTTTTAAAGACTTATTTTCTGGCAAACTCAAATCAATTATAGAAGTGTACAAATTTATATTTTCATTTATTAATTGTAGATGTTCTTTCTTTATATCCTCTAAATTAGGTTTTTTATAGCTTATATAAGGCAAATAGCTTTTTTTCAAAACGAACAACACATTTCTAATATTAGATGTAGAATGTAATTTGCAATAATATGTTTCAAAATTCTCTTTTAATAGATTGTCTATTGGAATATCTATATTAATTGCGATTATAATTATATCATCAATATTTATACTGTTCATACTCCTTTCTATACCTTTTACTATGTTATTTGAATTTAAAAGATAGCTTCTTGTTCTTGCCATAATAAATGAATTAGGAATATAGCGTTTTATCACTTCTCTTGCCAAATGACCAGCAAAAACAGAATCATAATTCAAATGTGGTATATCATTATCTACAAAAGCTGACTTTTCAAAAAGTATTTGTGAACCAGATATTGCAGTTTTTATCTCATTATCTATTTCTTTATCTTCTTCATTAATAAATATTTTGTCATATTCTTTAAACGCATTGCTTACAATTTTATTAGTCGTATCGTTGAATATCTTTATCTTATCTTTTGACAAAGGAGTATTTTTCTTTAATTTGTTAATTTCTAAATCAATAGTATTAGTCAGTCCCTCTATGAATTTATAAACCGATTCCTTTTTTATTAATTCTCTATAACCTAATTGCTCTAACAACTCTGAATTATATGTTATTTCCAAGAAGTAATGTTCAAACGTAGGCAGCAACTCTTTTAATTGTAATAATTCATATATCTTATCAGAGAAACGAGGTAGTGAAGTGAAATCTTGATAAGTATAACTTTTATTGAGTGAAAACTGTCGTATAAACAAAATTACTACATATTTACATATCCAACTATTCACTTGACGTCTTATTCCCAAGTTATCAAGTTCTGGGAAATAATATTTCATATCCATAGGTGGATTATTCCTTAAATCATCATAGAATATTTGAAACCACCTAAAAACCTCAGTCATTGTTTGAGGTAACAGCGGGTATGAAGCAGGCATACTTTGTGAATATGTAAGAATATATTTTAAAGTATTATACTGTTTCCCATACAATAAAAGTCCACCTAAAGCATAATGAAATTCTAAAAAACGGTCTCTTTCCTTTTCTCTTTCCTCTCTTTCTTTAGTGTTGGTTATTTGCCAATCAGTATTATATATCGGATCTATTTTTTCCAGTTTATAAGTAAAATATTGAAAAGAGTTAGCCCAAAACAGTTTGACTAATCGAGGGTTTGTATATATGTTATAAATATTCAACCATAGTTGAGTGTATGTAGCCTCTGATATTTTAATTTGTTCAAAATCATCTCCTAATAACCATATTCCACTAACAGCACGATGCTCAATAGCTAAAAGTTTAGGATTTTGTTTGTTACTTAAATCCCTATTTAATTTATATATCATTGTATATAAATCAATAGGATAAACTAAATCTTGTGTTTTATCATGTTCTTTGCGAATAGCAGTAAATAACTCGTGATAAAAATTCAATAAGGTTTCTTGTAAATGTTCATCTTGTTTTTCTATTGTATAATAAGTAAAATCGTTTATGGCTTTCAAACAATATAAATTTACCTCTGAATCTTTATCTGTATTTGAATATTTATTAATTATATGTTTTAAGATAGTAGTAGCTTTTCCGTTAAATAACAACACCTTATTTAACCATATAAAAAAGATAGTAGTCAAACAAGAAGTCGATAGTAACACCAATATATCCGCAGAATTATTAATAATCCAATTATCCCAGCCGAACAGTGGTTCCATTCTGAAAACCAAAAAGACTAAAATTAGGATATTCAAATATAGCATAAATTGAAAAGTTGATACCTTCTTACTTCCCAAATTAATTTCATTTTGCGGGAATTCTGTATTGAATACATTTGATAAATAATCCGAAGAATATTTATCTCCAATATTGGAAATCTTATCAATTATAATAGGATAAGCGATACCAAGAATAGCAGTATCTATAGCAATACATATTTCAGCAATATTCTCTAAACTCATTTATACTAATATTTTAAATTACGCAAAATTACTCATTCAATTTTATAAACTGGTTATTTATTACCGAGAAAATCAGTTGTGTACAAAAATAGCCTGTTAGATTATTTTCTGACAAGCTAATTTTTGTTATTGCCATTCATCCAGCCACCACATCCGCAATCCTCTTTTCCGTTCTTTCTGCCGGATAGTCGAGAAAGAAAAGTCCTGTTTCCCCTTATCCTATATCATTTTTATTGTTCTTTTTCTGCTTCCTTATCATAGCGATATACGTTCTTCCCGATTTTCAGGCTTATTTTTTTTAGATTGCCATATTCATCCAATCGTATCACCAAGTCGCCCGGTTGTGAACAATCATCACCGAAAGACGAATTGAAAAACTCGACAATCTCTTTGGGGTTAAAATCCAAGCAGGTATTTTTCCTTCTGTACCGCCATTCCAGCCGAATATATTTAGGGCAGACTTGCATCTTATAATCACAATCGGGAGTTTTACTTTGGGACGTATTATCATATTCTCCATTACAGAGAACCAACTCCATATTATGCAACTTATCATCCGGCGATTCCGTTTCAACCACGATACGGTAATTATACCGGATATGGCTGTTATCAAAAAAGAGTGTGTCCGGCAGTCCGTTCGTTTCCTGATTTTCCCAGACCTTATTCCGAACTCTTTCCTTATCACATTTATAATGTATACCATTACAATCCATCTTGTATCCCAACAGAGCTTCCCAATCTTCTTTTCCCTTGAATGAACATAGCTCAGTACGCCGTCCCCCATGTATATCACTGCGCAGCCATATTTTAACAATTCCGAATGGAGCACACCCAATGACCAAGCCGTCATAATGCTGCTCTTCATTCCATCCATTCAACCATCCCTGATGATACAACTTATTTAATTTTTCTACGGGTAAATCAGCTTCTACATGATATACTTTATCTTCCACATAAGACAAATAACTTATATCAATATGTGCGGGAAGCGAATCGCCTGGAATATATGTTATTTCGCCCTCTTTTCCCCATGCGTCACCTTCTACCGCTATCATTTTATGCCCCTTTCTGCCAAACCTGTATGCCTCACCGTTTGATAGAGTTATTTTGCAGTCACTAACGGTAACAGGATAAAGGCGAGGACTATTTATTTCCACTAACAGATAATCAGAGATAGGTCGTACTTTTTTATTCAAGCTGGCAAAAACAAAGATGGCTACCCACAGTAGTATCAGCCCGGCATTGATACAAGCCGATAGTAAAATGCTTCCTTTCAAAAGGAACTTTGCAATCAGCACGCTAACCACATAAACCGCCACAATAACCAAAACTGTATAAAATAATGTGCTGAAAGCTTGCTTCATGCCTTGACTCATCGCATCACCTGACATTTTTGCAGAACCTTGCTCAATAGCCCATCCCACCGCTCCAAGGTAAGCGAAAAAAGTCAGTAGATAAAGAAGAATATGCAAGATTATTTTCATTTTAGTTTGATTTTGTTCTTATTATTCTTCCCTAATTGCAACTGAATACCAAGTGAAACGCTCAAATCGTTTGCCCATGAACGGGATTTCATGACTTCTGTTACAGGGGGTAAATCTTGCAAGGTAGTTGTATAGGTCGCTTTGCAGGATTGCAAAGGGCAACGGTAGTTAATATCAAGGATGAAACTACATAAATTTGATGTGCGGTAACCTATGGAAGCCCCGGTGTTAAAGAACATGGGTGACCTGTTTATTTCGAGTTGATAAACCTTTCCGTCAGCACTTTTCGTCTTATTTGAATTGCCTGCACTCGTCCAGCCTATTCCGGCTCTCGGCATGATCTGCCATTTCCTTTTTTCTACAACGTAAGTGATTCCTGTGCTAAGTGATGGTTTTATCTTGCTTAGTCCGGGGAATAGCTTGTCGATGACTGCACCTGCAATATTTTCACCCGAATTGTCTGTTTGTATGTTGAAAAAGCTGACACCCAAATCTAAATATGCACACCAATGACGGAACAACGGAACATTCATTCGCCAGTCAAACTGCGTGGCAACATCCGCCCGTGAGCCAAACCATTCAGCATAATCACTTCCCCCGGTATTGAAATTTGAACCAATCGAAAATGACATCATAAAGGGCAGCCGTGAAGATTCCACTTTTTGCTTTTCTTTTGAGGTCTGATTGGTTTCTTGTGCAGTTATCGGCAGTATGCTGATAATTAAAAAGACCATTACTGCAAGTTGTCGCTTGAATATAGGTGACAAACTCTTTATTTTCACTTGTGTATTGCCATAAGTCGCAAATGCCCTTATAGGCATAATTAAAAATGTTTTAATATTCATAATCCTGTATTTTATTATTTCCTTTTCATTGATAGTACCAAAGATACTCCGCCACCCCTAAACTCCCTTTTCGTTTTCAGTCCGTTCTTTTTCGGTAATCGACCATATTAGGATATTTAACGGCTTCATCTGGCATCTTTTGCCAAATATAAGATAAGATTTTTATAAAACACAGTATTTACTGTATTTTTCATTGTTACCCATACAAAAAAGCATCCCGAAGGATGCTTTCTCACTATTTTGTATTGTCGGCTCATATCACATCCGCAATCCTCTTTTCCGTTCCTGCCGGATAGCCGAGAAAGAAAACTCCTGTTTCTCCTTGTCGAACTTCACCGCCTTGTCTTTCTGTACCCCGTCCGGCATTTCCATCCGGCGCACGTTCAGCGGCTTCCCGTTGTAGAAGTCCGTCATCTGTTGGTATGTGAACTTTTCCCCTGTCCGTGCTTCCATCATTTTGCAGAGCGAATACACGTTGCACCCGTTTTTCACGCTTTCCGGTATCAAGTCCGGACGTTTGGCTGTTTCTTGGGGATAGAGTTTTGCTGCCAGCAGGCAGATTTCCGGTGAACGCTCCGCTTTCGGAAGCAGGGCGAATGACATCCAGCTATGTTCCGCACATTTCCGGTACAACCCTTCCGTTTTCAGTTCCGCACGTACTTTTTCGCCCGCAAGGGCTTCCGTACCTGCTTCCTTTACCGCCTTTTCAGCCCGTTCCACGGTTTGCAGATGGGCAGGCAGCACACCCAAACACCGTCCGTCCTGTTCGATGGCATAGTCCGCTATCCGGCTGTCAATAACTCCCGGTGCAAGGGCACTCAATACTTCCGGCAGTTCAACATCGCCGCACCCGTTATTCGCCTTGATATATTCCAGACAAATATCCGGGAACGGCACATAGTGCAACAGTTCCAAGTTTTCATAAGCCAAATCTGCACTGTTATCAAGTGCAAGACGGCACATTTCCGGCGTTTTCACCTCTTCCGGCACGTGTGCCAGTTCCCAGCCGTCTTGCCGGACGGCAGTCATGCACTTCTCACTCGTGCGTTCAAATCGGCACAATCTTTCCAGAGAATAATCCCCGTTCTCCGTTTCGTCCTGATACCTTCCCGCTCTATGGCTATATTCCCGGACTATTTCACTCAACCTGCGGATAGGAAGCTCTGTTTTTGAACTGATACCCAGCGGTATCAGTTCTTCATCACTTTTCAGCAACATATTGCCGTTGTGTATCGTCCCGTGCCAAACCAGCCAAAGCGGAGTTACGGACAAGGCTTGCGGAGTAAACCCTTGAAAGTCCTGCTTTTCCCCGTCTGTAAATCCCATCCGTTTAAATTCCTCTTTCGCCTGTTCGCACCCCATATCTATATTAAGAAGATACACCCCCGGAACTGTATTCTCTCTCATTGTTTACCTTTTTAGTCATTCTTCCGAATTGTCATTATTGAAACTTAGCTCCAGTTCCACCGTCTGCCCGAACGAATCTTCCACCCACACCTTCAAACTGCTCTGATCGTCCGACTGCGAAGTAAAATACAGCCGGAACATTTCTTTCTCCAGCGGGTAGCGGTCATTCGGCAACAGCACCGTGCCATCATCCAGTTTAAGCGTGCCTTTCCCGTCATACAGGAACCAGCGTATCGTGTACTCCGTATCTTCCCAACGTCCATCCCGTTTGAGTTCACAGCGGATTTCCGCCGTTTCGTTCACCTTCTGTTTTTTCGGGACGGGCATCATCTCCACCGTGAACGGGTATCTCGTCTGAATATCCAACTGGCTATTACAGGCACACACAAGCACGAGGGCGGCCACTATGTAGCAACCCACGAGCATTTGATAAATTATCTTCTTCATATACATTATTTATTATAGTAGTCATCGAATCATAAACCTAATTCCCACGCCGACCTGCGAGTGGAATTTTCCACAATCACCCCCGAACAGCATCCTTTGCCGTCCGTTTACCAGCAAGACAATCTTATCCGTCAGGTATGCGGACAATTCCAGCGTCAGTGCACCCCCGTAAATAAAATTATCCCCATCAGTCAGCCGTGAACCGTCCGGCATCATCTGTTCGCCCCAGTTCACCGTTTCATATCCGGCAAGGGCGGACAATCCCAGTGCCGCAAAAAATGTCTTCTTCCTGTCCGAAAGGAAGTTCAGGTAATACCCGCCTTCCCCCGTAAACTGGCTGACCGGATAAAGGCAGCCCCGGTAGTCATACCGCTTTTCCAGATACTCCGCACCGACCACCCAATGATGGGCGTTCTTCATGTAAGTGCTTACCGCTATCCCGGCATGGTAACCGAAACCGTTACCGTTTTTCCAGCGCAGATCGTCCGAAAGTCCGCCCGTGAACTGTATTCCCCTCATTCCGGGCAGGCATCTTTGGGCGTGTGCCTGGTTAAAATGCAGGCACACCCCGAAGAGCATGATAATCAACAATACCTTTTTCATATCCTTTATTTGATTTTCAGTTCGTTAATCACTTTTGCCGCCACAAGGTCGGTGTTCTCCACCCGTATCGTCTGATGCCTGCCGCCGTTCTTCTCGAACAGTTCAATCACCAGAATCTTATCGTCCGGTATGGTGAATTGCGGAACGACGTACACCGTGCGCACATTGCTTTTCCCGTTCGTTACCAGTACCTCGTTATAGCTGCGTACCGGATCTATCGCCCGTTCCTGAATGGCGGTGCGCTTCGGCACTTTCTTATCCACAATCTTGAACTTGATAAAGTCCGTGTTGAAAGCCACGTTCGACCTGTTCCTCGTTTCCGTGTGGAAATAGAACAGCCCGTTATGCGAGTGGATGGATTTCAAAAGGAATTGCACCCCGAAGCGTTTACAACCCAGATGCTTGATTTCCCGCTTGTCCGCCTTATAGATGCTCTGCATAATCAGCTTCACCAGCAACGGGCTTTCGTTGCCCAGTTCACGGAAATAGATATTCATGCGGGTATGCGAAAAGTCTGTTGTGTCCTCATTCTCTAAAAAGTCCTTCATTTCGATGTTCAGCATTTCCGGCTCATGCGCATATTTGGCGTTGAAACTGTAAAAACTACCATCCTCACAAATCACCGAGAAATTCGTTTCCCCCGGAAACCCTTCGGTCGTAGCCTTCACCCGGATTACGTTCTCCGCCCCGTCCGCTTTTCCGGCAATAATCCAGTTACTACCCAAGTCCACGTACTTCACCGCTGACGGGAATATAATATGCACTGTCTTGGCAAACGTCACCTGTACCCCGAACGGAGTAACCATCTGCCGATACGGTAACTTTTGCGTGATCCCTTGATACAGGTCGTTTCCGGCAACCGTCCGTACCGTGTCATTCACTTGTGCGTTCACACACATTACTGCGCCCATAACGAGGGCAACCAATCCCAAAATCTTTTTCATTGTCTTTTCTTTTTAATCATTGTTATTTTCACATTCCAAGCCTGCATAGCATCCAATCCGCATGGCATCCCGACCTCATTTTCGCAGCGTGAAGCGAACGACCGTAGTGTAGCGTCAAAAAGAAAAAGCTGTTTGAGCGTAGCGAGTTCTTTTTCTTTAGCGAAACGCAGGAAGAGAGTAGCGTAGAAAATGCAGTCTTAATTTTTTCTTTTTGGTATCTTTTTCTTTTGTATCAAGACAAAAGAAAAAGTACTACTCTTTGGCATAAAGCATCAATTCATATCCCGCTTTCAGATGCACCTTCACCGTCCGGAACTTCTTCGCAAGATACTGGCTGCCGCCCTGCATCACACCCCTTGTCAAGTCCATAGCGATCTGCTGTCCGGCACTCTGCGCGAACGAAATGCTTGTCCCCAGTCCGCCGCCGATATTCGCAAGGGCTTCCTTTGCCGCTTCCTGTTCCAGCGACGAAGGAACGGACAAGCCTTTCTGCCCGTCACTGTCATACACCGCCAGTTCCACGGGCAGCAAGTTCCCCCGGTATTCGATGGACGACACCACAATATCCAACCGTTCCCCCTGTACCTTTCCCGTACCCGAAACAAGGGTATTCTGCGGAATCACAAGGTTTCCCGCTTGCAGCGGTTCGAGCAGCCGGAGCTTCACCGTCTGTCCGTCCATAATCGTCTGGTCTTGGTGGATGCACGCCCGTATCGTATTCTTTCCCATAGCGTACCCGCTGCCGACCGCCGTATTGAACCCGTAGTTTCTCGGCTGGCTGTACGCCCGCATGAACTCCGCATCGCTCATCGGCTGTTGCAGCCCCGACACCGTTTGTTGCCGTGCCGCCTGTACCGCAATGGCGGGCTTTCCCGTCCCTTGCCCGGTACTCTGTCCGGTAACGGGAACTTGCACGATTGCGCCGCTTTGTCCTGCCTGCCCGTTCTGCCCCATGTACTTGGCGGCAAGCTCGTAACTCTTTTCCATCAGGGCGACCTGCTCGTCTATGCCGCCCGCCTGTCCCTGCTGCGCATCCAGCCGGGCGGTCAGTTCTTCCACCTGACGTTTCAGTTCTTCCTTTTCGGCATCCACCTTCGGCGTTTCGTAGAACGTGCCGAGTTGTCGGTTGATGTCCCGGTAGGCAACCGCCGAAGAGTTCACACCCTTTCCCCGTGTAGAACCCGAATAATCCCTGAACGGCTCCCGTTCCGGCTCGCTGTCCGGCAGTTCCATTTCCACCTCGTCCGTTCCGTTGTCAGCCGCAAAAGCGAAGTCCTGCAACGAGCGCACCTTGTCCGCCTGTTTCTTTTCTACCTGCGCCTGCTCGTAGGCTTTCCGCTTGTCACCGATAATCCCGTCATTCTCCGGCAGTGGAATATCGGCGTTGAACGCTCCGACCGTTTCCCCGCCTTCGTCCTTCTTGTCCGAAGGTGCGAAGATCAGCCACATACTACCCAAAAACAGCAACCCCATCAACGGGTACACCAACAGCTTTTTCCGCTGCTGCATCTGTTTCGGCGTCAGTTCTCTGGCGGCTTTCTTGTCCTTTCCGCCGCCTTTTTTCCCTTTGTCCCCTTTCCCCGTGTCCGGGGCTGCGGCATCCGTCACCGTTACGTGCTGCGTTACCGTTTCTTTTTCCTGATTCTGTTCTTCCATGATTTACTGGTTGTTAAAAGGATTGATTATACTGTCATTCTTTAGCCGGATGGGATCGATATGCTCTATTCCCAGTTCCCGACCGTCACTTTTGCCGATGTTGTAAATGGCTGCGACGGTCATGTACACCGACAACCCGCCGAACACCACGAACATCACAAGGATAACCACCACCCGCTGATCCGGCGTGATACGCCCGCACAGGCGGCGGAGCTTTACGTCCGCCCAGTCCTGTATTTCAGCAATGACCTTCGCCATAAATTTTCCGACCATGCCGTTAGCGTTTGATGGTTTGCAAGTCCTTGTTCTCGGTAATCTCGAAGCCCTCGATGATGAACCCCTGCGGGTTGTTGTCACTCCTGACGGCATCCAACAACCGGCAGCGGGTGACAAGGCTTCTTTCCGTCACCGAGCTTTCCCGTAGGATGATCTGGCGGGCGAACGTCCGCACGTTGTACGGGTACTTGTCAAAGTCACACCGCACGCTGTCAATCTGTACCATCTGGTTGATGTTCCCCGAAATCACCCGGTTATAATACCCCTTTTCCGAGAGGTCTTTGTAGTAGTTAAATGCGCTCTTGTCCGCCAGCATCAGCGAGCGTTTGATATTGCCCTCGATAGCCGACTTGTCCGGCGAGAGCGTGAAAAACAGCTCGTGAAACCTGCGCACGTGTTCCCGTGCTTCCACCGGGCGGTTCTGCTGCACGTCCTGCGAGAGTGCCAGCATCAGCGACTTCCCGTTATCCAGCACATAAATCTTCTGCCGTTGCGCTTCGGCAAAGCTGTACGACTTCCAGAGCGCAAAGCCCGTCACCACCGCACACAGGCAGATGAACACCAGCGCAAACAGACGTATCTGCCTGAAACTCGTTTCGATATTCTTCAAACTTTTAAATTCCATTTCCTTTCTTGATTTTTTAGTTACTTGATAAGTTTTCCGGCAACATTCCCCACGGCAGCACCCGCCCCGGCAGCGGCAACATTCCCCGCTTTGGAGGCAGTCGTGTTCATCGCACGGTTCGCGCCGCTTACGCCGCCCGCCATGATGATCCAGTTCGCAACGGTCGGTATCGTGAAGTACCCGAATATCCCGATAATCAGGAATACCATGTACACCGTATTACTGCTGTCCGGTATAAAGGTGGGATCGCTCATCGCCTCTATGTCCTTGGTGAGCATCAACACCTGAATCCTTGCCAGCACCGAGCTGAACAGGTCGCTCACGGGCAGCCACATATAGACGGAGATATACCGGGTGATCCACTGCGTCAGGGTGCTTTGGAATCCATCATAGACGCTTATCGCAAAGGCGATAGGCCCTAAGATGGAGAGGACGATCAGAAAGAACGTCCGTATCGTGTCTATCACCAGCCCGGCGGACTGGAACAACAGTTCCAAGAGTTCCTGAAACCACCTGCGTATATTCTGTTTCATCCGGTATTCCGCCCGGTCTATGTACATCCCGCCCATCGTAATCAGGTCGCCCGCCGACCATCCGAGTTCATCCAGTTTCTTGTCGAACTCTTCCTTATCCACAAGGTACGCCGTTTCCGGATTCCGCTTGTTCGCCTCATATTCCAGCTTGTCCTTCTGTTCCCGGTACTTGTTCATGTCGAAGGTCTGTGTTTCCAGCATCCCGTGGCAGCCTTTCACCACGGGGGAGAGAACCGTGTTAATCGTACCCAGTACGAAGGTCGGGAAGAACATGATACACAGCCCGATGACGAAGGGACGCAGCAGCGGGTACACGTCGATAGGTTCGGCACGGGCAAGGGCTTGCCACACTTTGGCGGCAACATAGAACAGCGCACCCAACCCGGCTATCCCTTTGGCTACGCCCGTCAAATTCGAGCATAGCGGCATCATTTCCTGATACAGCGTGTGCAATATCTGATGCAGGTTTTCAAAGTCTATTGATAATAACATCATCTTACCTTATTTATATATATGTATAGGAATCCGTTCTCACCAATAGCGTTCGTCCGCCGAGCCGTACAGTGCCATCACCCGGTCGGTGTCCTTTTTCTTTTTCGCCCGCAGGTAACTCACCGAGATATTTTTGTTCGTGTAGTACTGCACCAGATTACGGTATTCCAGTAACCGCTTATAGCTCTGGTCGATGATTGCCAGCCGCTCCGCATCCGATAGCGACATTCCGGTGATATTCACCACGTTTTTCAAATCCTGCAATATGTCCGCACTCTCGCTTAGCAACTTTGCGTACCCGAAGGAGATAGTACTCAATTCATCCGGCGTATAGTTCGGATCGCCTAACATCTTCTGATAGTTCCGCACATAGATTTCCGAAATATCCGCCACCATCTCGATGCTCTTCTTCACCTTCACGCCGCCCTTTATCACGTCGTGTACATCCTTTAGCGCATCATAATATTTTTTACCTTGCTCAAACACTTTGGCGGTTTCTTTAAAACCGTCCAATGTATTTTTCGCCGTTGTAGAGGTCTGCGCAATCTGTTTGACGGTATTGATAATCCCTTGCGCCAAGTTCCCCGGATCGCTCACGACCCACTGTGCGTTAGCCGTACCCGCTGCCAGCAGGCACGCCAACCCCATGACTATTGCTTTTATCTGTTTCATGTTCTTACTTGTTTAATTGATGGTTACTCCGTTTATATTCCCCGCCGGGCGACAGGTGTATGCGGTCTTTCTCCTTGTCGTAGGTCAGCATTACCGCCAGCCCCGTTTCGATAAAGAGGTAGCCGTCCGTTTCCCGTATCAGATACGTTTCCGTCCGGGTACTTCCCGCATGGCTTTTCTTTATCACCGTTACCCGGTATTGCCCGTTCTCTTCCGAAAGGGTGAAGGGCGGCTTATTGCCCGTGCTTACCCAGTCGCCCCGCATCTTTTCCAGCCGTCCGGTGTTCGTCTCCTTGCAGGAAATGACGAACGCCAATGCCACCGTCACCGCCGACAGCAGCAGGATTAAATTCAATCGTTTCATACTGATTTCGTTTTTTTAATTGATTATTCATTCATACAGCCAATCATACAGCCGTTTGTACGTTTAGCCGTTTAGTCATTCAGCCAGCCAAACGTTTGATCGTTTAGCCAACCGTCCGGCTGTTCAACCGTTCAGCCGATTAGCCAGCCGTCTGATGGCAAGCTCCAAGTCGCCGCCCAATTCTTCCGCAAGGTTGAACACTTCCGTTTTCTCGCTCTCTTCGGTGGTGTATGTCAGGTATTCGGCGGGCGAAACTTCCGTTGCATACACCGCCGACTGCACCCCGTTCAGTCCGATCCAGACCTCTTTGTATTTTCGTCCGGGATGGTTGGCAAGGTTGATGGATAGTATCTGCGCTTTCTCCTTCTCCGTCAGTCCGAGCATCGCCTGTATGCCGTCAAACTTGTTCATGTACTTTTTCTGGTCTAAAAGGATTTTGCAGTCCGAGTTATTGATGATACTTTCCTTCACCACGGGGGACGAGATTATATCATCGACTTCCTGCGTGACGACAATCGCCTCACCGAAATACTTCCTGACCGTTTTGTACATATATTTTAAATAATTTGCCATATTCTCCGTGGTAAGTGCCTTCCACGCTTCTTCCACAATCAGGAGCTTGCGAATCCCTTTCAACCGCCGCATCTTGTTGATAAAGGCTTCCATGATGATGATTACCACCACCGGGAAAAGTTCGGCATTATCCTTTATACTGTCAATTTCAAATACTATGAACCGTTTGTGCAGCAGGTCGATATTCTCACGGGAGTTCAGCAGGAAGTCGAAGCGTCCGCCCTTGTAATACTGCCGTAGCGTAGTCAGGAAGTTGTCAATATTGAAATCTTCCCGGCTTACCTTGATGTCCCTTTTCTCCAGTTCCGCCCGGTAATCATTCAGCATATACTCGTAGAAGGTATCGAAGCACGGCACGATACTGCGGTCTTGCTGTATCTTCTTGATATACGCCGATACCGCACTTCCCAACTCGCCGCTTTCCGTTTTCGTGATCTTGTCGTCCTCGCTCTTCCAAAGGGTGAGCAACAGCGTTTTTATGCTGTCCTTTTTCTCCACGTTGAACTTGTAATCGTCTGTAAAGAAAGGATTGAAACTGATCGGCTTCTCTTCCGAGTACGTGTAATAAATCCCGTCAGCCCCCTTTGTTTTCCGGTGTATCATTTCGCACAGACCTTGATACGAGTTTCCCGTATCGACCAGTACGATATGGCTGTTCTGTTCGTAATATTGCCTGACTAAATGGTTCATAAAGAACGATTTCCCGCTACCACTCGGCCCCAAGACGAACTTGTTGCGATTGGTAATCACCCCCTTCTTCATCGGCAAGTCCGAAATATCCAGATGCAGCGGTCTGCCCGTCACCCGATCCACCATCTTGATACCGAAGGGCGAGAGCGAACTCTTGTAATTCGTTTCTTCCGTGAAGAAGCACAGGGCTTGCGGGATGAATGTGTAGAAACTTTCCTCGAAAGGAAAATCCCCCTCGTTTCCCGGTATGCCCGCCCAAAAAAGCGTAGGCACGTCCACGGTGTTATACCGTGGCTTGCACTCCATAAGGGCGAGCTGGCTGCCCACGTCATTCTTGATGTGTTTCAGTTCTTCCCGGTTGTCCGACCATGCCATCACGTTACAGTGGCAGCGTACCGAAACCAGCCCCTTGCTGTGCGCTTCGTTCAGGTATTCCTCTATCCAAGCCTTGTTGATCTGGTTGGAACGGGAGTAACGGGATAGCGACTGCATATTCCTTGCGGTCTGCTCGAACCGTTTCAGGTTCTCCGCATGGTCGTCAATAAAGATGTACTGGTTGTAACAATGGTTACACGTCAGCAGCACGCCCACCGGGGCGGCGAACGACAAACGGCAATCGCTCCGGTCGGTGGATAACCGTTCATAGCGGCTATCCGTACCCACGTTACCCGGCAGATCCTCTACGTCCGAAAGGGTATGCAGGCAGAGAAAGTCGTCGCCTATCCGCATCTCTTCGGGGTTCAGCGAAATATCCTTTAGAACAGTGGTATCGTTTTGCGAAAGGGCGAAATATTTCTCCACAATGCCCGCCGTCGTTTCCGTCCCGACAATCTCGTCCGCCCGCAGGCGGCGGAGCGTGATAAACCCGCTGTCGTTCATGATCCGCTCGAACTGTCCGACCGCTTCGAGGAACTTCGTTACCGTTTCCTTGTCCTCGATCTCCTTCGGGATAATCTTGCCTTTGCACAGCGTGCTGAACGTGCTCTCCTGACGGCTGCGCATCTTCGTGGTCTTGGTAAGGAACAGGTAGCAGAAGTGATTCAGGAACGGGCGTTCGTTAAAGTGCCTCTCAAAGCTCCGGCTTAGAAAACTAAGTTCGTCCTTGTCAATCTCCGGCTGGTACTTCTCTTCGATGAAGAAGTCCTGTTTATGCACGATAGAGAAGTCCGGCAATACCTTCACCGCCTTGTGCCATGCCGAATGTATCGCCTCGTACTCGTTACTGGTAACGGTGAACAGTTCCGGCAGTTCCACCTTGAAGGCTACCGTCACGTCCGCATCTTTTGACACGATGCAACCGTTCTCCACGGCAAGCAGCGGAAACTTGCTTTCCAGCGTTGCCGCTTTCATTACATTTCTCATTCTTTCTTGTTTTTGGTAAATAATCGGGGAATTTTCAGGCGGTTCAATACATACCTCGGATGCCGTTTGCGGGCGGCAGCTTTCATCAGCCCGTGCGTGCCGTATTTGGCATTGAGCCGGAACGTCAGCCATACCAGCAGCGTAGCCGCAGTCACACCGAAGCCGATACATACCCACTGGTTCACGCCCGTCATGTACAGGATAACGAACACCACGAACACGGCAAGCAACCCGGCGGCGAACACGAAAAGATACTGGCTTTCCAAGCCCTTGAACTCCACGTTCCTGCCAATCCCCTTGTTAATTTCAAAGTTCATAACCCGCTTGTTTACAGGAAGAAAGAGCGCAGGATAGTAGCGGCGACAATCAGGAAAATACAGGCTCCGAACCAGCTCGCCGCCGTCTTCGACGTATCGGGATCACCGCTGCTGAACTTCCCGTACACCTTTACCCCACCAATCAATCCCACCACCGCACCGATGGCATAAATCAATTTCGTGCCGGGATCGAAATACGAAGTCACCATCTGCGTGGCTTCCGTGATACCCGCTTGTCCGTTACCTTGTGCCATCGCACCAGCGGCAGCCATTACACAGGCTGCCATTAAAAAGAATCTCTTTTTTGTCATTGTCTTTTAAGATTAAATTAAACATTACTATTATTCATCAGTCGGGCGACACGCTGCCGTGCCCCTTCAAATTCATCCAGCATCTCGTCCCACACGTCCGATCCCATCACGGCGGGCAGCACCTCACGGGCTTGCTGTTTCTCCTGCTCGTCCGCATCGTCCGTGGCGATAACTTTGTGTACCATCTTCAAGTCCTCGAAAGTGTACCCGGTGGCAAAGTCGGGGTTGCTGTCGGGATAGTATGCCCCCAGTTCTTCTTCCTCTTCCAACTCTTCCGGCGTGGGTACATATCCCTCTTCTTCCGGCTCGTCCTCTTCCGGTTCTACCTCGATGTCGGAGTAGTCCGCATCCTCGTCCGCAGCGGATTCTTCCGCCTGTTCCGTGCCGTTACCCGCAGCCTTTTCCGGAGTACCTTCCGGCGTTCCGGGTACGAAATTATCCGTTTTATCCGCTTGATTTTCAGTGTGTCCCCGCTTGTCTTCCGGCTCGTAGGTTTGTCTTTTCCGGTAGGTGCTTTTCCCGATAACCGTGTACGGTTCGCCCGGCTTTTCCGCTTCTTCGTCCGGTTCGTCCGTCCTTTCTTCGGCATCCGTTTTTCCCAGCAGTCCAGCCATGTCGGTGCGGTAATATTTCCACAGCACGCAGAGATAGTACAGCAGCAGTACGGAGAATATCAGTTTCAATATCATGTTCCTTTCTCCTTTCCGCTTTAGAAGAGTTTTTCCATCTTTCCGGCGTATGCCGCTTCGATTTCTTCCCGGTACTGCTCGAAGTGTTGCGCCAGCACGTTGTCTATGTAGGCGGATAGCGACACCTTGCCGCCTGTCAGCATCATGGAGATTTTGGCGATCCGTTCGTGGTATTCACGCCGCACATACACGGGCTTTCCGTAACGGGCGGGTATATCCATCCCTTTGAGGAAGGTCGTGTCATAGTCCGCCGCCTGCTTCACCTTGCGCCGCTTGCCGTCAGCCGTTTTTCCATCCGGCACTTTCCCGTCAGCCACCTTCCCGGCAACCCTGTTTTCCATTGGCACGGCAGTTTCCCCTTTTTCTGTTTCCTGTTCCGGTTCTTCCGCCTCTTCTTCTGTTTCCGGCGCATCACCGTTGCCTTGCGGCTTTTCCGTTTCCCCCGCCATCATCCGCATAAGCAGTTCTTCGTCGATGGGCTTATCTGTTTGCTGTTTCTTCATAGCCTGATAGTTTGAGGATGGATATTATTTCATGTGCCAGTTCGGGGATTCCGCTGCCCGCAACCATCCGCTTGTCGGGAGCGAACAGCGTGGAGCGGAACACCGTCCGGTTTTCCGCATCCAGTTCCTTGCGGAAGCGTTTCGTGTCCGGTATCTGGGTAGTGAGCATCGGCAGCCCCATTCCGGCGATTACTTTTTCATACCGTCCGTACAGTTCGCTCTTTTCCCGTTTATCGACCAGATTCCAGAAGAGGTAAAGCCCTTTCAGTCGGCTTGTTTCCTTTCCTAACATCATCCGCTGCAACACGTCCAAGAAAGCGAGCGTGCTTTCCAGTACCGTTTGGTCGGCACTCACCGGAGCGAAGATGTAATCCATTTGCGCAATGGTGCGCAATATGCCCGACGAGTTCACCGTACCGGGCAGGTCGAAGAACAGCAGGTCATAGTTTCCACTGCCCGCCAGTTCCGCCGCCATGTCCGGCGCACGTTCCACCCGGCACTTCTGTACCGGATAGGCGGCACGTCCCAGCTCACGCATCTGCTCGTATGCCATCCGTTTCAGGTACTCGTTTTCCAGTACCGCCCGGCTGTCCCGTTCCCGCATCTCATACAGGCTGTGTTGCGGAAAGTCGCAGTCGATCACCGCCAGCGGACACCCGCAGTTGTAGTGCAGGTAACTCGCCACCAGCACCGTGATAGCCGTTTTCCCGCTACCGCCCTTTTGTGTGGCGAAAGCCACGTTCAAAGTCTGTTTATCCATATCGTCAATCAATTAGTTATTCATTCGGTTGCCTAAGCAATCGGTTATCTGTTCATTCAATCAATCGGTCATTCAATCGGTCAGCCGTGCAGCCAGCCATTTATTCATTCGTCTAACCATCCGACCGTTCATCCGGCTGTTTAGCCGTTTAACCGTTTAGCTGTTTAGCCATTCATCCGGCTAACCGTTTAGCCGTTCGTCCATCCGTTCGTCCGGCAAAATCATCATCCGTCCGGCTGTTCATCCAGTCAATCATCCACTCGTTTGGGCATCCGTTTTCCCATCCGGTTGAACAGCCGTTTTACCGCTTCCACGGCGCAAAGGAATATCAAAATATCGGTAGATTATCCGTCTGATTATCAGCGTGTCGCACCTTGTCTTTCCACCCGTAGGTTTGTCGCATCCGGGCATAATGACCGGACGGAAAAAGGGCTGTTACTTTGCAGCGTTGAACCAAAATTCAGAGAAGATGAACAAGAACAGTAACCGCCCGAAGGACTGCCCCGGCAGTCACCAACAGACAAGGGCATCTCCAATCTGTCCGGTAGGACGGATTTTAATTTCAACCGAAATTAGCAAGTTGTGTGCTGCGGCACTCGCTTCGCTTTCCGTGCCACACCACCACCTTGCCCCGCTGGTGCAAAATCCGCCGGAGTTGGATTTTCCTTATGCGGGGAGAGCCGTAAGCATACGGCAGTTTTCAACCCATGTTTCACTTAAAATTTGATAGGACTATGGATAGTCAGAAGAAGTATTCCAACAACCACGGGCGAAAGCCCAAGACCGACAAGATGCGCCACCGCTACGTGTTCCGTCTAAGTGACGGGGACAACGCCCGTTTCCTTGCCCTTTTCGATGAATCCGGCAAGGCAACCCGTGCCGAATTTATCGTTTCCGCACTCTTCGGCAGGGAGATAAAGGTCGTCAAACTGGATAAGGGCACGCAGGATTTCTACATGCGCCTGACCTCTTTTCATTCCCAGTTCCGCAGCATCGGCGTGAACTACAACCAATGCGTGCGTGCGCTCAAATCCAATTTCTCGGAGAAGAAGGCACTCGCTTTCCTCTACAAATTGGAACAGCACACCCTCGAACTGGTGGAACTTAGCAAACAGATTTCCGCACTGGCGGAAGAGTTTCAAACCAGATACCCCGTCAGATGATAGCCAAGATTTCACACGGCGGCAGCCTGTACGGGGTGCTTGCCTACAACCAAATCAAGGTGGACGAACTTCATGCGGACGTGCTTTTCGGCAACCGGATTATCGAACCGCCGGGCGACAATCCTTATACGATAGAGCATATTTCCCGTTCGTTCGTGGACTACCTGACCGCCAACCGCAAGACCGAGAAACCCATCCTGCACATCTCGCTCAATCCCGATCCGAAAGATTGCGTGACCGAGGAACAGTTCATAAAATTGGCGGAGCAGTATATGCAGCGCATGGGCTTCGGCGACCAGCCCTATATCGTTTACCGCCACAACGACATCGGGCGGGAACACCTGCATATCGTTTCCGTCCGTGTGGACGAAACCGGGCGGGCGATTTCCGACAGCTACGAACACGAGCGTTCGATGAAGGTCTGCCGGGAATTGGAACAGCAGTTCGACCTTACCCCGGCTACCAAAAAGGAGTGGAAGGAAGGGTTGCCCTTGTCGCCCGTCGATTACGAGGGCGGCAACCTCAAAGGGCAGTTGGCGGGAGTGATCCGACCGATAGCCCGTGAGTGGCGTTTCGGGACATTGGGCGAATACCGTGCGGTACTTTCACTTTACGGCATAACGGTGGATGAAGTCAAAGGGGAATATGGCGGACGGGAGTATCACGGCTTGTCCTATTCGGCGACGGACAAGGACGGCAACAAGGTCGGCAAACCCTTCAAGTCTTCCGTCTTTGGTAAAGAAGTGGGCATTGCCGCACTGGAAAAGCGTATGCTCTCTTCCGCCGCATGGATGAAGAGCCACAAGGACATTGCCACCGATACCGCCGCCCGCATAGCATCCGCCATGCAGACCGCAGGGCGTGACCGGACACTTTTCGAGCGTGAACTCATGCGGCAGGGTATCGGCGTGGTATTCCGCACCAACGATGCGGGGCGCATCTATGGGGCGACCTTCATCAACCATGCCGACAAGACCGTTTTCAACGGTTCCCGTCTGGGTAAGGAGTTTTCCGCCAATGTATTCAACGACCTTTTCGCCGGACAGGACGGTATTCACCCGCCGCAGCAATCCGCCGGAGTGGAACGTCCCGCACAGCAGCAAGGGCATACAGGCGCATCCGAATGGAACGGGCATGATACCGAATACCAGCCCGACCACAAGGACAACACCGCCCAAAACGTGGCGGACGCTTTCAGCCTGTTTGCACCCGTACAGGGCGGCGCATCCGGCGACCAGCCCGCACCGCAGCAGCGGAAAAAGAAGAAAAGGCGCAGGTACGGCAGGCAGCAGTAACCTTCCACAGTATTTACAATTTTAAAAGTATATCAATATGCAAAACGAAGATGATTTGCGTGGACTTGCCAAAGTAATGGAGTTCATGCGTGCTATCAGCATTTTATTTGTAGTAATCAATATTTATTGGTTCTGTTTCCAATCTATTCAGGAGTGGGGCATCAATATCGGCGTGGTCGATAGAATCCTGCTCGGTTTCCAGCGCACCGCCGGGCTGTTTTCCAGTATCTTTTGGACGAAGCTCTTTGCCGTGCTGTTCCTCGCCCTTTCCTGTTTGGGGACAAAGGGCGTGAAGGAGCAGAAAATCACTTGGCGCAAGATAATCCTTTGCGGCGTGACGGGCTTGTTATTGTTCTTTTTCAACTGGTGGCTCTTGGCACTCCCTTTGCCCTTGTCGGCAAACACGGTGTTCTACATCGCCACCCTCACAGCCGGATATATCTTTCTACTCATGGCAGGACTATGGATGTCCCGCCTGCTCAAAACCAACCTACTCGAAGATATGTTCAATCTGGAGAACGAATCCTTTATGCAGGAAACTGAATTGAAGGAGAACGAGTATTCCGTCAATCTCCGCACCCGCTTCTGGTTCAGGGGAAAGACGTATGACGGATGGATTAACCTTGTTAATATTTTTCGTGCGACAATGGTATTGGGAACTCCGGGCAGCGGAAAATCCTATGCGATTATCAATCAATACATTAAACAGGTTATCGAAAAAGGATTTTCCGTCTTTTTGTATGATTTCAAATATCCCGACCTCTCCGAGATTGCTTACAACCATCTGATTAACAATCTGGACGGGTACAAGGTCAAACCGAAATTCTACGTGATAAATTTCGATGATCCGGCGGGTAGCCACCGTTGTAACCCCATTCACCCGGACTTTATGACGGACATATCCGATGCTTACGAAAGTGCTTACACGATTATGCTCAACCTCAATCGGACTTGGATCAGCAAGCAGGGCGACTTCTTTGTTGAATCACCTATTATTCTGTTAGCCAGTATCATATGGTATTTGAAAATCTACAAGAACGGCAAGTATTGCACCTTCCCCCATGCGATAGAATTTCTGAACCGGAAGTACGCCGATATTTTCCCCATCCTGACAAGTTACCCCGAACTGGAGAACTATCTTTCCCCGTTCATGGACGCTTGGGAAAGTTCGGCGGTGGAGCAGTTGCAGGGGCAGATAGCCAGTGCCAAAATCCCGCTTTCCCGCATGATTTCCCCGGCTCTCTATTGGGTAATGACAGCCGATGATTTCACGCTCGACATCAACAATCCCGAAGAACCGAAAGTGCTTGTAGTAGGTAACAATCCCGACAGGCAGGGCATATACGGCGCAGCGTTGGGACTGTATAACTCCCGCATTGTCAAGCTGATAAACAAGAAGAAACGGCTCAAATCCGCCGTTATCATTGACGAGTTACCCACCATCTACATGCGTGGGCTGGATAACCTGATTGCCACCGCCCGAAGTAACAAGGTAGCCGTCATGCTCGGCTTTCAGGATTTCAGCCAGTTAAAAAGGGATTACGGCGACAAGGAGAGTGCCGTTATCTGCAATACAGTTGGCAATGTCTTTGCTGGTCAGGTAGTTGCCGAAACTGCCAAAACGTTAAGTGAACGCTTCGGCAAGGTCTTGCAGAAACGGCAGAATATGACCATCAACCGCAACGAGACTTCCGTTTCCATCAATACCCAGATGGATAGCCTTATTCCGGCTTCCAAAATCAGCAACTTAACGCAGGGTATGTTTGTCGGTGCAGTCGCCGATAACTTCGACGAGCGCATCGAGCAGAAGATTTTCCATGCCGAGATTGTCGTGGATAACGAGCAGGTCAAACGGGAAACCGCCCGTTACGTGAAGATACCGCAGATTATCGACTTCACCGACAAGGACGGCAACGACACCATGCAGCAACAGATTGATGCGAACTACTACCGCATCAAGAACGAGGTCAAGCAGATTGTCGCCGACGAAATCGAGCGTATCAAGGCTGATCCCGAACTCTCGCACTTGATTAAGAACGTATGATAAATGAAAAACGGATATTCCGGCCAGACACATGGCTGGCGGAATATCCGTTTCTATAATCTTGCAAATTTATATTTATCAACTATTTCTCACCGCACAATGGCAACAACGCATTAGCCTGCAAGCATCCCAATTCACTACTTCTATGCCAGTCCTCACAAGCCCCGTTCTTATCGCCCGACTGGTTACGTGCCAGCCCACGACCATAGTACAACTTTCCGTCACTCGGAAAAGCCTTTATTCCTTCGCCGTATGCTTCCGCAGCTTCCTTAAACCGTTTCAGGTCATACAGCGCACGCCCCAGATTATTATACAAATCCGCATCGGGAGAGCAGTTTTTTATCGCCAACCGATAAGTAGCGATTTCTCCCTCGTAATCTCCCATTTTATATTTTAGTACACCAAGATTGATATAGCTACCAATATGATCTGGTTTGATTTTAAGTGTTTTGTTATAATCTGCAAGTGCACCTTCGAAATCTCCCATATCTGATTTTAAATTGCCTCGATTGTAATATGCAATAGCATAATTGGGATTAATTTCAATTGCTTTGTCATAATCTGCAATTGCCCCAATATTATTATCTAAATCGGCTTTAGCCTTTCCTCTGTTGGTATATGCAAGAGGATAATTAGGATTAATTTCAATTGCTTTATCATAATCCGCAATCGCTCCAGTGTTGTTATTTAGTGTGGCTTTTGCCACTCCTCTGTTGGTATATGCAATAGCATAATTAGGATTAATTTCAATAGCTTTGTCATAATCTGCAATTGCCCCAGTGTTGTTATTTAGTGCGGCTTTTACAGTTCCTCTGCCTGAATATGCAATAGCATAATTAGGATTAATTTCAATCGCCTTATCATAATCTATAATTGCCTCTATATTATTACCTAAATCAGCTTTAGCCTTTCCTCTATTGGAATAAGCAAGAGCAAAATCAGGCTTAATTTCAATCGCCTTATTATAATCTGTAATCGCTCCAGTATGATCTCCTAATGCCGCTTTTACAGTTCCTCGATTAGAATACGCAAAGGCATAATCCGGATTAATCTCAATTGCTTTGTTGTAATCTGTAATCGCATCCTCATTTTTTCCCAAATCTGCATTTTGATTTCCCCGTTTATAATAGGCAACAGCGTAATTTGAATCAATCTCAATAACTTTGTTATATTCCGCAATTGCCCCTAATTTATCGCCATTCTCGGATTTTACACGTCCGCTTTCCATATAAGTATGTACTAATGAATCCACCGAATAGGGCATAACAGTATCATTTTGCAAAGAATCTGTTCCTTGTTTTACCTGCTTATTTCCATTCGCTTGTCCGTAACTTGGCAGACATACAGCCAGTAATATGTAAACTATCCACTTATCCATACGATTATTTGTTACTCAACTGCCAAACTTGTTTATTTTCTCGAAGTAATTTCTGTGCCCCCTCATGTTCTTGCCGTGCAGCAAGCCGAAGCCACCGGAAAGCCTCTTCATCGTTTTGCTCGACACCTTTACCGTCTTTATAACAACACCCCATCAAATATTGGGCATCATCATTTCCTTGTTCAGCCGCTTTGCGAAGCCATTTAACGGCTTCTGTATAATCAACATCAAGACCACACAAACCCTTATAATAACATACCCCCAAATTTCTTTGCCCCATATCATATCCACCCTCTGCTGCAAGACGATACCACTTGATAGCCAACGAATCATTTTGTTCAACGCCATCACCCAGTGCATAGCACCTTCCTATATGATTCTGTGCCTTTCCTTCCCCATGTTCTGCATCATACAAATACGATTCGAACTGTGTGGCAAATTCAGGTTTCTTCGGTTTTTTCGCCTCTTCCGCTTCCCGTTCACGCATCCTTTGTTCATATTGGGCTTGACTGTTATAATACAGTCCGGCATGGTTGCCTGAAATCATATAACCGTTCTCCTCATTTCCCCGTGCTGCATTCAGGTGCATCAACATCAAAGGGAATACAGGCATACACATAAGAACTACAAAAAAGAAGGTATGTAGATGATTGTATGTAAAAATAGCGAGCAAGACAATATGCAGCAGAGCCATGCCCATAAGTGTGAAGACATATAACAAGTCACCTAACCCGCTACCGAAATGAACATTCAAACCTTCAACACCATCGCAAATTACTATCGTAAAAAATAGTTCATAAGCCCACATCAGTAAATTTAGAACTATCCACAACCGTTGTTTCCAACCAAGTTTCAGATTATTATTAGTAGTTGTATTCGTGAATAAATTAAGTATGATAACCAGAAGGCAAATAAAACAGACTGGTGATAGTAAGGCAACTAATCCCATGATAAAAAGAATTTAGTGATTGAAAATATTATTAATTTCACATATTACTATCAGGTGACAACCAACCTTTTTCTTCTAAAATAGAACGGTCACAGTCAGAAGTGCCCGGATTATCGGAAAAATCAATTTCTGTATGATCCTTATAATAATCTACTGTAGGAAGAGCTTTGAAAATAAAGTTAAGTTCTTTAGCTGATAAATTATTTCCATCAATCCGTAGTTTTTTCAACTTCTTATTTTTACTCAAATCAAGTTTGGTTAATTTACATCGGCATATTAATTCCTTTAGTTCTGTATTGTTGGTAAGATCAATTTCTTTTAATAACCCGCCACAACTAAGAAATTCCAAATTCTTATTTGCGCTTACATCCAGTGATAAATTATCATTATCAAAGCAAACCAGTTCTTCAAGCAGCAGATTATGGCTTACATCTATGTTTATCAATTTGTTTTTAGTACAAAACAATACCTGAAGATTTTTATTCCGACTTACATCAAGGGATTTCAACTGATTTTCTGAACAGTCCAGTTCTTCCAAACCGTGATTGCGTGTCACATCGAGTTCAGATAACCGGCATTCACGGCACAACACATGACGCAAAGATTTATTTTTGCTAATATCAAGTTGTAACACATCCTCGGCAAACACAACAAGCGTTTTCTTTCTCCCTTGCTTCCGAAGATAATTCCTATAAGACAAGTTGTTAGTGGCTGATGCGAATAGTAAATTCCCAACTGCACCGATAATAGTTACCGTTCGTTCTTCGTCCGTTGAAAATTCGTATTTTATAGAGTCTCCGGCAGCAAATCCTTTCCCTATAATTTCTTCTGTTCGGCTCCCGTCTGAAACAATAAATTCAAATCCCGGTGTAGCCATAAGATAAAGAGAACTTTTTATTTTGAATGTGATGGTGTCTGCAACTGTATTAGCGGTCTTGTCTTTATCGCTCAACTGGTTACAAGCCTGTTCAAGACCATAATATAAATCATGATCTTTTGGATAAGCGGATATTCCTTCGTCATATACTTTTAATGCTTCCTCGTACTGTTTCTGTTCATACAATGCACGTCCAAGTCTGTCGTATAATGCCGCATTGGGAGTACCATATATGAAAGACTGACGATAATCGGCTATCTCGCCTTTATAATCGCCCATTTCATGTTTAACCGCAGCACGCACGAGGTAAAAAATTGCATTAGGACGAATTTCAATCGCCTTTGAATAATCGGAAAGTGCGCCTTCGTAATCACCTGTAACATATTTAATAGTTCCCCGATTAAGGTATGCGAGAGTATGTGCAGGATCAATCGTAAGGGCTTTGTCAAAATCTGCAACAGCTCCTTCCATCTCACCTAATCTACTCTTAGCTGCTCCACGATAACAATAAACAAAAGCATCATCAGGATCAAGACTAATAACCTTGTCATAATCCACAATCGCCCCTTTATAATCACCAGACTCTCCTTTGGAAATTCCCCGGTTGGTATAGGCAGCCATATAATTGGGATTAAATTCAATGGCTTTACTATAATCTTCAATCGCTCCCTTATAATCTTCGGAATAAAAATTTTCAGTTCCTTTTTTATAATAGGCAGCGGCAGAGTCAGAAACAGTCTCGGAAGAATAAACTATATGCGGTTTTATTAACAGAGTCCATACAATACTGTCGGTAACTCCATCTTTAGAAGTACTGTTCTGTTTACTTCTGTTTGTCTGTCCGTAACTCATAAAAGAGAATACGAAGAGCAATATGACAATGGCTAACTTTTCCATACGCTTATTATTTTATAGTACTAAATATCAAATTTTACTGCATCTTATCTATCATTCAATTCTAAAAGATACAGGCAACTTTACTTTGCATCGTACCGTTCTTTCAGCCGTATCAAACTCCAATTTTGTTCTGGTAGGTTTCCAACGCTTCGGCAAGTTCTTTATACACTCAATAGCAGCTTCATCTATTTCATCGTTTACACTATTCTGGATTCTAAAGTCCGACATTGTACCGTCTTTCTCCACAACGAAAGAAACCATGATTCGACCTTGTACCCCCATCTGTCGGGCTGTTGGTGGATAACGTTTTTGTACTTCTTTTTTCAGAAATTGCTCGATGGCTTCCTCACCACCCGGATATTGAGGATATTCCGGGCTGTACGTCGGAAATTCATAAACAGCATTCTCGTCATAAGGCGAAACAATAGGAAATCCCTTACCTACAACTTTGAATAGGATTGAATCATTATTGCACCATTTCGACCAGCCATAAAATGGCGATGTCAGTTTATCCGTATTTGACCTTATGTAATCCAGCCTTATCCAATCATCCTTTATCTCTCCGGCTATGCAGATATATCCATTCTCATAATCACAGCTATAAGTTAGATTACCGTCCGGCTTGTCGTACAACATGAAAGGATACAAACTAATAAGTTCATTTCCTACCAAGCTATCCGCACAAAATACCGGATCATTGGAGTTTGCCACTTCTCCATCGGAAGAAGTCCCTCGTTTGGCACTGGAACAAGTCGCCATAGCTATACATATTAATAGGGTTATTACTGTTTTCATTCCTCAATATTTCAAGTTGAACAATCCCGTTTCCATTCTTCGCCAAAGATACCCCGCCGCCCCTCAATTCCCTTTTCGTTTCCCGTCCGTTCTTTTTCGATAATCGTCCGCAAAAGGATATTTAACGGCTTCATTTGTCCTTTTGCCCAAATATAAAACAAAATCTCGAAAAAATACAGTGATTACTGTATTTTATTTCCCTGATGCCTGATAAAAGACTTCCCCCTTTGTCTTATATCACTTTGCACCCCGAATTTCCCCCGTTCTCCCGCCATCCGCCACGACAAACCTGCGAACCGGACGACAAGTAGCGACACCCCACCGTAAACTTGCTAATTATCAACACATTCCCCTATATATTTACGTCCGGTTTCCACTGAAACCGTTAGTATTCACCATTAAAAATTTAAGTTTATGGACGAAAGACCGGACAACAGCGAACAACTGATGGATATTCTTCTTGTCATGGATCAGGAGAAAAAGACCATCCAAGCCGTCAGCGGAGTAAAGGACGGAGAGTTACAAACCAAGAACCCGTTAGAGGACAACAACGACCTGCTACGGGTAGATCGCCACGGCGATATGTTCTCCAACTTCTTTTCCAATCTTTGGAACCAGTTGAAAGATCCCACCCGTTTCCATTTCTTCCGTGTGCCGGAAGAAGATGTGCAACGGGTAGCGGCAGATTTCCAGCAGACCGTGCAGACCCCCACGCCCGAAGGACAGGCACGCATGGCACAGTACGAGGTACAACATCCCGCACAGGCACAACAACAGGGCGAGCAACAGGCGCAGCCTGCCGCCGGGCAGCAACAACAGCAGCCGACAGAAGCACCGCAGCAAGAGCAGGCGCAGCAACAGCCGCAGTACAAGTACGATGTGGAAAAGATAGATTGGAACTCGCTCGCCAATCTCGGCATCAAACGTGAACAGATCGAACAGAACGGTATGCTCGACCAGATGCTACGGGGCTTCCAGACCGACAAGACCGTCCGGGTATATTTCAATCTCGATTCGATCTCCCATGCCAACGACAGCCAGCTTTCCTTGCGTGAAGCCCCCGACGGTAGGGTAGTCGTTTGCAGCCACGGTATTCTCGATCCGTCAAAGTTGCAGCAACAATTCTTCGGGCATACCTTCACGAAGGAAGATAGCGACGCTATCAAGACCGCCGGGAACATGGGGCGCATTGTCGAACTCACCAACCGGGCGGGCGAGAAAGTCCCGTCCCTCGTCAGCCGTAACCAGAAAACGAATGAACTCGCATCCTTCCCGGCTGACAAGGTGCGCATCCCGGCGGAAAAGAACGGGCATACCTTCACCCCTGACGAGGTGGCACGGCTGAAAAAGGGCGAAGCCGTGGTATGTAAATTCCAGACCAAAGCCAAAGAAGGGCAGAAGCCCAAAACCTACGAAGCCCCCGTCCAGTTCAACGCCGCCAAGATGCAACTTGAATTGTTGTTCAACGACCGGGCTAAACTGGCGATGGACGCACACAAGGAGTTGCAGAAACAGACCGCCAACCAAGAAGTCCCCAAAACTTTCCGCAAACAGGAACTCACCGAAAAGTCGCAAACGGAACTTGCGGGCGGCGGCACGGTCAAAGTTTCCGGTTTGAAAGACAAGAACGGCAAACCCTATCAGGGGTACATCACATGGCAGCCCGGACAGAAATACCCCGCCTTCATGTTCCCCAAGGATTACAAGACCGCACTCGAAGAGGGACGTGTCAAACCCGCCGTCGAGAACGAGGTGCAGGTAGCCGTCAATTCCGAGGGCAAGACCAACGAAGCCACCAAGAGCCTGAAAGAAGCCTTGCAGTCCGCGCAAACCCGTCCCACCGGAGAGCAGAAGGAGCAGCAAGACCGCAAGCAGGAACAGAAAGAGGGCAAGAAAGAAGATAAGAAACAGGAACAGCAACAGGACAAGCCCAAACCCCGGCAGCGCAAAAGTCCCCGCCTCTGATACCCGTCTTATCTGGTAAGATGATCACAAGTAACTATCCGAGGTGTCCCGTCCCCAAGTGACGGGACACTTTTTGTCAAACCATTAAAAACTAAAGAAATATGATTACAGCAATTATCGCAGAGAAGTTATCACAAGTTATGATAACTTTTCTTATCATAAGTAAATTATTATCCAAAGCTCTTATTTTTTGTTAGTCTGTATATCAGCTAATTAAATACATTACTTTATATTACAGCTTTGGATAATAATCATCTTCATTTAGATAGATTCCTTAGCCATATCTTAAGTTCTTGGTCTTTTTCCCATGAACGTTCTGTTATATCGTTTGGTATCATATTAACATAAGCTGATTCCAAAGCCTCTCTTTTTTGTTTAGAATCAGCCCGAGCATATATTTCAGTAGTTTGTATAGATACATGTCCTAAAATATCACGAATATAGACCAAATTTACACCAGCTTGTAACAAGTGCATAGCTTTACTGTGCCGTAAAGTATGCGGGCTTATTTTTTCCGGTATAAGTTCCGGATTTTGTATTCGGGCGTGATTAATATAATTGTTCAAGATATAAGATATGCCAGAGTTTGTCAGCTTTCTGCCACAACTGTTAAAGAAAAGAGGTCTTTGATTAAAACCGGACAGGTCTAAACGATTTTCTTCCATATAACTGCGTAGTAAATTCACTTGTTCGTCTTGTAAAGGGACAATTCTTTTTTTGCGTCCTTTACCAAATAAGGTGACATGACAAGGCTTTTCCAATTTCAAAGATGCGGGTGTCAAGTCTATTAATTCTTGTACTCTGGCTCCACTATCATAGAGTAGGGATATCAAAGCTAAATCCCGCCGTCCTTTTTTCGTGTTGATTGGTATTTGTGCCAATAAAAGCCTAATACCATCTATGCTGAGATAATTGACACTTCTTTTTTCATGTGTTTTTACCTTGATGGATAATATCTCTTGCCATTGTTCCAGATGCTTTACATCCTCATATTGCATATACGTACAAAAAGAACGTAATGCCGCCAATCTTTGATTTCTTGTCGCGTTACTCGATTTTTTCGTGTCTTGTAACCAATCAAGGAAGTTTAAAACCATTTTTCTGGTAATATGTTCCAATCTAAGATTATCAGCCTTTATGTTTACCTGTTCGTCCAGAAAGTTTAACAGCAAGCTAAATGATTCGCTGTATGACCGTATGGTATTAGGGCTTACGCCCTTTTCTCCGATAAGGTACTCTGTGAAAAAGGACGTTAAATGCTTTGCAGAATCTGTTGTTCTCATAAGCCTATATGTTTGAATCTGTTATTACGTTCATTTCAGGATATACAAACCGTGTTATGGTAGTTTGTTTCAATAGAATATCGGGAAACATGTCTTGTGTCAGGCGCACGTAGGTTTCAGTCCCTTTCAACGTCTTATGCCCCAAGAAGACCGACAAAAGGGGAAGCGCACAATATATGTCCATTCCTTCTTGCACCATCTTTGCAAGGGAATGGACGGCAAAAGTATGTCTGAGACTATGTATGCAGGCTCCTCCGGAACGGTTGCTCGAACAGGGTATATTGCATTTTTCCAACACTTTCTTAAAACCGCCCAAGACAGTGCAAGAAGATAACGGTCGTCCTGATGGAGATATTAACAGGAACTTGTCCGGGGCATCAACATCTGGCAAGGGCATCTTATTGCGATATTCCAAATACTGTTGTAGAACCTTGGACAGGGAGCCACTTAAAGGAATAAGCCTTTCCATCTTGTTCTTTGTCTTCCGAACAATGATGCAATTCCTTCTCAAATCAACATCCCGATTCCTAATGGATATGGCTTCTCCGATTCTAATCCCTGTAGCATATAAGATTCTATATAAAGTAGGTAATGCAAAAAGATTACAATATATATTATGACTATACATCCTTTGCTTGTCACAGGTTTCAAATATATCCTGTATCTGTCCACGAGTAAACACATAAGGAGTAAAATCCGAATATTCCTTCTTTGGTAACTTGGGTATATAGCATTCTTTTCCTATGTGGCATAAGTATAGGCAAAACTGCCGGAACATGGACACCTTGTCATAGAGGGTTTTCTTTTTGTCATGTATGCGGGTGCACTTCCATGCATCAATCATGCTTTTAGTTATGAACACATCCCTGATGTTGCTATTAACGAAGAACTTGTCAAACTCCAAGAGCATCCACTTTATCCGTCCAATGTCGGAAACTTGACTCTCTTTCATCGCAAGAAAATCCTTAAAATAAGGAGCGAACACGCTTTGATATATGAATTGTTCAGACATAGAACAAACCTCCTTTCTGTGTGTAGAAATCGGATGGGACATCCGGAACTTCAAGGACACATTTCATCAAACCATCAATGTCTATCCGAAGATAGCCCATTGTCGTTTGCGTAGTTTTGTGTCCCAATGTTTCAGAAATGACGGGCAGTGATACGCCATTACGCAATAGCTGGCTGGCTAAAGTATGTCTCATTGCGTGAGGGCCTTTTTTTCTATCCCTTGTATCTATTCTTGAATGGCAGATAATCTTTCTGACCGACAAAGAAACTACCGCCCCATTCACAGGATTATATGGGGCTAAAGAGGATAGGAATATCTGTTTGGAAGAAGAACTTGGTCTGCCATATTTTACATAATTTATAATAGCTTCCCCCACATCCTTTAATAGCGGCAATTCTATTTCACGCTTAGTCTTGTACTGTATCAGGCGGATAATGTTTCTATCCCAATCTAAATTACTGAATTGTAATCCAGCAATATCGGAGGAACGTAGTCCTAACCGTGTCGCTAATAGGAGCATGGCGTAATCTCGTTTTCCTACAGGAGTGGATTGATTTACCGAAGATTCTATTTGCAAGACTTCTTCACAAGTGTATGTTGACGGTAGTTTTTCTTTTACAACATAACGGTTTCTTCCTATCACATAATCAATATTCTTATTGATAAGCTTTTGTTCGTACAGGTAACGACAAAATACACGCATCGTTGCCAATACTCTTTGTTTACTGTTTTGGCTGGAAGATATAAAAGTTAGCACATCATCCTCACCTATATCTGAGATACGGAATACATTCCTCAAAGACAAATGCCTGAGAAAATAGCTAAATACATGTTCGTAGCCATCTATCGTTTTAGGAGATAGTCTTTGTTCTTCCAAGAGATGAAGGTATTTTGTCATAATGCCTCCTATTTCTCCTGAGAATTTGCGTATAACGTATCTCACAACTGGTTTTTGGATAGTTCTATCCGTAAGATAATTAACGAATAGCAGCAATCGATAATTGGTTCCATGTATCAACCGCGTTTTTTCTTGTGGCATAGTCTTTAAAAACAAATTGATGGATTCTACATTACAGTCTTGTATGTAGTTTATATCCATGTAAACGATAAAAAGACGACAGGTCTTTTTATACTGTCGGATAGTCGATTCTGAATATCCGGCTTTACGCAACGCTTCTAAAAAATCCGAAACTTTGGATTCAAAATGATTTTTATTGTCCATAATACTATATTTGGAGGGAGCAACATTACTCTCTCCACAATATAGCATATTATTATCAGAACATTATTATCACGAGTTTGATTGATTATCTGTCAGTTATTTGATGTATTAGCCTATAGCTTTGGATAACAATTTACTTGTGATAAGAGAAACCTTCCGTAGCGAAGGACATAGCAAACGTGTTGAATGTTCGCCAGCGTCACGATGGCTACCTCTCAGGCAACGACTACCTCGTCACCTGGGCGTTCGGCCATCTCGTCCAGCTTGCCATGCCCGATGCTTACGGGTTTACGGGCTTCCGCCGTGAAAACCTTCCCATCATCCCGCAGGAGTTCAAGTTCATACCCCGCCAGATACGGGAAGGAAAAGAGTACAAATCCGATCCCGGCGTACTCAAACAACTAAAGGTCATTGACGAAGTTTTCGCCCAGTCCAACCGGATCATCGTGGCAACCGATGCGGGTCGTGAAGGCGAAGGAATCTTTCGCTATATTTACAACTACCTCGGTTGCCGCAAGCCTTTCGTCCGCTTGTGGATTTCCTCACTGACCGACCGTGCCATCCGTGACGGGCTGGATAAGCTCAAACCCGGCAGCGATTATGATAACCTCTACCGTGCCGCCGAAGCCCGTGCCATCGCCGACTATCTGGTCGGCATCAACAGCACGCAAGCACTTTCCATCGCCGCCGGACAAGGAATCTTCTCGCTCGGACGGGTGCAGACACCCACCTTGATGATGATCTGCTCCCGGTATCTGGAGAACAAGGATTTCACCCCGCAGACCTATTACCAGCTAAAGGTCACAGCGGAAAAGGACGGCACGCCCTTCTCCGCCATCTCCGAACACAAGTACGAAACCCTTCCGGCAGCAACGACCGCCCTTAGTGCCGTTACCGCCACGGGTACGGTCATGGTTGCCGATGTGCAGCGCAAGGAAGTGAACCAAGAACCGCCGCTGCTCTACGACCTTACTTCGTTGCAGAAGGAAGCCAACAGCAAGCTCGGCTTTTCAGCCGACAAAACCCTTTCCATAGCGCAGTCGCTTTACGAGAAAAAGGTACTTAGCTACCCCCGTACCGGCTCCCGTTTTATCTCCGACGATGTTTTCGACGAAATCCCGTCCCGCATCGCCCTTTTGGAGCAATACCCCGCTTTCTCTGCCTGTGCCGCCACCCTGAAAGGGACGGCACTCAACCGCCGCAGCGTGGATGCCGGGAAAGTCACCGATCACCATGCCCTGATTATCACCGAATGTCTGCCCGGCAAACTCCCGGAGGACGAGCGCAAGGTGTACGATATGGTTGCCGCCCGCCTGCTTGAATCCTTCTCCGCCCGTTGCGTAAAGGACGTTACAACCGTTCGTTTCACCGCAGCGGGTAGCGACTTTACCACCAAAGGGACGGTTATCAAGTCCGCCGGATGGCGTGCCGTTCGTGGCGAGAAGGACGAAGAGGAAGAATCCGCCGCCCTTCCGCCTTTGCAGCCCGGTGAAACCTTCCCCCTGCAATCGGCGGAGAACATGGAGAAACAGACCAAGCCCCGCCCACTGCACACCGAGAGCAGCCTGCTTTCGGCTATGGAGAGCTGCGGCAAGGAGTTGCAGGAAACCGAACTGCGGGACAGCCTGAAAGACATCGGTATCGGCACGCCCGCCACCCGTGCGTCCATTATCGAAACCCTGTTTTCCCGTGACTACGTGCGCCGTGACAAGAAGAACCTTGTCCCGACCGAGAAAGGTCTGGCGGTGTACCATACCGTAAAGGGCAAACGCATTGCCGATGTCGAAATGACCGGGCAATGGGAAACCGCCCTTGCCCGCATCGAGATGGGCGGGATGGACGCAGCCACGTTCCGCAAGGGAATCGAGGTCTATACCGCCCAGATTACCGAAGAGCTTTTGCAGGTGCAGGTATCGGTGGCGGACGGGGAACGCATCCCTTGCCCCAAATGCCAGTCCGGGCGCATCCTCTTCTATCCGAAAGTCGCCAAGTGCAGCAACGTCGATTGTGGCGTTACCATCTTCCGCAACAAGGGCGGAAAGGAACTTACCGACAAACAGATTACCGACCTTGTAACCAAAGGCAAAACGTCCCTTATCAAAGGCTTTCAGAACAAGGATGGCAAAACCTTCGATGCACACGTTACCTTCGACAAGGACTTCCGCACCGTGTACGAGTTCCCGCCCCGCACGGACAAGGCAAAAGGAAAGGGCGGCAGACGATGAACGGCTGGTTATCCGTGGAAGAAGCCGCCCGTATCTGTGGAACGGACGTGCAGCGCATCACCCTCTGGATGAACGGCAACCACATCGCTTTTGCCCGTTTCGATACCGTTCTGATGATTGACAGCGCATCCCTTTTCGCCCTTTTCGAGCGTAACCGGGTAGATACCATCTATGACGATATGCAGCCGGAGAAGGGACGGGGCAGACCGGGCAAGCACCGCAGGCTGTTAGACACCCCGCTGGATGATTTCGGCTTGTCGCAGCGCATCGTCAGGGCTTGCCGTGAACTAAGCCTGTTCACGGTCGAACACCTGCTTATCCACCTTCGCCGCTATCGTTTCTCCCGTCTGCACTGTGTCCGCAATTTCGGCAGCCAGTCAACAACCGAAATTCTTTTGCGGCTACGCAAGGACGGGCTGATAGACGACGGCGGCAGCCAGGATTTTAAGGTATTACACCCTTAATCCCATAATAATTAGTACCTTTGCCAATCGGTCACTCCGAAAGGGCGGCTTTGCCTTTTCAGAGTGACCGGATGGCAGACGTTCAGGGCAGCAATACCCCGAACGCCTTTAATCAACTTTCAATAATAGTATGATATGAATTTTGAACAATTAGCAACCATCATAACCGACACGCACCAGCAGCTACAACAGAGTGCGGTCAAAGCCGTAAACCAATGCCAGACTGTGCGTAACTGGTTAATGGGATTTTATATCGTGGAGTTCGAGCAGAACGGGGAAGACCGTGCTGTGTATGGCGATTTGTTATTAAAGAATTTAGAAAAACGAATAGATCAGCAAGGGTTAAATGTCACCTTGTTTCAATGGGCAAGAAAATTCTATCTTACTTACCCGACTTTTGCAAGGCTGATAGATAATTTATTCCATCAGATTTATGCGACAATGTCGCATAAATCTTTGCAGAATGATGGGGAACAAATTTATGCGACACTGTCGCATAAATTACAATATTCTGATAAAGAAGATGATAACAACAAAATATCAGCAGAGAAATTAATCTCTTCTATATCATTTTCTCACTTTATCGAACTGATGAAAATAGACAATCCGGTCAAGCGCATGTATTACGAAATGCTAACCATCCAGACCGGGCTTTCCGTCCGTGAACTAAGACGGCAAATCGGAGCATTGAGTTACGAGCGTGTCGGCTTGTCCGGTGATATGGAATATGCGCTTACCGCTATTAGGCAGAAAATACATCCGCAAACCGTAACCGATGTTGTCAAAGATGATTATTTCTTTGAGTTTCTGAACATACCGCAACAACGGGCTTTACTTCTTAAAGAGAATGAACTCGAAACCCGGTTGCTCGACCATTTGCGTGACTTCATTATTGAATTAGGGAATGGTTTTTGTTTCGAGGCAAGACAAAAGCGCATCCTTATCGGTGACGAGTATTTTTTTATTGATATGGTCTTTTACCATCGTATTCTTAAAGCTCATATTTTGCTGGAAGTCAAAATTTCTCCATTCGCCCACGCCCATGTATCGCAGCTTTATTCATACCTGAACTACTACAAAGCCGAAGTCATGGAACCGGACGATAACCCGCCGATAGGTATTTTATTGGTAACGGACAAGAACGATGCACTGGTACAATATACCACTGCCGGACTGGACGAGCAGATATTTGTTTCCAAATACAAGCTCCAACTACCGACCGAGCAGCAACTCAAAGATTTAATCTTAAAGACCATCCACCAGTAATGAAGAGAGTAAATGCGCAACCGCTTGTTGCGCATTTGTCTTTTCCCAATTTGGCAACCATCCGTTGCCAAATTACGAAACTGCCAGTTTCGTAATTACACCCTTCCGTACACCGTTCGTACCTTCTCACCATCCAGCACCTTGCAAGACCGTACCACCCATGCCGCACCGTCCCCCGTAATATGCCGCAAAGCCTTTTCTTCACCCCCTGCAACTTTCGGCAGCGTAACTACCACGATTTCATCCGCCAGCCCGCTATTGAGCAGCACAGCCGCAATTCTTTCGCCATAGGCGACCATCACCCCGTCACCCGCAGCTTTCATTCGTGAGAGTTCCGCCACGGCATCCCCCGTGATGAACTGCACCCCTTCTTTTTCCGTTAGGTTACAATCGGCTTGCGCCACTACAAAAGTTTCTTTCTCCGCCAGCGGCCAGCCGAGGTGATTCATAAATACATCCAGATAAGTTTCTTCATCCAAGAGCAGGCAATCGGCTTTCAGAATAGCATCGTCCACCTGCTTGTCGGCACGGGCGGCGCATCCGTCAATGGTTTGGTACACATACAAAGTAATCTGTTTCATAACACTTTTCTTTTTATCGGTTATGCCCGCCAACTGCCATAAAAAAACAGCGTGAATTACGCTATTCCGGTACGAGGTACTGGCATACCTAAGAAACGAAACAGGCAAGACACGCTGTATGTGCATACAACATGTGCATTGCGCCGTAATCCCGTTTCTTAGTGAAAAGTGCCAGTTTTCGTACCGAGACGTTCAGCGAACGTACAATCTATATAATCAAAACCCGCTTGCGTTCAAGCCGGGCAATGAACTTTCATATTTTCTGTTGCAAATATAGTGCAAACCAACCGAACTACAAAAGAATAGCCCCGCCTTATCTAACGACAAAGCGGGGCAACCGTTCACTTTTCACTTACGCTTTCTCTCCGCTACTGCATCGAATCGGTTGCGGATAAACTCATGCACATCTTTCGCCCGGTAGAATACCTTCCCGCTGATCGTGAAGTAGGGCAGTAGCCCCATAGCCCGGTAGCGTTGCAACGTCCGTATGCCGACTTTCAGCAGCAGGCACAAGTCCTGATTATCCAGCACCTCTTCACCATCCAGTTGGCTGTTCTTTTTCAGCACCCTTTCCAGCAGCTTTTCGGTCGTGTCGAACCGCTGCATGATCCGCTGCATCCAGCCTTCAAACTCTTCCCTGTCCGTGTACATAGTAATCTCCTTCCTTTTCGACGATTTCCTTCTCACGCATATAGCGGATATATCCCTTTGCCGTCCGTTCCTTCACTTCCAGCATTTCCTGTATCAGTTCGCACAGTTCGATGTAGCCGTACTTCTCCTGCCGGGTGAACGCTTCCCGTGCCATTTCCGCCAGCTCCTTCTCCTTGCGCTTCTCCTTCTCCGCACGGGGCTTTTCGCCCACGTACACGGGCATCCCCATCTGTTTGTCCCAGCGGAACTGCATGATAGGAATATCCAGCGGGCTGCCGTCACGCACTTTCAACGCCTTCACGACCGAGATTTCCGGGTTATCGTCCTTCTCTATCGAGAGGATAGCCGCCGACTTGCGCTGCAACTCGCTGCCCAAGTGCCCCCTTAACTTCAACCCGTTCGGAACGAAATGCACCACGGCGGCGATGCACGTGCGGTAAATCCCCGCCAGTCGGTAAATCTCGTCTATCAACGCCACGCTTTCCCCCTCGTCATTGGCGCAGCGTATCAAGTCCGCCACCCCGTCGATCACCACTAAATGAATACCCCCGTGCAGGTAATGGTACTTATCCATGCTCTGCATGATAGCCGTCAGTCGCTCGCTCCGTGACATTCCCGTCAGGCAGTACACGTGCAGGTAGGGCGGCATCTTCTCCCGTCCTGCACGCCGCAGCATCCGCCCTGTGTTCTTGTACAGTTGTTGCTCGCTCTGCTCCGTATCGTAGAGCAGCACCGCACGCCCTTTCCGGTTCGGCTCTACCCGAACGCCCAACAAGTCCGCATCCGTTTCCTTCTCCTGAATCGCCCCGGCGACAAGCGCAGCCGTATAATTACTCTTTCCCGTGCCTTCCCCGCCCGTGATGCAGAGGATGTTCTCTTCCGAACCCAGCGGCACGTCCCCGGCGGTCACGATGGCGACCGCCTGCTGTGGCGGGTGGTCATAGTCTATCTCGCAGGATTTCAGCACCGCCATCGTATCACCGTACAGGCTATCCAGCATTTTAAGGAACAGCTTCACAAACTCGTCCCGTGTCCGTCCCGCCTTGAAGTAGTCCGACACGTCCTTGTCCGTCTTTTCACCCGTCAGCGGCAGCACCAGCCGTTTCACCCCGTACTCCGTTAGCTGCTGTCGGTGTTTCTCGGAGCTTTCCAGCCCTATCTTATCCACATCGTACAGCAGAACGATATGCTTGAACCGATACACCAGCTTCCGGATGATCTTTGCAGGTATCACCGATGTTTCCGAATTGAAACAGATCGCATGGAACCCGTGCGCCGCCAGCGTCAGCACGTCCTTTTCCCCGCCCGTCAGGAACAGCGTGTCGCCTTTGGGCGGCAACTCTTCCAGCCCGAAACAATAATTATCTCCCGTATGACCGCCGTACACGAACCGTACTTCCGATTTCGGGCGGTACACCTTTACGCCCCATTTCCCCGCATACCCGAACATCGGTTCTATGGCTGTGGACGTGAAACCGAACGCTTTCCCGTCTTTCGTTTCGCTCCGGTACTCCTTCAGCGATTGCACCCCGTATCGGTTCAGCACCGCTTCCGTTATCCCGTACCCAGCCCAATACTCCAGTTCCTTTTCCGTGAACGGCTGCTGCACCGTCCGGTACGGGCGTGGCTTGTGTTCCGGCTCTGCCGTCCGTTCTTCCGTCCCGGTCGGTTCTGCCGTTCCGTCACCGTTCATCCCGTTTCCTTCCGCCAACGGGACAACCCGCATGGCAGCCTGCCGTTCCCGTACCGTTTCCGGCGGTACATCCTCGCTGATACCCAGACACAGCTCACGGTCTATCGTTTCCAGTATCTCCACGAAGTCGGCGGCGTTCTTGCAGTCCAGCCCCTTGATTTTCGCCACGATAAAGAAACAGTCGCCCGAAAAGTCCCCGTTCCCGAAGTCTTTCATCCTGTACGTTTCGCTACGGCGGTCATAATACACGTTGCACGAAGCCTTGCTGTCCTCGTACAGCGGGTTCAGGAAATTCCTGCCTACCCGCCACTTCACGGGCAGGTAGTGGCGGAACACGTCCAGCCCGTTACTCGTCCTTGCCAGTATTTCCTCTTTTCTTACCATACAGCTTGTATTTACGTTCATGCAAAGGGTGTTGTTCAATCATCCGGTCGATCTGCTTGTCGGGCGTTTCCCGCATCCACCGTTCCCGGAACTGTTCCACGTCCGTGCGGCGGTAGCGGATTTTCTTCCCGCAGATGGAGAAGGCGATAATCCGGTTCGTGCGGTAGCGTTGCAAGGTACGGGGGCTGATTTCGAGATATTCGCACACCTCGCTGCCCGTCATCCACTTGCCCGTCGTCCGGCTGTTCTTCTCTTCCTGTCCCTGCTGCCCGTCCGGTTCCCTTTGCCGGGACGCTTCCACGTATGCCGCTATCCCGTCTATCTTCTCCACGAGGGCGGCAAACGCTTTGCTTTCGATTGTTATTACTTCCATAATCTGTTGATTTTTAAAATTATGGTCGCAAATGTCCGTCTATTCGATTGTTTTTCTTTTCACGTCCGTACCACCTTGCCAAAGATTTTTTCCGGCACGAAAAAAGCCGCCGGAGAGCCTTTTATTTCGGTTCTTCCGGCGGCTGCAAGCCGCTTGTCACTGGTTAGGGCTCGATAAAGTCGCTTTTAGCAGCTTGGTACGAACTTGGTAATCCTATCATTGGTTTTCAATAAGTTAGCTATCCGTTTCGTCCATCCGTTTGAGCAGTTGCTCGATCATCTGGTCAAGATACACCGTCCGGCTGTTCTTCCGGTTACGCATGGCGATAAACGTGTGGTACACGTCGCCCAGATCAATATGGAACGTCCGTTCAAATGCCGTCACGATGTCGATAATGTCCGCCTTCCCGTTATCCACGCTTCCCACCGCATGGATGCCGTATATCAGTTCCACCGCCGCCGCTTTCTTGTCCGTCCAGTACAGTTTCTTTCCCGATAGCGGCTCACCGTCCGCAGGCTCACGCATCCGCCTTGTCAGGAAGGCTAACAGCAGTTCCACCGCAATCAGCCGGGCGACCAGTCGGTCATATCCGGTGGATAGCTCCGCTTCCGGCTCGAAAATGAACGTGTCCGTTTCCGGGCTTATCTCCGTTTGTCCCCGTTTGAAGTAGAAGTTGTCCCGGTACGTAGCCCCGCTACGGTAATACTGGAAAAAGGAAAGGCTGCGTTCAAAGACCGTTTTCAGTTTCTCAATCTCACATTGGTAATAACCTGTGGCAAGTTCATAGCTTGGCGGTCGGTTGCTCTCGATCTGGTATAGCTTGTAGAAGTACAGCAGCCGTCCGAGTATCAGCGGCTTTTGGTACTTAAAAAATCGGATTTCCTCTGCGTCGTCCTTAAACTCACGGGACAACGCAAAGTTTTTCAGTTCAATCATTTTGCCTTTCAGGTAATTCATCATTTCACGGCAGCCCGGAATAATGTTTTCCCCTTCCAGATTGACCGTCCCCGTATAGCGGTCAATCTCCTGTAACATCGAATCAAAAAATTTATCCATGCAATCCTTTTTAGGTTTCTAAAAACGGCTGCAAAGTTACTGGCAATCCGGATATTACTTTTTCTGTTTCCCGTCCATTCTTTTTCGATAATCGCTCAAATCGCACAAAAGAGGCTGTTTTACCGTAATTTACACATACAATCGTGCCAAGTCAACCCCTTTCCCTTTAGCCAATTCGTAATAACTCTTATTCATATCCTCTCCGGCAAGTTTCCATATACGTTTACGCACATCTGGCAAAGAGCGCAAATCAGAATCTCTAAAATAATTATCCATTTTGGCATCCTCTTTAATTAAATCGTCCCGCCCGGAAAAATCTAATGTGGCAACAACAACCTCATAGTAACCATATCCGGTAGATGGCATCACTTTTATTTCATCATAATAAATCTGTTCTGTTATATCTATGGGGAACGCCAGTTCTCCCAATGTCAGGTAATAATCCATATTCCGGCTTCCCAATGTTTCCGGGAAACTCACTTCAATTGGATTAACCTCTCTTTTACCGACTATCATTCCCTTGTATTCACTAAGAAAATCGTTAAACACGAACGTCCCGGTAACAGCTTTTTTCTCAAAGTCCACACCTTTCACCGAAGTGTACACACCCAAGAACATTTCAATCAGCACACTCTTATTGAAGAATCCCAGATAATTAAATACTCTTTCTTCTTCCGGCACAATCTTAATATACTGTTTCGTTACATCAAACAGCACCCTTCCGAATATAAACTCCGTTTCGGACACCGGAATAGCAAACACATCGCCCGTCGTACATTTTACTTTCTTTGCCATACGCTTGATTTTACAGATATAGTTACTCTAAATACTTCGCTTTCTTTCCCAATATCTCTTGCCACCACATCGGAGTATATTCTTTGGCACGTGGGTACTTCTTAAATTCAGCAACAAAATCATCTGAATCTACTAAGTGGTCTTGTGGAATCTGGCTTTTATCGTCATAGATAAATCGGATAGAATACGTCAAGTCAGGATTTAGCTCAATGATACAATAGAACCATGCACCTTCCTCTTTTGCTTGATTGTACATTTCTTTTTTAATATCGTTCATTATATCAAACACCTGCAAAGATATTTTCATTCTATGTTCTTGCCCTTCTTTAATTACAGCATTTTTTGCTCTTAGCCCCACAGCCATACAACGAGTAGATATTATAATTTTATCCCATTTATCATTGTAATCCTTATCATATAACATTAATGCGCTATCTATGACTTCTTGAATTTTAGATAATATCGCAGGTGTCTGATAAGTCTGTGTCCGTTGTGGAATAGTGTTTTGTTCCACCTCTTTTTTCTTAGGGGCATCTATTCGGATCAGCGGCACATCTGATTTGCGGCACAGTGTTTCTACTGTATCAAGATACCAGTTCCAGAACTCCCGCCTTTTTCCCGCATCCCCTTCATCCACAAAAGGATTTCCCCCGGCAAAAGCCATCGAAGCAAAAAAGTCCGTATTCCATACCTCATACTCAAACGCACCATCATCTTCCCCCTCGTATTCATCAATTTCCAGCATAGCGTCAGCATGATCCGCTATCGAATAGCAAAGTGAGATTACCGCCCATCCTGCCATACTTTCCGTACAGGATTGCCCCTCTACATAGTTACGTAGTCTATTCGCTTCTTCGACTAAGGCATCCGCTTTTCCTTTTCCGTGGTAAAGGCATTCGTCCGCCGAACACAGCAGTTTCCGCAACAAGGTATCTTCAATCTCATTTCCCCAAAGAGGATATACCTTTTTGCAGCACTCCGCAAACACTTTGTTCACTATCTCTACGTTACCGATGGACTGTAACAGTTCCACACGGCAGGACAAAGGCAAATGACCGTTACCGCTTTGCTCTATAACCGCCCTTAGCTCGCTTATTTCAACTTTTTTGCTTTTCATAAAATGGGAAAGAAGTGTTTTTATATTCATTGTAACTTATCATTAATCTTTCATTATCAATTTTTCCGTATCTCACCCGGACTTGCCCCGAAATTCATCTGGCAGAACTCCGTCAGGTACGATTGCGACACAAACCCGCATACCTCTGCCACTTCCAGCAGCGGCAAGTCTGTTTGTGTGAGCAGGTTCTTCACCTTGTCTTTCCGCAGTCCTTTCAGCCATTCGTGGGGAGTAGTACGGAACTCTTCACGGAACAGCCGCCGGAAAGTGCTTAGGCTGTACCCGCAAAGGTCAGCCAGATGTCCCGTATTCTTTGCCTTCATGTAGTGCTTCGTAACCTTCTCCACGAGCCTTTTATTCTTCACCATTCCCAGATACACCTCTGCCTGCAACAACTCTTCACCCGTCATTTCCTTTATCTTTGCACGGGCAATAGGTATTTCCAGTTCCGTTGCACCTTTCGGTAATTCCTCGCTCTTGGTGCAGTGCGGACGCTTCCGTTTCATTTGCTGCACATACTGCGCCAGTCGGTTATACACCCCGTTCAGATACCCCCGTTCAGGATAGATGTGCAATATCCGGCACAAGTACAGCAGTTCCCTGTTGCACCCGTAGTTGATATACCAACTCGATAACCGGAACACATACCGCAGTGCCGCATCTTCCCGTGACAAGGCAACCAGCATCACATACACCTCGAAACCCTTGTCGCTGTACGTCACCGCTTCCGGTAGCTTGTTCAGCGTATCTGCCACGAACCGCATTACCCGTCCGTCCTCGGCAAGCTGTTCCAGCCCGGCAAATTCCCCAGCATCTTGCTTGCTTCGTATCATTCCTTCCATTGTTTCCACCAGAGCTTGCACCTTCTCCGCAATCTCCGGTTCTGCCGCCACCGCCCGCAGCAGTTCTTTGCTTAGTGTTGATGTTGTTTCCATATCCGTATCATGCAATTCATATATTTTATATTTCAATGGCGGCAAAAATACCCCGTTACCTCACATATCTTTTTTCGCTTCCTATCCATTCTTTTTCGATAGTCGCTCACAACAGGAATATATAACGGCTTTCTTTCTCGTCTGTTACCTAAAATGTCGCAACCGGGAATAAGAACAAACTTGTTTAATTACACCGGGTGCAGTCCATTTTCCCCAAATATAATGCAAACTTTTAGAAAACACAGTGATTGATGTGTTTTATTTCCATGCAGACATAAAAAAAGCACCCCGAAAGGTGCTTCACATATCACATAAAAGATTGAATGATATTCAATTTCCGTTCAAAAGAATCATTTCAGCAGTTTATATACAGCGTCAAATTGCCGTTTCAGTCGTTCAGTATCAAGTCCCGTGGTAAAAGCCAGCACGTATGACATTCCCAGATGTGCCATTCGGAACATATCGACGACCTCTTCCGTGGCAATATCATTTCTGATTTCCCCCGAAGCGATTGCCTTATCAATTATCTTTCGCCACATTTGTTGGTCTTTCTCAAAGATAGCATCCATTTTTTTCACAAAGTTCGGATAATACTTGTACGCTTGGAACAAGAACTGAAAATAGCATTTGGCACATTCCTTTCTATCCACCCCCAGTTCATTGCTTAGATAATCCATTGTTCTTTCCACACCTTCGATATAGGTTTGCAGGAAGTCCCGCAATGAAATATCTTCCGCATACACAAACTTGTTTTCCACCTTGTGCGGTTCAAAGATATAGGTATCTACAACCGCCTTGAACAGTCCCAGTTTATCCTTCGTATGATGATAGATACCCCGGCACGACAATCCGATAGCTTTCTCCAGTTTTACCACCGTCACCTTCTCGTAATTGTCCTGTAAGAACAGCCGGAACGCATTTTTATATATTTCAGCCTTATTCGTTTTCATATCAGCGCAGCATATATTTATCTTTGGTTTCCACGAAGATAATACATTTCTTCCGAACAGCCATATCTCCACCCGTAAAACCTCACATCCCCCCCCCCCCAGACCGTCCGAGAACTCTGATTTTCGCTGTAGGATGGCATTCTTGCAGCGGATTTGAGGTCGTAGAGACTATCTGGTGGAATTTGTTTTTCAATTGAAAGAATAAATTCTCTCATGATAATCGGTTTTAGAAGCTTAAAATGCACTTTAAAATGTGGTTATTACCTATATTCGTAAGGATGTGCACCTCGGCAAGTCTTTTATCGGAGTGCGGCAAGCAGTGCGGGTACACCTTTGAGACTTATAGCACGACGTAGGTTATAGGATAGACAGAGCAATCCCATCTCTGCACCTACTTTTGCAAAACCTTTTAGTAAAAAATAGTAGTATCCGAGCGTTCTTTTAATTGTCCCGAACGGATGTTCCGACAAACATTTGCGATTATCCATTTTCTTTTGGTCAAGATGTAGCACATAGCGTACCACCTTTTTCATAACGGTTATTCTTGTTGGTTTCAGATTCGCATTGCCGTCATTTGCTGCATCTTGTTTCCTTCGGGTATCAGCAACCTTTATTAGATCATCCTTACTAAAGTCCGCTTCCTTGAACTTGGATATGGTACACTTGCATTTGCATTTCTTGCAGGCCAACTTGTTGCAGTAACGTATATTGCCGTTTCGTTTAATGGATTTCTGTCTAAGAATCTCACCTTGCGGACAATAGACAAGGTTACGTTCGGCATCCCTAACGAAGAAGCCTTCAAGAGCTTTGGCACGCATTTGTTCGGAAGTCATGTCCAGCACTGCTGAATCGGATGTCGGCAATGTACGCTTTTTTACCTCAACAATTTCCATATCAGTTAAGATTCCGTTGTAGACATCGGGAATTACTCCGGCTTGAAGACATGCCTTCAAGTCCTCGGGGTTGGTACTAACTTTCTGTTCATCGGTTATGGTGTTTCCAATGTACTCAAACTCAACCTGCTCGGTGCAGCCACCGTCACGCCGGATGACATTGGGTACAATGCCCGATGCAAGTGCGTCGGTATGGTCTTCGGGGCATTCATAGCCCTTGTCTGCTGTAGTCTCAAGGATGTCAATCCCATAGTCTTTTTTCACATCTGTAGCTACGTTTGTTATTTGGCCATGGTCAGTAGGACTGTTAGTGACCCGGAAGCCGGCAATCATGTGGCTGTCCGCGTCAACAGCCGTCTGCATGTTATAGCCTACGCAGAAACCTTCATTCGCTTTCATCAGTCTTGCATCCGGGTCAGTAAGCGATATCTGTTTTTCATTAGACTCCTCTAATGTAGTGCGGTATGCTTCGTAACGGGCTTTGCGTTCTTTACAGACATTCAGTTTGTGCTCAAGTTCTTCTCTGGAAAGTTTGCGACCTTCTTCCCGATCGCATGAGTCAAGCTCTTCCATGTATAAAGTGATATGTTCATCCAAACGTTTGATACGGTCGTCAAGTTTGTTGAGCGTAAAATTGTTATCCTTGGCATTTACAGCCTTGAACTTGCTTCCGTCAATAGATATGTATGACTTGGAGAAGAGCTTCAACCCCATGCAGAACTTATTGAACTCCTTGAATACTTTAGTTATGCTATCCTTATTATCCTTGCGAAAATCGGAAATGGTGCGAAAATCAGGATATAATTTGCCCAGTAGCCACATCACCTCCACGTTGCATTTGCACTCACGGGCCAACTTGCGCGATGAACGCACTTGGTAAAAGTAACCATAAATATACAGTTTTAACAGGTCACGAGGGTCGTACCCGGGACTTCCCGTGGCTTTGGGAATGTTCCGTATAAACTCTAACTTGCCCATATCCAAACTATCAACGAATGCATCAAACAAACGAACCGGAGCATCCTCCTCAACATAGTCGTCTATGCAATCGGGGAAAAGTACTTTCTGTTGTCGTTCTTCACCTTTCTTATATGCCATAACTCTGTTTCTTAGCTTAGGTAAAGATAAGAAAAATGAATGAGAAGCATGAATATCTAATGTTAAACCATGCTACAAACAGGGGCTATTGCGGAGGGACAACGACAAACCTCTGTTTAAAGAGGAGTTCTCGGACAGTCTCCCCCTTTAAGATAAGTCATAGGGCAGGTGCAGGGTGCAGCTATATCTATATATATAGCTGCACCCTGCACCTGTAAAATACACCCTGAATATCAACGATTTACAATCTCATGAAAATGCACTGTGCAATCCTCTTTTTGCACCCCTTTCATTTCCAGTCCATCCGTTCCCCCTCAAAACTCCCCCCAATAAAAAAACACCGCATTTATTTCCTGTTTTCAGTCCAAATTCGTATATTTGTACCAAGTTATCAGCGCAGAGCGAAGAAACGCAAAGAACCCCGCACCGTTACTAATTCGTTACCTGTTACCTAACTTTCTACTCTTTACGTCTTGACAATTAGTTAATTAAACTTTTCCCGCAGTTTTTCTCTGAAAAAGTGGGTTTATTTAGAATTATCGTGTACATTTGCAGCTACTAATAAAATAGAAAACAGAATGAAAAATACACCAATCGAACGACATCTGATTGACGAAACTATAAACAACGAGTTTCAAATTGTCGATTTTTCAAAAGCCACCATTCGAGAAGTGAAAGCCATTGCTTCGAAAGCAGAAGCTGCATCGGGAGTTGAATTTATCAAAATGGAAATGGGCGTTCCGGGACTTCCTCCTTCCGCAGTAGGTGTGGCGGCAGAGATTGAAGCGTTGCAAAATGGCATTGCCAGCCTATACCCCGATATCAACGGATTGCCGGAACTGAAAAAAGAAGCGTCCAACTTTATCAAAGCATTTATCAACGTCGATTTAAATCCGGAGGGCTGTGTACCTGTCACCGGCTCTATGCAAGGAACATTCGCTTCATTCCTCACTTGCAGCCAATGCGACGAAAAGAAAGATACGATTTTATTCATCGATCCCGGATTTCCGGTACAGAAACAGCAGCTGGTAGTAATGGGACAAAAGTTCGAAACATTTGATGTATATGACTACCGCGGAGACAAACTGAAAGAGAAACTGGAAAGCTATCTGAAAAAAGGAAATATATCAGCTATCATTTATTCGAATCCCAATAACCCCAGCTGGATTTGCCTGAAAGAGGAAGAATTGCAGATTATCGGTGAATTGGCAACGCAGTATGATGTGATTGTTCTGGAAGACTTGGCTTATTTCGCCATGGACTTCCGGCAGGATTTGAGCAAACCATACCAACCTCCTTTCCAGCCATCAGTAGCCCATTATACAGATAATTACGTATTGCTGATTTCCGGTTCGAAAGCATTCAGCTACGCCGGACAGCGTATTGGCGTAAGCTGTATCTCAGATAAACTATACCACCGAAGCTATCCGGGACTGACCAAACGATATGGTGGCGGTACCTTTGGAACTGTTTTCATCCATCGCGTACTTTATGCACTTTCATCAGGAACGAGTCATTCCGCACAATTCGCCATGGCTGCCATGCTGAAAGCTGCTAACGAAGGACAATATAACTTCCTCAACGAGGTGAAGATCTATGGTGAGAGAGCACAAAAATTGAAAGAAATCTTCCTCCGTCACGGTTTCCACCTAGTATATGACAACGACTTGGGCGACCCGATTGCGGACGGATTCTATTTTACCATCGGATATCCGGGAATGACCAGCGGCGAACTGGCCAAAGAACTGATGTACTACGGAGTAAGCGCGATCTCATTGGTTACAACAGGAAGCCATCAAGAAGGATTACGCGCGTGTACCTCTTTTATTAAAGACCATCAGTATGCGCAACTGGACGAAAGAATGAAACTATTTGCTGAAAATCATCCGATAGCCTGATTATTTGACATAAGATATTCGTAAAAGCCATCCTTAAAATGAAAAAAAAACGGAAAGAACGATTGTTATTCCGTTTTTTTTCTTACTTTAGTGGCATGAATATCGACTCTGACATATTTAAGATTCAATCGAATAATGTATTACCATCAAGAGGAAAGATTTTAATATCTGAACCTTTCCTGTGTGACGCTACGTTTGGCAGGTCCGTAATTTTACTGGTCGATCATACGGACGAAGGAAGTATGGGATTGGTTATCAACAAACAACTGCCATTATTCCTGAACGAAATCATCATGGAATTTAAATATTTGGACGAGATTCCTCTATACAAAGGTGGACCGATTGCCACTGATACTTTATTTTACCTCCATACACTATCGGACATCCCCGGCTCTATCTCTATCAGCAAAGGGCTTTATCTGAATGGAGATTTTGATGAAATAAAGAAATATATATTACAAGGAAATAAAATCAACGAATGTATCCGTTTCTTCCTGGGATATTCCGGATGGGACAGCGAACAGTTGAATAACGAAATCAGAGAAAACACATGGTTGGTGTCTGAAGAAGAAAAATCATATCTGATGAAAAACAATATCAAGGATATGTGGCGAACTGCTTTAGAGAAACTAGGCAGCAAGTACGAAACGTGGTCACGCTTCCCGCAAGTGCCTACTCTCAACTAATATTTTATTTCTTAGGATTCAAATATTGGAGGAGCAATGCATCTTTGTAGCAGCCCTCCACTTGCAGCCAGTTTTTCAATAATCCACATTGAACGAAGCCACAAGACGTGAACAGCTTTACACAAACGTCGTTATCTGTCGTGACATGTGCATAAAGCTGACTTAAAGACAGAAAATCAAAAGCATATTCACAAAGCAGCTTCAGTGCGTCGGTGGCATAACCTTGCTGACGATAATCCTTATGCACGGCAATTCCTACTTCTCCCCGCGAATGAAGGGGAACGAAATCCGTAATATCAATCGTACCAAGGATACACTGGTCGGATTTGCGTACCATCATCAGACGTAATTGCTTATCCGCAAATACATCACACTGCGAACCTTCAATATATTGGCGCAACACATAACGGGAGTATGGAACCGTAAAGTTACTGATGTCCCACATCGAAGGATCATTTTCCATCTCATACATTATATCCATATCTTCCGGTTCTACCGCACGAAGATAGATACGATCGTTCATCAAGAAAGACTGTCTCATAGCTTTTCTTCTTTTGCAATGTGAAGTTCGTTACGCAATCTCTTCTCGCTGGGCAGGCAGAAAAGTGACGCCGTGAGGCCAATCAGCATACAGAGGTTACCCGTACTGCTCAACGTCAGGTAGTAGCACAAAAGGTTCACCACAATAGCTACTTCAAGCACTCCCAAGCGCACAATGCTCCATTGCACATATCGCTTCAAGGCAAGCGTAATAGTCATGTGGTCTATCTTTTTCTTAAGCACCATGCTAAATAATTTGAGAGAAAGAGGCACACACAAAGCTGTGAGCAAAATGCCGACCGTCTCAAAATAATAGATAGCCGGTGCGTTATCTACCAAACCTCCTACGGGAAAGAGTTCAAACTCTCCTGCCCCAAGCAAAAATGCCGGGAACACCCAAAAGAAAACATAACTGATATTCAAATTTCTGACAGCTCGTTTTATCTGTTCTTCCATGTTCGTTCTTAAATGATTAATAATAATTATACAGTTCCGGTAAAAGGTGTCCGGTTCACAATGCTGCGTCCTAAAGTCACTTCATCGGTATATTCAAGCTCATCACCAACCGATATGCCACGGGCTATCACACTTAGTTTGACTCCTAATTTATCCAGCTTGCGATAGATATAGAAGTTGGTAGTATCGCCCTCCATCGTGGTGCTCAACGCCAAAATAACTTCTTTGATTCCACCTTCAGCCACCCGCTGCACCAGGCTTTCAATTTGAAGGTCACTCGGTCCGACTCCGTCCATTGGAGAAATAACCCCTCCTAACACATGATAAAGCCCGCGATACTGCTGGGTTGCTTCCACCGCCATTACATCACGAATATTTTCCACCACACAGACAGTGGAAGCATCCCGTTGCGGATTAGCACAAATCTGGCAAGTTTCAGTATCGGATATATTATGACACACTTTGCAGTATTTCACTTCACGTTTCAACGTTATGATAGAATTTCCGAAAGCTTCCACCGTAGCCGTATCCTGACGGAGCAGATGCAGAACAAGCCTCATAGCCGTCTTACGCCCGATACCCGGAAGTTTGGAAAATTCGCCGACTGCCTTTTCAAGCAGTATAGAAGGATATTGTTGGTTCATAGATAATATTTGCTATTCTATCGATAAAACCTTGCAAAGATACAGATTATTGTTTTTAATACCTACAAAAATTGCTACCTTTGCATCTGTTATGATGATACTTGTCACTATTCTTTGCTACTTCGCGGTATTATTACTAATAGCCCGTATCACCGGACGTAAGGGAGGATCGAATGCAGCGTTCTTCAAGGGAGAGAACCAATCACCTTGGTACATAGTCTCTTTTGGAATGATTGGCGCCTCCATCTCCGGAGTCACTTTCGTCTCTGTACCGGGAATGGTGCGCGGAATGGATATATACTCATAAAAGCGGAATAAAGACCATCGTGTGGACAGATACCTTACAAACATCTTGCCTGATTGCCACTCTGATTTTTATCATCTATTTTACGATCCAAAAATTAGACCTTAACTTCAGCGACATTGTACAAACAATCCAAAACAGTGAACACAGCCGTATTTTTGTATTTGACGACTGGGTATCTCGACAGAACTTCTTCAAGCAATTTTTCAGTGGTATCTTCATCGTCATCGTAATGACCGGGTTGGATCAGGATATGATGCAAAAGAATCTTTCTTGCCGGAACCTCCGGGAAGCTCAAAAAAACATGTATTGCTACGGTTTCTCATTCATTCCGCTAAATTTCCTTTTTCTATGCTTGGGAATTCTATTGATAGCGCTAGCAGGGCAGATGCAACTCGAACTGCCAGCCATGAATGATGATATACTGCCCATGTTTGCAGCCCAAGGTTATCTGGGACAATCTGTATTGGTGCTTTTTACAATCGGCATTATCGCAGCAGCTTTCAGCAACTCGGACTCTGCTCTAACAGCTATGACAACCAGCGTATGCGTAGACCTGTTGAATACGGAAAAAGACACAGAAGAAACGGCACGTCGCAAAAGAGACAAAGTGCATTTATCGTTATCAGTCTTATTGACATTCTTCATCTGCTTGGTAGAAATACTTAATAATAAGAGCGTTATTGACGCCATATATATCATCGCCTCCTACACATACGGCCCCCTGCTCGGAATGTTTGCTTTCGGACTTTTTACACGTAGGCAAACGAACGACCGATGGGTTCCTCTCATAGCCATCCTTTCACCCCTACTCTGCTATTTTGCCGACTGATGGATCGGAAAAGAAACCGGATATAAATTCGGCTATGAATTGCTAATGTTAAATGGAACGCTTACCTTTGCGGGGTTAATTGGTATGTCTAGAAAAGGGAAAAACAACGTTACAAAGAAATAAATGACAAGAAAATGGAAATAACAAGTGCTGAATTTGTGATTAGCAATACGGACGTGAAGAAATGCCCGGCCGGTATTTTCCCGGAATATGCCTTTATAGGACGTTCGAATGTGGGAAAATCAAGTCTTATCAATATGTTGACCGGTCGTAAAGGTCTGGCCATGACCTCTTCTACTCCGGGAAAAACGATGTTAATCAACCACTTCTTTATCAACAAGAATTGGTATCTCGTCGACCTTCCGGGATATGGCTATGCCCGACGCGGACAAAAAGGAAAAGACCAGATACGCACCATAATCGAAGATTATATCTTGGAACGGGAGCAAATGACCAACCTCTTTGTCCTGATAGATAGCCGACTGGAACCTCAAAAAATAGACCTCGAGTTTATGGAATGGCTAGGCGAGAACGGTATCCCCTTCTCTATCATCTTTACCAAAGCCGATAAGCTAAAAGGTGGACGTTTAAAAATGAATATCAATGCCTATTTACGTGAGTTGAGCAAACAATGGGAGGAGCTCCCTCCTCATTTCGTCTCTTCCTCGGAAGACCGCACAGGACGTATTGATATACTCAACTACATAGAAAACATAAATAAGGATCTCAATGTTAAATGAAAGAAGAATGAAAATGAAAAAGAATTTTTTATCTATCGCCTTTATGGCAGTATTTATGCTAATGGCAACTAACAGCCAGGCGCAATCATGGTCCGACTTATTTAATAAGGACAACATTTCAAAAGTAGTAAATGCCATCACCGGAACCACCGAATCTATCGACATGACCGGAACATGGAGCTACAAAGGTTCGGCAGTAGAGTTCGAATCGGATAACTTACTAATGAAAGCAGGTGGAGCTGCCGCAGCTACTATGGCTGAAAATAAGCTGAACGAACAATTAAGCAAAATAGGTATTAAAGATGGCCAAATGAGTTTCACTTTCAATGCCGACAGTACTTTCACCAGCACAGTGGGCAAGAAAACATTGAAAGGCACTTACTCCTACAATGCTTCAACCAAACAAGTTGATTTGAAGTATTTGAAACTTCTGAACCTGCACGCTAAAGTAAATTGCAGTTCCAGCTCGCTGGAGTTACTGTTCAACTCGGACAAACTGTTGAAACTGATGGCTTTCATCGGTAGCAAAAGTAGCAGTACCGCACTGAAAACAGTTAGTTCACTGGCCGAAAATTACGATGGAATGATGCTCGGATTCCAACTCTCAAAATAGCAAAAGAGAATCGTTTAATACTATTTCGCACTCTATAAAGTATATTTTAGGGGAAAAGCATTATCTTTGTCATTTGTAATCAAAAAGAGAAGGAAAAATGAAAAAGATACTTTTTTTAATGACCCTGTTAGTAATGGGCGTAAGTTTTGCATTTGCACAAACAAATGCAGATATCAAGCTTGACAAAACAACTCACGATTTCGGTAAGTTTTCTGAAAACAGCCCGGTTGTCAGTTGCACATTTACCTTTACTAATATCGGCGATGCCCCTTTGGTGATCCATCAGGCTGTAGCCTCTTGCGGATGTACAGTACCCGAATATACAAAGGAGCCCATCATGCCGGGCAAAAAGGGAACAATCAAGGTGACTTATAACGGAACAGGCAAATATCCGGGACATTTCAAAAAATCAATCACCTTGCGCACCAACGCCAAAACAGAGATGGTAAGATTGTATATCGAAGGCGATATGACAGCAAAAGATGCAAAGTAGGAAAAAATAGACTATTACATAAAGGAGAATCTTTCGGTTCTCCTTTTTTTTTGTTTACTTTGAGGACGGAAATGTAAATTAACACATTAGCAAATTATAGAAATTATGAAACAAGAAGAAGACAAATTCACCGGGTTACCCGAGAATGCGTTCAGAGAGTTGAAACCTGGGGAAGTGTACAACCCGTTGATGGGTCCCTCAAAAAATTATCCGGAAGTTAATATCTGGTCAGTAGCATGGGGTATTGCCATGGCAATCCTTTTTTCGGCCGCCGCAGCCTATCTAGGATTGAAGGTCGGACAGGTATTTGAAGCAGCTATTCCAATTGCGATCATTGCCGTAGGAGTTTCCGGAGCTGCCAAAAGAAAAAATGCGTTGGGAGAAAACGTGATTATCCAGTCTATCGGAGCTTGTTCCGGAGTAATCGTTGCCGGAGCGATCTTCACCCTCCCCGCTCTTTATATTCTCCAAGCTAAATATCCCGAGATGACGGTTACTTTCATGCAGGTATTCATCAGCTCTTTATTGGGTGGCGTATTGGGTATTCTATTCCTGATCCCTTTCCGTAAATACTTCGTCAGTGACATGCATGGAAAATATCCTTTTCCGGAAGCAACAGCCACTACACAAGTGTTAATCTCCGGCGAAAAAGGCGGCAGCCAGGCTAAACCGTTATTGATGGCAGGTATGATTGGTGGGCTATATGACTTCATCGTAGCGACATTCGGATGGTGGAACGAGAATTTTACCACCCGTGTTTGCAGTGCCGGAGAAATGCTGGCAGAAAAGGCGAAGTTGGTATTCAAGGTAAACACTGGTGCCGCTGTGCTTGGTTTGGGATATATCGTCGGACTGAAATATGCTTCCATCATTTGTGCCGGTTCACTGGCTGTGTGGTGGATTATCATTCCGGGAATGTCTGCTATTTGGGGAGACAGTGTACTGAATGCATGGAACCCGGAAATCACCTCTACTGTAGGGATGATGAGTCCGGAAGAAATATTCAAATATTATGCCAAGAGCATCGGTATCGGCGGTATCGCTATGGCAGGTGTGATCGGCATTATCCGTTCCTGGAGCATCATCAAGAGCGCTGTCGGACTGGCAGCCAAAGAGATGGGTGGTAAAGGAAATGTAGAGAAAAACATTATCCGCACACAACGGGATCTTTCCATGAAGATTATCGCTATCGGTTCCATCATCACACTGATTTTAATCGTATTATTCTTCTACTTCGATGTCATGCAAGGGAATTTGTTACATACATTGGTAGCCATCTTATTGGTTGCCGGCATCTCTTTCCTGTTCACCACGGTAGCAGCTAATGCCATTGCGATTGTAGGTACTAATCCGGTTTCGGGAATGACATTGATGACACTGATTTTGGCTTCCGTAGTGATGGTAGCTGTCGGACTGAAAGGTCCTTCGGGCATGGTTGCCGCATTGGTAATGGGTGGTGTAGTATGTACCGCACTGTCGATGGCAGGAGGTTTTATCACCGACTTGAAGATTGGTTACTGGCTCGGAAGTACGCCTACCAAACAGGAAACATGGAAATTCTTGGGAACAATCGTATCAGCTGCAACAGTAGGCGGTGTAATGATTATCCTGAATAAGACCTACGGATTTACAAGTGGCGCGCTGGCTGCTCCGCAAGCAAATGCGATGGCAGCGGTTATCGAGCCACTGATGAGTGGTGTAGGTGCACCCTGGTTGTTATATGGCATTGGGGCTGTCTTAGCTATAATTCTGACTCTTTGTAAAATTCCTGCATTAGCATTCGCATTGGGTATGTTTATTCCATTGGAACTGAATGTGCCGTTGGTAGTGGGTGGAGCAGTGAATTGGTTTGTTACAACACGTAGCAAAGATGCATCTCTGAATACGGAAAGAGGTGAAAAAGGAACCTTACTGGCATCCGGTTTCATTGCCGGAGGTGCATTGATGGGAGTAGTCAGTGCCGCGATGCGCTTTGGTGGAATCAATCTGGTTAATGAGGCATGGTTGAACAATACTTGGTCAGAAGTGTTGGCATTAGGAGCGTATGCTTTACTGATTCTCTACATTATAAAAGCTTCAATGAAAGTTAAATAAATAATTATGAGGAGACTATTATCCATTATAGTATCACTTGTAACTGCCATATCATTTGCGCAGCAGCCCGTCGAGCTACCTTTGTGGCCCGACGGTGCTCCCAACTCCAGTGGACTAACCGGAGAAGAGCAGGAAACACGTCCTCATTTTATCACGAATGTCACGCATCCCACCCTGACGGTTTACCACCCGGAAAAGCCGAATGGAATGGCTATTATCATGTGTCCCGGAGGCGGATATCGTGGACTGAGTATGAATAGTGAGGGAAATGATATGGCTCCTTGGTTCTGCGAACAAGGTATTACCTATATGGTATTAAAATACCGGATGCCGAACGGACATTGGGAAGTCCCCGTATCAGATGCCGAACAAGCCATTCGCATGGTACGCCAACATGCCAAAGAATGGAATGTCAATCCTTACAAGGTAGGATTAATGGGAGCCTCTGCGGGAGGGCATTTAACTGCTACACTCGCCACTCACTACAATTCGGAAACACGTCCGGACTTTCAGATACTACTTTATCCGGTGGTTACAATGATGCAAATCACCCGGGGAAATACAAGAACTGCATTGCTCGGCAAAAGTCCAACAATGGAACAAATACAGAAGTTTTCTGCCGAATTGCAAGTAACGCCCGATACTCCACAAGCATTTATCGTTCTTACCTCCGACGACCCTTCCGTAGCACCTTATCACGGAGTGAACTATTACCTCGCTTTACAAAAATATAAGGTTCCGGCAACTCTCCATGTTTATCCTACCGGAGGACATGGCTGGGGATTTAAGGACCATTTTAAATACAAGCAACAATGGACACAGGAATTGGAGAAATGGTTGCGCGACGGTGTTGTATTCCCGGAAAACCCCGAACCCATGTTGCGAATCGGGAAATCTTACCTGGGAACTAAATACGTGGCTAACACATTAGACCAAGACGGAGAAGAATCATTAGTAATCCGGACTGATGCCGTAGATTGCCTCACTTTCGTAGAATACACGCTGGCACAGGCACTCAGTTCTTCCTTTGCCGACAATCTGCAAAAAATACGTTATCGAGATGGCATCATCAACGGATATCCTTCCCGTTTGCATTATACTTCCGAATGGATAGAGAACGGAATCCGCCACGGATTCCTCACCGATATTACTGCCAAAAACAGTGCGCATACCCAGAAAATATCTCTTTCGTATATGTCTACCCACCCCAAGCAATATAAAAAATTGGCTGATTCACCGGAAAATGTACGCCAAATGGCCGAATATGAAAAAGCAATCTCCGGAAAAGTCGTACATTGGTTGCCGAAAAGCGAACTGCCCGAAGCCGGATTGCCCTGGATCATGAATGGAGACATTATTGCTATTACAACAAAGATGCCCGGACTGGACATTGCCCATGTGGGAATAGCAGAATATAAAGAGGGAAAACTGCATCTGCTACACGCTTCTTCTACATTGGGAAAAGTAGTTGTCAGCGACGAACCCCTCAACCACATGCTAAACAACAACAAATCGTGGACAGGCATACGTATTGTCCGGATGTCTCACTCTAAAAATAACTGATGATGAAACGAGTAAAACATTTCCTTCTCGCCTCGTGTTTATTCCCCACTTTGCTGGGAGCACAAGAAATGGCAAGCGCCTATTTTCTAGAGCTTACCCCAGACGCCCAATCGGCAGGTATGGCAGGTACAGGATTAGCTGCTACCGATAAGGGTAGTACAGCTATTTTTCATAATGCTTCTACCATCGCTTTCTCACAAGAAGTGATGGGGGCGAGTTATTCATACGCTAAAATCAACCAGGATTATGCGCTACATAGCGCCTCCCTTTTCTACCGGATCGGAAGGGAAGGCATACATGGATTTGCTGTAGGTTTCCAGCATTTCAAAGATCCCAAAGTGTTCGATTACCGTCCTCATATCTGGGATTTAGAAGCTGCTTATTTCAGAGATATAGCCAAGAATCTGTCTCTTTCATTAACGTTCAGATACCTGCAAGCCAAAGCTGCGGAAAGCGCAGACAGCAAGAATAGCGTTTGTCTGGACTTCAGCGCAACTTACCATCGCAATATGGCTCTATTGGACGAAATGGCTTCCTGGAGCATTGGTTTCCAAGCTGCCAACATTGGCAAAAAGCTGGACGGACAAAAGTTACCCGCCAAATTAGGATTGGGAGGTACAATCGACCTGCCATTCAGCATAGAAAACTGTTTGCAGGTAGCGCTCGATTTCAACTATCTGCTCCCCTTCGAAATCCGTCATCTCCAGGCTGGTATAGGAGCCGAATATAATTTCCTGAAATATGGAGTTATCCGTGCAGGTTACCATTTCGGAGACAACAACAAAGGAGCGGGCAACTACGGCACCCTAGGCTGCGGAATAAACTTCTGGCCGATACGTGCAGATTTCTCATACGCTTTGGCTGATAAAGATTGCTTTATGCGCCGCACCTGGCAACTGGGAGTTGGAATAGTTTTCTAAGTTCCTCTTCGAGGCGTTGCTTCACTTCGTCCATCGGCACATCATACTTTAATTCTTGACGAAGAGAAGTGACGCCTTTATCTATAAATCCGCAAGGGTGGATATAACTGAAATAACGTAAATCAGTATTCACATTCAAAGCCAGTCCATGCATGGTGACATAATGGCTGCTTCTCACTCCGATAGCACAAATCTTACGCGCACGAGGAGTATCACCCTCCAACCAGACTCCCGTCGCTTTCTCCAGACGTCCGGCCTCAATGCCATAAGAAGCACATACCCGAATCACCGCTTCTTCCAGCAAATGAACATACTCTTTCAATCCTAACTGAAATTCCTCCAAGTTTACTATCGGATAACATACCAATTGTCCCGGACCATGATAAGTAATGTCCCCTCCCCGATCAATATGATAAAGGGTGGCATCCATTGCTTTCAGTTGTTCATCACTCAACAACATATTATTTACCTTCCCGCTACGTCCTAATGTATAAACATGGGGATGTTCGCACATCACAATACGGTTTTCATAACTCTCGCCCTGAGCTTTTGCCCGGACAATGTTATCAAACCATTCTGTTTGCCGTTGCCATGCTTCGGTGTACGATATCAAACTCCAATCAATAAAAAATGTTTTCATAAAACAAAGATAAGAAATAAAAAGAAAATGCGTACATTTGTTGGCCCAATATAACAAACACAACTATGAAAATGGACTTTCCACAGGTAGACTTGCCTACCGAAGTATTAGCATGGACGAATGTAACAGAAGACATTCTCAATATTTACAAGCAATCTTGCCGGTTGCAAGCATGTATTGTTGCCATCTGTACCGAAGGTTCAATGAAAGCCTCCATCAATCTGCTTGATTACGAGATTCGTCCTAATGACCTGATAACTCTGTTACCGGGAACAATCATTCAGTTTCGGGAGAGAACAGAAAAGGTATGCCTTTGCTTTGCCGGCTTTTCCGCGTATTGCTTCGGACGAATCAACCTGATGAAGAGTATTGGTAACGCATATCCCAAACTGATAGAACAGCCGGTGGTTCCTCTTAATGAAGAGGTAGCCAATTATCTGAAAGACTATTTTGCCCTATTATCACGGGCCAGTTGCAATGAAAACTTCGATATGGATGCTGAATTGGTTGAATTGTCTCTTCAGACTATCCTGACAAGCATACGATTGATATATCATAAATTTCCGGGTGAGAACGGTAGTTCGAATCGAAAAAAAGAAATCTGCCGGGAACTGATTCGTGTTATCACGGAGAATTATAAAAACGAACGTCGTGCACAATTCTACGCAGATGAGCTAGGAATATCTCTTCAGCATTTAAGTACGACAGTAAGACAAGTGACAGGTAAAAGTGTATTGGACACCATTGCTTATATCGTTATTATGGATGCTAAAGCCAAACTGAAAGGGACCAATATGACTATCCAAGAGATAGCATATTCTCTAAACTTTCCCAGTGCCTCTTTCTTTGGCAAGTATTTCAGACGATATGTAGGAATGACGCCATTGGAATTTAGAAACAGATAATTTATACGAAGGACGATAGAAAACATAAATGGTGAGTTGTAAAACAATGAACGGTGAATAAATTGCACATTATCCGCAAAGTATTCACCGTCTATTATTTGTTGTTCACTGTTCGTAAATTACAGCTTACTATTCAGTGTTTGCTGCTTACAGGTTCCTGTCTTTTTATGGTTCGCTTCTTATTTTCGTCCCAAACTCAAAGAATTGAGCACTACGCTCACACTGGAGAACGCCATTGCAGCACTTGCCAGCATCGGATTCAATAACAAACCATTCAGCGGGAACAAGATACCGGCAGCAATAGGAATACCGATCAGGTTATAAATAAACGCCCAGAAAAGATTCTGATGAATCAGTTTGACCGTCTGCTTCGACAATTGGAAGGCTTTAGGAAGCAACAATAAGTCCGATGTCATCAACGTCACCATAGCCACGTCCATAGCAATATCCGTTCCTTTTCCCATGGCAATGCTGACGTCAGCCAATGCCAATGCCTGCGAATCATTGATACCATCGCCCACCATCGCAACCTTCTTTCCCTGCATTTGAAGCTCACGTACAAATTCTGCCTTATCATCCGGCAGAGCATCGGCAACAAATCGTTCGATTCCTAAACGAGAAGAAACGGCTAGTGCAGTCCGTTGCCCGTCACCCGTCAGCATACAGATGTCAATCCCTTGACGTTTCAGTTCCTTCACTGCTTCGACAGAAGTAGCCTTTATCGGGTCGGAAACAGCAATGATAGCCAGCAACTCGTTTTCACGTCCAAAGTAAATGATGCCGTTACCGTCCGATTCATAGCAAACCAGCATTTCAGCCATCACATCGCTTACTGTCGCACTGAAATCTTTCAGGAGTTTATGGCTGCCTACCCAGTAAGTATGCCCCTCATACGAGGCTTTGATTCCTTTTCCCGTAATGCTTTCAAAGCTATCCAACGCAGCAGGTTTTATTTTTTCTTCGTCCTGAAGCGCAGAGACAATAGCACCGGCAAGCGGATGCTCCGATTTCATTTCCGCAGCTAAAAGTACACCTTTGAAATATGGTTCCTGCGACTGCGCCCATAACCATCCAGTAGCTGTAGGATGACCTTCAGTCAGAGTTCCTGTTTTGTCCAGAACAACGACGTCTACTTTGCGCATTTGTTCCAAAGCCACTGCATCTTTAATCAGAATATGCTGGCTGGCAGCTTTACCTATACCTACCATCAACGCAGTAAGTGTAGCAAGCCCCAAAGCACACGGGCAAGCAATGACAAGAACAGAAACAGCCGACAGAATACCATAAGAGATATATTCACTGCCACCAATGGTGACCCACAATACAAATGTCAGAATGGCAATGAACAATACGACAGGTACAAAAATCCCCGTAATACGATCGACAATGCGTTGCACGGGAGCTTTGCTGCCCTGCGCTTCCTGCACCATAGCGATAATGCGGGCAAGCACTGTCTCTCTGCCTACCTGTGCGGCACGAATGATAAATGAGCCACGCTGGTTGATCGTTCCCGCCAATACTTTATCACCTTTCTTCTTTTCTACCGGGACCGGCTCACCGCTAATCATACTCTCATCGACATACGAGTCGCCTTCGGAAAGCAGACCGTCCACAGGTATTTGCTCTCCTGGACGTACAACCACCAAATCACTTACCTGAAGTTTCTCAATCAAGATCTCCTCCTCCACTCCATTGCGCAGAACGCGAGCCGCCTTTGGCTGCATTCCCATCAACTTACGAATGGCTGTCGAGGTATTTCCTTTGGCACGTTCCTCCATCAACTTTCCGGTGAGAACGAAAGCGATAATCACCGCAGAAGCCTCATAATAGACATGTGGTTCCAATCCGCGGTCATACCAGAATTCGGGGAAGAAAGTGTTGAATAGACTGAACAGAAAAGCAATGGAGGTACTAAGCGCAACCAAAGTATCCATATTGCTCCGTCCTAATTTAGCCTGTTTCCAAGCTCCGGTGAAGAAACCACCTCCGAAAAAGACCATAACAGGGATAGCAAGTACCAGTTGAATCTCATTAGAATGTGGCACATGCATCAGTATCATAGAATATACCAACAATGGTACTACCAAAATCCACGCTCCAATCACCTTCCACTTCAAACGAGTGTAACGTTTATGCTGTTCCTCTTCCTGACGTTCTTCTTTGTGGGCTTCTTCCACAATCAGATCATAACCTGCCGCAAGCACAGCCGCACGAATCTCTCCGGGAGTCAGCTGCTCTTTCTCATAAGAAACGGTCAATGTATTGGTAGCAAAATTAACGAAAGCCTCAATGACTCCTGGCAATTTTTTTACTGTTTTTTCTACATTATTGGCACATCCTGCACAATGCATATTAAGCACAGGAAATGCCTTTTTTGTTGTGTTACTCATATAATTATTGTTTGCAACCTTCCCCTCCCTCTCCAAAACGAAAATTGGGGAAGAACCATCGTTTATTTGTAGAAACAAACTAATAGAGGTATTTGTTCAATTACTTCTTATCAGCCTTCTGATTATCTTTCTTTGTTTCTTTCACAAATTCGGCTTCATATTTGAACTTATTAAACCCTGCCTGCAACTTCTTTACATTCGTTTTTTCAGCGTCATACGTAATGGTTACCATTTTTGTTTTTACTTCGGTCGAAATATCCTTCAACCCTTTCTCAAAACGCATATTGTCCCTTACTTTCTTTTCGCATTTCTCACAGTGCATCTGCGACACTTTAAATACAACAACACGAATATCTTTTGCCAATACAGCTGTTACACTCAAAAGAGCCACCACGCAAGTGACCATCCATCTTTTTGTTCTCATTTTTCTTATCAGTTTAAAATTAATATTCTTTATTATACGATCGTTTCTTTCATTCGCTATTTCCTGCTTTTACTCACTATTTCTAGCTAAGTTAAAACGTATTCCGATATATCCTTTTGCTCCGTGCACCGGTCCCCAAATCATGGTAGAATCAAAGTTGTTCCCCCAAGGATTTGCTGCATCGATAATCGGATTCTTTTGTTTGAAGTTTGTCAGGTTCTCGCCTCCTACGTAGATAGACCAGCGGCGGAAGTAACGGGTCACCTGCAAGCTCAACTGCTCAAAACTACCATAACGACGTTCCCAAGACAACTGTCCGTCTCCCAACTCATAAGGAGTAGGCATCCTGCCACCGCCATTCAGTTGCAGTGTAGCGTCAAACTGCCATATTCCCAGCGGAGTTTGGTAAGAAGCCGTGAGTAGTCCTTTATATTTGCTGGTCAGCGGTTTCTCCATTCGTTCACCTTTGTAGGTCGTTTTTGCATCTGTGAGCCGGTAAGCACCTGTCAGAGTGAATCCTTTGAAGAAAGGATAACTTGCTTCCACTTGGAACACATGCGAATAAGAGCGTCCATCCAAATTGTAAAAAGCTACTTCATGGGGGGTGCTATCCATATCCACTATCACTTGTTTCAGAAAATCCGTATAATAGTATTCTGCATTCACATTCAGCGTTTTGCCGAATATAGGGATATAAGTAGAGACGCTGGCACCGTAGTTCCATGCTTCTTCCATATCCAGGTTCTTTGCTATTTCCACCTTACGACTGCTGGAAAGCAGGTAGTTGTTTTCCGCCAACACATGATTGTTACGGTACCCTTTTCCGGCAGAAAGACGGAAATTCACATAATCATTCGGATTGTACTTAAGATGCGCACGCGGAGTCACGAAGAAACCATGTTCGTTACTGTAATCACCACGCAGACCGGCCATTACCATCCATTTATCATTCAGGTTCAACGTATATTGCACGTAAGCACCGGGAACAGCTTCCTTTTCAAAGGCTTTGAGAGGATTGTCCGTTGTATTTTCCAAACGGTAATGTTGGTCATAAGCGTCATAATTGAAACTCAATCCTGCGGAAAAACTATTTTGCGGATTAAATTCTGTTTCAAACATCAGCGAAGCATAGACGTTGGTTTGATCCACATTATACAGTTTGCGTCCATACGTAGCATCCTGATTGTGTAAAGTGGTGGAAAGAATCAAAGCCAGATTCGTATTCTTCTCCTTATTAAAGATATAGGCATTCTTAGTGAAGAATTCATAGCGTTCTGTATCGATCCCTACTTTATACAGGTCACCGGAGTGCATTGTCCCTCCGTGATTGGCCTGTCCGCTGGTACGTGTTTCAGAAAGGGTTTTGATACCTGCCTGGAAAACATAATGGTCGCCCATATATGCCCACCGGTTCCACACATTATATTGTTCCACCTGCGGAATATCCACAAATCCGTCATCATTACCATCATGCGCCTTGGTTTCATTTTCGTAATGCGCCAGCAGAGAAGTGCTCCATCGTTTGGAAATTTTCAATGTAGCGTCCGCATTGGCTTCATACCGGTTGGTAGTGCTTGTAAAAAGATTGGCAGACACCCAATCGGCTTCCGGCAACTGTGGTTTTTTAAATTCCACGTTTATCTGTCCTGTGATGGCTTCATAACCATTCTTCACCGAAGATGTTCCTTTGGAAACCTGTATACTCTGCATCCACGGACCGGGGACATATCCCAATCCATAAGGAGCGGCGGCTCCCCGATAATTCGGAATATTTTCCGTCAACATCTGCACATAAGTGCCGGACAGTCCCAACAATTTAATTTGCTTGGCTCCTGTTGCCGCATCGGAATAACTCACATCTACTGAAGGGTTCGTCACAAAACTTTCACCCAGGTTACAACAAGCGGCTCTACTCAATTCGGCACTGCTTATCATGTCTTCGTTCATCACGCTACTGCGCAATTTCATTGTTCCCAGTTTACGAGTGACAATATTTACTTCATTCAGTTCCACTCCATCACGAAGCACAATATCCAGTTGTTGTTTTTTACTGTTCACATGAATCGTGTCGTTCTGAAAACCGATAAAGCTGACAATCAGCATGTGGCTTTTGGAAGGTTTAGTGATAGAAAAACTACCATCCTCTTTGGTTGTCACCCCTTGTCCTGTATTCATCCAAAACACATTGGCACCCGGAATAGCCTCCCCGGTACTATCTTTCACTGTTCCCCGTACTTGCGCATATATATTGCCGGCAAATAACAGGAACAGTCCTATTATCATATATTTCATTCTTTCTAAAGTTACTTTCGAGATACAAAATTAGTTCATTTCTCATGCAACTTAGTTGCATTCAGTGCTGCTTTACTTTCATGTTCTATTGAAAGCAAAGGATTAAATAAGAAAGAAATAGTGGCTAAATAATGTAGGTAGAATATAACGCCAGCTTCTGCCTCGAGCAGAGAAGTGGCGGAGAGGTCAGACTATCAAATTCTACCGGTTTATCCGCATAGGTCGGAGTCAGCAGATAGCAGAAATGCTCACATAAAAGATCGACTGCCAGAACTGATACGGTCAGTTCCGTAGAGTGTTTCATCAGGTCGAGCTTATAAATCGTAGCCGTACAACCTTTTTCTTTGCAGTTTTTCTTTGAATCGCAAGTATGAGACTTTTTACACTTCGGACAGCCTGTATCACAGCAACTCTGCAATGTCTCACAACGGGCACAGCAATAACGCACAATAGAGACTCCGCCTCCTGAATAGATAATCAGGAGAGAAAGGATTAGTGCTGTTATGTAGGCCAGTCTTTTCATTTCGGAGGACAAAGATAAGAATAAAAACAAATTTTCCTATCTATTTTCATAATTAAGATTCAATCCTCATTCAAAACTATAGATATACATGCATTTCTTACCAGTTATTCTCCCATCGACCTGCAATTCAGCAGACACACATCACAGACAGCTATGCCCCATCAACCAGGCTAAAGTTTGCAAGCATTAACAAGTAGATAGTATCCGGCAATCCTGTTTTAGAGGATAAATAGCTGCAAATTTTTCTGTTTTTATTAGCCCGATTCACGAATTTCATCTATATTTGTCAATAGCGAATAATAAAACGAATGTTGAATTCATAGAAAAAACGAGTATGAAAAAACAATATGTCAGCCTGCTTGCAATTATACTTTCGGTAAGCGGCTTTTTGTTTTCTTGTCATGACAAGATGAACAAAAATACAGGTGCGTTACAATTTGATAGTATTCAGGTGAATGAGACGGCACACCTCTTTAATGATACAGCCAAAGCGGCATGCAATATCATTATCAATTTTGCTTATCCGGTAAAATCATCGGATGATATGCTGAAAGACAGTTTGAATTCTTATTTCATTTCCGCCTGCTTCGGTGATAAATACATCGGCGAAAAGCCGGAAGAAGTTGTAAAGCAATATACCGAGAACTATATCAGCGAATACCGCCACGACCTCGAACCGATGTATGCCGAGGACGAGAAAGATAAAGAAGACGAATCTTCCATCGGGGCTTGGTATTCTTATTATAAAGGTATAGAGAGTCACGTGCAACTGTATGATAAAGACCTGCTTGTATATCGTATCGACTACAACGAATATACCGGAGGTGCACATGGCATCTACATGGCCACTTTCCTGAACATGGACCTCACCCTGATGCGCCCGCTCCGCCTGGATGATATTTTTGTCGGAGATTACAAAGACGCATTGACCGACCTGATCTGGAACCAGCTCATGGCGGACAATAAAGTGAGCACTCACGAAGCATTGGAAGATATGGGATATGCTTCTACCGGAGACGTCACTCCGACAGAAAATTTCTATCTGAGCAAAGAAGGAATCACCTTCTATTATAATGTATACGATATCACTCCTTATTCTATGGGTCCTGTAAAGGTAACCATCTCATTTCCTATGATGGAGCATTTGCTAGGCAGTAACCCCATTCTGGGAGAGCTGAAAAACTAAATTTCATAAAAAGCCGAACACCCATGAATATCCTCTTGTTATCACTCCCGTGTGGCAGAATAGGATATTCATCCGCTTATATCATTCAAAACTTATAACTCAAAACTCAAACAGTGGAAATCATACTGAAATATTTTCCTGATCTGACGGAAGAGCAACGCAAACAGTTTGCAGCTCTATACGACCTCTACATTGATTGGAATTCTAAAATCAACGTTATCTCTCGTAAGGATATCGAAAATTTATATGAGCATCACGTGCTCCATTCGTTAGGCATTGCCAAAACAATCCAATTTCGTCCCGGAACCAGCATCATGGACCTGGGCACAGGAGGCGGCTTCCCCGGCATTCCTTTAGCCATCTTATTTCCCGAAGTAACCTTTCACCTCGTGGACAGTATCGGCAAAAAAGTACGTGTAGCAACCGAAGTGGCAAACGCCATCGGACTAAAAAATGTAACATTCCGCCATGCCCGCGCAGAAGAGGAGAAACGAACATTCGACTTTGTGGTTAGTCGTGCTGTAATGCCTTTGGCAGATTTGATTAAGATTATCAAAAAGAATATCTCTTCAAAACAACAGAACGCATTGCCCAACGGACTGATCTGTCTCAAAGGCGGCGAGCTGGAACATGAAACGATGCCGTTCAAGCATAAAACGGTCATTTATAACTTGAGCGATAGTTTCGAAGAAGAGTTCTTTCAAACCAAAAAAGTGGTATATGTTCCGATTTAAATAAGACTATATGTGCTGATAGATGATAAATCATAAAGAAACCATGAAAATAAAGAGATTTGAATTTAATATGTTTCCCGTAAACTGCTACGTATTATGGGACGACACTAAAGAAGCAGTCGTCATCGATCCCGGCTGTTTTTATGAAGAGGAAAAGCAGGCTCTGAAAAAATTCATTCTTACCAATGAGCTGAATGTGAAGCATCTGCTGAATACTCATTTGCACCTAGATCATATCTTCGGAAATCCGTTCATGCTGAAAGAATTCGGATTATCGGCAGAAGCAAACAAAGCGGACGAATACTGGATTGACGAAGCACCAAAACAAAGCAGAATGTTTGGTTTTCAGTTGCAGGAAGAACCTGTGCCACTGGGCAAATACCTGCATGACGGAGATATGATCACTTTCGGACATAGCACACTGGAAGCGATACACGTGCCCGGACATTCACCCGGTAGCCTGGTGTACTATTGCAAGGAAGATAACTGCATGTTCTCCGGCGACGTCCTGTTTCAGGGTAGCATCGGCCGTGCCGATCTCACAGGAGGTAACTTCGATGAACTGATAGAGCACATTTGCAGCCGTCTGTTTGTCCTCCCCAACGACACTGTCGTTTACCCCGGACACGGCGCTCCTACGACAATCGGAATGGAGAAAGCTGAAAACCCATTTTTTAGATAATAAAAAATAAGTATTAAGTATCAAGTATGAAGTATCAACAGAGCGAATCACCCATTAGCCACGGTAATACTGAATACTTAATACCTAATACTTGATAGATGCCTAATACTTGATAGATACTTAATACTTGAAATTATTATGAAAACCGATTTGTTAGCTAGCCGTCACATCGGCATCAATGAACAAGACACAGCCCTGATGCTCCGCAAAATTGGCGTAAACTCACTGGACGAACTAATTGATAAAACAATTCCCGCCAATATACGGCTGAAAGAGCCGCTGGCATTGACTAGTCCGCTGACGGAATACGAATTTGGAAAACACATCGTCGAACTGGCAACTAAAAATAAATTATATACTACGTATATCGGTTTGGGATGGTATAACACGATTACCCCAGCTGTTATCCAGCGGAATATATTCGAGAACCCGGTATGGTACACTTCTTACACTCCTTATCAGACAGAAGTGTCGCAAGGACGCCTGGAAGCGTTGATGAATTTCCAGACAGCCGTGTGCGACCTCACTGCCATGCCGCTCGCCAACTGTTCACTTCTGGACGAAGCAACTGCCGCTGCCGAAGCCGTAAGCATGATGTATGCCATCCGTTCCCGTGCGCAACAGAAAGCCAATGCGAACGTAGTCTTTGTAGACGAGAATATTTTCCCACAAACATTGGCTGTGATGACTACACGCGCCGTGCCGCAAGGCATCGAACTACGTGTAGGCAAATATAAGGATTTTCAACCTTCACCGGAAGTGTTTGCCTGCGTTCTGCAATACCCGAACTCGAATGGAAACGTAGAGGATTATTCCGTATTTACAGAAAAAGCCCATGCCGCAGATTGCAAGGTAGCTGTTGCCGCCGATATTTTGAGCCTTTCCCTGCTGACTCCTCCAGGAGAATGGGGAGCGGATATTGTGTTCGGAACCACACAACGTTTGGGCACTCCCATGTTCTATGGCGGTCCGTCGGCTGCTTTCTTTGCTACCAGAGACGAATACAAACGGAACATGCCGGGACGAATCATCGGATGGTCTAAAGATAAATATGGCAAGCTCTGCTATCGGATGGCTTTGCAGACACGTGAGCAGCATATCAAGCGAGAAAAAGCAACTTCAAACATTTGTACCGCACAAGCATTATTAGCTACCATGGCAGGCTTTTACGCTGTTTATCACGGTCAGGAAGGTATCACTACAATTGCGTCGCGCATCCACAGTATCACTGTATTTCTTGAAAAGCAACTGAAGAAATGTGGATACACACAAGTCAACGCTCAATATTTCGACACCTTACGTTTTGAGTTGCCCGAACACGTCTCGGCACAACAAATCCGTACCATAGCGCTTAGTAAAGAAGTAAACCTGCGTTATTATGAAAATGGTGATGTCGGTTTCAGTATTGATGAAACAACAGATGTGGCAGCCGCCAATGTATTGCTCTCTATCTTTGCCATCGCTGCCGGAAAAGATTATCAGAAAATAGACGATATCCCGGAAAAAAGCAATATCGACAAGGCTCTGAAACGGACAACTCCTTTCCTGACACACGAAGTATTCAGCAAATATCACACGGAAACGGAGATGATGCGTTATATCAAACGTTTGGATCGCAAAGATATTTCGCTTGCACAATCAATGATTTCTCTCGGTTCATGCACCATGAAGCTGAATGCAGCTGCGGAAATGTTGCCTTTAAGTCGTCCCGAATTTATGGGTATGCACCCGCTGGTTCCGGAAGATCAAGCAGAAGGATATCGGGAATTAATCAAGAATCTAAGTGAAGATCTGAAAGTTATCACCGGATTTGCCGGGGTGAGCCTGCAACCCAATTCGGGTGCTGCGGGAGAATATGCAGGACTTCGTATAATCCGTGCTTATCTCGAAAGTATCGGTCAGGGACATCGGAATAAAGTCCTGATTCCGGCTTCGGCTCACGGGACAAATCCTGCGTCGGCTATACAGGCAGGATTTATGACCGTCACCTGTGCATGCGACGAACAAGGAAATGTAGATATGGACGACCTGCGTGCCAAGGCTGAAGAAAATAAGGATGGACTGGCAGCACTGATGATCACTTACCCTTCTACACATGGTATCTTCGAAACAGAAATAAAGGAAATTTGCGACATCATTCATTCCTGCGGCGCACAAGTATATATGGATGGAGCCAATATGAATGCCCAAGTGGGGCTGACCAATCCGGGATTCATCGGTGCGGATGTCTGCCACTTGAATCTTCATAAAACATTCGCCTCTCCTCATGGTGGCGGAGGTCCGGGAGTCGGTCCTATCTGTGTGGCCGAACATCTGGTCCCTTTCCTTTCCGGACATGGAATCTTCGGCAATTCGCAGAATCAAGTATCAGCTGCCCCATTCGGTAGTGCAGGTATTTTGCCTATCACGTATGGATATATCCGCATGATGGGTGCAGAGGGATTGACACAGGCAACTAAGATCGCCATCCTGAATGCTAATTACCTGGCGGCTTGCCTGAAAGATACGTACGGAATTGTCTATCGGGGAGCCAATGGTTTCGTAGGTCACGAGATGATTCTGGAGTGTAGAAAAGTACATGAAGAAGCGGGCATTTCGGAAAATGATATCGCCAAACGTCTGATGGATTATGGTTATCATGCTCCTACCCTCTCCTTCCCTGTTCACGGCACGTTGATGATTGAACCGACAGAAAGCGAGAGTTTGGCAGAACTAGACAATTTCGTAGATGTCATGCTGAATATCTGGAAGGAGATTCAGGAAGTGAAGAATGGTGAAGCGGATAAGGATGATAATGTGTTGATTAATGCTCCGCATCCGGAATACGAGATTGTTGGTGATCGCTGGGAACATTCGTACACACGCGAGAAAGCGGCTTATCCGATAGAGAGTGTACGCGATAACAAATTCTGGACCAATGTAGCTCGTGTAGACAATACGTTGGGAGACCGCAAGTTGCTACCGACTCGTTATGGCACGTTTGAATAAAGGTGATTTATTGGGAAAATCCATTCATTAGAAAAAATTCAATTCATTAGATTTTTTTTTAGAAGCATCTCAATAAGAAATAATCCCGGGGCTTAATGAATGTAAGCCCTGGGATTATTTTTATCAGCCCGGGGATGAATAAGCAAAAGCCTGGGACTGAACAAACAAGAACCCGGGGCTGAACAAGCAAAAAGAAGCTGTCTAAAAAGTTGGTTCTATCGTCAGTAATCATTCTATTTTCCGCCACGACAATCTTATCGGCTGTTTTTCAGCCGATAAAATAAAAATGCCCGCAAGAAAATATTTTTGTTTTAACATTCCGGTTTATAAAAACATGGTAGAAGAGTCTTCTTGTCGCAGTCCTTACCATGAAGAATACATTCGAACAGGTGCTTCAGGTAATCCTGAGGGTCTATGCCATTAAGCTTACAGCTTTCTATCAGAGAGAAGATGAATGCCGAGTTTTCTGCCGCATCCTCACTGCCTATGTTCATACAGTTCTTGAGCAACAGCTTTACCGGTTTCATCCTTTGTTCACAGAGGTTGTTCGATATTTCCGCTGCACCGTCCTTGAGGATATTTCTCAGGGACTTCCACTGGTTTAACGTATAATTGACAGCCTTTCTCATCAGTTCGTTAGCCATAATCTTCGCATCCTGCATCATCATGACCACCTTATGATGGATACTTTCAAGGATCGGTCCTGTAAGCTTCCGTCTTTTCCCCTTTATCTGCTCACCGCTGAGCTTCATGGTGCGGAACAGATCTTCATTCATGAACATATCGCCGATGGAGTCTATTATCTCCATCGCTGTCCTGTCCGAAGGCAAGGCGTCAACCCACAACCTTCTGCAGTGCGTCCAGCATCCTATATGAAGCACCTTTGAGTCTTCTCCATCAAACATTCTGTAAACCGTATATCCGTCAGTGGAAAGGGTCCCCATAAAATGTTCCAGGAACGACTTCGCCGCATCGGATGACCTGCTGCCGTTGTTATAGTGGTAATAGACCATCTTCATATGCTTTGCAAAGAATGCCCATAAGTACTTTCTCCTGTAAGCCTTGCCTTCCTTTGTTTCGACGCCTACAAGTTCGGTCGTCTCATCAACCATAAGATATTCAGCCTGCTGTACAAACCCCTTGAATACCTCTCCGATAAAACCCTTGAGTTTGGCGATTCCGTTATGGATATAGCTGTTCAGTGTGGTGTTGCTTATGTGGATGCCCTCTCTGGCAAGCAGTCTTATCTGCCTGTTCTCCGGCATGCTGAAGTCGTATTTCAGACAGAGCAGACGGGCAAGCAGTTCAGGAGAGAAGATGCCTCCAAGGTCTTTCAGCGGATGTTCCATCGTGTTCGCGAAAGTGCCGTCTGCAAGCTTTACCCTTGCCACCTTATACACATGCTCCACGTTATGAGCCCTTACATGTTCTATAACCCTGTATTCCCACACATCAGGCATACCGTTGCGGTTCATGAACCGTCCTCCTTCGGGAAGCGTGTAATACTCGTCCACTTCATGTACTACCACTTTGTCAACTTTCAATTTGGTTTTCACGGCACGTGGTGCAGTTTCCTTTCTTCTTGAAGGTTGGCTGTCCTGTGCAGGTGTGCTACCAGAAATGGTACTGCTGCCGGTTTCGTTACCGTCAGCCTTATCGTTGTCATCATCCTTTCTGTCAGAACCGTCATATTCGGACTTATGCAGTGCAGACTTGTCAAGGTTACGGTTGTTCAGCAGTTTTCTTTGCTCGGAAGTACGGCCGAAACGGTGTTTCCTGCTGTCCTCAAGCTGAAGCCTGAGATTGGATATCTCGTTTGCCAGCATCCGGTTCACCTCGTCTTTCGCTTCAAGCTGCTTTCTCATAAGCTCCATTTCTTTTCGATAGTTCTCGACTGTTACGGATAATTCATTGATTGTATCAACCAGAGCCTTGGAGTTCTCCTTATTGGAATTTTCAATGGCCTTAAGCCTCGCAATCAGTTCGTTTACCTGTTTGCGAAGCCCTGCCTTTTCCTCATTCGCCAGACCCAACTGGCAGCAAAGTAACTCGTATGCCCTTTCATCAATCATGATATAAAGATACGAAAAATCAGGCAGTTACGCAAACTTTTTACTGTTCATTTTTATTATTCCATTGGATATCAATACCTTGTTATTCATCTTTAGGGCTTACATACATCCTGTCGACTACGATGCTTTCCGTCAGGTATGCCATATCAGACCACTGGATCCGGTAGCATCTGGAAACTTCATCAAATACAGGTTTCTTGAATTTCCCCATAACAGGACGTTTCTCGTAAAGCACATAAAAACCGCGTTCATAATGAAGTATCTTCACAACCTTACGGTTCCTGGACATGAACATATAGACGTTGGAGGCATCGCTCGGGTCAAGTGACATCTCTTCCCTTATACTCTCACATAATCGGAAAATACCTTTCCGCAAATCCACATTACCGTTGAACAGATAATAGTTCAGGTTAGTACTCAGTCCAAGCATATCATCCTATCATTTTATTAAGCAACAAACTCAAATCAAGAACAGTGGTGTTTTTCAGAAACAGCGTTGCGCCTGATGCCAATTGTAATTTTACCCATCTTATCGGAGCTTCACCTTCGGGCTGTCTCACTTCCATTTTCACGGTTGGACTGTTGCAGGGATTGCCGGTTATCTGGACTTTGGCAACCTTGGGTTGATCAACCTGGACTGTCTTGCCTAACTTCTCACTCCATAGCTGGTGGCGCTGCCAGTTCATGAACTTATCGTAATTCACTCCATAATCCGCACAGAATTCGCGAAGGTCTTTGGTTTCGCAGCACAGCTGATAGAGGTCGTACACCTCCTGGTAGTTTACTTTTTCTTTTGCCATAATCTTTGTTAGTAATTGGTTATGGCGCAAAGATATGCTGGGTTGCGATGCGTGTCAAGGCGGAAAATAGAATGGTAATCATTCTATTTTCCGCCACGACAATTTTATCGGCTGTTTTTCAGCCGATAAAATAAAAATGCCCGCAAGAAAATATTTTTGTTTTAACATTCCGGTTTATAAAAACATGGTAGAAGAGTCTTCTTGTCGCAGTCCTTACCATGAAGAATACATTCGAACAGGTGCTTCAGGTAATCCTGAGGGTCTATGCCATTAAGCTTGCAGCTTTCTATCAGAGAGAAGATGAATGCCGAGTTTTCTGCCGCATCCTCACTGCCTATGTTCATACAGTTCTTGAGCAACAGCTTTACCGGTTTCATCCTTTGTTCACAGAGGTTGTTCGATATTTCCGCTGCACCGTCCTTGAGGATATTTCTCAGGGACTTCCACTGGTTTAACGTATAATTGACAGCCTTTCTCATCAGTTCGTTAGCCATAATCTTCGCATCCTGCATCATCATGACCACCTTATGATGGATACTTTCAAGGATCGGTCCTGTAAGCTTCCGTCTTTTCCCCCTTATCTGCTCACCGCTGAGCTTCATGGTGCGGAACAGATCTTCATTCATGAACATATCGCCGATGGAGTCTATTATCTCCATCGCTGTCCTGTCCGAAGGCAAGGCGTCAACCCACAACCTTCTGCAGTGCGTCCAGCATCCTATATGAAGCACCTTTGAGTCTTCTCCATCAAACATTCTGTAAACCGTATATCCGTCAGTGGAAAGGGTCCCCATAAAATGTTCCAGAAACGACTTCGCCGCATCGGATGACCTGCTGCCGTTGTTATAGTGGTAATAGACCATCTTCATATGCTTTGCAAAGAATGCCCATAAGTACTTTCTCCTGTAAGCCTTGCCTTCCTTTGTTTCGATGCCTACAAGTTCGGTCGTCTCATCAACCATAAGATATTCAGCCTGCTGTACAAACCCCTTGAATACCTCTCCGATAAAATCCTTGAGTTTGGCGATTCCGTTATGGATATAGCTGTTCAGTGTGGTGTTGCTTATGTGGATGCCCTCTCTGGCAAGCAGTCTTATCTGTCTGTTCTCAGGCATACTGAAGTCATATTTCAGACAGAGCAGACGGGCAAGCAGTTCAGGGGAGAAAATACCTCCAAGTTTTTTCAGCGGATGTTCCATTGTGCTTACAAAAGTTCCGTCTGCAAGCTTTACCCTTGCCACCTTATACACATGCTCCACGTTATGAGCCCTTACATGTTCTATGACCCTGTATTCCCACACATCAGGCATACCGTTGCGGTTCATGAACCGTCCTCCTTCGGGAAGCGTGTAATACTCGTCCACTTCATGTACTACCACTTTGTCAACTTTCAATTTGGTTTTCACGGCACGTGGTGCAGTTTCCTTTCTTCTTGAAGGTTGGCTGCTCTGTGCAGTTGCGTTATCGGAAGAGGTATTGCCACCAGTTTCGTTACCGTCAGCCTTATCGTTGTCATCATCCTTTCTGTCAGAACCGTCATATTCGGACTTATGCAGTGCAGACTTGTCAAGGTTACGGTTGTTCAGCAGCCTTCTTTGCTCGGAAGTACGACCGAAACGGTGTTTCCTGCTGTCCTCCAGCTGAAGCCTGAGATTGGATATCTCGTTTGCCAGCATCCGGTTCACCTCGTCTTTCGCTTCAAGCTGCTTTCTCATAAGCTCCATTTCTTTCCTATAATTTTCAACCGTAGTTGATTGCTTTTCGAGGGAATCTTTGAGGTCATTGATTGTATCAACCAGAGCCTTGGAGTTCTCCTTATTGGATTCTTCAATGGCCTTAAGCCTCGCAATCAGTTCGTTTACCTGTTTGCGAAGCCCTGCCTTTTCCTCATTCGCCAGACCCAACTGGCAGCAAAGTAACTCGTATGCCCTTTCATCAATCATGATATAAAGGTACGAAAAATCAGGCAGTTACGCAAACTTTTTATCGTTTATTTTTATATCATTTTACTGATAATCAATATATTAATATTAATCTTTTGAACTAACGTACATCTTGTCAACTACAATACTTTCCGTAAGATAGACCATGTCTGACCATTGTATCCGGTAGCATTTGGAGACCTCATCAAATACCGGTTTCTTGAACTTTCCCATGACAGGACGTTTCTCGTAAAGCACATAAAAACCGCGTTCATAATGAAGTATCTTCACAACCTTCCGGTTACGGGACATGAACATATAGACGTTGGAGGCATCGCTCGGGTCAAGTGACATCTCTTCCCTTATACTCTCACATAATCGGAAAATACCTTTCCGCAGATCAACATTACCGTTGAACAGGTAATAGTTCAGGTTAGCACTCAGTCCCAGCATGTCATCCTATCATTTTATTAAGCAACAAGCTCAAATCAAGAACTGTGGTGTTTCTCAGGAACAGCGTTGCGCCTGATGCCAATTGTAATTTTACCCATCTTATCGGAGCTTCACCTTCGGGCTGTCTCACTTCCATTTTCACGGTTGGACTGTTGCAGGGATTGCCGGTTATCTGCACCTTGGCAACCTTGGGTTGATCAACCTGGACTGTCTTGCCTAACTTCTCACTCCATAGCTGGTGGCGCTGCCAGTTCATGAACTTGTCGTAATTCACTCCATAATCCGCACAGAACTCGCGAAGGTCTTTGGTTTCGCAGCACAGCTGATAGAGGTCGTACACCTCTTGGTAGTTTACTTTTTCTTTTGCCATAATCTTTGTTAGTAATTGGTTATGGCGCAAAGATATGCTGGGTTGCGATGCGTGTCAAGGCGGAAAATAGAATGGTTACAATAGAATGGTTACCTATCGTCATTCTCCTCCTTTAGGAAGAAGGGGAGTTAGAGTTACTAACGACTTTTTAGACAGCACCTCATATCGTGAGATGGAATGTAAATCCAACTACAATCCTGAATATTTCTTCTACTTGACAATCGTTACTGTATCAGCTTTCACATTTTTCTCTTTCATCGGAATCTTTGAATCAGCATACCCCAAAGCTACGCAACCATAGACTTTATGATTGGCAGGCACACCTAATGAGGTTATATATTCACGAACTTCAGGATCATCACACGTTGTGCCCAACTGGTTGATCCAGCAAGAGCCGATTCCTAAAGAATGGGCAGCCAGAAACATATTTTCTATTGCACAAGCACAATCCATACCAGCCCACCATTGTGTAGGTTCGTTGGATACAATCACCAAAGTCGGAGCATGATAATAGCAACAATAGGTCTTGCTATGCCCACGCTCTTGCAAACGGGAATCATCGCTTTTTGCAAAAGCTCCTTTAATGCGCTCATTCAGTTCTGTCAATTTATCTGCATTTTGAATAGCTGTAAAGTGCCATGTTTCCAAATGCATGCCACTAGGTGCATAAGTTGCAGCTTCCAAAATAGCCAGCAAATCTTCTTCTGAAACTTGCTGACTCGTATAGGCGCGCACGCTACGACGCGCTTTAATGTTCTCTAAAACTTCATTCGTTTTCATGGATAACATTTTTTTCACCACAGAGGACACGGAGGACACAGAGGTTTAATCTTTTTTATTTACTATAGAGTAACACAGAGTCTCACGTATTTATCGCATTTATCGCTCTGTTTTACTTACGGAAAGAAAAGAGAGAAACCTCTGTGTCCTCCGTGTCCTCTGTGGTGAATTCATTAATTATTATTTACCTCTTAACTAGCCCAATCTTTGCATTCAGTTTGAAATAATAGATTCCGTTCTCTCTCTCCAAAAATCCGTATTTATCTTTCTCCAAAGCTCCTTTTTCCAACCGGGTATTTTGAAACAAAAAGTCCTCCATCACTTGTTTTTCTGATTTATGATAACAAAGCACCTCTCCACTTCCGCCTACCAGCAAGATTCCTTCCACAGCCGAATCCAATCCATTATAAATCTTCGCGGGACGCATACCTAAAGCTAATGCCATCAAGAACTGCTTCACCTTAAACTCATAAAACTTGTGCTTATTTATCAGTTCATCTTTAATCTTTAACGGATTCATTTGTTTGATAACTTCCGTCAGCTCGCTAATGCGAGAGATACCATCCAAATGCATCATACGAACCATTTCCGTCAAGACGCGTGGAAAATGCAGGTCAATCATTAGAAGATTGCTACGGAATACCCGGTCAGCTACATCAGAATACTTAAGTACACCGCCCAAACGTTCGATCATCATCATTCGTTCGGCAACTTCATTCGGAGATTCAGGCAAGGCATTGATCTTATTCACTGTGGGAGTGGCAAATTTAATTCCGCTCTGTTCCAGTTTTAGATTTGCAGCACGTCCTCCGTCCAGCAACGGATTCATCATCCCCAATCGCGAACGGACATTAAAACCTCTCAACGGAGCTTCCGGATGCCAAAATGCAATGGAGAAATCAGTACGATCTTCTGTTTTTGCTTCCAAATCGAAAATGGCGGCTTCGTCTAAAAACTCTTCTACTCCTTCCGGAGAGGTTACATCATTTTCCGAAGAAGTTTTCACAGCCTGCAATATCAGTTCTGCTACAATACCAAAATCCTCACGAGGCATTGATTTTACCCCGCTCTCTCCCACCATACGGATTGTATCTTCTTCAATATAATATTGGCGTGTTCCGTCATGTTCTTCGCGTTGAATCATTGCAATAGGCCAAGATGTTTCTCCTGCCTTTGCGTCTGCTGTGCCTAGCACTACTTTTCCGTCTGCCAGGAGACGAAAGAAAGAATAGAGTTCACACCATTCTTTTTTGGTTGCTTCGAATGCCATAATGTCTTTGTTCTTCTATATTTTACCAATGTTCTTTTATCCTAATTTTACTAAGAATATTTCTATCTCCACTATGAATTGCTTACTGATTGATAACCTTCGGTAAGGTGGCAGACGACACCATAGGAGGAAGTATACGGGTCACCTCTTCCAAAGGAGGAAGCTTGCCTACTTGTGCAACCAAAGGGTTTCGAATCCATTCTTTGGGAGTGATGATGATAAACCGTCCCGTCCAGCAACCGTCAAAATAGGAAGGATTGCCCGGCTGTTTTTTGATAGGATAACAGATATTTTCTCCTTTACTCCGCATCTCCGGTGAACGTCCGGGGTCATTTACCCACACATGTTGATCGTCAATGCCACGAAGCACCATCCAGTGCCCTCTCGGACCGGGACGCAAACCACGAACTGCTCCTGTATATCTCACGTTCACAAGCACAGGTATACCACGATCAATATAATCTTTCAATACGCAGTAATCTTTCTGCTGGAAATGTTCGGCACTTATCATGTTTTCATAATAACGTGTCAAAGAATCAATTTCAAAAGAATAGTAGCCTCCCTGCCCTATTGATGTACGGCGACGGAAAGGGGCACGTTTCTTCAGAAAGTAGTTGCGTTGATATTCAATCAGTTTCTTTTCTGCATCCTGGGCTGTACGTTGTGTAGCGGTCGTCATGCCTTTGAAGTAATCAAATACCATTAGCGAAGAAGCCAGAGAGCAATGCGAGTAAGGACATCCCGTGATTTTCTGCGAATACCACGGAACAGGAATATTGTTAGGAGCGAGTTTTTGAGCCTCCTGTGCTTGCAGCTGAACGCTTATCAAAGCCAAGATGCTTACAAACAGATTGAAAATGATATGATATTTATTTTTCATGCATTAAATATCTTACTTATAATACACTATCATCATCAAGAATCCGTGCTGTCTCCACTTTTTCCAAACGAGCACGCAACTTAGGCATCATCGAACGACGAATACGTAACGTCATACTACAATCCATATCATACGACTGATTGAGAATTTCCGGTTCCTCTTCTTTCACAATACGCATTACGTCATTCATGAAAGGATATTCGAACATCACCGTCACGTCTTCATCTACCGTTTTTTCTATAATTGTGGCAGCAGCAATAGCTTCGGCAGCGGCAGCCTTATAAGCCACGATCAATCCGCTTGTCCCTAACTTGATTCCTCCAAAATAACGGACTACTATAATCAGGATATTCGTCAGTTCATTCGAGTTTATCTGTCCGAGAATGGGTTTTCCCGCTGTTCCGGAAGGTTCTCCATTGTCATTAGCACGGAAATCCTTTCGCGCAGCCCCCAACATATAGGCATAACATACGTGCCGTGCGTCATAATATTTTTTCTGATACGTTTCAAGATGCATTTTTATCTCATCAAGAGTACGCACAGGAAGGGCTATAGCAATGAACTTACTTCGTTTTTCCGTATAAATGCCTTCGGAAGGTTCAATGATGGTTTTATAAGTATCTTCAGCAGTCATGCTGCAAAGATACGGCTTTAATAAGAAAAGTCAATCTATCGTTTGGAAATATTAATGTTCCACTTAACGATGAAATGTGGTTGGGAAGAATGAAATGAGGCTGTGTCAAAACTCAAATCTTAGGAAGATGAACTTTCAATTTGGAATTAGAACCTTCTAAAAGGATAAAGAAAGGGTCATATCATTACTCAAAATGGAGTTTGATACGCCCCTTTTTCATCCGATAGAATTTCCTAATCCAATTTATGAATTACCAATCCCGAACGAAGTTTCGGTTCAAACCAAGTAGTCTTCGGTGGCATGATATTACCTGTATCTGCAATATCCATCAATTGTTTCATAGATACAGGATAAAGAGCCAGAGCCACTTTCATTTCACCACTATCCACACGCTTCTTGAGTTCTCCCAATCCGCGGATGCCGCCCACAAAATCAATACGTTTGTCTGAACGCAAATCCTTTATGCCCAAAATTTCATCCAAAATCAGGTTGGAAGAAATGGTAACATCAAGCACGCCAATCGGGTCGTTATCATTGTATGTACCTGTCTTGGCTGTCAGACTGTACCATTTGCCATCCAAATAGAGTGAGAAGTTATGTAAGCTAGCTGGTTTATAGATATCAGCACCCTTCTCTTCTACTATAAAGTTTTTATCAAGTGCAGCCAGGAATTGTTCGGGAGTCAAACCATTGAGATCTTTCACTACACGGTTATAATCGATGATGGTTAGCTGGTTTGCAGGGAAGCAAACAGCCATGAAGTAGTTATATTCTTCATCACCCCGATGATTCGGATTTTGCTTTGCTTTCTCTGCTCCCACTAGTGCAGCAGCGGCAGAGCGATGGTGTCCGTCGGCAATATAAAGTGCCGGCATCTTAGCAAACTCGGCAGTAATAGCAGCAATATCCTCATCTTGATCGACAATCCAGAAAGTATGTCCAAAACCATCTCCTGGAGCGATGAAGTCATAAACAGGCTTGCTTGCCGTATACTTCTTGATAATAATATCCAGCTTCTCATTATCTGGATAAGCAAAGAAAACAGGTTCGATGTTAGCGTTGTTCACACGGACATGCTTCATGCGGTCTTCTTCCTTGTCACGACGGGTAAGCTCATGTTTTTTGATAACCCCATTCATATAATCGGGAACGTATGCTCCAACTACCAATCCGTATTGTGTTTTCCCGTTCATCGTTTGGGCATAGATATAATAATTTTCCTTATTATCCTGCACCAACCAGCCTTTGTCCTGAAACAGCTGGAAGTTCTCGGCAGCTTTAGCATATACCTGTCCGTCGTGTTCATCCGTACCGACAGGGAAATCTATTTCCGGTTTAATAATATGATAAAGAGACTTTTCATTACCTTCCGCTTCTGTGCGGGCTTCTTCTGAATTCAATACATCATAAGGACGTGAAGCGACTTGTTCTACAAGGTCTTGTGGAGGACGAACACCCCTGAAAGGTTTAATTATTGCCATGATATTAGTATTTTATATGTAAAAAATGAAAGCCACAGACTTATTGAAAATCTGTGGCTCAAATATACTACTTATTTCTAAAAGAATCTTATTTGTTTACTCTGAATTTCTCGCAACCATCTTTCAGGAAGCCTACAATTTGTTGAGCGGCAGCAATACCGGCATTGATATTTGCTTCAGCAGTTTGAGCCCCCATCTTCTTTGGAGTTGAGAAATAACGTCCGGCAAATTTCTCTGCAAATTCTGCGTTAGCAGCAGGCATAATATCTGTGATATATTTGAAATCAGCACGATCTTCCATCAATTTAATCAGCTCTGCTTCGTTGATAACTTCCTTACGGGCAGTGTTTACCAACATAGCACCTTTCGGCATATCTTTCAACAGAGCATAATTGATAGAATTTTTCGTTTCGGCAGTTGCCGGAATATGCAGAGATACTACTTGGCAAGTCTTATACAGTTCTTCTGCCGAATCAAGTGCTTTCACACCATCTTTTTCGATTACTTCTTTCGGGCAGAATGCGTCGAAAGCATACACTTCCATTCCGAAACCTTTGGCAATGCGGGCTACATTACGACCTACGTTTCCATAAGCATGAATACCCAGTTTCTTGCCCATCAGTTCTGTACCGGAAGTTCCGTTATAGAAGTTACGGACAGCATATACCATCATACCCAAAGCAAGTTCGGCAACAGCATTAGCGTTTTGTCCCGGAGTGTTCATCACACATACGTTGTGAGCAGTGGCGGCAGCTAGGTCAACGTTGTCATATCCCGCACCGGCACGTACTACGATTTTCAATTCTTTGGCAGCATCAAGCACCTCTGCATCAATAATATCGCTACGGATAATGATAGCATTAGCATCTTTCACTGCATCCAGCAATTGAGCCTTATCTGTATATTTCTCAAGTAAAGCAAGCTCGAATCCGGCTGCTTCTATTTCTTTACGGATACCGTCTACTGCAACTTTAGCAAACGGTTTTTCTGTAGCTACAAGTACTTTCATAATTTAATTCTATTTATAAAGACTCACCACAGATTACGCAGATTTTCACAGATGATAGAATTTAGGACTCTGTGCTAATCCGTGTAATCTGTGGTGAAAATAATATATTAATGAAGTTTTTCAAATTCCTGCATACAGTCGATCAAAGCTTGTACGCTTTCTTTCGGAAGAGCATTGTAGCAAGATGCACGGAAACCACCCACAGAACGATGTCCCTTGATACCTACCATACCTCTTTCAGTGGCAAACTTCAAAAAGTCAGCTTCAAGGTCTTTGTATTCGGAAGCCATCACGAAGCAGATATTCATGCGTGAACGGTCTTCTTTGGCAACAGTGCCCACGAACATTTTGTTACGGTCGATTTCAGCATACAACATATCCGCTTTTTCAATGGCACGACGTTCCATTTCTTTCACACCACCCTGTGCTTTGATCCAACGAAGGTTCAGCAATGCAGTATAGATGGGCACTACCGGAGGAGTATTGAACATAGAGCCATTATCAATGTGTGTCTGATAGTTCAGCATTGACGGGATGTAGCGGGAAACTTTACCTACAGCGTCATTCTTAACAATAACGAATGTAACACCTGCAGGAGCCAGATTTTTCTGCGCACCACCATAAATACAGATATATTTAGAGACGTCGATCGGACGTGAGAAAATATCAGAAGACATATCGGCAATCATCGGAACCGGAGAATCGAGGTCTTTCTTCAATTCTGTACCGTAAATCGTGTTGTTAGTAGTAATGTGGAAATAATCTGCGTCTGTCGGGATTGTGTAATCTTTTGGGATATACGTATATGTAGCTTCAGCAGAGGAAGCAACTTCTACAACTTCGCCAAACCCTTTAGCTTCCTTCATTGCTTTCTTAGCCCACACACCGGTGTTCAGATAAGCAGCTTTTTTTTCCAGGAAGTTATAAGGAACCATGCAGAACTCCATACTAGCACCTCCACCCAGGAACAGTACCGAATAACCTTCGGGGATATTAAGTAATTCCTTGAATAATGCCTCTGCTTCGTCAACCACAGGTTGGAAGTCTTTGGCACGGTGACTGATTTCCATCAAAGAGAGACCAGAGCCGTTGAAATCTAAAATAGCCTTCGCTGTATCCTCTATCACCTCACGCGGAAGAATGGAAGGTCCTGCATTGAAATTATGCTTTTTCATTTGAAGTTTGTTTTTGGTTTAACAATTTCGTTACTTTTGTCTTTTGACCTTGCGAATTTACGAATTTATTCCCACCGCACAAATCTTTCCTTATAAAAATACTGTTTTAAAGCAGATTTTCCTTTCTTTTTATTGGTTTATACAGGATATATACACCATATTGTTATCTATGGATGTCAAGTATGGGATAAAAGTCGAGATTGAAACAGAACCGGAATTATTGATGATAAAATAAAAGATTGATGCAATATAAATGAATATTTATAAACTATAACAGTGAATTCAGCTTAGATTAACAGGAAAATGTGGTCAGTCCGAAAAGAACTTTACTTCGCTTCCTCGATAATGGTCTTCATTCCTTTTATTTTCTCTCCTTGGATCAGATTCAGGAGTTGCTTCACCTTAGCCCGGCGAACGGCAACGAAAGCATAATGTTCTTTGACATCAATTGCTCCGACATCTTCGCGAGCCAGATTTCCTTTTTTATATAAGAATCCGGCAATATCCATCCGACTAAGTTTCTCCTTCTTTCCTTTACCTATATATATAGTAGCCCAAAGCGATTTCGGAGGACGGGAAGGATTTTCGGGCAATGCCACTGTTTCCATCTCTTCCGGGATATAAGAAGGAAGTTTCTCTTCGGCATGAAGAATCAAATAGGATGTTCCGGTTGCATCCCAGCGTGCTGTTCGTCCGTTGCGGTGCGTAAAGGCTTCCTCATTGACCGGCAAATGATAATGGATGATATGTCCGACTTCTGGAATATCTAGTCCGCGGGCAGCCAGATCGGTAGAAATCAAGACATGACAACTGCCGTTACGGAATTTGTAGAGCGCACGTTCGCGATCCGGCTGTTCCATACCACCATGGAAACGTTCTGCAAACAATTTCTTATCCGCCAATAACTGATGTACACGGTCCACTGCATCCCGATGATTGCAAAACACGATGCTTGAACTGCTTCCCAATGTACAAAGCAGGTTATATAAAGTATCAATCTTATCTTTGGAAGGCGAAAGCACCTTCATTAATGTCAAGCGGGACTCCTGTTCTTCAGAAGCGTCCGGAAGGAAGTTCAACTTAACCGTGCGGTTCAATCCTGCAAATTCGGGAATCTCTTCGGCATCGGTAGCTGAAAGCAGCATACGTTTTTTTAATCCCGGAAGCTGGGTGATGATCTCTGCCATTTCATCGTGGAAACCAAACTCCAACGATTTGTCGAACTCGTCGATAATTAAAGTTTCAATGGTTTCAGGGTTGAAATTGCCTTTAGACAGATGATCGGTGATACGTCCCGGAGTACCGATGATGATAGCAGGACGATTGCCTAATATGCTTTTCTTTTCTTCAGCGATGGGATGCCCACCGTAGCAACAGCAGGTTTTCCAGAAAGTCCCCATTGCTTTGAACACAGAATCTATTTGCAGGGCAAGCTCACGCGAGGGAACCAGAATCAAAACCTGCACGCTGTCGTCGTTCGGTTTTAGAGCAAGGAGTAAAGGTAACAGATAGGCCAATGTCTTGCCCGATCCTGTCGGTGACAACAGAATAACGTCTTTTCTTCCGGTAGCTTGTTCAAGTGATGCTTCTTGCATCGGATTCAGCTCTTTGATCTTCAAATGGCGGAGAGCCGACTGTATAATTTCATTTTTCTCTAACATGGGGGCAAAGATACAAAAAGGAAAGAGTACGGAGATAAAAATACAATCAAACTTTAGCTATGCCGGGCAATATATAATAACCTTCTTTAAAACAGGCATAGAAGAGATACAAACTATGCCGGAAAGACATTATGAAATAATAGTAAAAAGAAGCGGGAAATCGAAGAAGCATTGCTGCTTTTCAGATTTCCCGCTCTGTGTTTATGTAACCTTTCCAGCCTGTTTTCCGACCGGTTTGGTTTCTCCTTTTCTGCGAATTATCCTCCGAAGTTGTCGAACATCAGGTTCTGTGCCGGAACGCCAAGATCGTCGAGCATCTTCTCAACAGCTTTCGACATCGGACCAGGACCACACATGTAGTATTCGATATCTTCAGGAGCTTCGTGGTTCTTCAGGTAAGTTTCGTAAATTACGTTGTGAACGAATCCCGGAGTATACTTCACGCCTGCGGCATCAGCAGCAGGGTCCGGACGGTCGAGAGCCAGATGGAATGAGAAGTTCGGGAAGTCCTTTTCGATTTGCAGGAAATCTTCCAGATAGAACACTTCATTCAGCGCACGGGCACCATAGAAGTAAGACATCTTACGGTCAGTAGTATGCAATGTCTTGGTCAAGTGCATGATTTGTGCACGCAACGGAGCCATACCGGCACCACCACCAATCCACATCATTTCCTTCTTAGAATCGAAGATCGGATGAAAGTCTCCGTAAGGTCCACTCATGATAACTTTGTCGCCCGGTTTCAGGGTAAAGATATAAGAAGAAGCGATACCCGGCATCACATCCATAAATCCAGGACCTTGATCTTTCGGTTTGAACGGCGGAGTAGCGATACGTACAGTCAACATGATACGGTCACCTTCGGCAGGATAGTTGGCCATAGAGTAAGCACGGATTGTTTCCTCTTCGTTCTTACACTTCAGACCCAGCAAACCGAATTTCTCCCATGCAGGCAGGTATTCGTCGCCAATCAAGCTCTTGTCAATGTCCTTGTCATAGTCCATTGAGAATTTAGGAATCTTGATCTGTGCGTAAGAACCCGGGATAAAGTCCATGTGTTCGCCTTTAGGCAGAGCAACGATGAACTCTTTGATAAATGTAGCCACGTTCTTGTTGGAGATCACTTCACACTCCCACTCTTTCACACCCAGTACAGATTCGTCAATCTTGATTGACATGTCGCCTTTCACTTTCACCTGACAGCCCAGACGCCAATGGTCTTGCTGCTGTTTGCGGCTGAAGTGAGGAACCTCAGAAGGCAGGATTTCGCCGCCTCCTTCGAGTACTTGGCATTTGCATTGTCCGCAAGATCCCTTACCACCACAAGCAGATGACAGGAATATCCCGTTTACAGACAGCGTATTCAACAAAGTAGAACCGGAAGCCACTTCCACTTCCTTTTCGCCGTTGATTGTCAGTTTTACGTTTCCTGAGGGTACCAGGAAGTTCTTGGCAACCAACAAGATTACAACAAGCAACAGAATAACCACAAGGAATACCCCAATGCTCGCTAATATTAAATTCATATCCATTGTCTTATTCCTTTCTTTTTAGATGTTCAAACCAGAGAAACACATAAACGCGATTGCCATCAGACCTACTGTGATAAATGTGATACCCAAGCCCTTCAACGGAGCAGGTACGTCAGAGTAAGCCATTTTCTCGCGGATAGCAGCCAGACCTACGATAGCCAGCAGCCAACCGATACCAGAGCCCAATGCATAAGCGAGGGCATCCCAGATATCACCAATGTATTTCGGATCACTCGGACCCAGATTGATACGTTGTTGCATAAACAGAGAAGCACCCATGATGGCACAGTTAACGGCAATCAACGGCAGGAAGATACCCAGCGAAGCGTACAATGACGGAGTGAAACGTTCTACGATCATCTCCACCAGCTGCACAATACCGGCGATAACGGCAATGAAAAGAATAAAGCTCAAGAAGCTAAGGTCGACACCTTCAATAATAGCATTGGCAGCCAGCACCTTAGTTTGCAACAGGTAGTTGACCGGAAGCGTCACCAGCAACACGAAAGTTACGGCGATACCCAGTCCTACGGCAGTCTTCACATTCTTCGAAACAGCCAGGTATGAGCACATACCCAGGAAGAATGCGAATATCATGTTGTCCACAAAGATAGAGCGGACGAATAAACTTAATAAATGTTCCATAATTCTTTTTGATTTATGATTTATGATTTATAATTTATGATTCAGCAGACTTATCATGCGACTATGACTATAAAGCTAGACATAAATCATAATTCAGAAATCAGAAATAATTAATTACTTTGTTCTTGCAATTCTTTATGACGTGCGCGTTGATACCAGATAATACATGCTACGATAATCAATGCCATCGGCGGCATCAACATCAAGCCGTTGTTTACGTATCCGATATTTTGAATCGGTTCATAATTCAGGATATTGAAACCAAGCAATGTTCCCGATCCAAACAGTTCGCGGAAGAAAGCAACGATAATCAAGATCTTGGCATAGCCCAAACCATTACCTACACCATCCAGGAAAGACTCCCAAGGACCGTTCTGCATGGCAAATGCTTCCAGACGTCCCATCAAGATACAGTTGGTGATGATCAGACCTACGTATACAGAGAGTTGTACGCTTACGTCGTAAGCACACGCTTTCAGAACTTCACTTACGATGGTTACCAAGGCAGCTACCACAACCAACTGGACGATGATGCGGATGCGGTTAGGAATGGTCTTGCGCAACAGTGAGATAACAACGTTGGCAAATGCAGTAATCACCGTCACTGAAAGTCCCATCACGATGGCAGGCTCCAGCTTTGCGGTAACAGCAAGTGCAGAACAGATACCGAGCACCTGTACGGTTACCGGATTATCAATTCCCAGCGGAGCAGAGAATACTTCTTTATTTTTCTTTGAAAACAGTTGTCCCATATTCTATATTTCTCCTCCTTATTATTTAGTTAAAAAACTCAAGTAACTATTCAGGCAAGCCTTCAACATAGCATCTACACCTACTGAAGTAATTGTACCACCGGAGATACCATCCACTTGGTAGTCAGGTTTCTCTACTTTGCCATTTTTTACGACTCCCAATGTGATAGCTCCATTTTCCAAGGTTTTCTTACCTACAAATGCATTTTGGAATCGGTCGGTTGCGATTTCAGCACCCAGACCCGGAGTTTCGCTAGCGTGTGAGAAGTAAGTGCCGTAAACAGTATCTTTATCTTCGTTCAGTGCAACATAGCCCCAGATAGCGCCCCAAAGACCGGCACCGTATACAGGAACTACGTATTTAGTCTGACCGTCCACTTCGCATACAAACACGTGCAGACGTTGTTGCTCTTTTGCTTCTTTCTCGTAGTTGGTAGCAAATTCACCTGTGTTTTCGGTCAGCGTGCCATCTACGTTCATCAGCATATCCCCTTTCACATATTTCTGATATTCAGCATCTGCGTCTTTCACATCCTTGATGTTCAATGCAGCGAGGATTTGTTTCTTAGTGTCCAGCTGCACATTCTTCTCTTGCGTAGATTTCAGTGAAGAACTAACGAATGCCAGCAGGAATGCTACGATAATAACCATTACCGAAGCATAAATGATAGTATAACTATTACTATTCGTATTCATTTTCTCTCGGTATTATTGGTTAGACTTGATAGTGCGTTTCTCGCGACGGCTGATGTTGCTCTGTACTACACAGTAGTCGATCAGCGGAGCAAAGATGTTCATCAGCAGGATGGCAAGCATCATACCTTCCGGATAACCCGGATTCAGTACGCGGATAACGATAGCCATCACACCGATCAGGAATCCGAAGATATATTTACCTCTTTCTGTACGTGCGGAAGTCACAGGGTCAGTAGCCATAAATACGGCACCGAAGCAGAAACCGCCGAGAACGAGGTGTTCGTACCAAGGCATTTGAGCCATTGTGTTGTTTTCCATGCCGATTGCGTTGAATACCCATGCCATGAATGCGCCACCTACAAATACGGAAATCATTGTTTTCCAGCTTGCAACGCCTGTCCAAAGCAGGATTACGGCACCTATCAGGATAGCGATTACGCTGGTTTCACCGATAGAACCCGGAATCAGACCTGTTATCATATCCATGTTGAACGCAGGAACACTGCCTGTTGTAGCAGCCTGTCCCAATGGAGTGGCAACGGTCAGTCCGTCTACGCTTTGTCCTAAACCGAAGATGCTGTCGCCTGACACCCAAACGGCGTCACCGGACATCTTGGTCGGATATGCGAAGAACAGGAATGCACGGGTGATCAACGCAACGTTGAACACATTCATACCTGTACCACCGAATACTTCTTTGGCAAAGATAACAGAGAATGCAGTAGCTACGGCAAGAATCCACAGCGGACAGTCTACCGGAACGATCATCGGGATCAGGATACCGGAAACGAGGAATCCTTCCTGTATTTCTTCTTTCTTCCATTGAGCTACAACGAACTCGATGCCGAGACCTACCACGTATGATACGATTATTTTAGGCAATACTGCCAGGAATCCGTAGATAAACATTTCGATGAAGCTGCCTGTAGCACCAGTGTGAGTGAAATGCTGGTAACCTACGTTGTACATACCGAACAGCAAAGCCGGTATTAACGAAATAACCACAATCGACATGATGCGTTTGCTGTCGATTGCGTCGTGTATGTGCGTTCCCGTTTTCGCAGTCTGGCTGGGCACGAACAGGAATGTTTCGAAGCCGTCGAACACCGACTGGAATGCGTGGAATTTGCCGCCCTCTTCAAAGTTCGGCTTTATCTTATCGAGATAATTTCTTAACGCTTTCATTTATTTAATTGAAAATTGAAAGTTGAGAGTTGGAAACTGGCAGTACCGGGGTTTATGCTGTATTTGCATGCAGTGTATTACTAAAAGCTGTACTGGTATGCTATACACGACCTAAGAGTTGCATTTACATACTGTGTATACATTACCTAAAAGCTGCATTTACAAAGTGCTGTCCCCCACAGAGAGCCGTTTCGCAAGATTTCAACTATCGCTTATTTTAATTTTTATTATTTAATCTCTTATACGATTACGCCATTTCTGCACGGAGCATATCGAGCCCGACACGAACGATGCGTTGCAGTTCCATCTTTGAAGAGCATACGAACTCGCAAAGGGCGAAATCTTCGGGGGCTACTTCGTAGATGCCAAGTGCTTCCATACGGTCGATGTCACCGGCAATGATTGCTTTAATCAGATATTCGGGCAGTATGTCCATCGGGAATACCTTATCGTATTCGCCCGACATAATCATGTGGCGTTCGCCACCTTTGATGCGGGCATCCAGCGTATATTCCTTCTTACCCATCAACCAGCTGAAATACGAACGGTTGGCACTGAACTGGTTGAAGCGCGGCATGATCCATCCAAGCATTTCGTGAATGTTGTCACCTTCGGGGATAACCGTCAGTTGGCTATGGAATGCGCCTAAATATCCGTTCGGAGATACTTGTTTTCCTGTCAGCACGTTACCGCTTATATAGCGTAAGTCTTTGTCTTTTGTTACATTGCCGGCAAAGACGTTGGTGAGCAATGCGCCTACCTGTAATTTGCAGTATGCAGGCTTCAACACTTCGGAACCTGTCACGGCTACTGTGCGGGTGAAATCTACATGGCCTGTATTGAAAAGGCGGCCGATGAAGATGACGGCTTGCGGATCAATAGTCCACACCGTTTCGCCCTTAGATACAGGATCAAGATGGTTGATCTGAACGCCTACATTACCAGCAGGGTTCGGTCCGTCGAATGCGGTGATTGTAACGTTCTGAGCCTGTGTCAGTGCGGCAGCGTTCTGTTTCACACTGATGCTCAGGTAAGTTTTTGCCAGTTTGGCAAGAGCATCGAGTCCTGTCTGGAAGTTTGCTTCCTCACCTTTGAGGGCGAACTCGAAGTCCGGAGCCAACGGGTTGGTGTCGAATGCGGAGATGAAGATTCCTTTCGGGGTTACCGTAGGATCGGCAATGATGTCATAAGGACGCTGTTTGATAAACGCGAAAAGTCCGGCTTCTAACAAAGCGGATTTCACAGCTTCAGCATCCATCGAAGCAACATTCTTTTTCCCAAAATCTTCATAGTCCTGCTCGGCAGCAGCTTCTACTACGATGTTCAATACCTTACGACGAGCACCACGTTCTACACTCGTCACCACGCCGCTCACCGGCGAAACAAATTTCACTTCAGGATGATACTTGTCGATAAACAAGGGTCCACCAGCCATTACATATTCCTGCTCTTTCACAACTACCTTAGGCGTCACTCCAGGAAAGTCGTCGGGTACAAGTGCGTAGAATCCCGGCGCTTTTACTGTTGCGTACGTTTCAGCAGCTTTCCCTTTCAGGTTTATGTCAAGGCCTTTACGTAACTTTATTACATTTGCCATGCTATATAAAATAATGGTTTCATAAATTTTCCGCAAAAGTAATAAATAAGATTGGGATTCGGGAGGAAAAAAGAAAGGAATTACGGAAATAAATCCGTAATTGCGTTCGTGCTCGTACACGTGAGTCATCTTTCTTTTGTCTTGAAACAAAAGAAAGAAGCAAAGAAAAATTCAAGGCTGACTTTTTTCTCCTACTCGCTTCCTTCACTTCGCTAAAGGGCAGAAACTCGCTACGCTCAAACAGTCTGCCCTTCTTAACGCTACGTTACGGGCACTCGCTTAACGGAGAAAAAAGTAGGCCAGTGTTCGCTGCGGGTTCGCTACATAAGGAAGCTGTCGGTGAGTTCGCTGTAGGAAGCTGGCAGCTGGTTCGTTGCAAAGGAAACTGGCAGTTAGTTCGCTGTGGGAAGCTAGCAACTGGTTCGCAGTAGAAAGTCCGGTGCTGTGGCCCCATGCCGAATGGTTTCCCCGGCCTCGTTTTTCCGGCGTCAAGCGCAGGTGTTTCCTTCGGCGTTAAGAAGGGCAGACTGTTTGAGCGTAGCGAGTTTCTGCCCTTTAGCCAGGGGAAGCACCGGAGTAGACGGAAAAACGCAGCCTTGATTCTTTCTTTTTGGTTCTTTTTCTTTCGTATCAAGACGAAAGAAAAAGAACTCTCTCCCCTCAAAGAACTATTCAGCAAACATAGGATCCCACGCCGGCAACCGGATTGGTTTCTGCTTCAACACCTCCAGCACCTTTTCCGATGAATACTTGGTCTCCACCACCAATCGGAACATATATTCGTTGAACCATTCGTCCGTCATGATGAGATACCCCTGATAGCCGGCGGCTGGTCCCCAACTATTTTCAACCATCCATTTCGTTGGTTTTCCATTCTTGTCGAGGTCGACAGCCATGAGCGTCATGGCGTGGCTGGAGCCGCTGGCAAAGGTTTGGATACGTTGCTTCTTATTCATATTAAAAGACGTCCCCATTAGAGATTCGTAGTCGTAGTTTTTGACATCCAGCAGTCCCCGGTCAGAATTCAGGAATTTGCCCACATCGCAGGAGAAATACATCATTGTGCTGTCTTTGAGAGAGGCGATAGCCATTTCCTTGATATCCTCGATGGGGAGATTGACATACATCCAGTTTTTACCGTCGTAGCGGTGGCGGTCGTAATCTATTTCATAACATTTGTAGTATTCGCGGCTGGGGTCGTTCATAAGCATGACGTAGCTGTCAATCAGATTTTCGTCGCCATATTTCTTCAGGAAAGAAAGCGGGGTGTAAGTTTCGGTAGATACAGGCTCACCTTTGGCATTGTGTTCGGTCCAGGTAAATTCTGTAGGGGGAACACCGAGATTCAACACCAACATGCGGTAGATTACGCTCAACATTTCAGTCTTCGTTTTTTCGATGACAGCGGGTTTGGCGCCTTTGGCGGCGAGCTCACGGAGTTGCAGCCCCTGTTCACGGAGTTTCAGGGCGATCAGGCCTGCCATGCGGGAAGTATTTTCACTGCTGTTTGTTTCGGGCATCACATCTTTGGGGACAAGTCCGTATTTGCTTACGATGTCCGCTACGCCGGTAAATGTGCCCCCGTCACTTAAAGGATTGCGGAAAAGCCACTCCACCATTTTATCGTCCATCGGTTTGCTGCTGGTGTCGATGATACCTTGCAGGAAGAGGTTCGCTTTCTCCAGTTGGTCGAAGAAGAAAGGATAAGTCTGCGAGAATTCGAAGGCGCCGAGGTTATGCTTTGCGATCGCTTTGGCACGCATCACGTTCAGCCCTGTGAAGAGCCAGCACCGGCCGGAAGATTTCTGGTCGGTGATACCTTTAGAGGGCACTTTGATGGAAAAATGCGTATCCATGCCTTTCAGGTTATCCTGGTTGAGAGCCAGTTTGCGGATGTCGTTGTTTCCGATGGCGTTGCGGATAGCCTTGTCAGAGGGAGTGTTTGCATAACTCTGCTTGATTTGTTGCATCATGGAGTCGCTGATGCCGCCTTTCAGTTCTTGCGCTTGTGTAGAACAAGAGAAAGCGCAGAAAACAAAAATGGATAAAATCTGTTTATTCATTATGATATATATAAGTAATTAATAGGCTGACGGATCATGATATACTAATAAATTATGTGTTGGTGTATGGAGATAAATCATGCAACTTTATTTATCAGCATATCGAGAAACATCTTATTCTGCAAAAATACGATTCTTTTTTAGATTTATTATCTAAGAATATCAAAACTAATCGAGATAAAATAGTTTTCTTTGCAGCCGGATTCCTCAGAGAGAAGTTATGAAGAAATATATAATAGGAATATTGATGATGCTTCCATCCATCAATATGATGTCGGCTACGACTGCTGACACCCCATCGGACACCGTCCCTGCCCTTTCCAAGCGCGAGTTGCATCGCCAGCGCGTGGCAAAACGTAATCTGCACTATAACATATTGGGCGGTCCCAGTTATACACCGGATTTTGGTCTGCTAGTGGGCGGTAGCGCATTGTTGACGTTCCGGATGAATCCGAGCGACACCACCCAGCGACGTTCGGTAGTGCCCATGTCCGTTGCCTTGATGTTCAAGGGCGGCTTGAACCTGATGGCGAAGCCGCAGCTCTTCTTTAAAGGCGATCGTTTCCGTATCTTCGGCACCTTCTCATATAAAAATACGATCGAGAACTTTTATGGCATCGGATACTCCACCAATAAAGATTACGAACGTGGAGAAGATACCAGCGAATACCGTTATAGTGGCATTCAAGTAAACCCCTGGTTCTTGTTCCGCCTGGGAGAAAGCGATTTCTTTGCAGGTCCTCAGGTCGATTTAAACTACGATAAAATTACCGAACCGGCTGCCGGGATGGTCAATGAGCCCTCGTACATAGCGGCAGGGGGCACGGAGCACGGGTACAAAAATTTCAGTTCGGGACTTGGTTTCCTGCTGACGTATGACACACGCGATATCCCCGCCAATGCTTACCGCGGAACGTACCTCGACTTCCGGGGAATGATGTACCATAAAACGTTCGGCAGTGATAATAACTTTTATCGTTTAGAGATAGACTACCGCCAATACAAAACAGTGGGGCGTCGCAAAGTGATAGCTTGGACCGTGCAGAGCAAAAACGCATTCGGGAATGTTCCGCTGACAAAATACGTGCTTAGCGGAACCCCTTTCGATCTTCGCGGTTACTACATGGGGCAGTTTCGCGACAAGTCATCGCATGTAATGATGGCCGAATACCGTCAGATGATCAATACAGACAAAAGCACATGGGTGAGGAAAATGTTGAGCCATATAGGATATGTGGCATGGGGAGGCTGCGGATTCATGGGCCCCACTCCAGGCAAGATAGAAGGTGTGCTTCCAAACCTCGGAGTAGGGCTACGCATTGAAGTCCAGCCTCGTATGAATGTACGCCTTGATATCGGCAGAGACATGGTGAACAAACAGAATTTATTCTATTTCAATATGACAGAGGCTTTCTGATCAGCCATCCACTCCGCTCAACCGTCCCACTCTGCCTTCACATCGAAACACGGACAAGCCTTGATCCATTCTTCCGGCTCAATCTCCCCGTTTGCGTTCAGGTCGGGACTTAAATCCCGATGTCCGCAAATACGACAGCCCGGATAATCACGGAGTAGCGTCAGTATGAGTACGTGCATGGAATGAATCTGCCACTCAGTGCGGGTATCGGCAGGGCGCCCCTGACAGTCAAGTCCCCCTTCATAGCAGATACCTATCGAGTGAGCGTTGTGACCCTTTGCGTGCGCACCGATCTTCTCAATCTCACGGGTAGTCTTTATGGCTCCATTTTTACGGATATAAAAATGATAGCCCGCCCCGTTGAACCCTCGTCGGCGATGACAGACTTCCAAATCATCTTCCGTGAAATCCCTGTCCGCCCTTGTGGCGGAACAGTGGATCACAATCAGGTTAATCTTCCTCATCAACCTTTCCTTTCATTCTTTTGGCTTTTCTCTTTCTGCGAAAGAAAAACAGCAGTTCCAATACGACTTCTAAGATTTTGTCAATCATTGTTTTACAGTTTATTGATTATTATTTAATGTAAGTTCGAAGGACGGCGTGGTAGGAATACATATTATTCTGTAATATATTAAGTTTACACTTTTACCTACCACCTCCCCCTACGGGGACTCACCCCCTCCGACTCCCCCGTTATCGGGGGAGAGCAACCCAGCTACCGCAAAGATGTGTTCACTGCGAAAAGACATTCACTGCAAAAGCATTATTGCAAGAGTATCACTGCAAAAGTACATTTCATCATCGGTAATAGCTTCACCGGAACGGCGAACGATTAAGCCGCCGGGTCAGGTGCCTCTCCACCGCTGGAGTTGCCCTCTCCCTTGTTATCATCACCCGAATCTTCGCCACTGTCTTCACCAGAAGCAGCCTTCTTTTCGGAAAGCAATTCGAACATCATATTATTCTCACCTCCACGAGTGGTTGCCGTGCTATCGTTAGCCAGGCGCAAGGAATTGTCCACTTTGAAACGGAGGTTGACACGAGTGATATTCTTCACAGTGCAATCTTTTTCCATTTCCACACCGGGACAGGTCAGCGTAGTATAAAAGATACCCAGCCCATCCACTTTCACCTTATTCCCCGCCACCAGCACTTTTTTCATCGCACGGACAAAAGACTTCATAACGTGCGTCACGTCTTCCACCGAGAGCGATCCGATCGTCTCTATTTCACGTGCCAACGACTCAATGGAATAGATTTTCGCCTCTCCGGACTTGAGTTTGAGAGCAAATACCATCGGCGAGTTTTCATCACCGATTCGTTTTCTGCGCTTATAGCGCACTACTGTAACTGTTGTCATATACTTAAATTTGTTTCTACGAAAAGGAGGACGTTCTCCCTTTCTGTTGGTGAAACAAAGATACGGCAGCACGTTAGTGAGTTGCCGGATTACACCGGATTACGCCGGATTATGTCGGGTTATGCCGTGATAAAACGGATTAGAATAAGATAAGTAGCCTATTACCCTATTATTCTATGTTAATACGCATAAATACAACTCTTCAACCCTTGCTTATTCCAGTAAAAATGTGTAACTTTACGTCTATTACATCAACTCATAAATACTCTCATAAATGGAAACTAACAACAAGATTACCTCCGAACAGAAAGAAGAAAAAACATTCCAATACCGCAGTTACGGGAAAGGCGAACTTGCCATGCTATACCTCCCCGACATACAGCAGCAAAGCGCAGTGGACCAATTCAATAAATGGATAGAGGCTGCCCCCGGATTGAAAGAACGACTCATTGCCACGGGCATGAATCCCCGAAGCAGACGCTACACACCTGCACAAGTGAGACTAATCATTGAAGTTCTCCAAGAGCCTTAATCAAATAATAAGTATGTTTAACTGAAGCTATGCAGAACACTTGCGAAATTTGAATACCTAATACCTGACACTTAATACTTAAAAAACCTCCTTTTCAGGCAGCCAGCAAGTGCCATCATAAACAGTGCCGCTCACCCGTTTGTCTATGGGGACGGACGGGTCGTGCGATTCCTCGCAAGGCAGGTAGCGTCCGTTTACGGGATCATAGACAAAGGCCGCCACTCCCCCCGCTCCGAGATGTTTAAACTTCACTTTATCGACATATACGCGGGTGACGCCGACCTCCTTATCGCGTTCCACAACGATTCCATAATCAGCTTTGTTGTAAAAGTCGGCAGAGCCGTTGATGTCATACATCCCCACACGCGGCGTGGCACCCGTCACTGGGTTACGGTTCATTTTGCGCGGGTGTGCCACGACTATCAGCAGGCAATTATACTGCATGGCAAACTCCGTAAACTTATTCAACAAATTAGATATATATTGCGTTTCCGTCTGTCCCGGCAACGGGTTATGGTCGAAGCGGTTGAGAGGGTCGAACACAAGAATGCGGCACCCTCGACGGACCACCAGTTCGCGAGCCTTGGCAAGCACACGGTCGGGAGCCACATTGCCTTTGAGAGAAATATGAGAGATGTTTTCAGCCAAAAACTCCTCCGAACGTGCGAGAAGTCCCTCCGTCATGCCGCAAGCATTTTGGAAACGGCGACCGGTCAGTTTCTCAACCAGCTTCCGGTAATGATAGACAATAGGATGATTCTCCGGACTGAAGAACCCTATCTTCCATTGGTGGCGCAGGCAGAGGCGCAACACCAGTTCGTCTACCCACTCAGATTTCCCGGAACCGGGGATTCCGGTGACGTAGACATTACGCCCCCGTTCGTAAGTGCAGATTTTATCCATCGCCTCCCAGCCCGTTTCGGCACCGGAACCGAAGCCGTTGTCGAAAAGAGCACGCAATTCGCCATGCAGGTCGGTTGCGGTGAAAATACCTTCAAGAGGGACTTCCGCTGCCTGTTCGATGGCGATACGGAGACTTTGAATCCCGTATTTGACGAGATGCTCGTTGGCGTCTTTACACTCCGGTCCGTAAGTCACCACTTTGCAGCGTTCGGCTCCCAGGCGGTTGATGAGTTCGTCACGCAGTCGGAGCCCTGCCGAATCGGTATCTACAGCGATGATAATCTCCTTCAAGTCCTCGAAATGGGTTTCCATGAAACGGTCGAGCCAGGAAAGGTTCGAATTGGCTCCGGCAGGAACGGAAATGACGCTTTTGAATCCGGCAGCGATGGAAGATGCGGCATCCAGCTCGCCTTCGTGGATGATGCAGGAGGTCTGACCGAGCACGGAGTCGATGTTGTAAGGGATTAGTTCGGCTCCCTGCACCATTTTGAAATGCTTTGCGCCACTGCGGAATTTGGTGTTTATCAGCTGATCCCCCTCAAAATAGTTGAAGCAGACGCAACGTTCTTTTTTAGCGGATTGGGGCATGAACTCCTCCTGTTCGGTGATGCGCAATCCGGCTATGACGGATTGCGGAATACAACGTGTCTCTACCAGCCAACGCTCCGCAGCTTCGGAAAGCGTGGTCTTTGCAGCATCAAATACGGGGCGTTGAAAGTGCTGCGGAGCGACTGCCGCACGGCGTTGACGGGCAGCCTGGCGTTCGGCTTTTTCACGCTCTTCGTTGTCGTCGGGGACATAGAAATCGGCTCCACAGTGGTAACAGTGGCAATGTCCGGTGTCGATGTTGACACGCAACGAACGATCACGCTTGTTACGCCGGGTGGGAAGACATTTTTTACAAATGGTTTTGAGAACACCACTCGATTTTCCACGAATATCGACATCGTAATTAGAAAAATTCCTCATAATTTATTTTCTTTTTTAGTTTGGTTGAAATGTTCGGCCGAAAAGAGGCTGTTTAAAAACTCGTAACTGATGGGGAGCGCAGGCAAGACAGCGGCACGGTGCAGGCAAGGCGTGGGCACAATGCGAGCGAGACATCGGCACAGCACAGGCAAGGCGTGGGCACAATGCGAGCAAGGCATCGGCACAGCACAGGCAAGGCGTGGGCGCGTCCGAAGCAACGAACCGTCTCTCAACTCCCCCACTTCTTTTTCACCTCGTCCCACACAGCAGATGAGTTCGGCCGTGGCGGTGCATCATCCGGGATTTCATGTCCCAGATACATCCGTTTACCGTCGACAAGCTGCTCATAGCGATAAGCATACCGCCCGTTTCGTTTATTCTGCTGTGACATTTCGTATTCCAATGCCACACGGATCTTCTTGTTCGTCACCGAGCCATTGGCTACAAAATTCGAGAAATACGATTTCACCTCGCCCAAGTTCATCATCCTGTCCTGCTTTCCTTGCAGGCAAATCTGATTTTTGAAAAGCTGGACAATGTACTTTTCATTGCTGATGAACAGCTTCCCCAGCCCCGAGTGCATTCCTGCCTGATTCATGTAATCCTCGCTCGCCGCCATCTCGTCCACCAGCGATTCCCACTTCTGATAAGGGCAGACCGGCTGTTGCCCCTCTATCGCACCCATATCGACGACGGATAATATCTTTTCTTTTCTATTCTGTTCTGTTTCACGCGCGTGTATAGCCACATTTACATTGTCAATCAGCGTGTTATCTTCCTCTTTAACACTTTGTTTAACACTTTGGTAAGCCGCGCCCAGCAAATACTTAGCCATTCTCCGCTTCATCCCCGGCGAATAAAAACGGTCTCCTTCAATCACAAAAAGCCCGAAATCTTTTACGATATGCACCAAATATGCCTGGCGGACCCTGGACCGGATAGCCAACGAACGGAGCACGCTGAAAGAGGAACAAAGATCGTCTTGCTTTCGCAATGCCTCGATCAGTATCCAATAGGCACCATATCCTTTCAATCCTTCCCGTTCGATGAGCAGCAATATTTTTTCATCATCTGCGGCTGTAGCATCGTGCTTAAAAAAATTATCATTCTTCATTTTTATATAATTAAATTAATATTTCAACAAAATTTCATGCTTTTTTGGCGAGTTAACTTGGTGAGTGCAAAGGTCTTTTAAATATTCGACATATACTTATCTTTATATGAATAGCTAAATATGAAATTTTTAGAAGACCTTTGCGCTCAGTAACATAACTAATAAAAAAAGAATGAACAAATCGAAAAAAAGTCTCAACGAAGACGAACTTATGCAGGAAAAATTAAAAAGATGTCTTTATATCAGCATCGGACGCCTGTTGATTTTTATACGCACGATCTCACCTTTGACTCTCGAGAAGTTGCAAGAAATATCGTCCGTCAATTCCGGCATGATATGGAGGATGGAGCAAATACGCAATTATTCCATCCTTTCATACGCACAGGCTATCCATTATTATCTGAAGTCAGTAAAATGCATCATCAATATTCACAACATTTTCTACCAAGTTGCAAAGGCGTTGCTGAACGGGAAATGCATCGTCATGTTCGCCGTAAACTCTGACCAACTGTCCGAGTATGCCTCCAACCAGATACTTCTCCGGCAACAGTCGGATGACGTGGAAGAGCTTGACAGAAGACGCCAGCATAGAGAGGCAACTCTCTTGAAAAACAGGAAGCGAGGCGAAGCAAGGTGGAAGAAAAAAAGCGAGGCAAAGCAGAAGAAGGAAGGCGAAGCAAAGCGACAGAAGAAAAGTGAGGAGAAGCGGCAGAAGAAAGAATCACCCCAAAAGCAAACCAAGCAAAAGAAAACGCAAAAAAGTTAGATGGCATGTGCATCTCTTTGGGTTTCAGACCATGAGAATACCAAGGGGCTATCCGACTTTTTGGACAGCCCCTTTTATCTTGAAACAGAAAACATTATAGATGCTTCAAGCCATTTCCTTCACACTAGTCGGTCATCAACTTTCTGTAACGGACACGTTTCGGTTCTTCATTTCCCAAACGTTTCATTTTGTTTTCTTCGTATTCTGAATAAGAACCTTCGAAGTAGAACACGTTAGAGTCTCCTTCAAAAGCCAGGATGTGTGTACAGATACGGTCGAGGAACCAGCGGTCGTGCGAGATGACTACCGCACAGCCGGCGAAATCTTCCAAACCTTCTTCCAAAGCACGCAGTGTGTTTACGTCGATATCATTGGTAGGCTCATCGAGCAGCAGCACATTGCCTTCTTCTTTCAAAGCCATTGCCAAATGCAGACGGTTTCTTTCACCACCGGACAATACGCCGCAGAGTTTTTCCTGATCGCCTCCGGAGAAGTTGAAACGGGAAAGGTATGCACGCGCATTCACGTCGCGTCCGCCCATGCGGATCAGCTCATTGCCTCCGGAAATCACCTGGTAGACACTCTTATTCGGATCGATATCTCTGTGTTGCTGGTCTACATACGCCACTTTTACAGTCTCTCCTACTTCAAATTCGCCTTTATCTACCGATTCCAATCCCATAATCAGGCGGAACAGGGTTGTTTTTCCTGCACCGTTAGGGCCAATCACACCGACAATGCCATTGGGAGGGAGCATGAAGTTCAGATCGTCGAACAGCAGTTTGTCACCGTATGCCTTAGCCACATGTTTGGCTTCAATGACCTTATTGCCTAGACGGGGACCGTTCGGAATAAAGATTTCGAGTTTCTCTTCTTTCTCCTTCACGTCTTCGTTCAGCAATTTGTCGTACGAGTTAAGACGTGCCTTACCCTTCGCCTGACGGGCTTTCGGGGCCATGCGTACCCATTCCAACTCGCGTTCCAGCGTCTTACGGCGTTTGCTGGCGGTCTTTTCTTCCATTTCCATACGTTTGGTCTTTTGTTCCAGCCAGGAAGAGTAGTTGCCTTTCCAGGGGATGCCTTCGCCACGGTCGAGTTCGAGGATCCATCCGGCAACGTGATCGAGGAAGTAGCGGTCGTGCGTCACAGCAATCACCGTACCTTCATATTGTTGCAGGTGTTGTTCCAGCCAGTCGATAGACTCTGCGTCCAGGTGGTTGGTAGGTTCGTCCAGCAGAAGTATATCCGGTTTTTGTAACAGCAGACGGCAAAGTGCTACACGACGACGTTCGCCTCCGGAGAGGTTTTCTACCGGTTGGTCTTCGGGCGGGCAACGGAGGGCATCCATCGCACGTTCCAGCTTGCTGTCCAGATTCCATGCATCGGTTGCATCAATGATGTCTTGCAGTTCACCCTGGCGGGCAAAGAGGGCGTCCATCTTGTCCTGGTCTTCATAATACTCCGGCAAGCCGAATTTCTGATTGATTTCTTCGTATTCCGCCAGTGCGTCCACAATGGGTTGCACACCTTCCATCACTACTTCTTTTACTGTCTTTGTGTTGTCCAAATAAGGTTCCTGTGCCAGGTAACCCACAGAGTATCCCGGAGAGAACACGACTTCTCCCTGATAGGATTTCTCCAAACCGGCGATGATCTTCAATAACGTTGATTTACCGGAACCGTTCAAACCGATAATTCCGATTTTTGCTCCATAGAAGAAAGAGAGGTAAATGTCTTTCAACACATTCTTATTAGGAGTGAATGCTTTGCTCACTCCCACCATCGAGAAGATAATTTTTTTATCGTCAGCAGCCATATATTAATAATGTATATTGTTGATAATGGCACAAATTTACATATAAACCGCGAGATTTCTACACCGACAGCATAAAAAATGCTTTTCTTCAAAGGAAAGATGAGAAAAATGTCTGAATTGTTTTGGAGTTATAAAAAATTGTTCTACCTTTGCACCCGCATTCGAAAAGAAAGCACATAAGGATTGATTCGCTAGCTCAGCAGGTAGAGCACAACACTTTTAATGTTGGGGTCCTGGGTTCGAGCCCCAGGCGGATCACTCTTAAGAGATTAAGAATCAAGCAGTTGTCTAAATCAGACAGCTGCTTTGTTCATTATAAACACTACGTTCTATGGTATTTGTGTAAACCTTTTTGGTAGAAACGGCGTAGGTAAACAGGATGACATACGTGCGACTATTGGATCTGCGAAATTAAACTGTCAGGCCCTGAAGGAGATACGCAGATTATGGTATCTACTAAGAGACTGTTCCTATAAAGAGATAGTTGCCTGTTTGTATGACAGGGACTTACGCATGAAAACTTTATGTACAGTATTTTCCATGAACGATTTTTCTGATGTGAATATGGTTGTCAAATACCAGAAAGATGAATATTGGAGGACATTTATGGAATACCATCTGTTCTATAAAATCTTCCAAAGAAAAGATTAAAAAGAATCCGGTTGAAACTTCTCCCCAAGGGTGGATTATTTCAACCGGATATTTCACAATCGTCAAATTCCTTATTTTACTTTTTCAAGGACTGATAGACAGCTTTTGCCATTACTTTGGCCCCTTCTTCATTCGGATGGATCTTATCCGGGAACATCTGGGGTATCCCATCCATTGCTGTGTGAAGATCGATAATAGGCAGGTTATTTTTCTTGGCAACCTTCTTTATCATCGGAATGATTTGTTTAGAGATGATGTCATCGTTGATACCATTACCGGTCAGATAAGCTTTGGAAGGATAACAAAGATAAATCTTCGGTTGAGCAGGCAACGCTTTGAAAGCATCGACCATTGTTTGCAGATCTTTCGTGAAGTCTGCCTTATATTTCCAGTTGAATGATTTACTGTCATTCGTACCCAACTTGATCACCACAATATTAGGATTGAAAGCCAGCGCATCCTGATATGCCTTTTCTTTCATATAAGGATGATCGCCCTTGTTGAGCATAGTGCGGGCACTGACTCCGAAATTCTTTACCCAATAAGCCTCGCCCAGCATACGGCCCAACACTGCCGGATAACCGTCACGATCGCGATTCTTGATACGTGCTCCATACGTAATGCTATTTCCGATGCAAGCTACGCGGATCGCATCTTTATGAGGCACTTTGAAACTACGGAGCCAAGACGTCAGCTCGTCCAGCATTTCATTCTTATAGAGGAAGCCCTCGCGAATTCCCCATCCATGTCCGCCGGAAGGATAAATATGAAGCACTGAAGGAACATGGTTCTTGTTCAGCGCCAAATAATAATTCACTCCGTTAGCAGGCGGAACGACCTTATCATCATCACTATATACGATAAAAGCACGTGGCGTATCTTTCGTTACTTGCTTTTCATTAGAATATTCAGATTCCAGTTCGGCAGAAGCATCTTTCCCCAAAAGATTGTCGTGAGAGCCTCTATGGGTATAAGATTTATCCATCGTAATCACAGGATAGAAAAGAATCTGAAAGTTCGGACGAAGTTCGGGCTTGGCATGAGTGGCAATGGTAGAAGCCAGATGTCCGCCGGCGGAAGAGCCCATGATGCCAATGTCATTCGGGTTCAAATTCCAGATATCGGCACTGTCACGCACCAGTTTCATTGCTGCTTCAGCATCCGAAATGGGCAATGTACGGTCACCGTTCGGCATCCGGTATTTCAGCACAATCAATGCAATGCCTTGTTTATTGAAATAGGGCGCCCAATCGCATCCTTCGTGTTCGAATGCCAAATGCGAATATCCGCCTCCCGGACACGCCACCACCGCACGTCCTGTTGCCAACTCAGGCGCAGGAAGGAATACGCGAAGTGAAGGTTGTTCAATATCAAAAGGTTTCGGAGCATTTTGCGCTACCGTTTGTGAACCTGCTAAAAAGAGAAGCAGCAAGATAAAAATAGTAGAAAATTTCTGTTTCATAGTATCTATATATTTTGATTAGTGAATAATTAGATGCGCGAAGATAGTAATTTTGCGTCTCTTTGCACCCCATTTTGAGTAGAAAAATGATATGCAAGGAATAAAGAATCTGACACAAGGCGCTATCAACCGTCAACTGTTTAACTTGGCAATGCCGATGTCGGTTCGAGTTATTTTAACTTAAAAAGTACACGCTTGCCAAATAATATGTATCTTTGCATTGTTATTGATTATGCGAAGTGATTCGTATAAAAACATTTTTATAAACCTATTAAAATACATCAAGATTATGAACAAGATGAAATTTATGGTTCTCTTTATGAGCATTGCCATGATATTTGGTAGCTGTGGAAGTATGAACAACACTGGTAAAGGTGCTGCCATCGGTGGTGGTTCGGGCGCTGCACTGGGTGCGATTCTGGGAGGTGTTATCGGCAAAGGTAAAGGTGCCGCTATCGGTGCTGCTATCGGTACAGCAGTAGGCGCCGGCACAGGTGCTCTTATCGGTAAGAAGATGGACAAAGCAGCAGCTGAAGCAAAACAAATTGAAGGCGCACAAGTAGAACAGATAACAGACAACAACGGGTTGCAAGCCGTGAAAGTAACATTCGATTCGGGTATTCTTTTCACTACCGGTAATGCCAATCTAAGTGCTGCTGCCAAATCTGCTTTAAGCAAGTTTGCCAACAATGTGCTCAACCAGAACCGGGACATGGACGTATCTATCTACGGATATACCGACAACCAGGGCTGGAAAAACAGCACTGCTGCACAAAGCCAGCAAAAGAACCTGAACTTATCACAAGAACGTGCGCAAAGTGTGTCCAGCTACTTGTTGAGTTGCGGTGTTTCTACCAATCAAATCAAGAGTGTACAGGGAATGGGTGAAAGCGATCCTGTTGCAAGCAATGACACTGCTGCCGGTCGCGAACAAAACCGTCGTGTAGAGGTATACATGTACGCAAGCGAGCAAATGATTAAAGATGCACAGGCAGCCGCTAACTAAAAAATGACTGCGTCGTACACGCAATCTACTGTTTTTTCTAAAGAGATAAGAGGCTGTCTAAAAAGTCGTCAGTAATTCCAACTCCCCTCCTTCCCGAAGGAGAATGATGATGGAACCGACTTTTTAGACAGCCTCTTCTGCTAACAGACTTGTTTATATGTGTTATCCCTCCATTATACAAAATCTTTCAATTCGCGTTGCAAACGTTGCCGCGTGAAAAATATGCGGCTTTTCACTGTGCCCAACGGTAGTCCTAATTTCTCTGCAATTTCGCGGTATTTAAAGCCTGACACATGCATAGAGAAAGGAATTTTATACTCCCGGGGAAGTGCATTAACGATGCGGTGCATTTCTTTCAGGTCGTAAGCACCTTCCGTACTTTCAAATCCCGAATCTTGTGGCATATTTAAATGATAATAATTATCAGTCTGGTCAACAAAAGTCTGATCACGTACTATTTTACGGTAGTTATTAATAAATATATTACGCATGATGGTGTACATCCATCCTTTGAAATTCGTGTCCGGAACATATTTTTCTTCATTATCTAATGCTTTTAAAGACGTTTCTTGCAATAAATCGTTTGCTTCTTCGCGGTTGGCAGTCAATTTATAAGCAAAACGAAGCAACTCTTCCTGTACTCCAATTAAATCTTTTCTGAAACTTAAACTTTTCATACTTTAATGGTTTTATGGTTAATATCTCGATTTTCTCGATGTTTGCAAGTTTAAAGTTTTTTTGCTTATCAAACAGGGTAGGATCCGTTATTTTTAGGGTGAAATTCTATCAATTGATAGATTTTAGGTGTTTTCTGATAGTTTTTAGGTGGCAATTAGCGGAATTTATCCCCTATTGCTTGGTTAAAAAAACAATAGATTACTTGGGATTTTATATGAATGTGAATTCTAAGACTTCACGTTATATTATTAAGTAAGAAGGAAACGATCAAGCGGGTGAAAAATGGTCTAAACTTATAAATAACAGGGATTTCTGTTTAATTTTCATAAAGGAAACAGGACTATCCCTGTCTTTTTCGTATATTTGGTTGTTATACGTATATACATCAATCTAAATACAACTGATATGAGAACGAAGAAACAAATCTTTATACTGTTGCTAGCCTTGCTAGCGGGCATCCCTACCCTTTCGGCTCAAAGTAAAAAGGAAAAGAAGGAACAGAAGAAAGAAGCCGTAATGAAGCTGGTTGAATCTGAAAACTACAAGATAGATGTCAATACCGCCATGCCGATGCGCGGACGCTCCATCCCTTTGACATCTTCCTACTCACTGGAAATAAGAAACGATTCGGTCATCTCTTATCTGCCTTATTACGGACGGGCTTACAACATCCCTTATGGCGGAGGCAACGGGCTTAATTTCAAAGCTGCGCTCAAGGAATATAGTACGGAAACGGACAAGAAAGGAAACGCCGTCATCAAGTTTATCGCACGAAATCCTGAAGACAGGTATGAATACAGAGTCAAAGTATTCCCCAATGGAGCGGCAAGCATTGATGTCAATATGCAAAACCGGCAGTCCATTAGTTTTCAGGGGGAATTGGAGGTGAAAGAAGATTAGTGAGAAACAAAAGACTGGTAAGAAAAACGGAGTAACTAATTTTGTATTATTAGGCACGGATTACACAATTATTAGAATAATGGTTGCCATACATAACTGTATATTCCGTACAACTATGCAATCGTATAATCCGTACAACCGTGCAACTGTGCAATCCATGCAACTATGCAACCGTGCAATCCGTACCTGAATTTATTCTTCCGGCTCTTCACCACCTTTCAATATAGGCAGGCAGATGTGATACTTTACAGCCAAGATGCGAGTCAGAAACACGGCTGATCCGCCAATCAACTGACAAGCGTAGGACTCCATACCTGCGAGGTTGCAAATCCAATAGGCAATACCGCCTACCACGCAAGCCATTGCGTAAATCTCCTTTCGGAAGATAAGAGGTATTTCATTGATAAATACGTCACGAATCACTCCACCGGCCGCTCCCGTAATGCTACCCATGATAATCGCCACCCAAAAAGGATAGCCTAGGGCAATGCTCTTGCCTACACCTACCACGGTAAACAGTGCCAGACCGATGGTATCGAAAATGAAGAAAGTATTATTGAGCCGGATAAGCCAGCGTCCGAAACAGATGACCCATACCAACGCCAGTCCTGTACAAATCAGATAGATAGGGTCGGTCATCCATCCCGGGGTCACGTCGAGCAGTACATCACGGATGGTACCACCGCCGATAGCCGTAGCAAGTCCTACCACGTAAGCGCCGAACCAGTCGAAACGTTTCGCCGAAGCTAGCCGGATACCACTAATAGCAAAGGCAAATGTGCCTATAAAATCAAGAATTTGAACGAATGTGGGCATATATTTGTTATTTTGTATGCAAAGTAACAAATAAATTCCGTAAGAAAATGTACTTTTGCTTCACGAATTAAACCGAATAAGATAGAAACAATATGAAAATAACAATTGTTGCGGGGGCACGCCCCAATTTTATGAAGATAGCTCCCATCACACGCGCTATTGAAGCCGCACGGGCGCTGGGTAAAAGCATCTCTTACCGATTGGTTTATACAGGAAGGAAAGATGATACGAGTTTGGACGCTTCTCTCTTTTCGGATCTCGATATGAAAGCTCCCGATGTGTATCTGGGAGTAGAAAGCAGTAACCCGACGAGTTTGACAGCCGGAATCATGGTAGCCTTCGAACAGGAACTGACGGAGAACCCGGCACACGTAGTCCTTGTGGTAGACGACCTGACCGCAACCATGAGTTGTGCCATCGTTGCCAAGAAACAAGGCACCAAGGTGGCACACCTCGTAGCCGGAACCCGTTCTTTCGATATGAAAATGCCCAAAGAAGTCAACCGCATGATTACAGACGGACTATCCGACTATCTGTTCACAGCCGGCATGGTTGCCAACCGCAACCTGAATCAGACGGGAACGGAAAGCGAAAACGTATATTACGTAGGCAACATCCTGATCGATGCCATCCGCTACAACCGGAACCGCTTGCTCAAACCGATATGGTTCTCCGTCCTGGGGCTGCAAGAAGGAAATTATCTCCTGTTTACTCTCAACCGTCGTGCATTACTCGGCAATAAGGAGAATCTGCGCCAGCTGATGAAAACAATCATCGACAAATCTGCCGGTATGCCTATCGTTGCACCGCTGCATACCTACGTACGCAATGCTATCAAAGAGCTGAATATCGAAGCGCCGAATCTCCATATCATGCCGCCGCAGAACTACCTGTTCTTCGGTTATCTGATAAACAAGGCGAAAGGAATCATAACGGATTCGGGAAACGTGGCCGAAGAAGCAACCTTCCTGAGTATTCCTTGTATCACGCTCAACACATATGCCGAACATCCGGAGACGTGGCGCATGGGTACCAACGAACTTGTCGGAGAAGACCCTGCACTGCTTGCCAAAACAATGGATACTCTGATGCACGGGGAATGGAAACGGGGCGAACTCCCCGAACGCTGGGACGGACGCACCGCAGAGCGTATTGTACAAATACTTACAAGCAAATAACATTCACGCGACATGTTATTGATCGCCACACAACATGGGACTGATCGCCACACGGCATGTTATTGACCGCCATGCGACATGTTTCTGACCGTTACACGGCATGGGACTATTGGTTTCATGCCGGGAAACGGAAAGTTTCAAATGCCGAAATCAGGAAAACAAAATTTCCGGAACCGAGAGAACAAAATGCCGAAACAACCTGATCAACAGAGTTAACAGCGGAATGTTCCTTCGATTATCAGGCGATATATGCTTGTAAACAACCAAAAACGATAAGTAAAAAAAGTTATATACTCTATCTATCCTGAGAGTTATTTGTTAACTTTGCAGCTCTACTACGAACGTTATGATGCAACAATATAACAAAATACTTATACTGTTCTTACTCGTATTGGCAACCTCCAATGCTTTTGCGCAGCAAATTAAAGGAGTAGTCACCGATTCGGTTACCCACGAGCCATTGATGTATATCTCTGTCTACTATCAGGAGAAGAGAGATATGGGAACCATCACCAATATTGACGGAGAATACACTCTTGACACCCGCAGAAACGGAGGAACATTGGTATTCTCTGCTATAGGCTACATTAGCAAAACGGTGAAAGTAGGTTCCAGCAATCAGACTGTGAACGTTACATTAGCTCCGGACAATGTGATCCTGAACGAAGTCACCGTGAAGCCTCAAAAAGAGAAATACTCACGCAAGAACAATCCGGCAGTGGAATTCATGAAGAAGGTGATCGAACACAAAAAGGCACAAGTCCTCGAAGTGAACGATTACTACCAGTACGACAAGTACGAGAAAATGAAAATGTCTATCAACGACCTCACACCGGAAAAACTCGAAAAAGGTATCTACAAGAAATATTCTTTTTTAAAAGACCAGGTGGAAGTGTCGGAAACAACCAATAAGCTGATTCTCCCTATTTCCGTACAGGAAACGTCGTCGCAAACCGTCTACCGCAAAAACCCCGAAAGCAAGAAAACGATTATCAAAGGCAAAAACTCCAATGGTATAGAAGAGTTCTTCTCTACGGGAGATATGCTCGGCACCGTACTGAAAGACGTATTTGCCGATATCAATATCTACGATGATGATATCCGGCTGCTCCAGCAGCGTTTCGTCAGTCCGATCGGCAACAATGCCATCTCATTTTATAAATATTACCTGATGGACACATTGATGGTAAACAAGCGCGAATGTGTCCACCTTACTTTTGTTCCGCAAAACTCGCAGGACTTCGGATTCACCGGACATCTGTATGTATTGAACGATTCTACATACGCCGTTCAGAAATGTACGATGAACCTGCCTAAAAAGACCGGAGTCAACTTTGTCAACCGCATGGACATCACGCAACTGTATGAGCAACTGCCCAACGGCAACTGGGTGTTGGCGGATGATGACATGACCGTAGACCTTTCCTGGAATTCCAACAAAACAGCAGGCGGATTGCAGGTGGAACGAACCACGAAATATAGTAACTATAAATTCGATCCGATCGAACAACGACTGTTCCGGTTGAAAGGCAGCGTGATAAAAGAAGCGGACATGCTCTCGAAAAGCGATGAGTATTGGGCGAGTGTCCGTCAAGTACCATTGACAAAGAAAGAAAGTACGATGGACATATTCGTCAAGCGGATCGAACAGATTCCGGGATTCAAATACATCATCTTCGGAGCGAAAGCACTGATTGAAAACTTTGTGGAAACAGGAAGCAAAGAGCATCCGAGCAAAGTGGACATCGGTCCTATCAACACCATGATTTCGAGCAATTACGTTGACGGCACCCGTTTCCGGTTGAGCGGCATGACTACGGCTCATTTCAACAAGCACTGGTTTTTGAGCGGATACGGAGCATACGGTCTGAAAGACGAACGCTGGAAATATAGCGGGACGGTGACTTATTCGTTCAACAAACGCGATTATGTGGTCTGGGAATTCCCGAAACATTATCTTTCGGCTACGTACAGTTATGACGTCATGTCGCCGATGGACAAATTCCTGTTTACGGATAAAGATAATATCTTCCTGTCGGTCAAGACAACGACGGTAGACCAAATGTCGTACATGCGCGACGCCACCATTAATTACGAACTCGAAACGCTGACAGGATTCGGAGTGAAAGCCATGCTGCGCCACCGCAACGACGAGCCTACCGGCAAACTGGAATATCTGCTCAATAATGCCGCACAAACCCGTGTGCACGATGTCACGACTTCCGAAGCAAGCCTGACGCTGCGCTATGCACCGGGCGAATCGTTTGTCAACTCCAAGCAACGCCGCATACCCGTTTCGCTGGACGCCCCTATCTTCACGCTCACTCATGCCATGGGTTTCAAAGGCGTATTGGGCGGTGATTACAGCTTTAACCGCACGGAAGCAAGTGTGTGGAAACGTTTCTGGCTCCCGGCTTCGTGGGGAAAGGTGGATGTCAGCCTGAAAGCAGGTGCCGAATGGAACACAGTCCCCTTCCCGTTGTTAATCCTGCCGGAAGCCAACTTGTCCTACATCACCCAGCATGAGACTTTCTGCCTGATCAACAACATGGAGTTTCTGAACGACCGGTTTGCCGCCTTGTCTCTTTCGTACAACATGAACGGGAAACTGTTCAACCGCATCCCTCTCATCAAAAAGCTGAAATGGAGGGAAATGTTCCGCGTGCGTGCCCTATGGGGAACACTGACCGACAAAAACAATCCATTCAAAAGTAACAATCCCGATTTGTTCCGCTTCCCGACACGCGACGGTAAGTTCACCAGTTTCGTAATGGACCCCAAAGTGCCTTACGTGGAAGTGGGTTTCGGTATCTTCAATATATTCAAGTTGCTGCACGTCGAGTACATACACCGCCTCACCTACCGCAACAATCCGAATATCAACATTCATGGTATTCGCTTCATGATACTAACAGCATTCTAAAAAAACACCATGCAACCACTAGCAGAACGCTTACGACCAAAGACTTTGGATGATTATATCGGTCAGAAACATTTAGTTGGACCGGGGGCTATCTTGCGGAAAATGATTGACGCAGGACGCATCTCTTCGTTTATTCTCTGGGGACCTCCTGGAGTGGGTAAAACAACCCTTGCGCAAATCATAGCCAACAAACTGGAAACGCCTTTCTATACGTTAAGCGCCGTGACTTCCGGTGTGAAGGATGTGCGCGAAGTGATAGAGCGCGCCAAGAGCAACCGCTTCTTCTCACAGTCCAGCCCGATTCTGTTTATCGATGAAATCCATCGGTTCAGCAAGTCGCAGCAGGACTCTCTGTTGGGAGCGGTAGAGAACGGAACGGTCACGCTGATTGGCGCAACAACGGAGAATCCGTCGTTTGAGGTCATCCGCCCTCTCCTGTCCCGCTGCCAACTTTATGTGCTCAAATCTTTGGAGAAGGAAGATTTATTGGAACTTCTGCAACGTGCCATCACCACGGATGCCGTATTGAAGGATCGCAAAATTGAATTGAAAGAAACAACCGCCATGCTGCGCTTCTCCGGTGGAGATGCCCGCAAGCTGCTTAATATATTGGAACTCGTTGTGCAATCGGAAACGGAAGAGACGGTTGTCATCACCGATGAAATGGTGACCGAACGGTTGCAACAAAATCCGCTGGCATACGACAAGGATGGGGAGATGCATTATGACATTATCTCCGCTTTCATCAAGTCGATCCGTGGCAGCGACCCCGACGGAGCGATCTACTGGCTTGCCCGTATGGTGGAAGGAGGCGAAGACCCTGCTTTCATTGCCCGCCGACTAGTGATTTCGGCTGCCGAGGACATCGGTTTGGCAAACCCGAACGCACTGCTTCTCGCCAACGCCTGCTTTGATACACTGATGAAAATCGGCTGGCCCGAAGGACGGATTCCTCTAGCTGAAACAACGATTTATCTAGCTACCAGCCCGAAAAGTAATTCGGCATACAACGCAATCAATGACGCACTGGAGTTAGTACGCTCAACCGGCAACCTGCCTGTACCCTTGCATCTGCGCAACGCTCCAACCAAACTGATGAAGCAACTGGGCTACGGACAGGAATATAAATATGCACACAACTATGAAGGTAACTTTGTCAAACAGCAATTCCTACCGGACGAGCTGAAAGACAAACGGATATGGCAACCGCAAAACAATCCGGCAGAACAGAAGCATGCCGAACGGATGATACAATTGTGGGGAGAGAAATTTAAGAAATTCAAGTATTAAGTATTAGCCGTGGCTATGAAAAAACATTTAATAAAAGAAATACTTAAATTACTGATAGCCATAATTGTAAAACTAAAAAACAATGGTAACACCATTAACATCTAATACTTGATACTTAATACTTAACATTTAATACTTTAAATATATGAAGATTGTAGTTTTAGACGGCTATGCCGCCAATCCCGGAGATTTATCCTGGGAAGGAATGAAAGTTCTTGGAGAATGTACCATTTATGATCGTACAGCTCCGGAAGAAGTATTAGAACGTGCAGTCGGTGCAGAAGCAATTCTGACTAACAAGGTAATCATCAATGCAGACCACATGGCTGCACTGCCCGAACTGAAATATATCGGTGTATTGGCTACCGGATACAACGTGGTAGACACAGCTGCTGCCAAAGAACGGGGAATCATCGTTACTAATATTCCTTCATACAGCACCGCCTCCGTTGCTCAAATGGTATTTTCGCATATCCTGAACATCACTCAGCAAGTGCAACACCACTCCGAAGAAGTGCACAAAAGCCGTTGGGCAGACAACAAAGATTTCTGTTTTTGGGATACTCCGTTGATGGAACTTCGGGATAAGAAAATCGGTCTGGTAGGACTGGGAAACACCGGATATACCACAGCCCGTGTTGCTATCGGGTTCGGTATGCAAGTGTACGCATTTACTTCTAAATCCCACTTCCAGTTGCCACCGGAAATCAAGAAGATGGAGTTGGATCAGTTGTTCAGCGAATGCGATATTATCAGTTTGCACTGCCCGCTTACGCCGGAGACACGCGAAATGGTGAATGCACGCCGCCTTGCCATGATGAAGCCGACAGCCATCTTAATCAATACCGGTCGCGGACCGCTTATCAACGAACAAGATCTTGCAGATGCTTTGAACAGTGGCGAGATTTATGCAGCTGGCGTAGACGTGCTTTCTACCGAACCGCCTTGCGCCGACAATCCATTGCTGACAGCGAAGAACTGTTATATCACTCCGCACATTGCTTGGGCAACCACAGAGGCGCGCGAACGTCTGATGAATATTGCAACCAGTAATCTTCAGGCTTATATTTCCGGCAAACCGGAGAATGTAGTCAATAAATAATTAATGTAAGTTCGATATGACTTCGTCCGCATGGTTTCCCTTCCTTCGGGAAGGAGGAGAATTGGAATAGTACAAGCTTATATCGAACTGACGTTAATTAGCATTAGCGTAATTCATAACGAGGGTGTCATAATGCCCTCATTGAAATATTTACCTCTGCTACACATTGAAACAGAACTGCACTCCCCAAAAAGTTTCACACAAAACTTTAAGTGTGCAATCCAAGTTGTGTGTGTGGCAGGGGTATTTTTCTAAAGAAAAGTATTTTGGCATACACGCTAAGTGTAATATATAAAAAACTCCCCTTATTTCCTCTCTCTACCATGACTTAGAGTGATGTAAAATAAGGGGAGTTTTTAATGATATATTAGTATGAGTGTCCTCCTTCATCCATCTCTTTCCCGGTAATCTTATGCCGGTCGATACTATGCCAAGCGTAGAAAATATAAGCAATCACAAACGGAACAAGAATGGAAACATAAGCCATTGTCTTCAGTGTAAATTCACTGGAGCAGCTATTGGCTAACGTCAATGAGCTTTGCAGGTCGGTGTATGACGGATAATAGGCAGTGTTGTTATATCCCGCTACCAGTAGCAAAGACAAAACAGTCAGTACCGTACCGATTCCGGCAAACCAGATACCTTTATCAAAAGTATTTTTAAGCAATGTCTTTCCGATACCGAAAAGAACCAGCGCCACCCCAATCAGGAATAAAACCAGCACTACCGGCATTTCAATAAAGTTAGTGAAATACTTGTATGGCTGCATATAAATCTCCTGCGTTTCCGGGTTAACGGCAAAGCCTTCGGACACTAATGTACGAATGACAAACGGCAAAAAGAATACAAGAAACAAAACTGTGTTATTGCGTACTGCACGACGACATTTGTCGGTCAACGCTTTATCATCAATATTATTAATGAAATAGAGTGCTCCCAATACACGTGCAAGGAAGAAGACTGCCAATCCGAGAATTACATTCCAGATATTCGTCAACGCATCCAATCCGTGCCAGCCATTTCCCCAATGACTGATTATCGGCATAATAGTGTCTGTCATGTTCGCCTTATTAATATAGAAATCAGAACCAGTGAAGAAAGTAGCCACCGCCCCGCCAAGTAACACAGGACCCACTACCCCATTAATCACCAAGAAAGTCTGATATGTCTTTTTACCTAACAGATTTCCTGCCTTACTCTGAAACTCATAACTGACAGCCTGCAATACAAAACTGAAAAGTATAATCATCCAAAGCCAATAAGCACCACCGAAACTGGTACTGTAGAACAACGGGAAAGAAGCAAAGAAAGCTCCTCCAAACGTCACCAACGTAGTAAACGTAAACTCCCACTTACGCCCGGTAGAATTCACCATCATCTTACGATGCTCTTCGGTTTTACCCAGACAGAACAACAATGAATTACCCCCCTGCACAAACAATAAGAACACAAGTATGGCTCCCAGCAAGGAAACGACAAGCCACCAATATTGTTGCAAAAATATATACATAAAGTTTAAGTATTAAGTAATAAGTATTAGGTATTATGCTTCGCCTTTGAAGGTTCGTAATAAGTATTAGGCATCAAATATTAAGTATTAACAAAGCAGCAAACCATACCCGCAGCTACGTTTAACACTTAATACCTAATACTTAATACTTATTTTTCCGGTCCCTTCTTGATGGCTTTTACCATAATTCCGGCACCGGCAATTAGCATCACTGTAAACAGGAGCAGGAAGATAAAGAACGTAGTTTGCACGGAGCTTACATCCAATTTGGAGATGGCAGCCATTGTAGGCAACATATCGCGGATGGCCCACGGCTGACGACCACATTCGGCAACCACCCATCCGGCTTGTCCGGCGATGTACCCCAAAGGAATTGTCAGCAGAGCAATCCAATGCATCCAGCGCATCCGGCTCAAATCCTTTTTATAGATGAAGAAAAGAACGGCGATAAAGAACAGGATGAAATATCCGCCCAAGATGACCATGACACGGAATGCATAGAAGTTGAGAGGAACATTCGGAACCAGTTGGTTCACGTCTTTGATATATCCGTAGCCAAAATAGGGAATATTTTCCTGCAATACACGATAGGCAATCTTCGCATCCTCCTCGTGTCCGGCACTCTTTGCGGCACGATAGGCAGCCAGTGCGCCGATAGCCGTTTTACCACGTTCTATCTTCTCGGCAGCAGAGAGAGCTGTCGATCCGTCTTTCAACTGATAACCACCTTCGATGATATTCGCAATGCCCGGAACGTAGCCGTCCACATCACGCTCGGCAAGGAAAGAAAGCATACTCGGGATTTCAAAACGGAAAAGGAAAGGATCTTTCCCATCGTTGTAAGTCTTCTTTTCAGGGTTCAATGCTCCTATTCCGACCAGACCGACATTCGTGCCGCCTTCATACAGACCTTCCACAGCAGCCAGTTTCATCGGTTGCGTTTGGGCAATCTGATAACCGGAACCGTCGCCCGTCCAAGCAGAGAGCAACGATGCCACCAATCCGAAGATGGCACCAATCTTGATGCTCGCCAGCGCAAACTCACGATTGCGTTTTTTCAGCAAGTACCAACAACTGACACCTACTACAAAAATAGCACCCAACACCCAGCCGGACAATACCGTGTGGAAGAACTTATTGACTGCTACAGGTGAAGTAGCCACCGCCCAAAAATCGACCATTTCATTACGGACAGTGTCAGGATTGAACTCCATGCCTACCGGATGCTGCATCCATGCGTTGGCAACAAGAATCCACCAGGCAGAAATCGTAGCCCCCAATCCTGTCAGCCAAGTGGAAGCCAAGTGGAAACGTTTACTTACTTTTCCCCATCCGAAAAACATAACCGCAATAAACGTAGCTTCCATAAAGAATGCCAGAATACCTTCAATAGCCAACGGGGCACCGAAAATATCTCCTACAAACCACGAATAATTACTCCAGTTCGTACCGAACTCGAACTCCAGAATCAAACCCGTTGCCACACCGATGGCAAAGTTGATACCGAAAAGTTTCATCCAAAACTGGGCAGTCTTTTTCCAAAATTCGTTGCCTGTTTTATAATACAGCGTCTCCATGATTCCCATCACCACTGCCAGTCCGAGTGTGAGGGGAACAAAAATCCAGTGGTACATGGCTGTCATCGCAAATTGGGCTCTCGACCAATCGATCAGTGAAGTGTCAATACTTTCAATCATAATCCTATGTAGTTTAAGAGTTAAAAATCAATCGGTTTATCGGGAATAGCACGCTCTATCAGTTCATTTCCCACGTATGTACCTTTGTCGGCATCCGTCGGGTGGTCGCCAAGGAAATCCGGGAAAAAGAACATCTTGAGGATGAAGAACATGACGAATAATTTCAGCAAAATAATAACCCATAGCGTACGCCCTAAGGTCATACTACGGAAGCCCTCCAAATAGAAGTTCCAGATCGTAAGCAGTGTATTCTTCATTTGTTTACATTAGAATTTGTAATGAGTACAAATATACATTTTTTATAATTAAAACAAACAAGTAGTCAAAAAAGTTGTAAGATTTGTCGTGTTTTTCTTCAAGAACCTGCCTATCGACAGAAAAAAATCATTTAACGGCGAAATAACCTCATCCGTCTATCATTTTTGCGGCATATATAATATGTACGTACTTTCGCTGGCAGTAAATCAATAGAAGTATGAATATGATAAATGTAAGAAGATTGACAGTGATGACATTTCTTGGAGCAGGTATGCTGCCCGGCATATCTGCCCAAGGTTCTCTGCTGCAAGCCGATACGCTGCAAGAAATGAGGATTCCGACCCAATGGGATTTGCAGTCATGCATCGACTATGCAAAGGAGCAGAACATTACCATTCGCAAGAACCGGATCACTGCAGCGGGCACGCAGATTGATGTGAAGACAGCTAAAGCTGCCTTGTTCCCCAGTCTTTCGTTTTCTACCGGCCATCAGGTGGTGAATCGTCCGTATCAGGAGACAAGTAGCCGGGTGAGCGGTAGTGAGATTATCAGTAGCAACAGCAAAACGAGCTACAACGGTAATTATGGACTGAATGCTTCGTGGACTCTATATAATGGTAATAAACGGTTGAAAACTATCCAACAGGAAAAGTTGAACAATCAGATCGCCGAGCTGGATGTGGCAACTTCCGAAAATAATATTCAGGAGTCTATCGCCCAAGTGTATATCCAGATTCTTTATGCAGCCGAATCTGTGAGAGTAAACGAAAACACCCTGCAAGTCTCCATTGCACAGCGCGACCGCGGACAGGAACTTCTGAATGCCGGAAGTATTGCCAAAAGCGACCTCGCGCAACTGGAAGCACAGGTGAGCACCGACCGTTACCAACTTGTCACCGCGCAAGCCACGCTTGAAGATTACAAATTGCAACTGAAACAACTGCTCGAACTGGATGGGGAGAATGAAATGAACATCTTCCTCCCTGCCCTGTCCGACGAAAATGTACTGGCTCCGCTGCCTGCCAAAAGAGATGTGTACATCAGTGCTTTGGGCCTTCGTCCGGAAATAGAAGCGAGCAAACTGAATGTAGAGGCTTCCGAACTGGGTATCAATATCGCCAAATCGAGCTATTTCCCTACCATCAGCCTTAGCGCAGGAATTGGAACCAACCATACCAGTGGCAGCGACTTCACCTTCGGAGAACAAGTGAAGAACGGATGGAACAACTCTATCGGACTGTCTGTCAGTGTGCCTATTTTCAATAACCGTCAAACGAAAAGTGCCGTACAAAAAGCTAAATTGCAGTACGAAACGAGCATGCTTTCCCTATTGGACGAACAAAAGGCACTGTACAAAACCATTGAGACCCTTTGGCTGGATGCCAACAGTGCGCAACAGCGTTATGCCGCCGCTAACGAAAAGCTGAAAAGTACAAAAATCAGCTATGAGTTGACGAGCGAACAGTTTAATTTGGGAATGAAGAATACCGTAGAACTCCTTACTGAAAAGAATAATCTGCTACAAGCACAGCAGGAACAGCTTCAGGCTAAATATATGGCTATACTGAACACGCAGTTGCTGAAATTCTATCAGGGAGATCAATTAGCTTTATAAAGAGTATACAATCAGCATTATAAATAAAAGCATAATAAACGAATGAAAACGAAAAAGATTATTCTAATCGCCGTGGCAGTCGTTGTGGTGGCAGGAGCAGGAATGTGGTTCTTTGCCGGTTCACCCGCCAAACATAAGGTGACGTACGCCACCGCTACTGTCAGTAAAGGCGATATTTCAAATTCGGTGACTGCTACCGGAACGATCGAACCGGTAACGGAAGTAGAAGTTGGTACACAAGTGTCCGGTATCATCGACAAAATTTACGTAGACTACAACTCGGAAGTAACCAAAGGACAGTTGATTGCTGAAATGGACCGCGTCACATTGCAAAGCGAACTGGCATCACAGCGGGCAACTTACGATGGTGCGAAAGCTGAATATGAATATCAGAAAAAGAATTACGAACGCAACAAAGGCTTGCACGAAAAGTCGCTGATTAGTGATACGGACTTCGAGCAGGTTCTCTACAATTATCAGAAAGCGAAAAGCAGCTATGACAGCAGCAAGGCATCGCTCGCGAAAGCAGAACGCAACCTGTCTTACGCTACCATTACTTCACCGATTGACGGAGTAGTCATCAGCCGTGATGTAGAAGCAGGACAAACCGTTGCTTCCGGATTCGAGACCCCGACACTGTTCACCATTGCTGCCGACCTGACACAGATGCAAGTAGTGGCCGATGTAGATGAAGCTGATATAGGCGGTATCATAGAAGGCCAGCGTGCCAGCTTCACGGTAGATGCTTATCCGAATGATGTATTCGAAGGAACCGTTACCCAGATTCGTTTGGGCGACGCAAGCAGTACGAGCAGCACGAACAGCACTTCAACAGTAGTCACTTACGAAGTAGTCATCTCCGCCCCCAACCCCGACTTGAAACTGAAACCCCGCCTGACAGCTAATGTCACGATCTATATCCTTGACAAGAAAAACGTGTTGTCCGTTCCGAACAAAGCCTTACGATTTACACCGGAAGCACCGCTGATCGGTAAAAATGACATCGTGAAAGATTGCGAAGGCAAACATAAACTTTGGACGCGCGAAGGAACTACATTCACCGCCCATCCGGTAGAAGTGGGAATCAGCAACGGTATATCCACCGAAATTATCAGTGGCATTGCCGAAGGGACAAAGGTGGTGACCGAAGCTACCGTAGGTGTTATGCCCGGTGAGAGTATGGGACCTGAAGGAAAGATGGAAAACGGCGGAGAAAGAAGCCCGTTCATGCCAGGCCCTCCGGGAAGTAAGAAGAGAAAATAATTATTCGATGTGCCAATAACGAATGGGCGCATCAGCACATTATTGTCAATGAAAAAAGTAATTGAAATACAAAATATCAAACGTAACTTTCAGGTAGGCGACGAAACCGTTCACGCATTGCGAGGCGTTTCGTTCAATATCAATGAAGGGGAGTTTGTCACCATCATGGGTACTTCCGGTTCGGGGAAGTCTACACTGCTCAATATATTAGGCTGCCTGGACACTCCTACCAGCGGAGAGTATCTGCTCGACGATATTCCCGTACGTACGATGAGCAAACCTCAACGTGCGGTACTAAGAAACCGGAAGATCGGGTTCGTGTTCCAAAGCTACAACCTGTTGCCCAAAACAACGGCAGTGGAAAATGTGGAACTACCGCTGATGTATAACTCCGCCGTCAGTGCTTCCGAACGTCGCCGACGTGCCATCGAATCCTTACAGGCTGTAGGATTGGGCGACCGCCTGGAACATAAATCCAACCAGATGTCCGGCGGGCAGATGCAACGGGTGGCCATCGCACGTGCCTTGGTCAACAATCCGGCAGTCATTCTTGCCGACGAAGCGACCGGAAACCTTGATACCCGTACCTCCTTCGAGATACTTGTATTGTTTCAGAAACTTCATACAGAGGGACGTACGATTATCTTTGTGACACACAATCCCGAACTTGCGCTATATAGCAGCCGGAATATCCGTCTGCGCGACGGTCAGGTGATAGAAGATACGACCAATCCCAACATTCTGTCTGCCGCCGAAGCGCTAGCTGCATTGCCGAAGAATGACGAGGATTAATGAATGTAAGTTCGAAGGACGGGGTGGTAGGAAAATACAGGCTTATATCCAACTGACGTTAACTAATGTGACAAGGAGTAATCAGAACTCCATTAATAACTCCATAACTTTATAAACATGAATGGAACTAATTTATTAAAGATAGCTCTCCGGGCATTGGCGAACAATAAGTTGCGTGCTTTTCTCACCATGCTCGGTATCATTATCGGTGTTGCTTCCGTCATCACAATGCTGGCTATCGGACAAGGTTCGAAGAAAAGCATCCAGCAGCAGATTTCCGAGATGGGATCGAACATGATCATGATTCATCCGGGAGCCGATATGCGTGGAGGTGTCCGTCAGGACCCGTCTGCGATGCAGACCTTGAAACTAGCCGACTACGAAGCCTTGCGCGATGAGACCAGTTTCCTGTCTGCCATCAGTCCCAATGTCTCGTCATCGGGGCAGCTCATAGCCGGTAACAACAACTATCCGGCTTCGGTGAACGGTGTCGGAACAGAATATCTCAATATTCGCCAACTGACTGTTGAAAACGGAGATATGTTTACAGAAGCCGACATACAAAGCTCAGCAAAAGTCTGCGTGATCGGAAAGACCATAGTAGACAATCTGTTTCCGGACGGAAGCGATCCAGTGGGTAAGATTATCCGTTTCAACAAAATACCTTTCCGTGTGGTAGGAGTGCTCAAAGCCAAAGGATACAACTCCATGGGACAAGACCAGGATGCCGTAGTGCTTGCACCATACACCACCGTGATGAAACGCCTGCTTGCCGTTACGTACTTGCAGGGAGTGTTTGCCTCTGCCCTCACCGAGGATATGACGGACTATGCAACTGACGAAATCAGTACAATCCTCCGCCGCAACCATAAACTGAAGGCTTCGGACAACGACGATTTCACCATCCGCACCCAACAAGAACTGAGCACAATGCTCAACTCGACCACCGACCTGATGACCACACTGCTTGCTTGCATCGCAGGCATTTCGCTCATAGTAGGTGGTATCGGGATTATGAACATCATGTATGTATCCGTTACGGAGCGTACCCGTGAAATTGGTCTGCGTATGTCTGTCGGTGCACGCGGAGTCGACATTCTTAGTCAATTCCTCATCGAAGCCATCATGATCAGTATCACAGGAGGTATCATCGGAGTGATGATCGGCTGCGGAGCCAGCTGGATTGTCAAGAGCGTAGCCCATTGGCCTATCTACATCCAGCCGTGGAGTGTATTCCTCTCCTTCGCAGTATGTACTGTCACAGGAGTCTTCTTCGGATGGTATCCGGCTAAGAAAGCAGCAGATTTAGATCCGATAGAAGCCATCCGATACGAATAATACGGATAATTTCCAATAAAAGAATTATCTTTGTCTTTATGAAACAAACCTTTACATCCGCACGTCGTCCCCTGGAAGTGCTGATACATATTATCAGCTGGGGGATTATGTTCGGTTTCCCGTTCTTCTTCGTCGAACGTGGGAACGGGAACATCAACTGGATGGCTTATATACGCCATCTTGCCGTACCACTCTCTTTCATGATTGTGTTCTACGTGAATTATTTCATTCTTGTGCCGCGCTATCTTTTCCAAAGTCAGTCCAAAAGATATGTGGTCTACAACATTATCTTTTTATGTGTCATCGGCGTGTTGCTTCATCTCTGGCAAAGTCTGACGTTCGATCCGTCATTGGCCTCCAGACCCAAAAGGCCTGGGATGCCTCCGGGATGGTTGTTTTTTCTTAGAGATATGTTGAGTCTCGTATTCACCATCGGACTAAGTTCCGCTATCCGCATGAGTGCCCGATGGACACAGAACGAAGCTGCCCGCAAAGAGGCGGAACGGAACCGTGTGGAAGCGGAACTGAAGAACCTGCGGAACCAACTGAACCCTCACTTTCTGCTGAATACGCTGAATAACATCTATGCACTGATTGCATTTGACTCGGACAAGGCGCAACAGGCAGTTCAGGAGTTGAGCAAACTACTTCGCCATGTGTTGTATGATAACCAGCAGACGTACGTTCCTCTCTGTAAGGAGGTCGATTTTATCCGCAATTACATCGAACTGATGCGCATCCGCCTGTCTGCCAATGTGCAGATGATTACCAAATTCGATATCCAGCCCGACAGTCAGACACTCATCGCCCCGCTTATCTTTATCTCTTTGATAGAGAACGCTTTCAAGCATGGCATCTCTCCTACCGAATCAAGTTTCATCAGTATTCATATTTCGGAGAATGACAACGAAGTGGTGTGCGAAATCCGCAATAGCAATCATCCTAAAACTGCGGGGGATAAGAGTGGATCAGGCGTGGGATTGGAACAAGTCAGCCGTCGGTTGGAGATACTTTATCCGGCAGCTTACACTTGGTTGAAAGGTACCTCAGAAGACGAAAAGGTGTATGAATCGAGATTGAGTATCAAGATTGGAGAGTAGAAAGGAAAACGTTTAGTATAAAACGCCAAGTACCAGATTTTGGATATCAAACTTTAAATATAAATAGTATGATGTTACGTTGTGCAATCGTTGACGATGAGCCTTTAGCACTTAGCCTGTTAGAGAGTTATGTGAACAAGACTCCGTTCCTGCAACTTGCAGGAAAGTATTCCAGTGCGGTTCAGGCAATGAAAGAATTGCCGGGCGAAAAGGTCGATCTCCTGTTTTTGGACATTCAGATGCCGGAGCTTAACGGTCTGGAGTTCTCGAAGATGGTAGATCCGCATACCCGCATTGTGTTTACCACCGCTTTCGGACAGTATGCCATCGACGGTTATCGTGTCAACGCACTCGATTACTTGCTAAAACCGATCTCATACGTCGATTTCCTGCAAGCTTCCAACAAAGCTCTCCAATGGTTCGAACTCGTGCAGAAGCCAGAAGAGATAGACAGTATCTTTGTGAAAAGCGACTACAAACTAGTGCAAGTGGACTTGAAGAAAATCATGTATATCGAAGGGCTGAAAGATTACATTAAAATATATACGGAAGACGCTCCCAAACCTATCCTGTCACTGATGAGTATGAAAGCCATGGAAGAACTCCTGCCATCCACTCGTTTCATGCGTGTGCACCGCTCATTCATCGTACAGAAAGATAAAATACGTGTGATTGACCGCGGACGTATCGTGTTTGACAAGACATATATTCCTATCAGCGATAGTTACAAGCAAGTTTTTCAGACTTTTCTTGATGAAAGGAGCTGATTATTCATTATTTTATCGGTAAAAAAGTAATTTTTGTCGATTATAATTTGCTAGAATCCGTTTTATATCTACCTTTGCAGAAAACAGAAAGGGATTGTGAAATTCCAAGAATAGAATAGTTTAGTTAAGTCTAGTTTAGTTTTTGTGTTAATGGCTTCCTCGTCGGCGGACGAACAAGGAAGCCATTTTTATATATTACAGGAATATTATTGCAGAAAACATACATATTTTTCATAACTTTGCAGCCATTAAAGTCTCACACAAATGGAATATAGCATAGAAGAACTAAAAAGTGCATTAATTGAAAGATGCAAAAAAGAAGGTATTCTATATGCAACAGTGGCAATGGATCGACGTACCAAAGAGATGGTTCTTCCTGATACTCTAGAAGGTGCCCTGAAGCATCCGGAATACTTTGTCTGTACTTGTAAAAGAGTACAAGATAAATATATAGTGGAGGAGATTACCCAAGTGTAATCCTCCTCCAATCTTTTATTCTTAGTCTTTGTCAGGTTCGTCTACCAAACAGTTCCAGCTTATTTATTACCACATCTATTACTATCGTCAATATATGCGGCAGCCGCTTTATCCGCAAACAGCTCTACATTCTGCGCGTGATGAGCTATATAGGCTGCGGGACCGGTGTCTCCCGAATGGCAGATTTCATCCACTATATCGGCTTTATTTTTCCCGGTAATCAGGAAAATGACATAGCGGGCATTCTGAATGGGATATCCCGTCATTGCGATGCGCTTCTGCCCGTTACGGGGATGGGCACTGACTACATAAATAGAGTTTGAAATCAGCAAGTCTTCTTGTCCGGGAAAGATGGAAGACGTGTGTCCGTCATCTCCGGCTCCCAACAGTACAATATCAAATTCGGGCCAGCCACGCTTCAGCGGCACTTGCTGACGGACCAACTCCGAATAGCGGACCGCTTCTTTCGCAGGCTTCGCCTCTCCACGAATACGGAATACGTTTTCATACGGAATGGGCGTCAAACCCAAAAGAAGTTTGCGCATCATTCCGTAATTACTATCCGAATCATCGGGAGGCACACAGCGTTCATCTACCCAGTAAATCCGCATACGGTCCCACGGGGTACTTTTTACATATTCATTTGCCCATAAATCGAACATCAGAGCAGGGGTGTTGCCACCGCTGACTGCGATATTGAACACTCTGTCCGGCTCTTCATTCATAATTTCCACCAAGCGTAGTATTAATGCTCGTGAAGTTTCAATAGATGAAGGAAAAACTGATAATTTCATAATTCACAATATTGATCTGTATTCGTCAAATTCTTACAAGGATTCGTCCATTCGGCCCCATGTTCATGCATCATTGCTTCGCTTTCCAGGGGTCCCCACGTACCTGCGGGATAACCGTAGAGGGGTGCGTCGGGGTTGTCTTTCCAATAGCGAAGCACCGGATCGAAAAATTTCCATGAGGCTTCTACTGCGTCACTTCGAGTAAATAAAGTCGGATCGCCCTGGATGCAGTCGTCTATCAGACGGGCATAAGCGTCGCCACTGGGTACGCCGCCCAGCTGCGCGTAACTGAAATCCATCGTCACCTGCCGCACTTCAAAGCCTGCGCCGGGCACTTTCATTCCGATTTTAAGCACTATCCCTTCATTCGGTTGCAAACGAAGAATCAATTTATTAGCCCGCGGACAGTTGCCACCGGCACAATGAAACATCTGATGAGGTGTCTCACGGAAATGAACGACGATTTCCGTTACCTTCGTCGGCATTTGTTTACCTGTACGAATGTAGAACGGAACGCCACTCCAGCGCCAGTTGCTAATGCCCAGTTTCATGGCAATATAAGTATCCGTGCGCGAATCGGGAGCCACTCCTTTTTCTTCACGGTAGCCTTTTTTATTGCCGGAGGCGGTATATTGTCCACGAACGATATGTTCGTTCAAATCCACTTCATTCAACGGGGTGAGAGATTCGTAGACCTTCACCACTTCGTTACGGAAATTGTCGGTATTGAAAACAGCGGGCGGTTCCATAGCCGTAAGGGCTACGAGCTGTATCAGGTGATTCTGTACCATATCGCGCAGCGCGCCTGCCGTTTCATAGAATCCGCCGCGTTGCTCGATACCCAGATTTTCTACGGCTGTGATTTCTACGTAGTCGATATAGTTACGGTTCCAGAGAGGTTCGAAGATGCCGTTGGCAAAACGGAAAGCCAGTACATTTTGGGCGGTTTCCTTACCGAGAAAATGGTCGATACGGTAAATTTGATGCTCATTGAAAACAGAGGCATACGTTTTATTCAGTTCACGTGCCGATTCGAGATCATAACCGAAAGGTTTCTCGACGATGATACGTGAATGGGGGGTGTTGAGTCCGGCAGCTTTGAGGTGCAAGGGCACTACTCCGTACAGTGACGGTGGAGTGGCGAGGTAGAACAGCAGGTTGTCCGGGGGTGCCTCACCGGTCAAGTCGGACAGGCGTTGGCGGAGTTGCGGGTAGCCTTCTTCTTTTGCCGGGTCCATCGGTAGATAGTAGAGATGGGAGACAAACGAAGCCATCAGAGCTGTGTCCTGTTCTTCGGACTTTACGAACTGTTGCAGTTCTTCTAATATATAAGAACGGTAGTTATCGTCAGAGTAGACCGTACGCCCGATACCCAATATAGAGTATTCTCCGGTCAACCGCTTCTCACGGTAGAGGGAGTAAAGGGCGGGCATCAGCTTGCGCTTGGTCAGGTCACCCGACGCACCGAAAATAATCATTGCAAATTTATCCATTTTTCAAGAGTGGTTTTAGTTTCTGTTTTGAGACGATTTATATTTCACCACAGAGGACACGGAGGACACAGAGTTCTTCTCTCTCTTTCCGTAAGTAAAACAAAGCGATAAATAACGTAAGTTCGATATAACTTCGTCCGCATGGTTTCCCCTCCTTCAGGAATAGCACAAGCTTATATCGAACTGACGTCAAATACGATTCTAAATACGTAAGACTCTGTGTTACTCTATAGTAAATAAAAAATAGTAAACCTCCGTGTCCTCTGTGGTGAAATAGAAATCCCCATTTATCATTTCAAAGCTGTTTTCTATTTAAACGTTATACGTACCCGATTTCGTATCTCCTCCGTGCCCTGTCCAGTTCTCGTGAAAGAACTGTCCGCGCAACTCATCTTTGCGCTCGAAAGTGTGCGCGCCGAAATAATCGCGTTGTGCCTGCACAAGGTTGGCGGGCAGATCGGCAGATGTGAGCGAAAAGAAATAATTCAGTGCAGAAGAGAAAGCAGGAACGGGAAGCTCTTCTTTCATGGCTTCCGCCACCAGGTTCTTCCATCCGGGAAGCAACGTTTTCATTTCTTCTTTAAAATAAGGAGCCAGCAACAAGTGTTTAGGCTTGTCGGCGGCATCGAAAGCGGCAGCAATGTCGTTCAGGAATATACTGCGGATAATGCATCCCCCACGCCACATACGGGCAATGGAAGCCAGGTCGAGATGCCAGTCGAAAGCGTCGGAAGCACGTTGCAGCACGGCGAATCCCTGGGCATAAGAGACAAGTTTGGAAGCATAAAGAGCAGAAAACAGATTCTTTACGAGTTCCACCTTATTATATATAGGTTGTGTATGTTGACACTGATATTGCCTGGAAGCCTGATGACGCAAGTCTTTCTGTGCCGAAAGGCTTCGTTCGAATACCGCCGTGGCAATCAATCCCAACGGCATACCGAGTTCCATAGCGTTGATGACCGACCATTTGCCGGTTCCTTTCTGTCCTGCCGCATCCAGAATTTTATCAATCAGATAGCCTCCCGATTTGTCTTTATGTTGCAGGATGTTGGCGGTGATTTCGATCAGGTAGCTGCGCAGTTTGCCTTCGTTCCAACGGGCAAAGACATCAGCCATTTCCTCATTGTTCAGATCCAGCAACTTTTTCATCACCCAATAGGCTTCGGCAATCAGCTGCATATCACCATATTCGATACCGTTGTGAATCATCTTCACAAAATGGCCCGATCCGCCAGAACCTACCCACTGACAACAAGGAGTGCCGTCCGGTGCTTTTGCCGCAATGCTTTGAAGGATCGACTTCACTTCCTGCCATGCTTTCTCCGAACCGCCGGGCATGATAGAAGCCCCATTCAAGGCTCCTTCTTCGCCGCCGGACACTCCGCTGCCGACGAAGAGAAATCCTTTCGACTCCGCCAGTTTGACGCGGCGGTTGGTATCTTCGTAATGGGAGTTGCCGCCATCAATAAGAATGTCGCCCGGTGAAAGCAACGGGAACAGCTGGTCCATCAGTTCGTCAACCGGACTTCCGGCACGAACCATCATCATTATCTTACGGGGAGTAGCTATCGAATCTACAAATGCCTTTATATCTGTGAACCCTTCGATGTTTTTACCTTTCGCACGACCATTCATAAAGCGGTCTACCACTCCTTCCTCTACTCCGGGAACCGTACGGTTATAGACCGATACGTGCCACCCCTTATTCTCCATGTTTAAAGCAAGATTCTCGCCCATCACAGCCAAGCCGATAAGTCCGATTTCTGTTTTATTCTGATTTGTCATAACTGATATATTTCGAATATTCTTTATTTAGTAACAGTTGAAATGCACATTTGTTCGCTATATTTTGGATTTAAGTATTATTTTTGTGCTTTACAAATAAAATCAAGGATGAAGAAGATCAAAATCGGTTTGTTGGCACGCATCGTAATCGCCATCATTTTGGGTATTGCCATCGACACTTTTTTCCCGGCTCCGCTAGTGCGGATATTCCTTTATATCTTTGGCATATTCCTCAACATGACACATTCGGGACAAGTATATTCCATCCTGATGGTGTTTATTAAAATTATCGGAGTCATCTTTGCCCTTCACATCTTCCTGTTAGTTTTTCAGTATTCCATCGCGGCACTGTTTGTACATAAAAACCCGTTTAAACTACTTCATAAAATGCTGTCGGCTTACTTCACGGCATTGGGCACACAGTCTTCGGCAGCCACCATCCCCGTAACGCTGGAACAGAGCAGAAAGAACGGGGTATCTGCCGAAGTGGCAGGTTTCGTGATTCCGCTCTGCGCCACCATCCATCTGTCGGGCAGCACACTGAAAATCGTAGCCTGCGCACTGGCATTGATGATGATGCAAGGAATACCGTTCGACTTCCCCTTGTTTGCCGGATTTATCTTTATGCTGGGCATCACCATGGTAGCCGCCCCGGGAGTTCCGGGCGGAGCTATCGCTTTGATTATCGACAAAATAACAAAGAAAAACCATGCTGAATGACTGTGCTGAAAAATAATTGGATAGTAACTTGGCTGGCTCACAAAAAATACCGACATTTGCACCCACATTTTCAATTATATTAAATAATAGCGTATGAAAAAAGCCCTAATTTCAGGCATCACCGGACAAGATGGTTCTTACCTTGCCGAATTTCTATTGCAAAAAGGTTACGAAGTACACGGTATACTCCGCCGTTCTTCTTCGTTCAATACCGGACGTATTGAACATTTGTATTTTGACGAGTGGGTGCGCGACATGAAACAAAAACGTACGATCAATCTGCATTATGGGGATATGACAGATTCTAGTTCGTTAATTCGTATTATTCAACAGGTGCAACCGGATGAAATCTACAATCTCGCTGCTCAAAGCCACGTGAAGGTTTCATTCGACGTTCCGGAATACACGGCCGAAGCCGATGCTATCGGTACGTTGCGTATGCTCGAAGCAGTACGCATCCTGGGACTGGAAAAGAAAACCCGCATCTATCAGGCTTCTACTTCCGAATTGTTCGGTAAGGTGCAGGAAGTTCCACAAAAAGAGACAACTCCATTCTATCCCCGTTCTCCGTATGGGGTAGCCAAACAATATGGTTTCTGGATTACTAAAAACTACCGCGAAAGCTATGGTATGTTTGCCGTAAACGGTATCTTGTTCAATCACGAGAGCGAACGCCGTGGCGAAACATTCGTTACCCGTAAAATTTCGCTTGCCGCCGCACGTATCGCACAGGGCGAACAGGACAAACTGTATCTGGGTAACCTGGATGCACGCCGCGACTGGGGATATGCCAAGGATTACATCGAATGTATGTGGCTGATCCTGCAACATGACGTCCCCGAAGATTTCGTAATCGCTACCGGAGAAATGCACACTGTGCGCGAATTTGCAACGCTGGCATTCAAAGAAGTAGGCATCGAACTTCGTTGGGAAGGTGAAGGCGTGAACGAGAAAGGTATCGACGTAGCTACCGGAAAGTCTTTGGTAGAGGTTGATCCTAAATATTTCCGTCCGGCAGAAGTGGAACAACTGCTGGGAGACCCGACTAAAGCAAAAACTTTGTTGGGATGGAATCCACGCAAAACATCATTCGAAGAACTGGTACGTATCATGGTGCGCCACGATATGGAAAAGGTGAAGCGGATGATTGCTACCAAACATTAAATGAATTTCATTTCACCACAGAGGACACAGAAGACACGGAGGATTTTATTTTTTCCTCTGTGCCCTCCGTGTCCTCTGTGGTGAACTAATAAAAGATAGAATGGAAAAGAATGCAAAGATATATGTAGCAGGACACCGCGGACTTGTGGGATCTGCTATCTGGAAGAATTTGCAGGATAAAGGATACACCAATCTGATAGGCCGCACGCACAAAGAGCTCGACTTGCTGGATGGAATGGCTGTCCGCAAATTCTTCGATGAAGAACAGCCGGAATATGTATTCCTTGCCGCTGCCTTTGTGGGCGGTATCATGGCGAACAGCATCTACCGTGCCGACTTTATATACAAAAATCTGCAAATTCAACAGAACGTTATCGGAGAGAGTTTCCGCCACAACGTGAAAAAGTTGCTCTTCCTCGGCAGCACGTGTATTTATCCACGCGATGCCGAACAGCCGATGAAGGAAGATGTATTGCTTACTTCACCGTTGGAATATACCAACGAGCCGTACGCAATCGCCAAAATTGCCGGACTGAAAATGTGCGAGAGCTTCAACCTGCAATATGGCACGAACTACATCGCCGTAATGCCGACAAACCTGTACGGACCGAATGATAACTTCGACCTGGAACGCAGCCATGTATTGCCTGCCATGATCCGCAAGATTCATTTGGCACACTGCCTGAAAGAAGGAAACTGGGAAGCTGTACGCAAGGATATGAACCAGCGTCCGGTGGAAGGTGTCAACGGCGACAGCTCGAAAGAGGATATTCTGGCTATGCTGAAAAAATACGGAATCAGCGAAACAGAGGTCACTCTCTGGGGTACGGGTACTCCTCTCCGCGAATTCCTATGGAGCGAAGAAATGGCGGATGCCAGTGTCTTCGTGATGGAGCATGTGGACTTTAAAGATACGTATAAAGAAGGTAGCAAAGATATCCGCAACTGCCATATAAACATCGGAACCGGTAAGGAAATCACCATCCGCCAACTGGCCGAACGGATCGTTGAAACAGTAGGCTATCAAGGCAAACTGACCTTCGACAGCAGCAAACCGGACGGCACAATGCGCAAGCTTACCGATCCTTCAAAACTGCATGCACTGGGCTGGCACCACAAAATTGAAATCGAAGAAGGCGTACAAAGAATGTACGAATGGTACTTGAAATAAGAAATGAAATAACTATAAATGATATGCTATTAGCTGAATGTTTTTTGCTAATAGCATATTTTTTTTAGCTATAATGATAATTAAATTAGCTATAATGAAAAACAGTTTTGCTATAATGAAAATCTGTTTAGCTATAATGATATCCCATTTAGCTCATAGCATAATCTAACGTAAGTTCGATATAACTATAAGCAAATCCTTGTTACCAGTCCTCCCACTACTCTCTCCCCCATTTCCAAAAAATCTTCACTCTTAATTCTTCATTCTCAATATAATTGCTATATTTGCCCAAATTAATACCAAATGTGCAAAACAATGGAACAAAGTTTTATAGCCTATATTGAGAATAGCATCAAGAATAATTGGGATCTGGATGCCCTGACCGATTATAAAGGTGCAACTTTACAGTATAAAGACGTAGCTCGCAAAATCGAGAAACTCCATATCATCTTTGAAGAAAGCGGAATCCGCAAAGGAGACAAAATTGCCGTTTGTGGAAGAAACAGCTCCCACTGGGGAGTTACTTTCCTTGCCACACTGACGTATGGAGCCGTTATTGTACCCATTCTCCATGAATTTAAAGCAGATAACGTGCATAATATCGTCAACCACTCCGAAGCCAAACTACTCTTTGTAGGAGATATGGTATGGGAAAACCTCAACGAATCGGCAATGCCGCTACTGGAAGGTATCCTGATGATGAACGACTTCTCCCTGCTAGTGTCACGCAGCGAACGACTCACGTATGCACGCGAACATCTGAACGAAATGTTCGGCAAAAAATATCCGAAGAATTTCCGCAAAGAGCATGTCGCTTACCACAAAGACGAACCGGAAGAACTGGCAGTCATCAATTATACTTCAGGAACAACGAGTTATTCCAAAGGAGTCATGCTCCCCTACCGCAGCCTGTGGTCGAATACCAAATTTGCTTTCGAAGTGTTGGAACTGGAAGCCGGCGATAAAATAGTTTCCATGCTTCCCATGGCACACATGTACGGATTGGCTTTCGAATTCCTTTACGAGTTCTCCGTAGGTTGCCACATCTACTTCCTCACCCGTATGCCAAGCCCTAAGATCATCTTCCAGGCTTTTGAAGAAGTGAAACCCCGCCTGATTGTTGCCGTACCACTCATCATCGAAAAGATCATCAAGAAAAGCGTGCTTCCGAAGCTGGAAACTCCGGCGATGAAGATATTGCTGAAAGTGCCTATTATCAACGACAAGATTAAGGCAACGGTGCGCGAAGAAATGATTAAAGCGTTCGGAGGAAACTTCCGGGAAGTCATCGTAGGGGGTGCCGCTTTCAATCAGGAAGTAGAACAGTTCTTGAAAATGATTGATTTCCCTTATACGGTTGGATATGGAATGACAGAATGTGGTCCGATTATCTGTTACGAAGATTGGAGTAAGTTCAAACTAGGTTCTTGCGGAAAGGCTGCGCCACGCATGGATGTACGGGTATTGTCGTCTGACCCCCAAAATATCGTTGGCGAAATCGTATGTAAGGGCCCGAATATGATGCTGGGCTATTACAAAAACGAAGAAGCCACGCAGGAAGTCATCGACAAGGACGGATGGTTGCATACCGGCGACTTGGCTTTGATGGATGAAGAAGGCAATGTAACGATCAAAGGACGCAGCAAAAACCTGTTATTGAGCTCCAGCGGACAAAATATCTATCCGGAAGAAATTGAAGATAAGCTGAACAACCTGCCATACGTGGCAGAAAGCATTATCGTTCAGCAAAACGAGAAGCTTGTCGGACTTGTTTATCCCGACTTTGACGATGCCTTCGCCCACGGACTGAAGGCTGAAGACATCGAACAAGTAATGGAAGAAAACCGCGTGACGCTGAACACCATGCTACCAGCATACAGCCAGATATCCAAGATGAAAATCTATCCGGAAGAATTTGAAAAGACACCGAAGAAGAGCATCAAGCGTTACTTGTATCAGGAAGCAAAAGGCTGATAAATTGCCAGCCGCATAGAGAAAGATACGACTTAAACCGAAAAAGAGAAAGGAATGAAGATAAAGAAAACAATACTTACGGCAGCTATACTCATGGCTGCCGTTTCTTTACCGGCACAGAACAAGAGTGCAGGGATCAATATATCCATCTGGAAAGATATATGCACGCAACCGCATGACAGTACACAGACGACCTACGTAAACATCGGCCTACTGTCTACCATGAACCGTCTGAACGGTGTGGGTATCAATGCGTTGGGAAGCGTAGTTCATGGCGACATGAACGGACTGCAAATCACCGGATTAGCCAACTTGGCTGGGGGTACTATGAGGGGCGTTCAGCTGGCTGGTATCAGTAATATCAGCGGCGATAACACCGTAGGGCTTTCTGCTGCCGGATTGGTAAATATCACCGGCGACAAATCAAAAGGAGTAGTCATATCCGGGCTGACGAGCATCGGAGGAGACAACAACTCGGGGGTAATGATTAGTGGTTTCATGAATGTGACGGGCAACATGGCTTCGGGCTTACACTTCTCCGGAATAGCCAATATCACTGGACAGAGCTTCGGTGGTCTGATGGCTTCGGGACTTTTAAATATAGCAGGCGAACACATGAACGGTTTGCAGATAGCAGGAATTGCCAATATAACCGCATCCAAGCTGAATGGAGTACAAGTAGCATTATGCAACTACGCAACGAAAGCGCGCGGACTTCAAATTGGTCTTGTCAATTACTACACAGAAGATATGAAAGGTTTCCAACTTGGCTTGGTGAATGCCAATCCTGATACCAAAGTGCAAATGATGGTATACGGTGGAAACGCAACGCCTGCCAATATCGGGGTACGGTTCAAGAACCAGCTGTTTTATACCATATTGGGAGTGGGTTCTATGTATCAGGGATTGAATGATAAGTTTTCGGCGAGTGCATCCTATCGTGCCGGTCTGTCTTTCCCCCTTTACAAGGGGTTGTCCATCAGCGGAGACCTCGGATACCAACATATCGAGGCTTTTGACAACAAAGATGAGGTCATCCCGAAACGCCTGTACGCACTGCAGGCACGTGCCAATCTGGAATATCAATTTACCAAGAAGTTCGGCATCTTTGCAACAGGTGGATATGGGGTAACCAGATTCTATAATAAATCGAGCAATTACGATAAGGGAGCTATTGTCGAAGCGGGTATTGTTCTTTTCTAAACTTATTCACCACAGAGGACACGGAGGACACAGAGGTTTACTATTTTTTATTCACTATAGAGTAACACAGAGTCTCATGCATTTAGAATCGTATTTATCGCTCTGCTTTACTTGCAGAAAAAAGCTCTGTGTCCTCTGCGTCCTCTGTGGTGAATAAATTCAGAAACGTGCAACTTTGAGCATACTGATTACTAATTATACCTTTTCTTTAATCAAACCAGTACGATAAGCAACGAGTAATTTCTTCAAATCCTGTATTTGAGTCACCAGTTCTTTTCCTTTATCGGTATCTTTCACCATCATCCGTTGCGAATTGAATTCCAGGACAAAGTTGGTAGATTTGATATCAAGTCCCTCTTCAATAGCTTTCTGGCGAGACTGGAACGGCTCATGCTGCACAAGCTGCATCCCATGAGAGTGATAAACAAGCGTATATCCCGCAATTCCCGTTTCCGGCTGATAAGCTTTTGAGAATCCGCCATCAATAACGAAAAGCTTGCCATTGGCTTTCATTGGCTGTTCTCCCTGAATTGTTTTCACAGGCACATGACCGTTGATGATATGCGAATGAGGTCCGAAAGCTCCAAACTCTGCCAAAATCTGATCGCAGACATCTTCCCGGTTACGCAATGTATAATAATAACCTTTCTTCTCTTTATGCAATTCTTTTTCTTCTAGGAAATAACGCTCAAAAGTCGCCATCTTATCCTTATCGAACAAGGGAGCATCCGGTCCACACCACATATACCAAATGTAATCCATAGCAAATTCCTTATCCTCCTCTCCTTCTTCATCGAAGTACGCAGTACGAATCAGTTGATCGGCTTTATCCAGCAATTTACGCCCCCAATATTCCTTACCACGTATTTTGACATGCTTAAAGCTGCCATCCTCATTCAGAGGGACAGAAGCGTGATAAAGAAGATTCGAATTTGCCACCAGATACATTCCGCCGTATGTAAACAGGCAACGCATGTGTTTCTTCAGCTTCTCACTATTCATAAACGAATAATGAATCTTTTCTACCAATTCGCGTTCTTCTTCCGTCAATCGGTAAGGATCGGCAGGATCTACAGTCGGGAAGTTGGTATCGCGCAAAGCGTATTCTTTTCCTTCGTATACAAAGACACCACGCTCAAAATCAATCTTTTCCAGCAGTTTGCGGTTGGTCATCCCGAACTCCGGACGACGGTCGATGATTTCGGCTTCCAGTTTAAACTGGATAATGGTAATGGCTTTATGCATTTGAGTGATCAGGCGCAGAGTCTTTTCATTATAATGAGCGTCGGCAAAGTTCATCTTCGGCATGAAGATGGTGCAAGGATCATCGGCATACGTATCCATTGCAAAAGTAGCCAATGGAAGCAGATTGATTCCATATCCGTCTTCAAGCGTGCCCAGGTTGCCGTAGCGCATGGACATACGTATCACGTTGGCAATACAACTATCGTTACCGGAAGCTGCACCCATCCAGAGAATATCATGATTTCCCCATTGAATATCGAAGTTATGGTAATTGCACAACGTGTCCATGATGATATGCGCGCCAGGACCACGGTCGTAAATATCGCCTACGATATGAAGAGAATCAATGGTCAGACGCTGAATCAGATTGCACATCGCGATAATGAAATCGTCGGCACGCTTGGTAGTGATAATCGTGCTGATAATTACATTGATATAGGCATGCTTGTTCGGCTCGATGGACGATTCGTGCAATAATTCCTGAATAATATAAGAAAACTCGGCAGGCAACGATTTACGAACCTTCGAACGGGTATATTTGGAAGATACATTCTGGCAGACCTTCACCAGTTGGTTCAGGGTAATCAGATACCAATCATCCAGGTCCTTTTCACGGGCTTTCACTAATTGAAGTTTCTCTTCGGGATAGTAAATCAACGTGCAGATTTCTTTCTTTTCAGCCTCGCGGAGAGTGTTGCCGAATATTTCATTTACTTTACGTTTTACCGCACCTGAAGCGTTTTTCAGTACGTGCTGAAAAGCCTCGTATTCTCCATGAATGTCAGTCAGGAAATGCTCTGTCCCTTTAGGTAGATTTAAGATAGCCTCCAGATTGATTATTTCCGTACTAGCATCGGCAATCGTAGGAAAGCTTCGGGAAAGCAGTTGCAGGTAACGGAGATCGCTCACAATGCTTTCAGGAGTTATATTACTTTGAGCAGTCATTTTATTTACTATTTTACTATTTACAATTTACTAATTACTAGTTACCAGTTACTATTCTCAATTTGCTAGTTACTGATTACGATTCAGCAATATACTATTCTCAATTTAACAAGAACATCAGCAACACTTGGGCGATAATTACCCGCAGGAACATACATAGCGGATAAACAGTCGCATAGGCTACGGACGGGTTGTCGCCGGGGATTGTATCGTTTACATAGTTCAATGCCATCGGATTTGCCATACTTCCGCACAACATACCGGATACAGAACCGAAATCGATCTTCATCATCTTGAATGCCACGACTCCGACCAACACGGTTGGAATGATAGTCAATCCGGCTCCCAAGCCAATCCATAATAAGCCTTCCGGACGGAATACGGTATCGAAAAAGTGAGCTCCGGCATCCAGTCCCAGACAAGCAAGGTACATGGAAAGTCCCAAGGCACGCAACATCAGGTTCGCGCTACGGGTGGTATAAGTAATCATGTGTATCCGTGGTCCAAAAGTCCCCAGAAGGATACCGACAACGATCGGTCCGCCCGCTAATCCCAACTTCACAGGAGTGCTGACACCCGGAAAAGAGAAAGGAATAGCCCCCAGTGCCAAACCAAGCACGATACCGATAAATATAACAACCAGATTGGGTTCTTTCAGGCTTTTCACGGCATTTCCCAATACTTTCTCCACATTCTGGATAGCAGCAGCCTCGCCCACCACTGTCAGGCGGTCGCCCAACTGAAGTACCAATTCCGGAGTAGCAAGCAGTTGCACCCCCGACCGGTAAACACGGCTGATGTTAATACCGTAATGGTTTCTCAACCGGAGTGCACCGAGTTTCTTACCATTCAGTTCGGGACGGGTGACAACGATACGCTGTGAGATCAATTCGCTGTCAATCGCATTCCAGTCAATGTCCTCTTTATTCCAATCCGTATTTTCCTGTTCACCAAAAAGTACCGTCAAGGCTAAAGCGTCTTTTTCCGCAGTTATCACCAGCAGGCGGTCGCCCTCTTTCAGAATCTTGTCTGAAGTCGGAATACTGACATGTCCGTCACGCCACAAACGGGATATGACAAACTTCGGGTAACTCATGTGAGCTATATCCTTGATGCTTTTATTGAAAATAGCAGGATTGTGTACTTGAAACGCTGCAATATAAGTTTTGTTCGCATCGTCTTTCTCTTTTATCTCCAAGTCTTCTTTGCGGACCAATACTTTGCGGATTAATAAAACAGCAAGTATTACGCCGACTACTCCCATCGGATAGGCCACCGCACATCCTAAAGCAGGCGTACTGCTGTCCATTCCCATCTGTTTCAGAGTTTGTTGCGCAGCTCCCAATGCCGGGGTGTTTGTCGTTGCTCCACAAAAGATGCCCACCATATCAGGAAGAGAGACACCCGTTGCATAACTAGTCACCACCGTCAACAACGTTCCCAGCAGAACTACTCCCAATGCCAACATATTCAGCGTTACCCCGCCTTTACGGAAAGAGCTAAAAAAACCGGGACCGACTTGTAGCCCGAGGGAATAAACGAAAATGACCAGTCCGAAACTTTCTGCATAGTTTAACATCTGCGGATCGACCGAAAGCCCGAGATGACCGGCTAGGATACCCGCAAAAAAAACAAAAGTGACTCCCAAGGAAACTCCCCAGAAATGCACTCTTCCCAAGCCCAAACCAATGGCAGAAATCAATGAAAGTACCACAACAGCCTGTAAGGCAGAATGTTCGATGAATAGACTATATAACCACTCCATGTATATAAAAACTAATAGGGCGCAAAGATAAAAACTATTTAGTCCGGTTCAAAACTTTTAAGCTTTCATTTCGCGCCCCAATTAACGTAAGTTCGATATAATTTCGTCCGCATGGTTTCCCATCCTTCCTGAAGGAGGAGAATCGAAATAGTATAAGCTTAATCGAACTGACGTTAATTATACCCTGATTCGTATATCCTGAAATCTTATTGATTACTCTTTTTACCCGCATCTTGTTATCCTTCCAACAATGCTTTTTACTTGTTTCGTCCTTTACACTTACCTATTTCTTTATCTTTTCCCTTGAAACTCCACAAAATTATTTCGTCCATCCAGATAACCGCTTAATCTGTTTCCACCGATATATACATCATCCAGATATGAAACATCATTCGGTCCGTATGACATACGAATGGAAGTCTGTGCATAATTTTCCCAACTCCAACGGAAATTATATTCATAATGATTTACTACTCCATTAGGATATTCCACCCGTATACGGTCGATTCCGGTATGGTCTAAAAAGAAGTCCAGTTCCTGACGGCAATAGTTACCGTCCATGTCGCGGTAGAAACTGACCCAAGTACGGCTACATAAATCAGCTGAACGGTTATAGTACCCTACACCATTATTATCATCATCATAGAAACTGTCTATTTCCACTTCGCAAGAGGTAAAACTTACCATCAATATAGCCATCAATGCCAAACCGAAGTATTTAAATGTGCTCGTTTTCATATTCCTTTATTTTTAATGGTTCACTAAACTATTATATATCATTTCTCTTTCGATAGAGCAAAAGTAGAGAATGAATTTTCCCCATGAAACTGAAAACTCCTACTTATCGGGAGGAAATTGCCTAAATCCAGGGGTAAATTCCTCCGGTGAAGTCTATTTCAAAGAATTCTTGTATCTTTGCCTCCCACTAACAACACATGAAATTATCCGTCGCATGAAGTCTATCAAATCACATATCACCCAATTGTTGAAGTCCCTCAACGAGGGAGTATTCGAAAAAGAACACACCATCGCACTGTCTCTACTATCCGCCATGGCAGGGGAAAGTATCTTTCTGTTGGGCCCTCCGGGAGTAGCCAAGAGTTTGGTAGCACGCAGGCTCAAACTGGCATTTAAAGGTGCAGATGCTTTTGAATATCTGATGTCCCGCTTCAGTACACCGGACGAAATATTCGGTCCCGTCTCCATTTCAAAATTGAAGGATGAAGATACGTACGAACGCATCACAAAAGGATACCTGCCGACAGCATCAATCGTCTTTCTGGATGAAATATGGAAAGCCGGTCCTGCTATCCAAAATTCCCTTTTGACGGTAATCAATGAAAAGATATACCGCAACGGACAATTTACAGTGCGTGTACCCCTGAAAGCATTGATTGCCGCTTCCAACGAGTTGCCGGCAAAAGGTGAAGGACTGGAAGCTTTATACGACCGCTTCCTGATCCGTCAGTTTGTCGGATGTATTGAGCAAGAATATGCGTTCGATCAGATGATTTCTTCTACGCGGGAGATAGAACCTGAAATCCCGGAAAAGCTCCAAGTAGACGATGAATTATACAACCAGATACAAGCTGAAAGCGAAAAAGTGGGCATACACTATACCATCTTCGAGCTGATTCACAATATCAAACGAGAAATTGAACAATACAACACAGGACGAGACGAAAACACCCCTCCTATCTATGTATCCGACCGCCGCTGGAAGAAAATAGTAGGTCTGCTCCGCACATCCGCCTATCTGAATGAATCTCCGGGAATTCATTTCTCCGACTGCCTGTTGATGAGCGCCTGCCTGTGGGATGCAATTCCGCAGCTCCCCATCATCGAAGAGATTGTAGAACAGTCGATAGCGCGAGGCATCAACACCTATCTGTTAGGAGAAAAACGGCTGGAACAAAAATTGGACACACTGAAAGAGAACATGAAGTCCGAACACAGCCTGCGAGAACTTAGCGATCCGGGAATCCAGGTCGTAGACACCTTCTACCATCGCATAGAAGGTTATCACATTGCCGGGAATCTACTCATTTTTGCTTCCGATTACCAGTCTTTGAAGAAAGACAGCAACCGGTTGTTTTATATCCAACAAGATAAATTCCGTCCGGTCAACAAAATCCTGAAAGCCTACGATTTTGTAAAGAACAGAAATATCGCGCAAAAGAATATCTATTCCCTCCGAAAAGGAAGACGGTCTGTTTTCGTCAACAATCAGGAATATCCGTTACTATGTTATGACAATTGCGACCCTTTGCCCGCACAACAGGATGGCAGCACTCCGTTCGAATTTACATTGCAGGAAGTGATCGATTTGCTGCATCAAATGGAGGTGGAATATAAAACAATCTCCGAACGGGAAACAGCATATATAAAAGACCATCTCTTCTTAAGCTCATCGCAAAAAAGCAAGATCAAGCGAATCTTAGGAGAGACTGCACATATCATAGAGAATTACCGGAACGAACTCCGCATCATCGCTCATGCCCATGAACAAGAGAACAGAGAGTATTAGGCTCAAACATCTGCAAGAGATTTATTATGAGAAATTGCAGAGAATAGCCTACGACGTGTACGACGAACAACTGCACAACCGGATTATCCGTCCCGAAGAACTGGATGCGGATATTCACCGGTATTTTCGTCACACGCAACCCTCCCTGCAAGATTTCTACTCCCACTACGCATCGCAATGGGAATACTTTCATGAAATGGATGAAGCATCCGACGCCAAGTTTCTCCAATTCCTGAAAAACAGCGCCTACCCGTTCTCAATGAGATATCACCTGGTAGACCTCAACGTAAAATACTACCTCCAGCGTTTTGACGCAATCAGCCCGCGCTCTAAAGAATGGAAAGCGTTGCGGACTCTCTTCTTCGACAAATGGCACACATTGCTCTCGAACAACGAGTTCAATTATCAGATGGAACATATCGAGCGGCTTTGTGATGATTTCTACCGTCTTCAGCTATCACTTGCCAAAAATCTTCCGGTACGTGGCGGCTCACGCCTCGTCTGGTTACTCCGCAATCATAAACAGATCGCAGAACAGATTTTAGAATACGAAGAAACAATCAAACGGAATCCCGTTATCCGTGAACTGGTAGAAATCTTAGGAAAGAAACACCAAAGCAGCCGGAAACGTTTCAAAATGACTGCCGGTATTCATCGGGAACAAATTATATCTCATGCCACCCGAAGCGATATTGCAGGCATTTGCGAAGGAAACGACTTAAACAGCCTTCTTCCCTTGGAATATTGCTATCTGGCTGAAAATAGCCTGCAACCTATTTTCTTTGAGCGTTTCATTGAGAAGAGATTGCAAGTCATCGACTATCAATCACACGAAAAGCAAACCATCAACGACAAGAAAACGATAGGGAACGAAGTTTCCGAGGAAGCCGAAGGTCCTTTCATTGTTTGTCTGGACACTTCCGGTTCCATGGCAGGCGAACGAGAAAGAATCGCAAAATCCGCCCTACTAGCCATTGCCGAACTGACGGAAGTGCAACACCGAAAATGTTACGTCATCTTGTTTTCCGATGACATCGAGTGCATTGAAATCACAGATTTAGGCAGCAGTTTCGATCGCCTGGTCGATTTCTTATGCCAATCCTTTCATGGCGGAACTGATATAGAACCTGTCATCACGCATGCTTTGCGGAAGATCAGCGAAGAAGGATATTCGGAAGCGGACATTATCACCGTATCGGACTTTGAGATGCGTCCTGTCGATCAACTACTATCGCGGACCGTCGAACACGCAAAAGCAAAACAGACAAAGATGTACGCTATTTCTTTAGGCGGCAAGAGTGCCGAGACCAGCTATCTGAAATTATGTGATAAATATTGGGAATATACCATTCAAAACGCCGAAAGTCTTAATAAAAATAGAATGGAGGAATGAAACATTTAATCAATGTTATAAAATATCTCTTTTTTCTTGTTTTATTTGCTAAGTTGACAGAAGTCCGTATATTTGTAGTGTGTTTTTCATAGTATTAGATTTAAGGTTAACAAAAAGATTGGCTGTCTGGGATAGATAGCCTTTTTTTTATGTCTTTTTCTCACGTCAAATATACCGTCACTATCCCATCCGGATGTTTATCCTATCTCATGAAGATAACGTCAATATGCTTCAAGTTCCCATTCCATCAACAAAAATCAAAAGCTTTCGAAAAAAATTCTCCCGTTTAACATTTGAAACATAGCATGTTATCTCATTTTACAAAAAACAGGTAAAAAAAATCTTGCTAAAAGATTTGCATAGTCCAAAAGTTCCCTCTATCTTTGCACCGCATTTGAGAGAGAATGCGGGTTCAAGGAAGTTTGGGTGAGTGGCTGAAACCACCAGTTTGCTAAACTGACGTACTCGCAAGGGTACCGGGGGTTCGAATCCCCCAGCTTCCGCAAAATCTCAAAATAAAAAAGAGCTAAGTTTTAAAGACTTGGCTCTTTTTAATCTATCAAACTCCGGTGGGTTCGTCTAACGGTTAGGACACATGCCTCTCACGCATGTAATACGAGTTCGATTCTCGTACCCACTACCATCTGATTACGAGCCTCTTGCTAACAAGTAAGGGGCTTTTTCATTGCCCCTATATCTAATCAAAGTATCATTTTTTCCCTCACGCAACCACTCAAACAGAGCAGTAACACCGCCACTATTATCTTATTCATAATCATCTTCCTTCTTGATTTTACGGACAAAGATACATCTTTTATATACCACCCTTGAATTATGTCAACCGTTTTTAGTATTTTTGCACACATAAAGACAGAAAAAACATGGATACACTATTAAGAGAAACTGTAAATGCTGTTGTCAATTCCCGCTTTCCGGAGATGAGTATAGAAGGAAGACGGCAGATAGAAAGCATACTGATTCGTGAAGAGTTTCCCAAAGGAGCCATAGCACTCAACGAAGGAGAAGTAGCCAACGAAATTGTTTTTGTAGGAAAAGGTATGCTTAGGCAATACTATTACAAAAACGGGAAAGACGTGACCGAGCATTTCTCATACGAAGGATGTATCGTGATGTGCATTGAAAGTTTTCTGAAGCAAGTACCCACCCGGCTAATGGTGGAAACTCTTGAACCTTCCATTATCTACTTATTCCCCCGCGACATGATACAAAAATTAGCGAGGGAGAACTGGGAAATCAACATGTTCTATCAAAAGATATTGGAGTACTCTTTAATCGTATCACAGATTAAAGCAGACTCCTGGCGTTTCGAATCCGCTCGCGAACGTTATAACCTCTTGCTCGAAACACATCCGGAAATCGTCAAACGTGCGCCTTTGGCACACATCGCTTCCTATCTTCTGATGACACCGGAGACACTAAGCCGTGTACGCTCCGGCGTTCTATGATTTTAGCGGCTTTTCCGGTATTCTTTAGGAGACATACCGGTGTAATGCTTGAAGTATTTCCCGAAGAAAGACTGGTTTGCAAAATTCAGCCGGTCGGCAATCTCTTGTATATTCATACTTGAAGAATTCAGGAGGGCTTTCGCTTCCAGAACCACCAGCTCGTCAATCCACTCTCCCACCGTTTTCCCGCTGACCTCTTTCACTACTCCCGAAAGATGTTTCGGCGTCAGACACAGTTGGTCGGCATAGTATTTTACGCTGCGCTCAGACTGGTAAGACTCCACCAGAGACTCATAAAAGCGTTCGAAGATATACTCTTTCCGGCTTTTATTCTTGATCGTAGCAGCGTTTGCGGGCGCATGATTAGCAAAAACAGTGCAAAGCTCGAAAAAGAACCCCTGCATCAGTCCCGTTACCACTTCCCTACGGTATAAAGCTTCCTTATTCCTCAACCGTTTCCTGATAAACGCGTGATACTCCTTCACCACCTCCTGCTCGTGCGGAGTGAGATCGAAACACGGATAATCTTTCAGATAGAAAAACAAAGAAAGCACATTTCCGAGCTTAGGCAACGCCTCCAGCAAGTTCTTCGACACAGCAAAGAAAATGGCTTTAAAATCGTGACTGAAATGCCGCTGCTCAACAATCTGATTAGGCAGTGCTATTACCATCCGTCCGGGACACAATTGAAATTCGCGCAGGCTGATCTTAAAGGTACCGGTACCCTCCAGGCAAAGCCCCACTGTCAACACTTCCAGTTTGGTAGGTCCGTTATACAACGATATAACGCTCTCCGTATCGAAAAACGCTATATCGTTATCAACAACATCAATGTTGCCGGCATCTATATGTTTAGAATGAACTACCGAAGAAATACCTACTTTCGGAACACTTTGAATATCCATACTCTCTCTTTTTTACCGACAAATATACCAGCATTCAATCAGATATACAAGCCGACCGACAGCATTACCGGACATAAAGAACACTTTTAGGCACTTATCGAACAAACCGAGACGCCCTGCTTGCTGACCTGATAAGATCATCCGGATCAGTTCGAAAGTCTTGTGGGCATGTTATGTTAATACGCATGTGTCATTCATTAATTGAGTTGTAAATACAGTAAAACTTGTCGGGTTTAGCAGATTTATATGTATTTTTGCCGCTCATTTACTGTCAAAAAATACAATTTATGGAATTATTTCACAAGATGATTTCCGGATTTTTGGGCATACCGGAAAGACAAATAAGCAGCACGCTCCATCTTTTGGGCGAAGGTGCTACGATTCCTTTCATCAGCCGATACCGCAAGGAAGCCACTGGCGGGCTGGATGAGGTGCAGATAGAGCAGATCAAAGAGCAACACGATAAGTTGTGCGACATCGTCAAACGGAAAGAAACGATTCTCACCACCATCACCGAACAGGGCAAACTGACTGCCGAACTGGAGAAGCGCATCAACGACACCTGGAGCCCTACGGAGCTGGAAGATATATACCTCCCTTACAAACCCAAGCGGAAGACACGTGCCGAAGTGGCCCGCCAGAAAGGACTGGAGCCGCTTGCCACCATCCTGCTGTTGCAACGGGAAAACAACCTTAGCGCCAAAGCCGCTTCCTTTGTGAAAGGCGAAGTGAAAGACATGGAAGATGCGCTGAAAGGTGCGCGCGACATTATCGCGGAGCAGGTGAACGAAGACGAGCGTGCCCGTAACGCCGTACGTAACCAGTTCGGGCGACGGGCAGAGATTACGGCAAAACTAGTCAAAGGAAAAGAGGAAGAAGCAGCAAAATACCGCGATTATTTCGATTTCTCCGAGCCACTGAAACGTTGCACGTCTCACCGTCTGCTCGCCATCCGCCGGGCAGAGTCGGAAGGGTTGCTGAAAGTGTCTATCCAACCCGACGACGAGGCATGCATCGAACGTTTGGAACGCCAATTCGTACGTGGCAACAACGAATGTAGCCGTCAAGTGGGCGAAGCCACAACGGATGCTTACAAACGTCTGCTCAAGCCTTCCATCGAAACAGAATTTGCCGCCCAATCCAAAGAGAAAGCCGACGACGAAGCGATTCGCGTATTTACCGAAAACCTCCGCCAGCTCCTTCTCGCTGCGCCGTTGGGACAAAAACGGGTGCTCGCCATCGACCCCGGATTCCGTACCGGATGTAAGGTGGTTTGCCTCGATGCGCAAAGCAATCTGTTGCACAATGAGAATATCTATCCGCACCCTCCTGTCGGCAAGACCGGCGAGGCTGCTTCGAAACTTCGCAAGATGATTGAGGCGTACCAGATAGAAGCCATCTCCATCGGCAACGGAACGGCAAGCCGGGAGACGGAAGATTTCATCAACAGTCAGAGTTTCGACCGCCAGATCCCCGTGTTTGTAGTCAGCGAGCAGGGTGCTTCCATTTATTCGGCCTCCAAAATTGCCCGCGACGAGTTTCCGGATTACGACGTAACGGTGCGTGGGGCAGTCTCCATCGGGCGCCGCCTGATGGACCCGTTGGCAGAGTTGGTGAAGATAGATCCCAAGTCTATCGGCGTGGGTCAGTACCAGCACGATGTAGACCAGGCGAAGCTGAAGAAAGCACTCGACCAGACGGTAGAAAACTGTGTGAACCTGGTCGGGGTAAATCTGAATACGGCAAGCAGTCATCTGCTTACTTATATTTCCGGTTTGGGTCCGCAACTGGCACAGAACATTGTCAATTACCGGGCAGAGAACGGAGCTTTCAGTTCGCGGAAAGAACTGATGAAAGTGCCGCGCATGGGCGCCAAAGCCTTCGAGCAATGTGCCGGATTTCTTCGCATCCCCGGAGCTAAAAATCCGTTGGACCGCACCGCCGTGCATCCGGAAAGCTACCACATCGTAGAGCAAATGGCAAAAGACCTGAAATGCACCATCGACGAGTTGATAGCCGACAAGGAACTCCGCCGGAAGATCCGTATTTCCGACTACATCACTCCCACCGTCGGACTACCTACCCTACAGGACATCCTGCAAGAGCTCGACAAGCCGGGACGTGACCCGCGCAAGGCTATCAAAGTCTTCGAGTTCGACAAGAACGTACGCACCATAGCCGATTTGCGCGAAGGGATGATTCTTCCGGGCATTGTAGGCAATATCACCAATTTCGGGGCGTTTGTCGATATCGGAATTAAGGAGAACGGCCTTGTACACCTTTCTCAATTGGCGGAACGGTTCATTTCCGACCCGACAGAAGTGGTGTCCATCCACCAGCACGTCATGGTGAGGGTGATGAGTGTAGATGATGCCCGCAAACGGATTCAGCTTAGCATGATCGGGGTGCCGCAAGACTGATTGCTTCTTGTTTCTCTCCCCACCACACGATCAGAATCGTACATACAATCATAAGTACGGTGCAGATGAGCGAGCCTTCAAAACCGAAGGCTCCGCCATTCAGCACGTTTTCTTCGGGCATGCGCAAAGTCAGCACACTGGTGATGAAGTTGTTTCCACTTACCTGATAACCGAGGATGGGGCCTTGAATCCAATTCCAGAAAAGATGGAGCGAGACAGGGAAACACAGGTTGCGCGTATAGAGATAGGAAGCTCCCAGCAGCACGCCTGCCAGCAACAGGTTGAGCATGGGCAGGAAAGCGATTTCGGGATTGAAGATGTGCATAAAGGCGAACAACGCTGCCGAGACGAAAAGTGCCGCGAATTTATTCATGGTAGTGTGCAGCAGGCGTCCGAGGATATAGCCGCGCATCAGTATTTCTTCGAACAAGGCGACCAGCAGGAAAAACACCCACGAGCCCAGCAGCTCTAACGGCTCGAACTGGAAACCGGTGACTTCTATTTCTCCCAGAATGAGCGAGATTCCGAAGCCGGACAGATAGAGCAGGATTGCCATCAGGAAGCCATACCACACCCCCTTGACGTGTCCTCTTAAGGAGAGTCCCAAATCAGAAAACGGGCGGCGTTCGAGGCGGAGCATGGGAAGGGCGGCGGTGAGAACGGCAAGCAGCATACTGGCTTCGAGGATAATGTATCCCACCACTCCCGGCTGACGGGCTTCCACATCTGGCTGACAGGCTTCCACACCTCCCGGAATCAACGACAAACATCCGCGCGCCAGCGCACCATACAATCCGAGAAGGATGAAAAGTATCACAATAAACAGCGGGATACAAGCCCACACAGGAAGTCTTCGGGGTTCTTTGCCCCCAGCCATGTTGTCTGCCTCCATTTTTACCATTTGTTAATCCGGTTACAAAATTAGCTATAAAACATAAAAAAACATCATGTATTTTCTATTTTTCCTATATTTGCCCACCAAATCAACAAAATTATGAAAATTAAAATCCTATTGATAAGTTTCTTATTGGCGGCTAATGCGTTAGGAGCAGCCGCCCAAGTGAGTAAAACGTATTATGTGAGCAAACCCGGCACGCTGATTTCCATGATGACGGAAGAGGAAGCCAACAGCATCACCCATCTCACGCTGACCGGCAAACTGAACGCGGAGGACTTCCGCCATCTCCGCGACGAATTTGAGAATCTGAAAGTATTGGATATTTCGAACGCCGAAATCAAGATGTACAGCGGAAAAGCAGGCACGTATCCCAACGGGAAATTCTATATTTATATGCCGAATTTCATTCCTGCATACGCTTTCTCGAACGTGGTGGACGGAGCTGCAAAAGGCAAAGCCACGCTGGAGAAAGTGATTCTTTCGGAGAAAACAAAGAATATCGAAGATGCCGCCTTCAAAGGTTGCGAGAACCTGAAAATCTGCCAAGTCCGCAAGAAGACAGCTCCCAACCTGTTGCCGGAAGCGTTGGCAGACAGCGTTACCGCTATCTTCGTCCCCCTGGGCAGCAGCGACGCTTACCGCAACAAGGACAGATGGCAGAACTTTGCGTTTATCGAGGGGGAACCGGTAGAAACTACCCTGCAAGTGGGCGCCATGGGCAAACTGGAAGAAGAGATTCTGAAAGCGGGACTGCAACCCGGAGACATCAACTTCCTGACCGTTGAGGGCAAGCTGGACAACGCCGACTTCCAACTGATCCGCAATTATATGCCGAACCTCGTCTCCGTCGATATTTCCAAAACGAACGCAACGGCTATCCCCGACTTCACTTTCGCACAAAAGAAGTATCTGCTGAATATAAAATTGCCTCATAATCTGAAATCTATCGGACAGCGGGTGTTTAGCAGCTGCGGCCGCCTCTGCGGCACGTTGGAGCTGCCCGCCAGTGTGACGGCTATCGAGTTCGGTGCTTTTATGGGATGCGAACGTCTTCGCTGTGTGTCGGCTACCGGAAACAAGATTACGACGCTGGGCGATCATTTGTTCGGGGAGGGAGTTCCGAGCAAGTTGGTTTATAAGAAATAAAGTAAGGCTCTAGAAAATACCCTGATATAAATTGATGATCAGTCAACTTATATCAGGGTAAAAACATTAGCGATTCTTTAAAAAGTATCTTTACAGATTCATCGCATTACCGCCCAATACGCCTGCTACTGCCGACGCCACTGCGATGACTACTTTCAAAATCATATCCCAAAGGGATTTCTTGACTGCCATAACTTTACACACCTCCTTTCCATACTCTTTTTTAATAGTACAAGCTTATTCATTACTTTCAAAACTCCGCCTTCACCTCGAAGCACGGGCACGCCTTGATCCACTCTTCCGGCTCAATCTCCCCGTTTCCATTGCGGTCGGGACTTAAATCGCGGTGACCGCACACCCGGCTACCGGGAAAAGCCTTGAGCAATTGATGAACCAGCAGCTTGAGTGACGCCCGCTGTTCCGGTGTCCGCGTGTCTGCCGGAGAGCCGTGGACATCCAAACCGCCTTCATAGCAGACGCCTACCGAGTGAGCGTTGAATCCTTTCGCATGCGCGCCGATACGTTCAATCGGTCGGGTGAGGTGCACGGTTCCGTCTTTGCGGATGTAGTGGTGATAACCTGTTCCGTTAAACCCACGCCGACGGTGTTGCGTTTCCAAGTCATCCGGCGTGAGAGAACGGTCGGCACGAGTGGCGGAACAGTGGATCACGATCAAATCAATCTTTCTTATCATAGTGTTATTATTTTTCTTATCAGTTGTAAAACATCATCATAGTGCCACTACTTTTCTCGTCAGTTGTAAACATCATCTGCACGCTATGAACTAAGCTGCCGGATCCGGAGCCTCACCGCTACCGCCTCCATTGCCTCCACCGATATCTTCTCCGTTGCCTTCATCACCGGGATCTTCGCCCTCGTCTTTCTTCTTCTTGGGCGCGTCGAGGTCCAGAAACTCGATTTTCTCACCGGCAAGAGTCGATGTCAGATTAGGACGGACACTGCTCGAAGGACGGAAATTGATATGCACCGCTTTGATGTTCTTCATCGTACACTCATCTTTCGTGTCCACTCCCCGCGTGGTAGCGGAAAGGCTGAATACACCAAAATTATGGATATTGACGGATTTACCGTCGAACAGCGCCGCACGCATCGCTTCTACAAAATTGGTCAGTACGCTCTGAATGTCGCCCAGCGACAAGGAACTTTTCTCTTTCATCGTGTGAGCGAGTTTATACAGGTCTACACTCTGTCCCTGCGTCACAAGTTGCGGATGATACTTCACCACCCCGTCAGCCTTTCTCGGGTCTTTACGACCCATTCTTTTAAATGGTATTGCCATGATAAATTGAAATTTGAAAATTAATAATTTAAAATTTGAAAAAAACGAACATTAATAATTAGAAAAGCAAGCTTTATATTAAAAAAAGCAAGGTTTTATAATTAATAAGACAAGCTTTAATAATTAAAAAATAAATGTTACAAATTGCGGTTGATTCAACCGGCATCGGAAGGAAAGGAACGAGCTCTGTTTCTTTTTCTTTCGATGCCTCAAAGGTAGTGTATTACAAGGGGATGAGATGACGTACTTTGTCTTACTTTGACCTAGTTTGTCTTACTTTCATTCAGAATGTATTTACTTTTATTCAGAGTGATTTTATTTTACTTGCATACTTGGAAAAGCGGGAGATTTTCCGTATATTTGGAATACGATAAAATTAATTTTCCAAAAGAGATGAAAGCAGAAAAAGAAGAGATGAAAGCTGTAAAAGAAGAGATGGCGGAGGAGCCGTTTGCCATACGTCCGTATTTGAAATCGGAGCTGGCACATTTGTACAATCCTTATGTACCGTTGGTGTATGCCATGCGGAAAATGAGGGAGTGGATCAGAAATAACAAGGAATTGTATGATGCAATGTATAGCGGAGGCGAAGGAAAAAACGACCACGCTTATAGTGCAAGGCAAGTACGGCTCATCGTGAAGTATCTCGACGAACCATGATTTTTTTTAGAACAAGCGCTGATTAGCTATAATGAAAATAAAATTAGCTATAATGAAATCGGGATTAGCTATAATGAAAAAAAGATTAGCTATAATGAAATCAAGATTAGCTATAATGAAACCGAACTGACGTTATTATATCGAACTGACATTACAATAATGTACCCGCGCGCAGGCGCGAGAGAATATTCTTTTTATATAGAAAAAGCGTGTAATTGAGGTAGAGGGGTTCCCCCTCAATTACACGTTTTTTTCCATCAAATAAAATCTATGAAGAGAATAAAGAATAAATAGCATAAGTAAACGATGGGAACAAAATAAAATGTACCTTTACACCTTTTTAAAAAAAAATATTATTTAACAGTAACCAAATAACACTTAAAATCATGAGAAAAAAGACATTTTTTCCGAAGGCTTCGTTTACCAGAACAAGCAGGCTATAACGCTCGAAAAAGGAGAATTCCCCCAAGTATCCCGTTTTATCACGCGCATACTTGGCACGGTCAACAACCTGTACAACAACAGAATAGTGGTACTTCCAGCCGACCGCAAGAAGTTTCTCCTTCCCTTCGTCCACCTTTGCTATGACCACGACTCTCCTTTTAAGATTAAAGGTCCCAAATTCTTTGCAGAGTTGTTGTATATGGCAGTTGATTTCAAGAAATCGAACGATTCGGACGAATCATTAACCGTGGAAGAGATTGATTATGAGATACAAAGGCTAAAAAGAACACTCCTTGATGATTAACATTTAAGAAGCAACCGTTAAAAAACTGCTTTTTGAGTGCAAAAAGCAGTTTTTTTTATCCACAAAAAAAGCCGTCCTTTGCGACGTGTTAATATTGGCACAACTTAAATTCACATCAATAATTATAATGAACAACATCCTAATAACCACATACAGAGGGTTATCACTCGTATCGGGAAGCATCAGCATCGGGCAAATGTTCGAATTTATCCGGGGGAATGTCTACCGGGACAGAATCCGGAGACTCCGGGAAGCAATGGACGAAGGAGACACGGTGAAGGCAGACCGCATGAAGAAGCAACTGCCCTACCACACCATCACCGCCACCTACGCCAAGGAAAGGCTGGCCTACAGCCTGGACAAGTATCAGGACATCATCACGCTCGACTGTGACGACATGCCGGCAGAAAAGCTACCGGAATTCCGACAACTGGCGAACGATTGCCCCGACACGCTGGGCAGCTTCGTCAGCCCCCGGATGCACGGGCTGAAAATCTTCGTCTACCTCACCGGCAAGGAAGCGGAAGCCCTGCGCGCCGAACTGAACGCATTGGGAACCGTAGACTTCACCACCCTCGAACGCTACCACCACCGCATGTACACGCTGGCAAGCAGCCAATACGAAAAACTGCTACAGACGAAAGTGGACACCAGCGGAAGCGACCCGGGACGCGGTTTCTTCGTGTCGCACGATCCGGACGCGTTCCTCTCTGCCGAACGGCTGGAAAACGTGAAGCCGCTGACCGTAAAAGTGACTCTGCCCACCGAAGAGGAATGTAAAAAAAGGAAACGCAAGAATCCGGTCCGGCGCTCCCCGCTCCTCCCCGTGCAGGAAAATGCGTCGCCCATCGACCTGCAAGTGCAACTCGACTTCCGCAAGGCGCTGGAGTACACCAAACGCAAAGAACGTCTCGAAGTAGGCAACCGCGACAATTTCTTCTATTGCCTCGGCAACCAGTGTTACCACCGACATATCACGGAAGAGGAAGCCATCAGCCTGGCACACAGCTATTTCGGTAACTTCCCCGATTTCAACCTCGAACTCCCCCTGCACAATGCCTACCAATATACCTCAAAAACCGACCAGGCAGAAGAAGAAAAGCAGCAACCGAGAATCTACCAGGTCATCAAATTTATGGATGAAAACTACGAAATCAGGAGAAACGTGGTGAAAGAGCAAATCGAATTCCGGAAGAAAACACCCGATCTGCCTAAAGCACAACAGCCGCCTTTCAGCACACTGCGCACAAAGGATATCAACACATTCTATATCAACGCACAGATGCAGAAGATATACAGTTCGCAAGCCAATCTGAAAGCACTGGTAGACTCGGACTACGCAAAGCCGTTCAACCCGTTTGTCCATTATTTCACCTCTCTCAAGCCATGGGACGGGAAGACGGACTACATCGGCCAACTGACAAAAACAGTGAAAGCCGCCGACCAGGCTTTTTTTGAAGACAGCTTCCGCCGCTGGCTGGTGGGAATGGTGGCATGTGCCATCGACGACGCAGCGCAAAACCACCAGCTGATGCTGTTCCACGGCGCACAGGGAAAAGGAAAGAGCACGTTTATCCGCCATCTCCTCCCGCCGGAACTGAAGGAGTATTACCGCAACGGCATGATCAACCCCGACAACAAGGACCATCTCCTGCAAATGTCGTCCTGCCTGATCATCAATCTGGATGAGTTTGACACGCTCTCTAGCGCACGCATGCAGGAACTGAAAAGTCTCATCACGCAAGATGTAATAAACGAACGGAAGGTCTACGACATCCAGAATTATACGTTCATCCGCCGCGCATCCTTTATCGCCAGCACCAACAACCCCCACTGTCTGCCGGACATCGGCGAGAACAGGCGTATCCTGTTCAATACGCTGCTCGAAATAGACTATCACACGCCCGTCAACCACCAAGGGATATATGCACAAGCATACGCCCTCTACCGGCAGGGATTCCAATATTGGTACGAAAACCAGGAGATCACGTTTCTCAACAACCGCAACGAGGCGTTCCGCCAAAAAGACCCGTTGGAAGAGAACCTTTTCTTCTATTTCCGCCCCGCCAGAAAAAACGATATACAGGCAAAATGGTATCCTGCCTCACAGCTGCTGGCAATATTGAGCATGAACGGGCGCACACAGGCAAACGCACAGATGAAACAAATGCTGGTCACGGTGCTGGAAAACAACCATTTCGAATCACGGAAAAACGCCAACAACATCACGGAATATTGTGTGGTGGAATACTCGGCGGAAGAGCGCAACGCAAATGCAAAACTTCCACTGCTTCCGGTGCAGAAGGGGTTGGAGTTCTAGGTCCCCTCCCCTTTGCGAAATGGCAGTTTTCCCGCAAACGGATAAATAAGTGGCATTAAACGTGCCACATTCATCCGTTTTCCGTATATTTGCTTCAAAATGAACAAAGAAAGGAATCTCAATATGATGAAACAAATACCATACGGATTGACGGATTTCGGTCGTATCCAAAAAGAAAACTATTATTATGTGGATAAGACGATGTTTATCGAAAAGATAGAAATGCAACCGTCTTATCTGTTCCTGATCCGTCCCCGGCGCTTCGGGAAAAGTCTGACGTTGGCAATGCTGGAAGCCTACTACGACGTTCGGTATGCCGACCAGTTCGACGAATTGTTCGGCAATCTGTATATCGGGCAGCATCCTACGCCGATACATAACCAGTTTCTCATCATGAGATTCAATTTCTCGGAGGTGAGCTCGAATATCAATGAAGTGGAAGAATCTTTCCGGTTGCATTGTTGCGGGAAACTAAAACATTTTCTGCAAAAGTACGAACATATATTGGGAAAGGAAATCTGGAACGTGCTGAACGCCGAAACGCTCGAAGAACCGGGAGCACTGCTATCCGCCATCAATTCGTATGCCACCCTCAAGGGAGACATCAAAATCTACCTCCTGATTGATGAATACGATAATTTCACGAATACCATTCTTTCTACTTACGGCACGGACTTATACCGGAAAGCGACGCATGGCGAAGGGTATATCCGCCGGTTTTTCAACGTAATCAAAGCCGCCACAACGGGAATGGGTTCTGCCGTCAACCGTTTGTTCATCACGGGAGTAAGCCCGGTGACGATGGACGACGTGACAAGCGGATTCAACATCGGAACGAATATCACCACCGACCCGTGGTTTAACGACCTCGTAGGGTTCAGCGAGAAGGAACTGCGCGAGATGCTGACGTATTATAAGGAACAAGGCGCTCTCCCCATGTCGGTAGACGATGCGGTGACAATGATGAAGCCTAACTATAACAATTATTGCTTCAGTAAAAATAAATTAGCAGATTGTATGTTCAACTCGGACATGGTGCTCTACTGCATGAAGTCATTGATATTGCACGGAGTGAAACCGGACAATGTGGTAGACCCCAATATCCGTACGGACTTTAACAAGCTTGCCTACCTTGTCCGTCTCGACCACGGGCTGGGCGAAAACTTCTCCGTCATCAAAGAGATTGCGGAACAAGGCGAGATAGTGACTGAGATAGCCACGCATTTCTCCGCACTGGAAATGACGGACGTAGACAACTTCAAATCGCTGCTGTTCTATTTCGGATTGCTTTCTATCAAAGGGGTGGATATGATGGGGCGTCCCATCCTGCACATCCCCAACCTGGTGGTTCGCGAACAGTTGTTCAATTTCCTGATTCAGGGATATGCCCGCCATGACATCTTCAAGCTCAACGTAAACCGCTTGAGCACTCTGTTTGAAAATATGTCCTTCAAGGGAGACTGGAAACCGTTGTTCGAATTTCTGGCAGATGCCATCCGGGAGCAAAGCCGGATAAGGGAGTACATCGAAGGGGAAGCTCATATCAAAGGATTCCTCCTCGCCTACCTGAGCATGTTCCGCTATTATCAACTATATCCGGAATATGAAATGAATAAGGGCTTTGCCGATTTCTTCTTTAAACCCAGTCCGGTGGCACCCGTATCTCCACCGTACACGTATCTATTGGAGGTGAAGTATGCGAAAGCAGGAGCGTCGGAAAAAGAAATACGCGCGCTTGCCGATGATGCGCGTGAACAGTTGATTCGCTATAGCAAGGATGAATGCGTGGCAGAAGCTCGCGAGAAAGGGGGATTGAAGCTGGCAACAATCGTATGGCGCAGCTGGGAATTGGTGCTGATGGAAGAGGTATAACCACAGAGGACACAGAGGACGCAGAGGTTCTAACTATCTCTGAATAATAACCTCTGTGTCCTCCGTGTCCTCTGTGGTGAAAAAATTATAATTTGTCACCGTACATCTTCGCTCTCAGTTCCTTGATGTGATCGGACGTGATATATTCGTCATACTCCATCATCTTGTCGATGATTCCGTTCGGTGTCAGTTCGATGATGCGGTTAGCAACCGTTTGGATAAACTCGTGGTCGTGAGAAGAGAAAAGGATGTTTCCTTTGTACGTCTTCAGGTTGTTGTTGAATGCCTGGATAGATTCCAAATCCAAGTGGTTGGTCGGAGTGTCCAAAATCAGACAGTTCGCATTGCGGAGCTGCATACGGGCAATCATACAACGCATCTTCTCACCTCCGGAGAGTACGCTTACTTTCTTCAACACCTCTTCGCCGGAGAAAAGCATACGGCCGAGGAAGCCTTTCATATATACTTCGTTTCCTTCGCCAAACTGGCTCAACCAGTCTACCAGGTTGAGGTCGGTATTGAAGAAATTGGTATTATCCAGCGGCAGGTAAGCAGTGGTGATGGTTACCCCCCAGTTGAAGGTACCGGCATCCGGCTTCATGTTTCCGTTGATGATTTCGAAGAATGCAGTCATCGCACGCGGGTTGCGCGACAGGAATACCACTTTGTCACCTTTCTCTACGTTGAAGTTGACGTCGTTGAAAAGCACTACGCCTTCTTCCGTCTTCTTGCTCAATCCGGAAACTTCCAGAATCTGGTTGCCCGGCTCGCGTTCGGGAGTGAAGATGATGCCCGGATACTTACGTGAAGAAGGTTTGATTTCTTCTACGTTCAGCTTCTCCAACATCTTCTTACGGCTCGTGGTCTGCTTGCTCTTCGCTACGTTGGCGCTGAAACGGCGGATAAATTCTTCCAACTCTTTTTTCTTCTCTTCAGCCTTCGCCTTCTGGTTCTGCTGCTGACGGAGAGCCAACTGGCTGGATTCGTACCAGAAACTATAGTTGCCGGCAAACATATTGATTTTTCCGTAGTCGATGTCCACGGTGTGCGTACATACAGAATCGAGGAAGTGACGGTCGTGGCTCACCACCAATACGGTATGCTCGAAGTTGGAGAGATACTCTTCCAACCAGGTCACTGTCTCCATATCCAAGTCGTTGGTAGGCTCATCGAGCAAGAGGTTGTCCGGATTTCCGTACAATGCCTGCGCCAACATGACACGCACTTTTTCCTTACCGCTCAGCTCACCCATCAACACGTAATGCTTATCTTCCTTCACGCCCAATCCGCTCAACAGCATGGCTGCGTCGCTTTCCGCATTCCATCCGTCCAACTCGGCAAATTTCTCCTCCAACTCGGATACTTTCAGCCCGTCTTCATCTGTGAAATCTTCTTTTGCATACAACTCTTCGCGCTGCTTCATAATGTCCCACAACACAGTATGCCCCATCATCACAGTATCCATAACGGTATAAGAGTCCCACTTAAAGTGGTCCTGGCTCAACACCGAAAGACGTTCGCCCGGTCCGAGCGCAATGGTACCCGTTGTCGGGTCCAAATCTCCGTAAATCGTACGAAGGAAGGTAGATTTTCCCGCACCGTTAGCACCAATAATACCATAACAATTACCACTCGTAAACTTCAGATTTACGTCATTAAACAACACTCTCTTACCAAACTGTACCGAAACGTTCGAAACTGTAATCATCTTCTTTATTTACTATTTTACTAGTTACTATTTACTATTTTAGCGTGCAAAGTTAGACATTTAAAATGAATTATGAACTATCTGATATGTGCCAATCTGGCATAAAAGTGTTACCTTTGCTGCGTTTTTTGGCAAAACAGCCAACTTGGCAAAGCATTTGCAGACAATTGGCAAAGTTTTTGCAGACAAAATCAATGACATCCGGTCAGCCCGGCATGTTTTTATGAACGCTATCTTACCCAATAGATATCGTACATGTGTGTTAAATAGTAAATAGTAACTAGTAAAATAGTAAATACCAAGATGGATCCGAAAGAAAAAAAAGTGAAGGAAGAAGAACTGAACGTTGAGGAAACTCAAAACCATGCGGAAGAACAACCGCAAAACGAACAAGCGGAGGACACCACTCCCCTGACTCATGAGGAAGAGCTGGAAAAAGAACTGGAAAAGGCTCAAGAGGAGATGGAAGAACAAAAGGATAAATACCTGCGCTTGTCTGCCGAATTTGACAACTATCGGAAACGCACCTTGAAGGAAAAGGCAGAACTGATTCTGAACGGTGGAGAAAAGAGCCTTAGCAGTATTCTTCCGGTGGTGGACGACTTCGAACGTGCCATCAAAACGATGGAAACGGCAACAGATGTCAATGCCGTAAAAGAAGGAGTAGAACTGATTTACAATAAATTTATGGCTGTCTTGGTACAAAACGGTGTGAAAGTCATCGAAACAAAAGACCAACCGCTGGACACTGATTACCACGAAGCCATCGCGGTAATCCCCGCACCGTCGGAAGAACAGAAAGGTAAGATACTGGACTGTGTGCAAACGGGATATACACTGAACGACAAAGTGCTCCGCCACGCTAAAGTGGTAGTAGGAGAATAAAGAGATTTATGAATGATAAATCAATAAAAGGGCATGGCAGAAAAAAGAGACTATTACGAAATATTGGAGGTGACGAAGACAGCCACCGCAGATGAAATAAAGAAAGCATACCGTAAGAAAGCAATTCAGTATCACCCCGACAAGAATCCGGGTGACAAGGAGGCTGAAGAGAAATTTAAAGAGGCAGCCGAGGCATACGACGTACTGAGTAATCCGGAGAAACGCTCGCGTTACGATCAGTTCGGTCATGCGGGAGTGAGCGGTGCGGCAGGCAATGGCGGTCCGTTCGGCGGTTTCGGGGGCGAGGGAATGTCAATGGATGACATCTTCTCTATGTTTGGTGACATCTTCGGTGGCCGCGGAGGCGGTTTCGGGGGAGGCTTCGGAGGATTCAGCGGATTTGGCGGCGGTGGCGGCTCGCAGCAACGCCGGTATCGCGGCAGTGACCTCCGTGTGAAAGTGAAGCTGACGTTGAAGGAAATCTCTACCGGAGTAGAAAAGAAATTTAAACTCAAAAAATATGTGCCGTGCGACCAGTGTCATGGCACGGGTGCCGAGGGTGACGGCGGATCAGAGACTTGTCCTACTTGTAAGGGCAGCGGCTCGGTGATCCGTAACCAGCAGACCATTTTGGGCACAATGCAGACTCGCGTCACTTGTTCTACGTGTGGCGGCGAGGGAAAGATTATCAAGAATAAATGTAAGAAGTGTGGTGGCGACGGAATCGTTTACGGTGAGGAAGTGGTAACCGTGAAAATCCCTGCCGGAGTGGCAGAGGGTATGCAGCTCTCTATGGGCGGCAAAGGGAATGCCGGCAAACACAACGGTGTGGCAGGCGACTTATTGATCCTCGTTGAGGAAGAAACGCATCAGGACTTGATCCGCGACGAGAATGATTTGATTTATAACCTGTTGCTTAGTTTCCCGACAGCTGCACTGGGCGGTGCTGTGGAAATTCCGACAATCGACGGCAAAGTGAAAGTGAAGATTGATTCGGGTACTCAACCGGGTAAAGTGCTTCGCTTGCGTGGCAAGGGATTGCCGAATGTAAACGGGTATGGCACGGGAGATTTGCTGGTCAATATCAGTATCTATGTGCCGGAAGCTCTCAACAAGGAGGAAAAGAGCACGCTCGAAAAGATGGAAGCTTCGGACAATTTCAAACCTAACACGTCGGTAAAAGAGAAGATTTTCAAGAAATTCAAGAGTTTCTTCGATTAGTCTTTTTGTGCTATATTAGTATATAATATAAGGTATAAGTGGGCTGCAATCTAAATCCGAATGCTGCTTCAGATTCGTATTCAGCACCGGATGCACCTTGCGAACCGTACTGTGTGGCTTCGGAAACGTCTTTCAGAAAAAAGAGGATGTCCGAAAAATCAGCTCCTTACTTTTTCAACTGTAAGCAACAACAAGGAACTATCCAAAAAGTCGGCTCTATCCAAATTCTCCTCCTTCCCGAAGGGAGGGGAATTAAAGTTACTGACGACTTTTTGGACAGTCTCTTTATTTCACAATAATCTCATCCGTAAATATCCACCCCCCGAATTCACTTCCCGCCTGTGCCTGATAGCGTACGTATCTTCCTTTGGCTTCGCCCTGCCATGAAATATCCGCAAAGCGGATGGGTGTTTCTTTGCTCACTTTAAAGTGTTGTTTCCGCAACTCGGTGAAATGGACTCCATCATCGGAAATGGAAATCACCACAGTCTCCGGCAAGAATACTTCCGCGCCTACCACCTGCATAAAAGCGGCAGTGACGGAACGGATGGAGGTTTCTTTCTCCATATCAATCGTCACATCGAGGCAGTTGTCCGAGATGAATCCTTGCCACGAACCGTCACCATACGTCCAATCGCCACGTATGCCATCCGTCAGAGCAGTGTTGCCCTGCGCCGGATAGTGGGAACTATAAGGCGAATTATAAATCACCTTTTTACCCAATGCCAAATGGCTGACCGGCTGAAGCGACTCGGGACGACTGCCGATTTCTTTTTTCAAATCGAAAGGATGGTATCCTTTTGCCTGCAAATCGGCCACTGCCGACAATGCGCGGGTATGGAAATCCTGCCATGACTTACGTTCCGGAGCCGACCAGGCTGTTTCCGCCAATGCCAGGATCCGGGGATAAATCATGTACTCCACGTGTTCGGGAGTGGGAATGTATTCCACCCATAGGTTGCCCTGCACACCGTAGACCAACTTCGCCTGTTCCGCAGTTAAGGAAGCGGGAACGGGATTGTAGGCATATACTTTCTTCAACGGCAGGTATCCCCCGATGGCTTCCGGCTGCGAATATGGGGCATCCTGATAACTGTCCAGATAGCAGTAGGCACCCGGCGTCATGATGGCACGATGGCCGGAGGTTACGGCAGCGATGCCCCCCTCCTCTCCACGCCATGACATGACGGTTGCGTTGGGGGCAATGCCTCCTTGCAGAATCTCGTCCCATCCCAGTAGGTGACGTCCATGAGCGTTCAGGAACTTCTCAATGCGGTGTATCAGGTAGCTTTGCAACTCGTCTACATTGGCAAGATGCTCGTCTTTCATTCTCTTCTGACATTTCGGGCAGGTTTTCCAAGCCGACTTTCCGGCCTCATCGCCACCGATATGAATGTATTCGGAAGGGAAAAGAGCCATGACTTCCGTCAGCACATTTTCCAAAAACGTGAAGGTTTCTTCATTGCCGATACAGAAATCGGAGTTCTTGTAAGGTTCGCCCGAACAGGATAGCTGCGGGTAGGCTGCCAGCACTTCTTCCGAATGGGAGGGCATCTCAATCTCGGGAATCACCGTGATATAATGCTGACGGGCATATTGCAAGATTTCACGAATATCATCTTGGGTGTAATAACCGCCATGAGCTCCGGAAGCATCGAAACGGAGGTATTTGCGTCCGCCGTTCCACCATTGCTTCCAGGTGGGATCTGTACGCCAGGCGGCAAATTCGGTCAGCAAAGGGTATTTCTTGATTTCCAACCGCCAGCCTGCCGCATCGGTCAGATGCAGGTGCAGACGGTTGATTTTGTAATACGCCAATGCGTCTATCTGTTTCTTTATAAACTCTTTGGTAGAAAAGTGGCGGGACACGTCCAGCATCAGTCCGCGGTAAGCAAAACGGGGAGTGTCTTCTATCTCGACAGAGGCTATGGAATAGCTGCCTGCTCCCGAAGGTTGTGCCAACTGCAACAGGGTTTGCATACCATAGAATAATCCGGCTCCCGAAGTGGCGCGTATCAGGATTTGTTGCGGAGTGACGGAAAGGGTATAGCTTTCCGGTGATGGTAATTGGGGGTTCTTGGAGGTTATCAATAAGGAAAGCACCTGTTGTGTGTCTTTCTTTTTCCCCTTCTTTAATTGAACGGGGAGTGTCTTCAGGTAATTTTCCCAGAGCTTCGCTTCCCCACCTTGTAGGTTTGTATAAAGCCTTGTCTTCTCTGACAATAAAAAAAAGCCCGTCCCCTTCTCCATTTTTAATGGGACAGGTATGACGGACTGTGCTTTGAGGGAATGTGCGGTTAAGCACATTCCCAATATCCATAAGAAAAGACAAACTTTAGCGTATCTATTTCTTATATTCATTAATCAATCTTGATTTCGTCTACAAACAGAAATGCGTTTTTGCCTTTTCCACCATGCCATTCCGGAAGCGTTTTCTCCGGTGAAGCAACGACTCTCACGTATTGGGTAGTCACAGGGGCAAATGTAAGTTGATGGTCAACAATTCCGTCTTTGTCCGTCTCTTTCATTGCCGGATATTCTTCGGAAGCAATCTTTTTGAAGGTCTTTCCATCGTCTGAAACTTCTACGGACAGGTTTCTGGCGTCAAACACCCAGTCGCCCTTCGCTACATTGACAGAGATAGCCACACTTGAAATTTCAGTGGGTTGCTGAAGGTCGATCGTCAGGTCCATGTCGTTTCCGTTGAAGGCAATCCAACGCCCCGACCGGTAGCTGCTATTTCCTCTCAAACCATCATTCAACGTGGAAGCTCCTTTGAAGAGGTATTGTTCATTGATAGGTTGATTGGCTACAATGGGCTTCATAGTGGATTTGCAGAAGTCGATCTTTTCTGTCAGTACCTTACTCTCGCCGGTAGGACGAATGGCTTTGGCAGACAGAGTGGCATTTTCTTTAATTTTCAACACTCCTTCGCAAACGGGAGAAGCAGCAGTGGGTTCTGTACCGTCCAAAGTGTAGTGGACAGGGGCATTGTCGATAGTAGACAAAGTAACGTCCATCGTTCCTTCTGCCGGATTCGGGTCAAACTCGGCTTGTACATCAAATGCGTGCTTAGCGTAGTTGTATCCTTCGGCATCATACCATCTAATCAGCTGAGGAAGACGAGACAGGAAGTCGGCATAGTTTTTCTTTTCGGGGCTGGACCACTGAACTTCACACAATGCAGCCCAACGAGGCAATACCATGTACTGCACATGAGGGAAGGTAGGGATGTATTCTGTCCAAAGGTTGGCTTGCACACCCTTGATATATGTCTGTTCTTCCGGGGTGAGAGAAACCGGCATCGGTTCGTAGCTGTACACTCTTTCCAACGGCAGATAACCACCGATAGCGAGCGGTTCGTTATCTACGTCTTTAGTCTGGTAATAGTCGAAATACAGGTATGTGTTCGGTGTCATGATGACATCGTGTTTCTGTTTTGCAGCTTCGATACCGCCTTTTTCACCACGCCATGACATCACAGTTGCGTTCGGAGCAAGTCCGCCTTCAAGGATTTCGTCCCAACCGATGATCTGACGTCCGTGGTCGTTCAAGAATTTCTCGATATGGTTGATAACGAAGCTCTGCAAACGTTCTTCTTTGCTATGCTTGTCGTCCGATTTCAAGCCCAGCGCCTTGATACGTGCCTGGCATTTCGGGCATTTTTCCCATCTTACTTTCGGGCATTCGTCACCACCGACATGGATATATTCTGAAGGGAAGATTTCAATCAATTCGGTAAACACATCTTCGAGGAATTTCAAGACTTGATCGTTTCCGGCACAAAGCACATCTTCAGATACTCCCCATTGTCTCCATACTTCGTACGGGCCACCGGTACATCCCAATTCGGGGTAAGCGGCCAGAGCGGCTTGCATGTGTCCCGGAAGGTCGATTTCGGGAATAACGGTGATATAACGTTCGGCAGCATAAGCTACGATTTCTTTCGCCTGCTCCTGGGTATAGAAGCCACCGTAAGGTTTGCCATCGTATTCGCCGGAGTTACGTCCGATGACTGTTTCGGTCCTCTTGGAGCCTATTTCTGTCAGTTTCGGATATTTCTTGATTTCCAGACGCCAGCCTTGGTCTTCGGTAATATGCCAGTGGAAACGATTCATATTGTGTAAAGCCATCATATCAATATAAGTTTTCACTTCATCTACTGTGAAGAAATGACGGCTGGTATCAAAGTGTGCGCCGCGATAACCAAAACGGGGAGCATCATTGATTTCTACGGCAGGCATGGAAATGTCTGCACCGACAGCCACAGGCAATGATTTGCGCAGGGATTGGATGCCATAGAATACGCCAGCCTCTGTAGGACCGGCAATCGTGATTCCGTCACCGGCAACTTTCAACTGATAGGATTCCGGATTTTCGTTTGCTGCGTCCAATGTCAGTACGATTGCATTCTTACCTTCCGTTCCGGCTTCGATAGCAAAGTCTTTTCCGGTAGCGGTTTTCAGATAGTCTGCCAGGAATTGCGCGTTGCGTTGCATCTTCTCGTTTCCTTCCGGATAGAGGATTTTCACACCGCTCTTCAGGATGAAAGGAGTTCCTTGAGCTGTTACCATTTCTTGTGGCATAGGGATGATCTGGTAGTTGGCTTCCTGTTGCGCCGATTGGCAAGAGGCAAAAAGTCCTGCCAGTGCCAGACATCCAGTTAACTTTAAGAGTTGTTTCATAAACTAAAAAAATTAAGTGTTAAGTTGTTAATAAATTAAATTAATTATAGGTCTCACGAATATGCTTCATGGTCAAAGGCAACTCCTCTCCTTTCTTTATTTGGGGAGAGGTGATGACAACTGTCTTACGCTCTCCGGGAAGGAGGTCGAAGAAATTGTCGCTGAAACGGGCTCCCTGAATGGGGACTTCGATAAAGACGTCTTTGGCAAGACAGGGAGAAAGCAGGGTCAGTTCACATTTGCCTTCTGTCAGCTTCATCTTGCAGTTGATGGTCGTTTCGGGCAGGAGCAGGTCTTTGGTCTTCTCGAAGAAGTAGACTGTTTGGGCTACCGTATGACCGGACTTGTCTTTCAAGGTCAGTTGCATGAAGCAACGACGGAGTGCTTCCGAAAGCCATTTTTCCGCAGAAGATTGAGACGTTTCCGAGGATTTACGCTCTAGTAAAGAGAGCAAATCGTCGGGCTTCGCCTTGTACACACATTGGGAAGTATTTGCCGGAATCGACAAAGATTTCAGTTGTATCGTTTTTCCCGCCTTTTTCCCTTCAAAGTCTGTTATCTTCATTTCCAATGTCATCTTCTCCATCGTATCAAGACGGTCTGAGAGAAGATAGACGCACAGGCTGTCATTCTGCCGGATAGGGTTGATATGAACGGGGGCAAATGCACGCTTTGCGTGATAATGCAAGGCTTTCCAGTTACCGTAGTAATCAATACTTGACCATGATACTACCGGCCAACTGTCGTTCAATTGCCAGTATAATGTACCCATGCAATAGGGACGGTTGCGGCGGTGCGCTTCCAGACCGTGACGTATGCCCTGCCCCTGCAATACTAGTCCGACGTAGACAAAGTCTTCAAATTTTTCGGGGACGATGTAGTCACGTTCCATGTAGGTGCGAATCAGGGCATTGCCGATGCTGCTTTTCTGATGAGCATTCATCACCTCCGATTCTATCTGATAATCTTCCGGAGCGGCAAAGGTGGCAATGGTCTTCATTTCCGGGAAGGACTGGAAACCAAATTCGCTCATGAAACGAGGGAGGTCTGTATCCAGTGATTCGAAAGTTTTCTTGCCATACCATACTCCCCAGTTGTGGCTGTCTCCTATCCCCCATGATTCGGGGCGTCCCCAGTTGGCTAAATATGGGGAGGTGTGTATATAAAAACGGTCGGCATCCAGCTCTTTCACCTTGGCGGGAAGGAGTTGGCGGAACAGTTTGTCGTAGCCCCGGAACATTTCCTGATAGATTTCCGGTGTGAATTTCTTGTCGAATCCCCAATATTTCAAGGCTTCCAGTATTTCATTATTACCACACCACATCGCCAGGGAGGCATGATTGCGAAGGCGGCGGATGTTGTAGCAGGCTTCCGCTTCTACTCTTTTCAGAAAGGTGGGGTCGGACGGATAGGGAGTGCAGGCAAACATAAAGTCCTGCCATATCAGTATTCCGTTTTCATCTGCCAGGTCGTAGAAACGGTCGTCTTCGTAGGTTCCGCCTCCCCACACACGAATGACATTCATGTTGGCTTCTTTGATGTCCCGGAATAAGGTTTGGTAGCGTTCGGTGGTGACGTTGGTCAATAGGGCATCCTGGGGGATGTAGTTGGCTCCTTTGGCAAACATCGGAACGCCGTTTACTTCGAAATAGAAGGATTCTCCGTCCTGATCTTTTTCGTTGACGAGGCGAACGGTGCGCAGTCCTATCCGGTGGGATTGTTGGGCTACGACTTTATCTTCTACGATTATCTGAGCGGAGAAGTCATACAGGGCGGGCTTTCCCCAACCATGCGGCATCCAACGTACGGGCGACAGTACTTCGGAAGGAATAGATATATGGTTGATTCCGGGCTGTAGGGTGATTGTCCGGCTAACGCTTTTTTCTGTGTTTCCCTCGAAGGAGGTATTGATTCTCACCTCTGCTTGAAGTGCTTGAGGGAGTATATTGTTTATTTCCAATTCGTTGGATAGTTTTGCCCGTTGGTCGGTCAGCGAGAGTTGCTTTACGTGGTAGTCGCTGATGGAGGCTGCATCGTAATAACGGATGGTTACCGGACGCCAGATGCCACTGGTCACCATGCGGATTCCCCAATCCCAGCCGTAACTGTAGGGGGCTTTACGGGAGAATACGCTTAGATGTTTTTCGTGATGGTCGTTGTCTGCCGGATAGTTGAATCCGTTAGAGTTATATTGAGGCATTGTCTGCCGGATGGGTGAATGAAAATAGATGTGAAGAAGGTTTTCTCCGAGACGGAGTTGCGACTTGACGGGGATCGTATAGCCGACGAACATGTTATCGGCTTTCAGCAACAGTGCTCCGTTGAGGTATACATCAGCGTATGTGTCAAGACCTTCAAAGGTGAGTTGGGCGTCGTCCCTTTTCAGTTGCTCGGGGGTGACTATAAAAGTTGTACGGTACTCCCAGTCTTCGTTTTCCACCCACTGAGTCTTTTGTTCGTTGATACCGTAAAAAGGATCGGGAATTTGTTTATGATAGATCAGGTCCTGATGAACGGTGCCGGGAACCTGTGCCGGTCGCCATAGCCCCGTGCCTGCCTGGGAAAATTCCCAACCTGCATTTAAAACCGCACCTTCGGAATTGTCATTGCTCTGCGCATAGGCCATGCTGCAACAGCATAGTAGTCCACATGCTATTTGAGTCTTTTTTCCGATTAAATTAATCATCATAGTGGGGGTATTAGATATTAACGGTTTCAAAGATATTACTTTTTCAGCAAATTTCACTGATAATTTAACAAAATATGTTGTTTTTGCATGGGCTGTCCGGAAAGTTCCAATCAAATGGGTTAAATAAAGTAGTACTCGGTCTCTCAAATGTAAGCTAGATTTTTTTCATTATAGCTAATTTTTTTTTCATTATAGCTAAATCTTTTTTCGTTATAGCTAAAATCCTTTTCATTATAGCTAAATCTTGCTACCTATAAACCGTAAGCATAGATTTAAATCTTCGAGCTTTCCGGACAGTCTCTTTATTCCTTTATTATATCTGTCAATTTTATCGATTGGAAGGTCATGTGTGCGACACTGCTTTCATACAGAATACCAATTGTCTCCTTGTCAATCATTGTCAGGCAACTATATCCCCATCCTTCTCCCTCGTCGAGCATTAATTGATGTTCCGGCAACCAAGTAAGTCCTTTGTCCAGACTTGCTTTTATTGTTATATGATTACGTCCTTTGGTTGTATTCGGGTTCGAGAACAGCAGGATATCTTTATTTAATATGTTGTCTTTGGCATCTACATGAATCAGACTAGCCATGCATATCGACTCTTGAAGTGCTTTGCGTGAAGAGGGGTGTTCTGTCCATGTTTCTCCCAAATCTTTCGTTATGGAAACAGCACGGCTTCCTCCTCTATTGTCACGCATATTCAGCATCAGCACTCCCGGTTCTATTTCCGCCACTTGCGCTTCCGTTGTGTTGGTTCGTGCCATATTGTGCATTTTCCATGTTTTCCCCCGGTCTTTGCTATACATGATTCCTGCATTCGGAACACGGGTAGAGTCTATAAATTGCGTTGGATTTACCATCGTCTGTGCTTTTTGCCAATACCAGCTGTGCCGTATGATTCAGGTCCATTCCCGGATGGGAACTCCACCAGGCGCGCTGATTACCCATGCCATGCGTCCATGCGGCAACCACCCAGACGGTATTCGTTTTTGCATCTACTAAAATAGAGGGATCCCCTACCCCATTCTGTGCTTTGGGCAAACCAGCATACTCGCCAAACGAAAGCGGAAGACGCATCTTCTCCCAACTCTTTCCTCCATCGGTGCTACGGCTCAAACCCACGTCGACATATTCCTGCAAATCGGCACTATTGTTGTATCGAACGTCATACACGCCCAACAAGGTTCCTTTATTGGTAGTCGCCAACCCGGGAATACGGAAGGAAGCAGAACCGTCATCTCCGGCATGACGAACTCCGACTGCCATCCGGTGAACGATATTCTTTGGAGAAACAGATTTACAACATAGCTCTTTTCCATCTACCTTAACGGCACGCAAATCAGAGAGTACCTTAGTATGCAAGGAGGCATCTTTCTTCATCTGCAAACTGATCCAAAAAAAGTTTACGCCCGGAAATAAATTGTAATTACCTTTTAATACTACTTTTTCTGAAGCTCCCACCTCCGCACATTTGATCGAATAGGAAGGATTAGCAGCCAGTGTCCCGCCCGGACGGTAGCCGGATATGTACTCTACTGGAGCAAAGCGGTTTTTGTCTTTGTCCTGCAACGCCTCTGTGCCTCCATAATAGAGTTTGATTGCCCGAATATCAGACAGATTCGTACTTTTACTAAAATCTAAAATGATTTCATCGAGCTTCTTGCTTTCCTTTGCATCCAACCGAAGATAGAACAGAACATTGTCTTGCCGCTCTATCAAAACCGGGATTTGTGTTTCATGGATAAACACTGTGTCTGAAGCTTTTACGTCAAAAGAATATCCTAAGAAGATAAGGAAAAGTAAATAATAAATTCTTCTCATAATGGGGGTATTAGTTAGTTTAACGCGGTAAAGATAAAACTTTTCTACTATATATTATTATGTAGTCAGCAAACTTTCATTTGCCAATGCCGGATTTTCCGGCAGTGCTTCTCTATTTTAATGTAAATTCTAAGAATTCACGCTATTTTACCAAGTTCTGGTAGGACTAGTCAATACTTTGACCACCGTTCTGGCTCTTGTCATCATCGATAAAGTAGGCCGCAAGAAGCTGGTATATTACGGAGTTTCGGGCATGGTTGTTTCTCTGATTCTCATCGGCCTGTACTTCCTCTTCGGAGATTCCCTGGGAGTATCCAGCCTCTTCCTGCTCGTTTTCTTCCTGTTCTATGTATTCTGCTGTGCTGTTTCTATCTGTGCCGTGGTGTTCGTACTCCTCTCGGAGATGTATCCCACCAAGGTTCGCGGACTGGCCATGTCGATAGCAGGATTCTCCCTGTGGATCGGAACGTACCTGATCGGACAGTTAACCCCCTGGATGCTCCAGAACCTTACCCCCGCCGGAACATTCTTCCTGTTCGCCGTTATGTGCGTGCCGTATATGCTGATTGTCTGGAAACTCGTGCCGGAAACCACCGGGAAGTCGCTGGAGGAGATTGAAAGATACTGGACCCGTTCGGAACAGTAAAACAAACAGACCTTAATAACAATAAACTAACAACAGGACAGTAGAAATAGTTAGAGATGTTTTTTTGTATGGCCATTCAATAAACGTTATCATCTATATACCTATCCATGCTGTCTTATAATAGATAATATGATGGATTTTAAGAAATTAGCAAATCAATACAAGGATGAACTTTTGGACAATGTCCTTCCTTTCTGGCTTGAACATTCGCAGGACCATGAGCTTGGTGGTTACTTCACCTGCCTGGACCGTGAAGGAAAAGTTTTCGATACGGATAAATTCGTTTGGTTGCAAGGTAGAGAAGTATGGATGTTCTCCATGCTTTACAACAAAGTGGAGAAACGTAAGGAATGGCTGGATTGTGCCGTTCAGGGTGGCGAATTCCTAAAAAAATATGGACATGACGGCAATTATAACTGGTATTTTTCCCTTGACCGTTCGGGTAGACCATTGGTAGAACCGTACAATATCTTTTCATATACATTTGCTACCATGGCTTTCGGTCAGTTAAGTCTTGCCACCGGCAATCAGGAATATGCAGACATTGCCAGGAAAACCTTCGATATCATCCTGTCTAAAGTGGATAATCCGAAAGGAAAGTGGAACAAGCTTCATCCCGATACACGCAATCTGAAGAATTTTGCCCTTCCGATGATCCTCTGCAACCTGGCTATGGAAATAGAGCATATTTTAGGGAAAGACTATCTGGAAAAAGCGATGAATACTTGTATCCATGAAGTAATGGACGTTTTTTACCGTCCCGAACTTGGTGGGATCATAGTTGAGAACGTAGATATCGACGGTAATCTGGTGGATTGTTTTGAAGGTCGTCAGGTAACTCCGGGGCATGCCATTGAAGCCATGTGGTTTATCATGGACCTAGGCAAACGCCTGAACCGTCCGGAATTGATAGAGAAAGCTAAAGACACCACCCTTACCATGCTCAATTATGGTTGGGATAAAGAGTACGGCGGCATTTATTACTTTATGGACCGCAATGGTTGTCCGCCCCAACAATTGGAGTGGGATCAGAAACTCTGGTGGGTGCATATTGAGACGCTTATTTCTCTATTGAAAGGTTATCAGTTAACGGGAGACAAACAATGCCTGGAGTGGTTTGAGAAAGTACATGACTACACGTGGGGACATTTCAAGGATAAAGAATACTCTGAATGGTATGGATATCTGAATCGAAGAGGAGAAGTCTTGCTGCCACTTAAAGGAGGAAAATGGAAAGGATGTTTCCATGTGCCAAGAGGATTGTATCAGTGCTGGAAAGTTTTGGAAAATTTGTAACTCCTTATTTAAATAAAACGATATGGAAGGACGACGTAATTTTCTAAAAACCGCATTTGCCACATGTTCATTGCTAGCAGGCAGCAAACTTCTGACGGCATGCACTCCCACCAAAAGGACAGCATCCGGCAAAGAAGAAATATTTGAGACATTTGTCACTCCCAATGCCTTGAAAGGGATGCCCATAAAAGCAACTTTTCTAGACGAAATCAGTTGGGATATTCCGCATCAGAATTGGGGTACAAAAGAATGGGATAAGGATTTTAAAGCCATGAAAAAGATGGGAATCAATACCGTAGTGTTGATTCGTGCCGGTCTTGGTAAATGGATTGCTTCTCCTTTTCAATGCCTGCTGGGAAAAGAAGATGTGTATTATCCTCCTGTAGACCTGGTCGAAATGTTTCTGACACTGGCCGATAAATACGACATGGCTTTCTATTTTGGTATGTACGATTCCGGGAAGTACTGGCAGGAAGGATTATTTCAGAAAGAAATAGACTTGAACATGGCTCTGATTGATGAAGTATGGAAGAAATATGGTCATCATAAATCTTTCCAGGGATGGTATTTATCTCAGGAAATCAGCCGCCGGACGAAAAACATGTCTAAGATTTATGCGGAAGTCGGAAAGCACGCCAAGAGTGTCTCCGGCAATCTGACAACTTTAGTTTCTCCATACATACATGGAGTGAAGACAGACCAGGTTATGGCGGGCGACAAAGCTTTGTCAGTGAAAGAACACGAAGAAGAATGGGACGAAATATTGGATAATGTAAAGGGAGCAGTCGATATCATGGCATTTCAGGATGGTCAGGTAGACTATCATGAATTATATGATTATCTGGTTATTAACAAAAAACTGGCTGATAAATATAATATGAAATGCTGGACCAATATCGAATCTTTTGACCGGGACATGCCCATTCGTTTCCTGCCCATTAAATGGGAAAAGCTATTGTTGAAACTGGACGCTGCGCGAAGAGCGGGAATGGAAAATGCAATCACGTTTGAGTTTTCTCATTTCATGAGCCCTAATTCGGCTTATCTGCAAGCCGGTCACTTATACGAACGATATTGTGAACACTTTATTCTATAAACCTATCTAATATTGTAATGCAATGAAAAAAAGAATCAAATGGAATCCGAGGTTTATCACCTCATTATTTATTGCGTTCATGTGCACACTCAATTGTATGGCACAAAACGTAATAAAAGGATCAGTCAATGATGGTAGTGGCGAACCATTACCTGGAGTATCTGTAACTGTAAAAGGTACAACCAGCGGTACTATCACAGACTTGGATGGAAAGTTCAGTATCAATGCCCGAAATAATGATGTATTGATATTCTCTTATGTTGGCATGAATACACAGGACATCAAAGTAAACAACCAGCGTTTCATTTCAGTAACTATGAAAGATGATGTTGCTTCGCTGGATGAAGTAGTTGTTGTGGGATACGGTACTCAAAAACGTGGAAGCATCACCGCAGCAGTTTCTACCGTATCGGACAAAGAATTGCTGAAAGCTCCGACAATGAGTATCAGTAACGTAGTTGGCTCACGTATTGCCGGTGTGGCAGCTGTACAATCCAGTGGTCAGCCGGGATCTGACAACGCAACATTGACCATGCGCGGACAAACGGGCATTGTATACGTAATTGATGGAATCCGCCGTACATCAGCCGACTTTAACGGACTGGACCCTAACGAAATAGAATCGGTATCTATCCTGAAAGACGCTTCGGCGGTAGCCGTTTACGGTTTGGACGCCAATGGTGTTTTCATCGTTACTACGAAACAGGGTAAGGCAGAAAAGATGTCTATCACTTATACAGGTTCTGTCGGTTTCAGCCAGAATGCGGAACAACAGGAATGGCTGGATGGACCCAGTTATGCTTATTGGTATAATAAAGCACGCGAACTGCAAGGAGACTCTCAGGTATTTACAGCAGAGATGGTGCAGAAGATGAAAGACGGAGTTGACGGTTGGGGAAACACAAACTGGTATGATAAGCTATATGGCACCGGTACTCGTACACACCATAACATTTCAGCAACCGGAGGTAGCGACAGAGTGCGTTTCTTTGCATCCATCGGCTATCTGAATGAGAATGGTAACATAGACAACTATGGCTACAACCGCTTGAATCTTCGTTCCAATATCGATGCAAAGTTAACCAAAAGCCTCACCTTCACTTTAGGAGTATCCGGCCGTATTGAGAAAAGAGATTCGCCGCGCTATTCTGCCGATCCGAATGCTTGGCATAATGTTCCGCAACAAATCATTCGTGCCCTGCCTTACGTACCTGATACGTACGAGTATGAAGGAAAAACATACAATGTATCCACTCCGACGGCTTCCTCTCCGATAGCTCCGGTGGCATCTATCAATGAATCCGGATACAGCAAATCCAACTATTCCTATATCCAGTCCAATTTCAGTCTGAAATATGACGCACCTTGGCTGAAAGGATTAAGTTTCAAATTTCAAGGGGCTTATGACCTGACATATAACTTCAGCAAGATTTTCAGCAATCCTTATGAAGTAATGATCATGAATCTTCCAACTATTGAAAGCACTTCATTAACTTATTATAAAGGCACTGATGCATCGGGCAATTCAATCAGCCTGAGTGAATCTGCTTCGCGCGGATATACATTCACCACACAGTCAAGTGTGACGTATGACAATAAGTTCGGGAAACATGCTGTAGGAGCTATGTTCCTGGCAGAAACCCGTGAAAACAAGAGTAATGCGTTAAGTGCTACCGGTTATGGGCTGGACTTTATCCAATTGGATGAACTCAATCAGATCACGAATAAGACAGGAAACGGAGCCGAAAAATTCCCCTCTATCGGAGGATATAGCGGACATACCAGAGTGGCAGGTTTCGTAGGTCGTGTGAACTATAATTATGATGATAAGTATTATTTGGAGGCTTCTCTTCGTCACGATGGTAGTTATCTGTTTGGAGGTATGAATAAACGTTGGGTAACATTGCCCGGTGTTTCTGCAGGTTGGAGACTCAACAATGAAAGTTGGTTCAATGCTCCCTGGGTCAATAATCTGAAACTGAGAGCCGGTATTGGTAAAACAGCTACCAGCGGCGTAAGTGCCTTCCAATGGAGAAATACAATGGGAATTATCAAAAATGCAGTTGTCATTGGCGGCAGCAGTCAGACCATGATGTATGCTTCCGTATTAGGTAATCCCAACTTGTCGTGGGCACAGTGCCTGAACTATAATGTCGGTGTCGATGCAACGATGTGGAATGGTTTGTTAGGAGTCGAATTTGACGTATTCTATAAATATGAATATGATAAACTTGCCACTGTGACCGGAGCATACGCGCCTTCAAGAGGTGGATATTATTTCAGTTCCGGCAATGTGAACAAGACTGATTATAAAGGTTTCGACGTTACTTTGACTCATTATAACCATATCAACAAGTTTAATTATGGTGCCAAGTTGATCTGGTCGTATGCATACGGCCGTTGGCTGAAGTATGTAGGCGACTCCGACAATGCTCCTGAATATCAGCGTTTGACAGGAAAGCAAATCGGTTCTAAATATGGTTTTATCGCAAATGGTCTGTTCCAGAGCGAAGAAGAGATTGCAAATTCAGCAACAGTTAAAGGTTATAAGGCATTGCCGGGATACATTAAGTATGTAGACAGAAATGGTGATGGTATTATTACAGCGGCACAAGACCAAGGTTATGTAGGCAAAAGTGCTACTCCGAAACATACCGGTTCTTTGAATTTATTCGGTAATTGGAAAGGATTTGACTTTGACTTATTATTCTCTTGGGGATTGGGCAATGTAGTTGCACTGACAGGCCAGTATACATCTGTCGGTTCTGAAGGTACACAAGATAATACTTCATTTACGAAGCCTTTCTATCATGGTGGAAACTCACCGACTTTCCTGGTAGAGAACTCATGGACACCTGAACATACTAACGCGGAATTTCCACGTCTGGAAATCACAGGTCCGAGCAACAACAATGGATACTCTTCAACTTTCTGGTACAGGAATGGTAACTATATGCGCTTGAAGACTGCACAGATAGGTTACAACTTCCCGAAAAAGTGGTTGAATCCGGCAGGCATAGAAGGACTAAGACTTTATGTGGAAGGATATAACCTGTTGACCTTCAGCGGACTTACCAAATACAACATCGACCCGGAATCACCGGCAGTGAACAATGGTTATTATCCGCAACAGAGAACATATACGCTAGGTGTAAAACTAACATTCTAAAAAACGGAAGCACATGAAAAAAATATTATTAAATGTATCATTAGCACTGGCACTAGGCTTTAGTATAAGTTCGTGCAATGACTGGCTGGACGGTGTGAAGCAAACTTCGACCGTTAGTGATGAAATTGTTTGGCAAGATGAAGCATACGTGGATAAATACGTCAATGCATTCTACACATATCTAAACAAATACGGACAATTTGGTGAAGCCCAGTTCTCGGGAAGTTTAACGGAAAGTTTGACCGAGACATTCAAATACGGTTCAGTAGCTTTAGGAGACAGAGCCGGACATCCGAACAACTACGTAACTAATCCGGATGTTATCAGTCCGGACGGATGCCGTTACAACATTTGGGATAAGGATTTGGCTTATGGCAATATCCGCCAGATGAATCAGTTTCTGGTTATGCAGAAGAAATACTCTACATTCTCAGATGACAAGAATCTGAAATGGGAAGCTCAGGTACGCTTCTTCCGTGCTTATGTTTATTTTCAGTTAGCCAAACGGCATGGCGGAGTCATTTTGTATGACGATCTCCCTACCTCTAACGACAAAGCACGCAGCACGGCAGCGGAAACATGGCAATTCATTGCAGATGACCTGGATTTTGCGGCAACCAATCTTCCTAAAGAATGGGATGCAGCAAACAAAGGACGGGTGACAAAAGGTGCGGCTTACGCATTGAAATCACGTGCTATGCTATATGCTGAGCGTTGGCAGGATGCTTATGATGCAGCTGATGAAGTAGAAAAGTTACAGTTGTATGATTTGATGGACAACTATGCAGATGCTTGGAAAGGCAACAATAAAGAAGCAATTCTGGAATTTGACTACAATAAAGACAGTGGTCCGAATCATACCTTCGACCAGTATTACGTCCCTCAATGTGACGGCTACGACTTTGGTGCACTAGGTACTCCGACACAGGAAATGGTAGAATCTTATGAAGATAAAAACGGAAATAAAGTAGACTGGTCCGAATGGCACGGCACTACCACCAAAGAACCTCCTTATGATCAGTTGGAACCTCGTTTTGCGGCTACTATTATTTATCGTGGCTGTACGTGGAAAGGCAGAGTGATGGATTGTAGCGTAGGTGGAACAAACGGTGCTTTCATGGCTTATCGTGAACAGTCATACTCCTATGGTAAAACAACAACCGGTTACTTCCTGCGTAAACTGTTGGATGAGAAACTGATTGACGTCAAAGGAACCAAAAGTTCTCAGGCATGGGTAGAAATCCGATTTGCCGAAGTTCTGTTGAATAAGGCTGAGGCAGCATACAGACTTAACAAAACCACTGAAGCACAGTCCTTAATGAATCGCGTCCGCGGACGTCAGGGAGTAAATCTGCCGGGCAAATCTTCCAGTGGTGAAGCATGGTTCAATGATTATCGCAACGAACGTAAGATTGAGCTTGCATACGAAGGACATCTGTTCTGGGATATGCGCCGTTGGAGACTGGCACACATTGAATATAACAACTATCGCTGCCATGGTCTTAAGATTACGAACGGTACGTACGAATACATTGATTGCGACGGACAAGATCGTAAGTTCCCACAGAAGTTATACGTTTTACCGGTGCCGACTTCTGAAATAAAGAATAATGCGTTAATTGAGCAATATGATGAATGGAAATAACTAAAAGCTTAATACAATGAAAAATAAAATATTATCAATTATTTCAGTCATTGCGTTTCTGATGGGTATAAGCGCATGCCATAGCCCTGAAGAATTCAATCCGACTGTTGAAAGGAACATCATCAATAATTTAACTGCATCCTTCCCCGATGATGACAGTGATGACAATAGTTTCACCAGTGAGATAGATTATACCAATCATGTGATTACCGTTGTATTTCCATATAACTATCCCCAACTTTCGGACAATGTCCTGCAACTGTCTGATCTGAAAAAAATGCGTGTGATTGCTGATCTGGACAATAATGTATATGTATATCCTACATTATTATTTATGGATATGACGAAGGATAACTTTATAACAGTGAAAGACCAGACCGGCACAAGTACCGAATATAAAGTTGTGGCAGAAATCCGTAAAAGTAATGAGTGTACAATCACGAAGTTCAATCTTACAAGTTTGGGATTATCAGGTATAATCAACGAAAATGCCAAAACGATTTCTCTGATTAGCCTGGAAAGTATAGGTGAAGTATTAGCAGATGTATCGATCTCTCACGGAGCAACGATCTCGCCTGATCCAAGAACAGTCGCATTGAATTACGACCAAGACCAGAAAATTACCGTGACCGCACAAAACGGCACAACTAAGTCTACGTATACAGTCAAGAAAGAAATCCCGGAAAAGATTGCAGCAGGGATCCGTGCCAACAGTGCTAAACTGCTTTGGGCTAAGAAACTTACAGACATAGGTATTTCAAGTTCTGATATGACAACTGGTATTGCTGTAACAAATGATTATGTAGTTATTAATGAACGCGCCAAAAATCCTATATACCTGAACGCCAAGAATGGAGAAAAAGCAGGGACAATGAATATTAGTTTTGCAGGTAGTCTGACAAACTTCTATACAACATCAGACAAGGACGGTAATATCCTGTTCACGAATCTGACTCCAAATGCTGGACCAGCCTTTACCGTATGGAAAGCCTCGGGAGTAGACCAAGCACCGGAAAAATACATAGAATTTACTACTTCACTGGCTATGGGTAGAAAACTGTCAGTATCTGGCAGTCTGAACAATAATGCTATTATAACCGCTCCTATCTATGCTACTTCAGGACAGTTTGCCCGTTGGCAGGTAGAAAATGGTGTACTTAAATCACAGACGCCGGATATTATTACAGCACAAGGAATAGGTGGCTGGGGAACAAATGCCGATGTCATTTACTCTGATCCGACAGATCCGACCAGTGATTATTTTACTACATTCTATGCCGAACCACGCAACCTATGCTGGATGGATGGAAAAACCAATTCAATCAAGAACAAGGGAGTGGCACTTGATGGAAACTACGTACCAAATGCAGTTGATCATGCTGTATTTAATAAGGTGGAATATGTAGCTTCAAATCTGGTAAATCCATGGAGTTGGGGAACTGCTGACAACATATACGTGTTCGATCTTTCATCAGGTTCATTAGGAACTCAGGCTATTGACTTCGGAAGTACCGGTCTGGGAATCAATGGAAACTATGGGTCTAAGATTCTTGGAAACACAAACGGTAATTATTGTGGTGATGTAGTATTGAAAGTTTCAGATGACGGTTATTATATGTACATCTACTTCATGTTCTGCAATGGATATGTAGGTTGTGTACAGTGCGACTGTATCGACATGTAAATACCATCTTTATGCAAGAAGCCTGTACCTCTTTCAGGTACAGGCTTCTTACTTCAACTATTAAGTCGTATAAAATGAATATTAAGAGAAATATAATAAAAGCATTTATGGGGGGAATAGCTGCCTGCTTGTGCATGGCATGTGGCGGCAACGACTCAAAAGATTATTGGGGAGACACCAGCGGAGGAGAAGACGAAGAACCGACAGAGAATCCTAACGCTTCCAAACCCCGTTATATCTGGATTGACGCGGCTGCCAACTTTCCCGATTTTGCTAACAGCAAAGAAAATATAGCTCGTGATCTGGCTTTAGCCAAAGATGCGGGTTTCACAGATATTGTAGTAGACGTACGTCCCACTACCGGAGACGTTCTATTTAAAACGAATCTGGTAGATCAAGTCAAATTCATGTATGCTTGGATCGGAAGCAATTATACCAAAGTAGAAAGAACGGCAACATGGGACTATTTGCAGGCCTTCGTTGACGAAGCCCGCAAACAGGATCTTCGTATTCATGCTGCCATCAATACTTTTGTCGGTGGAAATCAAATCGACGGAGGCACAGGACTGTTGTATAGAGACCAGTCTAAGGCAGAGTGGGCAACACAGATGAACATGCAGGTAGGGATTACAAGCGTAATGAATACCAGTGAAAGTACCAAGTTTTTCAATCCTGCCCATCCGGAAGTACAAACATTCCTTTGTGACTTGCTGAAGGATCTTGCAAGTTATGATCTGGACGGTATATTCTTAGACCGTGGGCGTTTCCTCAATTTGCAAGCCGATTTTTCTGACGAATCCCGTAAGCAATTCGAGAATTACATGGGAGGTATAAAAATCCCCAACTACCCGGACGACATTCTGGCACCAGGTGCTTCCAGTCTTCCTGCCACCTATCCTAAATATCTGACTAAGTGGTTGGAATTCCGTGCAAAAGTGATTTATGACTTTATGCAGAAAGCACGTACTGCTGTAAAAGGAGTGAAACCCGGCATCAAATTCGGAGTTTATGTAGGTGGTTGGTATTCTACCTATTATGATGTAGGTGTCAACTGGGCAGCTTCCACTTATGATACCTCACGTTATTACAACTGGGCGACAAGCAAATATAAAAATTACGGCTACGCTGCCTGTATGGATCAAATACTGATCGGTGCCTATGCTTCACCGCTAAAGGTGCACGGCACGACGGAATGGACTATGGAAGGGTTCTGTTCGTTGGCTAAAGATAAAATAAAAGGAGAATGCCCCATTGTAGCCGGAGGTCCGGATGTAGGAAACTGGGATACTAATAATCAGGCTACTCAGGAACAAGAAAATCAGGCAATCATACAATCCGTAAAGGCCTGTATGAATGTTTGCGACGGATATTTTCTGTTCGACATGATTCATCTGAAAAAAGCCGATCAATGGCAATATGCCAAAGAAGGCATCAAACTCGCAATTGAATAAAAAAGAATGACCAACACATTAGAATATGATCGTATGAGAAAAATAACAATAGCACTTTTATCAAGTCTGTTAATCATTACATTTGGAGCATGCAAAAATTCGGCTACCCAAGTGGAAAATAGCAAGCCCGCTTTGATGTGGTTTGATGCGGAAGCAAACTTTGAACGTTTTAGCAATCCTGACTCCATTGATTACTATCTGACAAAAATAAAATCATTAGGTTTCACCCATGCTATCGTCGATGTACGTCCCATCACCGGAGAAGTGCTGTTCGATACGGAGTTTGCTCCTAAAATGCGTGAATGGCATGGATATGAACGCAAAGACTTCAATTACTTAGGGCATTTCATCCAAAAAGCCCATGAACTGGGAATAGAGGTACATGCTTCCCTCAACGTCTTTGTCGCAGGACACAATTATTTCGACCGTGGATTAGTCTATTCCACGCATCCTGAATGGGCATCGACAGTATACACTCCGGAAGGAATCACCTCCATCACCAACGAAAAGAAGAAATATTCGGCAATGGTTAATCCTGTCAATGAGGAGTTTCAGACACATATATTGAATGTTCTCAAGGATTTAGTGAAACGTTATCCCGATTTGGACGGATTGGTGCTGGACCGTGTACGCTATGATGGTATAACGGCAGACTTTTCAGACCTCTCCCGTCAGAAGTTCGAAGCGTATATCGGACAGAAAGTAGAAAAGTTTCCGGAAGACATCTTCGAATGGAAAAAGGACGAGGATGATAAATACTATCCCGAACGCGGAAAACATTTCTTAAAATGGATTGAATGGCGCACCAAGAACATCTACGACTTCATGGCGCGTGCCCGAAATGAAGTAAAGAAAGTGAATCCGGATATTTCTTTCGGTACATACACCGGAGCATGGTATCCTTCTTATTATGAAGTAGGCGTAAACTTTGCGAGCAAGAAGTACGATCCGAGCGAAGATTTTGACTGGGCTACTTCCGAATATAAGAATTACGGTTATGCCGAACTGATGGACTTATATACTACCGGCAATTATTATACCGATATCACCATCGAAGAATCCCTGAAAAACAAAAAGAGCGTATGGAACGAAACAGATTCACAGGCACAAAGCGGTACGTGGTATTCCGTTGAAGGTTCTTGTCAGAAACTACGCAATATCATGAAAGATAATAAATTTATAGGTGGTATTCTGGTGGATCAATTCTATGACAATCCCGCCAAATTATCCGCAACCATAGAAATGAACCTGAAAGATTCCGACGGACTGATGGTATTCGACATTGTACATATCATCAACAAAGGATTATGGAAAGAAGTTGAAAACGGAATGAGAGCCGGAGGAGCTCTGAAGTAAAATCGAAAGAATACACTATGAATATGAAAAGATTCTCAATTATCTCCCTTTTATTATGGATAGGCATTCTAGCATTTGCCTCAGGAAAGCCAAAAGTAATGTGGTTAGACTGTTCGGCCAATTTCCAACGCTTCAGCTACCCCGATTCAATTCGCTACTATGTAGACAAATGCCATGAAGCAGGTATCACGCATCTGGTATTGGATATAAAAGACAATACGGGTGAAGTATTATATCCCAGCAAATATGCCGCACAGAAAAAGAACTGGAAAAACTTCGACCGTCCGGATTTTGACTTTATCGGTACCTTTATCGAAGCTGCCCATGCCCGCAATATGGTCATCTTTGCCGGAATGAATATATTTGCTGACGGACAGAATATCGTGAAACGTGGCGACATCTTCGATAAACACAAAAAGTGGCAGGCTATCAATTATGTACCGCGCAAAGGACTGCTTCCTGTAACGGAAATAGAAGGAAAGCCTACCATGTTCCTGAATCCGGCACTGAAAGAGGTGCAGAAGTATGAGATTGATGTGATCAAAGAAGTTGTCCGGAATTATGCATTTGACGGCATTATGCTTGATCGTGCACGATATGATTGTATTGATTCGGACTTTTCTCCTGAGTCAAAGAAGATGTTTGAGAAATTCATCGGAAAGAAAGTAGAGAAGTTTCCGGAGGATATTTTTGAGTGGCGCCCTAATGCTGAAGGAGGCATAGACCGCGTGGGTGGTCCATACTATCATCAATGGTTGACGTGGAGAGCTTCTGTTATATATAACTTTATAAAAGACGTACGTACTTCCATCAAAAAGATAAAGCCGGAATGTATGTTGGCTGCTTATACAGGTGCATGGTATCCCACTTACTTTGAGGTAGGTGTCAACTGGGCAAGCCGCAATTATGATGTCAGCAAGGACTTCAATTGGGCTACTCCTGACTATAAGAATTATGGCTTTGCAGAGTTACTGGATTTCTATACAAATGGCAATTACTACTGGAATGTAACGCTGGATGATTATTATAAATCTTCCGGTAAATTTAAGAATGAAACAGACAGCGAGTTTTCTACCGGAGAATATTTATGTGTAGAAGGCGGTTGCAAATATTCCAAATACTTGCTGAAAGATGCGGTGCCTGTATGCGGCGGTCTGTATGTGGAAGACTACAAACGGGATGTAAACCAATTCCAGAAAGCAGTCCGTATGAACTTGAAAGAATCGGACGGTGTGATGATTTTCGACATTGTACACATTATCCGCAACGGATGGTGGGACGAACTAAAAGAAGCACTGGACGAAACTAAGCTGGATGAAGCGCGAATGATCAAAGGAACCGTTACTTGCGATGGCAAAGGTATAGCCAATGTGGTAGTGACAGACGGACAGCGTTGTGTCACTACAGACAAGAACGGTATTTACCATCTGCCCAATCTCGGAAACACACGCTTTGTATATATCACGACTCCTGCCGGATACTTGACGGATTGTGAACAAACGATTCCCCGATTCTATCAGGAAATTGATCTGAACAAGACGAATGAGTATAATTTCCGTCTGAAGAAGAATCCTAAAAACGACAATAAACACTTGTTTGTGCTGGAGGCGGATGTGCAAGCCGGTCTGAAAGAGCATTGGGATCTGTACGCTCCCATCATTGATGACTACAAACAGTTGATCAATCAATATTCGGATCGTGATGTATTCGGTCTGAATTGTGGAGACCTCTTTTGGGACACACCAGCTACTTTTTTTCCACCTTATATCGATAAGGCAAAGAAATTGGATATCCCCATATATCGTGCAATCGGTAATCATGATATGAATTATAATGGAGCTACTCATGAAACGTCGTACCGGACTTTCGAAGGATATTTCGGCCCTACCCACTACTCATTCAATAAAGGCAATGCCCACTATATTGTTATCAACAACAACTTTTATGTAGGACGTGAATACTTCTATATCGGCTATGTAGATGAAACTACTTTCAAATGGTTGGAAGAAGATCTGTCTTATGTCCCTAAAGGTACATTAGTCTTTTTCATAATGCATATCCCTACGAGAATAACGGAACAGAAAAGACCTTTTAATTACGACTATATCATGTTGGCAGGAGAAACGATCAATGCAGAGGCGGTTCATCAATTATTGGATGGCTATGAAACACACTTCCTGACGGGCCATCTTCATTCTAACTCGAACATTGTATTTAACGATCACCAAATGGAGCACAATACGGCTGCTGTATGTGGTATCTGGTGGCATGCGGACGTCTGCATTGATGGCACCCCGCAGGGATACGGAGTCTACGAAGTAGACGGCAACCAGGTGAAATGGTACTATAAAAGTGCCGGTCATCCGAAAGACTACCAGTTTCGAAGCTATGCAGCAGGAACATCTAAGGAATTCCCCAAAGATATTATTGCCAATGTCTGGAACTGGGATAAACTGTGGAAAGTAGAATGGCTGGAAAACGGAAAAGTGATGGGTACCATGACTCAATATACCGGAGTCGACCCGTATGCGCATCAAGTATGTACAGACAAGAAAAGCACCATGCAGAGCTGGATATCAGCAGCAAGTACAGAACACATGTTCCGCGCCACTCCCCGTAATCCGAAAGCTAAAATAGAGATCAGAGTAACAGACCGTTTCGGTAAAGTGTATCAGCAAAACGTTTCTAAATAAAGATTCATGAAGTATATCATATACCGCCTATGGATTATCAGCCTGCTATTCCCATTGGGAATGCAGGCAAAAGTCAGGTTAACTTCCATCTGGGGTGATAACATGGTGTTGCAACAACAATCGGAAGTGACCTTCCACGGTAAAGCTTCCGCCAATAGTAAAATTACGATTGAAGCGTCATGGAATCACCGGAAGCTAACGACCCGAAGTGACCAGCATGGAAATTGGAATATTCAACTTCCTACTCCGGAAGCAGGAGGTCCCTATACTATTACATTCTCTGACGGAGAAGCACTTACATTAAAGAACATCTTACTGGGAGAAGTGTGGTTCTGTTCCGGACAATCGAATATGGAAATGCCAGTCAGAGGTTTTCGGGGACAGCCGGTTTATGGTTCACAACCCTATATCGTAACTGCCGACTCCAAACGGGAATTACGCTTGTTTACAGTCAAAAGAGATTGGAGCACGACTCCTAAGGAAGAAGGTATTACGGGACATTGGTCGGAACTTTCTCCGAAAGAAGTCGGCGACTTTAGTGCTGCCGCTTATTTCTTTGGAGACTTGCTGCAACGTTCATTGGATATTCCTGTCGGACTGATTCATTGCTCGTGGAGTGCTTCCAAGATAGAGACTTGGATGGATAAAGAGACACTGTCCCAATTTTCGGAAGTTCAATTACCGGATATTGGACAAACCAAGTTCGACTGGCCTGCGGGCACACCTACTTTATTATGGAATGCAATGGTAAATCCGTGGAAAGGATTTCCGGTTAAAGGAGTCATCTGGTATCAGGGCGAATCCAATTCTGCCGATCCCGCTCTTTATAAAAAACTCTTTCCCGCAATGGTCGCCCAGTGGAGAGAATTCTTTCATAGCCCTGCAATGCCTGTATACTATGTCCAGATCACTCCATGGCAGGCAGAAGGTAAAGATAGGCTTGATCGTGCATGGTTCCGTCAATGCCAACTGGAATTAATGCAGGAAGTTCCTAATGTTGGTATGGTCACAACAACGGATGCAGGAAGTGAAAAATTCATTCATCCTCCCTACAAAATCAAAGTCGGTCAGCGCCTTGCTTACTGGGCTCTTGCCAAGACTTATGGCAAAGAAGGTTTTCTGTATGCAGGTCCTTTGTATAAAAGCCATCAATTGAAAGAGAATGTAGTAGAAATCACTTTTGAACATGGCAGTGATGGACTGATCCCTGAAAATCAAAAGTTGAGGGGATTTGAACTTGTAGACGAAAAGGGAAATATCGTACCGGCAGAAGCGGAAATAATCAATGGTTCTGCCCGTGTGAAAGTATGGAATGATTCGGTGCCTCATCCTGTAGAAGTGCGTTATTGTTTCCGCAATTATATGGAAGGTGATCTTTTCAATAATGCAGAAATACCTGCTTCTCCATTTCGGGTCGTAATACATTAATTAAAACGAAAATTATGAATAACAACAGTACACGAGCTTCTTCTCTGGATGCCCTGCGTGGGTATGCCATTCTGACAATGGTTCTCTCCGGCAGCATTGCCTGGGGAGTGCTTCCCGGATGGATGTATCATGCCCAGGTAGGTCCCCGTTCCAACTTTGTTTTTGATGGTTCTATATATGGGATCACTTGGGTTGACCTGGTGTTTCCTTTCTTCCTGTTTGCAATGGGAGCTGCCTTCCCTTTTTCAATAGGTAACAAATACAGAAAGGGCAGCTCCCGCCGGAGAATGATATACGACAGCATTTTAAGAGGTTTCCGGCTGACTTTCTTCGCTATTTTTATTCAGCATATATATCCGTGGGTAGTATCTTCTCCTCAGGATGTCCGCTCATGGCTCATTGCATTGGGAGGTTTTGCCTTGATGTTTCCCATGTTCATGAGGATTCCGTTCAAAATGCCGGAATACGTAAGGATGCTGATTCAGATACTAGCTTATGCAACGGGAGTGTTCATGCTGCTGAATATCAACTATGCCGATGGACGGACATTCAGTCTGAGCTATAGTAATATTATCATTTTGGTATTGGCTAATATGGCCATTTTCGGTTCACTGATTTATACACTAACAATCAATAAGCCATGGATTCGTATAGCGATATTGCCTTTTATCATGGCAGTGTTCCTGGGAAATGAAAACACAGAATCATGGAATCATAGCCTGATGGCGTTCTCGCCCTTGCCGTGGATGTATAAGTTCTCCTATCTGAAGTATCTGTTTATCGTAATTCCCGGTAGCATTGCCGGAGAATATCTGCACGAGTGGTTACACTGCAAAAGCACGATACCCGTTAACGACAATAAAGACGAACGCAAAAGAATGCCATGGATACTCTTATTGACTATCGGACTGATCGTATTTAATTTATATGGACTTTATATGCGTTTTCTTGTTCTCAATTTAGTGGGTACAATCGCTATACTATGCATTCTCTACATTCTCTTGCAGGTGGAAGGAAAAAACACCGGTTATTGGTATAAACTCTTCAGAGCAGGAACTTATCTGATATTATTAGGGCTGGCTTTTGAAGCATACGAAGGGGGAATCCGGAAAGATCCTTCTACGTACAGTTATTACTTCCTTGCATCGGGACTTGCCTTTATGGCGATGATTGCATTTTCTATTATGTGCGACATTTATTCTTGGTCCCGATTGACCCGTCCATTGGAATATGCAGGGCAGAATCCGATGATTGCATACGTATCCACCCAGCTGGTAGTATTACCTGTATTGAATCTGGCAGGATTGGGAACCTATCTTTCCTATCTGGATCAAAATGCCTGGCTGGGCTTTTTACGGGGAGTCATCGTAACTTCTCTGGCTTTATTAATAACCATATTATTTACTAAATTAAAATGTTTTTGGAGGACTTGAATCATGTTAATCAAACGTCTGTATTTTATAGCAACAGCACTGCTTGCCTTCTCTATATGTTCATGTGGAGAAAGCTATCCCGATCATCCGTGGGAATGGGATCAGGAAACTGAAGAGGAAGAATCGAATCCTGATATAGTATCACAAGGATGGACGGTAGCCGATAATTTCGGCAATCTTCCGGACTATATTCATATCTATAAATCACCGGAAAATCTGGCGGGAAAGAAGGCGATTGCCTACATAGCTGTTGCAGATATGAGCAAAGCTAAATTTGAAGTTCTGGGCAACATCGCTTTCTCACAGGAAGCCAATGGATATGGAAGCAAATCAATATACACCCCTTCGGAGTTTTATGAATCTTCCAAAGCACCGGTAGTCATCAACGGAGGATTGTTTTTTTATAGTGCCGGATTCTATTATTCGCAAAATCTAGTGATCCGTGAAGGGCAGATACTGGCACCTAATCAGAACTATTATTCGAAAGACTGGGTAACTATGTGGTATCCGACTTTAGGAGCCTTCTGCCAGATGAAGGACGGAACATTTCAAACGACATGGACTTATCAGGCATCCGATGGAATCAATTATTGCTATCCCGCCCCTGCTGATAACGATATAAATAAGGATCCGTTGCAAGCTCCGTCATCTACTTTTCCCAACGGTGCAAAAGCACTGGAAGCTACCACCGGTATCGGAGGTGTCACAGTTTTACTGCGTGCCGGAGAAATTAAAAACACGTATGTAGAAGAAATGTTGGATATTTCTGCTGCTTCCAATCAACCTCGCACCGCAATTGGTATAACAACTGACAAAAAAATGATTATCTTTGTGTGCGAAGGCAGAAACATGACAGAAGGAGTAGCGGGGCTGACCACTGCCAACGTAGCTAAAGTAATGAAAGACCTGGGATGTACAGAGGCGCTGAATCTGGATGGAGGCGGTTCATCATGCATGCTGGTCAATGGCAAAGAAACCATTAAGGGCAGTGACGGCAAACAAAGAAAAGTGCTGACCGCTGTCGGAATTAAATAGATGATGAAACAATTCTTTTTTTTCACAATGTTGTGCCTGTTCGGCATTCAGTTGCAGGCACAACAACTGACGTACTATGATGCGTCATGCTTTCCTCTTTTAGGAAAAGCAACACAAGACACAGGGGCAAGATATGAGAGGCTACCGGATTCTCTCAAAAACATTTCTCGCCCTCCTCTATGGAACTTGAGTCGTAATTCTGCCGGAATGGCGATACGATTTCGCAGTAACTCTACCCGAATAGCATTGAAATGGGAGAATCTTTTTAATAACCACATGAATCACATGACTGATGTGGGAATAAAAGGCCTTGACTTATATTGTTGGGAAGGGAACGGTCAATGGAGATTTGTCAACAGTGCCCGACCAACAGGAAAAACAAATCAAGTTACCGTTATCGCCAATATGCAGCCCAAAGAAAGGGAATATATGCTATATCTTCCTCTTTATGACGGACTTGTGTCACTGTCTATAGGAGTCGATTCTTTATCTTCCATTGATCAGCCTCAGATTAATTATCCGGTTTGTGAGAAACCAATAGTATTCTATGGAACCAGCATCCTGCAAGGAGGCTGTGCTTCACGTCCCGGAATGGCACATACCAATATTATATCAAGAAGGTTGAACCGAGAATGCATTAATCTTGGTTTTAGCGGTAACGGACAACTTGACCTTGAAGTTGCAAGAGTCATGGCGGAAGTGGATGCTAGTGTTTTCGTTTTAGACTTTGTGCCTAATGCTTCTGTAGAACAGATGAAAGAGCGGATGGAAACTTTTTATCGTATCATTCGTAGTAAACATCCGGATACGCCAGTCGTTTTTATAGAAGATCCTATTTTCACTCATACGTTTTATGATGAAAGAATAGCTAAAGAAGTGCAAAGAAAGAATGATACATTAAAGGAGATATTAAACCGGCTAAAGAAGGAAAATGAAAAGAATATCTTTTTTATCTCTTCCAAAAAGATGCTGGGAGAAGATGGGGAAGCTACTATAGACGGTATTCATTTCACAGATTTAGGTATGATGAGATATGCTGATTTAGTTTGTCCAATCATTAAGAAAGCAATCAAATGAAATAGTGTCTTTCCAGTCAACCTATAACAAGAATAAAGAAACAACTAGTCAACCATTACCAAGGAAGTACAGATTCTTTTTGTCCCATATATTGTGGGAAAGCATTCCCTACTAACTGGGAAAAGATTCCCTCATATTGTGGGAACAAATTCCCATAATATAAGGGAATACTTTCCCACAATATATGGGACAATCGGAACTAGTTTATCTTCCCCCCCCCAGACCGTCCGAGAACTCTGATTTTCGCTGTAGGATGGCATTCTTGCAGCGGATTTGAGGTCGTAGAGACTATCTGGTGGAATTTGTTTTTCAATTGAAAGAATAAATTCTCTCATGATAATCGGTTTTAGAAGCTTAAAATGCACTTTAAAATGTGGTTATTACCTATATTCGTAAGGATGTGCACCTCGGCAAGTCTTTTATCGGAGTGCGGCAAGCAGTGCGGGTACACCTTTGAGACTTATAGCACGACGTAGGTTATAGGATAGACAGAGCAATCCCATCTCTGCACCTACTTTTGCAAAACCTTTTAGTAAAAAATAGTAGTATCCGAGCGTTCTTTTAATTGTCCCGAACGGATGTTCCGACAAACATTTGCGATTATCCATTTTCTTTTGGTCAAGATGTAGCACATAGCGTACCACCTTTTTCATAACGGTTATTCTTGTTGGTTTCAGATTCGCATTGCCGTCATTTGCTGCATCTTGTTTCCTTCGGGTATCAGCAACCTTTATTAGATCATCCTTACTAAAGTCCGCTTCCTTGAACTTGGATATGGTACACTTGCATTTGCATTTCTTGCAGGCCAACTTGTTGCAGTAACGTATATTGCCGTTTCGTTTAATGGATTTCTGTCTAAGAATCTCACCTTGCGGACAATAGACAAGGTTACGTTCGGCATCCCTAACGAAGAAGCCTTCAAGAGCTTTGGCACGCATTTGTTCGGAAGTCATGTCCAGCACTGCTGAATCGGATGTCGGCAATGTACGCTTTTTTACCTCAACAATTTCCATATCAGTTAAGATTCCGTTGTAGACATCGGGAATTACTCCGGCTTGAAGACATGCCTTCAAGTCCTCGGGGTTGGTACTAACTTTCTGTTCATCGGTTATGGTGTTTCCAATGTACTCAAACTCAACCTGCTCGGTGCAGCCACCGTCACGCCGGATGACATTGGGTACAATGCCCGATGCAAGTGCGTCGGTATGGTCTTCGGGGCATTCATAGCCCTTGTCTGCTGTAGTCTCAAGGATGTCAATCCCATAGTCTTTTTTCACATCTGTAGCTACGTTTGTTATTTGGCCATGGTCAGTAGGACTGTTAGTGACCCGGAAGCCGGCAATCATGTGGCTGTCCGCGTCAACAGCCGTCTGCATGTTATAGCCTACGCAGAAACCTTCATTCGCTTTCATCAGTCTTGCATCCGGGTCAGTAAGCGATATCTGTTTTTCATTAGACTCCTCTAATGTAGTGCGGTATGCTTCGTAACGGGCTTTGCGTTCTTTACAGACATTCAGTTTGTGCTCAAGTTCTTCTCTGGAAAGTTTGCGACCTTCTTCCCGATCGCATGAGTCAAGCTCTTCCATGTATAAAGTGATATGTTCATCCAAACGTTTGATACGGTCGTCAAGTTTGTTGAGCGTAAAATTGTTATCCTTGGCATTTACAGCCTTGAACTTGCTTCCGTCAATAGATATGTATGACTTGGAGAAGAGCTTCAACCCCATGCAGAACTTATTGAACTCCTTGAATACTTTAGTTATGCTATCCTTATTATCCTTGCGAAAATCGGAAATGGTGCGAAAATCAGGATATAATTTGCCCAGTAGCCACATCACCTCCACGTTGCATTTGCACTCACGGGCCAACTTGCGCGATGAACGCACTTGGTAAAAGTAACCATAAATATACAGTTTTAACAGGTCACGAGGGTCGTACCCGGGACTTCCCGTGGCTTTGGGAATGTTCCGTATAAACTCTAACTTGCCCATATCCAAACTATCAACGAATGCATCAAACAAACGAACCGGAGCATCCTCCTCAACATAGTCGTCTATGCAATCGGGGAAAAGTACTTTCTGTTGTCGTTCTTCACCTTTCTTATATGCCATAACTCTGTTTCTTAGCTTAGGTAAAGATAAGAAAAATGAATGAGAAGCATGAATATCTAATGTTAAACCATGCTACAAACAGGGGCTATTGCGGAGGGACAACGACAAACCTCTGTTTAAAGAGGAGTTCTCGGACAGTCTCCCCCAATCTTACTTTGAATCCGGTTATATCAGTATCAGAGTATAATGTAGGGTCGTCCGAGCATGAGGAAAATGCAACCATTGTTGCCATTATAGCAACTTGAAACCAATTATGATATTTTATTTTCATGACATCTACTTTTTTAGTTATTCGGGTGTTTGGCAACCAGAGTATATTCTTTTTGCGTTCCATCACCTGCTACAATAGTTAGTTTAAATGGAGTAGATAAATCTTTAGCACCCGTCAATGAAGGATAAGCAAACGCTGCTACAGGCAAATTTGCCGTTACATACAATTCACTCAATTTTACTTTTGCCGGGAGTTCGAAAGTTATATTTCCATTCTCTGATATGACTCCATCGTAAGTAGTACCATCTTCCGGGGAATTAGCACGAACCATAATAGATATAATATTACAATCAGAGTGATAATGGATATCATCGTGCTTTTCACAAGAAGGAAAGGAAAAGCTAAATGTTATCATTAATAGGATGTATGTAATTACTTTGAAATTTTTCATAACTATAATAATCTTTTAATATTACCAAGGAGCATTATTCTCACATAACGGATTATTCTGTATTTCATCTACAGGAATTGGCAGTAAATAATAGCGTTCTGGGAAGAAGCGGTTTATATTGTCATCACATGACACTTGTTCGTAGGTATAAGTATTGTCGTCTTTTTTGGTGATTTTTGTTCCATGTGCCTGCTTACCATCAATGACTTCTCCTGCCAAACGCCATCTGCGTAAATCCCAATAACGGAATCCTTCAAACGCTAATTCGCAGATACGTTCTTTACGTAATAGTTTCATAAATGAATCTTTATCCGGAGCTTCCTCTGTAGTGCGTTTGGGTAAATTAACACGTTCTCTGACTTCGTTGAGTGCTTTTAAAGCATCATCCTGATTTTTGCTATAATCCTGTTCCGCCAAGGCTTCGGCCAAATTTAACAAAACCTCCGCATAGCGCATTTCAATCCAAAATTGATCGCTTCCTTTGTCATCAAAATCAGCATTGTTTTCTTGTAGATATTTTCTGATAAAGTATCCGGTAACTGTTTGTTTTTCGCCCGGATTCATGTTATCTCTATAAGCAGCGAAACCATTTTCAGCATCTACATAAGTATAGATTTTCTTTTCTTTCCAAGTCGCTCCATTGTATATAATGGATGCATAGAAACGAGGTTCGCGACCAACATAAGGATCATTAGCCATAGATCCACTCCATGAGAAAGGAGTTCCGTCGGCCATATCGTAAGAATCAACTAGTTCACTTGTTGGGACAGCTCTTCTTATTCCCTGTTTACCGTCAGGAGCAAAGTAACGATCAAAATAATGAGGCATATCTGGGATTTTGTATGCTATAGCGAAAATAATTTCTTTATTACCTGCCACTTTGAATACATCTTCATAATTCTCCATTAAGTCATACTTATTGAGTTTTTTAATCTCATCAGCAGCGGTAATAGCAACATCCCAACGTTTTGCAAAAAGTGCTGTACGACACATATAAGCATACGCAGCTCCTTTAGTTAGGCGCCCATCCCATTTACTATCCCATTCTTTCGGAAGATGTCTTGCAGCAAATTCCAAATCTTTCAGAACAAAATCCCATGATTCAGCTTCAGTTGCCCTCGCTTTATCTTTTTGCCCTTCTGAATCGACTCCATTGGTTTCATCACGAAGTATAACACCTCCGAAAATTCTAATCATTCGTGCATAATTCACAGCCCGAATAAAACGAATCTCAGCAATACGGATATTGAGAAAATCTTCACTAAACTTACTGCCATAAATACCGGCATTACGTAGGAATACATTTTCTCTAAATATGTCAGTATAAAGTCCCCATGATGACATCGGGTTATTATCTGATGTTATTGTATTTTGCTGTAACAGAATCTTATTATGAGCACTCCATGTCTGTGGAACTCCATTTCCATATTTTACTAAATCGGTATATCCATCGGTTAAGGATAAAGAAGAAAAGTTGGATAAGCCATTAAGAGGCTTATATAAGTAAGTCACATACATATCCAAAGAAGATTCCGAACTCCAGGCTACTGTTTCTGAGTATGAGTCTGTGGGATCTTTCTCCAACAAATCATGGCATGAGGTTAGAAACTGTGACGTAAACATCAGCCCTATCCCTAATAGATATAATCTTTTTATTTTCATAATTATTGATTTAATTAGAATGTGATATTTAGTCCAACACTATAATTCTTTTGTTGGGGATAATAACCATTATTTATAATAGCCATTTCAGGATCGCAGTATTTGAAATCTGTAAAAGTTAACAGATTGGTACCTGCTACGTATACACGAACATTGGATAGTCCGATATTGGCTTTAGCAAGTATTTTTTTAGGAATTGTGTACCCCAACTGCAAATTCTTCAAACGTAGGAAATTACCATTTACCAACCACCAGGAAGAGGTATACGCATTATTACCATTATGAATGGCACTTAATCTGGGATAACGGGCATTAATATTCTCTGGTGTCCATGAATCTTCTACCAGATAGTAAGGAGCATTACCTCCAGAGTAGAATGGTCGTGTATAGACCGTATTATCCATTGAACCATGGTTATAAGTACCATTCAGGGTATAACTTACAATAGCGGCTCCTTGCCATAATGCACTAAAATTGAATCCTTTCCAGTTGAAATCCATAGATAGAGAGTAGTTTAACTCTGGTAAGGTACTGTGGCCTATTTTAACTTTGTCTCCATCCTGTGTGATTTTACCGTCTCCATTAATATCTTCATACATGATATCACCAAAACGTTGAACTCCATTGCCAACGAAAGGACGGTTGTCCAATTGTTCTTGTGTTTGATATAATCCTATAGCTTTATAGCCATAAATTTGTCCTAAAGGTTCACCTATATTTGTCCGGTACCAAGGAGTACTTTCACTCTCTATTCGCGATAAAACTTTATTTCTAGCCCATGCCACACTACCAGTTATGTTATAATAGAAGTCATTAACATGGTTCTGATGCTTCAATACCAACTCAAAACCGCGATTATCGATCTTGCCAGTATTTCCTTTTTGGGCATAATTTCCACCTAGTGAAGGAGGAAAACCGCCGCTCCGGCTTTCTTGTATGTCTTTTGTTAACTTATAAAATAAATCGAATTCTACTCCTAGTAATCCATTCCACATTGTCAGGTCAGCACCAATGTTGTAACTGCGAGTGGTAGACCAGGTTAAGCTGGAAGTAATAGAGTTGGATGCACCTAATCCCGCATAAGGAATTCCTCCGAATATATACGCATTCTTCTCTACCTTAAAAATACTTCTATGTAAAAAAGCATCTGTATTATCACTACCTAATTCACCAACAGAAGCGCGAAGCTTTAGTAAATTGATAGAAGAGATGTTATTTTTCATAAAGTTTTCTTCAGAGATTACCCATCCAAGAGATACAGAAGGGAAGAAGCCCCATCTTTTATCTTTAGCGAATTTATAGGATCCATCTACACGGAAAGCAAATTCTGCAAGGTATCTTTTATCGAAAATATAATTGAAACGTCCTACATAACCAATGGTAGCTTTATCACTGTGACTGCCTGTAGGATTGGATACAAATTCAGTACCTAATGAAAGGTCAACCGGATCATGGAAGTTATAACCACTCATCTTCCCTGTCATTGTAGAACCTTTCAGTTGTGTCTGTTCATATAAGAATAAAGCAGAAACTGCATGCTTGCCAAAGGTATTTGCATATTCAACAGTCGGGCGGACCATAAATCTTCTGAAAGAAGAGGCCGACTTTGTATAATTACCTTTCTCACTTGTAGAAGAAGCACGCATTAAATTGTATGATTTTGAGTCTGCGCTATAAGCATTAACATTATATCCTACCAGAAAACCATTATCTTCCGAATAGCTAGTATCATAAACTAAACCGAGGGAGGCTTTCAATCCTTTTACCCAAGGAAAAGCATAACTAACTTTCATTGTACCATCAAACTCATGTCTTTGATTTTTCTGGAATCCGCTGTTTCTCAATGTTGCAAGTGGGCTTTGTGTGGTGGAACTACCAGGACCAATCCAAGCTGTGTATTCTCCTTGATAATAAATGGGAATAATAGGAGCCGCATAAACAGCCTGCTGAATTGGATTTTGTTCGGCTTGTGCGCTTGTACTAATTCCAGGCCAGTTTTTTTCTTCATAGAAACCGGAGATATTAAGTTCGAACGTTAAATCCTTGGTTATATTACCTTCTACATTAGAACGGACATTATAACGATCATAATTCACATTTTCGATGATACCAGATTGATCTAACATACCTATACTAGTAAAGAAGCGGATGTTTTTGTTACCACCGGAAGCCGAAATATTATGTTGATGTGTAAAACCATGATTCTTGAAAACTTCTTTCGTCCAGTTTGTATTTCCATATTTACCTTCCGGATCATAGTTATTAGCAACTTTTGTCTGAATATCAGCTCCGTAATACGGACCATTACCATCAAGTTCACTAGCTTTATTATACCAATAGATATAGTCAGGACCATTTAACATTTCAGGCATGGCTGTGTTTTTTTGGAAAGTTACAGAACCGTCATATGAAAGCGTAACTTTACCTTCAGTACCCTTCTTGGTTGTTACCAAGATAACTCCATTTGCTGCTGCCAAACCATAAACAGATGCTGTGGCGGCATCTTTTAGAATAGATATGTTTTCTACATCATTCGGATTTACTGTATTCAACATACGTTCGACACCATCCACTAATATGAGGGGACTTGAATCTAAAAAAGTGCCTAAACCGCGAATGTTGATAGATGTTTGGTCGTTTCCGGGAAGACCGGAACGTTGAACACTTGTTACTCCTGGTAATTTACCTGTCATCATATTGGATAGGTTGGCTTGAGGAGCCATCGTCAACTCTTTAGAGCCTACTTGAGAAACGGAACCTATTAAGAACTTCTTTTTTTGGGTTCCATATCCAACTACCACAACTTCATCCAATGCTTTTGCATCTTCTTGTAATCTGATAGTAATCTCTGAACGTCCTTGCAAAGCAACTTCTTGAGTCTGATATCCAACAAATGAAATGACTAAAGTTGATTTTAAGTCTTGTACATTTAAGTTAAACTGTCCGTCAATATTGGTAATAGTACCATTGGACAAATTCCCTTTTACACTAACAGTAGCACCGACAAGCGGTTCATTGTTTGAGTCATACACTGTCCCTTTCACGTTCGTGTTTTTTTGAGCATGAGCGTTTAAGAAAGAAAGCGAACAGATGAATAAGGCTATAAACCTTATACTCCATGTGATTTGTTTCTCCATATTAAATATTAATGTTAATAAAACGAGGGGTTATTTATAATTCATCAAGTCTTCTAATGTTTTCCAGCACTGAAACAGTCCTCTTGGCACATGGAAGCACCCTTTCCATTTCCCTCCTTTGAGTGGCAGCAATACTTCACCTCTTCGATTCAAGTATCCATACCATTCGGGGTGTTCTTTATCCTTGAAATGCTCCCACGTATAGTCATGTACTTTCTCAAACCACTCCAGGCATTGTTTGTCTCCGGTTAGTTGATAGCTCTTCAGGAGAGAGATGAGTGTTTCAATATGCACCCACCAAAGTTTCTGATCCCACTCCAATTGTTGAGGTGGGCAACCATTGCGATCCATAAAGTAATAAATGCCGCCGTACTCTTTATCCCAACCATAATTGAGCATGGTAAGGGTGGTGTCTTTGGCTTTCTCTATCAATTCCGGACGGTTCAGGCGTTTGCCTAGGTCCATGATAAACCACATGGCTTCAATGGCATGTCCCGGAGTGACCTGACGACCTTCAAAACAATCCACCAGATTACCGTCGATGTCTACGTTCTCAACTATGATCCCACCAAGTTCGGGACGGTAAAAAACGTCCATTACTTCATGGATACAAGTATTCATCGCTTTTTCCAGATAGTCTTTCCCTAAAATATGCTCTATTTCCATAGCCAGGTTGCAGAGGATCATCGGAAGGGCAAAATTCTTCAGATTGCGTGTATCGGGATGAAGCTTGTTCCACTTTCCTTTCGGATTATCCGCTTTAGACAGGATGATATCGAAGGTTTTCCTGGCAATGTCTGCATATTCCTGATTGCCGGTGGCAAGACCTAACTGACCGAAAGCCATGGTGGCGAATGTATACGAAAAGATATTGTAGGGTTCTACCAATGGTCTACCCGAACGGTCAAGGGAAAAATACCAGTTATAATTGCCGTCATGTCCATATTTTTTTAGGAATTCGCCACCCTGAACGGCACAATCCAGCCATTCCTTACGTTTCTCCACTTTGTTGTAAAGCATGGAGAACATCCATACTTCTCTACCTTGCAACCAAACGAATTTATCCGTATCGAAAACTTTTCCTTCACGGTCCAGGCAGGTGAAGTAACCACCAAGCTCATGGTCCTGCGAATGTTCAAGCCAGAAAGGAAGGACATTGTCCAAAAGTTCATCCTTGTATTGATTTGCTAATTTCTTAAAATCCATCATATTATCTATTATAAGACAGCATGGATAGGTATATAGATGATAACGTTTATTGAATGGCCATACAAAAAAACATCTCTAACTATTTCTACTGTCCTGTTGTTAGTTTATTGTTATTAAGGTCTGTTTGTTTTACTGTTCCGAACGGGTCCAGTATCTTTCAATCTCCTCCAGCGACTTTCCGGTGGTTTCCGGCACGAGTTTCCAGACAATCAGCATATACGGCACGCACATAACGGCGAACAGGAAGAATGTTCCGGCGGGGGTAAGGTTCTGGAGCATCCAGGGGGTTAACTGTCCGATCAGGTACGTTCCGATCCACAGGGAGAATCCTGCTATCGACATGGCCAGTCCGCGAACCTTGGTGGGATACATCTCCGAGAGGAGTACGAACACCACGGCACAGATAGAAACAGCACAGCAGAATACATAGAACAGGAAGAAAACGAGCAGGAAGAGGCTGGATACTCCCAGGGAATCTCCGAAGAGGAAGTACAGGCCGATGAGAATCAGAGAAACAACCATGCCCGAAACTCCGTAATATACCAGCTTCTTGCGGCCTACTTTATCGATGATGACAAGAGCCAGAACGGTGGTCAAAGTATTGACTAGTCCTACCAGAACTTGGTAAAAAAGAGAATCTCCTCCTGAAAGTCCTGCGTTTTCAAAGATAGAAGGGCCATAATAAAGTACTGCGTTCACACCCATAAACTGTCCTAAAATCGCAATACACACACCGATAATAACAGCTTTGAAGATTCCAGGCTTCATCAATAAAGACCATTCCGATTTTGTTTCAGAGGTCAGCACAGATTTCGTTTCATTTAATTGACTTTTCGCTTCTGTAATCGAATTATATATTTTCTCTAATATATTTACAGCTTTCAATTCCTTTCCACGCACGATTAACCAGCGGGGACTTTCCGGAATAAAAAATATGATAATGAAGAATAAGATTGCCGGCAATGTTTCCATACCCAACATGCCTCTCCATACTTCAGTTATAAATATTTTATTCAACCAATCCACACTTAATTGCGTACCACTCTCCGCCCATGCCAATAATTGATAGTTAACTAAATAAGCTCCCAAAAAACCAACTGTTACAGCCAACTGATACAATGACACCAAACGTCCTCTATACTGCGCTACAGCTAGTTCTGATATATAAAGAGGAGAAACAATGGACACAACCCCTATTCCTACTCCACCTATAATCCGATAAACTACCAATTGGGCAAAATCGGCTGATAGAGCACATCCTAGAGCTGATGTGGAGAACAACACAGCTGATATAACCATCGTAAGTTTTCTTCCTAACTTATCACTTAAGATTCCAGCAAAAAGAACACCTACAATAGAACCCACTAAAGCACATCCTACATACCATCCCTGTTGTAGTGCATCTAATTGAAAAAGTTGAGTCACTTGGGCAATTGTTCCCGATATAACTGCGGTATCATATCCGAACAAAAAGCCTCCCAATGCTGCCACAACAGAAAGGAATATAAGATAACCAATATTGATTGTAGACTTCATCACATTTATTTTATTTCAAAATATTCTTTATATCTGTCATATAAATGACCTGCTTGCAGATAGGCTGATTGCGGACTCATAAAATGAGAAAATTCAAAAGTAATAGCCTTATCATATCCGGCACGTTTAGCTGCTTCCAACTTCATCCGAAGTTTATCAAACTTAATGGGTAGAAAACGAATAGGCATATCACGGTCAAAAGATTCGGCATTTGTCCAACATTGCATACCATACTTATCTGCTAATTTTTTATTGACAGAAAAGAACGCATCCAATTCGTCATAATCAATATGCCCATCTTGAAATGCACATGCATCTACCACATCATGAATTCCATCAAAAATTTCATCCCATTCTTTTTCGTGTTGTTGTACAGAAACGGCATCTTCTTTAGTCATTTTTGTCGTTCCCATGATTGCTTTTTTTCCATCAATCCAAGGAGATATGAAAGTAGGCAATCCATTAGATATATCCTTACATTGTTTTCCTAATGCATGGAAAGCACCAATCGCCCCTTTCGTTGCCCGGCTTATTTCACCACTGATATACCATCCTCCAAAACTTTTATACTTGGAACCATAATTTTCCCAAACTTCATCAATTACATATTTGTTATCTTCCACTTCCCAGGTCATATCCCCTGTGTCCCAGTATTTACCCGAATCGTATAGTCCAAAATAGAATTTCATTCCATACTTTTCAGCTAAACGTAAAAACATATCCACCAAGTCAACGGAAGGCATATAACAACCTTTCTTCAATAAATAAGGAGAAGGAAAAGTGACAAACTTACGATAACCAGAACGGATCATTATTACCGTATCAATTCCTATATTTTTCATGTGCTGAAAATCCAAGTCCCATTCTTTCTCACCCCAGTTCTGATGTGGAATATCATGTGATATTTCATCCAAAAAAGTTCCGGTAATTTTCAAACCATTGTTTTTAGGAACAATAAGTTTACTTTCTAAATCATCAGTTGCCATTACCGTACTAGCACTAACTTTTGAAGTACAAGATTCAAACAAAGTTGGTACAGTCAAAGCCGATGCGCTAGCCAATGTGGCTTTTTTTAGAAAATCTCTTCGATCTAATGTTTTCATATTAGTTTAATTAAAACAGCAGTTAACACTTATATTATTATTACCTATTGAATATATTGTCCTGTAATATCTACTTTTTTATTATTGAAAGGATCTAATATCTGATCAATCAAAATTGCCATTTCACTTCTCAAAATATTTCGATTCATATCAAAGTCTTTCAATTCAAATTCATTCCATATCTCTTCTACCCTACCCTCTTTCATCTCAAACCCTTCTTTTTCTGCAATCTCTCTTATTAACTCTGTAGCTTTCTGAATTGATATGGTATTATTACCTTCAAATATTTGTTTATTGACAAAAGGATAAACATCACCCAATCCTTTCAACTCATTTGCCAATAATAATGTATCCGCTCTGAACCACATCTGATTTGACCAGTCAACACTTTTACCTATACCTTTTAATATACCTGTAGAGCCGATACGTTGTAGTGACTTAAACATTGGGTGATCTAACTCAACATCTAAATAAGGCAACAAATATCCTTTTCCATCCAAAATTGCATTTTGTACTTCCCGAACAGATACTTCTCTTATATTTTTATTTTCTTTCACCGCAAGAGCTGCTAATGCTCCCGCTGCCTGCCCGATCTGCATAACCATCGGCTGCAAACGAGTGGTACCATTAATTATATTAGAAACAGATATTGATTTTTCAGCAACAATCAATCCTTCAACATCTTTCGGAATCAAAGTTCCTACAGGTAAACCGTATGACGGTATCGGATGAAAATAAAGATTAGGCAACTCTTCATATCCATGATAACGTGTATGATGATGGTCCACAGGATAATTCCCCACAGCAATACAAGTACGATAAAGAGGTTGAGACTGCCTGAACGGTTCACAAGCATGATTTAAATCAAAACGTACTAGCCCATGAATTCTCCTAGACTCTCTATGGTAAGGAATAAATGGCAATTTGTCGGCTGTAGGATATTCATCATCAGCTAAGCCCAATGTATTAAAGCCTAATTCATGTTGCAGAAAATAAACGAAACACAGCGTATAATGTTTTGCATATTTCAAGGCTTCTTCACGTTCCTCACGGGTCATTTCAATCAAGTTTACATAATAATCATTGCCTTCTATCGGCCAATTAATCATGTATTTATTATTAGGAAGCTTTCCATAAGTTATCATCATGTCTTTAGACCATACTCGATCCGGTTCTTTAGGCGTGATACAAACGTGACTGGCACAAGCACAAGCAAATTCATCCTTATTATATCCTTCAGGACAAGAAATAGTCACATCTTTACCATAATCTTTCAAGATTGCTACGTATGTAATATCCTGAACTATATTATTTTTCTCTTCCGGAGCGATATCTTCTTTAGTATCATGACGGCTTTCCATGCCGACATCATATTTCACACCACACATCTTAGCTATATCACCCAATTCAGTACCATCAATCAATATTTTAGCATGTATTTTTTTGATTGTATTATCTTTCATCTGAATTTGAGCAATCCAAGCATTATTCTCTCTTTCCAACTTTACCAAGGTAGCATTATGCCATACTTTTAGATTTTTCTCTACATCAACCATTTCATGGAAAATTTTATTTCCAACTGAAGGCTCAAATAACACTGAACTCACCCAACCGGTTTTTAGAGAATCAAGTCCGCCATAATAATCTGCCAAATGTTCGCGAAATTCACCAAACAAGCCTGCCGGTAAATCATAGTTCCCATCAACAGCACTAACGCCTGCAGAAGTGAGCATTCCACCCAGCCATTCTGTTTCTTCTACTATCAATGTCGCAGCCCCCATTCGAGCAGACTGAATACCAGCAGTCACTCCACTGGCACCTCCACCAATAATTAGCACATCAACAGAATCATCCGAATGAGAGCATGCTGTAAAACACAAAGCAAATAATAAACACAGACCTAAAAAATAGTTTCTCATACTAAAATCATTTAAGGACATAGATTTTTATTAATAATATCATGGCACAAATATAGTTATATTTATTAAATAAACAATAGATAATAAAATATTTTATTAATAAAATCATTATTTACCGCATTATTAATTAATAAAAGGAGGAATTATCTCACCATTCATCTTATTTCATTTATTATATCTACGATCATCCATAGCTACATTATCCTATATATAAATCCATTATATAGTATATAGGGAATATAACATTCAAGATATTCTAATTTTCAAAGTCCCAAAACCATTTATTAATAAAAAAATTAATTATCTTTGTGTGGATTAACAAATATGCATAGTTATGAACCAACAATTCTTGAAAGAAATAGAAAAGGGCTCTAAAAGCGCTCTCGTCAAAAAGAGGATTATTACACATTATATATATAATGGAAGTTCTACAATTCCCGATCTTTCAAAAGAGCTGGATTTAAGTGTACCGACTGTCACTAAATTTATTGGTGAAATGTGTGAAGACGGATATATTAATGATTATGGCAAATTGGAGACTAGTGGCGGACGCCACCCCAACCTCTATGGGCTCAATCCGGAATCCGGTTACTTTTTGGGTGTAGACATCAAAAGATTCGCCGTCAACATCGGACTGATAAATTTCAAAGGCGATATAGTAGAATTGAAGATGAATATACCTTATAAGTTTGAGAACTCAATCGAAGGGATGAATGAGTTATGCAAGCATATTCTCCATTTTATAAAGAAGCTCACTATTAATAAAGAGAAGATCTTAAATATTAATGTAAATGTGTCGGGACGTGTAAATCCTGAATCAGGGTATAGCTTCAGTCAATTCAATTTTGAGGAAAAGCCGTTGGCGGATGTATTATCCGAAAAATTGGGATATAAAGTAACCATTGATAATGACACACGCGCCATGACTTATGGCGAATACATGCAAGGCTGCGTGAAAGGAGAAAAAGATATCATTTTTGTGAATGTAAGCTGGGGAGTAGGTATCGGAATTATTATTGATGGTAAGATTTATACCGGGAAATCCGGATTCTCCGGTGAATTTGGACACATAAGTGCTTATGATAATGAGATAATCTGCCATTGCGGGAAAAAAGGTTGCTTGGAGACGGAAGCTTCCGGATCGGCACTTCATCGTATCTTATTAGAGCGTATTCAAAATGGGGAAAGTTCCATTCTATCTACACGAATCGCCACAGAGGAAAACCCGATCACTCTTGATGAGATCATTGCCGCTGTGAATAAAGAAGACCTGCTTTGCATTGAAATTGTAGAAGAAATCGGGCAGAAACTGGGCAAACAGATCGCCGGGCTAATCAATATCTTCAACCCGGAACTGGTCATTATAGGTGGAACTTTATCTTTAACCGGTGATTATATCACCCAGCCCATAAAAACAGCCGTACGCAAGTACTCTCTAAATCTAGTTAATAAAGATTCAGCCATCATCACATCTAAACTGAAAGACAAAGCCGGCATCGTTGGCGCCTGTATGCTGGCACGCAGCAGAATGTTTGAAAGCTAGTTTTATCTTCTATGCCGATAGAAAAAGTTATCTATAAAGCGAACGATATAGACTACGGCTACCCCGGCGACCACTAAAACAATAATACGACTCAACATAGATTACATTTTTATATTTCACATCTATTACATACGCAGGATTCCCATTTTAAAATAAGAATAGGGAATCCTGTAAAAACTAGAACGCTGATTATTAATTAATAATCAGCGTTCTAATTTGAGAGCCGCTAGCCAGACTTGAACTGGCGACCTACGCGTTACGAATGCGTTGCTCTACCAACTGAGCTATAGCGGCGTTTGTCTCTCGTTTACGGCGTGCAAAATTACAGCTTTATTTGAGAAAACAAAAAGAATCCGATTATTTTTTGAGCATAATTTTTAAATCAACTTTTGTTGACGCAATCTAGAACTTTTCTTTGCGCTCAAATTTTCCGTCCTCGGTATAGTACTTCCATGTCCCCTTCGGTTTATTATTTGCATACTTTCCACGAAGCTTCAATGTCCCATCTTCATAATATTCACGGTAACGACCGTGACGTTTTCCTTCCTTTACTTCTGCTTCACTCTTCAACGCTCCCTCCGGATAAAACTCCCTCAAAACGTTTCCTTCAAACTTCTCGACATAGAAACGCTTCAATTCGCTCATCTGTTCTTTTTCAGTTTCAGCATCTTCGTTCATTTCCTCATCATCTTCATCGGTAGCAATGGCAACATCCTCCTCCGGTTGATATGGACTGTAATCCATCACATATTGCAAAGAAGCTGACCGGCCATCTCCTATAACCTGCATAGTCCAGTAAGGAAACGAATACAGAATATCTTTATTGGATTGTATTTCATTCCATGTGGCAGGATTCATCATAGGTTTCAGCTGGGAATAAAACTTGCGCACATCCGTATATAAGAAAATGGTAGAACTCGACTTTAAATAGGAAAGCGCATTTTCAAATCCCGGATTATTCTTCAATAAATTCTTCTGCTCGTAATCTTCCACAAAAGAGAGTAAAGATGCAGCCTTATTACTAAAAACTACATAATCATCGACATAAGTATAATATGGCTTTTCAAATTTATCAAATAGTTTTCCAAAGAACAGGCGGAAAAAGCCTTTCATTTCGATGTAATTAATCTCAAAATCTTTATAATTGACTGTTTTAATCTTAACCGGGCTGCGTCGCTTAATCTTCTTTTCTATTAATTCCATGTTCTTACGGGCATCTTTTATACTTTTAGCTCTGATAGCCAAAATAAGTTCAGGATCATGCCCTAACAACCCCGGTTCGGATTGCGTAATAGCAAATTCTCCCGACATCCAACTCAAAAAGTTTTCTTCCAAAGATATCCCGAATAGCCCTTCAATCTTTTTCCGGGAACTTTGATAAGAATCATACAATTGTTTATTATGAACCGACATCGCATTCTCCAGCTCTTTTACAAAAGTTACCGGGTTATTGAAGCCTATATTCGTATAAAGAGCCGTCCGCCCGGACAGAATCTCATGCGCTTTCATTTTATGTTTTCCCGAACTCAATAAAGCAGTGACATAAGGATCGGCAGAATCTTTTCTCAACGTATACCCTTTCACTTCCATCCGCTCCTTATCCGTATTTAGGTAAAGTCCGGCAAAATTCATAGAATTGCTAAACAAATCAATGTATTCGTTTCTTGCACCCAAATAAATAGACATGAATTGAGGTACGCGCGCATAATTAATAAAGACTCTGACAAGCCCCTTGCCAGAAACCAACTTCTCCGTTTCAATAAAAGACTGGTTGAGTCCGATTTTGGGTTTATTACGCGAATCAATAGCCGACTCGACAAGCCCGGACGTATAAGACCCCACCAAATGATTATCCACAAAAGCAAGATAGAAAATATCCCTTGTTTCGGGATCACGCATTTCAAGGATATTAATGCCGTTATGCATCCGGTTGGTGACAGTAAAGCCACTCATGACCAATACGGTTTCCACCTGATCTTTTAATAAATCCATTTTCGATGTTTTCTGCATATCCAGGATCAGCAGAAAATCCCACTTTGTGGCACGAGTCTTGTGAAGCGAAATAAGCATATCCCGTTCACCAACAAGCGACAACAACACTTTATTGCTTTTTACTACCGAATCGAGCTTCTCTACACTCTCCGTTACTTCCTCGAAAGATTTCGCTTTCTTCAGACATTGCCATGTTTCACTTCCACTAAACTTTTCCCAATCTTCAATCGGGGCCGATGATTGAATGATAAACGCAGCATCTTCGGGAACCAGATAGATTTGCTGAATATTACGATCGGGCGAAACAAATAAATAAACTACGGAATATACAACATATACCGCCAAAGCTAATGCAGCCACAACTAAAGTTCTCTTTACAATTTTCGAGGTACTCTTTTTCTTCTCCGGGCTTGCATATTGCTCTTCCTGCCCGCAATTTAATTCATTCATTATTGATCTGTTATAAACTTGAATGGACAAAGATAACAAAAAAACTATTCTGAATAAAACATAAACCATTGACTCGTATCGTAAATATGTACTAACTTTACAGCATGAAAAAGAAATTCCAACTCGAAGTTCCGGGAGGAGTCGATAAAGTCTTGCTTCATACTTGTTGTGCTCCTTGTTCATCAGCCATTATTGAATGCATGATGCAACATCATATCACCCCCGTCATTTATTATTGCAATCCTAATATTTATCCGCAGGAAGAGTATATGATAAGAAAAGAAGAATGTACGCGCTATGCCCAATCATTGGGATTGGAAATCATAGATGCGGATTACGATCATGAAAACTGGCGATGTCACATAGCAGGAATGGAGCAGGAACCTGAAAGAGGAGGACGTTGCCTGCGTTGTTTTAAACTGCGTTTATTGGAGACAGCCCGTTACGCACACGAACATGGTTTCTCTGTAATTACCACGACACTTGCCTCCAGTCGCTGGAAAAGCCTGGAGCAGATCAATGAAGCCGGACAATATGCTACCGCCTCTTACCCGGATGTTACGTACTGGGAACAGAATTGGCGGAAAGGGGGACTGAGCGAACGACGTATTGCCATCATTAAAGAATACAACTTTTACAACCAACAATATTGCGGTTGCGAATTCAGCATGAGAAAAGAAGAATAAAACAAAACTGTCATCACCAGCCAATCTATGAATCGAAATAAAAAAGGTAAAAACAGAAAACTATTCAAAAAGAAATCACATTCTGATAACAAATTAGGATGTATCATCGCCATTATCGTGCTCATTCCTATTCTTTTTGGTGTTTATTTGTATTGCCAGCAGATTAATATCCAGAAAAATAACGAACCGCAAACTGATGCTTCCTTTCAAATCCCACTTGGCAAAGATTTGGAGACACCCATATCACTAGTTCCCCGGCAAGAACAAATCATCCACCATAGCGGATATACAGTGTCATATAACAAAGATTTAAAAATTCCCAACTGGGTTTCTTACGAATTAACCAGGGAAGAAACCAAAGGAAAAGAAAAAAGAGGTAATCGCTTTATTGCCGATCCACTAGTGACAGGACCGATTGCAACGAATGCCGACTATACCCGTTCAGGATATGACAAAGGTCACATGGCTCCCGCCGCAGATATGAAATGGAGTCCTGAAGCCATGAAAGAATCATTCTATTTCAGCAATATGTGTCCGCAACATCCACAACTAAACAGAAGAGGATGGAAAAATCTGGAAGAAAAGATCCGGGATTGGGCTATAGCAGACAGTGCCATCATTATTATATGTGGACCTATTATTGAAAAATATCCCCAAACAATCGGAAAGAATAAAGTCGTAGTACCTCAAAAGTTTTTTAAAGTAGTCCTTTCTCCTTTTGTCAAGCCGATGCGAGCTATCGGTTTCTTATTTAATAATGAGCAGGCAGTAGAACCTCTATCATCCTATGCGGTAACAATAGATAGCATCGAGAGCCTGACTAACATGGATTTCTTCGCACCTCTGCCCGATGAGATAGAAAACAAAATAGAAGCAGATATTAATTACTCCCTGTGGCCTAATTAACGTCAATTCGATATAAGCTTGCACTCTCCTCCTTCAGGAAACCATGCAGACGAAGTCATATCGGACTGACGTTTATTAAATAGCAAAACTCGTTTCGCTGAAATGAATTCATTTCCCTGTGCCAATGGCATTCTAGTTACAAGCAGACTCTCACTTCAATAAAAAGGGAGTTGTTGCATAACTCTCAAGGTTTCACATTATGACGTCAAGAGATTGTCTTAGTCCCACATATTGTGGGAAAGTATTCCCTTATTTTATGAGAAAATATTCCCACATATTGCGGGAAAATAGTCCCACAATATATGGGAATAATGGAACTACGCTGGAAACAAAAAGATAATTGCAATGAATGCCAAGCAGTACAATAAGCAACTGAATAAATCAAGCAAGGCAGACGTAACGTGAAAGAATGGATTCATACACCGCATCGAAAGAAAACATACTTTTGACATAGTCTTCTTATGATTCATCCTAAAAAGAGAGCACTCCTATCCAAATTCTTTTTATCTTTGACGAACTTTTTAAATACACCTCAAAAGATGAAGAAAAAAAAGAGAAATATTCTACTATCCATTCTAATCGGAGCATTCCTCCTTTGTGCAGTTGCCGGGGGCACCTTTTATTATTATCTGTTTGCCCCCCAATTTCACCCATCCAAAACCGTATATATTTATGTAGACCGGGATGATACTGCCGATTCTATTTACCATAAAATAAAAGAATTCGGGCATGTCAATAAGTTCGCCGGATTCCAGTGGATGGCAAAATACAAGGATTTCAATCAGAATATCCATACCGGTCGATATGCCATTCGCCCCAACGACAACGTCTATCATGTATATAGCCGTTTTTCCAGAGGTTATCAGGAACCTATGAACCTTACCATCGGAAGCGTCCGGACATTAGACCGATTGGCGCGAAGCATCGGCAAGCAGCTCATGATAGACTCTGCCGAAATCGCGAGCCAACTGTTCGACTCTACTTTCCTTGCTCAAATGGGATATACCAACATAACACTCCCCAGCCTTTTCATACCGGAAACCTATCAGGTATATTGGGACATGAGCGTAGACGAATTCTTCAAACGAATGAAGGACGAACACGAACGATTCTGGAATAAAGATCGCCTGGCACAAGCTACCGCCATCGGCATGACACCGGAAGAAGTCAGTACTCTTGCTTCCATCGTTGAAGAAGAAACCAACAACAACGAAGAAAAGCCAATGGTAGCCGGATTGTATATCAACCGGTTACATCAAGATATGCCCTTACAAGCAGATCCCACCATCAAATTTTCCCTGCAAGACTTTGGTCTGCGCCGAATTACCAACGAACATTTAAAAGTCAACTCTCCCTACAATACCTATATAAATACCGGATTGCCTCCGGGACCTATCCGTATCCCCTCTAAAAAGGGAATAGACAGCGTGTTGAACTATACCAAACATAACTACATCTACATGTGTGCCAAAGAAGATTTTTCCGGTACTCACAACTTTGCCTCCAATTACGCCGACCACATGGCAAATGCAAGAAAATACTGGAAAGCACTGAATGAAAGAAAGATTTTCAAGTAAATTTGTGATAAAACGAACGGAAAAGCCTATCTTTGCCCGATAGATTAACAAACTGTGATCAACACTAAATAAAAGAAATAGATATGAGCAAGCAACTCTTACTTGGCGATGAAGCCATTGCACAAGCTGCACTGGATGCCGGACTTTCGGGTGTTTATGCCTATCCGGGTACTCCTTCTACTGAAATTACAGAATATATTCAAATGGCTCCTATAACGACCGAACAGAATATACACAACCGTTGGTGTGCCAATGAAAAAACAGCGATGGAAGCTGCGTTGGGTATGTCTTTCGTAGGTAAACGGGCATTAGTTTGTATGAAGCATGTAGGTATGAACGTAGCTGCTGACTGTTTCGTCAACTCTGCCGTCACAGGCGTGAAAGGCGGATTGATTGTGATAGCCGCAGACGATCCCAGTATGCACTCCTCGCAGAACGAACAAGATAGCCGTTTCTACGGAGACTTCTCACTGATACCAATGTACGAACCAAGCAATCAGCAAGAAGCGTATGATATGGTATACAGCGGCTTCGAATTCTCTGAAAAAGTAGGCGAACCGATCCTGATGCGTATGGTAACCCGCCTGGCACACTCCCGTTCAGGAGTAGAACGCAAAGAGCAGAAGCCGCAGAACAACATCTCTTTCAGCGAAGATCCGCGTCAGTTCATCTTGTTGCCGGGAAACGCCCGCAAACGCTACAAAGTATTGCTTGCCCGCCAAGACGAATTTATCAAAGCTTCAGAAGAATCACCTTATAATAAATACACAGACGGTCCTAACAAAAAGCTGGGAATCGTAGCTTGTGGTATCGGTTACAATTATCTGATGGAAAACTATCCGGAAGGTTGCGAATATCCGGTACTTAAGATTGGTCAATATCCATTGCCTAAAAAACAATTGCATCAATTGATCGAGTCTTGTGATGAGATCTTAGTTCTGGAAGACGGACAACCCTTTGTAGAAAAACAATTGAAAGGCTATCTAGGTATTGGCGTTAAAGTAAAAGGACGCCTTGACAGTACTCTGTCACAGGACGGAGAGTTAAATCCGGACTCTGTAGCCCGTGCCGTAGGTAAAGAGAATAAATCGGAATTCGGCATTCCTTCTGTTGTAGAAATGCGCCCGCCTGCACTTTGCGAAGGATGCGGACACCGCGATATGTATATCACGCTGACCGAAGTTCTGAAAGAAGAATATCCATCTCATAAAGTATTCAGCGACATCGGCTGTTACACATTAGGTGCAAATGCTCCTTTCAATGCAATTAACTCATGTGTGGACATGGGTGCTTCCATTACGATGGCAAAAGGTGCTGCTGACGGAGGTCTTTTCCCGGCCGTAGCTGTCATCGGCGACTCAACATTCACCCATTCCGGAATGACCGGACTGTTAGATTGCGTGAACGAGAACGCCAATGTAACCATCGTCATCTCCGACAATGAAACTACCGCCATGACAGGTGGACAGGATTCCGCCGGAACCGGACGCATCGAAGCGATCTGTGCAGGCATCGGAGTAGATCCGGCACATATCCGTATAGTTACTCCATTGAAGAAGAACTATGAGGAGATGAAGCAAATCATTCGCGAAGAAATCGAATATCGTGGTGTATCTGTCATCATCCCACGCAGAGAGTGTATCCAGACATTAGCACGCAAAAAAAGAAGTAAGTAAGCCATGAAAAAAGACATTATATTATCAGGAGTCGGCGGACAGGGAATTCTGTCCATTGCCACAGTAATCGGCAAAGCTGCCTTGAAAGAAGGATTATACATGAAACAAGCGGAAGTGCACGGAATGAGCCAACGCGGAGGAGATGTTCAATCCAATCTCCGTATCAGCGACCAGCCGATTGCTTCAGACCTGATCCCGTCAGGCAAATGTGATCTCATCATCTCACTGGAACCGATGGAAGGATTGCGTTACCTCCCCTACCTTAGCCCTAACGGCTGGTTAGTAACTAACGAAACTCCGTTTGTCAACATCCCCAATTATCCGGAAACAGACAAAGTGATGGCAGAAATCAACAAACTGCCTCATAAGATAGTATTGAACGTAGACAAAGTGGCAAAAGAAGTAGGCTCCGCCCGCGTTGCCAACATTGTCTTACTGGGAGCAACAATCCCATTCCTGGGCATTGATTACGAGAAAGTGCAAGACAGCATCCGCGAAATCTTCCTGCGTAAGGGAGAAGCAATTGTAGAAATGAATCTTAAAGCATTGGCAGCCGGCAAAGAGATTGCGGAAAAGCTAATGCAATAAAAGGCATTACCATGAGTACACAATACTGGGAAGAAGAATTAGAAACCATGAGCCGGGAGAAGTTGCAGGAATTGCAACTTCAACGGCTTAAAAAAACAATCAATATAGCTGCGAACGCTCCATATTACAAAGAAGTTTTCAGCAAACATGGCATCACAGCAGATAGCATACAGTCATTGGATGATATCCGCAAAATACCTTTCACTACCAAATCTGACATGCGCGCCCACTACCCGTTCGGACTGGTGGCTGGTGATATGAACAATGATGGTGTACGTATTCACTCTTCCAGTGGTACTACCGGAAACCCTACTGTTATTGTTCATTCACAGCACGACCTCGACTCTTGGGCCAACTTGGTAGCCCGCTGTCTGTACGCAGTAGGAATACGCAAGACTGACGTTTTCCAAAACAGCTCCGGATACGGTATGTTTACAGGAGGTTTAGGCTTCCAATACGGTGCAGAACGCTTGGGCTGCCTCACAGTCCCTGCCGCTGCAGGAAACAGTAAACGACAGATTAAATTCATCAACGACTTTAAGACCACCGCTTTACATGCTATCCCCAGCTATGCCATCCGCCTTGCAGAAGTCTTTCAGGAAGAAGGTCTCGATCCCAAAGGAACCACACTGAAAACCTTGGTTATCGGTGCCGAACCCCACACCGACGAACAACGCCGGAAAATAGAAAAGATGCTGGGTGTAAAAGCCTACAACAGCTTCGGCATGACAGAAATGAACGGTCCCGGTGTTGCCTTCGAATGCAAGGAACAGAATGGAATGCACTTCTGGGAAGACTGTTACCTGGTAGAAATTATCGATCCGGAAACAGGCGAACCTGTTCCGGAAGGAGAAATCGGAGAACTAGTACTTACGACTCTTGATCGTGAAATGATGCCGTTAATTCGCTATCGTACCCGCGATTTAACCCGTATTCTTCCCGGGAAATGCCCATGTGGCCGCACTCATATCCGCATCGACCGTATCAAAGGCCGCAGTGATGATATGTTCATTATCAAGGGAGTAAACATCTTCCCGATGCAGGTAGAAAAGATTCTGGTACAATTCTCCGAATTAGGCAGCAACTACCTGATTACACTAGAAGCTGTCAACAACCAAGACGAAATGATCGTCGAAGTAGAATTAAGCGACCTTTCTACCGACAATTATATCGAACTGGAGAAGATCCGAAAGGATATTACCCGCCAATTGAAGGATGAAATATTAGTAACTCCTAAAGTTAAACTGGTAAAGAAAGGCTCTCTCCCGCAAAGCGAAGGAAAAGCCGTACGGGTGGAAGACTTAAGAGACAACAAGTAAGATTCAAATATCCATGTGCTAATATACCAACCGCTGTTTTCACCATGCGGAAATGGAATATTAGCACATTATTTATTAATATCATACAGCATGCAATTACTTAAAAAAAGAATTCTGCAAGACGGAAAATGCTACGAAGGAGGTATCCTGAAAGTAGACAGTTTTATTAATCATCAAATGGATCCTGTCCTGATGAAATCAATCGGAGTCGAGTTTGTCCGTCGTTTTGCAGCCACAAACGTAAATAAGATCATGACAATCGAAGCCTGTGGCATCGCCCCGGCTATCATGACAGGCTACCTGATGGATTTACCAGTTGTATTTGCAAAGAAGAAGTCTCCTAAAACCATTCAGAATGCACTAAGCACCACTGTGCATTCATTTACCAAAGATCGTGATTATGAAGTAGTTATCAGTACCGATTTCCTCACTCCAAACGACAACATCCTTTTCGTGGATGACTTCCTCGCGTATGGCAATGCCGCATTAGGAATTATCGACCTCATCAAACAATCCGGAGCAAACTTGGTGGGAATGGGATTCATTATTGAAAAAGCCTTCCAAAATGGACGCAAAAAACTTGAGGCACAAGGCGTCAGAGTAGAAAGTCTGGCTATCATTGAAGATTTATCCAATTGCTGTATTAAAATCAAAGACGAGTAGATTAATTGGCGAGTAGATTAATTAGGATTGAAATACTGCCCTTTATCTTTCGTTCTTTTCCCATATTGCACCGCATGCTGCGGACAAACATGATAACATGCCAGGCATGAGGTGCAATCCATCCCCCAAACAGGCTTTCTGTCCATCATCATAATATTCCCTACCGGACAACTCTTCTCACAACGCTTACATCCAATACAAGCATCCGTAGTATAAAAATTCCCGGGAGACATCTGAAAGCGATTAAATAAAGGATTGATAATCCTCGTCTTAATAAAAGGAATACTCCCTTCATGACAAAGAAACAACTCCTCTCTCCTACTTATCGAAGCATTTATTCGATTGACAGCCGGAATAGCATCTGCCAGCTTTTTCTCCTCCAGCTCTTTCTTATCTACGTCAAAACCGGGAAGCAGCACATAATTATTGGGCATAGCCACAGAAAAGCCGGCATGACACTTCCAGCCTTTATGACTCAAAGCCTTCTCCAACACCTGCTGCGTAAGCCCGGTATCATCCCCACAGGAACTAACAAAAAACAAATATTGTCTTTTATACCCCTTTAAAGAGAGTTGCCGAATAAAATGAAGTACAATTGCAGGAGGAGCCCATGAATAGACTGGAAATACAAAACCGATCTTTTCATCTTCCCGCAAACAAAACTCGAACGCTCTGTCCTTTAACGCATCGGGAATAAAAACCAATTCTTCTTTTTGCTCTTTGGAAAGCTGATTTGCAATCCATTTAGAATTACCTGTACCGGAGAAATAGAATATCATAGAAAAGTATATAAAAAAAGCCGCATCGACGATGTGATGAAACTCTGATAGAACAAGATTTGAGCGCTCGCCCTCGTTGTAATCCACCGGCTTAAAGCTGTCCCGAAGGATGTGGCCCGCCATTGAAGAACGAAGCTTTCTCGGTGCATCAGATTAATTTGAAGAGTTTCCCGATCTAGTCGATACGGCTAATATTTTTGTACCACAAATGTAATAAGAATACATGAAACTAACAAGAAAAAAAGGAATTTGTTTGCCAACTAACATTTTTTTATTCCCTTTCATCTGCCTAACAAAAGAAAAATGCCAGTTACTAGCTTAGTAACTGACACTTTGTAACTCGTAAACTATTGATGCTTAAGCAGCTTTTGCTTTTGCAACTACAGCTTTGAAAGCTTCCGGGTGATTCATAGCTAAATCAGCCAGAACCTTACGGTTTATTTCAATACCGGCTTTGTGCAGACCGCCCATCAATTTAGAATAAGACATTCCTTCAAGACGTGCAGCAGCGTTGATACGTTGTATCCAAAGAGCGCGGAAGTTTCTTTTCTTATTTCTACGGTCACGGAACGCGTAAGTCAAACCCTTTTCCCAAGTGTTTTTAGCTACGGTCCATACATTCTTTCTTGCACCAAAGTAACCTCTGGTTAATTTCAAAATTTTCTTTCTTCTTGCTTTTGAAGCAACATGATTTACTGATCTTGGCATAGTTTTACTTTTTTTGAATGTTAGCGCCGCTACTTCACGCAGCGAACTTCAGGCTAATGCATTCGGTTAATACTTTAATAATACTTTTACGCTTTTGATTACTTCATTGCTAAGAGTTCCTTAACCTGGCTTACATTTGTTGTATCAACAGTTGTAGAGTAACACAGATTTCTTTTTCTCTTCTTAGTTTTCTTAGTCAAAATGTGACTGTGAAAAGCGTGCTTTCTTTTGATTTTACCTGTTCCGGTAAGGGTAAACCTTTTTTTAGAACCGGAGTTAGTCTTCATCTTTGGCATCTTACTTGTTTTTAAATTATTAAATATATAATGGCAACGCACTATACCTGCGCGTTACGCATCTTTTCTTATTCTTCGCCCTTTTCCGGCTTCTCTGCTTTTGGTGCAGGGGCAGCAGGTTTCGGTGCTCCAGCTGTTGCCGACTTTTTAGGAGCATCTTTCTTTTTCGGAGAAAGCTGAATAGTCATGCGCTTTCCTTCCAGTATCGGCATTTGATCTACTTTAGCGTAGTCTTCCAGATCATTTGCAAAACGAAGCAAAAGCACCTCACCTTGCTCCTTGAAAAGGATGGAGCGACCTTTAAAGAATACATAAGCCTTCACTTTATCGCCGTCTTCCAAAAATCCCTTAGCATGCTTCAACTTAAAGTTGTAATCATGGTCGTCTGTCTGGGGTCCGAAACGGATTTCCTTCACATTAACCTTCACCTGCTTCGCTTTCTGTTCCTTCTGGCGTTTCTTTAATTGATAAAGAAATTTAGAATAATCAATAATACGACAAACAGGGGGTTGAGCATTAGGAGAAATTTCCACTAAATCCAAATCTCTCTCTTCAGCCATTTTCAGAGCCTGAAAGATTGGATATACTTTCGGTTCAATATCATCGCTCACTATGCGAACTTCCTTGGCACGAATCTGTTCATTGATTCTGTATTGCCCTTTTAGAGTGTCATTCTTCATTAAAAACGTTTACTTCCTAGTTTGATCTTTTTATTGTTATACTAAATATTTTATTCTGAAACGGCTGCAAAGTTACCATTTATTTATCATATTCTGAACTTCTTCGTTCAAAATTTTAGCAAATTCTTCAAATTTCATGGTTCCTTTATCCCCTTCGCCTTGTCTACGAACAGAAACTTCTCCATTTTCAGCTTCTTTTTCACCGACAATCAGCATATAAGGAATACGTTTCATCTCATTATCACGAATCTTACGGCCAATCTTCTCGTTACGATCATCTACAATCGCACGGATTTCGTGTATCTTCAGATACGTCTTCACCTGCTCTGCATATTCATTGAACTTCTCACTGATTGGCAGAATAACTACCTGTTCCGGTGTCAGCCACAACGGGAACTTACCGGCAGTGTGTTCAATCAGTACGGCAACAAAACGTTCCATTGATCCAAACGGAGCACGGTGAATCATTACCGGACGATGCTTCTGATTATCAGAACCCATATATTCAAGTTCAAAACGTTCCGGCAAGTTGTAGTCAACCTGAATTGTACCCAGCTGCCAACGACGACCGATAGCGTCTTTCACCATAAAGTCAAGTTTAGGACCATAGAAAGCAGCTTCTCCATACTCAATCTTAGCAGGCAAACCTTTTTCCGCACATGCCTCGATAATAGCCTGTTCAGCCTTTTCCCAATTATCATCGCTACCGATATACTTTTCACGGTTCACTTTATCACGCAAGGATATCTGTGCCTCAAAATTCTGGAAATCCATAGAACTGAACACGATAGATATGATATCCATCACACGAAGGAATTCATCTTTCACTTGTTCCGGACGGCAGAAGATATGCGCATCATCCTGTGTAAAGCTACGAACACGAGTTAAGCCGTGTAACTCACCACTTTGTTCATAACGACAAACCGTACCAAATTCTGCAATACGCAATGGAAGATCCTTATACGAGCGTGGGAAGTTCTTGTAAATCTCACAGTGGTGAGGACAGTTCATCGGTTTCAAGAAATACTCTTCACCCTCTTCCGGAGTATGAATAGGCTGGAATGCATCCTTACCGTATTTTGCATAGTGACCTGAAGTGACATACAGAAATTTATTACCGATTGGCGGAGTGATTACTTCCTGATAATCGTAACGTGTCTGAATACGACGCAAGAACTCTTGCAGACGCAGACGCAATGCAGTACCTTTCGGCAACCACATAGGCAGTCCTTTGCCTACAGTTTCAGAGAACATAAACAACTGCATCTCCTTACCGATCTTACGGTGGTCACGCTTCTTCGCTTCTTCCAGCAACACCAGATATTCATCCAGCATTTTCTTCTTCGGGAACGTGATACCATAAATACGGGTCAGCATCTTACGATCTTCATGACCACGCCAGTAAGCACCAGCCACTGAAGTCAACTTTATAGCCTTGATCGGAGCAGTCGTCATCAAGTGAGGTCCACGACAAAGGTCTGTAAATGCACCCTGGGTATAAGTCGTAATATGTCCGTCTTCCAACTCAGAGATCAACTCACATTTATATGTTTCGCCACGATCGCCAAACATCTTCAAAGCATCTGTCTTTGCAATGCTTTTTCTGACTACGTTTTCTTTCTTTGCAGCCAGTTCCAACATTTTAGCTTCAATGGCAGGAAGGTCGCTTTCTTTAATCACAGCGTCACCCGGATCCACATCATAGTAGAATCCGTTCTCGATAGCCGGCCCGATACCAAACTGGATACCCGGATAAAGTTCCTGCAAAGCTTCCGCCAGCAAGTGTGCACTTGTATGCCAAAACGCATGTTTACCTTCTTCATCATCCCATTTATAAAGAACAAAATTAGCATCTTCACTAATAGGACGTCCTAAATCATAAGTCTCGCCGTTCACTCCACATGCCAGCACTTCCTGTGCCAGACGCGAACTGATACTTTCAGCAATCTGTAAACCGTTCACTCCTTCGTTATACTCACGAACGGAGCCATCGGGAAATGTTATCTTTATCATAATATGATGATGTTATATTTTCATAATTTGAACGCAAAAGTAACTAAATCTTTTGAGTTTTCTATTTTTTATCAAAAAAATGTTATTCCGATTGATCCGTAAAACGTTTGATAACATTATAAGCAGAAACAATCCCCAACTCACCGGCTTTACTCAAATCTGAAATACCCAGTTTATTATTTCCTAAGAAAATATGAGTCAATCCACGGTTGAAGTAAGCGTCTGCAAAATCAGGATTTAATTCAATTGCCTTATCATAGTCGACAATTGCAGCCCGATAATCTTTCAACATGGCAGAAACATTGGCACGATTATAATATGCATATACAAAATCCGGAGCTAAATCAATCACCTTATCCAAATCTTTTCTCACCACCTCATAATCTACCGCAGTAATCTCTTTACGCTTATTATCACCAGAAACGACATCTGTTTCGACAGCTTGCTCAGCCTTCTGATATTCCAACTGTTTACAACGAATCAATGCACGCATAAAATATGCCGGGAAGAAATCACCATCCAACAAGATAGTCTGAGTCAAATCAGAAACCGCACTCGAGAAGTCCTGCACCAAATAAAAATCAATTGCACGGGCAAAACGTTTCGAGGCATTTTTCTCATCTTCCACAATAGCCGACGTATGTGTATCGATCAAAGCAAAATGCACTTTCACCTGTTCTTCCGTCAACGGGGCTTCCATATTCGTGATGCGAAGACGTTTCGGAAGTACATCCGCACGGTTTAAATCCTCAATATATTTGTGGAAGTTCACCGAACGCTTCACGTCACTCATCTTCTCATAATAAGTCAAAGCGAACATCGGTTCCAGTTTTATATTTACGTTCTTATCCTGCACGCGACCACGATAATCACTTGTATAACGCTGTTCAGCCTCAGAATCATCTGCAATCACTATCTTACGATAGTTATTCATATTCTTATCTGATTTCTTACGGGTCTTCTTTCCGCCTTCACCTTCGTCTTCCTCATCCTTATTCTGTGCTACATCTTTATTCGTCACGCCGTTCTGCTTATCTATTTGAGCTTTCATGACTTTAAACTCGTCCTGCTCCGCTCCTTTCTTGTCGCCAATCTTTCTGCGAGCTTCCGAGCGCTGGTAATATCCGGCAAGGAAGTTCGGATACTGATTGATAACGGTCGTGTAATCTTGTATTGCCCCACGATAATCCCCCGTTTGAGCACGTAGCAATCCACGGTTAAAGACAGCCATCATATTATCCGGTTCCATCTTGATGACAAAGTCAAAATCTTCAATAGCCCGGTTATCATCCCCTACCCGAGCACGCAACAAACCACGGTTATAATGACCGATAAAATTATTCGGATCAATATCCAACGCCAAATCATAATCGCTCATAGCGCCTCTCAAATTATTTTGGTGAAAGCGCGCCAATGCACGGTTTATATAATTTCCGGCATTCTTAGCGCTCAAAGGAATAGCACGGTTGAAATCCGCTTCAGCTTCCGCATACTTAGCCTGTTGCAATTTAACGATCGCTCTTGCTGACCATGCGTCCGGATCATATTTATCCAGCTCAAGAGCCTTATTGAAATCATTCAAAGCAGCAATCGTATCTTTCTGTTGCAAGGATACTTCCCCCCTCATCAAATAAGCGCGGGTATAACGCGGAGATACTTTCAGCAAACTTTCCAAATCCTCTTTCGCAGCATCATAATCTTTCTTCTGGATATGGGATAATGTCAAGTTATGCCATAAGGTAATATTCTCCGGATCATAATGCAATGCTTTCTTGTAATCCTCAATCGCTCCATCAAATTTACTCTGACGGATCCTTGCCAAACCACGAATCTGATAAGCACCCACCACAAACGGATTGCGTTGGATAGCTGCATCACAGTCTGTTTCAGCACCCTGAAAATCCTCCAGATTTAGTTTTGCCAATGCCCTGAAGAAATAGGGCTCATACAAATAAGGCTTAGCATTAATAACCTGGTTAAAGTACTGAATAGAAAGCACATAGTCCTCAAAATAAAGAGCGTTTCGGGCAATAGTCATCACTCGATCTGTATTTATCTGAGCACACACCAGCGTTGGAAACAGTAATAAAACTGTTAAGATTCTTTTTACCATTGATATTTTATGCTTGTAAACGAAGCAAAAATAATGTTTTTCGCTTACTTAACAGGGATATAAACGTTTTTTATCTTTATTTCACCTGTTTCATTTTATAAGAACTGCGTGCTTTTCCCTTCAACATCGTATTCAGTTTTCCTTTAATCATCTGCTTACGAAGCGGCGAGAGATGGTCAATAAACATCTTACCATCCAAATGATCGAACTCATGCTGCATCACCCGAGCCAGATAACCCTCTACCTCTTCTTCATGCTCCACGAAATTCTCGTCCACATATTTCACGCGAATTTTATTACCTCTTTTCACTGTTTCATGAATACCGGGAAGACTGAGACAGCCCTCTTCCATATTCACTTCTTCGCCTCCGACTTCCAGAATGTGGGGATTGATATAAGCCTTATTGAAATCTTTAAATTCAGGATACTCCTCCGAAAGCGGATCCAACGTAATAGTAACCACACGAATAGGCAAACCAATCTGCGGAGCAGCCAGTCCTACGCCATCGGCATGTACCATTGTTTCAAACATGTTTTCAATCAACTCTTTCAGGTTCGGATAATCCGGTGTTATGTCCTCTGCAACCTTTCTCAATACAGGCTGACCATATACATAAATAGGTAAAATCATATTTTTATACTCTACTAAAAATTAAGTGATTCAATATCTTCTATTAAAAACGTTTACTCTCTAAATATGTTTGCAAAATAATAGTAGCACTTATCTCATCCACCAATGCTTTGTTTTGGCGGTCCTTTTTCTTCAGACCGGCCTCCAACATAGTACGATGCGCAAGAACGGAAGTGAACCGTTCGTCCACATACTCGACCGGAAGATCCGGATAACGCTTCTTCAGCGAACGAACAAAAGGTTCTATATTTTTCATATTCTCCGAAACCTCATTATTCATTTGCTTTGGCAATCCAATAATAATCCTCTCAACCGGTTCTTTAGTCATATATTCACCGATAAAGTTCAGAAGTTCATGCGTAGGCACCGTTGTCAGTCCGTTTGCGATCAACTGCATAGTATCGCTCACAGCTATCCCCGTACGCTTTCTTCCATAATCTATTGCTACTATTCTGCTCATGGGGCACAAAAATACAAAAAAGACGCTTCCCGTGAAAGGAAACGTCTCTTTTATTCTATTATTTAAAATGTATATTATTCTTCAACAATAGCTACACGGCTTAACTTAGCATCATCATAGAACATGTTGCCTACGCCACCCTTGTAATCAACTTTCAACTGAGAAGCAGGAACACCGAATTCATTAACCATCAGGTCGCGAACTGCTTCAGCTCTCTTCTTACTCAATTTCATGTTATATTCAGCAGAACCAGTACCTTTATCAGCATAACCTGTTACAGTAAATGTTTTATCAGTTGCTTTGATAGCCTTAGCCATAGATTCGATATTCATGTACTCTCTCTTGCTGATGTTGCTCTTTCCGATATTAAATACAACAACATAACGTGGAATGAAACCAGCTTCTTTCTTAACGATCACTTCCGGTTTTTTGTTACGTGCTTCAACCAAATCACGTTTCAAAGCTTCGTTTTCACCCTTCAGAGCGTTTACTCTGTCTCTCATTTCGTTCAATTGGCTTTCCGGAACCATCGGTACAGTAGGAACTGCATTCCAGCCACGTTTCTTGAACTTGTAAGTAACACCTACAGTCACACCGGCCATTCCTTCAGGACCTGAGTTGCCAAATGCGCCCTTCATCAGCAGTCCGCGCAATTCAACGTTCAAATCCAAAGCTGAAGACAGACGGAAACGGTTAATCAAACCTGCATTCAAGCCCAGCTCGTTAAAATCAGCACCGCGTACAACTCCAGCACCGGCATAAGGGATGAAAGAATACAAACGATCTTCTTTATAACCACAGATCATGTCAGTAAGATTCAACATTACATCTCCGTGGAAGTTCATTACATTCCATTTTTCTTTGTAGTAACCGTTAGAGAATTGACCACCGTCTACAAGCGGACCATTAGCAAAAGGAGTAGCACCTTTAGCTTGAAGACCATTGTAAGCAACGCGCAATCCGATACCCGGAGTAAACCATTTACCTACAGCGATGTCGAGTGCCGGAGCAATACGCTTTCCAAAGTCAGCTTTCCCATCATGGTCACCAACATACACTTGTGCGCCAACGCCACCACTAATAAACCAATTAGCACCAAAGCGATTAGTTTCTACCTTAAAATTCTTTGCTGCATTTTCTTGTGCAGACAGACCAACTGAAGTTGCTGCCAACAGAACAACTAATAAACCTTTTTTCATCTCAATTTATTTTAGTAAATAATAATTTCAATTGTCTTCGTAAACTCAAGAAACTACCTGTCTCTCACCTGCTTAAGGGGACAACATTGATTCTCCTTTTTCAAAAATCAGTGCAAATATAGATATTTAATATAATACAAACAAAAAAACACGTAAATTTTCATTCATTAATACACTAATTTTACGTTGTCAATCCACAATGTGTTTCCCGGCGAGCCGATGTAAGCTCCCCCATGACTGGATGTGAACTGAAGACAAATATGAGTAGGAACATCATTTTCATCTCCCCAAGCCACTTCATGAATAGGTACACTTTCACCCTTGCTGTTCACCGTATAACTTTCCGTCACTTGCAGACGCATCATGTGCGACTTATATTCCGGACGACTCGTTATGTCACCATACATAATCTCGTAGGTCGCATTATTTTTCCAGTCCGTAGAGTGATAATAATAAGTCACCATTGTCCCTATCCGTTTCGCGTACACATTTCCATTAGCGTCTTCCCAACGTTTTTGCAGAAACAAGATAGCTGCCGGATAATCTTTTCCGGGTACATCCGTAATCTTACTGAAACCGGTAGCACGAATACGATTCTTCCGGTCAGACATCTTCACCTTGTAATCAAACTGAAGAGCAACCGGTTTTTTTGTAAACGGAATACCCGTCTGCAACATTTTCTGCGGATTTTTAGTACCTTTAATCGGTTCATGTACCGAACCGGTAAAGATAGAGCCTGCCGCCAGCACTGTAATATTAACCAATCCCAGCACTTTCACACTTTCCATGCGCGTATCCAAACGTGCACAGTAGCCATCTCCCCGCTTTTCCGGAAAAACCGAAGTATTGGTTTTCGTGATACCGGCCACTTTCGCCATCACATTTGAAGTAGCCCAAGGCGATCCGCCCATATTCTTATAAACCTGATCTCCCTTAATCACCGATGTCGGTCCTATCTCATATACATTCTTAGTATTTCCGCCAATAATGCTCGACTCCTTTATCTGACGGTCTATCCATTGATCCATGTCCCCAAAAGGAACCATTTCAACTTTATGTTGCGCCATCATAGACAAGGAAGAAATAAATGCAACGAAACCTGTCATCAACAGGCGATGAATACTTTTCTGAATCATCAATACTTTTCCTTTCTTTTTCTTCTTATAATTTATAATCCCATTGTTTCAAAGCAAAATCCCAGTTCTTTTCTACCAATTGAATCGTACGGTCATCATACTTATATTTATTCTTCTTATATCCTTTCTTTCCGCCCACATATTTTTCTATATCACTACGTGCTTCGGCAAATCCCGGGATAGAAAGAGACTTATAAATAGCTTCCGTCATGCCCATCGCATCCGCTTCGAAATCTTCAAATTTCACTTCTATCAGGTTACCTTCCGGAATAAATTTCTTATCCGATTCATACTTATGATAAAGCTTTGCATAGATAGAAAGGATATTTTCCTCCAATTGTTCATTGCTGACATCCTGCAACTTCAACGGTTGAATCGTATTTGTAAAGAAACTGCGTGTAGATTCGAATACGGTATACGGGTTACGCACCAGGTAGATAAACTTAGCATTCGGGAACATTTTCACCAATTCCTTCACCCTTCCGGTATGCGGAGGATTCTTACTAAGAAATTGAGTACCGTGAGTATTCCACAAAGAAATCTTAATCAATTTAGTGAACACCTCTTCAAACACCTTCAATTCGGCATCCGTTATATCATCAAACAAAAGATATTTATCAGCGTACTCCTGCTGATACTTCGGCAGAAACCAGAAATTGTAATAGGTATAAGGCATCATGTTCGACAAAGCAAACTCCTCTTCCTGAGGAAGATCCACTGCCAGTTCCATATTATCCGTCGGACGCTTATCCGGCATCAGCCAACTCATATTCTTTTTGAAGAATGGTTGTCCCCACATCATCAGATGAGGAAATACAGTCTGATAAGTAGTGTTATACCCAAAATGCTTGTCACAAGAGAACACATTATGTACAAACGTAGTTCCGCTTCGCCAGTGTCCCAGAATGAATACCGGATCATGCTCCAACGGCTGATTAGCGAGCAGTTTCTCGTAACGTTTGTCTTGTAATGACGCCAATGGAGAAAGCAAGCGGCACACAGCCTTGGTCAATCGATATTTCCCCTTGTAAGCTGCATCAATTTCACGACCGGCAGTAATAGCCTTAAATGTCTTCCAGTCGGCACCTACCAATGTATTAATCGGAAGTTTATTAAATTCGAGTAATCCCACTTTATGAATTAAAATTTAAAACTGAAAATTAGAAATGACAGTAAAACCATCATTTCCAACTTCCAAATTATTGTTTAACAATCTATTTTATTAGTCGTACGGCAAAGCCCTGACGTTCCAACTCCTTCACAGCTTTTTCTACCGCTTCATAATGCTCCGGAGCAATTCCCAGCTTCGTCATATCCAATACCGGAACATCTTCCGTATCACTCATATCTTTCATTTCCACCCGGTCGATAATCATACCTACCGCTGAAGTATTATTGGTGATCGGATCAATCAAGATAAAAGAACCGCACGATTTATTTTTCTTATAAGGATCAAAGAACAGCTCTTTAGCCGTAGTCAATACCACGCGGGCAATCTGATTCAATTGCAAAGGCAAAGTCTCTTTGGTCAACTGACCATTCTCCAAAGACAGATGTTCCATTGTATTCACATCCACCTTATACTTTATCGTATCGATGCGCGTACGGCTCAAATTGGTAGTCTGCTTAATAAAGAACGATTTATTAATATCCATCGGTTCTTCATCCATCCAAACCATCATAGCTTCGAAGTTACGATCCACAGTCGGCAGATTGTCAGGATGCACCAACATTTCACCACGTGACACATCGATTTCATCTTCCAGCGTCAAAGTCACAGACTGCGGTGGGAAGGCATAATCCAACTCCCCGTCGTAAGTCACAATGCTCTTCACCTTAGATGTTTTTCCGGAAGGAAGTGCCATCACTGTATCGCCTTTGCGAACAATCCCCGATGCCACTTTACCGCAAAATCCTCTGAAATCCAGATTCGGACGAAGCACATACTGAACCGGGAAACGGAAATCTGCAAAGTTATGGTCATTGTCAATATGAACCGTTTCAAGGAAATCAAGTAAAGAGATTCCCTTATACCACGGAGTACGTTCTGACTTATCCACCACGTTATCCCCATCCAATGCAGAAAGCGGAATGCAGTTTACGTCCGGAATCCCCAATGGAGTAACAAACTTCTTATAGTCAGCTACAATTTCATTAAAACGCTCTTCCGAGAAATCCACTAAGTCCATTTTATTGACAGCCAACACCACATGTTTAATCCCCAGCAAAGACACCAGGAAAGTGTGACGACGAGTCTGGGTAATCACTCCCGTGCGGGCATCCACCAAAATGATAGCTAGGTTCGCCGTAGATCCGCCGGTAATCATGTTACGGGTGTACTGTTCGTGTCCCGGAGTATCCGCAATGATAAACTTACGTCCATTCGTAGAAAAATAGCGATAAGCCACATCAATCGTAATTCCTTGTTCACGTTCTGCTTTCAAACCATCCAGCAATAACGCATAGTCGATATGCTCACCTGCATTTCCTACACGCTTACTATCGCGTTCCAGTGCATCCAACTGGTCCTCATACAATTTCTTGCTGTCAAATAACAAGCGTCCGATCAATGTTGATTTTCCGTCATCTACCGAACCTGCCGTCAACAGTCTCAATAAATCTTTCTGTTCATCCTTATCCAGAAAAGCTTTTATATCTAATTTATTATCTGCCATTACTAGTTACAATTAAAAGTATCCTTCACGTTTCTTTTGTTCCATACTACCTTCCTGGTCAAAGTCTATCACACGAGTAGTACGTTCACTCTTGGTGGTAGTCATCATTTCTTCCACAATCTCTTCGATGGTAGCCGCCCCACTTTCCACCGCACCGGTCAGCGGCCAGCAGCCCAACGTACGGAAACGAACCATCTTCATTTCAATCTGATCCCGGTACTTTTCGGGCAGACGCTCATCATCCGCCATAATGATATTACCATCCAAATTAATCACCGGACGTTCCTTAGCATAATAAAGCGGAACAATCGGAATATTCTCTAAACGAATATACTGCCAGATGTCCAACTCTGTCCAGTTACTAATCGGAAATACACGGATACTCTCCCCCTTGTGCACACGGGCATTATAAATATCCCACAATTCAGGACGTTGATTTTTCGGATCCCATTGATGGAATTTATCTCGGAAAGAGAAAATACGTTCCTTCGCGCGTGACTTTTCCTCATCACGGCGGGCTCCACCGAATGCAGCGTCAAACTTATATTTATCCAGCGCTTGAAGCAACGCCTGCGTCTTCATCAGGTCCGTATGCACCTTACTTCCATGCGTGAAAGGTCCTACCCCTGCCTGAAAAGCCTCCATATTACTTTCCACAATCAGATTCCATCCGTACTTCTTCGCATATTCATCACGGAACTGAATCATCTCCTTGAATTTCCATTTCGAATCGATGTGCATCAACGGGAATGGCACCTTACCCGGAGCAAACGCTTTTTCAGCCAAACGTACCATCACCGAAGAATCCTTACCGATACTGTAAAGCATCACCGGATTCTCAAATTCCGCCGCCACCTCGCGGATGATATGAATAGACTCTGCTTCAAGTTCCTTCAAGTGGCTTAATTTATATTCTTCCATTATTTTTAAAATTATGAATTACGAATTATGAATTTGCTGATAACCGCACACTAATTCTTCATCCCTAATTCCTCATTCTTCATTTTATATTCTTCACTTTTGGCAAAACAAGTTCCAACAAACGGTTCACCGATTCTTCCAAAGTCAATTGAGAAGTATCCAGTGACAAAGCCGGATGTTCCGGCACCTCAAATGGTGCGGAAATTCCTGTAAAATTCGGAATCTCTCCCTTCCGTGCCTTCGCATATAACCCTTTCACATCACGTTTCTCACACTCTTCTAATGGAGTGTTCACGAAAATTTCCAGAAAGTCATCCTTACCAATGATATTTGCAGCCATTTCGCGAATATCATTATTAGGGCTGATAAATGCGGCAATCGTAATGATACCGCTATCTAGGAACAGCTTAGACACTTCAGCTATACGACGAATATTTTCCACCCGGTCCGTTTCAGAGAATCCCAGGTTATTATTAATTCCACTACGGATATTATCCCCATCCAAGATACGGCAAAGCAATCCGCGCCCGTGGAGTTCACGTTCCAACGCAATAGCAATCGTGCTCTTTCCGGAACCGCTCAATCCGGTAAACCAGATCATCACACTGTGTTGTCTTAAAAGCTCTTCTTTATCCTGCCGCGTCATCATGCGGTCAAATATCGGATATATATGGTTCTTTTCTTCCATTTACAGATTTATTTATTAAAAGTTCCAGATCAACGGGATCAGGATAATAGATATTAAAAAAGTTATAATATTAAGCGGCAAACCGATACGTACAAAATCCGTAAACTTATAGTTACCGATACCTTGTACAATCAGATTCGTCTGATAACCGATAGGCGTTGAGAAACTGGCAGATGCAGCCATACAAATCACTACAAAGAATGGCGTCGGACTTACTCCCAATTGCGAAGCAAGCGACAATGCCAACGGGAAAGCCAAGGCAGCCGCAGCATTATTCGTTATCAGTTCCGTAAACAGATTCGTAATGATAAACAACATTGCGAGCAGCACGTGCGGACCATAATCATCACTCAATCCAATAATAAACTTCGCAACGCTATCCGCCACACCGGAGTTCACCATTGCCTTACTGATAGCAAACGCACAGGCAATCGTTATCAATATGTCCCACGAAATATATTTAGTGTATTTACGGGCAGGGAACAGATTTGTCCATGCCATAATAATAGTAGTGATAGACACAAAGAAAAACATATCCAGCTTGATATCGGGAAACATCTCCTTTGTTACCGGAAGTTCACCTACCGTTGCGCCGACAATCATCAGAATCAACAATAACAAAGCAAACCAGCGCTTTTTCTTTCCGGTAGTATCCGGTTCATTTCCGTTCGTCAACAAGACAAACACAGAAGATTCACCCCATGTCGGGATAAATGTATCATCAGCCATCACCACCAGCGTATCTCCTTCGTGAAGTACCACATCCTCCAGATTCGACACAAAACGTTGTCCGTTACGTGTTTTAATCTCTTTTACCTCCGCACCGTAATGACGTTGGAAATTAAAATCCTTCAGTTTTTTATTGATACCAGGAAAACGGGCACCTAAAACCGCCTCTACCCGATGCAACTTCTCTCCTTCCTCTACTTCTTCATCCGGCACAGCCGTATCCGGACGTGCATCTGGCAAAAGACGTTTGGAGAAAAGAAATATATAAATGATTCCGGCAATAGCGATAAAAATACCCACCTTTCCGAGTTCGAACATAGAAAAGCCCTCAAATCCGGCCTCCAATATCATTCCGTGCACCACCAGATTGGTAGAAGTACCGATCAGTGTACAGATACCTCCCAAAATAGTCACATAAGAAAGAGGAATCAAGAACTTCGTAGCCGGAAGATTCACCGATTTAGCCCAATGCTTGATAATCGGAGCAAAAATAACCACGACAGGCGTATTATTCAGAAAGGCAGAAATAAAAGCCACTGAAGGCAAGATACGCAGCTGTGCTTTGAATACCGTCGTCTTTCCTTGCGGGAGCAACTTCTTAATCACTTGCCCCAATGTACCCGACTGGCGGATCCCCTCACTCACCAAAAACAGTAGAGCAACGGTAATCATCCCTTTATTACTAAACCCTTCCAACATCTCCTTAGGAGTCAGAATGCCGGCACACAGAAACAAAACCACTACCGAAAAAAGTATCATGCCCGGACGCATCTTGTCTGCTACCAAAGCCGCTACCATTCCCAATAGGGATAATAGTACAAATACAATTTCAAATGTCATATAAACATTATTTAATGTTCTCTTTTTGGCTCAACAACAAACCAAGGATTCAATAAATCCTCCTTGTTATATCGTAGAGGTTCTTCCTTTCCAGCCTGATATACTTCCATCCCTGCGGCACGGGCTATCGCATGCCCTGCAGCCGTATCCCACTCCATTGTCGGAGCGAAACGCGGATATACATCAGCCTTTCCTTCAGAAACCAGACAGATTTTAATAGAACTTCCACTCGAAATCAACTCCACACTGCCGTGTTTCTTTCTTAAATCTGCAATATATGATTCTGTTTCAGGCGACAGGTGCGAACGTGAAGCAACCACAATCAGATGATCGTGTACTTCCTTCAAAGGTAACCGTTCCGATTTCGCAACCAGTCCTTCCAATGCCACGCCGTCACCTTCCCAACTGGCAATACCGGAACATTTATAAGCCCCTACGCCTTCAACCCCAAAATAAAGTTCATTTTTCACAGGCACATAAATAACACCGAACACAGGCACAGAGTCCTGCACCAAAGCGATATTTACCGTAAATTCTCCATTACGCTTGATAAACTCCTTCGTTCCATCCAGAGGATCTACAATCCATAAATTATCCCACTCACGTCGAGTCTCATACCCTAAATGCTTCCCTTCTTCACTAAGAACTGGAAAAGGAGTATCATTCAGAATAGCCACAATCGCTTCATGCGCTTTTCTGTCTGCTATAGTTAGCGGAGAGTTATCAGCTTTCCTTTCTATTTCAAAATCCGATGCCGGATCATTATAAACAGAAAGAATCTTTTCACCTGCTTTTAAAGCCGCCTCGATAGCAGCCATTACATATTTTTGTTCCATTCAATCTCTAAATTAATGCCCTATTCACATTCAGGCAATACATTCTCTAAATTAAGAATTGACAAAAGTAAAAACTTTCTTTGCTATAAAAGTTTCCTTCCCATCATTTATAACTTCTTTTAGTAGAAAGATAAAAATATCTAAACGGAGATATCACTCATTTCCAATAAAAAAGCAGTAACTTCCCAGTTACCGCCTTCTTATTCGGAAAAAACGTTCGTTCTTTCCAATATATATTACCAAAAAGAAATCAATATACACGATACAGCAACCAAGCACCTTGGAAATCCGAACGGTTCGGATATTTAGCCTTGAATGCGTCGCGAGCTTCAGCAGCAGCGGCCTTATCAGCAAATGAATTTACGATAACGCGATACATTGCCTTGTCAGCATTAAATGCAATCGTAGACTGATATCCTTGTCCATCCAACCAATCTTTCAGGCCTTCAGCATTCGCTTTCACACCAAAGCTACCTGCTACGATGCTATAATCTTTCAACCCTTCGTTGCCAGAAACCACTGTAACCTTTTCCTGACGAACGCCGGATGTATCTGCCACTTTAGTAGTTGTCACAGGAGCTGCAACTACCGGAGTTACTTCTACCGGAGCTTCCACCTGCGGTTCTGCCAATTCTTGTTGTTTAGCTTTTTCGTAAGCTTTCTTATAGGCACTTTCGCTGGATTTACAAGATGCAAATGCCAGCACCAAGCATACCCCCATTCCTAATACGACTAATTTTTTCATAATCCTATACTCTGTTTTAATTAATAATTCAATATTTTCGTCTATTCTATTTTAATTTCGGGCAACAAAATAATAGAAATTTTATCATCCGGCAAAGAAAACCATCAAAAAAACGTCTATTCCGGCTTTTTCTTATACGAAATAGTACCCTTTACCTGATTTGTAGGCATCAAAGTTTGTCTTCACCCATTCCGCTATCGGCACCTGTTATTAAAACAATCTTAGCTTCCATTATGTTTTGATTTACAATATTTGAAAACAAAAGTACGTCTTAACCTTCAATGGTAAGCTACAAAGCTCCGTTAAATAAGATTAAACCCCTAAAGAAAAAAAGAATTATAAAACAAAGCACTTTTTTCCTGTTTGCATGAACAACCTTTCCATAAAAATGTTATATTTGTTGTATTATAATCATTTTAAACATTATACATTATGAAAGGATTGAATGTTTTAGCAGCTTTTCTGGGTGGTGCAGCCGTAGGCGCAGCCCTTGGTATTTTATTTGCTCCTGAAAAAGGAGAAGACACTCGTCACAAAATTGCAGAAATTCTTCGTAAAAAAGGAATCAAACTAAACCGTAGCGAAATGGAAACTCTTGTTGACGAGATTGCTGCGGAGATGAAAGGAGAAATAGCAGAATAAGTAAGTAACCAAAGATTAAAAACAGAGTGACTATGTTGGGAGACGATAAAAGTATTGAAAATTTTCAGCAGTTATTTTTTGAGTTTAAGAAATATCTGAAGCTTCAAAAAGAATATACCATATTAGAATTGACGGAGAAGTTAACCATACTTTTTTCCACGTTAATAATGATACTAATACTTATTATCTTGGGCATGGTTGCCCTGTTTTATTTATTTTTTGCTCTTGCTTATATATTAGAGCCTTTCGTGGGCGGACTGATGTCGAGTTTCGCCATTATTGCGGGTATCAACATGGCTCTCATCGCCTTGGTTATTATTTTCCGCAAGCAGCTCATCATTTCTCCGATGGTGAACTTCCTAGCTAATTTATTTTTAACTGATTCAAATAAATAAATTATGAATGCGCAGACACCACCAAAGAAATTCACGTTAGAAGAGATTGCCGAACGTAAAAAGAAACTCTTGGATGAGATTCATGCCCAAAAAAGAGCCATGACCGCTACAACACGCGAGATATTTGCCCCGATTGCTCCGGCAACCAATAAGGCGGATGCTATCATGCGTTCGTTCAATACCGGGATGGCTATCTTTGACGGAGTAATGATAGGAATCAAGATTATGCGGAAGATGCGGACGTATTTTAGGAAATTGAGATAATTAATTTTTCAACGCCAACCGATTTATCAAACAACCAAGGTAGCTTACAATTACTTCTTTTCATCGCAAGACGGGTACAGAAGGTACAGAAATTCACCCCTCCCTATCACACACGCACACGCACGCGTATAATATAGGTGAGAAATAGAATATGGACAGAAACGGATATCCTCCCAATGCCTCTTATCCATAATTCTATTTCCACATATCCTTAATATATTATATGCATTTCTCGCATACATAAATAAACGCGCGCGTATACGTATACGTGTGCGTGTGTGATAGGGAGGGGTGAATTTCTGTACCTTCTGTACCCTCCCCATTAATAATAGCTATGTTTTATACAACCTAAAGCACCGCTTTAGAGACCATAAAGCTATGCTTTACGATTGCTAAAGCATAGCTTTACAGAAAAAGGTCATCCGGCTTTGCCCGCCATAACGGAACAAAGTCGAATGACCTTAACTATATGCATATTAAATTTTACACGTATGTCTCCAACAATTTCACATTTCCTCCTTCAGGAGTGATTGTGATGTCTTGCGTAGTTGCAGGCAACAAAATAGATTCTCCGGCACTAACAGTCAGTTCATTGCCTTCATTGTCTCTCATTTTGCATGTACCTTCCATGCAGATAAAAATCACAAACGAGTCAAGTTCCGAGTAATCACAACTGATTTCTTCAGTCATGTCATACAGAGAAGTCGTGAAATAAGGACATGCCACCAATTCTACCGGTTCATCCTTCACTGCATCGTATTTAGTGCGGTAGTCATCCAATACTTCGTAATTGATGGCTTCACGAGCTAAATCGGTGTGAAGTTCACGGGTTTTGCCGTTCGCGTCCTTGCGGTTGAAGTCGTAGATACGGTACGTTATGTCAGAAGTCTGTTGAATCTCGGCAATGAACGCCCCGGCTCCGATACTATGCACACGTCCGGCAGGAAGGAAAAACACATCACCCGGATGGATTTCATACTCTTGCAATACGTCGGTAATCGTATTGTTCAACACGCGTTCTTTATATTCTTTCGGGGTAATCTGTTCAGAGAATCCTGAACGCAATTTAGCTCCTTGGTCGGCATCTACCACATACCACATCTCGGTTTTTCCCATCGAATTATGGCGTTTCTTCGCCAACTCATCTGTTGGGTGTACCTGGATTGACAAATCCTGTTTGGCATCGATGAACTTAATGAGCAACGGAAATTTGTTGCCGAAACGGGCATAATTCGCTTCACCAACCAGTTCCTCACGATACTTTCTTACCATATCGGCTAAGGTTAAACCTTTATCCGGGCCATTAGCCACTACGGATTCATTGTCCTCAACACCGGAAATCTCCCAGCTTTCTCCTACTCCTTTCAAGTCTGCGTTCAAATGCTTGAATGGAATAATTTTGTCGCCCCCCCAAAGCGTCTGCTTCAGAATAGGTTCGAATTTTAATGGATACATTTTAGTTTTTCTTGTTATAAACTTAGATTAAATTCGCTCGGATTGTTACAATCCGGGAGCAAACATACAAAAAATAGTTTAGTTTTAAAGAAAAGGAGGATGAAAATTCATTTAAGAAATCATCTTTTGCTTTTGTATCCGAAAGAAGATGAAGTAATAAAGCTAAACTTTCCTAAAGCACCTGTTATATTTAGTCGGAATAATTTGTGAGAAAGAAAGAATTTCCCTTTATTTGCAGGAAATTTTTAATAATACCAAACATGAATAACACATTCCCAACAGAAGGGAATCTATCAGGGCTCAGCCGGAAAGATTTCCAAAAGGATATAAATGATAAGAAAACCGATTTATTTATCCTCAAAAACACAAAGGGAATGGAAGTAGCTGTAACCAATTACGGATGCGCCATTCTTTCTATCATGGTACCGGACAAAAACGGTAAGTATGCCAATGTAATCCTCGGACACGACAGCATCGACCACGTCATCAACAGCCCGGAACCTTTCCTAAGCACTACTATCGGACGCTACGGCAACCGTATCGCCAAAGGAAAATTCACATTGTTCGGCGAAGAACATGAACTCACCATCAACAACGGTCCTAATTCCTTGCATGGAGGACCTACCGGTTTCCACGCTCGTGTATGGGACGCTATACAACTTGACGAGAGCACAGTGCAATTCAACTATGTTTCTGCCGATGGCGAAGAAGGATTCCCCGGCAAACTGGAAGTAGAAATGACCTACCACCTGGAAAACGAAGTAAACGCACTGACTATCGAATACCGCGCAACAACCGACAAAGCCACAGTCGTTAATCTGACTAACCACGGTTTCTTCAACCTCGCTGGTATCTCCACTCCTACTCCTACCGTCAACGACCACATCGTTACTATCAACGCTGATTTCTATACGCCTATCGATGAAGTTTCTATTCCAACAGGCGAAATTGCCAAAGTAGAGGGTACTCCGATGGATTTCCGTACTCCGCACACCGTAGGCGAACGTATCAATGACAAATTCCAGCAACTGATTTTTGGTGCCGGCTACGACCACTGCTATGTATTGAACAAGATAGAGAGCGGCTCACTCGACCTGGCTGCTACTTGCAAAGACCCGAAAAGCGGCCGTATCATGGAAGTGTATACCACCGAAGCCGGCGTGCAACTCTATACAGGCAACTGGCTGAATGGATTTGAAGGCGCACATGGGGCTACATTCCCTGCAAGAAGCGCTATCTGCTTTGAAGCACAGTGTTTCCCGGATACTCCGAACAAGCCACATTTCCCATCGGCTACTTTGCTGCCGGGTGATGAATACCAACAGATCACTGTTTACAAGTTTACTGTGGAAGAATAAGATTTGAAAAACAACTAACCTAATTTTATAAACTAACATTTTTTTTGAACCATGACACAAGAAAAAAAGAGTGGTAATCTCATCGCTATTATCACAATGTGCTTTATTTTTGCGATGATTTCATTTGTTACTAACATGGCCGCTCCATTCGGTAATATCTGGGGATTCCAATATAGTTGGGCTGCCATGATGGGAAACATGATGAACTTTGCGGCTTACCTGTTTATGGGTATTCCCGCAGGTAAAATGCTCGTTAAATACGGGTATAAGAAGACTGCTTTGAGCGCCTTGGCAGTAGGTGCTATCGGATTGATTGTACAATATCTTTCCAGTATTTTCGGCGCAGACATCGAAACTTTCACTTATGATGGTCAAATCGTTGCTCTGAACCTTATTATCTATCTGTTTGGGGCATTCATCTGCGGTTTCTGTGTATGTATGTTGAACACCGTAGTAAACCCGATGTTGAACCTTTTAGGCGGCGGTGGAAACAAAGGAAACCAGTTGATTCAAATCGGGGGTACCTTGAACTCACTGACCGGAACATTGACGCCGCTATTGGTAGGTGTATTGATTGGGCAAGTTACCGCTGAAACAAGCATGAGCAATGTAGCTCCTCTTTTGTTTATCGGTATCGGTATATTCATTCTGTCATTCGTCATCATTTCATTTGTTGCCATCCCCGAACCGCAAGCTAACACAGGAAACAAGAAGTTCGAACACAGTCCATTGGCTTTCCGTCACTGTCTGCTGGGCGTTATTGCTATTTTCTTCTATGTGGGCGTAGAAATCGGTATACCGGCACAGCTAAACTTCTATATCACGAACCTAGGATTCGAAGGCTCAGCAGCCATAGGTGGTACATTGGCTGCCAGTTACTGGTTCCTGATGCTTATCGGACGTGCTTCCAGCAGTATCATCAGCGGAAAAATTTCAACTACTGCACAAATGACTGCCGTTTCCTTGTTTGCCATTATCATGTTGCTGATTGCTATCCTGATGCCTGAAACAGTCACTGTAGAATTCAAAGGAAATGAAATTCCAATGAAATGTTTCCTTATTGCAGTATGCGGACTTTCCACTTCTGTTATGTGGGGCGGTATCTTCAACCTTGCTGTAGAAGGACTGGGCAAGTATACGGCTGCTGCGTCCGGCTTATTCATGATGATGGTAGTCGGTGGTGGTATCATGCCATTGATTCAAGACTTCATAGCAAAAGCAACCAACCCGATCACAAGCTACTGGCTGATTATCGCTATGTTGGTCTATATTTTATATTATAGCAAAATCGGTTGCAAAAATGTCAACAAAGATATTCCTGTGGAATAATCATATATAAATTATTCACCTTTAAACTATTAATATCATGGATACAGAATACGTAAGAAGTCGATTCATTAAACACTTTGACGGAACTACCGGATTTTTATATGCTTCTCCGGGTCGTATCAACCTGATCGGCGAACACACTGACTACAACGGTGGATTCGTATTTCCGGGAGCAGTGGACAAAGGCATGATTGCTGAAATCAAACCGAACGGTACTGACAAAGTGAGAGCTTACTCTATCGACTTGAAAGACTATGTAGAATTTGGCCTGAACGAAGAGGATGCTCCACGTGCCAGCTGGGCAAGATATATTTTCGGCGTATGCCGTGAAATGATTAAACGTGGCGTTGACGTAAAGGGATTCAATACTGCTTTTGCAGGTGATGTACCTCTGGGTGCAGGTATGTCTTCTTCTGCTGCTTTGGAAAGTACGTATGCTTTCGCATTGAACGAACTGTTCGGTGAAAACAAAATAGATAAATTCGAATTGGCTAAAGTGGGCCAGGCAACAGAACACAACTACTGCGGCGTGAACTGCGGTATCATGGACCAGTTTGCTTCTGTGTTCGGTAAAGCAGGCAGCTTGATCCGTTTGGATTGCCGTTCACTGGAGTATCAGTATTTCCCCTTCCATCCGGAAGGCTATCGCCTGGTGCTGATGGATTCTGTTGTGAAACACGAATTGGCTTCTTCCGCTTACAACAAGCGTCGCCAAAGCTGTGAAGCTGCTGTTGCCGCTATCCAGAAAAAACATCCGCACGTAGAATTCCTGCGCGACTGTACAATGGCTATGCTGGAAGAAGCGAAAGCTGATATCAGCGCTGAAGACTATATGCGTGCAGAATATGTAATCGAAGAAATCCAACGTGTACTCGATGTTTGCGAGGCATTGGAAAAGGATGATTACGAAACTGTCGGTCAGAAGATGTACGAAACTCATCACGGCATGAGCAAGCTGTACGAAGTAAGCTGCGAAGAACTCGACTTCCTGAATGACTGCGCTAAAGAATACGGTGTAACCGGTTCACGTGTAATGGGTGGTGGCTTCGGTGGTTGTACTATCAACCTTGTTAAAGACGAATTGTACGATAACTTCGTTGAAAAGACAAAAGCTGCTTTCAAAGCTAAATTCGGCAGAAGCCCGAAAGTATATGATGTAGTAATCGGCGACGGTTCTCGTAGATTGGAATAAGAAATTATTCAAGATTAAATAACTAAGAAGGGCGGCTTCCCATCACGGTAGCCGCCCTTCTTCTCAATTAACAAAACCTAAAACCTATTATCTACTGATTTAACTAACTCCAATCTTATTATTCTTTTACTGTACGCCTTCTGTCGTCATCTGTATTCTCTTCATTGTGCCGTCTTCATTGTAATACAAACGGTCGATGCAAACGGAGCGACGGAAACTGCCACCGGCCGTATTAATGCCGCCATTGTGATAAATGAAATACCAGTCTCCCTTAAATTCGATGATGGCCTGGTGGTTAGTATTGGAGTTACCCGCAATTTCATTCAGGATACCTTTATATTCCCAAGATCCTGTAATGCTACGGCTCATTGCATAGCAAATCTTTTCTGGAAATCCGGAAGCATACGAGAGATAATACCAGTCTCCACGTTTATGAATCCAAGGAGCTTCCGTAAAACGAGGAAGACTAACCGGGATAATCGGACCGTCCAATTCGATCATGTTCTTTTTCAGTCTGGCATAGTAGCATTGGGTGTTTCCCCAATAAAGATACGCCTGACCGTCATCGTCAATAAAAACTGTCGGATCAATATCATCCCACCGAATTTTGGTATATTCGGTGGTCATGTCATTGGTGATCAATGCCGAACCGCGGGCATCTGCAAAAGGACCTGTCGGAGAATCAGAAACGGCTACACCGATAGATTTACCGGGAATCGTATTGTGTTCTACCGTTACATACCAATAAAACTTGCCGTCACGCTCAATCACCTGGCTTGCCCACGCCTCACCTTTTGCCCAACTGAAATCCTTGGCTTTTAAAGGAACGGGATGTTCCGTCCATGTTTTCATGTCGGGAGAGGAAAAGACACACCATTCATTCATCAAATAATGTTCTTTGGGGGGCGGACATTCATCGTGTCCGGCGTAGATATATACTTTCCCATCATGTACCATGGCTCCCGGATCCGCCGTATATTTATATTGAATGATGGGATTGCCATTGGCAATAAAAGTAGTATCATTCTGCGCTGACAGTCCGGAAAAGGCTGTCAGTGCAAATGAGAGAACTATGAATTTACTCTTATTTATCATTTCTTCGTGAATTTATAAACAGTAAATGTATTCGGTTCCAACTCGGCTGTAAACACATGCCCTTCAATAGATACCGGAGTCTCTTGCGGAGTAATGGCAAAAGGTTGCTCAAGTGTATTATCCTTATCCAAATCAAGCGAACGAAGTTTAATACAACGACCATTAGACAATACATCTTGTTTCTTCAATCCTTCAAAACTCAAGGAAATTGGCTGTATTGTGGCGGAAGTATTGGCAACCTTTACAATCAGTTCATTCTTATCCTTATCGTAAACAGCACTGGCAAAGAGCCCGTTCTGTCCTTCGGCTCCCGTTACATTTTTCTTGTTCATGGTAAGGGGAAGTACATTTGTTCCTTTGTTTTGCGCATACAGTTGTTGTACATAATAGCTAGTGGTACGCACAGAGTTCAGGTTATCGAACCAAATCATATCAGGACGCCATTGCCATCCTTCCACATGAGCGAAAAGCGGAGCATAAGTGGCCATGTGAACGATGTCAGCATTACGTTCCAATCCAGTCATGAAAGCAGCTTCGAGCAAAGCGGCATTGAAATGGTTCCATTTCTTTCCTTTTCCGTGGCAGGCATATTCACCGGCAAAGACTTTCGGACCTTTACGGTCGTAGTTGTCATAACGTGCACCTTGGGCTAAGAACCAGCTTTCGGGACGATAGAAGTGTTCGTCCACCAAATCGGCTTTCAGGCGTTTCATTTCGGGCCACAGGTAATCGAATTCCTTACCTTCGGAATTAGGGCCGGAGCTGCCTACAATCTTCACATCGGGATATACCTTACGGATAGCTTTGATAAACGGCTCAAGACGTTCGGGATATTCTTTACCCCATTGTTCGTTACCAATACCGATAAATTTCAGATTGAAAGGAGCAGGATGCCCCATATCTGCACGCACTTTTCCCCAAGTCGTATTAACATCGCCATTGGCAAATTCAATCAGGTCAAGTGCGTCCTGAATATAGCTGTCCAAATCGCAGACTGCTACGTGAGCTTTCAGGTCGTCATTCTGATATTGGCAAGACAAACCGCAATTCAGAATTGGAAGAGGTTCTGCACCCATTTCTTCCGACAAAAGAAAGTATTCATAGAATCCAAGCCCGTAGCTTTGATAATAATCCGGGAAGAAACGGTGGGTAAAAGTATATTGCCAACGGTTTTCGTTCAAAGGACGGTTTTCCACGGGACCCACTGACTTCTTCCAGTCATAGCGGGTTTCCAGGTCGGTACCTTCTACAATACAGCCGCCGGGAAAACGGAAGACTCCCGGATGAATATCCGCCAAAGCCTGTGCAAGGTCTTTACGGAGTCCGTTTTCATGTCCTTTCCAAGTATCTACCGGGAAAAGAGAAATGTGTTCCAAATCTACAGTTCCTTTGGAAGTAAGAAAAATGCGAAGCGTAGATTTAGGATTGGTTACTCCCGGTTTCAGGATAACCTGATATTTTTTCCATTCTTTTGAATCAATGGTAAGATTCTGTGTGGCAAAAGCCTGACGTTCGCCCATTGATTTGGTATCTACGAGTTCAATCCGCAATGTTTCTTTCGCACTTCCCTGTGGCAGGCGTGCCCAAACGGAAAAACGATACTCCTCTCCTTTCTTAACACCGATACCGAAAAAGCCTTCGTTATCAAGTCCGGTATGCTTATGCGCGTGTCCCGGGTCGGAAAGGCGTACATAATGAGGATTGCGTTCGAAAGGGCCGTCGTCCATCAATGACACTTTTCCGTAAGTATTCCAGCCCATCAAGTGTTGGGGAAACTCGAATGAACGGTTCTTGACCAATTCAGCATAAAGCCCCCCGTCGGCAGCATAGTTGATGTCCTCAAAAAAGAGTCCGTACATGGTAGGTTGAATTTCAGCTCCCAACTTCTTGGTTTGTATCACCATTTCATTGGTTTGCGCATGAAGTGCCATTCCGGCAGAGATGGCTAATGCAGCCAAGATTTCTGTGTATCTTCTCATGGTTTTCAATAAAAAATTATATATGGTTTATTTGATTCTTTTTCCCCAGACAGAACGTCCCTGACTATCGAGCCCGGTAAAGAGAATGGTTTCTGTTTCATTCTCCCAATCATGTCCTGCAAAGATAATCAGATTATTAATTTCCTCTTTGCCAAATTTTACCATTAACAGGTGTTTTTCGGTCAAAAAGGACCAGTTTCCATTCATTTGCACAATTTTCCATTCATCATCCGTCATCTCCCCTTTGCAGGTTCCATCCTTTAATAAACTGATACGGGTTGAGAGATTCCACTCACCGTCTTTCAATTCACCTTCGCCCCAAAGGATTTGTCCGGCTTCCAACTGGCGTTCGTACTTTGGTTCCTGCACACGGATGATCTCCCACTCTCCTGCCAAGTCCGCTTCGGTGAATTTACGGGGAACTGTCCCTGCATATCTTTCGGGAGAAACGACCGGCCATCCGTCCGGTGTAAAGAACAACTGGCGAATATGCAATACCATCAACTGGTTTTGCGGAGAAAGACGCCCTTGGTGAGCCATGAAATAGTTTCCTTCACCATCGGAGAAAACTCCGCAATGCGCTGTACCAGCCCATCCTTGATGATTCTCAAAACGATAGGGAGCGGTCAATATCGGGAAATTATTGGTCGTATCTTTCACCGCCTTTCCCGAATAATCGACAAACGGCCCCTCAGCGGCGTCCGAACGGCTGACACGTACATTATAGGTTGTCATCAACGGGTCATAAGAAGTGAACAGATAGTATTGTTTCAAATCAGGGTTGTAAATTATTTCCGGTGCTTCGAGGTTGTCTTTCCTGTAATTGGCACGACGTGCTACAAGATGCCCCAAGTCTCCGTTTTTCAGAGGCAATCCAGTTTCAGGGTTCAATTCTACACAGTATAATCCGCCGAAGAAAGAGCCATAATGCATCCACCATTTTCCGGTGACCTCGTCTACTATGACACTTGGGTCGATGGCATTCATAGCAGTGGAGTCATCTGTCTTTACGGTACAACCCACTTGCGTCCACGGCCCTTCGGGAGAAACGGATTCAGCAAGCCCGATATAGGAAGTCTTACGCCCGAATGCGGATACGCAATAGTACAGACGATATTTGTCCTTGTAGGGGATGATATAGGGAGCCCAGATATTTGTAGCTCCATGTCCGCCCGCGTGAGCCTGTACCCACCGGACAGCTTCTTCGGGTATCTCGGGAAAAGCCCATCCCAGAAATTCCCAATGTACCAGATCTTTGGAACGGCGCATCTGGATATATCCCAAGGGAACTTCTTTTTCTTTGGCTTCCTTCTGGTTTTCACCGAAAATAGCGTCAGTAGAATACATATAATAATAGTCGCCCAGCTTGCGGCAGGACGGGTCGTGCACATTATATGTTCCCCACTGGCGGTAATTTTCCATTTTAGCTACGGATAAATAATTGTCATCCCAAGGATTCGCAGAAGGAATCGGTTTAAACACAGCAGAAGTGCAGCTTGCGAACAAGCTGCCTGCAATTAAAAAGACGGGCAAGAACAAGTTTTTCATAACATCAGTGTTTTCGTTCATCAATTATGTTACAAAAATACGGCCTGTTTCACCTATTGAAGGTGGACATACGAACACGATTGGTGGACAATCCTGTATTCTGCCGAAAAGAAGCCCGTTTCGCTTTTGCGATTTGAGATTATCTTTTAACTTTGCTCTTATTAATACGTACTCGCATGAAAAAACACCTATTCGTACTCCTTATAATCTATAATATTCTGTTTTTTGCCGGCCGGAAGAACGTACATGCACAAGAACGGTTCGCCGACCGCTACAACATCACATACGTGACAATGAACAACGGATTGCCCCACAATTTCATAGATGACTTATATAAGGACAGCCGTGGATTTCTATGGATTTCAACTGCCGGAGGCGGAGTTTCGCGCTACGATGGCTATGAGTTTGTGAATTACAATCCCAATACCCCTCATTGCAGGCTGAAAAGCAACTTTATTATTAATGTATGCGAAGATTCATTTCAAAGACTTTGGATGGTGTCGGAAGGAGGAACGGACATCATTGACCTCACCAACCTGAGACCGACCTTGCCGCGAGATGCCAAAGGGGTATTGAAAAACATCTTGAACCAGCCGGCTACACACGTCATGAAAGATTCTAAAGGTTGCATCTGGTTACACTGCGCCAATAAGCTCAATCGTATTGAATTTAACGAAAAAGGAGAAGTAAAATCTGTTTCCACCCTCGTTTCCGTTGCCTTGAACGGACCGAATATCGCTCTTCAGGATATTGACGAGGACGGTAAAATATGGGCGGGAATCAATGGTGAAATACTTAAAGTGGATTGGGACCCACGAGGAAAACTGACAGCCATCCCCATCGCCGAATGCCTGAAATTCGAGCCTGGGACCTATATATCCGATTTTCTAATGAAGGAAAACGAGGTATGGGTTTCTACTGACCGGGGGCTGTTCCGATATAATAAAAACGGGAACATCGTCAAACGGTATGAACACGATCCGATTAATCCCCGTTCGCTTTCACAAAACTATCTGACCGACCTGGCTATCACAAATGATAAACAATTGATTATTGCCACTTTGTGCGGTGTGAACATCTATAACCCAATGACCGATGACTTTGAGCGCATCGCATCCTATGGCCTTCAAAATGGAAGTTCCAATCTGCTGAACAGTAACTTTATCAATGACATACTATCTGAAGAGGATCATATCTGGTTCGGAACAGAAACCGGCGGCATCAATATGCTGAGTCCAAGACGGTTATCAATACGTAACTATAAACACGACAAAGAAAACCCGTCAAGTTTGTCCTACAATCCGGTGAATGCCGTATATGAAGATATTTACGGCACATTATGGGTAGGCACCGTAGAAGGCGGACTGAACCGGAAAGAACATGACAACGAGCAATTTACTCATTTCACCCGTGAAGGCGAGGGACTGAGCCATAATTCTGTCAGTGCATTGACAGCCGATCAAGACGACCATCTATGGATAGGAACCTGGGGCGGAGGTATCAATTTGCTTGACTTGAAAGCTCCCCGACAAGTGCTGAAAGTTATTTCTTCTCAGACAAACGAAGGATTTCCAATCGACTTTATCGGTTCGCTGACATACGACCCTATAAATAATGGTATATGGATAGGAGCCAATCAAGGACTTTATTTTTACGAGATAGCTACCGGAAAAATCTGTGCTCCCCTGGCAAACAAAGTGGCAGAGAACATTCATGGCTGCATCGGTTCTATCATTGATAAACACGGGAAACTCTGGATAGGATGCATGGAAGGTGTGTACATCATCGATCTCCACTCACGCACATCCACAGGGGAGTTTCAGCACAGGCATCTGAAATTTAAACTGGATGATCCCGACTCACGTCTGATTGAAAAAATCACCTGTTTCTTTGAAACCAAAGATGGTACTCTGTGGCTGGGAAGTAACGGATACGGTATTTACAAACGGACAATAGACAAACAGGGTAAGGAAATATTCGTATCTTACAGTACTTCTCAAGGGTTACCCAACAGTAGTGTACGCGGTATATTGGAGGACAGCGAAGGTCATCTTTGGATTGGGACAAATAATGGCCTTTCCTGCTATCATCCGGAAGAGAATCGCTTTATCAATTATACTTCTCAGGATGGGTTGATTGACACTCAGTTTTACTGGAACGCCTCTTGCCGTTCGGCACGTTCGGGACAAGATTTACTTTATTTCGGCAGCGTAGGCGGATTGGTGGCCATCGAGAGCAATCATCCCGCCATTTCTCTTCCTGCCGCCAAAGTTCGTTTCACACGCTTGAGAATTGGCAATGAAGAGATTTTTCCGGGAAACGAATATTTGCCGGAAGATATTGCTATCACTAATGAGTTACGGCTGCACGAGAAGGAGAAATCGTTCTCTTTAGAATTTTCAGCACTCAATTTTGAAGCGAGCAATACGGCCATTTACAGCTACCGGCTGCTCGGATTTGATGATAAATGGGTGCATGTGCCCGGCAATCGCCGTTTTGCCAGTTATACAAATTTGCCTCCGGGAAATTATACACTGCAGGTAAGATATACCCCTGACAGGGAAAATGAAGGAGAAAATGTAACAGAGTTGAACATCACAATTGTCCCTTACTTTTATAAGACTGTATGGTTCATTCTATTGATCATCATTCTCGTGCTTGTGATTATATGGCAATTTTACCAATGGAGAATTCGTACGCTGAAACGGCAGAAGGAGTATTTGCATCGCACGGTGGAAGAACGCACGCACGAACTGGAGCAACAAAAACATTTGTTGGAAAATCAGACTGAAGAACTATCACGGCAGAACCGGATGCTGACCCAACAGAACGAGAAAATTACGAAGCAGAAAGCACAGTTGGTCCGAATGTCGCGCAAAGTGCAGGAGCTGACGCTTGATAAGATTTCTTTCTTTACGAATATCACACATGAGTTCCGAACGCCGATTACGTTGATTATCGGACCTATTGAACGTGCATTGAAGTTGAGTTATAATCCACAGGTGATTGAACAACTTCATTTCGTAGAGCGCAATTCGAAATATCTGTTGTCTCTGGTCAATCAGTTGATGGACTTTCGCAAAGTGGAATCCGGCAAACTGGAAATTGTCAAGACGCGGGGGAATTTTCTGAAATTCATTGATTCGCTAATCACTCCTTTCGAAGTGTTTGCAGGGGAAAGGAATGTCGTGCTGAAACGATATTATCGGATGGAAACACCGGAGATTCTGTATGATGAAGAGGCAATGCGTAAAGTGGTGACTAATCTGTTGAGTAATGCAATTAAGTTTACACCGAATGGAGGTACAGTCTCACTGTATATATCTTCACTACCATCTGGCAAGAGTGGAAAAGAATCTTTATATATATGTGTCGGAGATACGGGACCGGGCATTCCGGAAGAAGACCTGAACAGGATTTTCAATCGTTTCTATCAATCGCAGAACCAAGTGAAGTATCCGGTTTACGGACAGGCGGGAACAGGTATAGGCCTTTATCTCTGCAAACGAATCGTGCAGATGCACGGTGGAGAAATCAAAGTGCGTAACAATCGTCTTGCGGGCTGTTCTTTCCGCCTTCTCCTCCCCTTGCAACAGGAAGAAGAAAAGAATGATAAGTTAATAATCATTGATTCTAACGGTTCTTCATCCAATCCTGTCCCGGCTTCTGAGCCCTCCAAAGAGAAAGAAGCTTTAACGATTCTAGTGGTAGAAGACAATGTAGATATGCGGGGATACATCCGTTCCATTCTCCGTGAACAGTACAATGTGCTAGAGGCATCAAACGGCGAAGAGGCAATAAATATTCTTTACAGCAACCCGGTGGACTTTATCATCAGTGACTTGATGATGCCTGTAATGGATGGCATTGAGCTCTCCCGCCGTGTGAAGGATACTTTTGCCATTTCACACATACCTTTCTTGATGCTGACTGCCAAGACCTCGCAAGAAACACGCTTGGAAAGTTATCGTATGGGAGTGGATGAGTATCTGCTGAAGCCATTTGATGAGACTTTGCTCTTGACACGTATTCAGAATATCTTGGAAAACAGGAAGCGGTATCAGCGAAAATTCACACTCAACATGGATGTGGATGTACTAAATATAGAAGAGGAATCCGGAGATAAGAAGTTTCTGAATCATGTAATGGAGGTCATCAAGGAGAATTATAAGAATTCTTATTTTGAGGTAAGTGATTTTAGCGAAGCGGTCGGAGTGAGCAAAAGTCTGCTGAATAAAAAGCTGCAAAGCCTCATCGGACAATCTGCCGGACAGTTTATCAGAAATTATCGGTTGAATATAGCACGCGAACTGATTCTGAAGAATCGGGAAACAAAGAATATGAATATTGCGGAAATATCTTATGAAGTCGGGTTCAATGATCCGAAATATTTTACAAGGTGCTTCACCAAATACTTCAATACGACACCAAGTTCACTACTTAATAAGGAAGAATAGTTTTACCTAAAACAATAATTTCACATAATAAGCTGTCTCCTTTTACACTTAAAATGCTTTTATCCACCTCTAAAACACGTTTGTCCACCCTCATTTATAATCAATGTCATATTTTTGCCATGCAATTGGTGCTCAATCCTTTGGGAAAGAACCATGCATCTTTTAAGTTTATCTAATATTAATATTATGAAGAATGACAAGAAAATGGCTGTCGCATCGTGCATAGCATCGGCTGAATTCAACCTTTCCCCTATTGCACAACAATCTAATCCATCAAATTTACAACCTTAATACTTTTAAAAATGAGGAAACATTTATTTTTTTCCGTAATGCTTAGTCTGTGCACCTTTGGTGGCATATCGGTGTATCCTACACCTGCAATGGCTACCGTGGCACAGTCTCCGACTATCAAGGTTCGTGGTCAAGTTATCGACGAACAAGGTGAACCCATGCCAGGGGCTACTGTCAGGGTTAAAAATGGACAAGGCGGAACCATCACCGACTTAAACGGAAACTTCCAACTGGAGGTTCCCGGAAACTCTACCCTTTTGATAAGCTATGTGGGCTTCAAGGAACGTGAAGTAGCTGTTCGCAATCGTGCTATTATTGAAGGCATCCAGTTGCAAGCCGATAATAAGATGCTTGAACAAGTGGTTGTCGTAGGTTACGGTACACAAAAGAAGTCCGACTTAACCGGTTCTGTTGCCGTGGTAGATGCGGAAGCCTTGAAACAGACATCAAACTCCAACATCTCCACCATGCTCGAAGGTAAGGTTTCCGGTGTGCAAATCACCTCCGACGGACAGCCTGGTGCCGATCCTACCGTTCGCATACGTGGTGTCGGGTCTTTCGGTGACACCTCTCCTCTTTATGTTATCGACGGTGTTCCCATGGGAACTTCCATTCGCGATTTCTCCTCAAACGATATTGAAACCATCCAAGTACTGAAGGATGCTTCGGCTGCTGCCATCTACGGTTCGCGCGCTGCCAATGGTGTGATTATCATCACTACCAAACGCGGACAAAAAGACCAACCGCTGAAAGTGGATTACAATGGATACTTCGGTGTGGATAATATCCCTAAGGATGTCTATGATGTAATGAATGCTGACCAATACAGCCAGTACATCGGTCAGGCGGCCGCAAACTCCAACACTCCGTTGCCAACAGGATACAAGTTTGACAGCGAAACCGGAAAATACCATTTCCAAGATGACACCAATACTAACTGGTTTGACGAAGTATTCAAAACGGGTATCCGTCAAAACCACAATGTGAACCTCTCCGGAGGTGGCGCTCATAACACCTATAATATAGCATTAGACTATTTCAACCAGAAAGGGACTCTCGAAGGTGCCGGCCCTAACTACGAACGTTATACGGCACGTGTCAACAACATCATGGAGACTAAGTTCATAAAATTCCAGACCAGCCTTGTTTACTCCCACTCCGACCAAGACAACATGGGCTTGTCGAATGCTTCCGAATACGTTCAAGGCTTGTATGGTGATGTTACCAATGTGCTGCGTGGCACTTTACTGATGCAACCCACCATCAAGGCATACGATTCTTCTACATGGGTACTTGACAACTTGGTGGGAATCGCCAACAACTTCAATTATGACGCTTACGGCTACGGCGTATACTACGATACCGTGCATGGTGACATCTCCGCTTCCAACCCATTGCTGGTAAATAACCTGCTGAAACGCAACACTCGCGTGGATCGTTTCGTGGGAACCGGATCTGCTGATGTGGATGTCCTCAAAATGATTGGCGTTGACAACAAAAATCATAAGCTCAACTATAAAGTCAACCTCTCTTACAGCAAAACCCATTGCAAGGACTTTACTTGGATTCCTGCATGGGTGCAAAGCAACCGTGTGTACTTGGCCAAGAGCAACGAACGACTCACCAAAGGGTCGCGCGACTATTCGGATGCTTTAATAGAGAACGTGATTACTTACGATGGCACGATAGGCAAGCATCACATTAACGTATTGGCAGGCCAGACTTACGAAGAAGAAGATACCGACCTGCTGACCGGATGGGGAATCAACTTCACCGAGCCTTATTTCCTACAGCTCCAGAATGCTTCCGATACGTATTCTAACAGCTACGAATACAAGCATTCAATCCTTTCTTACATCGGTCGTATCAATTACAATTACGATGACAGATACTTATTCTCAGCAACAGTGCGCCGGGATGGCAGTTCCCGCCTGACCAGAAATATCCGTTGGGGAACTTTCCCTTCCGTCTCTGTGGGTTGGCGTTTCGACAAAGAAAAATTCTTCCCCTTCGACCAAAATGTTGTAAACCTGTTCAAGGTGCGTGCCAGTTATGGTGAACTCGGTAACGAGAATATCGGCGAGTATATGTATCAGGCTGTCATGTCGCGCAACAACATGACTTACAATTTCAACGGTAACGTAGTGACCGGTTCTGCCGTTTCCACTTTCGTGGACAGTAACTTGGCATGGGAGAAAAAGAAGACCTACAACGTGGGTGTCGACCTTGCCTTGTTTAACAATCGCTTGGAATTCACAGCCGAATGGTACAAGAATACCAGCGAAGACCTGCTATATGCTGTCCCTGTTCCCGAACAGGCTGGTGTATCCAATACCACCGTTACGATGAATGCCGCCTCGATGAACAACTCCGGTTTTGAGTTCTCGGCTACCTACCGTAACCGTGATCGTGACTTCAAGTATGAAATTTCGGCCAACCTCAGCACATTGCGCAACCGCGTAACTTCACTAGGCTTTGGTACCGACTCTTACATCTCCGGAGCATACATTACCAATGTGGGTCAAGAAATAGGCCAGTTCTACGGCTGGGCTTATGAGGGCATTGCCCGCACACAGGAAGACTTGGACAACCACGCCACTCAAGAGGGTGCCCAGATTGGTGACTGCCTCTATAAGGACGTAAGCGGACCGGACGGTAAACCTGACGGCAAAATAGACGCCAACGACCAAGTGGTGCTGGGCAGCGGTATGCCTAAGATTCATTTCGGTCTTAATGCCCGTTTTGAATACAAGCGTTTCGACTTGAGCATTGCTACCTTCGGTGCGCTGAACTATCACGTCAGCGACGACATCTACAACTCGCTTAACTCTTGCTACGGATGGGGAAACAAAGAGGTAGGTATGCTCGATGCCAACCGCTTTAGCGAAGACGGCAGCACTTACCTTTCCAACGTGCCACGCACCTATGTCACCAACAGTGCCAGCTTGGGTTGGAACGACCTCTTCAGCTCACGCAAGATTCAGAACGCAGCCTATTGGAAGATTGCCAATGTAGAATTGGGCTACAACCTCCCCAACGAGTGGTTCGGCAAATATGTATCTGATGTACGCTTATACGTATCAGCACAGAATCTTCACACATTCACCGGCTATCACGGTTATAATGTAGACTATGCGGGAGGAACGTTCACCCCGGGATACAACTTCTGTTCTTATCCTACTGCACGCACTTTCATGTGTGGCGTTCACTTTACATTCTAATCGTTACTATCTAGTACCAAACACTAAAAACATTTCTTATGAAACTAAATAAATATTCACTTGCTCTCATTTTGGGATTTAGCACGCTGTTTTCTTGCAGTGACAGAATGGATTTGTTGAATCCCAACCAGCAAACCTCAAGTACTTTCGGCTTCAATGCCAATGATTTGGAGGAAAGCGTGATTGCTGCCTACAACCACATCCGTATGGAGGGCTCCTATGCCCGTGTAGGCTACACCATCGACGTGTGTCGTGGCGATGAAGCCTGGAACTCTTCACAAGTGTGGTATCTCCCTTTCGATGACCTTAACGCAGAAGTCACCTCAGACATCACATGGTGGCCTTGGCGGGAATGGTACTATACCATCAACGTATGCAACTTCGCCATTTCGCGTTGCGGTGAGGATAACAGCCTACTTTCTGATAAAATGAAACGCATCAAAGGACAAGTGCTTTTCCTACGCGGCCTATCATACTACAACTTGGTCGGTTATTATCAGAATCCACCTCTCATCACAGATTATGCCACCTATTCATCATTGGACGGACTTTATACCACCAACAGTACATACAACGACGTACTCGATCAGGTGGAAAAAGATTTCCGTGAGGCGATGACATTGCTTCCTTCCCGTGACGAAGGCGGTGAATGGGCTGGCGGACGCGCCACCTGCGGTGCTGCGGCGGGCTATTATGCCCGTGCCCTCATGATGCGCCAAAAATACAGCGATGCACTTCCGGTGCTGAAAGACATCATTGACAAGAAATACGGCACCTATCGGCTGATGGACAACTATGGTGACAACTTCCGCGAAGGTACGGCATACGAGAACAATGCGGAAAGCCTTTTCGAAGTGCAGTATCTCGACTATGGATCGCAAGGCACCGACGACGAGTGGACTCCGGTAAATACAAGCCCCAACGCCACACAAGGATCGGCCATTGAGAGCAACTTTGGTCCCGGTAACTATGGCGGTTGGGCCGACATCTCGGCTTCGCCCTGGCTCTATCAGCTCTTCAAAAGTGAACGTACTACCAATGGCAGACTCGATCCTAGACTCTATTGGACCATTGGAACCTACGAAAACGATTGGGCGGATTTCGAATTTGGCAATGTAGCTTATAATCAAAAACTTACATCCACCGACAATATCGTGACCAACAACACTTACGGTGGTCTGCCGATTGCCAAATTCACAAATCTCCGTACCGGTCTGTACAGCACTATCATTACAGGATTGCACGATGGCATCAACCTCCGCCTGATGCGCTATTCTGATGTGCTGCTACGTGCTGCCGAATGCGAGAACGAGGTCAATGGTCCCACACAGCAAGCTATCGACTGGATCAACGAGGTGCGTGGACGTGTCGGTCTGGCAGACTTAAAACTCAAAGACTTCGACACGGCTGACAAACTCTTTGAACAGATAGCCAATGTGGAACGTCCTAAGGAGTTCGGCTGCGAATTTGGCCGAGGCTTCGACCTTATCCGTTGGGGCTTCTTCTATGACAGCGACCGTTTGCAGCAACTCAAGGAACACGGCACGGTACGCCGCTCTACAGTGGGAGTAAAGGAGCCTGTGAACTACAGCGATATAGCAAACGACCCTGAACTGAAGAGCACTTTCGACACCTACATATCTGGACACGAATTCCTGCCTATCGTGCAGCAGTTGATGAACAACAATCCGAATCTGAAAGGCAACTCTGCCAACTATAGTACAGATAACTCCACTTACTTCCGGGAAAGCGGGTGTAAAGTGCGTCCGGTTGTAAATTTAAACAAGTAAATAAACTTAGAAGAGGGTTCAACCCATTACCTATTAAAAATTAAGACAATGAGATTAGTAAAGAAAATAGCATACGCTTGCTATTCCTTAACCTTTGGGTTACTGGCATTGACAAGCTGTACGGATGGCGAACTTTATGACGTAAACGCCCCCGACTGGATTTCCGATAAGATACAGGAAATTGAAGATTCGAAGAAACAACCGGAAGAGGAGGTGCTTGAAGGCATGCAAGAAGATGTGTACACCATCGGAAATACAGATTTCACCTCCAGTTGGTGGGCTGCTTTCTCCAAGTATTACGTAGTACCCGATGGCGAAAAGTGGAATGCGGTGTTCAACCTCCACATCAACCCGACCGATAACACGTATTACAAGAACTTTGTCCTTGTAATCACCAACGATGCAGATCGTGGAGGTACAGGATACACTGAATACGGAGCTATCCGCTTTGACTTCGCAGCCGCCCTCAATTCCGAGTGGGGCGATTATATCGATAGGCAATACATCTCGAGCACGTTGATTTTCAGTCCCGACGAAAGCAACATAGATGCCAATGTACAGAAACTGGGCGGTAAGGTGACACTTACCGTAGATCGCACCAGCGAAAATGCTTTCACTGTAAAGATAACCAACAGCGAGGTGACTAAAATTTACAAGCAACCATACAAGGAAGAAAATCTTAACACCAATGCAAACAACGCCAATATCCGCTGCTTCTTGGTTACCGAAGGCTCTTACATCGACTTCTTGCAAACCAACATCGTCCCTATTGGCGGCCTTACGTCTGTCGAAGACAAGAATCCTGTATCGATGGTACTGCAAGACATACCCGATCAAGTCAACGTAGGTACTCCGCTTGAAGAGGCAATGGCTGATGTCTCGGCCATCATTACCTTTGAAGAGGGAGTGACCAAAACCGTACCGGCTGCCGAACTCACATTCTCTGCCATCCCCGATATGGAACAACCGGGTGTGAAAACTCTTGTGGCCATCTACAATAAGACCTTTAAGGGTGAGAATTGTGATAAGCCGATTATGGCTAGTACTACTTTTGAAGCCGTGGAAAAGATTGCATCCATCGAGGTGACTACCCCACCCTCGCACACGCAATACTATTATCACAGTTCGGCAGCTACTGAGAGTCTGGCGAACCGGACGATGGCCTTCGACCCGACAGGTATGGTGGTTACGGCAACTTACACCGACCAAAGTACAAGAACCATTGACAACGCAAAGCTCAGCTTCTCCGCCGTTCCTGCCAAGGCCGGTTCTCAGACTGTTACCATTACGGCTGGAGAAGGAATCACCGCAACGGTAGAGGTTACCGTCTCCAAATCTACAACTTCTGAAGTGAGGAACACAGCCAACATGGTAGGAACCGAAAACAACTCAACGGGCTTCAAGGCAGCTTTCTCAGACTACTTCAACATACCTGTGGGTGAGACAAAATCCATCGCCTTCACCAACTACAGCAATCAGGCTAGCAACTGGAACAACTTCGTTGTAGTTCTCCGTAAAGCCAATCATATTGACGAATACGCATATGTTCGTGCCGACAACTGGGGAGAGGGCAAGGGATATGGCGCCTGCGTTCACAACGGAACACAAGGCGACTGGAACACTTGGCTTGCCGGCATGAATGGAGCCAAAGTCACGGTCTACGTAACCAACTGCGGTAATGGCACCGCCGACGTTCAGGCAGTGATGGAGGGTACTACAGGTACAACTTCCACTCAATATTATTTAGGTATCAATACAGTCAACCCCGACGACCTGCACTTCGCACTGACCGTTGACGGCTGTCATCTCGTCTTCAATGAATAAGAATAAGAGAGGTTCACAATTAAATCATTTTATCATCCATATCAAATGAAAAAAATAACATTATTCTTCATGTCCCTGCTGACTGTCCTTGCTTTTGCAGCTTGCTCCGACGGGTTGGACAATATCGAATACGATAGAAACAGCGGTATAACCATAGCCACCGCCCAAGTCACTGCAACCACAGGTACCTCGCTGACTGTCACTGCATCGGCCACCGGCAATATCGACCAGATAGTCAAGAAAGGCTTTTGCTACAGCGTCAATGCTCAGAATCCAACCATCAAAGATAACATAGTAGAGGCCGACGAGAATTTCAGTGCCACGATTTCCGGCTTGACAGGCAATACCTCTTACTATATCCGTGCTTATGTCTACGGTAACAGCCGTTATACCTACTCGGATGCGTTCACTGCAACCACAGAAAGCCAAAGTCTTGACGAACAGCTCCAAAACTACGTAGCACCCGCCTATGAGGACAACTACGTGGACATAGCTGCCTGGAGCAACCGCAATCAATGGAACCTAGCCAACGTTCATGACCCCACAGTGATGAAAGCGGATGACGGATATTATTATATGTATCAAACAGACGCCTCCTATGGAAATGCACACAGTGGAAACGGACACTTCCATGCACGTCGTTCCAAGGACCTGGTCAACTGGGAATACCTCGGAGCAACCATGAGCGAAACTCCCCCGGCATGGATTAAAGAAAAACTAAACGCATATCGACAGGAAATGGGTTTAGAGCCAATTGACAATCCTTCTTACGGATATTGGGCACCGGTGGCACGAAAAGTATCCACAGACAAGTATCGTATGTATTACTCTATCGTTATAACCAACTATATCAAAACCGGTAAGCCGGAAATTGAAAACAATGGAAACTTCGACAATTCATGGACAGAACGTGCCTTTATCGGATTAATGGAAACTTCCGATCCGGCAAGCAATATATGGGAAGATAAAGGTTATGTAGTATGTTCAGCCAGTGACAAAGGAATGACGGACTACGGACGTAGCAGTACGGGCGATTGGAATGCATATTTTAAAATCAATGCAATCGACCCTACCTATATTATAACTACCAATAATGAACATTGGTTGATCTATGGTTCATGGCATAGTGGTATCGCTGCTTTGCAACTAAATCCGGAAGATGGCAAGCCACTAAATGCTTTAGGCAAACCTTGGAATATTACGGGAGATGATAACTCCGGCTATGGAAAAATCATAGCCAAACGTGGTAGCAGCCGCTGGCAAGCATCTGAAGGACCGGAAATTATTTATCGCAACGGTTATTATTATCTTTTCCTGGCTTATGGCACATTATCAGTAGAATACAACACACGTGTTTGCCGTTCTGCCAACATTGACGGACCTTATGTAGATATAGACGGAAACTCTGCCATGGGTAACAGCGAACTATATCCGATACTGACTGCCCCTTACAAGTTCAATAATAGCTACGGTTGGGTAGGTATCTCTCACTGTGGTATATTCGATGATGGAGAAGACAACTGGTATTATGCCTCTCAAGGGCGTTTTCCTGTGAATGTAGGTGGCAATGAATACTCAAACGCTATCATGATGGGACATGTCCGCAGTATCCGTTGGGATGCCAATGGTTGGCCTCTCGTTATGCCCGAAAGATACGGAGCAGTGCCACAAGTGCCTATCACAGAAGCTGAAATAGCAGGAGATTGGGAACATTTAGCATTAACAACCAATACAGGCAACCAAAAAACTTCTGAGACAATGACTTATAACCTCAGTACTCATAAAATAACTTCCGGTAGCTGGAAAAGTGCCACATGGACATTTGATGAAGCTACCCAAACAATAACCACAAGCACCGGAGTCGTACTTTACCTGCAACGCGAAGTAGACTGGGAAACAACTCCCAGGACACATACCATCGTTTATGCTGCCCATGGTACACAAAAGACTTATTGGGGAAAGAAAATCCACTAAACGCTCATTGATAATCTTCAAGAAACTGCTTCCGGAATTTTGATAACCGGAAGCAGTTTTTTCTCTTTTATGCTGCATAACATATAAGAGTGTATTTGACACACCAAACTAAAGTGTTACTTTTACACCCAAATTAAGATAAGAATCTCATTTACATTAAAAATAAAGCCATGAAAAAACATTTTCTACTTGCAGGAATTGTAGCGCTGATGCTGTCAGCATGCAACAACAAGCCGGCTTCCGAGCTGACTTTATCCGGTCTTGACCCGGTAAATTTTCAAACAGAAGTGAACAATGCCCAAACGAATCTTTATACATTAAAGAATAAGGCAGGTATGGAAGTATGCATCACTAACTTCGGGGGACGCATCGTGTCTATCATGGTGCCGGACAAAAACGGAAAGATGCAGGATGTAGTTTTAGGTTTTGACAGCATTGCTGATTATATTAATGTACCAAGCGATTTCGGCGCTTCTATCGGACGTTATGCCAACCGTATCAATCAGGGACGTTTTGTCTTAGACGGTGACACTATCCAGTTGCCGCAAAATAATTTCGGCCACTGTCTGCACGGCGGTCCGAAAGGCTGGCAATATCAGGTTTATGAGGCCAACCTTATTGACCCTATGACATTGGAACTGACCCGTATTTCACCCGATGGTGACGAAAACTTCCCGGGCAATGTTACAGCTAAAGTGACTTACCAACTGACCGAAGACAACGCTATCGACATTAAATATAGCGCTACTACTGATAAAAAGACGATTATCAACATGACCAACCACTCTTACTTCAACCTAGCAGGTAATCCGTCAAAAGCTTCAACTGATAATATCATGTATGTAAACGCAGACTACTACACTCCAGTAGACAGTACCTTTATGACAACAGGCGAAATAGCCCCGGTAAAAGACACTCCTATGGACTTCACCACTCCAAAAGCAGTAGGACAGGAAATCAACAACTACGATTTCGTCCAGTTGAAGAACGGAAACGGATATGACCATAACTGGGTACTGAACACGAAAGGCGACATTTCTCAGGTAGCAGCCAGACTGACTTCTCCTGAAAGCGGCATTACCCTGGAAATCTATACCAACGAACCGGGTATCCAGGTTTATACAGGCAACTTCCTTGACGGAACCGTAACCGGCAAGAAAGGTATCGTCTACAACCAACGTGCTTCGGTATGTCTGGAAACACAGCACTATCCTGACAGTCCCAACAAGGCAGACTGGCCTTCAGTGGTTTTGGAACCGGGACAAACATACAACAGCGAATGTATTTTTAAATTCTCAGTAGAGAAATAATATTAACTTATAAATCATATTTATTGTGGAAGCATTAGATTGGGTAGTAATTGGAGTCTTCTTTTTGGCTCTAATCGGTATTATCGTCTGGGTAGTCAAGCAAAAACAAAATGACTCGGCAGATTATTTCTTAGGCGGACGCGACGCGACATGGATCGCAATCGGCGCCTCTATCTTTGCATCAAACATCGGTTCGGAACATTTAATCGGACTGGCGGGAGCCGGAGCATCCAGCGGTATGGCTATGGCACACTGGGAAATCCAAGGATGGATGATTTTGATTTTGGGATGGGTATTCGTTCCTTTCTATACACGAAGCATGGTATATACGATGCCTGAATTCCTGGAACGCCGTTATAATCCTCAGTCACGTACCATCTTGTCAGTAATTTCTTTAGTAAGTTACGTATTGACTAAAGTGGCTGTTACCGTATATGCCGGTGGCCTGGTATTCCAACAGGTATTCGGCATCAAAGAACTTTGGGGAATCGACTTCTTCTGGATTGCAGCAATCGGTCTGGTACTCCTGACTGCACTTTATACAATCTTCGGTGGTATGAAATCGGTATTGTACACTTCTGTGCTACAGACTCCTATCCTTCTGTTAGGTTCATTAATCATCCTTGTGCTTGGTTTCAAAGAACTCGGTGGATGGAACGAAATGATGAGAGTTTGTGGTGCTGTAACCGTAAATGATTACGGTGATACAATGACTAACCTCATTCGCAGTAATGATGATGCAAACTTCCCCTGGCTGGGTGCTTTGATCGGTTCTGCTATTATCGGTTTCTGGTACTGGTGTACTGACCAGTTTATCGTACAACGTGTACTTTCCGGAAAGAATGAGACAGAAGCACGCCGCGGTACTATCTTCGGCGCTTACCTGAAACTGTTGCCTGTATTTCTGTTCCTGATTCCGGGTATGATTGCTTTTGCTTTACATCAGAAATATATCGGTGCCGGTGGTGAAGGTTTCCTTCCGATGCTCGCGAACGGCAATGCAAATGCCGATGCAGCTTTCCCGACATTAGTAGCTAAATTACTTCCTGCCGGTGTGAAAGGTTTGGTAGTATGTGGTATTCTTGCCGCTCTGATGAGTTCTTTGGCTTCTTTGTTTAACTCATCTGCCATGTTGTTTACAATCGACTTCTACAAGCGTTTCAGACCGGAAACGCCAGAAAAGAAACTGGTAGGTATCGGTCAGATTGCAACGGTTGTTATCGTAATTTTGGGTATTCTTTGGATTCCCATCATGCGTAGCGTTGGCGATGTACTTTACACATATTTGCAGGATGTTCAGTCTGTACTGGCTCCGGGTATTGCCGCAGCTTTTTTATTGGGTATCTGCTGGAAACGTACTTCCGCCCAAGGTGGTATGTGGGGATTGATTTCGGGTATGGTGATTGGTTTAACCCGTTTGGGGGCTAAAGTATATTACAGTAATGCCAGCGAAGTAGCAGACTCTACATTCAAATATTTGTTCTACGATATGAACTGGTTGTTCTTCTGCGGATGGATGTTCCTGTTCTGTATCATCGTAGTAATTGTAGTCAGCTTGGCAACAGAAGCCCCGACGACCGAAAAAATCCAAGGACTGGTATTCGGTACGGCTACCAAAGAACAAAAAGCGGCTACACGTGCAAGCTGGAATTACTGGGATATTATCCATACAATTATTATCCTGGCTATCACAGGTGCATTCTACTGGTATTTCTGGTAATTAAATAGAAACTCATATTAACAAAATAATGAATAGCTATTATAGCTCGAATCCTACCTTCTATCTTGGTATCGACTGTATTATCTTCGGTTTTAACGAAGGCGAATTAAACCTGCTGTTGTTGAAAAGAAATTTTGAACCGGCAATGGGTGAATGGTCATTGATGGGAGGGTTCGTGCAAAACAATGAAAGCGTGGACGATGCTGCCAAACGTGTACTAGCGGAGCTTACAGGATTGGAAAACGTGTATATGGAACAGGTGGGAACCTTCGGGGCAGTTGACCGCGACCCGGGAGAACGGGTAATCTCCGTTGCATACTATGCGCTCATCAACATCAATGAATACGACCGGAAACTGGTAAAGAAACACAATGCTTACTGGGTGAATATCAATGAACTCCCCCAACTGATTTTCGACCATCCCGAAATGGTGGCACAAGCACGGGAGTTAATGAAACAGAAAGCATCTTCCGAGCCAATCGGTTTCAATTTATTGCCGAAGCTCTTCACTTTGTCCCAATTGCAAAGCCTATATGAAGCCATCTACGGTGAGGAAATGGACAAGCGGAATTTCCGCAAGCGTGTTGCAGGAATGGACTATGTAGAAAAGACGGACAAAATAGATAAACTGGGGTCCAAGCGCGGTGCAGCCTTGTATAAGTTTAACAGCAAAGTTTACCACAAAGACCCGAAATTTAAATTATAATCAATATGCTGGAAGAACTGAAAGAAAAAGTGTTTCATGCCAACCTCGAATTGGTAAAGCATGGATTAGTCATCTTTACCTGGGGAAATGTTTCTGCCATCGACCGTGAAAGCGGGCTGGTAGTAATCAAGCCCAGTGGTGTAAGTTATGATGATATGAAAGCAGAAGATATGGTAGTAGTGGATTTAGAAGGCAAAGTCGTCGAAGGACGGCTGAAGCCTTCCTCAGATACTCCCACTCATGTAGTACTCTACAAAGCATTCCCGGAAATCGGCGGAGTGGTACACACCCACTCTACTTATGCGACAGCTTGGGCACAGGCCGGTTGTGACATTCCGAATATCGGAACGACCCATGCTGATTATTTCCATGACGCCATCCCCTGCACGGCAGACATGACGGAAGCGGAAGTGAAAGGTGCCTACGAACTAGAAACCGGAAATGTGATTGTGAAACGTTTCGAAGGATTGAATCCCGTACATACGCCGGGAGTTCTGGTGAAGAACCACGGTCCTTTCTCCTGGGGGAAAGACGCCCATGATGCAGTGCACAATGCTGTAGTGATGGAGCAGGTAGCCAAGATGGCAAGCATTGCTTATGCCGTCAATCCGAACTTGACAATGAACCCGCTGCTGGTGGAAAAACATTTCAGCCGCAAACATGGTCCGAACGCTTATTACGGACAATAAATAATGAAAGATTAACAACTTAAAATTGAATAAAGATATGAACGCATTTGACCAATATGAAGTATGGTTCGTAACAGGAGCACAGCTCTTGTACGGAGGTGACGCAGTAATCGCAGTAGACGCACACTCTAATGAAATGGTAAACGGACTGAATGAATCCGGCAAACTTCCTGTAAAAGTGGTATATAAAGGAACGGCAAACTCTTCCAAAGAGGTGGAAACTGTTTTCAAAGCTGCAAATAACGATGATAAATGTATCGGTGTCATCACTTGGATGCATACTTTCTCTCCTGCCAAAATGTGGATTCATGGCTTGCAACAACTGAAGAAACCGTTGCTGCACCTGCACACTCAGTTCAACAAGGAAATCCCCTGGGATACAATGGACATGGATTTCATGAACCTTAACCAGTCTGCCCACGGCGACCGTGAATTCGGACACATCTGTACCCGTATGCGTATCCGCCGCAAAGTAGTGGTAGGTTACTGGAAAGAAGAAGAAACACAGCATAAGATTGCCGTTTGGATGCGCGTTTGCGCTGGTTGGGCAGATTCTCAGGATATGCTGATTATCCGCTTTGGTGACCAGATGAACAATGTAGCCGTAACCGATGGTGACAAAGTGGAAGCTGAACAACGCATGGGTTATCACGTAGACTACTGTCCGGTAAGCGAACTGATGGAATATCACAAAGAAATCAAGAATGAAGATGTAGATACATTGGTAGCTACCTACTTCCAGGAATACGATCACGATGCTTCTTTAGAAGACAAATCGACCGAAGCTTATCAGAAAGTATGGAATGCCGCTAAAGCAGAACTTGCCATCCGTGCCATTCTGAAAGCTAAAGGCGCTAAAGGATTCACTACCAACTTCGACGATTTGGGCGACATCGAACACAATGGTTTTGACCAGATTCCGGGATTAGCTTCCCAACGCCTGATGGCGGAAGGCTACGGATTCGGTGCCGAAGGCGATTGGAAATCAGCCGCTCTTTACCGTACTGTATGGGTAATGAACCAAGGACTTCCGAAAGGCTGCTCATTCCTTGAAGATTATACACTGAACTTCGACGGCGCCAACAGTTCTATCCTGCAATCACACATGTTGGAAATCTGCCCGCTTATCGCTGCCAACAAACCTCGTCTGGAAGTACACTTCCTCGGTATTGGTATTCGTAAGAGCCAGACTGCACGTCTTGTATTTACCTCAAAAATAGGTACAGGCTGCACCGCTACGATAGTAGATATGGGCAACCGTTTCCGTCTGATTGTAAACGACGTAGAATGTATTGAGCCGAAACCGCTGCCTAAGTTGCCGGTTGCTTCCGCTCTTTGGATTCCGATGCCTAACCTTGAAGTAGGTGCAGGTGCATGGATTCTGGCAGGTGGTACTCACCACTCTTGCTTCTCTTACGACCTGACAGCCGAATACTGGGAAGATTATGCGGAAATTGCAGGCATCGAAATGGTACATATCAACAAAGATACTACTATCAGTTGCTTCAAGAAAGAACTGCGCATGAACGAGGTGTATTACATGCTGAATAAGGCGCTTTGCTAAACCTTAAAATATTGATTTCAACATGAAATTAGATGCAAAATCAACAATCGAGACAGGCAAAGCCATTCTGGGTATAGAACTCGGTTCAACACGAATAAAAGCAGTTTTGATTGACCAGGAAAACAAACCAATCGCTCAAGGCAGCCACACATGGGAGAACCAGTTGGTAGACGGGCTTTGGACTTATAGCATTGAAGCCATCTGGTCAGGTTTGCAAGATTGCTATGCCGACCTTCGTTCCAATATTAAGAACTTATACGGTGACGTGGAAATCGAGAACCTGGCAGCTATCGGTGTCAGTGCCATGATGCACGGTTATATGCCGTTCAATGAGAAAGAAGAAATACTCGTGCCATTCCGTACTTGGAGAAACACGAATACAGGTCGAGCAGCGGCAGCCTTGTCCGAACTATTTGTCTACAACATTCCTCTGAGATGGAGCATTTCACATTTGTATCAGGCTATCCTGGACAATGAAGCACATGTCAAAGACATCAAATTCCTGACAACCCTTGCAGGTTATGTGCATTGGCAGCTAACTGGCGAAAAGGTATTGGGTATCGGTGACGCATCGGGTATGCTCCCTATCGATCCGACAACCCATAACTATTCGGCTGAAATGGTGGCTAAGTTCGATAATCTGATTGCTCCGAAAGAATATAGCTGGAAGCTGGAAGATATTCTGCCTAAAGTATTGTCGGCAGGTGAAAATGCCGGTGTCCTCACTCCGGAAGGAAGTAAAATGCTCGATGCATCGGGTCATTTGAAGGCAGGAATACCGGTTTGTCCGCCGGAAGGAGACGCAGGTACCGGAATGGTGGCAACCAATGCAGTCAAACAACGTACAGGAAATGTGTCGGCAGGTACTTCTTCATTCTCTATGATTGTATTGGAGAAAGATTTGTCAAAGCCATACGACATGATTGACATGGTGACCACTCCTGACGGAAGTCTGGTAGCCATGGTACATTGCAACAACTGTACTTCTGATCTCAACGCATGGGTCAACCTATTCAAAGAATATCAGGAGCTTCTGGGCATACCTGTAAATATGGATGAAATTTACAGCAAGCTCTACAATATTGCCCTCACAGGTGATGCCGACTGCGGTGGTCTTCTCTCCTACAATTACATCTCCGGCGAACCTGTAACGGGTATTGCTGACGGAAGACCGCTATTCGTACGCTCGGCAAATGATAAGTTCTGCCTGGCAAACTTTATGCGGACTCACTTGTATGCTTCTGTAGGAGTGCTCAAGATTGGCAACGACATTCTGTTCAACGAAGAGAAAGTCAAAGTTGACAGAATTACAGGACACGGCGGATTATTCAAGACCAAAGGAGTAGGTCAGAGAGTGCTTGCAGCAGCCATCAACTCACCTATTTCCGTAATGGAAACAGCCGGTGAAGGTGGTGCCTGGGGGATTGCCCTGTTAGGCTCTTACCTCGTGAACAATGAAAAAAAACAATCCCTTGCCGATTTCCTGGACGAAAATGTATTTGTAGGTGACGCCGGTGTCGAAATATCTCCCGTACCCGAAGATGTAGCCGGTTTTAATGCATACATTGAAAACTACAAGGCTGGATTGCCTATTGAGGAAGCGGCAGCTAAATTCAAATAAGCCACATCACGAGGCTTATTCGCTTCTTTCTCAATCATCATTTTAAGTATTAACATAAACTATCCCTATCCCCTCTCCGTTTGGAGAGGGATAAGGGGAAATCTACCATCATGAAAACCACCTCGTTCATACTTGCCCTTCTTCTATCCGTTTCATTGGGAAAAGCACAAAACCGGCAACAAGTTTCGTACTTTCCCCTACAAGATGTGAAACTGCTGAACAGTCCTTTTCTGCAAGCCCAACAGACTGATTTACATTATATATTGTCAATGAATCCCGACCGCCTGCTCGCCCCTTTCCTCCGTGAAGCAGGATTGACCTCCAAAGTTCCGAGCTACACCAATTGGGAAAACACTGGACTGGATGGGCACATTGGCGGACATTATTTATCCGCCCTCTCCATGATGTATGCCGCGACCGGAGACACTGCTGTCTACAACCGTCTCAACTATATGTTGAACGAACTTCACCGCGCACAGCAAGCTGTCGGCACAGGATTTATCGGCGGCACTCCAGGCAGTCTCCAACTATGGAAAGATATTAAAGCAGGAAATATCCGTGCCGGTGGTTTCGACCTTAACGGCAAATGGGTACCTCTCTACAACATACACAAGACTTATGCCGGACTGCGGGACGCTTATCTTTATGCAGGAAGCGATCTCGCTCGACAAATGCTGGTTGATTTTACCGACTGGATGATTGACATTACTTCCGACTTGAGCGATGAACAAATACAAGATATGCTTCGTAGCGAACATGGCGGATTAAACGAGACTTTCGCCGATGTGGCCGAAATCACAGGCGACAAGAAGTATCTGGAACTAGCACGCCGTTTCTCTCACAAGTTTATCTTAGATCCGCTTATCAAAGAGGAAGACAAACTGACAGGCATGCACGCCAATACACAAATACCGAAAGTCATCGGGTACAAACGGATAGCCGAACTTTCACAAGACGACAAGAACTGGAATCATGCTGCAGAGTGGGATCATGCCGCCCGTTTTTTCTGGAACACGGTAGTCAATCACCGTTCTGTCTGTATCGGTGGAAATAGTGTACGCGAGCACTTCCATCCGTCGGATAACTTCACGTCCATGCTGAACGATGTTCAAGGACCGGAGACTTGCAATACCTATAATATGCTCCGGCTTACCAAAATGCTTTATCAGGATTCTCCCGAAACGAATTTCGCCGACTATTACGAGCGTGCACTCTATAATCATATTTTAGCGTCACAAGAACCGGAGAAAGGTGGTTTTGTCTATTTCACTCCCATGCGTCCCGGACATTACCGGGTTTACTCACAACCGGAGACATCCATGTGGTGCTGCGTCGGTTCAGGACTGGAAAATCACACCAAGTACGGTGAATTTATTTATGCGCATCAAAAAGATACGCTATACGTCAACCTATTCATCCCGTCACAACTGACCTGGAAAGAAAAGGGAGTTACTTTGACACAAGAAACCCATTTCCCCGATGACGGAAAAGTGACATTACGCATTGATAAAGCACCGAAGAAAGGGGTCACTTTGAAAATACGCCAACCTCAATGGGCTGAACACAGTAAAGAATACAATGTGAAAATCAATGGTAAAAGCGAAGCGTCTATCGTCGAAGAAAACAGCAATTATCTGACTCTCCACCGTAAATGGAAAAAAGGAGATGTAATTACCTTTAATCTTCCAATGAAAGTCAGCCTTGAGCAGATACCTGACAAGAAAGACTATTGCGCTTTCTTATACGGTCCTATCGTCCTTGCGGCTTCTACGGGCACCGGACATCTCGACGGTTTGTACGCAGACGACAGCCGTGGCGGACATATCGCCCATGGTAAACAAATTCCTTTGCAGGAAGTGCCGATGTTGATTGGAAATCCCGAATCAATCCGTAATTCCCTTCACAAAAAGGACGGTAACCAATTAATATTCACCTTCGACGGGAACGTATATCCTGCACAAAACAAAACATTGGAACTTATCCCGTTCTTCCGTTTGCACAATGCCCGATACGCTATTTACTTCCGTCAGGCAAACGAAGAACAATTCAAAATCATCCAGAAAGAAATGGCAACAGCCGAAAGAAAAGCAACAGAATTAGCAAACCAAACCGTCGACCTGATTTTTCCCGGTGAACAGCAACCGGAATCCGACCACGGAATCCAATACGAACAGGCAGAAACCGGTACAAATAAAGACCGCCATTTCCGCCGTGCCAAAGGTTGGTTCAGCTATAACCTGAAAGTAAAAGAAGAAGCAGGCCGGATTAGAATTACCATACAGAAGAATGACCGTAACAAAGTAGCCATTCTATTGAATAATAATAAACTGGCAGTCAATCCTACCATAAGCGAAGCGGATAAAGACGGATTTATTACCCTCTCCTGGCTTCTGCCACAAAAACTGAAATCCGGAAGTTGCCCGATACGCTTCACCCCTGACGGAACAGAGTGGACGCCTGCCATTTATGAGGTACGCCTGCTCAAATAATCAACGTTTATCATCACTGTAAATCAAACATCTATATAATCATTTAAACAAATACCATTTATGAAAGCAAAACTATTAGCCAGCACGGTCTTTCTGGCAGCATCGGTATCTCTTTCCGCACAGAAGAGTGCTACCATCACCGTACACGCCGATCAAGGCAAAGAAATCATCCCGAAAGAAATCTACGGCCAGTTTGCCGAACACCTAGGTTCATGCATCTATGGTGGTCTTTGGGTAGGCGAAAACTCGGATATTCCTAATATCAAAGGATATCGCACAGATGTATTCAATGCACTGAAAGACTTGTCCGTTCCCGTTCTTCGCTGGCCGGGCGGATGCTTTGCCGATGAATACCACTGGATGGACGGCATTGGTCCGAAAGAGAACCGTCCGAAGATGGTGAACAACAACTGGGGCGGTACCATTGAAGACAACAGTTTCGGAACGCACGAGTTTTTGAATCTTTGCGAAATGCTGGGATGCGAACCATACGTGAGTGGAAATGTAGGTAGCGGCACAGTGGAAGAGCTTGCCAAATGGGTGGAATATATGACTTCTGACGGAGACTCTCCTATGGCCAACCTTCGCCGTAAGAATGGTCGCGACAAAGCATGGAAAGTAAAATACCTCGGTGTAGGTAATGAAAGCTGGGGATGCGGTGGCAGCATGCGTCCGGAATATTACGCAGATTTATACCGTCGTTATTCCACCTATTGCCGTAACTATGACGGCAACCGTCTGTTCAAAATCGCCAGTGGCGCCAGTGACTATGATTACAACTGGACAGATGTATTGATGAACCGCATAGGACATCGTATGGAAGGTCTTTCCCTGCACTACTATACAGTAACGGGATGGAGCGGCAGTAAAACATCCGCAACCCAGTTCAATAAGGACGATTATTACTGGACAATGGGCAAATGCCTTGAGGTGGAAGACGTGCTAAAGAAACATTGCGCCATCATGGACAAATATGATAAGGACAAGAAAATCGCCCTCTTGCTTGACGAATGGGGAACTTGGTGGGATGAAGAACCGGGAACTATCCGCGGACACCTTTATCAGCAAAACACACTACGTGACGCTTTCGTTGCCTCTCTGAGCCTTGACGTATTCCACAAATACACTGACCGCCTGAAGATGGCAAACATCGCACAGATAGTCAACGTACTCCAATCCATGATTCTGACAAAAGACAAAGAGATGGTGCTCACTCCTACTTATTACGTCTTCAAAATGTACAAAGTACACCAAGATGCCACTTATCTCCCAATCGAGCTGAACTGTGAAAAGATGAACGTACGCGACAACCGCACTGTGCCTATGGTGAGCGCAACCGCATCAAAAGACAAAAACGGAGTTATCCATATTTCCCTCTCGAATGTGAACGCTGACGAAGCACAGGAAATAACCGTCAACCTCGGGGATACAAAATCGAAAAAAGCTGTCGGAGAAATCCTGACCTCAGCCAAACTGACCGATTACAATTCTTTTGAGAATCCTGATATTGTAAAACCGGCACCTTTCAAAGAGGTAAAAATCAATAAAGGTACAATGAAGGTAAAACTTCCCGCTAAGTCTATTGTTACTTTAGAGTTACAGTAATTCAAGGGCTGTTACTTATTGTATTACAAACAAGAAGAGTGTTAAAATGGTAATAAAAAAGATGGCACTTTTGGATTGTTAAATCCACATAAAGAGTTATCTTTGCCAGCAATCTGACAGAAATCAATTAAATTTTAATGATATGAACGATAACAAACTTATGAATCGTGCAGCGGATAATATCCGTATTCTTGCTGCTTCAATGGTTGAAAAAGCCAATTCCGGTCACCCGGGGGGCGCCATGGGTGGTGCTGACTTTGTAAATGTACTCTTTTCTGAGTTTCTAGTATACGACCCCGAGAATCCCCGTTGGGAAGGACGTGACCGCTTTTTCCTCGACCCGGGGCACATGTCTCCAATGCTTTATTCTACGTTGGCATTGACAGGAAAATTCACGCTGGACGAGCTGAAAGAATTCCGTCAATGGGGAAGCCCTACTCCGGGACACCCTGAAGTGGACATCATGCGTGGCATCGAAAATACTTCCGGTCCGCTGGGACAGGGACATACTTTCGCTGTAGGTGCTGCTATTGCTGCCAAATTCTTGAAAGCCCGTTTCGACGAGGTGATGAACCAGACAATCTATGCTTACATCTCCGACGGTGGTATCCAGGAAGAAATTTCTCAAGGTTCCGGACGTATTGCCGGTGCTTTGGGACTGGACAACCTGATTATGTTCTATGACTCCAACGACATTCAGCTTTCTACTGAAACAAAAGATGTGACCGTTGAAGACACAGCCATGAAATATGAAGCATGGGGATGGAAAGTAATCAGCATAAACGGTAACGATCCTGACGAAATCCGTGCGGCAATCAAGGAAGCACAGGCGGAAAAGGAACGCCCGACACTAATTATCGGTAAGACTGTAATGGGTAAAGGCGCTCGCAAGGCAGACGGCAGCAGCTATGAAGCCAACTGTGCTACTCACGGTGCTCCGCTCGGTGGCGACGCTTACGTAAATACAATCAAAAATCTGGGTGGTGATCCTACTAACCCGTTCGTTATATTCCCGGAAGTAGCCGAACTGTATGCAAAAAGAACAGAAGAACTGAAAAAGATCGTTGCTGAAAAATATGCAAAGAAAGCTGCATGGGCGAAAGCAAATCCGGAACTGGCTGCAAAACTGGAACTCTTCTTCTCAGGCAAAGCTCCGAAAGTAGACTGGGCTGCTATCGAACAGAAAGCAGGTAGCGCTACTCGTGCTGCATCTGCAACTGTACTGAGCGCACTTGCCACACAGGTAGAAAACATGATCGTTGCTTCAGCCGACCTTTCTAACTCTGACAAGACTGACGGTTTCCTGAAAAAGACTCATTCTTTCAAGAAAGGTGATTTCAGCGGAGCATTCTTCCAGGCTGGTGTATCCGAGTTGTCAATGGCTTGTATCTGTATCGGTATGTCTCTCCACGGTGGTGTTATCGCTGCTTGCGGTACATTCTTCGTATTCTCCGACTATATGAAACCAGCCGTACGTATGGCTGCCTTGATGGAACAACCGGTGAAATTCATCTGGACACACGACGCATTCCGCGTAGGTGAAGACGGTCCTACTCACGAACCGGTAGAACAGGAAGCACAAATCCGCTTGATGGAGAAACTGAAAAACCATAAGGGACACAACTCTATGCTGGTACTTCGCCCGGCTGATGCAGAAGAGACAACTATTGCATGGAAACTTGCTATGGAAAATATGTCTACTCCGACAGGCCTGATCTTCTCTCGTCAGAATATTGCCAATTTACCGGCAGGAACAGATTACGAACAAGCAGCTAAGGGTGCTTATATCGTGGCAGGTTCCGATGAAAATCCGGATGTTATCCTGGTAGCTTCAGGTTCTGAAGTATCTACATTGGTAGCTGGCACAGAGTTACTTCGTAAAGATGGCGTGAAGGTACGCATTGTATCTGTTCCGTCTGAAGGTCTGTTCCGTAACCAACCGAAAGAATATCAGGAAGCTGTTCTTCCGTCAGACGCAAAAATCTTCGGTATGACTGCCGGCCTGCCTGTCACTCTTCAAGGTCTGGTAGGTTGCTACGGTAAAGTTTGGGGATTGGAATCTTTCGGTTTCTCCGCTCCTTACAAAGTGTTGGACGAGAAACTTGGATTCACTGCCGAAAACGTATATAACCAAGTAAAAGCAATGCTCTAATGAAAACAATCGGATTAGCATGCGACCATGCCGGTTTTGAACTGAAAGAATATGTTCGCGGCTGGTTGGAAGCAAAAGGCTGGGCTTACAAGGATTTCGGAACTAACTCTACCGCAAGCGTAGACTATCCGGATTATGCTCACCCACTGGCTCTTGCAGTGGAATCGGGAGAATGTTATCCCGGTATCGCTATCTGCGGCAGTGGAAACGGAATCAATATGACGCTGAACAAGCACCAAGGGGTTCGTGCCGCTCTCTGCTGGAATGCAGAGATCGCACACCTGGCTCGTCAGCATAATGACGCTAATGTACTGGTTATGCCGGGACGCTTCATCAGCACTGAAGAAGCGAATATGATTTTGACAGAGTTCTTCTCTACCAAATTTGACGGCGGTCGTCATCAGAACCGTATTGATAAGATTCCGGCAAAATAAAGCTCGAAGATAAATCAAACAGATATAAAGCTGTTCTTCTTTTTGAAGGGCAGCTTTATTTTTATACCTGCTTCACCGGACAAGCCCGACTATAAACTGATAACAGAAATAACCGCAGATAACAAACTTCAGCAAAGTGCTGAGAATAAATCCGAGCAATGAACCGAATCCTGATCTTAGTGCCTGGGAAAACTCCTTATTTCCCAATAATTCACCAATCACGGCACCAAGAAAGGGACCGACAATAATTCCCCAAGGCAAGAAAAGAAGCCCGACCAACGTTCCGATGATACATCCCCAATTTCCCCATTTACTGCCGCCGCTATATTTACTTCCCAACATCGGAGTGAAATAATCCAATACCTGCAATACAGCTACAATCAATAACCATACGATAAATTGCGTCGTACTATATTGTACTTTATCCGTCAAATGCAGAAAAACCAATCCCAAATAAGCAATAGGTGGTCCCGGAAGAAACGGAAGAATACAACCTGCCAATCCGGCTATCAGACAAAGGGCACTTATCACAATCAAAACAATATCCAACATAGTCTATACATTTTAATATCTGCACAAAAGTACAGTATCTTTCAGTAAATACAAGCCAACATCAAGAATTATTTCGCCCCTTCACTCATCCCTTACCCACTATCACTGATGAACAAAGTGATATAAAAGATATTAAAAAAGAGGTGAAGGGTATATCTTCATAAAGATATTTAGCTGATAACTCCAATAAATAAAGAGTGAGCCTATGTCTAATGACTTTGTCAATTGGTATTCAACGAAAAATGTAAAGTCAAGACTTTACTGGGCCTTTGAAGGAATTGCTTTTGACATAAGAAATAATGCTTTCTGGCATGCCGATTGGGGTAAAAAGCCTGATTCCTTGGCAAAGCAAATCCACATAGCCGGACTATTTTACAAACTAATCCCAATATATTCACATAGGTTTCTTCCTGCCAGTCCCTGTGATAATGAGACATATAGTACTATTTATTCACCCAATATGCAATAAACTCAAAACGATGCAAATTTCCGTCCTCATTTGCCCTGTTTACATAAATAAAAACTATCTTTGCGTTTCAGAATCCCGAAAGACGAAAGAAATGGAGCAAATAGACAACCTAAAAGAGCTAATCAATCAGGGGGACGTGGACACAGCGATTAAGCAATTGGACCAGCTTCTCCGGGACACTTCTGTCAAAGAAGAAAAAGATACTCTTTACTATTTACGGGGAAATGCCTACCGAAAGAAAGGAGATTGGAAGCAGGCACTGGACAACTACCAGTATGCCATCGAGATCAATCCGGACAGTCCTGCCGCTCAGGCCAGGAAGATGGCAATAGATATCCTCAACTTCTACAACAAGGATATGTTCAATCAATAAAAAAGATGTATAATCAATAACCGTACTCAAAGATAACGTAATAAAATAAAGATTATGGCAAAAATCAAAGGAGCAATCGTAGTCGACACGGAGCGTTGCAAAGGATGCAACCTGTGTGTAGTGGCGTGTCCGCTCGATGTAATCGCCCTCAATAAAGAGGTAAACATGAAAGGCTATAACTATGCCTGGCAAGTGAAGGAAGATACCTGTAACGGATGCAGCTCGTGTGCAACGGTTTGTCCGGACGGATGTATCTCAGTGTATAAAGTAAAAGTAGAATAAAAGAAAAGAATATGGCAGAAGAAGTTGTATTAATGAAAGGAAACGAAGCCATCGCCCACGCAGCTATCCGTTGCGGTGCCGACGGTTACTTCGGTTATCCAATTACTCCCCAATCGGAAGTGTTGGAAACGCTTGCCGAACTGAAACCGTGGGAAACAACCGGCATGGTAGTACTCCAAGCGGAAAGTGAAGTGGCAGCTATCAATATGGTATATGGAGGTGCAGGTAGCGGAAAGAAGGTAATGACCTCCTCTTCAAGTCCGGGTGTGAGCTTGAAACAAGAGGGAATCTCTTATTTGGCCGGTGCCGAACTTCCTTGTCTGATTGTGAATGTAATGCGTGGCGGTCCCGGATTGGGAACTATCCAACCTAGCCAGGCTGACTACTTCCAGACAGTAAAAGGTGGTGGCCATGGAGACTACAAACTGATTGCCCTCGCTCCGGCATCCGTGCAAGAAATGGCGGATTTCGTAGCATTAGGATTCGAACTGGCCTTCAAATACCGTAATCCGGCTATTATCCTTGCCGACGGTGTGATCGGTCAGATGATGGAAAAGGTTGTTCTTCCTGCACAAAAGCCACGCCGCACAGAAGCAGAAGTAATTGAACAATGTCCATGGGCTGCTACCGGAAAAGCAAAAGACCGCAAACCGAATATTATCACTTCCCTTGAATTGAAACCGGAAGCCATGGAAATCAACAACCTCCGTTTTCAAGCTAAATATCGTGAAATTGAAGAAAACGAAGTACGCTTCGAAGAGATCAACTGCGAAGATGCAGAGTATTTGATTATCGCTTTCGGTTCAATGGCACGTATTGGTCAGAAAGCAATGGAACTAGCCCGTGAAAAAGGAATTAAAGTAGGTATCCTTCGCCCGATTACACTATGGCCGTTCCCAACCAAAGCGATTGCTGCATACGCTGATAAAGTAAAAGGCATGCTCGTTACGGAACTAAATGCCGGACAGATGATTGAAGATGTCCGTCTCGCTGTTAACGGTAAAGTAAAGGTAGAACATTTCGGACGTCTAGGTGGCATCGTTCCCGATCCGGATGAGATTGTAGCTGCCTTGAAAGAAAAAATAATCAAATAACGAAACAATGAATCCCGATAAAATAAGAAACGTACTGAACATCCTATTTATGATATTGGCTGTTGCAGCCATCATCACCTACTTTGTAGCAAAAGATGATTTCAAAATGTTTATCTACGTATGCGGCGCGGCAATCTTTGTCAAGCTGATGGAGTTTTTTATACGGTTCACCAACAGATAAAGAGATGAAGTTATGACTAAAGAAGAAATAATCAAACCCGAGAATCTGGTTTACAAAAAACCGACTCTGATGAACGATAACGCCATGCACTACTGTCCGGGTTGCAGTCACGGTGTGGTACACAAACTCATTGCCGAAGTCATTGAGGAAATGGGTATGGAAGATAAAACTGTGGGAATCTCTCCGGTGGGATGTGCAGTGTTTGCCTACAACTATCTCGATATTGACTGGCAAGAAGCAGCACACGGACGTGCTCCTGCTGTGGCAACTGCAGTGAAACGCCTGTGGCCGGACCGTCTTGTTTTCACTTATCAGGGCGATGGTGACTTGGCTTGCATCGGTACAGCCGAAACAATCCACGCATTAAACCGCGGCGAGAATATCACGATTATCTTTATCAACAATGCCATCTACGGTATGACCGGTGGTCAGATGGCACCGACCACACTGGTAGGCATGAAGAGCTCGACTTGCCCTTACGGACGTGATGTCGAACTTCACGGTTACCCATTGAAGATTACTGAAATCGCTGCCCAACTGGAAGGAACTGCTTACGTAACCCGTCAGTCCGTACAATCCGTACCGGCTATCCGTAAGGCAAAGAAGGCAATCCGCAAGGCTTTTGAAAACTCCATGAACGGAAAAGGTTCCAACTTGGTAGAAATTGTTTCCACTTGTAGTTCAGGCTGGAAGATGACTCCGGAGAAGGCGAACAAATGGATGGAAGAACACATGTTCCCATTCTATCCGCTAGGTGATTTAAAAGATAAAGAATAACGCTAAAAGTCAACAGAACAATGAAAGAAGAAATAATTATAGCAGGATTCGGTGGACAAGGCGTATTGTCTATGGGTAAGATTCTGGCATATTCCGGTTTGATGGAAGGCAAAGAAGTGACCTGGATGCCCGCTTATGGTCCCGAACAACGAGGTGGAACAGCCAACGTTACAGTTATTGTAAGCGATGACAAAATATCCTCACCGATTCTTAGTAAATACGATGCTGCCATCATTCTGAATCAGCCTTCACTCGAAAAGTTTGAAAGCAAAGTGAAACCCGGCGGTATCCTGATTTATGACGGTTACGGAATTATCAACCCTCCTACCCGCAAGGATATCAAGGTATATCGTATCGACGCAATGGATGCAGCCAATGAGATGAACAATGCCAAAGCATTCAACATGATCGTACTTGGCGGATTATTGAAGCTTCGCCCCATCGTAACATTGGAGAATGTTATCAAAGGACTTAAGAAAACCCTGCCGGAACGCCACCATCACTTGATTCCTATGAACGAGGAAGCTATCAAGAAAGGTATGGAGTTAATCCGTGAGGTTTAATTAACAGATAATGTACAATGGATAATTGATAATTATTAGCTACGTATAGTACGTATGCAACATAATTTTCAATTATCCATTATCATTAAATCAATTAAAGTAAGTATCTTTGCCTCCAATTATGAGACGAATCTTACTATTATATATAATCTTTTCCGTTATAGGTTTGACAACTGTCCATGCACAGTTCGATAATGGTCGCCAGAGAGTGGACGAAAACGGATACGACCAATATGGTAACCAGGTGGACCCTGCCATGATTCCGGACAGACTGGATAGTGCAAATGTAGAAGTACAGGGGTTACCTCCGAAATTATATATGTGGCGTATTAATAATCAGTTGGGCGACCGGACTATCATCCCGGCGGATACTGCTTATCACCACTTCCAGAATTCAAATCTTACCGAAGGACTTACCGGACATTATAATTATCTGGCCAATATGGGTTCTCCCCGTATGTCACGCATCTTCTTTGAACGTCGTGATCCGGAACCGACTATCTTTATGGAGCCTTTCTCCAGTTTCTTTATTCGTCCTACGGAATTCAAATTCACCAATAGTAACGTACCTTATACCAATCTGACGTATCATAAAGCCGGTAATAAAATAAACGGAGAAGAACGCTTTAAGTCTTATTTCTCTGTCAACGTAAACAAGAAGTTGGCTTTCGGTTTTAACATAGATTACTTGTACGGACGTGGATACTATAATAACCAGAATACGGCTTATTTCAATGCGGCAATTTTCGGTAGTTATATTGGCGACCGCTATCAGATGCAAGCCATATACAGCAATAACTACCTCAAGACAAACGAAAACGGAGGTATTGAGGACGATCGATACATCACTGCGCCCGAAGAGATGGCACAAGGGCAAAGAGAATATGAATCAACTAATATTCCCACTGTATTAAGTGCAACGACCAATCGTAATCATGACTTTTACGTATTCCTGACCCAACGTTACAACCTAGGATTCAGCCGCGACATACCGCAGGTCGAAAATGACACTACTCCCGCCAAACAAGAATTTGTGCCGGTCACTAGTTTTATACATACCATTCAGGTAGAGCGTGCACGTCATAGTTTCAACTCTGATGATGACATGCGTAAAAAGAACTATTATCAAAACACCTACCTGGAACCGGATAATCCGATTACCAGAGACAGTACCACCTACATGGGTGTCAAGAATACCATAGGCATTGCTCTACTCGAAGGATTCAATAAATATGCCAAAGCCGGACTGACAGCATTTGCTTCCTATAAAATCAGCAAGTACACACTTATGAATATGGTGGGGAATCCGTTGCCCGACAAATACAATGAAAATGAAATATTTGTTGGAGGCGAATTATCCAAACGTGAAGGAAATGTACTCCATTACCATGCCATTGGTGAAGTGGGACTTGCCGGAAAAGCAATCGGACAATTCAATGTGAAAGGAGATATCGACCTTAACTTTCCGTTATGGAAAGACACTGTGAGCCTTATAGCCCGTGGTGAAGTCAGCAATAAGCTTGCACCTTTCTATATGCGTCATTATCATTCCAAACACTTCATGTGGGACAATGATATGGACAAAGAATTTCGTACCCGTATTGAAGGAGAATTAAGCATTGCACGTTGGAGAACACGTTTGAAGGCAGGAGTTGAAAACATAAAGAACTACACTTACTTCAATCAACAAGCAGTGCCGGAACAGAAAAGCGGAAGCGTACAGGTGTTGTCAGCAAGTCTTAATCAGGATTTCAAGTTAGGAATCTTCCATTTAGATAACGAAGTAACCTGGCAAAAGTCCAGCGAACAGACCGTATTGCCTTTGCCCGATCTCTCGCTGTATCACAATTTCTATATGCAATTCAAGTTGGCAAAGAAAGTGCTTAGTGTACAATTGGGTGCTGATGTGCGTTATTTCAGCAAATACAATGCACCCGCTTATATGCCGGCTATCCAGAACTTCTATTTACAACCGGAGAATGACCAGGTAGAAATAGGAGGTTATCCGATTGTGAATGTATATGCAAACTTACACCTAAAGCGTACACGTTTCTATGTAATGATGTATCACGTGAATCAAGGTATGAGCAGCCCGAATTACTTCCTGGCTCCTCACTATCCCATCAATCCGCGTGTACTGAAATTCGGTCTTTCATGGAATTTCTATGATTAACAAAATCTATACGGCTTATGGTAACACGCCCCAATTTGAGACTGGCCAGATATTTAGTGCCCGTAATCATTGTATTGGCAATCATCTTTTCCATCCGCCAATGCGGTAATCAGGAAAAGCCTTCAGGACACCCGCGCGACTATGCAGCTATTGCCCAAGAAGGTATATTGCGTGTAGCGACTGAATATAACTCGATCAGTTTCTACGTGGACGGTGATACCGTTTCCGGTTTCCATTACGAGCTGATACAGGCTTTTGTCCGCGATAAGGGATTGAAAACCGAAATAACTCCCCTGATGAGTTTTGAAGAACGGCTGGAAGGATTAAGCGAAGGACGTTACGAGGTAATTGCCTGCGGCTTATTAGCTACCAGCGAGTTGAAAGACTCTCTGCTCCTCACCTCTCCTATCACGCTCAACAAGCAAGTGCTTGTGCAACGGAAAGAAAGCGGAGAAAACGGGGAAAACGACTCTCTCTATATCCGTAACCAGTTGGACTTGGCCGGGCGGACACTTCACGTCGTAAAAGGCTCTCCTTCTATTCTGCGTATCCAGAATCTAGGCAATGAAATCGGAGATACCATTTATATCAAAGAAATAGCTAAATACGGTCCCGAACAATTGATTTCGATGGTAGCACATGGAGACATCGATTATGCCGTTTGTGATGAAAGTATCGCACGCACGGCCGCTGATTCCATCCCGCAAATAGATATAAATACAGCGATCAGCTTTACACAATTCTACTCATGGGCAGTCAGCAAACAATCACCTGCTTTACTCGATAGTTTGAATACATGGCTGGATAAATTCCAAAAGGGAAAAGAATACCGGAGGATTTATAAAAAATACTATGATAAAAAATAGCCCATTTTACAGATCAGAAGAAAACAATCAAAAAACAGCATGTAAGATAGATATATTCATGTCTATTTCCAAAAAAGTAGTTTCAATTAAACTACACGCAAAGGAGGGAATCGCGATTCTCTCCTTTCTTTTTATCCAGCTGGAAAAAACCTCTCCCCGCCCTGGCTTTTCCTTGCGCTTTGCCCAGTGGTTATGGTCCTTCAGCCGGAGGATCAGCAGTGTTCACCTTGCTTCTTCCGAAATAAAGCACACATCCGCCTCAAACAGACATTCGGTTTGCCTGAAACAGAGCCTCTATTCCGATAAAACAGAGCTTCTATTGAAACTAAACACCATGTTTGTTTTCCGACTGTCCCCGCTAAGTTAATAATCAATAAAGTTGCTCTTGACAAAAAATAGCTTTATCTTTGGGGGGTAGTTAGAACAGACACAATAGGTATATTATATTATGAGTGAAAAGATGATCAAATGGGGCTTCATTGGTTGCGGAGAAGTAACCAAGACGAAAAGCGGTCCCGCTTTCCAGAAAGTAGAACATTCGGAAGTCGTAGCCGTGATGAGTCGTGACGGTGCGAAAGCGAAAGCGTATGCCAAAGAGAGAGGAATCAAGAAATGGTATGACGATGCACAGGAACTGATAGATGATCCGGAAGTAAACGCTGTCTATATCGCCACTCCTCCTTCTTCACACGCTACGTATGCCATTATGTCCATGAAAGCGGGCAAACCGGCCTATATTGAGAAGCCAATGGCGGTGACGTATGAAGAATGTACCCGAATCAACCGCATATCCAATGAAACGGGGGTTCCCTGTTTCGTAGCATACTACCGACGTTATCTTCCCTATTTCCAGAAAGTAAAGGAATTAGTAGAGAACGGGACGATCGGCAACGTTATCAATGTACAGATTCGTTTTGCCCAGCCGCCACGCGATCTGGATTACAATCGCGAAAATCTTCCCTGGCGTGTGCAGGCTGATATTGCCGGAGGCGGTTACTTCTACGACCTTGCTCCGCATCAAATTGATTTGTTGCAAGATATGTTCGGTTGCATCCTCGAAGCAAGCGGCTACAAGAGTAATCGCGGCGGGCTTTATCCTGCCGAAGATACATTAAGCGCCTGTTTCCAATTTGACAACGGATTGGTGGGTAGTGGTTCCTGGTGCTTCGTAGCCCATGATTCTGCCCGCGAAGACCGCATAGAGATTATCGGTGACAAAGGAATGATTTGCTTCTCTGTCTTTACATACGAACCTATCGGACTGCATACCGAGAAAGGACGGGAAGAAATCTGTATCGGCAACCCGGAACACGTGCAACAACCTCTTATCCAAGCAGTAGTAGACCACTTATTGGGTAAGTCAGTTTGCTCTTGCGATGGCGAAAGCGCAACGTTGACTAACTGGGTAATGGATAAGATCTTAGGCAAGCTATAACCCTAAAAAAGCAAAGAGAAAATAAAACTAACAATATATTTTTTATACCATGACTAAAGAAGCTTTAATGAGAAAAGCGATCGAGCTTTCAAAAGAGAATGTTGAAAATGGTGGAGGTCCTTTCGGTGCTGTGATTGCCACGAAAGACGGAGAAATTGTTGCAACAGGAGTTAACCGTGTCACTGCATCATGCGATCCTACGGCTCACGCCGAGGTAAGCGCCATACGTGCCGCAGCTGCCAAACTCGGAACGTTTAATCTTAGCGGATACGAGATCTATACTTCCTGCGAACCTTGCCCGATGTGCCTGGGTGCTATCTATTGGGCACGACTGGATAAGATGTATTATGGAAACAACAAGACCGATGCCAAAAATATCGGTTTTGACGACTCTTTTATCTATGATGAACTGGAACTGAAACCTGAAGACAGAAAACTGCCTTCCGAAATCTTACTACATAATGAAGCCCTTACCGCCTTCAAAGCCTGGGTGGCCAAAGAAGACAGAGTAGAATATTGACCGACGGTAAACATGTACACCGGTCGCGGGATCATTGACGAACGAACTCCACTATTCAGAAAAGACTAAAGAATAAAAAGTGATACTATTAAAATCCCCGGAATTGCTGTAGACACTCAGCATTCCAGGGATTTTTTACACACAAAAGTTATTATTGAAATTGAAAACTGTCTCTTTATTAGATTAGAAGCGCATACCTAAAGTTAGCAGTACCTGATGACGGGTATTAGTTACTTTGGTAGCATTTGGCACAAATATTGTTTCAAAGTGTTCTCCTACTTCATTATAGAATGGATAGAAATCTTCTTTATAAGTATTCAATTGATAGGCTAAATCTGCATAAAAAGCAGATCCTTTATAACCAAATCCCAAAGTATAATTATTAGTTGCTTTCAGATTAGAAAACTCAGTACTTGTACTAATACTATTAAGTGCTATTCTCTTAAATGTATCATCATACATGGCAGCTGTCCTATAATTATAACCTACACGAAAAGCAAACTCCGGTGCCAGTTTAAACTCTGCTCCAACACGAAGTGTATGTACCCCTTTCAATCCTGTTTTTATCTGCGATGTTTCATCCTCCATCCGCATACCATCGTCATATTTCAACTTAGCCGAAGAATAATCACTATACTCATATTCTGCCCCTAATGCAACAGAACGACCAATCGTATATCCTAAACTCAAATTGTATTTCCAAGGAGTCACCAACTGATACTTTGTTTTCGATTCACCAGGGAATTCCATTGTGTCATATTCATACAGTTCATCCTTACCAATCGTCCCATCACTATTCATATCAATATCGGAAATTAAGAGAGCAGATGTACGGTCTTCCAAATTAAACCAAGTAGGCGTATGTATCGCAGCCCCAATACGAAAAGATGATGACTCAAATGGACGTACAATTACTCCCAGCTTAAAATCAAATCCAGTACCACTTGTATCAAACCAATTCTCTAAAGAATAGTTAGAAACATCTCCCTGGTAACTTTCTCTATAAATAGAATTTCTAGAATAATCGACGCTATAAGCTCCAATGGTAGCACCGAAATAAACTCTGTCACAAATATTGAACGCAACATTGAAGTCATAAGAGTGCAATCCGCCTTTTTCTCTAGAAGTATATTCTCCCATTACAGGCAAATGAATAATATTGCCTTCAGAATCGACTACATTACTAGCATACTGATTATTCTCACTATCATTCAATTCAATCACTCTGGTTCGTAAAGCCATAGCTCCCAACCATGGTGCAGCATCTATCCCTCCGTCAGTAAAAGCAGCATTAGAACTCAAATAGTCCTCAGAAAGCCCGTATGACAAAGAAGCAAATAAATCACTTTGTGACAGTGGTCCTTCCATATCTTCCATCAAACCATTCATTGCCATATTTTTATCAAAAGCCTTCACCTTGCGGTAATTAAAACCAAAGTTCACAAACCGTAGAGCTGTTTCATGTCCAATACGACTTGATATAACAAATCCCACATTATCAAATGAACCTCTAAACTTATCTAGTTCATTCTTACTACCATTCGTATTAGACTTTAACCCAATATTACTAAAGCCAAATGTGGTCATCACATCATTGCTTCTATAAATACCCATACCTGCCGGATTGGTGCCCATCGTCGAGATATCACCTCCCAATGCTCCCATGGCTCCTCCCATGCCGACAAACCGGGCGGTTCCATTCAAGTCATTTCCCATTAACCGGGCAGCATCGTATAAGTTTTGTGCACTTACGGCAGTAGTACCAACTAAAGTACACAATATCACTATTGCAAATCTTATATTTTTCATAAATATGTCTTTTTAATAAAACCAATCATTTTATCTTCTTCGACTACCACCTCCACCTGACGAACCGGAACTGGAACGGGAACTTCCACCACCACTTGAGTAACCACTCGAACGAGAGGATGAAGACTGACTCGGTGAATAGCTGGAACCAGAGGAAGAACGACTTGGAGAATAATTGGAATTAGAAGAAGAGCGACTGCTGCTCGACGGTGAATAGCTACGTGTAGTTGAACTTCCACGATTATAAGTAGAAGAAGAACGTCTGCTGCTGTTTTCCGTTGTTCCATAAGTCCGACGGGAAGAAGAACTGGAACGATTGCTATCATATGATGAACTGCTACGTGTACTACTCGGACGAGTATATGTAGTATTCTGGCGAGAAGAACTTGAATTGTTACCAGCTCCTACTCTCGTATCTGTAGTACGGGTACCTACAGTTCTTCTAGAAGAGTTATAGGTTGTTGTACCACCCCGACGAGCTGACTGACCAACACTTCCTGTGTTAGTACGACGCGTGCCAACAGTTGTACCTATTCTACGATCTCCGCTTGATATATAAGAAGAACGTCGAGCGCTTCCTCCGCTATTTCCAAAATTAGAACGACGATCATTGTAATAAGTGTTACGAGCCCAATGGTTTCCACCTCCGCCCCAGCCCCAGCTAGGACCACCATGCCAATGGTGATGATGTCCCCAATATCCACCGCCATACCAGCCACCCCAGTAGCCGCCGCCCCAATAACCGGGGTAATATCCCCAAGCATAGTAAGGACGATTCCATCCCCAGCCATAGTTCCATCCCCAGCCGTAAGAGCCATAACGCCAATCCCACCAAAGCGGGTTACTGAACGTCGGGAATGCATAAGCATACATACCATCGGTATATACGTTCCAATCCCACGAGTTCGGACCGTAAACTACATCCCAGTACAACGGACTGCTGATACTGATAGCGAAACGCGGATTGCGGAAACGGATGATACGTTCAGCGTATTCATAGTCGTCTTTTGTACCATTGAATTCGCCCGTCACCCATTCTCCGTCCAGATCCGGATTAGATTTTTCTTTTATATATAAGGTATCATTATCCATTACGAATTCATTTTCACGTGCATCGTAACGGCGGTTATATTCATCCACATCCCGTGTTCTTCCCTTACGGTCCTGAACCACTACTGTAGTACCCGGTGAAGTATAGATGTTAGTCGTCACCTGTTTCTTCGGTTCCTTCTTAACCGGAGTTTCTTTCTTCTCCTGTTTGTTTTTGGAAGGCACGAAGTAAAGGTCGTCATCAACGCTTTGCGCAAAAATACCTATCGGAAGGCACAAGGCAAATAGCAAGAAATAAACAATCTTTTTCATATCATCTCGGTTTATGTAATTACTTAAACTTATTCACGTTACAAAGATAAGAAAGAGATTTTTCGCCCGGGGAAGATTTTCCCCAAAGGATAATAGGGAAATCCCTATTTCTAACTATCTTTGCCCATTATTCACCAGAATTAAAAACAACTATGAAGTATTTTGAGTTCACATTCCGCACCCAACCTTGTACCGAAACCGTCAATGACGTACTGGCTGCCATACTGGGTGAAGTCGGATTTGAAAGTTTTGTTGAGTGTGAAAGCGGGCTGACCGCATACATCCAACAGACATTATGTGATGAAAACGCCATCAAGATTGCCATCGCCGAGTTTCCCCTACCCGATACGGATATTACTTATACATATACCGAAGCGGAAGACAAGGACTGGAACGAGGAATGGGAAAAGAATTTCTTCCAACCCATCATTATCGGAAACCGATGTGTGATCCACAGCACTTTCCACCAAGATGTCCCCAAAGCGGAATATGACATCATCATCAATCCTCAAATGGCTTTCGGAACAGGACATCACGAGACTACCAGCCTCATCATTGAAGAATTGTTGGATAGTGAACTGAAAGACAAATCCCTGCTCGATATGGGCTGCGGAACTTCGATTCTTGCCATCCTCGCACGTATGCGAGGCGCACGCCCCTGTACAGCCATCGACATTGACGAATGGTGCGTACGAAACTCCATCGAAAATATCGAATTGAACCACGTAGACGATATTGCCGTATCAGAAGGAGATGCTTCGTCGCTTACAGGAAAAGGACCTTTCGACGTTATCATCGCCAACATCAACCGGAACATATTACTAAATGACATGAAGAAATATGTTGCCTGTATGCACACGAATTCCGAACTCTATATGAGTGGCTTTTATGTAGACGACATCGCCGCCATCCGCGAAGAAGCGGAGAAGAACGGACTGACTTTCGTTCATTATAAAGAGAAGAATCGCTGGGCAGAGGTGAAGTTTATTTATAAAGGATAATAGCCAAAAATTATCTTTAATAGTGACGGTATACGCGTGGGATAGTGACGCTATCCATAGCATATACCGTCACTATTTGCATCGGATAGCGTCACTATCCTACCCGTTTGGCAGCTGCGTACCCAGCAGGACCACCACCAATAATAGCTATATCAAAGTTCATAATCATATCTTCTTTAATAATAATACGATTATAACAAATGAGAGAAGAAATAAGTTGTTGGGAAAAGAAATACCTGTTACCTAATAGTCAGCTTTTTAAGTTCCTCTAACGAGCCATTGAACACGTTCAGGTCGACGTCTTCTTTGATGCCTGGAACACTCCCTACATCAGTATGTTGCCAAAAGTCCCATTTCCCCTGATACTTTACAGAGTCAACATAATAATGGGCGATCCAGTAAGGGTATGTATTGAAGATGGAATCGTCCAGATAACGGGTTTTAAATTTATAAGAAGTATAAAGAATAGGTTTCACTCCATAGTGAGATTCTACCCGGTCCAGCCAACGTTTAATACCTTGCTGCAATTCCTTTTTTTCCTTCCGGCCGGTCACTTCCACATCAAGTACAGGCGGTAAATCACCAGAAGTCAGTTTCACCGTACGAATAAAGAAATCCGCCTGTTTCAAAGCATCCGTACTGGGAATATAAAAATGATAAGCACCACGAATAAATCCATGATTACGGGCATTGGCGAAGTTCGCCTCAAAGGTGGTGTCGTTATGATCTCCCCCTTCGGTTGCTTTCATAAAAATGAAATGCAAGGGACTAGCTGTCTCTTTATTCTGCAACAGTCTATTCCAATCAATCTTTCCCTGGTAGTGAGAGATATCAATACCATGAATATCATACCCGTTAGGGATACAGACTCCGTATTCCTTTAAGCCATGACAAGGCTTCCATCGATAAGCATAAGGACGGATACAGAAATAATAGAAAGCAATGGAAAAACAACCGACAATCGTCACTGCCAAAATGTTACGAACCCAAATAGGCATAGCTCGTCCGGGTTGCTCCTGTTTCTTTTTCGGAGCACGGGGAGATTTGGAAGAAGATGTTCCCCTTTTTCTAGTAGCAGTGGAAACAGCCCTTTTCTTTTGGACAGCAGCCATCGGATTAGTATTACGTGACGTCATTGATCAGCAGAGCAAATGATTGAATAAATAATATGAGTAGCCATGCAGTATACTTTAGACGCGGATTTACGCGGATGACGCGGATTCTTTGATAAAATAAATCCGCGTTTATCTGCGTCATCCGCGTCTAAAAAATCCTTCATGAGAGCCGGCTTTGTACACAACTCCTTGAAGTATGTTTTATTTAGCTTGTTCCAGTTGCAAAGTCTTAGTTGCCTGATCGCACACCTCTGTAGGACCGAAGTACTGGATCGGACCCGGATATACATAATCCGTTTCGATAGCCCAGCGGTCACGTTGTGCAGCAAATGCCTTGAAAGGAGCACCGTCCAGTTTCACCAATGCTTTCTGGATAACCGGTTTCATTTCACCGTGACGACGTTCCATGTTCATCATCATAGTGATAGGCACACCACCCGCAATCCATTCGGCAGCAGGAGCAGTTGTGTTGCGTACAGAAGACATATAACCAGTCTTGCCGTTAGCAATCAACATAGAAGCTGTGTAACCCAAAGAGTAGCAGTAGTCAGCGTCGAAGTTTGACGGAGCAGCACAACGTCCTTCGTAACCGAAGAAGTGGTGTTGAGCAGCAAACTTACCTACATACTTGCCTTCTTCCTTCCATGCAGCCAACTTAGTAGCTACCATTTCAGACAACAGCTTTTCAGTTTCAATCAGTGATACCTGTACGTTTCCGTGCGGGTCGCGGTCCAATGTCAGCTGGCGGGCAACGCCTTCCGGCAGACTTGCATAGATAGCAGAGTTTTCCGGAGAAAGTTTGCGGATGATATAATCACGTTGGTGAGATTTCTTAATCTGACCGAATTCTTCAGCATTAGCCGCCAAAAAGTCGTTCAATTCAGCAATCAGACGTTTCATGGCAGGAATAAATTCTACCAATCCTTCCGGAATCAATACAGTACCGAAGTTGTTGCCTTGTGCAGCACGATCAGCTACCACTTTAGCGATGTAAGTCACTACATCGTCCAAAGACATATCTTTAGCTTCTACTTCTTCAGACACGATACATACGTTAGGCTGTACCTGCAAAGCACATTCCAGTGCGATGTGAGAAGCCGAACGACCCATCAATTTGATGAAGTGCCAGTATTTACGTGCAGAGTTACAGTCACGTTGGATGTTACCGATTACTTCTGCATAAGTTTTACATGCTGTATCGAAACCGAAAGAAGTTTCAATCATATCGTTCTTCAAGTCACCATCAATTGTTTTCGGACAACCGATTACCTGTACACCGTAGTTCTTAGCTGCATAGTATTCAGCCAATACACAAGCGTTTGTGTTAGAGTCGTCACCACCAATGATAACCAATGCTTTGATGCCAAGTTCTTTGATGATTTCATATCCCTTTTCGAATTGGCTTTCTGCTTCCAGTTTCGTACGTCCGGAACCGATGATATCGAAACCACCCGTGTTACGGTATTCGTCGATAATATCAGCAGTCAGTTCCATATAGTCGTGATCTACCAGACCACCAGGACCCAGGATAAAACCATATAATTTGTTTTCCGGGTTCAATTTCTTGATACCGTCGAACAAACCGGAAATTACGTTGTGTCCGCCCGGAGCCTGACCACCGGAAAGAATTACACCAACGTTCATAGCAGGAAGAGCAACAGCTTCACCAGCTTCGAATGTAATCAACGGCATTCCATACGTGTTCGGGAATAATGCTTTGATAGCTTCCTGATCGGCTACAGACTGAGTAGCAGCACCTGCTACAACCTTAACAGCTCCTGATGCCAATGCTTTCGGAAGTTTGGGCTGGTAAGCAGCCCTTGCGATTTGCAATGCACTTTTAGTCATTTTCTTTAATTTTTTATTTAAAGGTGTTAGTAAGTTTCTTGTCAAACTTGAAAAGCGTTGCAAATTTCGCACTTTTTTCCGAATTATGAAAGAAGGCAGTGAACTTTTCTTTATCCGAATCCCCAATACGCATTCTTTTGAAAGCCGATACTCAGACACATGGTTCATTTGTTTTCTCACTCAAGCATAAGTATTTCTCAGGAAAATAGAATACCTTTGCAGCTGATTTCCCAAAACTGTACAAAAGTATGACCAAGCAAGGCATCAACGACGGGTCAGTGACCAAACTTCGTTGCGTGGTAGAACGCATCACATATCAGAATGCCGAAAACGGATATTCGGTAATGAAAGTCAAGGTAAAAGGATATAACGACCTTGTCACTTTGGTTGGCAACCTGCTGGAAGTACCGGCAGGCTCGGTGTTGCTGTGCGAGGGTGAATGGAAGGTGGACAAACGCTACGGACAACAGTTTCAATGCAAGACTTGGAAGGAGGTGATGCCCGCCACCGCCTATGGCATAGAGAAATACTTAGGGAGCGGACTGGTGAAAGGCATCGGTCCGAAGTTTGCCAAGCTCATCGTAAACCAGTTTGGCACAGACACCATTGAAGTGATTGAGACCGACATCGAACGACTCTTCGAGGTGCCCGGCATCGGCAAGAAAAGAGTGGAGAAAATACGTGAGAGTTGGGAGAAGCAAAAGGACATCAAGAATGTGATGCTCTTTCTGCAAGGCTTTGGAGTGAGTACGGCATACGCGGCAAAAATCTACCGACAGTATGGTAAGGAAAGTATCAACAAGGTGAAAGACAATCCTTATCGGCTGGCTGACGACATTTGGGGCATCGGCTTCAAAACTGCCGACAGCATTGCCCGGAAGATGGGTTATGAGATAAATGACAAACGGCGGCTGCGCAGCGGACTCATCTACGCACTCAACCAACTTGCCGACGAGGGGCACTGTTATGCGGAAGAGCAACAACTCATCGGCACTGCCAAACAAATGCTTGAGGCAGACGAGGAATGTATACGCACGGCTATGAACGAAGCCATAGAAACTGAAGATTTGATGCTTGACGACACGGCTATCTATCTGCCACCCTTCTACTATGCCGAGTGCGGAACAGCCAATCGTCTGAATGCATTGGTCCATGCCGAGGAAGGCAATACTCTTTTCAGCGCACGTTTCAATCTTGACAAGCTCCAAAAGGAAACCGGCATCGAATATGACGAAGTACAAGTGGAAGCCATCCGCCAGGCAATCGCTTCGAAGGTGATGGTGCTCACAGGCGGTCCCGGTACAGGTAAAACCACTACGACCAAAGCCATCATAGCCGCCCTGCAATCGGCGGGTATGCGCATCCTCCTTGCCGCTCCCACAGGGCGTGCCGCCAAGCGAATGAGCGAAGCCACGGGAATGCAAGCGAAGACCATCCACCGACTGTTGGAGTACAACCCGCAGGACGGCTACAAGCGCAACGATGAGAATCCTTTGGAAGGCGATGCACTGATAGTGGACGAGTGTTCGATGATTGACATCATACTGATGAATAACCTCACAAAGGCACTGCCCACCACCATGCGCCTGGTACTGGTGGGAGACATCGACCAGTTGCCCAGTGTCGGGGCAGGCAATGTGTTACGCGACATCATTGATTCGGGGGCCATCCCGGTAGTGAGATTGACACGCATCTTCCGTCAGGCACAATCGAGCCGTATCGTTATGAGCGCACATGCCATCAACCAAGGACGTTTTCCGGACCTAAGCAACGGACAGCAAACTGACTTCTTCTTCATCAAACAAGAGGACCCCGAGCTGGTGGCGCAGACCATCGTCTCGTTAGTGCGCGACCGACTGCCCAAGGCTTACCATCAAGACACCGCCAACATACAGGTGCTCACTCCCATGCAACGCGGTGTTGTAGGTGCTGCCAACCTGAATATGGTCTTGCAACAGACTTTAAACAACAACACCGCCTTCCTGAACCGGGGCGGATATACCTACAAACAAGGCGACCGGGTGATGCAACTGCGCAACAACTACGACAAAGATGTATATAACGGTGACTTGGGGTATGTGCTTGCTGTGGACACAGAAGAGCGCACATTGACTGTCGACTTCGACGGACAGATAACAGAATACGAAGCATCGGAACTGGATGAGCTGACACTTGCATACGCCACTACCATCCATAAGTCGCAGGGCTCGGAATACCCCATCGTGGTCATGCCGGTATTGATGACACATTATGTGATGCTTCAGCGCAACCTCATATATACAGGCATCACCAGAGCCAAGAAGATATGTGTACTTGTGGGGCAAGCCAAAGCGCTTGCATACGCCATACAAAACATGAAGGTGCTCCGGCGCAACACACAGTTAAAAAAACGGCTTGCTCCACCCGCCCCTGTTCCAAAGACGGTAGCTTTCCGCTCACAACCTACCGAGGAGAGGATGCAGATGGCAGCGGAAGACAGAACACAATACGGGAAAAAAGAAAAAGGGAGCGAGTGAACACTATTTACATATTTAGACCCCTACTTCAAATAATATTTCACGACTACCGGATTGTCGTCTTCTTTCAACGCTTCCATCTTACGGATTTCCTCTGCCGACATCAATTTACGGTCAGTCACCCGTTCTATCCAATCCGGCTCACAAAGAGCAAACAACACATTATCCGCCAAGACAAAACCCGGATACATGGAAAAGGGCGCTTCTTCCTCCAACAAGGCACCTTTCCGCTTCTTTCTGTTATAAATAAAATGACTACCCATTCCCATATTCTTCTTTACGAAATAAACATACACATATTCATCACTGAACAGTTTCAGCATGGGTACTACACAATTGGATTTTACATACTTCCTTCTTACCTGTACATCCTCCGAAAGTTTCCTTCTCATTTCATCGGAATCTGTCCGCTTTCCCCCCGCACTACCGGGCAGGTCTTCTTCCTTCACTTCATACTTGCCGAAATCAAGATAGATAATAGGAACCAACTTTTTCTCTTTCGCATCTATCCGGTATAAATAATAGTTCAATCCGGAAGGAACAAAATAAGCGTCATCGCCTATATGGAAAAGATTGTTTTGAGACGACAACCCGTTGTCACCAGATATCGTTCCTTCGTAAGGTATAGGAGTAATCCGCTGTGTCTTCCTATCGGCAAACAGCACTTCCGAAAATTCACCTGGAAGAAAAATATCATGGTCAGCATCCAAAGCCATCAAATGATTGACTACGGATTCCGGTTGAAATTTCCTTTGAGAGATGAACTCAAATGCAGGGCTGTAAATATAGACCGTTCCGTAAGGATTCAAGAAGTCGATTCCTTTCAGATAAGGATTGTAATTCATATCCACCACAAAGCTATACTCTTGCGGGCCTTGCCCTATCCGTTTCTTTGAATTGCCTATATATCGTCCTTCTCCCGTAAAGGTATATACAGCGGATTTAGAGAGAATCGCCAAAAGGTTGTCTTCCTTATCATACATCACTTTTCTACCGATAGAAGTCAAAGACGAGTCGTTGGTTTCTAACGGCACAAGTTCTATTTTTTCAAGGAAAGAGGCGGGGTCTTTGGTAGGGTGGTCCACCTTCACCGGAATGACTTCCATGCCATCCGAAAAACTTCTGTCGATAGAAGTACATGCACAAACAATAACTAACCCCAATATTAAACTTACATTTTTCATCATTATTCAGAAACAGTCTTTGCTTTTAGATAAATACTTGATAAACACTTTTTGCTTTTTCTATACTTGATGCTCAATAGCACACCGGAAGAAGCGAGGTAAAGATAGGATAAAATTATAATGTTCCTCACATAAACAGAAAATATACTCGAAAGCAAATCTCCAAACAGTGTCGGGCAAAAGATGAAGAACAGGGTCTTAACAGCCAACTTCTCTTCCATTAATAGAAAAGTTCTCTTTCATTAATTGTAAACTTCTTATTATCAGCATATAAACATATTTTTCATTAATTATAATCTATAATTGCAAGCTTCGTTTATAAAAACAAAGGCTTTGATTATAAAAACGCAACTTGCAATTATATAATCAAAGCCTTCATTTATAGTTTTCATCGAATGAAAAAAAAGTTTCCTTCCTATCCGAAGGAAGTTTACACTTAATAGGAAGGAAGTTTTTCGTTAATAGCCAAAAGTTCAACTGTTAACAGTTTCTACGTAAGGCTACTGTCGTTTCCCCCTTTCTAAACATATAATGCAGTGATAGCCCAAAAGCACATCACTGCATTATTCCCTCAAAAAAACAAGTCAAAAGCTATTGTTTCCAACCACCGCCAAGCGCTTTATAAAGTTGTACGACAGTAATCAACTCGTCACGAATCGCATTGCTCAGACCTATCTGTGCGTCAAAGTATCCACGTTGGGCATCCAACACATCCAGATAATTGATGACACCGTTGATGTATTGAAGCTGCGCAAGGTCCATATAGCTCTTCGCCGAACGTTCAAGGTTGGCACGAAGTTCATACACCTCTTTTATCTTGTTGAAATTAACAATTGCGTTACGTGTCTCCTTAAAGGCTTGCAATACGGATTTCTCATAATTGTGTACTTCGGCTTCATAAGCCGCTTTCTTCGCTTTCAGTGCCGCACGGTTCTTCCCCCAACCAAAGATAGGAGTCAGCAGAGCTCCTTCCATAACAGCATAGGGAGATTTCAAAAGGCTGGACAGAGAAGTGCTCTCCGTACCGAAACCACCGGTCAGTGCCAGACGTGGGAACATATTCGTATAAGCCACTCCTACTTTCGCATTGGCGGCAATCAATTTCTGTTCCGCCTGACGGATATCGGGACGACGTTCCAACAAAGTGGACGGTAAACCTACCGGTAGCGCTTGGGGAGAATTGAACTCCCGAAGCAAGCGGGAACGGGCTATCTTGTTAGGATACTCCCCTGCAAGAAAAGCAATATCGTTTTCTTTCAAAGAGATTTTACGTTCCAAGTCCGGCACCAATGTTGCCGTACGTGCCAATTCCACTTGTGACTGACGGTAAGAAGTCTCCGAAGTCAATCCCCCTTCAAAACGGATGCGTGCCAGGCGGACTCCTTCTTCACGGGCTTTTAATGTTTGTTTTACAATATCCAGTTCCGTATCCAAAGCCACCAATTCATAATAAGCCTGTGCCACCTCGGCTACAATCGTCATCCTAAGTGCCCGTTGCGCTTCTATGGATTGCAGGTATTCGGCAATACTGGCGGAACGCGCCCAACGCAGATTTCCCCAAAGATCGAGTTCCCATGAGACCAAAAACTGAGCTTCAAAGGTTTCCGACTTTTTAAAGGCATCTCCCCCATGATTCTCCAATTCACGTTCTGCAGTCACCTTCCCTTTAATATCTGGTAGCAGTGCCGCAGTAGAGATTCGTTTCTGCGCAGCCATTTCCTGTACACGGGCAGCGGCAATCAACATATCCTTATTATGATCCAGTGCACGTTCTATCAAGTTCTGTAAGGTTGCATCCGTGTATATGTCCCGCCAATCCTGGTCGCCGAAGCTGACAGAATCCTGATGCTGCGCCAAGCTATCGGGCAGATGAAGGTCGGGACGGACATAGCTTTTTCCTATCTTGCAGGAAGTCAAGACTCCTGCCAGTAATAAAACGGCAATATATAGTTTCTTTCGTTTCATGATTTCTTATATTTTAAGATTTTCGACTTTGTTTTATATACCATCACAAAGAAGAACGGCACAAGAATGATACCAAACACAATGGCAAATATCATTCCGAAAAATACACCTGTACCGATTGCCTGCCGGCTTGCCGACCCGGGACCACTTGCCAATACCATCGGAAGCATACCAAGTACGAATGCGAGAGAGGTCATCAGAATCGGACGGAAACGCAATTTGGCTGCGTAGATAGCCGACTGCACCAAGTCTTCACCTTTATCGACCTGTACTTTTGCAAACTCTACAATCAAAATCGCATTCTTGGCAGCAAGTCCCACCAACATTACCAGACCAATCTGGAAATAGACATCGTTCTCCAATCCGCAAACCCAGACTCCCAGATAAGCTCCCAAAGCGGCAACAGGTAAAGAGAGCAACACGGCAATAGGTACTGTCCAACTTTCGTATTGCGCAGCAAGGAAGAGGAATACGAATAGGAACACCAATGCCATCACCATACCTGTCTGACCTCCCGCCTGTTTCTCCTGATAAGAAAGACCACTCCATTCAAGACCGATATTATCGGGAAGATGGTCACGGGCTATCTGCTCCATGATTTCCATCGCTTGTCCGGAACTATATCCCTGTGCAGCTGCTCCACGAATAACGGCCGTAGTAAACATATTGAAACGTTTAATACTTCCCGGTCCTGTGGTATAGGAGGCATTTCCTAAAGAAGTCAACGGTACCATCGCTCCATTGGAGGCTTTCACAAAGAACAGATTAATATTATCCTTATGTTCCCGGTAAGGAGCTTCCGCCTGAATGTAAACCTTATATATACGGTTGAACATATTAAAGTCGTTCACATACACCGAACCGGTATAAGCCTTCATTGTAGAGAACACATCAGCCAGTGGCACGCCCAGCATCTTTACTTTGTCACGGTCTACATCGAAATAGAGTTGCGGTATTTCCGATTGCAAGGAAGATGACAGTCCGGCTAATTCCTTGCGTTTGGATGCGTAGTACATCAATGTATCTGCCGCGTCTACCAAATTATCGAAAGTGGCTTCTCCACGGGCTTCCAGTTGCATCTCAAAACCTCCCGAACTACCCAGACCCGGAATAACCGGAGGAGTGGACAGGTAGACTTTACATTCGGGATATTCACTCAAATGTTTTTCCACCGTATCCATAATCTTCTCAATAGTGGTGTTCTTCCGCTCTTCCCAAGGTTTCAGGATCACCGTCAGTTCAGCACGTCCCTGGTTACTTCCGATACGCGGACTACTTCCCGTTACGTTCTGTATATATTCAATATATGGATTCTTTTCCAAATAAGCAATGGCACGTTCTGTTACGATACGGGTACGTTCCAAAGTAGCTCCCTCCGGCAGTTCCAATTCAATCTTGAAATATCCCTGATCTTCCACAGGCAAGAAACTGGTCGGAATAATCCGGTGAATCAGCATAATAGCAATCAAAACCATACCAAAAGCACTCAAAACCCGGCGGGGATGTTTGATTGTACGAGCCACAGCAGCTACATATTTATTGCTACCGATGCCCAACCATTCATTAATTTTCCGGAAAACGATATTCTTTTTCTTTCCATTATTCGGCTTCAAAATCAATGAACACATCACTGGGCTCAATGTCAGAGCCACTACCGTAGAGATAAGTACGGACACTACAATCGTCACCGTAAACTGGCGGTACAACTGTCCCGTAATCCCGCTTAGGAAACTAACCGGAACAAACACCGCCGCCAATACCAACGAAGTAGCAATCAAAGCACTGGCAAGTCCGTTCATCGCTTTCTTCGTTGCTTCGTATGGACTCAATTTTTCCGTTTCCATGATATGTTCCACGCCTTCCACCACCACAATCGCATCATCCACCACAATACCGATGGCAAGAATCAATCCGAGCAATGTCAGTATATTGAGCGAGAAACCGAAAATCAACATGAATCCGAAAGTACCGATCAATGAAATAGGTACTGCTACTACCGGAATCAACGTCGCACGCCAGCTCTGCAAGGATAGATAAACCACCAACACAACCAATACCAACGCTTCAAACAACGTCTTATATACTTCATGTATAGATTCGGAAATATAAGTCGTCATATCGAACGGAATCTCATAACTCAATCCTTCCGGGAAATTCTTACTAATTTCATCCATAGCCTCTTTTACCCTCTCGGCCACTTCCATCGCATTTGCTCCCGGCAGCATATAAATGCCAAGCACAGCAGCATTCTCACCGTTGATACCACTCTCCGTATTATAAGAAGAGGCCTCTAACGATACACGCGCCACGTCTTTCAACCGGATGATAGACCCGTTGGCATTGGCACGCACTACGATATCTTCAAACTGCCCCACGGTAGACAAACGTCCTTGAGTCGTAATAGGAATCGTTATATCCAACCCCTGCACCGGCTGCTGTCCCAATACACCGGCTGCCGATTCACGGTTCTGGTCTTTCAAGGCATTCTGCAAATCCTGCACAGTCAACCCGAAGTTTGCCAGTTTATCGGGCTGCGCCCATATCTGCATCGCATAGTAACGGCTACCGATGTTCGACACACGTCCAACCCCCGGAATACGGCGAATCACATCAAGCACATTGATAGTAGCAAAGTTACTCAAATAAATTTCGTCGAACTTCGGATCAGTAGAAGTCAAACAAAGCGTCATCAACTGACTGGGAGCCTGTTTTTCTACCGAAATACCATTCTGAATGACTTCCGCCGGCAGACGGGATTCCGCCAGTTTCACACGGTTTTGAATCTCAACGGCTGCCAAGTCCGGATCGGCAGATACATCAAAAGTTACTGTTGCCGAAAAACCTCCGGAGTTAGAACTATTTGATTCCATATAAAGCATACCCGGCGTACCATTGATTTCCTGCTCAATTGGAGTGGCTACCGCCTGCGACACGGTAAGTGCGCTGGCACCCGGATAGGAAGCACTGATCTTCACCACCGGGGGTGTAATCTGCGGATATTGGTCCACCGGAAGCATTGTCAGACCAATCACACCGACAATCACAATCACGATGGAGATTACAGCCGAGAAGACCGGCCTATCTATAAAAAAAGTAACTTTCATCGTTTATTCTCCTTTCACGTTATCCTTCGTTCCGGCAATGTTTTCTTTTACTCCGGTCACTTCATTTTTTGTCGTAATAATACTGTCTCCAGCTTCGGTTTTCGGTTCGCTGACCCGTACTTTCATGCCCGGAGTCAACTTATGGAAGCCTTCTGCAACCACCATTTCTCCTTCTGCCAGCCCTCGTTCTACCACCACATTATTCCCGACTTCCGGTCCTAACTCGATAAAACGTTTCTCTACCGTATTATCTTTGCGCATGGTATAAATATATGCTCCACCTTTTTCAATGGTAACGGCTTTCATCGGAACAACTAGTGCACCCTCACGAACATCCAGCAATAATTTTACTTTTGTAAATTGTCCGGGCAACAATACTTGTTTGGGGTTCGGCATTTCTGCACGTACAGAGAAAGTTCCGGTTTGAGGATCTACCTGCGGTTCGGCAAAATCCACATATCCCTTGAACGGATAAACGGTATTATCTGCCAATGTAATGGTAATATTCGGTTGCCAAGAACGAGTGGGATCCTGCAGCCCCAAATTAATGTTTCGTTCTTTACTCTTCAGATAATCGAGTGCTGTCATACTGAAATCCACCAACACTGTATCACTTTTCACAATAGTAGCAAGCAATGATTTTCCTCCGGGACCTACTAACGTACCCAAGTCCACATTTCTTTCACTAATGTGTCCCGATAAGGGCGAACGAACAATGGTATACCCCAATTCCAGTTCAGCCTGTGCCAAATCCGCCTCGCTCATGGCTACTGTTGCCTCGGCACTTTCATAAGCAGCTTCCGCATTATCCAAGTCCAACTGGCTTGCAGCATTCTGCTCAAACAACGGACGGATACGCTTTAAATCACGTTCCGCTTTCAAAGCCTGTGCCTCGTCTTTTTTCAATTGCGCCCTAGCTTTATCTGCTTTGGCACGATACTGGTCCTGGTTGATTACAAACAAAACCTGATTCTTATTGACATATGTACCTTCGGCAAAAAGCATATTTTCCAGATAACCTTCCACACGGGCACGTACTTCGACGAACTGTTGGGCACGAATACGCCCCACATATTCCCCATATATCTCTACGTCGTCTTTCACTACCGGTTCAACAATGACTGTCGGCATTTCCGGCGCAACCTTCTGAGGCCGGGTCAGTATCCAATACATACCCAACACAATTACCATACACATAATAGCAGCAATGGTTCTCTTTCTCCTCAGTTTCAACTCATTTTTCGAAAAGAATAATCTCATATCGAATCTTATTATTTAATTTAACTTATGTTTGTTCTATATCCTTATTTACAACTCATATACCAAAAATGCGTCACCTACATTATTTGCTTAAAATCAAAGCATTAGATATTCTTTCGTTTTGCAGAAAGTGTGGAAATCCACTGTATGGTGTAGAAAAAATCCACATTTCCGACTTTTAGAACATTTTTTTTAGTTCCCATTTCAACAACTAAACAAATTATGCTATACATTTGTATTATATTAAACATCAACACTAGACCATATCCTAATGAAAAAACAAATCTTTTCAACATTGGTTTTATCAATTGGCATCTTATTGCCTTTTTCTTTGCATTCTCAAGAGCAAAGGAAAAAGGTGGGTGTCGTACTAAGTGGCGGCGGTGCCAAAGGAATGGCACATATCAAAGCACTGAAAGTAATTGAGGAAGCAGGAATTCCTATCGATTATATAGCCGGTACCAGTATGGGAGCCATCGTAGGTGGCCTTTATGCCATTGGTTATACTACGGAACAATTGGACAGCATGGTACGGAAACAGGATTGGGCATTCCTGTTGAGCGACCGTATCAAACGAAGTGCGATGTCATTGACTGATCGCGAGCGGTCTGAAAAATATACAATCTCTATCCCTTTCACCAAAACTCCCAAAGATGCTGCTACCGGAGGACTCATGAAAGGGAAAAATCTGGCCAACCTATTTTCAGAGCTCACTGTGGGGTATCACGACTCCATCAATTTCAATAAACTTCCCATTCCTTTTGCTTGTGTAGCAGCCAATATTGTCAATGGAGAGCAAATTGTATTTCATGACGGAATACTCTCTACCGCCATGCGTGCCAGCATGGCTATTCCGGGTGTTTTTACTCCAGTACGACAAGACAGTATGGTGTTAGTGGACGGTGGCATTGTAAACAACTATCCGGCAGATGTTGTGAAAGCCATGGGAGCCGATATTATTATCGGAGTAGACGTACAGAATGCTCTTAAAAAAGCCGACAAGCTCAACAGCGTCCCCGATATTCTGGGACAGATTGTAGACATCACCTGCCAGTCTAATCACGAAAAGAATGTAGACCTCACAGACACTTATATCCGTGTCAATGTGGAGGGATATTCATCTGCCAGTTTTACCCCGGCAGCCATCGACACTCTGATGCGAAGAGGCGAAGAAGCGGCTAAAGAACAATGGAATTCGTTGCTTGCCTTGAAAAAGAAGATAGGAATAGCCGAAGATTATACTCCGAAGCAACATGGCCCTTATTCTTCTCTTTCCAATGCACGTACGGTTTATGTGACGGATATCTCATTTTCCGGTGTAGAAGTGAATGATAAAAAATGGCTGATGAAGAAATGTAATCTGAAAGAAAACAGTGACATTACCACTCAACAAATAGAACAGGCCTTGTATCAATTACGTGGCAGCCAATTCTATTCCAGTGCCAGCTATACGTTGAAAGAAACTCCTGAAGGTTATCACCTCAATTTCCTGTTGCAGGAAAAATATGAAAGAAGAATCAATTTAGGCATCCGTTTTGATTCGGAAGAAATCGCGTCTTTGTTGGTGAATGCAACGGCAGACCTCAAAACGCATATTCCTTCCCGCCTGTCTCTTACCGGTCGATTAGGTAAACGATATGCTGCCCGCATAGACTATACGCTGGAACCCATGCAGCAACGTAATTTCAACTTCTCGTATATGTTCCAATACAACGATATCAATATCTACGAGGAGGGTGACCGTGCCTATAATACCACGTATAAATATCATTTGGCAGAATTCGGTTTCTCCGATGTATGGTACAAGAATTTCCGCTTCGGACTCGGTCTGCGTTTTGAATATTACAAGTACAAAGATTTCCTGTTCAAAAAAACTGAAATCTCCGATCTGAAAGTGGAATCGGAACATTTTCTAAGTTATTATGCTCAGGTGCAATATAATACATACGATAAAGGACGCTTCCCTTCTAAAGGAAGTGACTTCAGAGCCGCCTATTCGCTTTATACGGATAATATGGCACAATACAACGAGCATGCTCCATTTTCAGCATTGAATGCTTCGTGGGCAAGTGTCATCCCTGTAACCCGCCGTTTCTCCGTCATTCCTTCCATTTACGGACGTATCCTGATCGGAAGAGATTTTCCTTATCCGCTACAAAATGCCATTGGCGGTGACGTACCCGGTTTCTATATTCCACAGCAATTACCGTTTGCCGGGGTTACCAACCTGGAATTGATGGATAACACCATTATGATCGCGTCTATTAAGTTCAGACAACGTATGGGAGCCATTCATTATCTCACACTGACGGGTAACTATGGGCTAACGAATAGTAATTTCTTCGATATATTGAAAGGCAAGCAATTATTCGGTGTTAGTGCAGGCTATGGAATGGATAGCATCTTCGGACCATTGGAAATATCGTTGGGATACTCCAATCAGACGGACAAAGGAAGTTGCTATGTGAATTTAGGGTATTACTTCTGATAACAAGATCTATAATTTAAACTTTATGTCATACGAATTTCTCTCGCTTTTGCAGATTAAGTAAACCGATCATCATCCAGATTAGACTGGCAGAAAAAAGGAAGATACGATTTTTGATAAGGATTCCTTCCCAAATCATCGGATGAAAATTGTCAGGTACGCGAAATGGATTCAACAGAATATTCCAAAAAGAATGTTCGATACTATTCATATTACTAAAAAACATCAATGCAATACCGATAACAATCACAAGTACTGCCGTTCCGTTTCCACTCCGGGTAATAGTAGAAAACATAAAGGTCATACTACCAAAAAAGAGAACCGGAAACATTAACTGCAAAGACATCTCAAGAGGATTGATCGGATAAAGCAGTAAGATAGCGATGTATGAGAAAATGATTAAAATAGCAAAAACAGCTATATAAATCATGAGTAACCGTACTCCCCAAACCTTATACCTATAGTTGGGAATACCAAAAAGGATCTCCAAAATCCGGCTGTCTTCATCGTTCTGAATACCGAAAACAGCCGGATAAAATATCAGCAATAAACACGGAAACATTAAGATATTATAGATAAGCCCTTCATTGATCTCTGCCCGGTTCCATGCATTCTGAAACATAAAAAAAGCAAAGAATCCAAATGCCGCCAACAGGAACCAAAAGAACTTTCCGGCAAAAATAATCTTCAAATTATATTTCACCAACTTGGGCAATAGCTTTATTAATTGATTAAATGTCATATCTTTTTTTTCTTATCATTCATATTTTTCAACAAGCAGAGATAAGCATCTTCCAGATTGGCCTCCACCTCCTCGGCTCCATCATACGGCTGTTCAACAGAAAGATAGCGGACACGAATAGTGTCACCCTGCTGAATATGATGTATTACCAAAGACTTATCCAACACCTTTTCAAACTCCGTCTTATCTATATTAAATTGCCATACTTTTCCATTAGCCATTTCCACCATATCCGCAGGATCACCGAAATATTTCAATTCACCCTTATTTATGACCACCACTTGATTACAAGAGCTGGATATATCTTCAATGATATGAGTGGAGAAAATGACCACACGATCCTTACTCAATTCTACCAACAGATTACGAAAACGAATACGCTCACGGGGATCGAGTCCTGCAGTAGGCTCATCTACTACCAGAATACGTGGTAAGTGAAGCAAAATCAATGCAATACCGATTCTTTGTTTCATACCTCCTGAGAAAGAGCCGATATTTTCATCTTTTCGCTCGTACATGTGTACTGCTTTCAAAACATACTCCAACCTTTCTTTTCGTATATTTTCATTTATCAGACCTTTTAGTATAGCCTGATAATCAAGAAATTCCCATGATGTCATATTCTCATAAGTTCCAAATTCCTGTGGCAGGAATCCTATCAGGCTTTGCAGTTCTTCCCTATAGACACGGGTATCCATTCCATTTATCCAGATACTGCCGTAACTTTGCTCAAATATACCACATATAATACGCATCAAAGTAGATTTTCCAGCTCCATTGGGTCCCAAGAGTCCGAACATACCTGTCTGAATCTCAAATGATACTCCACGTAATGCTTTAAAAGGCTTACGTTGTTTCCCAATCAAAGGAACACTCTTCACCATACGGAAATAGGAACGGCGAAGTCCGGCAAATCGCCCGGTGACACGCTCAATATTTATATGATGGTCATATAAATATTGAGAGGTGACATAGATAGCAATACCCATAAACCATAGTAATGCGATCATGATAACCAAGCCGTTATTATCCATCTTCTTGAATAACTCGAACAAGATTACAGGAGGAAGTCCCCAGAATATCACACGGTTTATTATCTTCACTCTTCTACTGTTTTCGTAACGATAATACAAGTAAGAACGTATCTTTCTCCACAGATACAGAACCGAAGCATAAATAGCAAATGAAAACAAGAATATCCAAAGCCTGTCCTGAATAAAAAAATAAGTGAAATAAATACCGAATAGCAATATGCCGAACTGCCACAACACATTAACAAAATCCTTCAGAGAATGATATTCATTACTCAATCCCAACCGTTTACGTATTTGCAAACCGCTATACCACTGTCGGCTGATGCGCCCTGGCCAGTCGTATATTTTAACCAGATTCCTAACAGATATATGTATATCTTCATCCGGATCTATCACTTTCGATTTTGCCCTTCTAAGGCTAGTCTGTGCAAAATAAGTCAGTCCCGGTATACCTGCAATAAGTGCAACAAGATAAATTGATTGCCAAAGTATTCCTTCAGCATATAACCAAATACCGATGACACCGAACACGAAAAGAATAAAATGGAAGAACCATAACTTACGAGACAACGAACGATACCACTGAAGCACATTTTCTAATCCCAGACAAACTGTAGGAATTAAAATCAACGTTAATAAAGCAGAGAAGAGAAGCCCACCAATCATTGTAATAGCAAAAGGAGCACCAATAGCTCCAGCATACTCCGTATCTCCCATAGCCAACGGAAGCATAGCAGCAATGGTCGTTATTGAAGTAATCAAAATCGGACGAATACGTGACATACCGGCAACCATTAATGCCCGGTTCCGTCGATATCCCCTTTTACGTAAAATGTTGGCATAGTCTATCAAAATAATTCCGTTATTGACAACTACCCCTAACAAAATCAAAAATCCGGTCAGCGTATTTGCATTCATCAAGCTATTGCCCGAAAGTAACAACGCCAATAAAGAGCCGATAGCAGCCAACGGAATCGTAAAGAGCAATACAAAAGGAGTTACCACAGACTCGAATACAGAAGCAAGTATCATAAAAATCAAGATGAAAGCTGCTAGAATAAGAAATTTGAAATCCCCAAACTGATCTTCTTCATGGAATACTTGTAAAGCAACACCGGATGGGAGATTATAACCGGCAATCAGCTGGTCTATATCAGAACGATAACTATCCAACAACTCTTTCGAGGATTGCACATCTCTTGAGAAATTATAATATACTTCGAGCTGTTTATCCTGATTGACACGTATGATCCGCGAACGTCCACGACCATAATTAATAGATGCTATATCTTCCAGATTGTGCATCCCTCCTTTCTCATTTTCTATCCGAATAGCACGCAGGTCGTCTACCGTTTTCTCTTTATGCGCTTTCTCCTGTATTTCTTCTTCCGTCTCTTCTTCCCGAATTTCATCGCGGATGATAATGTCATATTTATCTTCTCCTACTTTAAAAGTCACTTCCGAAGAATACTCATTATTGAGCGCTGTTAATCCAGAGGTAATATTAGCACGATTGATGTCATAAGTAGTCAATAAAACCGGATCAAAATTCAGATTTATTTCCGCTTGACGAGGAGTATACGAGACATGAGTGTGTTGTACAAATTCCTGCTCATTCAACAAATAGCGTATTTCCTCTGCTACCATCTGCATCATTTCGAAATCGGCTCCTCTGACTACTACTCGTTCTCTATTATCACCGATACCCAATAAACGCATAAAACCTCCGAGGCTGCTCAAAGCTGAATTCTCCTGCCCTCCTCCCATAGCATAGGAGACATAGATTTCCGCTCCATTGATATTAGAAACCTTGGATTGTACATCTGATTTAATATCTGCTATTTTCCGTTTGCCTATCTTCTGATAATCTTTTTGCAAAATAAGGGTAATAGTTGCCTCTTTCTCCCGAACACGGCAGATCAAGTCTTTCTTTTCAGGAAAATCTGTCAGACGTTCTTCCAGCACTTTGACTATCTTGTCTGTATTCTCAAGGGTACTTCCGGTAGGCATCACAACACTTATATTAAATCGGTCCGAATCAACCGCTTTCATCTGCTGTACATTCAAGGTCAGCGACAATATCAAAGTTACAAAAAGCAAAATCACCGCTCCGAATATAGTAACTCCCGGATTACGCATACAAGTCTTTAGCAAAACCAGATAAATCTGTATCGGACGTTGAATGATAGAGACCTTCTCATAAACAACACTTCTCCCTTTCTTCTTTTTCAGAATAACATAAGTGACCATCGGAATGAAAAGTAAAGCCACAAACAAAGAGATGGTCAATGTGGATATAATAGATACCCCGATATGATGTCCGACCAGTTTAATCAGAAAATTATCAGAAAAAACAAATGGCAAAAATACAGTGACCGTGGTCAGCGTAGCTGCCACAATGGAACGCCACACCTCTTTAGTCCCCTGAGTAACCGAACGTTCGGGTGTACAACCGCTCCCGGATAAACGATAAATATTCTCAAGCACCACGACACTATTATCCAGCAACATCCCGATAGCAAGTGCCATCCCAACTAATGTAAGACTATTGATAGTAATACCGGAAGCATAGAAGAAATTGAAAGCTGTATAGACTGAAATCGGAATTGAAAGTGCGATAAAGAATACCAACCGCATATTTTTCAGAAAGAACCAGAGGATAAGAACAGCCAACAGCCCACCCACCAATGCCAGGTTAATGATCTGATTAATATTATTCTCCATGGTTTCAGCTTTATTCTCTTGAGTAACAATTTCCAGATCAAGTGGCACCAGTTTTTCATTCAGCTTGTCAATCGCATCAGAGACACGATGAGAAAGTTCAATCAAATTGGCCTGCGAATCATTTATCAATGCTACAGAGACAGCCTCCTTTCCATTAACACGACTATAAGTAGTTTCATCTTTCAAATCAAAAAATACAGTCGCCACATCTTTCAACAGAACAGGTCCGGGAGCCACCACTATATTTTCCAAGTCAGATACTTTGGTATACATCGCATTGACATGGACAAAATTCTTACTGTCCGGTTCATTGGCAAAACCGACAAATGTTTTTTCCTGTGTGTTCTGTGAAAGCAGATTGCTTATCTTGGACGGTGTAAGGTTCAGTGCCTTACACGCTTCCGGATTAAGACGTATTTCAATCGCTTTTTGCCGTCCTCCATATATATTGACAGACGCTACACCGTCTATGTTCTCCAGATCGGGAAGAATATAATCCTCCACTAGATTCCTGATGCGGTCTGTTCTTCCCAGACCACGTACCTGAAGTACCATAAAGTTATTGTTCATCTGCGCAATGTCGACTTTCTGCACCTGCACGGTAAAACCAGTAGGAAAAGAAGCTGCCACTTCATTTACCTTTTCCTGCAATTTAAGAGAGACCATCTTAAAGTTGATATTCTTCTTAAAATCAATTTGTATGCTCGACTGTCTCCTGTCTATATAAGATTGCAATTTGTCTACTCCACCAATTGTATTGACCGCTCCTTCAAGTGGAATAATCACTTCCGACTCTACATACGAAGGATCCATATCCTGCTGTGATGACACTTGGATAAACAGTACCGGAAGCTCTGCATTAGGTAACAACTCTACCGGAAGCTGTTTATAGGACATATAGCCCAAAAGGCTAAGGGCTATAAACAGCATACAAATTGTAATTCTCTTATTTAGTAAAAAATTCATCTTCAACCTTTTTTAGTTCAATGATTGATACGCCTTTTCATTTTTTCAAGGACATAGTATACACATGGGATAACCATCAAACTCATCAAAGTAGAAGTTATCAATCCTCCAATAACGGCAATGGCCATCGGCGAACGAAGAGAAGCACCTTCACCAAAACCGAATGTCATCGGAAACATAGCCAGAATCGTTGTCAATGTGGTCATGATGATAGGACGGATACGTTGTTGTCCTGCTTCTACAATAGCATCAGTCAGTTCCATTCCTGCCTGACTAAGCTGGTTGATACGGTCTACCAAAATAATAGAATTGTTAACAGCAATACCTCCCAACATCACGATGCCGATAACTCCCATCATATTAATGGTTGTTCCGGTAATAAAGAAAAGCAGGACAGCACCTACCACCGCCAACGGAATAGTCAGTAGAATGGTAAAAGGGTGCAACAATGATTCAAACTGTGAAGCCATTACCATATAAACAAGTACAACAGAGAGTAACAAAGCAAACAACAAACTGTGCATAGATTCCTGCCTTTTTTCCTCTTCTCCGGTCACTGTGATATGATAATTAGCAGGTAAATCAATATCCTTAACCGCCAGACGTACTTCCGCAGCCATTTTATCAAGAGATTTTCCAGCATCCATGTTAGCCATTATTTTACTTATACGACTCTGATTACGGCGTAAAATTTCTTTAGGTGCCTGTCCATAAGTAATAGTAGCAATCTCATGCAACAGAAATTCCTGAGCACCGCTTCTAATGACAAGTGCTCCAAGGGATCCCAGCGATATATCCGGCACTTTTATCACAATATCACGCATCTCGCCACGATATTCCATTTTACCAACCTCTTTGCCACTTAATTGCTGTTTTAACTGTTCAATTACCGTAGCGACACTCAAATTATTTATACCGGCTATGGTACGATCTATCGAAATCACCACTTCCGGAGCACCGTCTTCTATGGAGGTAACGACATCATACAATCCTTCAACCCTAAGCATCCGCTCTTTTACCTCTTCAGTAATCTGCGCTACCTCGTCCAGTTCCTCCCCTTTCACTTCTACAACGATTGGTGCCCCTTCGCTTCCTAAAAGCGAACTCAAAGAGTTTTCGTCCTGCCGTATAGACAGTTCCAGACCGTCGGGATTCTTTGCCTCTTCAATAAACTGGGCAATAACTCTTTCGGGCGAAAGAATACATTCGGGCGAAAGAATAACTTTCATCATCGCAGTATTCTCTCCTTCAAATATAGCATTTACCGAACCGCTTCCTTCTCCGATATGGCTATACAACGTACACAGAGAATCACCTCCAACAATAGTATACAATAGATCTTCGAGATTGCCGATAGCGGCCGCAGTACGCTCCATTGGCGTACCTTCGGGCATTTTCACAACGGCAGTAAAAACTTTGCTTTCTGCCCGTGGCATGAATTCTGTTCCAATGAATGGAGTCAACAACCCTGTTACAACGAGCAGCAACACCGCCACCCCAATCACCCACCAACGGTGCTGAACCAATTTGCGAAGTATCTTGCTATATCTTGTAATACGAATTGATTTCACCTCTTCCATTTTCACTTTCTTACCGGAGAGTTGAACATACAACATCGGAATCACCAGAATAGCCACAAACAAAGAGGACACAAGTGAGAAAGTTACTGTCCATGCCTGATCCTTAAATAATTCGCCCGAAGCTCCATGCAGATAAACAATCGGGAGAAAAACAACAATAGTCGTCAATGTAGAAGCAATGACCGCATTCGCCACTTCCGCAGTTCCAGTAATAACAGCCTGATGGACACTCATTCCTTTTTCCTGATTCCGAAAAATACTTTCTATGACTACAATAGCATTATCCACCAGCATACCCGCCCCAAGAGCCAATCCACCCAAAGTCATTATATTCAATGTAAGTCCGTTGAAAAACATCAAATTGAAAGTTGCCACAATAGAAATCGGGATAGAAAGACTGACAATCAGCGTTGTTCCCATTCGACGAAGAAAGACAAACAATACGATGATGGCAAGAACAATCCCCAATACAGCACTGCTTTTCACTTCTCCAATGGCATTTTTTATAAATGTTCCCTGATTGGAAATGACCTGAAAATGATAGCCAGGTAAAGCATCCTCTATCACCGCCAACCGTTTACTTACTTCATCTACCACTTTCACTGTATTAAAACGCATTTCCTTGTAAATAGACAAACCGATACTGCGCTTCCCGTTAATACGTACAATATTCTCAGGACGAGCGTTCATAAATTGCACAGTCGCTATTTCTTTCAGGAAGATAGGAGCCTTATTTACATCTATCACTGTTTCTGAAGAACTATTCCCGGAAGTCTCCTGCTGTTGCACCGGTTTATATCCAACGATCAGGTTTTCAAAATCGGCTTCTGTAGAAAACAGGCTCGAACTTTTCACTAGATATTGCAACCCCAACTCGCTTACCCGTCCTCCGGATATACTCTGATTATTAGATTCAATACGTGAAGCAATGTCTTCAATCTTTAATTGGAAAGCACCTAATTTGTAAGGGTCGGTCTGAACAGTAAGAGTAGTCACTTCCTCACCTGAAAGAGTTACATCGGCAACCCCTTCCAGACGAATCAACTCATTACGAATATAACTGTCTGCAATCTTCCGCAGCTCTGCCATATCCGTAATATTCTGATGGGACATACCTATCAGGACAACCGGTGACAGATTCGCATCGTGCTGCGTAATTTTTAATTCAGTAATCTCCTTGTTCTGTGCAAACGGATTCATAGCTTTCTGCAAATCGAGAAAAGCCTCATCCATATCCTTTGTCCAAGTATATTCTACGGTAATTCGTGCCGTCCCCGCTTTAATCACCGAAGAGACTTGCGTAACGTCACTCTGCCGGATGACCATAGATTCCATATTTTTCACAAATTGTTTTTCAATCTCTTCAGGAGGACGTTCTCCCGCCTTCAATTCGATAAACAATCGGGGATTATTCAGATCAGGCAATAAGTCGACACTCAACTGATCGTATGATACCTTTCCCAGTAATAAGAGGGCAAATACAATCATACAAATCGTAACCGGATTGCCTACTGCAAATTTGATTATATTCTTCATAAGTATTTCCTGTTTTCAAAAGATGCGTTTATTCATCACACCAATGATTTACTTTTGAATTTTCACTTTAGCATCTTCTTTCAATGTTTCAAAACCCTTCACTACCAGATTATCATTTACATTAAGCCCGGACACAATTTCAATGTTATATTCATCTTCCAACCCAGTCTCCAAATTACGTATCTTTGCAGTATTCTTTTCAACGATATATACATATTTGCGCCGACGGTTCGATAAAATCACGTCTTTAGGGATAATAATAGAACTATCAGCTCTGTCCACCACAATATCCGCTTTAGCAAACATACCCGGACGCAATTTTAATTGAGTGTTATCAACCAGCACTTTTCCTTTAAAGGTACGTGTCTCCGAACTGATTGCGGGAGATAATTCACTTATTTTCCCCTTCAAAGTATCACCGGGTATGGTATAGTGAGTAATATACACCGGTTGCGCTTCTTTAATATAACGAATACTACTTTCCGGCAGATTGATATCCATATACATTTTGTCATAAGCCATCAGACTTACCATCGTTTTACCTTGTTCCACTCTTATATCATTTGTATAATGCGGCAAATCAACAATCACTCCATCAAACGGAGCTTTTACTTTCATTTTTTCCAGGCTGAGCTGAGCATTTTCGTAATCATAACGGGCATTCGTCACCTTAACTTCCGTGTTCCGCATTTCGCTCATCGTCACTCCTCCTTTTTCATAAAGCGCCTTTTGCTTCGATTGTTCCTGTTCAGCTATTTCAAGACTTAACTGTTTGGCGTCAATAGCAATGCCATTCTCATATTCTCTGTCTTCCAATTGAATAATCAGAGTTCCCTTATTCACCCTGTCACCCATCTTAAAGGGTTTTCCGGTTTTCGGGTTAGTCTGAAGCTTATAAAAGCCATTCATTTCAGCGTTTAAAGACACCCCATAAGTGGGCTGCACCGTTCCTGTTGTATTTATCAATTTACTGATCGACCCTTTCTTCAATTCAACGACAGATACCGGAGTAGCAATGTTATTGGGGGCATTTTGTGGTCTTCCACCACAACTTGTCAATGCTATAATCACTAATAAAGAAGATGCAATTAAAATGTGATACTGTTTCATGGCCTGCTTATTTTTTATCAATTATATCTTTCATCGGAACAATAGGAATATTCTTATCGAAGTCATACAATGAAAGAATTTTAAGATTAAGTAATTCTATTCTGTAGTTGATTAATGCTTGCGTATAAGTGATTTTTTTATTCGAAAGCTGCGTTTGAAACTGACTCATTTCCATACCGGTAATATCACCTTCCCGATAACGTGTCTGGTTCAGATCATAAGTCAATTGGGCATTTTGCACATTTTGTTCGGCTATTTTTATCTGTGTCCGCAGATTTTCGAGATTACGCCATACCTGACGAATATTCAGTTCTATATCCACCTTCTCCTCGTGAAATTCCAGTTCGTTAATCCGTTGCGCCATCTTTTGCGCTTTGATTCGTGCCTTCTTTTCACCCCAATCGAAGATAGGAACAGTAAAACTAATCGAAACGCGTGGATTCTGTGTCGGATTACTAAACATTTGGTTCAAATGACGATTATCTCCCATCAAACCGAATGACAAAGAAACATCCCCTTTAAACTCATTCAACGCTTTCGTTTTAATCATTTCAAATTCAAGCTCCTTACTTTCTATTTCACGTTGACGCAACTCCAAACGTGAACCTAATCCATGTGTGATCGCTTGCTCTAAATCCACCTGAATCGGTTTTATATCAACCTCTGCAAGCACCAGGATTTCCTCATCCAGTCTCATTCCCAGCGTTTGTTTCAATTTATCTTTCGCGTTCTCCATATTAACCAGACTCTCGTCTACCGACGAACGGGCCGTTGCAAGATTCAGCTCTGCCTGAAAAAGCTCATCTTTAGCAGCCAAATCCGCTTCTACCTTGTTTTTTATGATATCATAACTCTGCTGGGCGTTACTTAATTCTTCACGGCTGATTTCCAAATTACTTTGTGCCATATAAACCGCATAAAACTGTTCTGTTATACTTTTTTCTGTATTCAACCGCTGCAAAGCATAACTAATATTGGCATTTTCATAATCATACTCTATTTGCTTCAATTCCATCTTCCGCTTGTTATAAGTGAAAATAGGTTGCGTCAATTGCAGATAGAGATCATTACTGAATGCCCGGTCACTGGTTTTATTGCCCTCCAAAATAGAGTTATTATCTTGCCACCCGAATTTGTTGATTAAAGAAATCGTACCGTCTGTCCACAAAATAGGCTGTTCTATTTGCAAAGTGCCACTGCTATTGAGCGTCTCATTGGTATACCATTGTGACAGACGGTTGTCGAAACGCCTATTTTTGTTATACTCCAACGGATTCAGATTCAACGAGAATCGTGATTTCAATGAAGCCTTCTGTGCAACTAAATTCTGTTGGTACCTCTCCAAATTCATATAAGAACGGCGAAGAGAAGGACTATTCTCCTGCGCAATCTCCATCGCTTTGTCAATCGTTAGGGGTATTTGCCCTCGTGAAGACAAGGTAACCCCCATGACAACAACAATTGTCAGTAGTATTCTTTTTAATAGTAGTAAGTCACTTTGCATATAGTTTACTGTTTTTTAATTAATATCGTTTCACTATTTTTACCGCATCGGCTGTAACAGAGCGCAGCTTACATTCATCTGTCAGAACCACCCGGACAGTATCAGAATCAAAGTAATAGCTACCCAGCTGTTCCCAACCTTCATTGGCTTTTCTTAAATTTATATAAGCATCTTCCGCTCCACCGTCGTACTGTACTTTAAAATGATATTCTCCCTGAAAATTCTTGTTCCATCGGAGTTCGTCATTTTTAAATACATAGTAATACAAGTCGTATTGACCGGCTTCCGGTACAGGAATTTTCCATGTGGCAGTCTGGCTGCCATCCCCACTCTTTATCACAAAAGCCGAGCGAATATATTTTCCATAATATTTACTATTAGTAGTAGCCGTCCACTGTAAAGGGGGACGCCACCAGGATATTCCTGAATATTTGAAAGGTGTCTCCTCGACTTCATCCAGCCACTTAGGCAGAAGCCCCATAATAGGAGGAGCAGACAGAACAAAAAGAGTGGAATCTTCATTATCCACAATAACTTCTCCCGGCAGCTCGAACGACGATTCCGGCAATATATAAATACTGTCTTTAACTATTCTGTTCCGCTCATTCTTAACATTACCTATCTCCTGATTTATCACATTAGGTAGATTGCCGGAAAGCATGGTATTAATTTCAATGTTACGAATTTGGTCTTCCCAAACCGAAACAAGTTCTTTAGTTGTATGGGCGGGCATCTCTATTTTCATTCTGGCTCTGGGATCCTCCAAAGGATCACTCCACCAACCATCCTTACGAATATTCATGTGAATAATCCCTTCGTAATCCGAATTATTGCTTACCAACATTCTTAATACAAAAAGTTCTTCCCCACCTTTGTTGACAATTTTAGTCAATGTAGGTTCTCCCAACGAGTAAAAAGGAAGAGGTGTAGGTTTTTCCCATTCTCCCAACAACGAACGAATATCCGTCCGGCTTATCTTCCCCAATGTATCAAGCATATTCTCAAATTTTATATTCAGGAAGGTATTACGTTTCAACATCGAATACAGTGAATCTCTAAAAGCTTCTACCCCCATATTTATTTCTGACCGGGCAAAAAGGCGGCTTGCTTCCTGCCCGACAATATTATTTTGCAGGTTACGTAATTCGACATCAGCCAATAGTTCTTTAAAGGTACGCGTTTCTAATAACAGAATAGCCTTCTCATTATTACTAATACCATTAATCTGACGTTCCCATCCCTCATTCTCCGATTTCTTCTGCAAATACAATTCAATCACCCGGTTGGCTACCGGCCATTCTGAGGAGAAGATATTATAACGAAAATTATAGATCTGTGGAAAAAGGAAATAAGGATTTGATTCTGATGATAAATTACCCTTTCCTCTATCTGATGAAAAATTATAATCCCCCTCTGTTTGCAAAAACATCCAGGCAAAATTGCTGAATGTACGCATCTGCGCTTCTTTTATACCGATTTCATTCCCATTTCCATATTTTGACCATCGTATGTGATTTTGAACCTGTTTCTTTACATCCAGTTCATCAAACAACGCTCCTTTTTCTGGGAATAAGACCATTTCAGGCTGTATGGTTTCTTGTGCTTGCGACCAGGCACGCTCATAACCGGCAAATTGTATCGGTACTTCTATCAACGAAAACCGTTTGAAAGGATAGTCCAATTTATAATTTCGTGCCAATTGGTCTTTAACATTACGTATCAGTGAAGGAATAGTATCGTGAATAGAATCCAAGGCTGCTGTAAAAAAGTCATGTCCTTTCAGGTGCCAGATGCTATACAAGACACTATCTGCCAATACGCTTTTTTGCTGATAATCTCCAATAACCAGCGATATGGTTTGAGACGGGAAATCCCCTTTAAACGTATAAGTTCCCTGTTCATCCCCCTTACCCTCACCTTGAGAAAGAGGAATCAATCCATCGAGAGGTTTCACCTTCAAATGATAATTACTGAAATAAGTTTGTTGCCAATTCGGGTTTTCATCACTATAACTCGTCCCCGCACGAGGATACCAATATGTTTCAGGAGTAAGCAACAGATAATCCTTCGTCTGGAAACTATACTGCTTATCAATATTGAATAGAAACTTCTTTTTCGAAGCTTGCAATACTTCGGGAGGAATATCCAAATAACAAAACGAATGATCTATCCGCCCGTCATACTTAAATGTCACCGAAGCCGTGTCACCTTTTGCCAGATCCCTACCGAAATCTACTAACACAATTTGCCTGTCACGTTTAAATTGAAGAGATTGTCCGCCTGAATGAACAGAACGTACGGTTAATCCCGGATTCAGGCAGAACGTGAATACGGCAGATGAGTCCAGAGCCTCCCCTCTCATAGTTACTTCAGATAAAAAGTTGTCAGGACGTTGTTCTATCGAAAAATCGTATTGATGAATACACATCTTCGGAGTAGTAACATACTGGTTATTAATACGTGTATATACTGTCCGTATATCGCTCTTATACAATATCGAATGTACGTGCCAATATCCACAGGCAAAACTCAACAGAAGAGCACAAACAGAAAAAAATATCCATGGATAATTACTGCGTGACGAGTGAGGTAGACGCCGGAACAAAAAGATTGTGAAAAAGACAAACGCTAACCCAGCAAAAAAGTAAATAGCCCGGTGGTTTAAAATCACCTCCAAGTTGGAAAAGCCGACAATAGTAGACTTTATTAATGGGAGACTGTAAGCCATATAATCGAAGAGATAGTAAAACTTATCTTCAATATAGAATACAGTCAATCCGATATACCCTAACAATAGGACGAAAGTAAGTGCCTGATTCTTCAACACCAACATCAGAAAGATAGATAAACCGATGATAAAGATTAAAGTAGGTACACTAATCAACAGAAAATAAAGTAGATAAGCCATCCAGTCCACTTCTCCCGATGTCAGATTAAATGCCACAGTAATGCTCATTATAATGAGATTAAGCAACAAGAAGACACGCAGGTTTCCCCAGATCTTTCCAATAACGTATTCGGCATTACTTAACGGACGGACATAAAAGACTTCCGATGTATCTAGTTTTTTATCTCTTTTCAGAAAATCGGAGGCTAGAAAGATAGCAATAACAGCCTGTCCTGTATTCAACAACAACAGGATTAAATAAGGGATATTCGATGGAATAGACGTAGCAATCCAAAAACCGGAAATGTCCTCCGATACAAATAAAAGAAAATTAAAAAGAGTAGTGATGCCTATGGCGAGTACTGTAAATACTCTGAAGAACCAACTTCTTATTAATAACTTACTTTCATATTTTGCAACCGATTGTATATTAGATAAAAAGGTCATATCAGCATATCATGTTTAGTCGTTCATCCAAAGGTTCAATTGATTCTCCATATAATATACATAAGCATGTTCAAGATTAGGAGAAAATGGCTCTGCTTCGTATCCCTCCACACTATCGGCAACCACCTGTACCTCCCAGGCTGCCCCCGACGGAATAGTAGATATGACCGGATATTTTTTATCGATCTCATGCAATTGGTCACCACCGGCCCTGATTCGCCATACCTTACCTTCGGCTTTCTTCAACATATCTTGCGGGGAACCATAGAAAGAGACTTCTCCCCGATTCATCAACGCCATATTATTACAGGTACTTGAAATATCCCCAACAATATGAGTAGATAAGATGATTGTTACGTCATTCTCGCTAACTTCAGAAAGAAGATTACGGAAACGGATGCGCTCCTCTGGATCAAGTCCGGTAGTAGGTTCATCTACGATGATTACTTTGGGGTGGTGTATCAATGCCTGTGCAATTCCCAACCGCCGTTTCATACCTCCTGATAATTTGTTGGCATATCGTTCCCGGACATCAAACAACCCCACATTTTCAAGCATTTCATCTACAGCCTGCTTTCGTTGTCTGTTTTGAGTCATTCCCGACAAGCGAGCTGCATAGTCCAGAAATTCATACGTTTTATATTTGGCGAAAAAACGAAAATCTTGAGGTAGATATCCCAATATACCACGGATTTCTTTTCGCTGTTTCATCAAATCGTAACCACAAATTTCGACTTGTCCGGAAGTCGGCTCCATTAATGCAACCAAGATACGCATTAAAGTAGATTTGCCGGCACCGTTGGGTCCCAATAAACCAAACATCCCTGCAGGGATTTCCAGATTGATGTTTTTCAATGCATGATTCCCGTTTGGATATATCTTATTGAGATTTCTAATAGTTATGCTCATGACATATTGTTAGCCCTATGTTATTTTGGCTGATAAAGATAAGCCTTATTTACATTATAAGAGAGACAATTGCAAACATTAACTTATATTAGCAGTCTAACGAAAGGAAACGAAAAATCATTTCAATGCAAAAGAGGAAACCGCTTCACAGTGTCCTCCTCCTTCTATACTCTATATGAACATGCTCCAAAAGGGTTTATTGAAAAAAAAGGAGTACATTCAAAAGGGTTTTATCTCAAATTGAATAATCAAAAACTGATTATACTGCTATCAACTAGACTCCATGGGTACAAAAGTTTATTGTATACATTAACTTCCCGTTTCCAAACGGGGAACTGTCGTTTCCCCGCAGAGACACCACCATTTCTCCATACAGTCACCCCAATTATCCCATAGCTTTACATAAATTTCCTTGATTATATAACGTATTGCAGATACTTTATCTACAACCTATCTGCAACAGTATATGCCACGTTCCAACTATTTATTAACTAGTATATTACATGCGTTTCGTTGCAGGTGGCAGATGTTTTTATACTTTTCAAGGTTCTTCGTCAAATTTGGTGGTAAGTTTTTCTCCGTTCATTTAGCCAATTCGGTTAGTGCCTATATTTTCTTATGAAAGTAAGTAAAAAGAGACAATTATTAACTTGGAAATAAAGAGATAAAGAACTTACCACCAAATTTGACGAAAACCCTTTTCAACTTTATAGTAGGAAAAAATTTCATTCATTTCCGTGCAGAAACGAACACGATTCACCACATTTATTCTATATATTTTAAAATATCAGATGTAACAAGTAAATCACATAAGTAGTATTCAGGATGACAATCGAACCTGTTATTCCATCAATAATAGCCTGCAAAATTATTTAAATGAAGGGATATAGTTAAGAAGATGAAGACCTGAATAATGTTTTTCCCCATATAATTCGCTAAAATCAAAGAAAGTGCCTATCTTTACCGCAAGTATTTTTTATTATTCACCATTAAATGTAAAGATTATGGCAAGTAGAAGAGAACTCAAAAAGAACGTAAACTATATTGCAGGAGAATTATTCACCGAGTGTTTAATCAACAGTATGTTCATCCCTGGCACAGACAAGGTAAAAGCAGATGAACTGATGGCAGAGGTACTGAAGATGCAGGATGAGTTTGTCACTCGCATCAGCCACACAGAACCAGGCAACGTGAAAGGTTTTTATAAGAAATTCCGTGCTGATTTTAATGCAAAGGTAAACGAGATTATTGAAGCTATAGGAAAATTGAACTAACAACAGAATGAAAAAAGCAATTTATAGCTTTATCTATTACCGTCTGTTAGGGTGGAAGACAAACGTTACGGTGCCTAATTATGATAAATGTGTGATATGTGCCGCTCCACACACAACAAACCTTGATTTATTTATTGGAAAACTATTTTATGGTGCTATAGGCCGTAAGACAAGTTTCATGATGAAAAAAGAATGGTTTTTCTTTCCGCTTGGAATTTTTTTCAAAGCAGTTGGCGGAATTCCCGTCGACCGCAGTCGAAAAACTTCGCTAGTAGATCAGATGGTTCATAAATTTGCCGAATATAAAAAGTTTAATTTGGCTATCACCCCCGAAGGAACCCGTAAAGCGAATCCAAACTGGAAAAAAGGCTTTTATTTTATAGCCTTGAATGCTCAGATTCCGATCGTGCTGATTGGTATTGATTACAGCAAGAAAACGATTTCGGCAACGAAAGCTATCATGCCGTCAGGAGATATTAATAAGGACATGAGAGAAATCAAACTTTATTTCAAGGATTTCAAAGGAAAACATCCGGAGAATTTTGCTCTTGGAGAAATATGATTGAAGTATTAGGTATCAAGTATAATACTTAGTTATCATGGAGTCTATCCGTATTTCTATCATACAAACCGATATTGTTTGGGAAAATAAACAAGAAAATCTCCGTTTGCTCCACGAAAAGCTGCAAAGTCTTTGTGGAATAACGGAGATTGTTGTTTTACCGGAGATGTTTTCTACCGGATTTAGTATGCAGAGCAAAATACTGGCAGAGCCAAATTCCGGGGAAACCATTACAACACTCAAACAATGGGCTGCCAAATTCCAGCTAGCCATTTGCGGAAGCTATATAGCAACAGAAAACGAACAGTTTTATAACCGTGCGTTCTTTCTGACACCGGAAGGAGAAGAGTTCTATTATGACAAACGGCATCTGTTTCGTATGGGACGGGAAGCCGAACATTTTTCGGCTGGTGATAAACGACTTATCATCCCCTATCACGGATGGCATATCTGCCTGCTAGTTTGCTATGACCTTCGTTTTCCTGTATGGAGCCGAAACATAGGCAACGAGTACGACCTTTTAATATATGTAGCCAACTGGCCTATCCCCCGCCGCCTGGCTTGGGATACTCTACTCCGGGCACGCGCTTTAGAAAATCAATGCTATGTATGCGGTGTCAACAGAGTAGGTACAGACGGGTACCAACTTTCATATAATGGAGGAAGTAAAGTCTATTCCGCTTTCGGAGAAGAAATCGGCTCATTCCCAGATGAAAAGGAAGGAATAACGACGGTCAGACTAAATCTGACTACTCTCAACCAGTTCAGAGAGAAGTTCCCGGTATGGAAAGATGCAGATGAATTTCATCTGTAACATTTGCCAAATAACAAATGTTAAAAACAGATTCATATAGCAACAATACCTAGAACTCGGTAATTAATTATATAGACTTCTTTTGTATCTTTGTCGTGAAAATACAGTCGTAAGGACGCTAATCTTACATAACTTAATTAACAACTTTATGAAAACAAATCTTAGTTCTCAAATCAGTCTCCACCGGGTCTCCCCCAAATACTACAGACCGGAGAATGCATTTGAAAAATCAGTCTTGACAAGACTCGAAAAAATCCCTACGGACATCTACGAATCCGCAGAAGAAGGTGCTAATTATATTGCTCGCGAAATAGCACAAACCATCCGCGAAAAACAAAAAGCAGGACGCTTCTGCGTATTGGCACTCCCCGGAGGTGATTCGCCCAGCCACGTATATACCGAACTCATCCGCATGCATAAGGAAGAAGGTCTTAGCTTCCGCAATGTGATCGTATTTAACATGTATGAATATTATCCGTTGGCTCCCGATGCAATCAACAGTAACTTCAACGCTTTGAAGAGTATGTTATTGGATCACATTGATATTGACAAACAGAATATATTCACTCCCGACGGAAGCATTGCCAAAGATACCATCTTCGAATATTGCCGTCTGTACGAACAACGCATTGAAAGCTTCGGAGGTATTGATATTGCCTTGTTGGGCATTGGTCGTGTAGGTAACATCGCGTTCAACGAACCGGGTTCCCGACTGAATTCTACCACTCGTCTGATCTTGTTGGATAATGCCTCACGCAATGAAGCATCCAAGATTTTCGGAACGCTGGATAATACGCCGATCAGTTCTATTACAATGGGTGTATCCACTATCCTTGGTGCAAAGAAGATTTATCTGCTTGCATGGGGAGAAAACAAAGCAGCTATGATTAAAGAATGTGTGGAAGGTGCGATCACTGACACTATTCCGGCTTCTTATCTGCAAACTCACAACAACGCACATGTAGCTCTTGATCTTTCAGCAGCTACGAACTTAACACGTATCCAACGTCCGTGGCTGGTAACTTCTTGCGAATGGAATGATAAACTAATCCGTAGTGCCATCGTTTGGTTATGTCAGTTGACCGGCAAACCGATTCTGAAGTTGACTAATAAAGACTATAACGAAAACGGTTTGAGTGAACTTCTAGCACTTTATGGTTCTGCGTACAATGTAAACATCAAAATCTTCAATGATTTACAGCACACCATTACCGGATGGCCGGGTGGCAAACCTAATGCTGATGACACTTACCGCCCGGAACGTGCAAAACCGTATCCGAAACGTGTAATCATCTTCTCTCCGCATCCGGATGATGACGTTATTTCGATGGGTGGTACGCTTCGTCGCTTGGTAGAACAAAAACATGAAGTACACGTAGCTTACGAAACTTCCGGCAATATCGCCGTTGGCGACGAAGAAGTAGTTCGTTTCATGCATTTCATCAACGGATTCAACCAGCTCTTCAATAACAGCGCAGATCAGGTTATCAATGAGAAATATGCAGAAATACGTAATTTCTTGAAAGAGAAGAAAGATGGTGATATGGACAGCCGTGACATTCTGACTATCAAAGGTCTGATTCGTCGTGGTGAAGCCCGTACGGCCTGCACTTATAACAATATACCATTGGAACGATGCCACTTCCTCGACTTGCCGTTCTATGAAACAGGTAAGATTCAGAAAAACCCGATCAGTGAAGCAGACGTGGAAATCGTACGCAACTTGCTTCGTGAAGTGAAACCTCATCAGATTTTCGTTGCAGGTGACTTGGCCGACCCGCACGGAACACACCGTGTATGTACGGACGCCGTATTCGCAGCCGTTGATCTTGAAAAAGAAGAAGGTGCGAAATGGCTGAAAGACTGCCGTATCTGGATGTACCGTGGCGCGTGGGCTGAATGGGAAATCGAAAATATTGAAATGGCAGTGCCCATCAGTCCGGAAGAACTTCGTGCAAAACGTAACTCTATTCTGAAACATCAGTCGCAAATGGAAAGCGCTCCGTTCCTAGGCAATGATGAACGGCTGTTCTGGCAACGTAGCGAAGACCGCAACCGTGGCACAGCTACTTTGTATGATAAGTTAGGACTGGCTTCTTACGAAGCAATGGAAGCATTTGTAGAATACGTTCCTTTATAAGAATAATATTCTTAATTAAGAGAATATAAAACAATGAAAGAAGAGCGGGAAGTTTCGATACTTCTCGCTCTTTTTTTGTTATTTTTGCGATAGAATTCACCACAGAGGAAAGGAGGACACGGAGGTTAAATCTATGAAGCGATATAAAATGGTTGTTCATAATAACTCTGTGTCCTCCTTTCCTCTGTGGTGAAAATGAGAACAAAAGCATTGAATAATGAAAAAGATAATAGTATTTCTTCTATGCCTTACTGTAAGTGCTAATTTTCTTTTCGCTCAAGATATTGAAGGAAATGTGAAAAAACGGCTGACGGATTATTTCAACAAATATATCGCAACAGCCAAAATCAGCACTCCAAAACTGGACAGTTTCGATATAAATTATAATCGTAAGACGATTGCAATCTATGCATCGGAAAGTTTCGCCTATCAGCCTTTCCGTCCGGAAACTGTAAAAAACATTTATAATCAAGTTAAAGAACTGCTTCCGGGACCTGTTCATTATTACCAACTCACCATTTATGCGGATGGAAACCCTATTGAGGATTTGGTTCCTAATTTCTACCGGAATAAGAAAAAGGATAAGGAACGGTTATCTTTAAATGTAGATTATAAAGGAGCTCCTTGGGTGAAAAACATTTCACGCCCCAATGAAATTTCACGCGGACTGCAAGACCGTCATATCGCAATCTGGCAAAGCCACGGCAACTACTTCAAAAATGATAAAAACGAATGGGGATGGCAACGCCCTCGATTATTCTGCACCACGGAAGATATGTTCACTCAATCTTTCGTTCTTCCATACGTGATTCCCATGTTGGAGAATGCAGGAGCGATTGTTTACACTCCCCGTGAACGGGATACACAGAAGAATGAGATCATTGTAGATAATGACACTCCCAACACTTCCCTTTATCTGGAAGTGGGTAGTAAAAAAGCTAATTGGACAAATGCCCCGGTAAGAGGATTTGCTCAAAAGAAAACAATCTATAAAGATGGAGAAAATCCTTTCACCGACGGAACCTGCCGTTTCATACCAACCGAAAGAAAGAAAAAGAAGAATAAAGACCAGGTATTTGCCGAATGGGTACCTACTCTACCGGCAACAGGCAAGTATGCCGTTTATGTTTCTTATCAGACACTCCCCAATAGTGTAAGCGACGCCAAATATCTGGTATTCCATAACGGAGGAGTAACCGAATTTAAAGTTAATCAGAAAATTGGTGGAGGTACATGGGTTTACCTCGGAACGTTTGAATTCGATAAAGGAAACAACGACTACGGCATGGTGGTACTTAGCAACGAAAGCAGCGAACAAGGAGTTGTATGCGCCGATGCAGTACGTTTTGGAGGTGGAATGGGAAACATTGCCCGTGGAGGAAAAACCAGCGGGCTACCCCGTTACTTGGAAGGAGCACGCTACTCTGCGCAATGGGCGGGAATGCCATACGAAGTATATGCAGGACGCAAAGGTGAAAACGACTATACAGACGACATCAACACACGTTCCAACGCTATCAACTATTTGTCGGGCAGTTCTGTCTACAACCCGCAACAATCGGGTTTAGGCGTACCTTTGGAAATGACTATGGCGTTGCACAGTGATGCCGGATGCAGCAAAATAGATGAGTTTATCGGATCGCTCGGTATCTATACCACCGATTTCAATAATGGAAAGCTGAATACAGGAACAGACCGGTATGCATCACGTGACTTAGCCGATATTCTGCTCACACAGATTCAAAAAGATATTTATTCAAGTTACAGTATCCCTTGGACACGCCGCAGTATGTGGAACCGGAATTACAGTGAAACACGTCTCCCGGCTACGCCTTCTACGATTATCGAACTGCTCTCCCATCAGAACTTCGCAGATATGCAGTTAGGACATGATCCGAACTTCAAGTTTACAGTGGGACGAGCTATTTACAAAGGTATTTTGCAGTTCATTACCAGCCAGCATGATAAAGAATATATAGTTCAGCCCCTGCCAGTCAGCAATTTCGCCATTCAATTCGGAAAGAAAAAGAATACGCTGGAACTTTCATGGAAAGGTGAAGATGATCCGCAAGAACCAACTGCACGTCCACGGGAATACATCGTATATACACGCATCGGTTATGGAGGCTTTGACAATGGAACCTTAGTCAGCAAAACGTCCCACACCGTGAAAATAGAACCAGGACTCGTTTATTCATTCAAAGTGACTGCCGTAAACCGCGGCGGGGAAAGTTTTCCCTCCGAAATCCTTTCCGCTTATAAAGCCAAACGCGAACAAGAAAAGGTAATTATCATCAATGGCTTTGACAGAATCAGCGGTCCGGCGGTCGTTAATACTTCTGATAAAGCAGGATTCGATTTATCACAAGATCCCGGAGTTCCGTATATATCAAACATTTCGTTTTGCGGAGCACAAACAGACTTCGACCGTACACAAGCCGGAAAAGAAGGAAAAGGCAGCCTGGGACATAGCGGAAACGAGTTAGAAGGAATGAAAATAGCAGGGAACACATTCGATTATCCTTTCATTCATGGAAAAGCGATTCAGGCAGCCGGCAAATATAGTTTTGTGTCATGCAGTGACGAAGCGGTAGAAAACGGATTGGTTACGTTAGAAGATTATCCGGTGGTAGATTATATCCTGGGACTGGAAAAAGAAGATCCCGCAAATAAAGCGTACTACAAGACATTCTCCTCGGCTATGCAACGAATTATGACCAGTTATTGTCAGTCGGGAGGTAATCTATTTGTCAGCGGTGCTTATGTAGGAAGCGATATGAGTGGTACACAAGGTAACCGGGAGTTTACAGAGAAAATACTGAAATATGGTTATCAAAGTAGCCTGACGGACAAGAGTGTAAATCTGATAAATGGATTGGGGTGCACAATCACGATCCCGCGTCTGCCCAATGAGAACAGTTATGCGGTTCCTGCAGCAGATTACATCGTTCCTGTAGACACTGCTTTCCCTGTATTTACGTATGTCCCCGGCAATCAGAGCGCAGGTATCGCTTACAAAGGAAACTACCGCACTTTTGTATTAGGCTTTCCTTTCGAAAGCATTCAGTCGGAAGCGGATCGGGCAACCATCATGGCAGGCATCCTGGGATTCTTTACTCAAAAATAAAAAATATCCTTTTTTTTAATCCGTTTCTCATTTTAAATTCTATCTTTGCTACTATAATAACCTTTAAAACTAAAAAACAATGTATACTATACAAGCAAACCCTAGCGGTACACGCAGCATAGAAGTATCTAATGAGAACTTGAGAACGATTGAGAAATATGCTCTGTTCCGTCATCTTATCGACAGTACCGGTATTGTAGATGAAGCAGTTCTGGATAAGTTGAAACTAAATATCCGCTCCCTTATCGCTAGTCAGGAAGAAGACAGTAAAGACTTGCTGGACCTTTGTATCGACGTGATTTATCACAATAATATGAAGGCATTCGGTCTGCAACAGCTCATCAAGCTCTATCTTACCTGGCTTTCCAACACGGAAGCGGAAGAAGAGGAGGAATAATGATTACGGTAGATACCTGCGGAATAACAGCATACAGTCCGCTGATTCCTGCAATAAAAGCAATGTGTACTGCCTCTCCGGGAGAAACGATAGAGATTATCATGAACCATGCTGACGCGTTTCAGGATCTAAAGGAATATCTGTCCGAGCAAGGTATCGGTTTTCGTGAAATCTATGGTGGAGAACAAATGACATTACAGTTCACAATCAATGGGAAGTTTTAAAAAAACATCTCAATGATTGAAGCAAAACATCCCGATAATCGAAGTTAAACATCTCAATGAATAAAAAAACATTGGGATGTTTTTTTATTATCCGTATCTTTGCAGCATGAAAGAATATCGATTGACTGACTGGTTACCTACTACCAAGAAAGAAGTAGAACTTCGCGGATGGAATGAATTGGATGTCATTCTATTCAGTGCTGATGCATACGTGGATCACCCTTCTTTTGGTGCTGCCGTTATTGGACGGATTCTTGAAGCGGAAGGTTTGAAAATAGCCATTGTCCCCCAGCCCAACTGGCGCGACGACCTGCGTGACTTCAAGAAGTTGGGACGCCCACGGCTATTCTTCGGCATTTCCGGTGGATGCATGGATTCGATGGTAAATAAATACACTGCCAATAAACGATTACGCAGTGAAGATGCATATACCCCGGACGGCCGTCCGGATATGCGTCCGGAATATCCTTCCACGGTCTATAGCCAGATACTAAAGAAACTTTATCCGGATGTTCCCGTAGTTATCGGAGGAATCGAAGCTAGTTTAAGACGGTTAAGTCATTACGATTATTGGCAAGACAAAATGCAAAAGAGCATTTTGTGCGACAGCGGTGCCGACCTGCTCATTTACGGAATGGGAGAAAAGCCACTTCCAGACTTGGTGAAGAATATGAAAAGTCTGCTTACTGTCGAAGAGCCAATACTGACAAGCAATAAATTCAGAACAATCATCGGATCAGTTCCTCAAACAGCCTATCTTTGTCGTGCAACAGAATGGACCTCTGCTGAAGATGACCTTTCACTTTATTCGCACGAAGAATGTTTGGCAGATAAAAAGAAACAGGCAAGCAATTTCCGGCATATCGAAGAAGAATCTAACAAATATTCGGCTTCCCGAATCACGCAAGCTGTCGGAAACAAGATAGTAGTAGTCAATCCTCCATATCCTCCGATGAGCCAGGAAGATCTTGATCGTTCGTTTGATTTACCATATACCCGGCTGCCTCATCCTAAATATAAAGGAAAGCGGATTCCGGCTTATGACATGATTAAGTTTTCCATCAACATTCACCGGGGATGTTTCGGCGGTTGTGCCTTCTGCACCATTTCCGCTCATCAGGGAAAGTTTATCGTCAGCCGTAGCAAAGAGTCTATACTAAAAGAGGTGAAAGAGGTCATTCAGTTGCCCGATTTCAAAGGATATTTAAGCGATTTGGGTGGTCCTTCCGCTAATATGTATCAGATGAAAGGAAAAGACGAAGCTATTTGCAAGAAGTGCAAACGACCGTCATGTATCCATCCGAAAGTTTGTCCGAATCTAAATACCGACCATCGCCCCCTACTGGATATTTACCGTGCAGTAGACGCCTTGCCCGGAATAAAAAAATCGTTTATCGGTAGCGGAGTACGCTATGACCTGTTACTTCATCAAAGTAAAGATGAAGCGATCAACCGCAGCACTGCCGAGTATACCCGTGAATTGATTGTCAATCACGTAAGTGGTCGGCTGAAAGTAGCTCCGGAGCATACCAGTGACCGGGTATTATCTGTAATGCGCAAACCTTCTTTCAAGCAATTTGAAACATTCAAGAGGATATTTGACCGTATCAACCGGGAAGAGAATCTACGTCAACAACTGATTCCGTATTTCATTTCCTCGCATCCCGGATGCAAAGAAGAAGATATGGCGGAACTTGCCGTTATCACTAAACGTCTGGACTTCCATTTGGAACAAGTGCAGGACTTCACTCCTACTCCGATGACGGTTGCTACCGAAGCTTGGTATACCGGATTCCATCCATACACATTAGAACCGATATTCAGTGCTAAAACCCAACGGGAGAAACTCGCCCAACGGCAGTTTTTCTTCTGGTATAAGCCGGAAGAAAGGAGAAATATCATCAATGAGTTGAAACGTATCGGACGTTCTGATCTGATAGACAAATTATACGGAAAAGGAAAGGACACGGAAAGAGGGAAAGGAAAAAGATAGAGTGAAATTTCAAATTAGGGATTAGACACAGATTACGCGGATTATACGTTTTTTAAGTTGCACAGCTATATTTATCCGCATAATCCGTGTCTAAAAAATATATTCCTTTCCGTAGGTTTTTACTCTAATTCAATTACTGATTCACATCATTACCATGCATAAACCACTCATTTATTCTTCTTTCACCGGCAACGCCACAATCTCCTGCAACACGCTGACTGCCGTCTCCACATTAGTAACATTCTTAATCAACATACTCCGTCTGCCATTTTGCTCACGCAGATCACAGCGCCGGGTATACTTCATCATATAGTCTATCACTTTACCGAAAGCCTTACTTTGATAGAACGGACTATCCGGATTGGAAACAAAGAACAAGGTCATTCGTCCGCCTTTCAGGAAAATCTTCTCTGCTCCCAGACGTGCTGCGAGACGGCGGAGAGGTACAATACGCAACAACTCCTGCGTTTCAGGCGGAACCGGACCGAAGCGGTCTTCCAAGCGGGAGCGGAAAGCCTCCACATCCTTGTCCAATGTCAGTCCATCGAGTTCACGATAAAGCAACATACGTTCGCTGCTGCCGGTTACGTAGTTGGCCGGCAATAAAAGTTCGAGGTCACTTTCTACCTGACACTCATCTACAAACTCTTCTCCACTGATTTGTCCTTCACCTTTTATTTCATCAGCATACAGTTCTGCAAATTCATCTGTTTTCAACTCACGGACAGCTTCGGTCAGAATCTTCTGATATGTCTCATATCCCAAATCAGCAACAAAACCACTTTGCTCAGCTCCAAGCAAATTCCCGGCTCCACGAATGTCCAAATCCTGCATGGCAATATGAATACCACTTCCCAAATCACTAAAATTCTCAATCGCTTGAAGACGTCGTTTCCCTTCGGTGGTCAAACTGCTCAACGGAGGAGCCAACAGATAACAGAATGCTTTCTTGTTACTACGCCCTACCCGTCCACGCATCTGGTGAAGATCACTCAAACCGAAGTTTTGCGCCTGATTAATAATGATGGTATTTGCATTCGGAATATCGATACCACTTTCGATGATTGTGGTTGCCAAGAGCACGTCATAGTCATAGTTGACAAAATCCAGAATAATTTTCTCCAGTTCTGCCGGTTCCATCTGCCCGTGTCCGATTACTACACGGCAATCCGGAATATGGCGCTCGATCATTGCTTTCAGTTCCGGCAAGTTCGCAATCCGGTTATTGACGAAAAAGACCTGTCCGTTGCGGCTCATCTCAAAATTGATGGCATCCGTTATCACTTCTTCATTAAAAGTATGCACTTCGGTCTGAATCGGATAGCGGTTGGGCGGCGGAGTGGAAATCACGCTCAAATCACGCGCGCCCATCAACGAAAATTGAAGGGTACGGGGAATCGGAGTAGCAGTCATTGTCAGTGTATCTACATTCACCTTCAACTGACGCAGCTTTTCTTTTACGGAAACTCCGAATTTCTGTTCTTCGTCAACAATCAGCAGTCCCAAGTCTTTAAACTGAACATCCTTGCCTAAGATACGGTGAGTTCCTATCAGAATACCGACATCTCCATCCTTCAGTCCTTTCAATACAGCTTTGGTTTGTGCGGCAGTACGTGCGCGGCTTAAATATTCCACCCGGCATGGCAGTCCTTTCAGACGTTCGCGGAATGTCTGGAAATGCTGGTAAGCAAGCACCGTTGTCGGAACCAGAACGGCTACCTGCTTATTATCGGCAACGGCTTTGAAAGCGGCACGAATCGCAACTTCTGTTTTTCCAAATCCTACATCTCCACAGACCAGGCGGTCCATCGGGCGGTCACTTTCCATATCTGCTTTGACATCAATCGTCGCCTTACTCTGATCCGGAGTATCTTCATAAATAAAGGATGCTTCCAACTCACGCTGCAAGAAACTATCGGGGCTATAAGAGAACCCTTTTTCCTGACGACGCTGCGAATACAATTTTATCAAATCGCGGGCAATATCCTTGATTTTACTCTTCGTACGTTCTTTCAGTTTCTCCCATGCCCCTGTACCTAATTTATTAAGTCGGGGAGCCTCTCCCTCCTTACCTTTGTATTTGGAAACTTTATGCAGTGAATGAATGGAAACGAACACTACATCTTCATTCTGAAACACCAGCTTCAAAACCTCCTGCGTAGTATCACCATTCGGTATACGCACCAAACCGGAAAAACGCCCGATACCATGATCGGTATGCACCACATAATCCCCCGGAGTAAACTGGTTCAGTTCTTTTAAGGACAGTGCCACTTTTCCCGAACGGGCTTTATCACTTTTCAGATTATATTTATGGAAACGGTCAAACAGCTGATGATCTGTGAAGATACAAAGCCGTAGTGTGTTATCTATAAATCCTTCGTGTATGGTACGCTCTACGGGAGTAAAATTAATCTGATCGCCCCGGTCTTCAAAAATAGCCTTGATACGATCTGTCTGCTTCATACTGTCACTACAGATATATAGCGAATAACCTTTTTCCAAATAATCTTTGAAGGAAGAAGCTACCAAATCGAAATTCTTATGAAAGATGGGTTGGGCAGATGTATTGAAAGTAACACTGGCATTCGGCGTTCCGGTTGGTTTGTTCCCAAATTCCAACCGGCGGAAATCGAGTGCACGTGCAGTAAACTCGCTGCCGTCTATCAATTTTCCCTCCAATGTAATGCCTCCATTCTCTTCGGCTTCCTGGACAGCTATTGCCTGGGGAGTCAACGCCTCGTCATGCACCACCTGGATTCGTTCACGCAACCAAAGAAAATCGCGCATTGCCAAAGCTGTATCTTTCGGGATAAAATCCAGAAAGGAAGTTGTCACGTCTCCCGTCACTGCTAAATCGGGCACAATGGACACTCCACTTTTCTTCTCGCGGGATAATTGGGACTCCACTTCAAAGGTACGGATACTTTCTACTTCATCGCCAAAGAAGTCGATACGATAAGGATATTCCGAAGCAAAAGAGAAAACGTCGATAATGCTGCCGCGAACGGCATATTGCCCCGGTTCATATACATAGTCTACGTATTCGAAACCATAACTATGCAACACATCCGTGATAAAAGCGGTGTCCACTTTCTCCCCAACATTCAGTTTCAGGGTTTTGTCACTCAATTCCTTTCGGGACACCACCTTCTCCGCCAACGCATCCGGATACGTGACGATGCACAATCCTTCCTCTCCCTTTTGCAAGCGGCTCAATACTTCCGTACGCAGAATCTCATTCGCTGCGTCTTTTTGTCCATATTTAATAGAGCGACGGAAGGAAGACGGAAAAAACAGCACCTTTTCCGTGCCCAATATCTGCGTCAAGTCATGATAAAAATAGCCGGCTTCTTCAAGGTCGCCTAAAATAAAGACAAACGGGCAGCCACCCTCTTGCACCAATACGGAAGAAAAAAGAGAAGCGGCGGACGCGCATAGTCCACCACAAAAGATAGTTTGAGCGGAAGTGTCCTTCAACAAGCGCTTCATTACTGCCATATTGGGGTGGGCGGCATATTGCCGTTGCAATTCAGTTATTGTCATACCTCATTCAAAAAATTACGCGCAAAAGTACAAAAAAAATCCAAACCGTTTCTCCATCCTGTCACTCTAACGTCTCCATTCGTCACTTTGCATTGAATCTGAAGCCAAGTCCCAACATCAAGTTGTTGGGGTATCTGAAGTCATACAACTGATAGCCGGTATGGATAAAAACGTTCTTCGTCAGGGTTGTTTTCAGCACAAAGGTCTGATAGAAAGCGTTTGTATCGGCACCTTGGCAGAAGAAATTCTTGCCAATGCCCAAGTTGATAGAGAAAATGGGCATCACGATTTCCGCACGCGCCGAGAGTCCTGCCGAAAACTGTTCTTTGAAAGCGGGACGATAGAATTTCACCTCTTCAGGATTGGAAGGAATATACTCGTTGGCTATGTGCTTCATGATGTTGGCGCTTTCATCGTATTGCAAATCCAAGGACACGCCCGCCCGGAAATATTTGTTGAAGTTGTAAAGAGGATTGAAATTGAGTCCGATGATACCAAAAGAGCCCGGCACCATCAGCGGGTTCGCGCCTTCGGGCCAAATGCCTTTCTTCCGTGTGGCACCGTAAACGACAAGGTCGTAACTTACGAATTTTCTGAAAGGCGTCCGGAGCTGCCGTCCGACAGAAAGCGTGCGATGGGGCTCTTCACGGTCACCCAAGAAGTGGGTGACGCCTACCGATGCTCCCAAGGTGTTGACTCCCGAGTTCGGATAACGGGTGTTTCCGTTTGAATAGTGTGACATACCTACACCGGCACGCAGATGGGTGTGTGATGAAATCCGCCAGTTGAGCAGAAAACCCAGATTGATGTAGGCATTGATTTTCGACCCCACTACCTCGTTATGCGGATTGTCGAGCTTATCAAACTTCTTCCATCCGAACGACGCGCCGAAATTCCATTCGTAGTCGAACGACAGACGGGAAGTAATGTCGGCAATCTTTGATGTCTGAAAGACGTAGACGGCAAGCGGATTGCCCACTTCGACGGTATTATGGAATGTGTTGTAAGCCACGCCGATACCCTGTACGGCATACGGATATCTCCTACCCGTTTCCGTATCGGGCGAGAACTTGAAGCCATACTTCAGATGTCCCGAAAGAGTGGAGTTGATGCTGTTTCCCGTACGATTGACGCCTCTAAAGAAATCGTGCGTAGGAAAAACGTACGCCGGACGGAAATCGACACTAAGCGCATGTATCACCTTCCGTGAAACGGTGTCGGCTTCGGACGCGGAAAGCGAAGCGACCGATAAGGCTGCCGAAAGCACAAGCGGAAATATTCGGAACTTAATCATATTGTTCAGACTCCATCTTTTCCTTGAAAATTAAATAATTTATATAGCTCTGACTGTAAAGAAAAGCACTGAATTCGCGCTTGCCACCCGTTATCGGATTGGACGCATATACCTTGAGAGGGACTTCATACCGTTCAAGGTAATTGTAGACAACCACCTTCCTCTTATCATGCGCATCTATTTTCACCTCTACTGCCTTATCCTTATCCACATCTGCCGCTATGTATTGCTGTTTGATGCCAAAAGGTATTTTCGTATTCCCAAGTACGGGCTTCTCTTGATTGATTATATCCGGAATGACTATCGCGGGCAGATTGTCTCCAAAAAGCAGACTGTATTTTTCTTCCTCCCAGTTGCCACCATGGCTGTAAGGCCAGAAACGCAACTCCCGACGGGTGTTTCGGTAAGGATATACGGTTATGGTGGTAGGAGCATCCGCAAGTGTATTGTCTACAACGATACTTTCCATCTCGTCTATCATGCCGTATCCATAGAGGTAGAACTGTTCCCAATCGTACACTACGCTGTCTACCCGATACTTCGAGGTGGGCGCAAGTCTCACCCTGATATCTTCCATCTTATAAGCATTGCCTGTCAGGATACCTATATCCAGCGCTTGATTGTAAAGGTTCTCGCTGTACGAAACCTTCAACTTGTTACCACTGCTTTTTTCGATGCGGAAATCCACATACTCGTTCTTACAGTGCACCACTCCCAATTCTTTTTCTTTAAGAGGCAGAAAAGTTTCCTTCCCGTCCGATGTATACGCCTTGAACTCGCCCGTCCAGCCTTCAATGTTTTCAATCCCCCAATTGTCAGAAGTGAAAGTAATCTCTGCCGTCCGGTTGTCCTCCGACATCAGAACGGTTGCCGCACCGTGTGGCAGATAATCGTCCACAAAGACATCGCCATTGCATGCGGCAAGGACAAGTCCGATTAAAGCGATATATATGGTCTCACATTTCATGCTGTCAAACAGTCAATCAATCATTAACAGTTTCAAAAGTACGGTATTTTTTCACATTTATCATTCTGCAAGAAATTATTTATCCTGTTTTAACATACAAGATGTCTCATACCCACTCGTCGGCAACCGCTTGTTGACACATCAGGTATTAATAGAAAAGTTGCCGTCTGTTAATAGTAAACTTCCGATTTATCCGTAGTGAAATTCCGATTTACTGCCCAGGGCAAACGCATTATATTTTTATCTTATTTAATAGTTTGAACAAATATTCATCATTCCATCCTGCGTTTTTTCTTTTGGCTGCTACACTGCCCTTTGTTTCATCTTGTTTGATGATATAAAGGGCTATCTTATTAATTAAAGAAAAATTTTGCGCAGCATTACCTACTTTCCTTCCTGCGTCTTCTCTAAACGATACGTCTAACTGCCAATGTAGCCTGTTTTCTATATCCCAATGCGATCTTATAGCCTCTGAAATTTCTTTCGGTTTTAGCCCTAGTGAAGTAATGTAATATCTTTTTTCTACGGAAAGTTTTTTAGTGGCTACCTCCAGTCTTTCGGTATTAATTCTTACGATGGACTTGACCCCCTCAAATTTATCTTTCAGCATTGATTCCATAATCTTTCCCGGGCTATAAACCAGACATTCACGAGTCTCAATTCTCCCATGAGAAACCTCCTCTGTGACATATTTTCCATAGTGTGAACGGTATACCGGCCGATCAATATCAACACCATCCATCTCGTCTAGCCATCGTTCCACATCCATTAACCTGTTTTTTTGATTGGCCTTTAATGCCAGAATATAGTCTGCATTATTTTCTATTATTACTTCGGCAATATCTGTTTGGCATGCAATAGCATCAATTGTCACTATGCAATCCTGCAAATCCAGAGATTTTATAAGAGAAGGAATAGCGGTGATTTCATTGCTTTTATCATCTACTTTTACCTGACCCATACTGATTCCATTGGAAACAGCCCAGGCACTAACCATATGAAGCTTGAATCCTTTTTTGCCAAAGGGATTGTCTTTGCTGCACTTACTTGCTCCACGAAGCATTTTACCGTCTATAGCAACAACCCCTTCATACTTACCACAAAGCTCAGATACCCAATCACGAAAGACCAATTCAAAATAACCGGGTTTGAGTAAACTGAAAAAACGATTGAAAGTGTCATGACTTGGGATCTTTACTAAATCAGGAAAACGACGTTTAAAGAAGTCAAACTTACAAATACCGAACCGTTCTATTTCATTCCAACTTTCACTTCCACAGATTACAGCACACAAGGCTATATAAACGATGACTTCCAAAGAGTGTTCTTTTTTTCGGTCAATACGAGGATCTTCAAGTTGTTTACAAAGACTAATTAAGCTCATTTTAGGGTTTATTTTTGTTTAAATTCAATACAACAAAAATACAAATAAATAATTAATATACAAAATATTAATAGGTTAATAATAAGATAAATAATGAAAATGAAATATAGATAATAGTTGACTAATTAATAGACAAAATATAATGCGTCTGCCCTGATTTACTGCCATCAAACTATAAACAAAGCTTTCATTTATAAAAACACAAGCTCAGGGCAAACGCATTATATTTTTATCTTATTTAATAGTTTGAACAAATATTCATCATTCCATCCTGCGTTTTTTCTTTTGGCTGCTACACTGCCCTTTGTTTCATCTTGTTTGATGATATAAAGGGCTATCTTATTAATTAAAGAAAAATTTTGCGCAGCATTACCTACTTTCCTTCCTGCGTCTTCTCTAAACGATACGTCTAACTGCCAATGTAGCCTGTTTTCTATATCCCAATGCGATCTTATAGCCTCTGAAATTTCTTTCGGTTTTAGCCCTAGTGAAGTAATGTAATATCTTTTTTCTACGGAAAGTTTTTTAGTGGCTACCTCCAGTCTTTCGGTACTAATTCTTACGATGGACTTGACCCCCTCAAATTTATCTTTCAGCATTGATTCCATAATCTTTCCCGGGCTATAAACCAGACATTCACGAGTCTCAATTCTCCCATGAGAAACCTCCTCTGTGACATATTTTCCATAGTGTGAACGGTATACCGGCCGATCAATATCAACACCATCCATCTCGTCTAGCCAGCGTTCCACATCCATTAACCTGTTTTTTTGATTGGCCTTTAATGCCAGAATATAGTCTGCATTATTTTCTATTATTACTTCGGCAATATCTGTTTGGCATGCAATAGCATCAATTGTCACTATGCAATCCTGCAAATCCAGAGATTTTATAAGAGAAGGAATAGCGGTGATTTCATTGCTTTTATCATCTACTTTTACCTGACCCATACTGATTCCATTGGAAACAGCCCAGGCACTAACCATATGAAGCTTGAATCCTTTTTTGCCAAAGGGATTGTCTTTGCTGCACTTACTTGCTCCACGAAGCATTTTACCGTCTATAGCAACAACCCCTTCATACTTACCACAAAGCTCAGATACCCAATCACGAAAGACCAATTCAAAATAACCGGGTTTGAGTAAACTGAAAAAACGATTGAAAGTGTCATGACTTGGGATCTTTACTAAATCAGGAAAACGACGTTTAAAGAAGTCAAACTTACAAATACCGAACCGTTCTATTTCATTCCAGCTTTCACTTCCACAGATTACAGCACACAAGGCTATATAAACGATGACTTCCAAAGAGTGTTCTTTTTTTCGGTCAATACGAGGATCTTCAAGTTGTTTACAAAGACTAATTAAGCTCATTTTAGGGTTTATTTTTGTTTAAATTCAATACAACAAAAATACAAATAAATAATTAATATACAAAATATTAATAGATTAATAATAAGACAAATAATAAAAATGAAATATAGATAATAGTTGACTAATTGATAGACAAAATATAATGCGTCTGCCCTGAACACAAGCTTCGTTTTTATAATCAAAGTAGGCGTTTATAAAAACAAAGGTTGCGTTTATAGTTGACAGTTGCCCGTCGGAAAGTCTGATAACGGCAACGAAGAAGCTTACTATTAATAAGGAAGAAGTTTTCCGTTAATACTTACGGGCACATCCATTAATACCTTAAACACCATTGTGCGGCACATACGGACGTGCCTCCACGTTAAATAATCCTTAGTTCTATCCATAACTAAAGGAAAAAAGCTACTTTTGTTTCTAAATTTTATACTATTTATATGCAGACATCGGACAGCATCGTAATTATCCCTACCTACAACGAACGGGAGAACATAGAAAATATCATCCGAGCCGTTTTCGGACTCACCAAGACATTCCATATCCTGGTCATAGAAGACGGCTCTCCGGACGGAACGGCAGCCATCGTAAAAACCTTGCAACAAGAATTTCCCGAACGGCTTTTCATGATTGAACGCAAAGGGAAACTTGGATTGGGCACTGCCTATATCACCGGTTTCAAATGGGCACTGGAACATGCCTACGAGTACATCTTCGAAATGGATGCCGACTTCAGCCATAATCCGAACGATTTGCCCCGTTTGTATCAGGCTTGTTCGGAACAGGGTGGGGATGTATCCATCGGCTCCCGCTACATCAGCGGAGTGAACGTAGTGAACTGGCCGATGGGACGGGTGTTGATGTCGTATTTTGCCTCCAAGTATGTGAGACTTATCACGGGGATTCCCGTACACGACACCACCGCCGGATTCGTCTGTTACCGTCGTCAGGTATTGGAAACAATCGATTTGGACCATATCCGCTTCAAAGGATATGCATTTCAGATTGAAATGAAGTTCACCGCTTACAAATGCGGATTCAAAATCATTGAAGTTCCCGTAATCTTTATCAATCGCGAATTGGGCACTTCCAAGATGAACAGCAGCATCTTTGGAGAGGCCATATTTGGTGTGATTAAATTAAAAGTAAATAGTTGGTTCCATAAATTCCCGCAAAAGTCATGAAACGTACACTGATTCAACATGCCGTTATTGTTAACGAAGGAAGAAAAGTACTGGGTTCAGTAGTCATTGAAAATGAAAAGATAGCCGAAATACTGGTGGGTGAAGAAAAAGCAGCTTCCCCTTGTGACGAAGTCATTGATGCAAGCGGGTGTTATCTCCTGCCGGGTGTCATCGACGAACATGTTCATTTCCGTGATCCCGGACTGACTCATAAAGCAGATATTACCACCGAAAGCCATGCCGCTGCAGCAGGAGGGGTCACTTCCATCATGGACATGCCCAATACAAACCCGCAGACTACGACGCTGGAGGCTTTGGAAGAGAAATTCACCCTACTAGGTGAGAAATCAGCAGTCAACTATTCCTGCTATTTCGGAGCAACAAACACTAACTATACCCAGTTTGCACAACTGGATAAACACCGGGTTTGTGGCGTGAAGTTATTTATGGGTTCAAGCACCGGCAATATGCTGGTAGACCGGATGGCCAGCCTGCGTAATATATTCGGCGGAACCGATCTGCTTATCGCCGCCCATTGCGAAGACCAGGGAATTATCAAAGAAAATACGGATAAATATAAGAAAGAATACGGAGACGATGTACCTCTGGCTCTTCATCCGCTTCTCCGTTCGGAAGAGGCTTGCTATCGTTCGTCCGAACTGGCTGTGCAACTGGCAAGGGAAACAAATGCCCGCCTGCACATCATGCATATTTCCACCGCCAAAGAGCTGAGTCTGTTTTCCAACGCTCCTCTGGCACAAAAAAGAATTACGGCAGAAGCCTGCGTCTCCCATCTACTCTTTACGGAAGAAGATTATCAGACATTGGGTGCCCGCATCAAATGCAACCCTGCCATCAAGACTGCACAAGACCGGAAAGCCTTGCAAGAGGCTGTCAACAGCGGCCTGATTGATGCCATCGCAACCGATCATGCTCCACACTTGCTTAGTGAAAAAGAAGGCGGTGCATTAAAGGCAATGTCCGGAATGCCGATGATTCAGTTCTCGCTAGTCAGCATGTTGGAATTGGCAGATAAAGGAGTGTTTACCATCGAGAAAGTGGTAGAAAAAATGGCTCATGCTCCCGCACAGATGTATGAGATACGCAACAGGGGATTCATCCGCAAAGGCTATCAGGCTGACCTGGTATTGGTACGCCCCGACTCCGAATGGACCGTTACCACAGACTGCATCTTAAGTAAATGCAAATGGAGCCCGCTGGAAGGCCATACATTCAATTGGAAGGTAGAGAAAACATTCGCAAACGGACATCTGTTATATAACAACGGAGAAATAGATGAGACTTATCGCGGACAAGAATTGTTCTTCGAACGATAAATGATAATTTTGCGGAGTGCCCTGAAAGGGCATAATTGTATACAGTTCCACCCTTTAGGGTATGTCTAAAACGATAACATGCCGAATGGAAACCTTGTTGGGGCGCTACGCCCCTAAATTCCCATTTAATTGTATAAATTATGATTCTATCTTATAAAATACACACAGTTACCCCTTACATCAACTGGATTTACTTTTTCCACGCATGGGGTTTCCAGCCACGTTTTGCAGCCATCGCCAACATTCATGGATGTGATGCCTGCCGTGCTTCGTGGCTAACAACTTTCCCGGAAGAAGAACGTAATAAAGCCTCCGAAGCAATGCAGCTATTTAAAGAAGCCAACCGAATGCTCGATCTGCTCGACCGGGATTATGAGGTAAAAACTCTATTCAAGCTCTGCAAAGCAAATTCTGACGGAGATAACCTGATTATTGAGAAAGAAAAAGACCAATTCATCACCTTTCCTTTACTGCGTCAGCAGACGCCCAAAAGAGATGGAAGTCCTTTCCTTTGTCTAAGCGACTTTATCCGTCCTCTTTCTTCCGGCATCCCCGACACCATCGGTGCTTTTGCTTCTTCTATTGATGCGGACATGGAAGGGCTGTACGAACAGGACCCATATAAACACTTGCTTGTCCAAACCCTCTCCGACCGACTGGCAGAAGCTGCAACAGAAAAGATGCATGAGTATGTACGAAAAGAAGCATGGGGATATGCCAAAGAAGAAAATCTGGGCATAGCGGATTTATTGGTCGAGAAATATCAAGGTATTCGCCCTGCCGTCGGCTACCCGTCTTTACCGGATCAGTCTGTCAACTTCCTGTTGGATGAACTGTTGGACATGAAACAGATAGGTATTTCATTGACTGAAAACGGAGCCATGTATCCGCACGCTTCTGTTTGCGGACTTATGTTTTCACATCCGGCTTCCGAATATTTCTCTGTAGGAAAGATTGGAGAAGACCAACTCGAAGATTATACCCGCCGCCGGGGAAAAAACATCGAAGAAATGCGCAAGTTTCTGGCAGCGAATCTTCAATAATCATCATTCTCCTGTGATTTTTCTCCTTTTCTTACAACTAACTAACCAGAAAAGCAAGCATCGATTCCATGAGAGAACGAACAACAGAAGCCAATCCTCCTATTGAGCAAGAGTTTTTGTCGGTAATCCGCGAATATGAACGGGTGATCTACAAAGTGTGCTATCTGTACGCCAACCCCAATGCTCCTCTCAATGACCTTTATCAGGATGTGCTACTGAATCTTTGGAAAGCTTATCCTAAATTCAGAAAAGAATGTAAAGTATCTACATGGATTTATCGTATTGCCCTCAACACTTGTATCAGTTTTTATCGTAAAGAAAAGAATGTACCGGAAATTGTCAGTCTCACCAAAGATACTGACTGGACCGAAGCACACGACCCGATCAACGAAATGCTGAAACAGCTTTATCAGATGATTAACCAGCTGGGACAACTCGACAAATCAATTATCCTGCTCTATCTCGAAGACAAAAGTTATGAAGAGATAGCAGAAATTACCGGACTGACGGTTACCAATGTAGCGACCAAACTAAGCCGCATCAAAGACAAACTTAAAAGAATGAAAAAGGAGGAATAAGATATATGGAACTGGAAGAACTGAAAAAATCTTGGAATGCCTTGGATGAACACTTGAAAGACAGAGAGTTCATCAAAGAAGAAGAGCTTAAGAAGCTGATAAGGCATGCAGACAAAGGTATCCATGCCATCGCCAGCCTGAACATCAAGCTTATTCTGATTTCTTTGCCGATATTAATCTTGTTTCTAGCGGAGGTGTTGTTGCACAACAGATTGAACCCGATCTATATCATTATCATTTTCGCATGGATTCCCGCACTTTGCTGGGACATCGCCACCACCCGCTTTCTCCAACGGACTCAAATAGACGAGATGCCTCTGGTAGAAGTAATCAGCCGCGTGAACCGTATACACCGATGGACCATCAGAGAACGGCTGATTGCCATTGCTTTCCTTTTGGTACTGGCTGTACTCTCATTTATCTACTGGCAAGTGTGGCAATATGGAATAGGCATGATAGCCTTCTTTATCCTGTTATGGGGCGGAGGACTAGGATTGATTTTATGGATTTACCGCAAGAAGTTCTTAAATCGCATCCACGAAATAAAGAAGAATTTAAGCGAATTGAACGAATTAATGTAAAAGGAGATAATGCATGTGCTTACCCTGCAACGGTAAGCACACTCTTTCCATTCACTTTCTTATGCACTTGCACCTGAACAGAAATTCGTTCACTCATCTCCTGTACGTGAGAAATAACTCCGATTTTCCGTCCCTGCATCTGTAATTGTTCCAGTGCTTCCATTGCCGTACGCAGGCTTTCCGCATCCAAAGAGCCGAATCCTTCATCAATAAAAAGAGATTCTACTTTCAGGTTATTGCTTGATAAGGAAGACAAGCCCAAAGCCAATGCCAAAGATATCAGGAATGATTCACCACCGGAAAGAGAGTACACAGTCCGTATTTCATCACACATATCACAATCTATCACTTGAAGCGCCAACGTGTCGGGAACCTGTTGCAACTTATAGCGTTTAGAAAGGTAGGATAAATGTTTGTTGGCATGAAGCAACAGCAAATTCAAAGTGTAACTTTGAGCTATCACTTTAAATTTCGCTCCGTCTGCACTGCCAATCAGTTTATTAAGTTTCGCCCAACGTTCGGCAATCGTCTGTTTCTCTGCCAGCTCCTTCGCTATCTGTTCCACAGTTAGCTTATTCTTTTCCTGTTGTAGAAGACGGGCTTCCATAGTAGAAAAGGTACGTTCGGTATTCAGGTTTTCTTCCTGTTGTTTCTTTATTATTTCGGGAAGTTGTTCGGGAAACTCAATCTTTTTATACTGTTCCTGACATTCTCCGATAGCCAGCGTAATTTGCTTCATCTCTCCTTGCAAACTGGAAAGCCGATTGTGCACAGCCTCTACTTCTTTGCGTGCTTTCTCCAAAGCCAGATTCAGTTCTTTTTCTCTTTTTGCTACGACAGCTTCCGCTTCATTCGCACTTTTTCCTTTCAACAGTTGCGAACGTTCCTGACGAAGCACATTCAACGCTTTCTCTATAACTTCAAATCTCTTTTGCTCGGCTGAAGCAGTATTCTGCAGTAACACCAACTGCTCCTTAGCAGACGACACTTTCTGCATCGCCAGGCGACAGAGAGATACATTCTCACGAAGAGCTTCACAATGCGAACGCATCTTTTTAATTTCTTCATCGCTGCGTTGCCATTCTGCATAAAGATTACGATATGCTAAAATACGTTCAGCCAGTTCCGTCAAACGATGTTGTATCTGCTCTTCGTTACCAGCATTGATCCCAGCTTTATACAATGCCGCCAACTGTTCTCCAATCTGTCCGTCCACCATCTTCTGATGCGTCCAATCACGTTGCAAGACAATGCTCCGGTTATTGATCTGTTGACAGTTTGCTACTGCTGCATTATACTCCTGTTCTATACTCCGGAAAAGAGTATCTACTACCTCCTGTTCCTGATGGTAAGGATGCGCCGTACTACCGCAAACCGGACAAGCTTCCCCCTCCTGCAATTGCCGACGCAATGCTTTCACGTCTTTTCCCACTGCCATACGTGCATTTTCGTAAAGGCGTTGAGTTACTTTCAATGCGGTTTCTTGTTCCGTCAATTGTTTCAAACAATCAGTTGTTTCTTTCTCCAACCGTTCTATTTCCGCCTTGGTTTTCGTCTGCATTTCCGTCAATTGCCGGATATTCTGTTGGCGTGTCAACTCTTTTTGCAACTTCATCTGTTCTTCGGCCAATAACGGATATCCGAAAGAATTTAATTGCAATAACCGTTCTTCATTCGTGTTCATCCCGGCTGTCAGTTTGTTTTCTTCCTGTCGTAGAATTTCTTCCACCTGTTCTAGCTGCAACGCTTCTTCTATTCCTACATGATTCAGCAAACGGTTCAGAGAAGAATAAGCACCCTGCAACTGCTCCGTAGCCATCCGCATTTTTTGTTCCTGCTCCGACACCTGTTTATTAGCGGACTGTAACATCTGTTGCGATTGTGTGTAACTGTCCTGTTGCGACAGTATCTGTACATCCAATTGACGGGCTTTCTTCAAGTCCGGCTGTATGGCTTCCCATTGTGCCTTGAAATGCACCAATCCTTCTTCTTGTGAAGCCAATGCGCCTTGTAACATTTTTAATCTTGCCTGTTCCTCCTGTTCTTCCTGTTGCTTCTTCTTCCAAAGATCTTCTTGCATTTTTAATGAACGAACCACATTCAGCTGTTCATTCTGTTCCGCCAGCAGTTTGATTCCTGCCACACGCTTTTCCGCCAACAGTTCTTTCTCTTTTTGTAAAGCAAGCAATTCTTCTTCCGGCATCAATTCGATCACATTCATTCGATTCTGAATCAAAGTGACTTCTTCCTGTGCCGCCTTATTCCGGGCATAGACTTCTTGAGAAATCCGAGAATAAACACCGGTTCCCGTCAACTTCTCAAGCAACTCCGCTTTGGCCGCTCCTTTCGATTTCAGGAATGTCGCAAAATCATTCTGCGCCAATAATACGGTACGGGTAAACTGCTCATACGTCAACCCCACCAGCTCCACCAACTGAATCAACAACTCTTTTTTGGTACCCTGGAATTCTTTCTCTGTATCCAGTTCTTTCACCTCCATCGTTTGTGGCTGCAAAGAACCGCTTATCTTATTTCTTGTCCGCCTCACCGACCAGCGAGAACGGTAACGTCGTCCGTCAATGCCTAAGAAATCGACTTCCGCATAACCATCGCTTGTTCCCCGGCGCAATAAGTTTCTTACATCGGACTGATTTATCTGATTGTCTCCTACATCTGACAGATTCACACTTTCCACCGAAGTTGCGAAACGGGGAGCTTTATCATACAGTGCCAAACATAAAGCATCTAATAAAGTAGACTTACCGGCACCCGTAGGTCCTGATATGGCAAATATACCAGCAGAATGTAATGGTTCTGCTGTAAAATCAACTTCTACTGTCCCCTCTATCGAGGTCAGATTCTTCAATCGTATAGCCAGTATTTTCATTCTTCTTCCTCCTCTTCTTTACGAGTAGCAGCCAAATAGGCTTCCCGAAACAAACCTGTCAGTTCGGCTGGCATTTCTACCTGATAAATCTTTTCAAAGGCAGACTGCACAATCTGCAAGGGAGACATCTCCTGCAATCCTCTCTTCCAGTTCTCATTTTCTTTCTCCATATTTTCTACATTGGTGCGATAGGTAGACACAATGCGTGCCAATCGATAATTTTTATCTGCCAATGCCTCCTCAATCTCTTGCCGAAGCATGGGCTCCGGTTCCTCCAGCAGTACCTTCACTTCTAAATAAGGAGCTGTTTCTTCCGTGTCCGGCAATTCTTTCAAGGCTTCCAACACCACTTCCGGCAAGGCAGGATCTCCATTCGGCACACTTACCAAAGGGATTAATTTCGGGCATTCCAACCGTTCAATGTCTACTGCACAACCTCCGTCAAAGGTCACCATCACGACTCCATGATGATAATGTTTCTCTGCAAAAGACATCGGAATGGGACTTCCTGCATATCTCACATTCTCCCTTCCCGACACTCGCTGCGCTTTATGTATATGCCCCAATGCCGTATATGCTATCTGTTCGGAAAAAGCTTCCAGCGATACACATTCCAGACCGCCAATCACCGTACGCTCACTATAATCTTTTTCTGCAATCTCCGATCCTGTAGCCTGCAAATGACCGATGGCAAGAATCGACTGATTCGCTGTCCTTTGCTTCCATAGCCTTTGCAGAAGCTGCGAATATAGTTCGCGAACTCCCTCCGCGTACGGGTTGCCTTCTGTCTGCACGACCGGATAATCCCCTTGGCGCAAAAAAGGGACAGCCATACAAAGCAGTTCCACTTCCCCTTTCCGGTTCTTCAATTTCACGATCAAATGGTCATAATCAATTTCTCCACCTTCAAGTTTGCGCACCACCCCTCTGACTTCTGTCCGCATAGCCTGCAACAGAGGCAAAGGAGCTTCCAGACGTGCAGCCGAATCATGATTGCCGGCCACAATGACAATTTGCAGATTCGGATTCTCCACTGTCACCCGATAAATAAACTGATAATACATGCTTTGGGATGCAGCGGAAGGGTTGGAAACATCAAAAACATCTCCGGCTATAATCAATGCATCAATCTCTTTCTGACGAATTTCTTCTGCCAGCCAATTCAGGAATACCTCATGTTCTCCCGTGCGATCATATCCAAAAAAGGTTTGTCCCAAATGCCAGTCGGCAGTATGTAATATACGTATCATAATTTTGTAACTATCTCTACTAACAAAAGGCAAAAATAACACAATCGGAAAGATTATCCCGCATCGACCTCTCTTTTTTACCAATAATCATGTATATTTGCATTATGAAGTTACGAAAAGAGTGTAATTTATTGGAAATGAGCGTAGGTTAATTGCTCTTGATAGTAATAGGTTACGATTTAGTTAGTTATCTACTGCATTATCCTTCTGCGCGTTGCGTAACCTTCAAAGAACTCTTCGTATGCAAAAGTAGCTATTTAATTCGAGATTTTGATATAAACTCCCGTTTTTTATCCCCTCATTCATAAGAATTTTCCGTAAAAGCGGTATTGTCCGTCGGCACACCATTGCCCAAAACGAGTTTGGAACAAACGTGTGCCGACTACCGCATAGCTGGAGAAAAGGGCATTGCCTCACGCCTAAACGATGTTTAGACAGATGAAGCAATGCCCCTTTCTTTTGCGCCTATGCCAAGAGGTGCTTTTACGGGTTTTCAAATGATTTTTCTTTTTTCGCTGTCTCTTTTGCCGGAAGCGGAAAGTGAATGCAGAGTGTGTCAGCCTGCCCCATGAATGAAACAGGCGCCCACACACAGCCGGACAAACCGGGAAGAATGATTGTTGCCACCCGGCTGAACAAGTTCCGTCGGATCGGAAACAATCATACTTCCTTTGTTGTGGTTTGCCCTTTTCACGCTTCCGGTGATGTCTTTTTCCTTTTGGTGATTCTTTTTTTTACGGATTTTCCCCTGAAGTTTTTTTCTACACAATCTGCCTCTGTTTTCGTTTACCTCCATTTTGCGCCTTTCAGTAAGCCGCATCAGTCAGTCATTTTCGTTCTGGGCGCAAAGGTAATTCCGGGATTGGACGGGAAAGCAAGGTCAAGCCTCCTGTTTTCGGTAAAAATCTCCAGCCCTGCGGGTAGTATTTTGACCGAAAAACCTTGCATTCCCTAATCCCTACCTTTTCAAGCACCCGAAACGAAAACGACCGATGCGACAGAAAGACGCATAAAAAAAATGTCGGATAAACGAGAGGCAGATAAGATAGTTTGAAACTCAACTCCCTCAGCTCTTGAATCCGCATTAAAAACAAAAAAATCAAAAACAGCGAAGATATGACGGCAACGGCAAATTTCAGACAAATGGCGCAACACATCGGGTTGGCGATATGCGGCTTGATGATGCGCACCGCCTTCGGGGTGTTCGGCATCCTTTGGGGCATCATCAGAGAGATTGTAAACGGAGTGTTCCGAGTGGCGATAGGTGTAATCGTGGCTATCCTTTCCACCATTGCCTTCTTTGGCTTCATCCTTTGGTTATTCACCCTTTAACCCTTACCGACATGGCAAAAAGAAACAGCAAGACGGCAGCGCAGCAGTGCAGATATTACGAGGTGGACAACATCTTCGTGTATATGGTGGAAACGTACATCAACGGCAATTTTGAAACTTTCCGAAGATTGTACCACGAACTGAACAAGGACGCACGGAGGGATTTCATGGACTTCCTTCTCAGCGAGGTAGAGCCGACCTATTGGAGAGAGATACTGAAACAGATAATCTAAAAATGACAGCGATATGAAAGGAACAGACCATTTCAAGAGAACGATATATATGTACTTGGAACAGCGTGCGGAGGAAGATGCGCTATTTGCAAAGAAGTACCGCAACCCTGCCAAGAACATGGACGAGTGCGTGACCCACATTCTGAACTATGTGCAGAAAAGCGGTTGCAACGGTTTCACGGACGGAGAGATATTCGGGCAAGCCATCCACTACTATGAGGAAAACGAGATAGAGGTGGGCAAACCGATGGACTGCCAAGTGGTTGTGAACCACGTTGTGAAACTCACGGCAGAGGAAAAGGCGGAGGCACGTCAGAACGCTGTCCGCAAATACCAAGAGGAGGAACTCCGCAAGTTGCAGAACCGCCACAGACCGTCAGCGAGAAAAGAAAACCAACCCCAACCCTCATTATTTGATTTAGGCTTATGAAACCGAAGACCAAGATACAGAAAGAGGTGGCAAGACTTTCCGCCAACCTTCGCCCCATATCAGCGACACAAATAGATTGGGCATACCGCCACTGCGTTGAGCATATCGGCTACCGCACCAAGAAAGGGAACATCACCTGTTCCGACTGCGGTCACGAGTGGCACAGCGACAGCGGACTATGCGACACCCTTGAAGGCTGCACCTGCCCCAAATGCCATGCCGAACTCAAAGTGCAGGACACACGCAGACGCATCTACAAGGAAACGCAGAATTTCAGCGTGATAACCACCTGCAAAGGGTATCAGGTAATCCGCGTGGCGCAGGTCAGATGCGAGAGCAGGAAAGGCGAACCGATGCGTTTCTACTGCCACGAGGTCGTGCAGCGTTGGATTTCACCCGACGGCAAGGTTACGGACATGGCGTTGCTCCGTGGCTTCCTTTTCTGCTATTGCGATGTGTGGGCATTAGGCAGCGATATGGAGGTAAGACCGCACAACAGCCTATACGATGATGTGGTGGCAAGAAGCTGTGCATATCCAAAGATGAGGATATTGCCCCAACTCAGACGTAACGGCTTCAAGGGCGATTTCCACGGCATCTCCCCCGTGCGTCTTTTCAAAGCCTTGCTTTCAGACCCAAGAATTGAAACCCTTATGAAAGGCGGTGAGATTGAGGTCATGAAACACTTTCTTTTCAATACCCGTACTGCCGATGAATGTTGGGCATCATATCTGATTGCCAAGCGTCACAAGTATCAGATAGACAACCTCTCAATGTGGTGCGACTATCTGCGTATGCTCAAAAAACTCGGTCAAGACCTCCGTAACCCGAAGAACATCTGTCCCGAAGATTTCATGGCGGCACACGACAACGCAACCCGAAAAATTGAAGCCATACACGAGAAGGAAAGAGCCGCAGAGCAACGCCGTTGGGAGATTGAAAGGCGTGAGCGTGAGCAACAGCGACAACTCCAACGAAAGAAAGATGCGGAGGATTTCATCGCCAACAAATCCAAATTCTTCGGCTTGGTAATCACGGACGAGGAAATAATCGTCAAGGTGCTTGAAAGCATAGACGAGTATTACAACGAGGGCAAGACGCAGGGCATCTGCGTGTTTGGCAGTGGATACTACAAGAAAGCCGACACCCTCATACTATCGGCAAGGATTGGCGATGAGATTATTGAAACCGTAGAGGTGGACTTGCGAACCCTCGAAGTGGTGCAGTGCCACGGCAAGCACAACCAGGACACCGAATATCACGAGCGCATCATAGACCTTGTGAACAAGAACGCCAACCTTATCCGTGAGCGGATGAAAGCGGCATAGCATAACCCCTAAAACAACATTGATATGGAAGTAAGAATTGAAAGTATGATTTGTGTGTGGGATGATGCAATCCCCACGATGTTCCTTGAATTTGTGAACCTCCTCACTCTCACAACGAGTGAGGGGGAATTGAGAAAGAGCGTAAAGGAGTTTGCCGAGAAGCACGAACTTGACAAGTTTTTCCTTTACGGCTTCGGCTCACACCATTTCTACCTGCACCAACGCTACACAAGCAACCCCGAAATGGTGATGAAGAACAGAGTTCTGTCAGTACATTTTTAACCATCTAAAAAGCAACATTATGACAACACGAATGACCATCAACGGAGTAAGCACCTGCGCGGAAGCAGGTACGGAGAAATACGAGCGTTTCCAATCGGGTATCGGAAGACGCAGGCGGACACTTGTGCAGTACGACTACCGCCACCCCATAGACAGAGAATTGTTCTCTTGTGTCAAACCCACGTTGGACGAGTGCCGAGCCGCACGGGACAAGTGGCTGAACGCAAAGAAGGGAAAGGAGGACAGACTATGAACACGACCTATCAAACGCTGATAGTCAAGTTCAGCGAACCTATCACGGCATTGGACGGTATCTTTGACGATACCGGAGCGTGGGGAACGGACACCCTCAAGGGGTGGATAGATGATTACGAAAGCACACGTTTCACCGCCACCGACAGCCATACGGCAGTCATCACGAGCGAGTACAATATGGAATGTGTGAAAGAGTGGCTACAACGGCAGACCCCCATTTCCGAAATGCGAGAATTTTGAACGGGATGGCGGTGTCCGCACCGCCAATACTTAAAACCCTAAAAACAAAAGATATGATAGCCAAGACGATATTACAGCAGATAGGCGGAAAACGCTTCACCGCCATGACAGGTAGCCGTGATTTCATAGATATGGGCAACGGCTTACGGATGAGCCTTGCAAGGAACAAAACAAGTGCCAACCGCCTTGACATCATCTATGACGAAGGGGCAGACCTCTACAATATGCGCTTCTACCGCAGGACGTTCAGCAAAAAGACCTTTGAGTGCAAGACAAAGGACATTGCCGTACACGAGGGTATCTATTTTGATATGCTGGAGGAAATGTTCACGATGGTGACGGGACTTTACACACGCTTTTGAGTGGCGGGGCGGCGAGAGCCGCCCTACTTTCTTTCAGTGAGCATGATGGCGGACAAAGAAAGTAGCAAAGAAACCTTTGTCCAATCTGCGATAACTAAAAAATCCGCAAGTAAAACTTGCGGAGGCTATATATTGGGTCGTTATTTTTTGGTGGAGGGGAATGATAATCTCGAACCGTTGAACTACACATTTCTGCTTCGTCTCCATTTCCCCCAACGATTTGATACGTTCAATCATTTTTGTTGTTCCTTTCTGAATTTTCCTAAATACTTTCTTCATAATTTCGCTATACTTTTTATGGTTAATAACTATGTTTTGTATTGCTCTCACAACACTTACAACTTGAAGTGTTATTTGGAAACCGATAGGCAAAAATGGCTCAACGATGTCAATTAACGAGAAAATCCTACGATAATCTATCAAGTGATAGAGCAAAAGACGTGCCAAGTTAAATATGGCACGTCTTTTGCCAGTTTTGTCAGTCCTTTTATGGGATATACAACAGCGCAAACTCCGCCTTTCTCCGTTTGAGCAGCATGGCGTGGCGTTTTCCTTTGTAGTTGCAGAAGGCTATATACTCACGGTAGATGTTCCTGTCACCAGCTTCCAGCTTCTTGATTAAGGTGCTTTTGGGGATTGTTTTGCTGCCTAACAGCTTCGCCGGTCCCACATTGTAAGCTAACGTGCCAAGCAAAATCGAATCAACCCCGAATTTACGGAACATGGCGACAAATTTGCGCAGGTCTTTCCGCAAAAGTTCATCCGCATCCCGTTTTGTCATGGTTCGTGCCGAATACTTCTCGTTTGGCAAAAGTTTGTGACCCCAACCGACGTATGGGTAGTGTTTTTCTGAGTGCCAGCCTTCAAAGTAGCGGCAGCATAAAAAAGCACGTTCCATAAGCGGCAGTCGGTAGATTGCCGCCTGCCCGTCCGTTCCCTCTTGGCGGCTGATCTGCGCGGACACAGAACAGACCGTCAGAAGTGAACAGAGCATTGTCATGAATACACGCATCATTTCAACAAGGGGCTGAAGTTGCCGATGGGAACGATGGTAAGATCGTCGTCCTTTACATTCCTGTTGTTGAAGTCAAATTCCAGTTCGTAGGAGTTGCTAAAGTTATCCTCCACCACCACGATGAAATTATGCGCCTCATCACCCGCCGCCGTGTAGTACAGGCGGAATTTTTCGTTCTCCAGCAGGTAGCGGTCGTTAGGCAGGAAGGTGATGCCGTTATCCATTTTGAGCGAGCCTTCCCCCTCGAACTGGAAATAGCGGATGGTATAGAGCGTACCCGAAAAGTCGCCCTCCTTTTTCAGTTCACAGCGGATTTCCACTGTCTGCCCCTTTACTACCTTGTTCGGCACGGGCATGACCTCCACCGTGAAGGGATAGGACTGCTGGATGTCCATGTCATCGTCACATGACACGAGGGTGAATGACATGGCGGCTATCAGGCATAACGCCACTGCCTTGAATATTGATGTTCTCTTGTTTCTGTTGTTCAGTATGTTCATTGTTCTTCGATTTTTAGATGGTTGTTTTTCTGTTTTTTCGTTGTCAGTTGCAGGTACTCGTTCAAGTCCTTGCAACCGTCATAGAGGGAGGAACGGTCGGTGACACGTTCCCCGTATCGCATGGTAAGTGCGGCAAGCGTCCGCCGTCCGGCTTCGTCACGGTCGAGGAAGCAGCCGATGCGCCCGTATCCGTCCAGCAATCCCGCCGCCTTCTCCACGTTGGCGACTGAGTTCAGCACAAGACAGTCAGCGTTACCGGTTACACCAAGCGTCACGGCAGAGAGAAAGTCCATGAAGCCCTCGAACACGAGGCACTCGTCAGCCGGGATGTCATTCGCCTTTACCAGTGATACAGACTTCGGAGGTATGCAACCCTTGAAATATCGGCTTCTGACTTCATAGCCACCTGCCATGTTCGGAAAGCCAACGGCAAAATACCGTTTCCCACGCACACCGTAGTTCAAGCGGCAGCAGTGACGGGATGCGATGGCGTAAGGGATGCCCCGTTCCTCTAAATACTCCGTCAGCAGTGAGCGGAGCAGCGGAGCGACCTCCACATCCTCAAAAACGGATTCGGTCGGCTTCGAGAGATAGACGGGCTTTTCCCATCCGGCAACCGTCATATTGGCGGCTTCCGCTATGAACTTCGCTTGCTTCATGAAGTCATCGCTTTGCAGAAACTCCCCGGCAAGCGTGAAGATGTCGCCGCCCTTGCCCAAACCGAAGTCGTACCAGAGCTGTTTCGCCACGTTCACACGGAAAGAGGATGTGCGCTCGCCCCTGTACGGGGCAAGATACCACAGCTCGTTACCGCTCCTTCTGACAGGCTCATGCCCCAGCCGTGCGAGAAAATCCGCAAGCGGCATCCTTCTGACAGCATCTATTTCCGTCCTTTCCATGCCCGTGTCAGTTGATGATGAACTTGATACCGACCCCGAACTGCGTGTGGAACTTCCGTGTGTCGCCACCCCAAAGGCAACGCTCCCGCAGGTTGGCAAGCAGGGCGATACGGTCTGCCACGTAACACTCCACATCGAGCGTCAGCGCACCGCCGTAGATGAAGGCGTCCCGGTCGTGCAGCGTGGAGCCGTCATGCAGCACCTTCTTCCCCCAATTTACCGCCTCATATCCGGCGAGAGCCGAAGCCCCGGCATAGACGAAAACAATCTTTCGGGCGTCCGACAGTATCTTGAAGTAATAGCCGCCCTCCGCCGTGAACTGCGCCACGGGTATCTTGGTGTCCTTGTAGGGATTGTTCTTCAACAGGTATTCGCCACCGAACACCCACTTGTTCCCCTTCTTCGTGTAGGTGGAGAGAGCCGCCCCGAAGCTGTACCCGCCGTCCTTGCCGCCGAGATTGAAGCCGTCCGCCATGTCCGCCCTCACCTCGATGCCCTGCATCTTCGGCAGACACCGCTGGGCGTGCGCCTGCCCTGTAAAAAGGGCAAGCGACGCGATGATTATTGCGATGTACTTTCTCATGGTCAGCGTACTTGAAGTTCGTTGATGGTACCCGCGCGTACCAAATCCTCGTTCTCAATCACGAAGGACTGGTGACGGCCGCCGTTCTTCTCGTTCAATTCCACCACGAGGCACTTGTCATCGGGGATGGTGAACTTCGCCATCATGAAGACCGTGCGCTCGCTCTTTTTGCCCGGCACGAGGGTGGCGTAGTTCTGCGCGCGGAGCGGCAGAATAATCTGCTCCTGCACGGCAGTACGCTTCGCAACCTTCTTGTCCACGATTTTCCAAGTGATGTAGTCCACATCGAAAGGCACGTTGCTCTGGTTCTTTATCTCCGTGTGGAAATAAAGCAAGCCGTTGTGCGTGTAGATGCCTTTCAACAGGTATTGGATGCCGAAACGCTTGCAGCCGATATGCTTCACCTCGCGCTTGTTCTGTTTGTGGATGGACTTCATGATAAGGCGCACCAGCATCGGGCTTTCGCTGCCCAGCTCTTTCAGATAGATTTCCTGCGCGTTGTTCGGGCGGTTCACCGTGCTGCCGTCATGGATGAAGTCGCACATCTCCACGTTGAGCAACAGCGGTTCGGCGGCGTACTTCACGTGTAGGCTCGGTAATGGACGCCTTGCCACCTTTCGGTGGTAGGTTTCCCATAACCTGCCCCCGAACCGTACGTGCAGGTCTCCCTGCATACGGCTCTCCACTGGTAATATCAGTTTATTTGTCATGTTCATGAATTTTGGCATTACAATGTTCACATACCGCCAATGTCTTGCGCCATTTCTTAATCATTATTCGGTGCCACTCAGTGTTGAGGGGTATCCCTTTGAGTTTACGAACCTGATACATTACGGTCTTGACATTGGTTGCTCCACACAGTTCACATTTGTGTTCCATAAGTCTCTCTGCGAGAGTAGGAAACGGAAGTACAAATGTATTTGGTAAATTATCGCAAGTTGCGTCTTTGTTTGGTTCTTGCCTCGCAAATCCATCGTTATAGAATATTCGGAACTTGGTTTCCCCTTTCTTTTCTTGATAAGGAATTGCCAAATCATGGTCTCTCCTGTACTTTCGTATTACCTTGGCAGTAGATGAATTTAATTTCTTTGCTAAGGTCTTGCAGAAACTATATCGCATTATGTAACCGAATTTACTTCCTGCATAAGAGATGTTGTCCGCAATTCTATAATATTGGTACAAACCTCTAATTTCAGTTGTATAGCGTGCGCAGATTGTTGCAGGGTCTTCCTTGGTTAGGTAATTGCGTGGCATGGCATACCAAATTTCCTTTCCATTGATTACCCTAAGTTCCATAGCCTTCAGTTCCAATAATTTCTTTTGGACGGTGGCAATGGGCAGAGTAAGCATTATGCGTCCGCTAAACGGTCTCTTCAACCAACCCAGCTTATTTCGCTTCATGGCTTCGGATTTTCTGATAGAGATTTCATACCCAAGAAACTTTGCTGAGTCCTGTGCATTTGTGATAAGAGTCTTTTCTTCAGATAGTTCAAGTTTTAGCTTGTCTCTCATGAAGGTTGTAAAATCCTTTTTCATCTTTACACAATCGTCCTTGCTACCAATTACACCGATTAGAAAATCATCGGCATATCTGATATATTTGAGTCTCTTGTAATTGCTATCCATAGCCATTGACGCTGATGTATTGCGAGTCATTGCTTCCGCAACTTTCAGTTGGGAAAGCAATTCTCTTTTGATGTCCTCATCTGTGGCGTTTCTGATAGCCTTGCGTAACCTTATAGCCTTTCGACTATATTTTGCGTGGAGTGGGTTTTCCCGCCTTTTCTTGCCTTTATCGAAGGATTCAGCATACTCACGCATGTACTTATCGAACTTATCAAGGTAAACATTAGCCAGAATGGGGCTTATAATTCCTCCTTGTGGTGTTCCCGAATACGTGTTGTGAAATGTAAAATCTTCAATATAACCAGCCTTAAGGAATTTCCATATCAGTCGAATAAATCTTTCGTCTGATATACGCTCACGAAGAGTGTCAATCAAAATATGGTGGTCGATGTTGTCGAAGAACCCTTTGATGTCTCCTTCAATGAACCAGTTTGCACCAGTGAAGAGATTTCGGATGGAACGCAAGGCTGTCTGACAGCTTCTTCTTGGTCTGAATCCATGCGAAGTATCCTCGAAATGTCCTTCGTAAATAGCTTCAAGAATAAGTCTGACGACCTCTTGTACCATCTTATCTTCGATTGATGGTATGCCTAATGGTCTTTTCTTCCCATTCTTTTTGGGAATATAGACTCTTCGGGCTGGTGTTGGCATGTAGCTTTCATCCTTTAGCGTAGCTATCAGATGTCCTATTCTTTCAATACTCATTCCGTCAATGGTTTTATCGTCTGAGCCAGGTGTCATGTTACCGGGTTTTGCATATATCCGCTGATAGGCTACATAAAACATCTGTTCATTGAATAGGATGCGGTACAACCTTTCATACTTGTAATGCACATCTTTACTATGTGCAGATAAACTGTTTAATATGGTCTCTGGATTTCTCATACGTCTCACACGTTATCATTTGACTATATTAAGATTACCAAGCTGTTCCCCTTCGCCATGTACGTGGCTTTCCCACGCTCAGACTACTACGGGAACTCCGTTGCCATGCGGAGTTTTCAGAGCCTGCGCTCATAGCCTTTCGGCATCTCCGTGTAGGCAATCCCCATTTAGTGGACTTGATAACTTGGCTTGACAGACTATCGGATGCAACGTACATCCTTTTCCGTTTTCTGTCGGATATGTCGCAGTAAATTCCTTGCCCATCACTCCGTTCAATAAGCGTGGGTACTGCGAGGCAACGTATGTAACTGCTTTCCGTTGCCACCTCTACATAAGTCATAGGACTATTGTTCAACCAATCAGGCTTCATCCTTATGTCTGTCTTTTCCCAATAGCAATTCAGTCGCAGTTTAGCTATTAACTGACTTATCGCGTTACCGACATGCTTCACTCCCCGTTTGGTTTCCCATTCGGATAAGTCGGTTTGGGATAGGTTTCTTAATTGGAATACTAACCTAATCACTTGCCAGTGTGATTATTATCAAGCCCCTATTATGGGCGCACTGAAGGTGTAGAAACTGCCGTCCTCCGTGATGACGGACATATTCGTTTCGTTGGGAAAATTCCTTACGGTAGCCTTCACACGGATGATGTTCTCCGCTCCGTCGGCTTTCCCGGCAATCAGGTCGGGCGAGCCTAAATCGACATAGCGCACCTCCGCCGGAAAAATGACGTGGACGGTCTTGTCGTAGGTCACTTCCAGACCGTGCGGCGGTATCATGCGGTCGAAGGTCAGCTTGCGTGACAGCCCGTGATATAGGTCGCCGTCCGCCTCCTTCTGCGGATAGACCTCCTTCGTCAAGGTCGGTTGTTCACTTCCGTTGGTCGTTTCAACGGTTACATTCTCCTGCGCGTTGGCAGTTATGATGCCCATAGCGAGGGCAAACATGATGATTACTTTTCTCATTACTTTTGGATTTTAGTGGTAATTTTTATTGTTTTCAATATTTTTCTTGGTAAAGCATGACCCTGTACCCGGCTTTCAGATGCACCTTGACGGTTCGCATCTTTTTGGCGATGTACTGGCTCGTGCCTTGTATCAGCCCCTTGCCCAAGTCGGAGGCGAGCTGCGCCCCGGCATTGGTGGAGATGTTGATGCTGCTTCCCAGCGAGCCGCCCATGTTGGCGGCGACCTCCCGGACGGCGTTCATCTCCATCGAGTTCGGGATGAAGATGCCGGGCTGTCCGTCCGTGTCATAGACCGCAAGCTCCACGGGGATAATCGTGCCGTCGTATTCCAGCGAGGTAATCTCGATGTCGAGCCGCTCACCCTGTATCTTGCCCGTGCCGACCACCACCGCACCCCGGGGTATTGTCCTGCCTGCCACCGCCATAGGCTCCAGCAGGCGCAGCCTTACCGTCTGCCCGTCCGTCACGCTCTGCGCCCCATGCACGCACGCCGGTATGGTGTTCCTGTCCAATACCTCCGCCGTGCCGACAGCCGTGTTGAAACCCCGGTTGCGTTCCTGCGATAAGGCGGCGACAAACTCCGCGTTACTCATAGGCTGTGAGAGTGAAGAAACTACTTGATGCTCCACCTGTCTGATAGGCATTGCCTTGTTCTTCTTCCCTTTCTGCACGGTAGTTGGCTCTGCCCTCTGTTCCGCCGATGGCTGTCCTCCGTTCTGACCGCCCATGTACTTTGCCGCCAGCTCGTAGGACTTCTCCATAAGAGCCACCTGCTCGTCCATAGAGGAAGCCTTGCCCCTCTCGCTTTCCAGTTCCGACTCCAGCGATGCGATGCGCTCCAACAATTCGTCCATCTCCGCATTGTCGTTTTTCGGCTGGTCGTAGAAGTTTCCGAGCGTGGCGTTCAGGTCACGGTAGGCGGCTGCGGAGGACTGGATGGTCTGCGGCGTGGCTGGCTTTGCCCTTTCTTCCTTGCCGCCCGGATTGGCGAGGTCGAAGTCCACTCCGTTCTCCGTTCCCGCTATCTCGCGGTCGAACATGTCGCCCAGCTGCCCGATGGCACGGTTGCGGCTCTCCTGACGCTCTTCCATCTCCCCATGCTCGTAGGCTTTCAGCTTGTCGCCGATAATCTGCCGGTTCGCCTTGTCAGCGTCGGGCATCTCGGTGTTGTATCCGTCCGTTCCCGGCGGTTGCTCCTTGCCGGAGGACGGGGCGAATATCAGCCACATCGCCCCGATGAACACCAACACCATAGCGGGCAGCACGATCATCTTCTGCCGTTTCAGCCGTTGCGCCTCTGTCAGCGGTTCGCGCTCCTTTTTCGGTTTCCCCGTTTCGGGAGCAGCTTTGTTCTCTTTCGTCGGTTCATTCTTTGTCTGTTCCATATAAATAAGGTGTTAAGTGATTGCCTGTTTCCGCCGGGGTCGGCAGTTCCACCCGTCCGGCGTGTCCCGTTTCCATATGTGAGCCGTCGTTCCTGCCGATGTCATAGACGGCTCTGCCGAAGGTGTAAAGGGCAAGCACCGCGAAGGCGGCGAACATCCCCAGCACGATGCGGCGGCGTGTTTCCGGCGGCAAGCCGTCCAGATACCCTTTGAGACTTGCCGCCAAGCGTTTCCGTTTGTCGTGGAGTTTCCAATACATGCCCCACATTGATTTTCTGATACTTTTCATGTCCTGTTACCGTTTGATAGTCTGTAAATCCTTGTTCTCAATGATGGTGAAACCCTCGATGGTAAAACCGTTCGGGTTGTCATCCGACCGCGATGCGTTCAGCAGGCGGCAGGTGGTCACGAGGCTGCGCTCGGTGACGTTGCTCTGCCGGATGATTTTCTGTGTGGCGTAGGTCACGGCACGGTAGGGATAGGCGTTGAAGTCGCACACCACGCTGTCCACCTTCAGCACTTGGTTGATGTTCCCGGCGATGATGCGGTTGTAGTACCCCTTCTCCGCGAAGTCCGAATAATAGTGGTACACGCTCTTGTCCGCCAGCAGCAAGGCACGTTTCACGTTGTGTTCAATCGCGCTTTTTTCAGGTGATAGCGTGAAGAACATCTCGTGGAAACGGCGCACATGTTCCCGTGCCTCCGCCGGGCGGTTCTGCGACAAATCCTGAGACAAGGCGAGCATCAGGCTCTTGCCGTTGTCCAGCACATAGATTTTCTCCCGTTGCTTCTCTGCGAAACGGTAGGAGTTCCACACGCTCCACACCGTCACCACGGCGCACAGCGAGAGGAAGACGATACCGAACAGGCGTATCTGCCTGAACGACGATTCGATGTTTCTAAGTGATTTGAATTCCATTTATATTTTCCAATTTATGATTGCACATTGATTATTTCAGCAATTTGCCGACACGTCCGACTGCGTTTCCTGCGGCTGCACCCGCCACGCTGCCCGCCATGCTTCCGGCTCGTCCCGCCATCTGGTTCACGTTGCGACCGTAACCGCCCATGCCTCCGGCTTGGATAATCCAGCCCGCAACGGTGGGAATGGTAAAGTAGCCGATGATGCCGATGCAGAGGAATACGATATACACCCCGTCGCTCGAATCCAGCGAGAAGTTCGGGTCTGCCTGCATCCGCTCGATGTCGTTTTGCAGCATCAGAACCTGTATCTTCGCCAGTATGGTGCTGAACATGTCCGATACCGGTAGCCACAGATAGACCTGTATATAGCGGCATATCCACTGCGTGAGCGTGTTTTGGAAACCGTCCCATACCGACAGGGCGAAGGCTATCGGACCGAGAATCGCCAGCACCACGAGAAAGAAGGTGCGGACGGTGTCTATCACGAGGGCGGCGGCTTGGAACAGCAGTTCGAGTATCTCGCGGAAGAAGTCGCGGATGCTCTTCTTCATGTTGTACATTCCCCGGTCGATATACATTCCCGCCATCGTCACCATGTCGGAGGGCGACCAGCCGAGTTCCTCCAGTTGCTTGTCAAATTCCTCGTTGGACACGAGGTAGGCGGTTTCGGGGTTGCGTACCATCGCCTCGTATTCCAGTTTGTCCTTCTGCTCCCGGTATCGGTTCATGTCCAGCGTTTCCGCCTCCAGCATCTTTGCCGTGCCCTGTACGACGGGTGAGAGGATGCTGTTTATCGTGCCCAGCACCACAGTCGGGAAGAACATGATGCACAGACCGATGGCAAAAGGACGGAGCATCGGGAATACGTCTATCGGTTCAGCTCTCGCCAGCGACTGCCATACCCGGTAGGCGACGTAGAACAGCGCACCCAGCCCGGCGATGCCTTTCGCCACACCAGCCATGTCCCCACACAGCGGCATCATCTGCTCATAAAGTGAACGTAAAATCTGATGAAGGTTGTCGAACTTCATAGGCTACCAGTATCTTTCGTTCATGTTCCCGTACAGCCCCATGATGCGGTCGAGGTCGTTCTTCTTTTTCGCACGCAGGTAACTCACGGAGATGTTCTTGTTCGTGTAGTAGCTCACGAGGTTGCGGTAACGCTTCATCTTCGAGTGGCAGCGTTCCACCACGTCCATGCGCTCCTTGTCGGTCATGGAGAGCGTGGTGATGTTCACCACGTTCCTGAGTTCCGTCAACACTTCGTTGCTTTCCTCCAGCAGTTTCGTGTAGCCGAAAGCGATTGCGGAAAGCTCTTCGGGTCTGAAATTCCCGTCACGGAGCATCCGTTGGAAACTGTTCACATAGATGTCTGTGATGTCGCCCACCATCAGGATGGTCTGCTGCACCTTGCGGGCGTCCTTGACCAGATTGTTCACCGATTTGAGGGCATCGTAATACTTCTTGCCCTGCTGATAGATTTTCACCGTCTCCTGAAAGTTGCTCACCATGTTCGTGGCGGTCTTGGAGGTATGGATGATGTTTTTGGAGGCATTGATGATGCCCTGCGCTAGATTGCCCGGATCGCTTACGACCCACTGTGCGCTTGCCCTGCCCGCGAAAAGCAGGCACAGGCAGATAATCATTGTTATTCTTGTTCTCATGTTACTTTGGATTTTAGTGGTTGTTATTCTTCGGTCGGATGTCCCGGCTGCGGCTTCACCCGCACATAGTCCCCGTTTGGCGAGAAAGTCAGCACATCCGTGGCCTCGTTGTAGGACACGTCGATGCGGAAGCCGGTGTTCATGAACAGGTTGCCGTTCTCCTCCTGCAAGAGATAGGTTTCCGGCTTGAGCTTGCGGCGCAGACCGCTACGACGGAACACCGTCACTTTGTAGGCTTCGCCCTCCTTGTAGATAAGCACGTCAGGTTTTCCCTCCACGCTCTCCCAGTTCCCGCACAGCATGTCGCGGCGGTTGTCGGCCACGTCGCAGGATTGCAGCATCATGACCGCCAATCCGATAAGGCACTTGCTGACTTGCAGCATTTTCACTTTTGGTAAATTCATACGCGTTTTTCTTTTTTGGTTGATACATTCTGTTTTTTAGTTATTCCTTGTTTCTCCGCCTTTCGGCAAGCTGCCGGATGGCGGCTTCGATGTCGTCGCCCAGCTTCTCCGCCAGACGGTAAACCTCCACTTTTTCCGTTTCCTCGGTGGTGTACGCCAGATACTCTTCCGCGCTGACCTCCGTGGCATAGACCGCCGACTGCGTGCCGCCCAAGCCTATCCACACCTCCTTGTAGAGCCGTGAAGGGTTGTTCGCCATGTTGATGGAGAGTATCTGCGACTTCTCCTTTTCCGTCAGTCCGAGCAACGCCTGTATCTGGTCGAACTTGTTCATATATTTCCTTTGGTCAAGCAGGATTTTACAATCCGAGTTGTTGATAATGCTCTCTTTGACCACCGGAGAACTGATAATGTCGTCCACCTCCTGCGTCACCACGATTGCCTCGCCGTAATATTTTCTGACCGTCTTATACATATAGCGCAGATATTCAGCCATGTTCGCCGATGAGAGGGCCTTCCAAGCCTCTTCCACGATAAGCTGTTTCCGCACGCCTTTCAGCCGCCGCATCTTGTTGATGAAGGCTTCCATGATGATGATGGTCACGACGGGGAACAGTTCGCGGTTTTCTTTAATCGAATCTATCTCGAAGACGATGAACCGCTTGCCGAGCAGGTCGATGTTCTCCGTGGAGTTGAGCAGGAAATCGTAACGCCCGCCCCGGTAATACTGCCGCATGGTGGTGAGCATGTTGTCGATGTTGAAGTCGGACTTCTCCACCTTGATGTCACGCTGTGCCAGTTCCTTGCGGTAGTCGTCACGCATATACTCGTAGAAGGTGTTGAACGACGGCACGATGCTACGGTCGGATTGGATGCGCTCAATATAGGCACTCACGGCACTGCCCAGCTCGCCGCTCTCCGTCTTTGTCACCTTGTCGTCCTCCGACTTCCAGAGCGTCAGCAACAGGGTCTTGATGCTGTCCTTCTTCTCCACGTCGAAGATGTAATCGTCGGTGTAGAACGGGTTGAAGCTGATGGGCTTATCTTCCGTGTAGGTGAAATACACACCGTCCGCTCCGCCTGTCTTGCGTCGGATCATGCCGCACAAGCCCTGATAGGAGTTTCCCGTGTCCACCAATACCACATGTGCGCCTTGCTCATAATATTGGCGCACGAGGTGGTTCATGAAGAAAGACTTGCCGCTGCCCGAAGGACCCAGCACGAACTTGTTGCGGTTGGTCGTGATACCTCGCTTCATGGGCAGGTCGGAGATGTCAAGGTGCAGCGGTTTTCCCGTGAGCCTGTCCACCATCTTGATGCCGAAGGGCGAGAGCGAGCTGCGGTAGTTGGTTTCCTCTGTGAACAGGCACACCGCCTGTTCGATGAAGGTGTGGAAACTCTCTTCCGCCGGGAAGTCCGCCGCATTGCCGGGTATCGCCGCCCAGTAGAGTGTCGGGCAGTCGATGGTGTTGTGGCGCGGCACGCATTCCATGCTTGCCAACTGGCTGCCCACGTCGTTCTTGATATGCTTCAGTTCCTCCGCATCGTCGCTCCACGCCATGACGTTGAAGTGTGCCCGTACCGAGGTCAGTCCGTAGGAATGGGCTTCGTTCAGGTATTGGTCTATCCACTCGCGGTTGATGCTGTTGCTCCTTGAATAGCGAGATAGCGACTGCATGTTACGGGCGGACTTCTCGAACTTCTGCAAGGTTTCCTCACTGTTGTCTATCAGCACATACTGGTTGTAGATATGGTTGCAGGAGAGCAGAAGCCCCACCGGGGAGGCGAATGACAGTCGGCAGTCACTCCGGTCGGTGGAGAGCTTCTCGTAACGGGTGTCGGTAGCCACCTTGCCCGGCAGGTCTTCCGCGTCGGAGAGGGTGTGCAGACACAGGCGGTTGTCGCCGATGCGCATCTCCCTTGCCGAAAGCTCGATGTCCTGCAAGGTGGTGTCACCTTCCGGCATGAGCGAGAAGTAGCGTTCAATAAGTCCCGTCTTTCCCTCAGTACCCACAATCTCATCGGTGGAGAGGCGGCGCAGCCTGACAAGCCCGCTGTCGTTCATGATGCGCTCGAACTGTTCGCAGGCTTCCAAGAACTTGGTCGTGGTTTCCCTGTCCAGCTCCTTCGGGATGATATGTCCCCGGCACAGCGTGCTGAAATTGCTCTGCATCCGGTTACGCTCCTTTGTTGTCTTGGTCAGGTAGAGGTAGCAGGTGTGTTTCAGGTACGGACGCTCGTTGAAGTGACGCTCGAAAGAGCGGCTTAAAAAGCTCATGTCGTCCTTCTGAAGCTCCGGTTTGTAGCGTTCCTTGATGAACCAGTCCTGTTTGTGGACGACGGAGTAGTCCGGCAGCACCTTGATAGCCTTGCACCAGCAACTGTGTATCGCCTCGTACTCCGCACCCGTCACGGTGTAAAGTTCCGGTAGTTCCACCTCGAAAGCCACCGTGATGTCGGCGTCCTTTGAGATGATGCAGCCATGCTCCACCGCTAAAAGTGGGAACCTGTTTTCCAGTGTTGTCATTTTCGATGTATTCCTCATTGTCTTTCTTCCTTTCGTTGTCGTTTGAACAGACGGGTTATCCGCCGCCGGTTGATAAGGTATCGGGGATGGCTCCGTGCCGCTCCTAATTTCATCAGCCCGTGTTCACCGTACCGGGCGTTCAGCGCGAAGGTCTGCCATACAAGGAGGGAGGACGATGCCGCGCCGAAGCCGATACATATCCACTGGTCGATACCGACCATGTAGAGGATGACGAACAGGACGAAGAGAGCCAGCAGACCTCCGCAGAAGATGAAGAGGTACTGTGCCTTCAAGCCCTTGAACTCTACCGGACGGCCGATACCCTTGTTGATTGGGTATTCAGCCATACATTATTTATTAAAGGAAGAATGAGCGCAGGATGGTGGCGGCAACAATCAGGAAGATGCACGCGCCGAACCACGAGGCGGCTGTCTTGCTGGTGTCGGGGTCGCCCGATGAAAACTTGCCGTACACTTTTACGCCCCCGATAAGCCCGACGACTGCACCGATGGCGTATATCAGTTTAGTTCCGGGGTCGAAATAAGAACTCACCATAGAGGTGGCTTCGTTGATGCCCGCGATGCCGTTTCCCTGCGCGAAAGCGGAGGCGGTTGCGGCGATGACAAGTGCCGCGGAGAGGATTGCTTTTCTGTTTTTCAAGATGTTCTTGTTCATAAACTGTTCTTGTTTTTTGCCGTCAAAAGGGTGGATGGTCCTTTGTCGGGCGGTTGATACTTTGTTTCTTTACTTTGGTTTTAGTGGATGCCCGTTTGTTTCCACGGACGTGGGCGTGTCCGTTGCGGATGGGGATGCGCCTTGCGTTTCCTCGCCGCGTGGGTTGATGTCATTCTTTCATGTTCATTTCTTTTATTGTTGTCATACATAGTTGCGAATGTCGAACTCCTCGATGTTGTCCGGCACGACGAACTCCTTTTCAGATTTCTTCAGCCGAATCTCGATAAGCCCCTTGATGCGGATGCCTATCTCCGAAGAGCCTTCCATCATTTTCTCGTACAACTCCGTGCCCTCCATGTCGGTGAACACCTTAGCCGCCTTTTCACGTTCCGCCTGTGTCGCGTCCGGGTTTTTGGCGGTCTTGCAGGCGTCGTCAATCTCGTCAAAGCTGCTGCCCGAAGCCCGTGGCGTGTCCGAGGCGTCCTCTTCCGGTTCGTCGTCCCCGTATCCCAGTTCCTCCGGCGGTATGCTCGTGAAGGTCTCATCGAGTTTTTCCTCCGGGACTTGTGCCGGGCGGGATGCGTTTCCCGTTTTTCCGTCGTCAAAAGTAGCCTCTTCCTCCGACAGCTCAATGCCTTTTTCAATAGTGGCGGCTTCTTGCGTCGGTATGGCAGCGGTTGTCCGGGTGGATGCCATCCTGAAACGGCTCTTGCCGATGATGTCCGCCTTTTCCGCAGGGACTTCCTCGTGTGCCGCTATGCGTTTAGCCTCATTCCCGTCCAGTGACCGCCATAATCCGACAATGCCCTTGAAGAAGCGGACAATCCGCGTGTCCATGATGCGCTCGTAAAGGAGCAGGAACAGGAACCAGAGGTTGCAGCCGACCGATACCGCCAGCAGAATGTCTGTCATGCTGATTGTGTAATTCATATCCTTCCGTTTTTGGTTAGAATACTGAATTGTAATTTCGGGCATAAAGGCTCTTTATCGCATCTTCGCACTGGTTGAAGTGGTGCGTCAGCACATGGTCGATGTAAGCGGACAGCGTAAGCCGGTCATGCCCGATTACACGGGTGATACGCATGATACGCTCGTGGTACTCCGGGCGCACATACGCCATCTTCCCCTCACGTGCCTTTACTTCCGGGTCGCGGATGAACAGGCGTTCATAGTCCTTCTCACTGCATTTGCCGCTTACCGGGACAGGCGACAGTATTTCCACACTCGCCTGCACTTGGGTAAACATACCTCCGCAGTCTTGCTGTGGTCTTTTTTCATTCGGTGTCATTTCTTTTTCCATTTTCAAATCAGATCTTCACGTTGTTTCTTGTACAGTTCGTTGATTCTCTCCTTGTGCTGTTCCAGATGCTGGCGCAGCACGGTATCCACATATCCGCCTACTGAGATTTCCCCTCCGGCGATGTCGTTCACGATTCTGAGGATCTTGCCGTGGACGTCACGGCTGATATAGACACATTGGCGGGTCTTTATCTCGTTGCGGCGCAGGAATAGCTCGTTGTAGTCCTCGTCCTGCCTTTTCCGGCGTCCACTTTCCCTCTGCGCTTTTTCCCGTGTTACGGGTTGCACAGGAGATGGTTCCGGTGCGGCGGTGTCCTCTTCGGTCGGTGCAGCTGCGGGTACTTCCTGTGCGGGGCGCAGTGTCCCGTCCTGTGTGCGCCGCCCGATGGAGGCTAACAGCAGTTCCTCGTCGATGCCTTCCGTGTTCACTTTCCTGCTGCCCATGCTCACTGCGGTCTGATGATGTCGCTTATCTCTTCGGAAAACTCCCGGATGCCACTCCCTTTCAGCAGTGCCGTGTCCATCGGGAAGATGGTGGAGCGGAAAACGCTCTTGCGCTCTTCCGAAAGGTCACGGCGGAACTTCTTGCTGTCGGGCAAGCGGGTGGAAAGTACCGAAAAGCCCATTTCGGCTATCACTTCCTCGTAGATGCCGTACAAGTCGTTCCTCTCCCTGCCGTCCACCATCGTCCAGAACAGATGCAGCCCCTTTGTTTTCGCCTGTCCGGTAGTCATCAGCCTGTCGCGGAACATCGTGACGAATTTCAGGGTACTCTCCACGACAAAGCGGTCGGCACTCAGCGGAGTGAAAATGTAGTCCATCTGCGAGAGCGTCTTTATCACGCCGTTGCTTCGGAGTGTGCCGGGCATGTCGAAGAACACCACGTCGGGTTTCACGTCCTCAGTGGCAATCATCCTCTCGGCATCGTCGAGGGCGTTCACCGCATTGCTTTTGACGATGGTGTAGGCGTTCTTTTTGATCCGGCGGAAATGGTCGCAAGCGAGAGCCTTGAAGTAGGTGCTGCTGTCGATAAGCCCCATTTCGTGTTCGCGCAGCCCGTGGATGCTGTGCTGCGGGTCGTCGCAGTCCACGACGGCGACATTGTAGCCTTTCACGTTGTGCAGGTAGCTGGCGGCAAGTGCCGTGACAGTGGATTTGCCGATGCCACCTTTCTGTGTTGCGAATGCAACGAAGATTTCCTTACTCATAGTTCCATTTATTTTAATTGTTGATGATTTGTTTTTCTGTTTCCATACGGATTTGGCTGTCGCACCATCCGCTTCCGTGACTACACACGCAGGCGGGTCGTCGCGTATCCGGTTCTGTGGTGAAGCGGTGCGTCGGACAAATGGTGATTGACGACATTGCGTCATGAAGTCATTGAATCCATACGTCACCGAATTGTCGGAGAACCGGGTTTCCGACGGTTCGGGTATCCGTTTCGGCAAGTATCCGAAGAAGCGGATTTCCGGGTATTTGAATGTTCCGTTTATCATATCTTCAAATCGTTCGTTTCTTGAATCATGCTGCAAATAAACAAGTATATTTTGGAACCTGTATCACTTCTCCGGCAAGTGGCGGCACGTTGCGCCGGTTGGCAGTCATTGACCGGGTCAAGCATCTGTCCGATACCGCTTTAAGGGCGTAACTTTGCACCCGGACAGCAGGGTTCGCCGATGACGCGCGGCCCGGAGTCCTGAAAGGTATTTTCCCAATCCGTCCCCTGACGGATTTTTATGTTCACCTGAACATAGCAAGATGTCTTTTCAGCCGCTCAAAATATTTTGAGCAGCCACGAAAAGCACTTGCCCTTGCAGGGGGCGGGCTTTCCCTCCGAAGTCGGGAAGCCTTTCAGAACTGCGGTGCTGTAATCCGAAGCGGCGGCTTATGCCGTCAATCCGCTAAATCCAAAGTAATATGAAAGAGAAAAGGAAAAGCAAATCAGGGAGAAATCCCAAACTTGATCCGGCGGTGTACCGGTACACCGTCCGTTTCAACGAGGAGGAACACAACCGTTTCCTCGCCATGTTCGGAAAATCGGGTGTCTATGCACGGTCTGTTTTCCTCAAAGCGCACTTCTTCGGGCAACCGTTCAAGGTGCTGAAGGTGGACAAGACGTTGGTGGACTATTACACCAAACTGTCGGATTTTCATGCACAATTCCGTGCCGTGGGTACGAATTACAACCAAGTCGTGAAGGAACTGAGGCTGCATTTTTCAGAGAAAAAGGCGATGGCGTTGCTCTACAAATTAGAGCAACACACCGTCGAACTCGTGAAACTGAGCCGCCGGATTGTGGAACTTTCAAGGGAAATGGAGGCAAAATGGTCGCAAAAATCAGTGTAGGAAGTTCGTTGTACGGCGCGATTGCCTACAACGGGGAGAAGATTAACGAGGCGCAGGGGCGGCTTCTCACCACCAACCGCATCTACAATGACGGTTCGGGAACGGTGGACATAGGCAAGGCGATGGAGGGTTTTCTCACCTTCCTGCCACCGCAGATGAAGATCGAGAAGCCGGTGGTGCATATCTCTCTCAACCCGCACCCGGAGGATGTGCTGACCGATATTGAGTTGCAGAATATCGCCCGCGAGTATCTGGAAAAACTCGGTTTCGGAAACCAGCCTTATCTTGTATTCAAGCACGAGGACATCGACCGCCACCACCTGCACATCGTGACGGTCAACGTGGACGAGAACGGGAAAAGGCTCAACCGGGATTTTCTCTACCGCCGCAGCGACCGTATCCGCAGGGAACTGGAACAGAAGTACGGATTGCATCCGGCAGAACGTAAAAATCAGAGATTGGATAATCCGTTGCGCAAGGTGGCCGCATCGGCAGGTGATGTGAAGAAGCAGGTAGGCAACACCGTGAAGGCTCTGAATGGGCAGTACCGTTTCCAGACGATGGGCGAATACCGTGCGCTCCTTTCCTTATATAATATGACGGTGGAGGAAGCGAGGGGCAACGTGCGCGGACGGGAGTATCACGGGCTGGTCTATTCCGTCACGGACGACAAGGGTAACAAGGTGGGCAACCCGTTCAAATCCTCGCTTTTCGGGAAGTCCGCAGGCTATGAAGCCGTACAGAAGAAGTTTGTCCGTTCCAAATCGGAAATCAAGGATAGGAAACTGGCAGACATGACGAAACGCACCGTCCTTTCCGTGCTGCAAGGCACTTATGACAAGGACAAATTTGTATCCCAACTCAAAGAGAAGGGCATCGACACCGTACTGCGCTACACAGAGGAAGGGCGCATCTATGGGGCTACCTTCATCGACCACCGCACGGGATGCGTGCTGAACGGTTCGCGCATGGGTAAGGAGCTTTCGGCGAATGCCTTGCAGGAACACTTCACCCTGCCATACGCCGGACAACCGCCGATACCGCTATCCATCCCTGTGGATGCTGCGGACAAGGCACACGGGCAGACCGCCTACGACAGTGAAGATATATCGGGCGGTATGGGCTTGCTCACTCCCGAAGGTCCGGCGGTAGATGCCGAGGAAGAGGCTTTCATCCGGGCGATGAAGCGCAAAAAGAAGAAAAAACGCAAGGGCTTGGGTATGTAATCAGAGTATCAACAATTAAAAAATCAATGTATGTCACAACAAGAAGACGATTTGAGGGCATTGGCGAAAATCATGGATTTTCTGCGTGCCGTGAGTATCATTTTAGTGGTCATGAACGTGTACTGGTTCTGCTACGAAGCCATCCGGCTGTGGGGCGTGAACATCGGCGTGGTGGACAAAATCCTTCTGAACTTCGACCGCACGGCGGGGCTGTTCCATTCCATTCTCTACACGAAGCTGTTTTCCGTCCTTTTGCTTGCCTTGTCCTGTCTGGGTACGAAGGGTGTCAAGGGTGAGAAAATCACTTGGGGGAGAATCTGGACAGCATTTGCCGTCGGGTTCGTGCTGTTTTTCCTGAACTGGTGGTTGCTGCCCCTGCCGCTGCCGCTTGAAGCGGTGACGGGACTGTATGTCCTTACCATTGGAACGGGCTATGTCTGCCTGTTGATGGGTGGTCTGTGGATGAGCCGCCTGTTGAAACACAATTTGATGGAGGATGTTTTCAACAACGAGAACGAGAGTTTCATGCAGGAAACGAGGCTTATCGAAAGCGAGTATTCGGTCAATCTGCCGACACGTTTCTATTACAGGAAACGCTGGAACAACGGTTGGATCAATGTAGTTAATCCCTTCCGTGCGTCCATCGTGTTGGGTACGCCGGGCAGCGGCAAGTCCTATGCCGTGGTAAACAATTTTATCAAGCAACAGATTGAAAAGGGCTTTAGTCAATACATCTACGATTTCAAGTATCCCGACCTATCTACTATTGCCTACAACCATTTGCTGAACCACCCGGACGGCTACAAGGTAAAGCCGAAGTTCTATGTGATCAACTTCGACGACCCGCGACGCTCTCATCGGTGCAATCCCATTCACCCGGATTTTATGGAAGATATTACGGATGCCTATGAGAGTGCCTACACAATAATGCTCAACCTCAATAAAACGTGGGTGCAAAAGCAGGGCGACTTCTTCGTGGAGTCACCTATCATTCTGTTTGCCAGTATTATCTGGTATCTCAAAATCTATCAGAACGGGAAGTTTTGCACGTTTCCCCATGCTATCGAGTTTCTGAACCGCCGTTACGAGGATATATTTCCGATACTGACCTCTTATCCGGAGCTGGAGAACTACCTTTCGCCGTTCATGGATGCGTGGCTTGGAGGGGCTGCGGAGCAGCTCATGGGTCAGATAGCGTCGGCAAAAATCCCGCTTTCGAGGATGATTTCACCGCAGCTCTACTGGGTGATGTCAGACAGCGAGTTTACGCTGGACATCAACAATCCCGAAGAGCCGAAAATCCTCTGCGTGGGTAACAATCCCGACCGTCAGAATATCTACGGTGCGGCACTCGGTCTGTATAATTCCCGTATCGTGAAGCTCATCAACAAGAAGGGGATGCTGAAGTCATCGGTCATCATCGACGAGTTGCCCACAATATACTTCAAAGGGTTGGACAATCTTATAGCTACCGCCCGAAGCAACAAGGTTGCCGTGTGTCTGGGCTTTCAGGATTTCAGCCAGTTAGTGCGTGACTACGGGGACAAAGAGGCGAAAGTGGTGATGAACACTGTCGGCAATATTTTCTCCGGTCAGGTGGTGGGGGAAACAGCCAAGACGCTCTCCGAGCGGTTCGGTAAGGTGTTGCAGAAACGGCAGTCCATCTCCATCAACCGGCAGGATGTTTCCACCTCCATCAACACGCAGATGGACGCGCTCATTCCACCGAGTAAGATTTCCGGGCTTACGCAGGGAATGTTTGTCGGTTCTGTATCCGACAACTTCAACGAGCGTATCGAGCAGAAGATTTTTCATTGCGAGATTGTGGTGGATGCCGAAAAGGTGAAACGGGAAGAAAGTGCCTACAAGAAAATTCCCGTCATTACAAACTTCACGGACGAGGACGGCAACGACCGCATGAAGGAAACGGTGCAGGCGAACTACCGGCGCATCAAGGAAGAGGTGAAGCAGATTGTGCAGGAGGAACTGGAGCGTATCAAAAACGATCCGGTGCTGTGTAAACTGCTACCAGATAATGAGACTGTCTAACAAGTCCCCAAAATTGAAAATTATCCCTATCGAAGTTTGAAGTGACCCCCAAAAGTTGGATACAATTTTTTTGGGGGGCACTTCAGTTCTGACGGGTAAAATCGTAAAATTCGGACTTGTTAGACAAATACTTACGCGGTTTCAACCTCAGGTACTGAATCTATCGAATTGACAAATTTAACCAATTGCGGATCTGAATCTTTTTGTATGAGGTTTCGGAGACTCTTTTTCAATTCATAAGCATCATCCCCTGCTGTATTTATTAAATCCATATAAAAATCTTTGTTTTGCAGAATCAATGAACGGCATGCCCCATCGGAAATTACAGGTTTCACTATTTTATCAATAACGTCTCCAGCTTGACTTTTCAAATTACCATGCGATCTAAGCCATGTTTCGAAAAATTGAAACTTTATTGCATTGATAGTCTTTTTACCGATGCAGAAATCATTTCTTATATCGGTAACTGTCGATTTAATTTTTCGTTTATCCAATCTTTCAACTATATTCTTGAAACAATTAGGGAAAGGATTCAAACTTTGAGTTCCAGAAGCAATATCCATCAGAATCTTTTTGCCAAATTCAGTCAAGTTATCTGGCAAGGATTTGATTTTAGCCAGTAAATGTTTTATTGCGACAAACCAATAATATGATGTATGTGCTGTTCTTTGGGCGTATAATGTATCAACACTTATTTCAGACAACGCTTCGAACGCTATTTTATTGATATGATCGGTCAGGACATTGCTTATTTTAGTGGTCAAATCGTAAAAAGATGCGTCAGGAATTACATCTTTAATATTGTTCTTAGTGATATACTTATCCAAATCGGTATTCCACTCTGCTAAATGCTCGATAAATACCTCATCCGTTACACCTATTCTGTTCTTAATATCTTCAAATTGGGGCAATATGTCTGAGAGCAATAATTTATAGCCAAGTTTATGATTTACCATGTATTGTAGTGTTTCATTTAATAGCGGTATATTCCATCCCACACTATTTACTAATAAGTCTCCATGATCCACATAATAGTCCATGAGTTCTGCAACATATTTTATATCTCCACCCTCTATTAAGGAAACGGAATGACCATGTGCCAATTGCATGGCGACTAAATCGTAATATCCAGACTCTTTAATGTTTCGGCCATCAGTTTCTAATTCAGAATGCAACTGATTTATGTAGGTTGAATCTAACGTTACAGGTAAAGGTCTTTCTTCGTCAGATGCCAATAAACGATAGGTTGTAAATATAGCCCCTATATTATCTTTATTTACATTCTGTTCATCAATGCAATTCGTGATCGCTTGCAAAAGCGTTGGAAACGTATAGGTAGAATTATCTTTTAACGTTTTTACAATATCTGCATGGTCGAAATTATCGGGTAGTAAGTTTGCCAAATAATTATCGAGCGCCTCCGAATTTGTTGCTACTTGATAATATTTATATGCTTTAGTTGTCGCGTTATCCCGATAGGCAGCATCTGTTGCATTTGCAGCTTGAATATAATCGATAAATGTATTTGGCTTGACTGTTTTTGCTTCAATCAATGACGTAAAATCGCACGCCAACTTATTTTGCGCAATAAACCTGTCTATTGCATCTAACGTTTTGAAATAGTCGCCGCCATTGAAGTCATTGAACCGAACTATCTTCTTATATAATTGAGCAATCACATGGTTTTGGCTTTCCGTGTCTAAATGCAACAGCAGTTCTTGGTATTCGACAGGGAACACCTGCTTCTCTATGGATTCTTTTAATTTCAATTGTGCTATTCTTTGCCATACACGCAGAATAACATCGCTCTTTCGAGTTAATTTATGCAAACAATGTATAATCTTATCGATAAGCGCATTGTCCATACATTGTATAACTTCTTCTAATACAGTGTCAAATTGTTTATTAGTCTCTGCATATTGATTTATGTCGTGGTCTTCTTCTCCGTTGATGCAGCCTTCAATATATTTTTTCAATGGAATTTGTCGAGCATCTTCAACATCGACACCATATACCAAAGCTGCAATTTCGCGTTGTGTTTGCAGATCATTGTTAATTATTGTTTGAATGCCATTCAGATAGTCGCCGGACAATATTTGTTCTACTGGATTTGCCAGAATATCCGTCTTCTTCAAACAGAACAATGCTATGTTTATCATCAAAATTTCGTTACACCACTCTTGTTTAAGAGCGACCATCTCATTGATATATGATATAATTTCCCTAACATTGGCATTAGGATTTACCAATCTGAATATCCGATTTATAGTTTCTTTCGCTTCATTTTCTGTTTCTCCAAATGCTTCAACAAACAGTTTGTTGAATATACTTCGATAGTCGGTAATAACAGGAGGAGCAACACGATAAACAATAGGGAAAGTTTTATTGATAAAATACTTGGTCAGTTGTTTCGTTTGTTCGTCGGTCTCATCTCCGAATGCACAAGCTAAATGTGTTTCATCGAAAGGAATAACAGCCCAAACATTTTCAAAACCGCTATCGGCGAAGAACGTATGGATAGAAGACCATAATTCTTTTACTTTTTCAGCGGGGAGACGATCCATGTTGTCAAAAACAAGGACTAATTTACGTTGTCCTTTTTCCTTGATAAAATCAGAAATGTCTTGCATCCATGTTTTGAACTCGTAAACCGTTGGTTCGTCTTCGCTCAAAGTCTCATAGCAAACGTCCTTTTCGACTTTATCTTGATAAATAGCTAACATATAACTCCATCCATATTTATGATCTTTGCTATATGCCCATTTCCAAACGCACAATGCAATAAGAACTGGCAGTGCAGCTATGATAATAGACAATAAAGAAAACCACCATGTTGTGGGTGTAGGTTTTACTGCATACGCAATAAATGTAAATATCGGAGTTAAAACTGCAACCAAAAATGCCGCAACCATACCATTACTGATAAGGGGATATTTTTCGGTTACGGTCTCCGTTTTACGGGCTAATAAATATTTCAGCTTTTCAGACCATGATACGGTTTTCGTACCTCCACCTTTGACTTTTATTGTTGCATTTCCAGATAGGATACCATCATCAATAAGTTTGCTTGTAAGCAATTCCAATATAGAGCGGCGTTGCAAGTCCTCTTGATGTCCCCATGCGTCATACTCAAAAAAGTAATAGTCGTCTGATAATTCACGTTCCAACATTTTAACCACGTTGGATTTTCCAGATCCCCAAATACCTTCGATGCCGATAATTCGAGGTAAAGTACATTCCTCATCCAATGAATCATTCTGACAAAAATGGCGAGCAATAGTTTTTGCCAACCTTTCTTGCGAACCTCCATCGAATTTGTCAATACCACACGGTTTATTTTGGATAAACCGCGGATATTGCTGTTTGGATTGTAGTTTTGTTTCCATATACGTAATTTATTGATTATACGAACTCCAAATAATTCTCCCGATTTACCACATGAAACTCGGCATAGGGATAGGCTTCTTGGAAGGCTTTCGGTGCGGCCGGCATTTTATTTCCCCACTTGAACTCCAAGGCGGTAAGACTGTCGGCACTCTCCTCAATCAGGTCGATTTCCTGTTTGTCGTAGGTGCGCCAGAAATAGAACTCCCTGTGCAGTCCCTCATTGAAGTTCGCTTTGCGCCGCTCTCCGATGATGTAGTTCTCCCACAGCGCACCGACATCCTGCCGAATGGCCAGCGGTGAGAAAGCCCCGATAATGGCATTGCGAATGCCGTTGTCGTAGAAGTACCACTTGCCAGCTTTTGTAACCTCCTTGCGTAGGTTACGCGAATAAGCCCCCAGACGATAGATAACGAAGACCTTTTCCAATAGGTCGAGGTATTTTTCAACGGTCGTCTTGCTCATGCCGAGTTGTTTACCTAACTCTTCGTAAGAAACTTCGCTGCCCAACTGAAAAGCTATCAATCGCAGTAGATCGCGCATCTTGCTCGAATTTTTTAAGCCGTCAATTGCTAAGATATCTTTAAGCAGGTATGCACCGACAATATCACGTAGGTAGTCTGTTTTACGTTCATAGTTCTCCATCATTACTACTTCGGGATAGGAACCGTAAATCAAGCGCGCTTCGAGGTTCTGGCGGGTTTCAAGTGCCGTTTCCGTCTGTGCGATTTCCCGTTGCGAGAATGGTGTAAGGAGAAATTGCGTACTGCGGCCGACCAACGGTTCACCAGTCTTATTCAGCAAATCGAATGACGAAGAACCACTTGCCAAGACACTTATTCCCGGTATTTCATCAACTATCAACTTCAGAATACTACCGATTTGTGGTATGTTCTGTGCCTCATCAATAGCCAGCAAATCAATACCATCCAATAAATGCCGATAATTGGCTATTGAGCGATTCTCCAATAGTGCTAATGTGTCGTAGTCTTCGCCGTTGAGCATCATCGTCCTACCTGAATAGTTGTCCACAATTTTACGCATCATTACCGTTTTACCAACACGGCGAGCACCAAAAATCAGTACTGCTTTATTGGGCGCGATTCGTGCTGTAATCTTCTCTTGAAGTATTCTATTTACTGTTTCCATACCTTATAAAATATAATGCAAAGATAATCATATTTTTTTAATTGGCGAATTTTACAAAAAAAACGGGCTATTAAATGGCGATTTTTACAACCACAATCTTATGGAAGTTGTTTCATTGTTTTTAGTAATGATATATGTTCATACTATGATGACTCAATAATTTACCAGACATACGTTTCTGAAATTTGTCCTTATAGGAATGAAAAACTCACATATATTGTGCTAATTAATATATAATTAAATGAAAATAAAAAGACAGGATACGAGTATTCCTGTCTTCTCATATGTAATGGATATTTTTTTATTTTCTCATCCGCTCCAACTCCTCATCACGCAACATTCTCTCGTTCAGTTTTTCCTGCATCCTGTCAATGAAATAGGTGCGGCTTTCGTTCTTCCGGCGTTTGATATCAGTGTAGAAGCGGTAGCAGTCTTTAGAATCAACCCCGAATATCTTATAGAGAAGTGGGGCGAGCTGTTTGAGCGGCATATTGCCGTTGTTGATGCAGCCCATCACGTCTATGCCGTAGATAAGTTCCACGAGGTCGATGGCATTGCCCGTCCATTGAAGAAGGCTGGCGGTGGTTTCTGTTGCGTTGTTGGCGGATATTAGTGGTGGCACTTGGGGCGTGGCAAGGAATTTCTGCATCTTTCTTACGAAAGACAGAGCCTTGCTGACGTAGGCGGCAATCTCTCTTTTTTCTTCTGACAGATTACGTACGGGATGGTGCTGCAACTCGATTTCGATGTAGGCAAGCGCGATGACGGTAAGGTTCATGTCCATGCCGCCGTTGCACAGTTCGATCACTTGGGTGGCGAAAGCCGTGTATGCCGTTTCCATATTGCAGTCGCCGGCTTCGTTTATCAGGCGGAAAAAGTCGGTTTCCGCCAGCAAGAAATAATTCATGGTTCTGTCAATTTTGAAAATTACACTTTGTTTTCTGCGTGCGCACATGAATATAATTGGCAAAAAACGCGGCAGAAAATAAAAAATCCAACACTCAATTTTACAAAGTGCTGGATTTCAGAGGTATAAAATTCAGTATTTTTTCACAAGGACAAATTATCTCCGACTTAAATTGTTTGTAATCGGAACATTTATTCTATTCCTGAAAATAGAAATGTATGCTTGCCGCACATTTTGGCTATCTTGCTTTTTTATCAAGGATATAGATAATGCGACATACACCGTTGGGATAGCTTTTCAAAGAGGAAAGCGTCCAGTGTTGCTCTGGCAGAGCCGACTTAAAAAAATGTCGTCCGCTTCCGGATATGAAAGGAACGGTGTATAGTATGATTTCATCCACAGCGTGCATCCGCAGCAGTCCGTTTATATAGTCTGCCGTGTCCGGTGTGGCTTCCGCGAGGTAACGGATGTTTGTGCAGTCTTTTCTCCATTCGTGCAGCATTGAAATGGAATAGTCCGGTGTCACACGGTAAAAGGCTTTCTTCCTGATTTCATCAAGACCGCAACGGTCAAGGCACAAATCCTGATGTGCTTTATCATATAACTCTGAAGAAAGACATCCGTCCATCGTCAGTACGGCGAGAATCTGAACTTTACCCATAATCGTTTCCTTTCGTTAGGCAAGGGTAAAAAAGTAGCGTGCAATTCACACTACCTTCAAGCGATGGCTCTGGTAAAGCCTTTACGGAGAGTACGTGAATGCACGCTATGCGTAAGCATAGCATAAGCATCACGCAATCGTCTCCGTAGTTCCAATTTACCAGATTTTCGCTTGAAACGCCTTGCGGTCTTATCCTATATGTTGGCGGCGAAAAGCTCCTGCCAATCGCCGTTTTTCTCAAATGTTATGCAAAGATAGCCAAATTCAGTGAATTACGGGCTATGATTGCTTGAATTTATATTTAAGTCCATACTCTTCAAGTTTGCTGTATAGTGTTGTCCTGCCTATGCCGAGCAGTTCTGCGGCGACACTCCGGTTGCCGTTTGCCTGTTTCAACGCACGCAATATCCGCTCCTTATCCTCCGCGTCATTGCGCAAGGCGAAGCTGACAGTAGAGGTCGGTTTCGTCACGGCAAGTTCCAGATGCTCTTTCATGACAACACCTTCCTGCGCCTGCAATACAGCACCCATAACTTTCTGCCGAAGTTCCCGCACGTTGCCCGGCCATGCGTGTGTCAGCAACGCTTTACGTGCTTCGGAACTGAACCCGCTCACGCTACACTCCAGCTCTCTGTTTGCCATATCACGGAAGAACTCTGCCAGCGGCATAATGTCTTCTTGACAGTCACGCAACGGAGGAACGGTTATCCCGAAGTCGTGCAGGCGGTACAGAAGATCCTGCCGAAAACGCTTTTCATTCACCGATACCTCCAAATCTTCATTGGTAGCAGCGATGATGCGGACATTGAAATTCCGGTCTGCCTTGTCTCCGACCGGGCGATACCGCCTCTCCTGTATGGCACGGAGCAACATCTGTTGGGTTTCCAACGCGAGGTTTCCTACCTCGTCCAGAAACAACGTGCCGCCTTCCGCCTCATGGAAATATCCTTTCTTGGCATTGTCCGCACCTGTAAATGCACCTTTGACGTGTCCGAAGAAAGCCGACGGTGCAAGCTCTTTGGAGAGTGAACCGCAGTCCACCGCCACAAATGGCTTGCCTGCACGTTTGCTCTTGTCATGCAACAGGTGGGCAATATGCTCCTTGCCCGTGCCGTTCTCACCAAATATCATCACGCTCATATCGGTGGCGGCTACCAGCCTTATGCGGTGCATGATTTTCTGAAAGGCGGAACCTTCACGGGCGAATATAGGCATACGGCGTTGTCCTGCCTGACGTTCTTTCAGTATGGAACGGATCAGGGGGACAAGTTTATCCTCCACAAGCTGTTTGGGAATATAGTCTATCGAGCCGAGTTTCATGCTTTCCACGGCGGTATTAACTTCGGCGTAGTCGGTCATAATGATGAAGGGCTGCATCTTTCCCTCCTTTCGCATCCAGCACAAAAGGTCTATGCCACTGCCGTCAGGCAGACGCAGGTCGGCAACCACGATATCATTATCTGTTGCCTGTTGCAGATGTTTCTTCGCGGTTGAGAGGTGGTAAGCCTTCATATTGCGGTAGCCCTCCCGTGACAGCATATTGCAGACATATTCGCAATACACGATGTTGTCTTCCACCACAATTATTTTTGTCTTATTCATCTTCGTATTTTCTCCTTTCCTCTTCTGCCAACCGTATTATTTCCACTCCCTTATCCAGCACGGCAGTCACGGCATGGCTTAACGCTTCACCATCCGGGAGAGCATCGCCACGAAGCAATCCGTAAAGTACATTCAGCGGTTGGTCGGCACGGAGCACCTCCCACGAACTGCGCAGGTGGTGGATCAGGGAATCCAGCTTTTGCAGGTCTTTTTCTTTTGCTGCATCCCGTACCGCCTGCATTTCCTTTTCTGTTTCAGTTATCAACTTTTCCAGCATGACGGCTTCATTGCCATAGGACAATAAGGCGGAAAAGTCCGGTTTCCCGTCCGGTGTCGCTTTTATGGCACACCTGTCGGAAACCTCCATCAGTTCCGATATGGAGAACGGTTTGAACAGGCATCCGGCAAAGCCTTTTGCCAATAGTTCCCCTTTGTTACAACTGCCCGAAGCGGTTGCCACAACCACCGGGATTGTTGGTGAATTGCCCACGTTGGACGAACGCAACAGTTCCAGCAATTCGAAACCGTTTATATCGGGCATATTCAAGTCTGTCAGCAACAGGCTGTATTCTTTCTGGCGTATCATTTCCATCAGTGCCGCAGCATCGGTGCAAGTGTCGCAGTGTATTCCTTCTTGGGAATACATCTCTTTCAGCATCAGAAGTAATACCTCATCATTGTCAATGGCGACAACATCATGGAATTTATTGTTATGATAAACAGGTGTATTGCTTGTATATCCAAGCTGTTCTTCAGCTTCCTGCATAGAAATTTCAACTGTGAAACGACTGCCTTTCCCTTTCTTGCTGTCTAAACGGATTGTTCCGCCAAGCATCGACACAATATTACGCATTATGGCAAGCCCAAGCCCGAAACCCTCCTTTGCGGCGGCATTTGATAGACGTTCAAACGCACCGAACGCTTGTTTCTGTTCCTCTTCTGTCATGCCTGTACCTGTATCTTCAACGACCAGTGTCAGAACTCCATTATCATATTCAGTAATCAAAGAAACACCGCCTTCTTCTGTGAACTTGACAGCGTTTGACAGCAGGTTATTCCCGATTTGTATTATTCGCTCTTTGTCGGTCAATACAATGGCATCGTGTCCAGTCTTCACGGACAAGGACAGCCCTTTGTTCACGGCAACAGGCATGAACTCCGTTTCAAGTGTGTGCGTGATTGCTGAAATCCGGCAGGGTGACAGACGGGGCTGTTCCTTGCCGTTGTCCAGGCGGAAGAAGTCAAGCAAAGTGTTAAGCATATCCCGCATACGGTCGGAGGATTGCAGTATGTTTTGGATATACTGCCCGGACTTATCCTCACACTGTTCTTTCCGTATCAGTCCGGCATAGCCTGTTATTGCTGTCAGCGGTGTGCGCAGTTCATGGGTGATAGTATGTACCGCCTTCTTCCTTGACGTTATCAGTGCCTCGTTCCGTTGTACGGATTGTTCCAGTTGCCTTATCAAATCAGTTGTCTTGTGCTTGTATTGTTTAATGCTTTTTGCATCACGATGTATGATGATGTAGGAAATTAACAACAATAGAAGAACGAATCCCATTAAACCGCCTACTTGCATAAATGACTTTTCACGCATGGCAACTATTTCGTTTTCCCGGCTTTGCAGTTCGGTTTGTACCTTTTCTTCTATTTGGCAAATCAATTCTTGCAGTTGTCTGTTAAGTTCTGCATTACGAGCTGCAAGGCTGTCGGCTTGTTCCGACAATTGGCGATCCTGCACTTTCTGTTCGCTGATTACGTTTCTATTGACCGAATGAAGGATAGTGGTTGATACTGCTGGAGTTACTTCCTTTTTTTTTGCCGAATATGCCTAAGAAACCTTTTCGTTTTGGCTTTTTGGACTGTTCCTGCACACTTTTCTGTACAATAACCGGAATTTGATTGGCTATCTTCTTGTTAATAGATTGTTGTTCATCCATTAACCGGACTATCTGGAACATCTGTCGTTCCTTATCCTCTAAAAGACTGCGCACACTATCGATGCGCTCTGCTGGATAGGTGGCCTTGAAACGGCAGAGCATACTGTCCATTGCCATACGCCGTGCATGGTAATGCTCGATATCTTTATCGTTCCATTCCAGTATTGTTTCACCCAATAGAGAAAATTTTATCATTTGAATATTGATATTGTTTATTTCTTTTCGGAGCTCGTCTATTTTTTTATTGCCAAGTTCTAATGCTTCTATCTCCTGCCATTCATAGAGGCTATTATATGCCATACATCCGATAAGAATGGAGATAAGTATATATCCCAACCGTATTGCCTTATAGAAATTTCCTGACCGCTCCATTATTTTAATGACATTGATTTTTGGAACATGAATAAAAGTTTATCTTTTTCGTTCATGCGGATATTATCAGAATAACCGTCTTTTGTTATTTGATACCCACATGGCTTAACCATAAAAATGCCTAAGCCCTTAGTGTACGAACTTACTTCTGAGGCATAGTCTTTACTTGTATTTAATGGAACTTTCCCTTTAATATGACACCACTCATTATTACAACTGATGTCTTCAATCTCAGACATCAGTTTTTGCAAATCTGTAATAGCTTTGGAACTCGCTACTTGGGGTATCTGCAACTCAAAACAGAGCATCGGTTCGAGAATGTCCACACCTGACTGTTGCAAAGCCAGCCTGAAGACATAAGGGGTCAGCTGTCTGAAATCAGCAGGTGTACTTACCGGGCTATAATACTCGGCTTGAGTAAAAGTTACTTTCAGATCTGTCACTTCCCATCCATGTAAACCAGATTGGCAAGACATACGAATCCCTTCAAAAACGGCATTTTGAAAAGAATGGTTCAGATAACCATAGGAGATGTCACTTTCGATTTGCAACCCTGCCCCTAACGGTAAGGGTTCAAGAGTCAGCCCTATTGTGGCCCAGTAAGGGTTGGGTGGTACTTCGATCTGAATAATCTTATTGACCTTTTTTATAGGTCGTTCTTTGTAGATAGTCTTGATCTCATCAAAATGGACCTTTACGGAAAATCGTTCTTCCAGCAATGTCTGTATGATTTCCTTTTGGGTCAAACCATATAACGAGATTTCCAATTCATCACTATATGAGTTTATGGAAAAGGACAAAGACGGGTCTTCAATCCACAATGTATTCAGAGCGGATATCACCTTGCTTCTCTCTTCGGGCTTATTTGGCCGGACGGAGGATTTGAGAGCGGGATGCTGATGAGATAATCCTTGAATCAAACAAGGTTTAGCACCTAAATAATCTCCGATTCGAAAATCTTCTATATCTTCTACAATCGCGATATCATTGGCACCCACTTCATCAACATTTATCTCTCTGCCCTGATAAATAGTCTTTAGATTTTTAATCTTGATGAATTTTTCCGAATCGTTGATTCTTACAACGTCTCGAAGTCTCAGACTTCCGTCAATTATTTTAAGAAAACTTCTTTTATGCCCTTTGGGGTCATGCTCTATCTTATAGAGATAAGCTGAAAGTCTGTTTGAGACTGATGCCGGAGGAAGTATAAAAGAAGAAATGGCGTCCAACAACTCATTGATACCGATATTGAACATTGCTGATCCATGTAGCACCGGATAGACTTTGGCTTTTGCCACAAGAGCGATTATCGTATTCCAATAATCAGCCGGTGAAATTTCGCTATCCGCCAAATATCGTTCTAATATATCGTCGTCATGGTTGCATACAAATTCTTTGTATTCTTCCTTTATATATGTTTGGGAGCAAACCGGATAAACCGATCCATCGACAACAGTTTGCATAAACAGGACATCTTGCGACAGATTTGTTTTTATATCCATATACAAACGCTCCAAATTCACACCGGCACGGTCAATCTTATTGATAAATATAATTGTCGGGATTTGCAGCTTTTGTAAAGTACTGAACAGCAACTTTGTCTGCGCTTGTATGCCTTCCTTTGCGGATAAGATGAGGACTGCTCCATCAAGCATTTTGAATGTCCGCTCCACTTCCGCAATAAAATCCATGTGTCCCGGAGTGTCAATGATATTGCATTTCACTCCATTCCAGATAATAGATGTCGTAGAAGCCCGGACAGTAATTCCTCTACGTTTCTCTATATCCATAGAGTCCGTTATGGTGTCACCATTATCCACACGGCCGCACTTTTCCGTTGCTCCACTGGCAAACAGCAGATTCTCGGTTACGGAAGTTTTTCCTGCATCAATGTGAGCAAGAATTCCTAAATTTATAATATTCATTTGGATTAAGCAATAATATACTACAGTAGATGCATTGTCGAAACGCACCTTTTAATACCTCCTCGTAGCATATGAGAACTACAGGATTACTAACTCGTATTAATATGTATATTATTACTGCCGCATAACGATTACAAAATTACACAAAAAAATATATCTAACAAAAGTGGGAGGATTTTTTAACTTTTTACCATAGACATTTTATTAGGGAAGCGTAGGTTCAACTGGCAAGTACAAATAAGTAGAAATGTTTGAACAACACCGTTTTAGGAAGTTGAAAAATCAAGTTTCTCTCTCGGTATAGCGTTTATTTTGGCCAATATCTTCTTTAGTTTAGCATTTGTGTATTTCCCATTCGTGTTCTATTTAGCTCCTTATTATGAGTATGTAGCAAGTTACTTATCAAATTCAGCCTCTTTGAGGGTCAAATATGGTTTTGCAAATGGTGACTGACAAGACATAAACAAGGTCAGCAGGAATTTTTTACATAAATGGACATGAATGTATATAACCTAAAATAAGAATAAATTTTAATAAGGGCTGCCCAAAAAGAAAAAAATGCAGTTGCCATCCTATAGATACTTGCAGAAAGGATAAAATTTACTTTTAGACCTTTTGGGATAGCCCTTATTAATACTTCAGATAAAATTCCTTAGGTTATATTTTCAATCCTTTGGACCGGGTTTCCTCCTTGGCATACAGTCCCGGACGCCCGATTATGACATGGTTGGCAACGATACTATCCGCCGGACTGCGTATCTGCGGCGGTGCATTTTCGGGATATTGCGCCTGCCTGTTCCTCACATCTTCCGCTTCCGGCTTGAGCTGTTGCCCTTCATTCTCCTTTTCTGCGACTTCGGGCGTGGGTGGCGCAAGCTCCAGCTGAATTTTTCGGTCAAGGGCGGCAAGTTCGGACTTCAACTGCTTCAGCTCGTCCTCCTTCTTCCACACCTTACCCGCTATCTCCTGTAACTGCGGTATCTCCATCTCCAGCACCTCGTTCTTCGCCTTGTACTGGTCGATGATGGAGGGTATCCTCTCCATCGCGTTGAGGAAGTTGCGGGCGGCGGCCAACGGGTCAGCCATCGCCAGATGCCCGTTGTTGTAGGTGTACTTGTAGTTCCCCTCGACCACGAAGCGGTTGTCGGTGAACTCCAATCCCTCTTTGAGTATCCTTTCGCTCACCACCTTTATCGGAAAACCGTAAAGTTCACCGACCTGCGTGTACAACCCTCCGGTCGTGGCATTCTTGGCTATCTCCTGCAAACGCTTTCCGATGACCTTCTCATCGGCGGAATCCACTCCGTCCACCTTTATTATATTAAGGCGGTTGCCCTCCTTGTCGGTCTGCACCACCGACAGGAAGCGGTTCCAGTCCTCCGTCATGGCATCTATGAAAGCCGTGTTGTTGCGCAACTCGCCGGTCTTTGACTCCAGCTTGAACTCCGAATCACGCTTGCCCTTGTTGAACGACTTGCGTTCCCCTTCGAGCGATGCGATCCGCTTTTCCAGTTTCGCCTTGTCCAACAGGTCGGTATTGCCGGAGAGCAACGCCATGTATTCCGAGAAATTCATGCCCGATTTTTCGTCCATTGCCCCCTCGTCGATGGTACGCGCACCCATCGCACCGCTTTTGAGCTGGCTTATGAAAGTCTGCTTGCAGTGCAGGAGGTTGAACTTGTAGCTGTCCAGTGACTTCTCCACCGCGTAGATGATTACATCCACGTTGTTCCCGGCGAAATGTTTGGCAATCTCATTACCTGCCCTAACTCCGCGTCCGTCACGCTGTTGCAAGTCGGACGGTCGCCACGGCGTATCGAGATGATGGATAGCCACACACCGTTTCTGGGCGTTCACACCCGTTCCGAGCATAGAGGTAGAGCCGAACAGCACACGCACCGTCCCGGCGTTCATGGCGTCTATCACCGCCTTCCGCGCCTTGTCGGTCTTGCACTCCTGAATGAAGCGCACCTCGCTTGGCGGTATACCGTAGTCCTCCGTCAGTTTGCGCTTGATTTCCGAATAGACGTTCCACCCGTCGCCCGGCTGGTATGTCCCCAAATCAGAGAAAACGAACTGCGTGCCTTTCTGGGCGTCGTATTTTTGATAATACTCCGCGATCATCTTGGCACAGTGACTCGCTTTGTTGTCGGGATGATCTTCGTAATTCGGGTCTATCATGCGCATGTCGAGTGCCATTTTCCGGGCATAGTCCGTGGCGATGAGCATCTTCGCCTTTTCTTCCGTTTCCGAAAGCGGCAGCCTGCCCAACAAGGTGGCATCGCCCGTCTTGGCGAACTGCATCAGTTTCTGTATGAAGTCCTCCTGTTCCGGCGTGGGCGGTATATGGTGCAGTATCTCGTTCTTGGCAGGACGGTCAACGCCCACATCCTCCGCCGTGCGGTAGTCCGTGATTTCATTATAGAAGGCGGCAAGCTCCGGCACTTTGATGAAGTAGCGGAAACGCTCCTTCTGGACCACATTGTTCGTCACGTTAAATTCAAAATCCGTCGTCTTCTTGGCAAATATCGCCGCCCAAGCGTCGAAACACCTTATGTCCTGCCGTTCCAGCTCCTTCGGGCGCAGGTACTTGAACAGCAGGTACAATTCAGTCAGTGAGTTGCTGATAGTCGTGCCGGAGAGGAAGGTCGCACCCAAGTCTTTTCCTGTGCGCTCCTGTATGGTGCGTATGGCAAAGAGCATGTTAAGTGCCTTCTGGCTTCCCTCGCTGTTTCCCAATCCCGCCACACGGTCGTGGCGCGTGTTGAAAGTCAGATTCTTGAACTGGTGGCTCAAATCCGGAATTTTGGATTTATGTCATTATCAGAACTTTTATGAATTTCCTAAATTTCGCATCAAGTTGCTGATTCTTATTTTGTTGCATTTTAATATAGTTCGGATTATTTATTGAGTGAGTTGTTATGAAATGAGGCATTGTACTTATTACAAGCACAATACCCCACATTCGTCATTTATGCAAACCCAAGAAAACCTCAAGTTCCATTTTACCTTTTGCCGATTTCCATTTCTTACCAACGCACCTCTGGTTTTCATCCTCAAGCGTTTCCAATGCTTTTTCCTCTTGTTCGGTAGTTATGTCAAGATATACCATTGTCGTTTGGATATTCTCATGCCCAAGCAAATAAGAGATTTGGGCAATGTTCATGCCGTTTTCAAGCCAATGGGATGCTTTGGCGTGCCTGAACTGATGCGCATGTATGTCCAAAGGAACGTCACTGCATTTGCCATGCGCCATCTTTGCGTACCTTTTCAGCATTTTATTAACATTTTCCGCAGACATGGGTGTGTATATACCTCTGCTTTTTGAACTGAAGAGTAATGCTTCAGCATCGCCAGGATTAGGATGACACTCGGTAAGGTATTTCTTCAAATATTGAACAGGCTTTGCCAGAAGAGGTATTGGGCGTCTCTTTCGTCCTTTTCCTATGACAATTATGTGAGGTTTTGCGCAGTCCATGGTAATATTGCAAATCTTCAGCGTCAAAAGCTCATTGATGCGCACGGCAGTCGAATACAGAAGAAGCAGAAGCGTGTAATCACGAAAACCAATGGCGGTTCTTTGGTTTGGCATGGATAAAAGCGTGTCAACAGCCAACTTGCTGAGCCCGATCACTTTCCTTTTTGGAGTTTTTTCATTCGGCACATTCTCCGCCTGCAGGAACACTGAAACGAATGATATGTCATTATCTGATAGGTATTTCAGAAAAGCGCGCAAGGCGGACAATCTCACATTGCAGGTTGCCGGGCTACAGTTACGGACTTTTTTCATCCAAACAATCCACTCCTCAATGTTTTTCTTGCAAAAGCAATCAGCATTCAACGTTTCGGGCGTTATGCCTTTTACCGTTCTGAGGAACTCTGCATAAAGCGTCATGGAAACATGGTAGTTTCTTAGGGTATGTCGGCTGCACGCCTTGATGGAAGGCACATGGTGTTCAAGCCAGTCATGCAGGCACGCGGCAATCTGCATGGCCTGTGGGTTAATCTTCTTTTTCATAATCGTCTTGCGTTAATTGTTGGCTGATTTCATTGTCGGTACACGCCATTATGTCCGAAATCGCCGGAGTCAAAGAGTAGTAAGCCAATGTACTTTCTATTTGCCTGTGCCCCATACTCTTGCTTAGAGCCAGCAATTTGTCATGTACGGCAAATCCTTGGTGTGTCCAGCTGTTTATGTTCTCTATGGCGTAGTTGTGCCTTAGTTCGTATGGGATTGCGCGGGATGAATTGCAGCTTTGCCACAGCACTTTGAAGTGGTACGTTACCCATACAGGAGGGTGCGGCTTGTCATCCGGTGTCGGGAAAAACACCCTGCGGTTCGGAATCAGTCCATCTATTTTTCCGTCATAAGTACGCATCAGGGGCAACATTGTGTCATGGAGGACTACATAATGCTGGTCATACCCTTTGCCACGTTTGATGGATACCACGCCATTTTCAAGGTTTACGTCATCGCGTTCCAGCAGGATGGCTTCGGTTGTCCTTATTCCTGAACTGTACAGTAAACGGAAGAACACCGGCAGTGTCATGCGCTGGATGGCCGCGAGTCTGCCACGCCTTGGCTTTATGTTGTCGCAAGCGTCAAAGAAGCGTTTCAATTCATCGTGTGTAAAAGGATGCGGCGTATAAGTCCTCGGCACAGACCTTGGCACTTGCGGCAAGTCAATTTTCGTCATTCCACGCTTGTTCATGTACTTGATGAAGTCCAAGACAGGATAGACACGTGACACGCAGGAGTTTGTGCATTCAGTCGGACGTAGCCTGCACCATCTGTCCACGATTTCTTGGGTAAGCTCAGTTTGTCCCGGATATTCCCTTGCGCAAAAATGATCGAACAGTATTACGTTCTTGACATAGCTATGGCTGTTACGCCCGGAAGCCTTGCGGTATTTTTCATACCATTCTATAGCGTTGGATAGGAATGAAATAGTTTTCATACGTCAAACACCCCCTTTCCTACGGGAAAGTATTCTATGCTCAATGAACATTCCTTCAGCCTCTTGAATTCCGCACTAAGGTAGCGGTCGAGAGAATCCGGGGACGCATGGCCGAGGGTGGCACTTATGACAGGTTGCTGCACACCGCCCTGCAACAGGGCCGTTGCCACATTGTGGCGGAACAGATGCAGACTCTTTCTCTCATTTTCACCTTGTCTTATTCCTGCTTTGCACATGACTTTTGAGCATATAGCATCGAGATTGCTTGTATGAAGCCTTCTGTATGGCACCTGTACTGTAAGAAAAACATATGGTTCCGGGCTTCGGGGACGTTCTTTGAGCAGGTAATCAAATACAGCGTTTCCTACCACGGCACGGAGTGGCAATGTCAGGGGCTGTCCCGTCTTTGCCTGAGTGATTTTTATCAGGTCGTGTTCCCAATCGAAGCTGTCAAGCGTGAGTGCAGAGATGTCACATCCACGCAATCCCGTGTACATGGCCAAGGTTATGATGGCTTTGTCCTGTAGAGATATTGTGCTATCGTGTTCTAAAGTATGCCTGATAGCAGTCAGTTCTTGCTCCGTAAGGTATTGAATGTTTTTCCGCATATTGGGTATGGACGGCAGGTATGCGATTATACGTTCAACGGATTTGCCATAGTGAGGCAAACAGGCTTTCAGCCCATATTCCACCGAATATTTGAGCGAATGGCCCATTTTCGGTTTTCTGTCTTTGGAAAACACTTCCAATACCGCATCTTCTGTTATTGATTCGAATGAGTACACTCCCATTTCCTGTAGCCGGAAGAAGAACGAAGATAGCGCATACTTCACATTTATTGAAAATTTGCAACGTCTGTCTACCATGTTGAAAGCCATGTCCGTTACATCCTTGTATTCTGCGCCGAGCAACTCATAGTGGTGAGGCTTGCTGTAGTGTTTGCAACCATCGGGTAATAATCCATTCTCAATGTATTGGCAGATTACACGCAACAGGCGTACCTTGTTCCTGTAGGTATACTTGTTGGACCACAATTCTTTTAATGTCGGTTCAACGTCGGAGAAACTCTGCCATTTATAATGGTTAGCATTTTCCGATAGCCACTCAGCCATTTTCTTCACATAGCCTATGTACATGGCTGAATAACCGGTTTCTTGTAAATAAGAAACAAGCCCCTCGACTTTTTCATTCAGATTAAATATGTCCATAATCGCATCTTGTTTAAAAGTTATTCTACAATTATGACGGAATATAATCAGAACTGTTTACGGATCAAAACAAATGATTACTAAATAATTGAGTAATTTAATAGGAAACTCATAAAAGTTCTGATAATGGCTCTCATCTATGAAGATGTGGTCGATGCCCATCTGCTTGAAATCCACCACATCGTCCGTGCGTGACTTTATGGCGTGTTCCACCTTCTCCAGCTTCGCTTCAAGGTTGTGCTTGCGCTTCTCCAATCCTTTCAGCATCGCCCGCGACACGTTCTTTCCCTGCTGCCGTAGCACTTCGAGGTTTTCCTCCACCGTGTCAAGCTCTGCTTGCAGGATGCGCTGCTGCAATTCCGGCGACTGCGGTATCTTGCCGAACTGGTCGTGCGACATGATGACGCAATCGTAGTCGTTGTTCTTTATATTATTGAAGAAGCGCACACGGTTGGCGGTCGAAAAGTCCTTCTCCGAAGCGTACAGAATACGTGCGTTGGGATATGCCGCCTGATAGGTGGCTGCAATCTCCGCAACGTTGGCTTTCAGCCCGATAATCATCGGCTTGTGTGCCAAATTCAGACGCTTCATCTCATGCGCGGCGATGCACATTATCAGCGTCTTACCGGTTCCCACCTCGTGGTCGCAAATTCCGCCGCCGTTCTGTTTCAACATCCAGACGCAATCCATCTGTGAGGGATAGACGCTCTTGATACCCCGGCTTGCCAGCCCTTTCAGGTTGAGGTCGGGAAAGGTCTGATGGGAGCCGTCGTAGCGCGGGCGCACGAAACAGTTGAACTTGCGGTTATACATCGTCACAAGCCGCTCCTTGAACTGCGGCGACTGCTCTTCGAGCCATTCGGAGAAGCCGTTTCGTATCTCGTCAATCTTGGCGTTGGCGAGTTGTATTCCCTCGCTGTCGCGCATCTTGATGTCGTTGCCATGCTCGTCCTTGCCGATGGACTTCATCATGTCAGGGCAGGTGTTGTGCAGGGCGTGTTTTAGGAGGTGCATACCGTCATAGTTCCGGTAATACCCCTTCACCAGAAACTCGTCCGTGATTTTCATGGTGCGGTAGCCGCACACCACCGAAAACTCGTCCATGCTTGCGGAATAGGCGATTTTCACCTCCGTGTCGAACAGCCGGCTCATGTAGGCGGCATAGACACCCGTCGGAATCCAGCGTTCCCCGAAATTGAAGTCCAGATCCTCGAAGGCGATGCGCTGCGGCTCGGCATCTTTCAGAGCCTCCAACGCCTGCTTCACCTCCGGCATACGCTCATTTTCGGGATTGTCACCCATCCATGCCTCTATGCGTTCCGCTTTCTCTATGACATTTCCGGCGATGAAACGGTCTTTGATTTCGTAACCGGTCACGAGCGGATTGTAGTAGATGCGCCCTTGCAGGGCAGTGAGCAAATCCTCCGCCGTGCTGTCGGTTATCTCCCGCATATAGTCGAGATTGACCGTACCATATTTGTTGAGCGACGCAGACAGGGCTTCTTCGGGAGAGCCTACGTTGGCATGGCTCTCCACCGCGAAGGAAACAGGATGCTCGAAGATGTCCGCCTTGACGAACTTTCCGTTTTCCATCCGTTCCAGCGAAAGGATGTCGCGCCCGCCCGCATCCATCATCACTAACTTCACGTTCTGCTTGGCGTTGAGGTTGCCGTAGCGCATGACAAACTCATCGTAACAGGTATTCAGATGCTCTCGCCACGGAACATTTGCCTCGCGCCGGAGCGATTCATAACGGTACAGACGCTCGTAGGCGTCACGCAGCGACACATACAACAACGCCTTTTCCTTCTGGTATCCTTTCAGGTCGAGCGGCTGGAATGTCGCCCCGTATGGCGTGATGTCTTTCAGGTAGCCGATGTTATGACGCCCCCGGTCAGCCACCAGCGACCCTTCGCGCAGGTGCATCTCCGGCGTGCGGTGGTAGGCACGCGGAGAAAGGTCCACGACTTCCTCCTTCGGCTTTTCCGCTTCGATGTCGGGGAAAAGGAAAGTCCCCACCGCTTCCGATGGGGTATCTGTAACGGCAGGTGCGGCGACTGCCTCCGGCTGTGTTTCCTCCTGTCGTGGCTGCTCACGGGAAGTTTCCGGCACGGCTTTCACTTCCGTCTTTTCCGCCACTTGTTTCTCGTTATGCTGCCTTGCCAGTTCCCGAAGTTCTTTCCTACGCTCCGGCGTCAAACCCATCATCATTTCATAGAAACCGTTGATGGGAGGATTGGTATCCCAGTCCAGTGTGGCATAGATGTCGTCCGGGTCGGCAGGCTTGGCGGTGTTCTCCGCTTTCACCTCCTTATTCTCCATTGCGGGTTTTGCAGTTGGAGCTGTCGGTGTAACCGTGACTTTCGGTTTGGGCGGAGTGGACTTTGCCGTAACTGCCTTTTTCACCGTCTTTTTCTTTTTGGAGGTTTTCGGTTGGCTGACCTCTTCCGTCATCCCCCAGAGGTCAAGCAGGGTGAGCTGCACGCCTGCGGAATATTGCGGGCGCGGTTCTATCTCCGGCTTTTCATCTGCGGGTTGCGGCTTTTCTGTCGGAGTTTCCACCGTCTGCGCCGAGGATACTGTTTCCAATTTTATGGCAGGACGCTCTACTTTATTTTGAACGGCAACTTTTTCTTCCGTTCCTGCCTGCCGGATTGAACCCGAATACAAGCGCATGGCAAGCCTGTAATGGAAATCCTCGTCGAGCATACGGCGCAAATCCCCGGCGATGCCTGCTGCCTTGCCCTCGTGCAGATAAACCATAGCGGGCTTCCCGTAGGGGTCTGTGTCAAGTTTCGCCATCGTATGCACGATGCGTTCCGGGTGGTGGATGAAATAGGCGTTGTCGGTCAGGGCGGTTTTCGTGTCCGTCTGTATCACGGTCATCAGCCGCTCGTCCTGCGACATTTCCTTCTTGCTGAGGTTCTTTTGCAGGACAATCAGGTCACTGCCCACCTCCGTGCCCGCGTTGTCCGTGAACAGGTTGTTGGGCAGGCGTATCGCGGATACCAGATTGGCCTGACTGAACAGCTCGTTACGCACGGAGGTCTTGGTGCTATTCAATACCCCTTGCGAGGTGATGAACGCCACGATACCGCCGTCACGCACGGCATCCAGTCCTTTGAGAAAGAAATAGTTGTGGATGGTTTTCTGGGCGGAGCGTCTGCCGAAAGAGTCGCTCCGCTGAAACTCCGCGTCGAACACGGCAATGTCACCGAACGGAATGTTGGACACCGCCAAGTCGAAATAATTGTTGAACGGTCTTTCGATTTTCTCAAAACCGCAGGTGCGCATTTTCTGGTCGGGATAGAGATGCCTCAAGATTGTACCCGTGAGCAGATCCTTCTCGAAAGCCATCACATCCGCATTGGGGCTGTGCCGCAGCATGGAATCCACGAACACGCCGACACCTGCCGACGGTTCGAGCATACGGGCGGGGCGGACGCTGTAATCTGCCAGCACGTCCGCGATGGTGTCGGTTATCTCTTTGGGGGTGTAGAAAGCGGTCAGCACGGACGCTTTCAGCGAATCCACAAACCGCTTGTACTCTGTTTCGTCCTTGCTGTTCTCACGGATAAGCCTGTGCAGCTCCACCGTCGGGGCGAACAGTTCGAGGTCGGATTTCGCCCACCGGACGGCATCCGTCAGTTCCTTTGCAGGGTTGAGGATACATTTCAGACCGCCGAAACCGCAGTACCTTTGAAGTATGGCACGCTCTTCGGTTGTCGCTGTCCTATTTTCCCTGTCAAGGATGAATGCCGTCCGTATCGCCTCGATGTTGTCCCGCAGTTTCTGTTTGCGGTTAAACGCCATATTCGTCTAAGTAAAGGACGGTTGCTCCCGTCAGCTCCGTGTAGAGCAGGTCGTAATCGGAAGACAGGGCGAAATTGTCATCCGAGAGGTCATAGACGGAGAACACGTTGCCGACAAGCGGCAGCAGTTTCAGGACAAAGGCTTCACGCTTCTCTTCCGGCACTTCATCGGCAAACTCGTTTTCCACGACTTCGCGGAGGATGGCGTAACGGGAATAATGCAGCCCGCGCAGCAGCGTGTCCATCGCCAGTTCCTGCGCACCATCGGCGGGATAGCCTTCAAGCCGTGCCCTCTCATACGTTTCGGCGGCACGGTCGGCCCGTTCCCGTATGAAAGCGGTGTCGTCAGCCTGTTCAAACTTGTTCGTGCGGAGATAGTCCAGCAGGTACAGACCGTAATAGGAAAAGTCGGTCTGACCCTCGTTTTTCTTCTTGTTGTTCATTACTTTGGATTTAGCGGATTGATAATTAACGGGATAATCGGTTGGAAAAAGGAAGAAAAAGGCACTCGGTATCCCTCCGAGTGCCACCACTAAATCCAAAGTATGAGTGTAATCCGGTATCGAAGAACAATTCATTACTCTGAACAAGTGGCAAAGTTAATACTATTTCTTCCGTCCTGAAAATTTCTTGTCCTTTTTAGCCTCCGGGAACACAAAAGTCGTGTTATATTCCCCGTCAAAGGCGACAACAGCATCGAAACTCTTGCCCTGTTTGCTCTTGAACCCTTTGAGCAGCTTGGTATGCCCTTCGGTGAGCAGGTCTTTGATTTCATCGTCGGACAGGGTGCGTCCCGCTTTCAGCCGGAACACGGGCAGTCCGCACTCCGTGTTGTCGCAGCGTACCACCTTGCCGTAGAACCGCATCCTGCCCGTGCCACACTTGGGACACGCGCAGCCGGAGTCACGGCTGCCGAAGAGCTTGTCGCACGAGATCAGTTCGGAGGTTATCTCACGTGTGTACGCCTCTATCTCCTTGCGGAAGGTGTCGTCGGACAGTTCCCCGCGCTCGATACGCGCCAGCTCCTTTTCCCATTCGCCCGTCATGGCAACATCGGCGATGCGCATCGTCTTGACGACGGAATTGAGGGCAAGTCCTTTTTCGGTGGGAACAAGCGACTTCTTGCAGCGTTCCATGTAACCGCGCTTGAAAAGCGTTTCGATGATGGAGGCGCGTGTGGCGGGAGTACCGATGCCACAGTCCTTCATCGCCTGCCGCAGTGCGTCGTCCTCAATTTCCTTGCCCGCCGTTTCCATTGCCGAGAGCAGGGTGGCTTCGGTATGCAGCGGCTTGGGTTTGGTCTTTCCTTCGGTAATGGACGAGCCTTTCGGTGTCAGCGTGTCGCCTTCCTGCCAGCCGGGGATGGTAATTTCCTCTTTTTCCTCGCCATAGACGGCACGCCATCCGGTTTGCTTCACGACGCTGCCTTTTACGGTAAACTCCACTCCGGCACATTCCGCCGTGACAGTGGTCACATCCTTGACGCATTTCTCAGAGAATGCCTCGACCATGCGCCCGGCAATCATCTGATAGATGGTATTGTCCTCTTTGGAGAGGAAGAGCGGTTTCTCACCCGTGACGAGCAGGGCATGGTGGTCTGTCACCTTGCCGTCGTCCACGCTGCGGCGTGTCGGGGCGGCTTTTGCCCGCACCTTGTCTTTCCATTCGGGCTGTGTGCCGATGAAAGCGAGCAGTTTGGGAATTTCGGCAAACACGTCTTCGGGGATGTAGCGGCTTCCCGTTCTCGGATAGGTTATCAACTTCTTTTCGTAGAGTTTCTGCGCGATTTCAAGCGTCTGTTCCGCCGTGAAGCCGTGCTTGGCGTTGGCTTCTTTCTGGAGCGTGGTCAGGTCGTAGAGCAAGGGAGTTTCCTCCGTCTTCTCCTTGCGCTCGGCTTTCGTGACAGTGGCGCAACCTGCCGCCTTTACCTTATTATATAGTTCCATCGCCGGTTCTTTCTCTTTCCATTTCTCGGAGGATGAGAATTTCACGACTTCGCCGTCGCAACCGTCCGTTGCGATATGGAGCTGCCAGAATGCTTCGGACGTAAAGCGGCGGTTCTCCCAGTAGCGTTCACATACCATAGCCAACGTTGGTGTCTGCACCCGCCCCACGGAATACGTGCCGTGTCCGGCGGCGATGGATAACGCCTGTGTGCCGTTGATGCCCACGAGCCAGTCGGATTCGCTCCGCGCTTTGGCGGCGAGGTAGAGGTTGTCGTATTTGCTGCCGTCTTCGAGTTTCCGCAGTCCCTCGCGGATAGCTTTGTCGGTGAGAGAGCTGATCCACAGGCGCACGAAAGGAGTGGTGCAACCCGTATAGTGGTAGAGGTAGCGGAAGATAAGCTCTCCCTCGCGTCCGGCATCGGTCGCCACGATGATATGTTCGCTTGTGTCGAACAGTCTTTTGATGACTTTTATCTGCGACACCACGCCGCTGTCGGGCTTGTAACCTTTCTCCGTCCTGACCTGACGGGGGACGAGCGTGAATGTGTCGGGAATAATCGGGAGGTTGTCACGGACAAATCCGCGCACGCCGTAGCCGTCGGGCATGGCAAGCTGAACGAGGTGTCCGAATGCCCATGTCACGGCATAACCGCCTCCCTCGAAATATCCTTCCTCTCTCTTTGTCGCGCCCACGATGCGGGCGATTTCACGTGCCACGGAGGGCTTTTCTGCAATGATTGTCTTCATGTCTTCTTCTTTTTTGTTGATACTTTGGATTTTATTTTGGATTCAGTGGCGGACACGGGATTACATTTTCATGCCCTTGCCCGTTTTCTTCTGCGGCTTCTCCTGCTGCTGTTGCTGGCGGGCGTCCTTCGGGTTGGTCTGACCTTTCTGCAACGGCTCTCTCAGATTCTTTGTAGCCTCGTTGGTCTTGCCATCGTTGTTCACCGCCACCTGCGTGCGGCTCTCGTTGGACGGAGCAACCTGCTGTGCATTGTCAGGGTTCGTGTCGTAGCGGTACGGGCGTCCCTTCTCCGGGTTGAACTTGATATACATCGTGGCATGGAAGCCCTGCTTGTCGGTCACGTTCTCCAGCTTCACGGCTTTACCCGCCACATAGTCGGCTTTCTGCTGGTCGGTGAAGCTCACGCCGCTCCATTTGCTGATGGGGCGGATGCTGCCGTCCTCGTTCGTCCACGTGTTGCGGCGTTGCTCCTTCTTGGTCTGTGCGGCATTTTCCCCGCCCTGCGCCTGACTTTTCGATGTGTCGCCTTTGGTTTCCTGTGTCTGTGCGGTACGGGGCGACTTGCCGGTTCCCGGCACGAACTCCACGCCGCGCTGCTCCACGTTCACTTGCAGGGTGGTGACGAACTTTCTGCCGTCGTTGCGCTCGATGAGCTTGTCGCGTACGGGCAGTCCGGCGCGGAGCATGTCCCGCTCCTGCGTGGTGATTTCCGTCTTGCCGATGCGCTCCGGGATGCGCACCCTGCTTGCCGGAATGTCCGTGATTTCATTCGTCTTGCGGTCGATGCTGATGTAGGAGGGGATGATCTCGCCCGTTTCCCTGTCCACAATGTCCACGACCCTACCGAGATTGCCCGTTTCGCGGAGGTTCTTCCGGTCATTGTCGGAGAATTTGTGTTCCTTGTACTCATCCAGCTTCTGCTCCTTGCGGATGAAGTGCGGCACGAGGCTGATGTTTCCCTCACCGTCCTTCTTGAAGGAGAGGCGGGCGTCCAGCTCGAATGATTCGCCGCCGAAGGTCGGTTTGACCTTTACCAAGTCGGACTTGCCATAGTTGAGCATCTTCGTAAGGTCGCCGGACTTTTCAAGGTTGTCCCGCTTTACGCCCCATCTGTCCTCCAGCTCCTGCCAGTTGATTTTACTCTCGTCGATGGGCTGGTAGCCACGTTTGCCCTGCATCTGTTCGGATTTGTCCTGTTGCTGTTCTTTCCGTTGTTCCATGTTCTCCTGTTTTTGAGGTTCTTGTTTCTCTGTCTGTTGTGCTGCCATCTCTTCCTGCACCTTCTTCTCATAGTCGGAGGTGTCCACCTTGTGAGGGGCGAGCAGCTCCTTGTTCGCTTCGGGGTCTTTCAGCAGTTGCTTCATCACCTCTAAGAGATTTTCAGCTTGGTCTGCCGCAATGCGGTAGAAACCGAAGCGGCTGGGTTCCTTGCACTGCCGGAAGAAGTTCTTGAAGAAGTTGTCCAGCACGTCGCCATGTCGGTCGAATTGCAGGAAACTCTGCGCGTTCTCCGCTTTTGCGGGGGTGCGCTTGGGTGTGCCGTCCGCGTTCAGCCCGGCTACCACGCTGATCTCGCCTGTCTTCTCGTCACGGACTACCAGCACGTCCTTTTCGTCTTTTTTCTTTGCCATCTGAAAAATGTTTTAATGGGTTATTTATGAAAGAAATTATGGATACGAGCCTTGTAGAAGGCTATATCTTCCTTTTTGAAGTCCTTGATATGGTTGGAAAGGAATGTCAGCACGTCCTCCTCGCTGTAATAGGTCTTCTTGCCCAGCGTCTTGTAGGGCAATGCGCCTACGCTGCGGTAGCGTTGGAGGGTGCGTTTGCTTATCTGGAGCAACATGCACAAATCCTGATTGTCGAAAAGGCGGATGCTTTCCGTGATAGTGGGCTGTTTCCCCTCAGCCTTCATCGCCAGCAGCAGTTCGTCCTGACGGTCGAGCCGTTCCATCAGCTTCTGCATCCAGCCCTCGAAGTTGTTTCGTGTGAGCAGTTCCATGACCTATGTCCTCCTTCCTTTTGGTTTGCCGCCCGTGCGCAGCGTGTGGTTGTGGAACAGGGTGTCTATTGTCCCTTCCTCGTTCCTTACTGTGTTGTCCTCCAATAGCCGCAGTATCTCGGAAAGGCGGTAGCGGCAGCTTCCGCGTACCACCACATACTCGATACGGTGGTCGGTGCGCATACGCTGCATGGTGCGCTTGCTCACGTTGAGCATCTTCGCCGCCTGTGCCGTGTCAAGCAGCTTGTCTTCGGTTTCCCGCTTCCGTTTCTTCTCGTCCCTTGCCTCGCGGATGTACCCTGCGATGTTCGCAATCTGCGCCATCATCTCCTTGTAGGCGGAACTTTCCATTGTTATCACTTTCATGTTCAGTCCTTTCTTTTTGTTTCTGCGACAAAATTCGGCAATAAACAAAAGGGGCTTTAACAACTCACTACGTGACTCACGTAAGATTTTTGCGGAAGATGGCTCCGTAACCCGGTCAAACGGCGCAACAGGCAGCCTTTCAGCGGAAAACGATACGTCTTGTATGCCGTTTCGTTACCTTTGCGGCAAACTCTAAATGACATGAATATGGAAATAGTATCTATCGAGAAAAAGACTTTCGAGATGATGGTGGCGGCATTCGGCGCACTCTCGGAGAAGGTCGCCGCCCTGAGGCGCAAAAGCGACACGGGGCGCATGGAAAGATGGCTCACGGGCGAGGAGGTCTGCGGGCAGTTGAGAATAAGCCCGCGCACGTTGCAGACGCTGCGTGACAGGCGGCTTATCGGCTACTCGCAGATAAACCGCAGGTTCTATTACAAGCCAGAGGAGGTGAAGCGGCTGATACCGCTTGTCGGCACGCTCTATCCGCACGGCAGATGATTTGATTTATTCACCCACTGAATCCGAAGTTATGATGAACGAGAACAACGATGTTTTTACGATGGAAGACGAGCCGATAGCCTCTGTGGTGCAGGATATGCGCAAAGGCTCGAAATGGCTGTCCGCATTTCTGGAAAGCTACCGTCCTCCGCTGGACGGGGAACGTTACCTGACGGACGGCGAGGTGTCGGAACTGCTCCGTGTGAGCCGGCGCACCTTGCAGGAATACCGCAACAACCGCGTGTTGCCCTTCATACTTTTGGGAGGGAAGGTGCTTTACCCGGAAACGGGGCTGCGCGGGGTACTGGAAGCGAACTACCGCAAGCCGCTGGAGTGAGGCGGTTTCATGAAAAAGTAAACGGGTGACACCTTTTGTGGTGCTACCCGTTTACTTGTCTTATGGGGTATGTGCAATCAGCAATACCCGGCTTTTCCGTTCTGTATGAACATCACGTATGTCTGCCGTTTCTCTTGTGAGAGTGCCTTTCCCACCAGCCATGTGCGGAACAGGTGGGTGTTGTAGGTATTCACCCTGAAAGCGACCGGGATGATGATTTCAAGGGCGTACACGTCCGCGTGCAGCCCGTTTTCAAGCTGCATGTAGCGGCACACCTCGTAGTCGTTCAGCACGTCCGACTTGCGGACGGCTCTGATGGCGGCGTTCACTGCCGGGACGGTCGTATGGAACAATCCGGCTATTTCGGTGGCGGTCATCCACACGTCGTTACCGGTTACGCTGACTGCCTTGTCCTCGATGATGATTGTGTCACGTTTCATGGCTTTTCTTTTTAGATGGTGCAACCTGCAAATTCCTCGACGCCGTTCAATCTTGCGGCAAGGTTCTCCATGTCCTGATTGAGCTTCTCTTTGGTTATCTTTGCGTAAATCTGCGTCGTCTTTATGCTCTTGTGTCCGAGCATGGAGCTGACCGTTTCGATGGGAACACCGTTGGAGAGGAATATCGTCGTGGCTGCCGTGTGGCGGCTCTGATGCCACGTGATATGCTTGGTGATGCCGCAACGCTTGGCGACGGCACGGATACCGGCAAGGCACGTGTTATAATGCGGAACGGGAAATATCCTGCCGTCCCCGCACAGTCCCCGGTATTTGCCGATTATGCGGTTGGCGATGTCGAGCAGGCGGATGTTGGACACCACGCCCGTTTTCTGGCGGTTGATGTTTATCCACTCGTGTTCGTCGAAGTAGGTGCGGATATTCTCTTCCGTAAGGTTGCGCATATCCGCGAACGACAGCCCCGTGAAGGCGCAGAACAGGTAGAGGTCGCGGTACAATTCCTGTTTGGCGTTTTTCAGTTTCCCCTCCATCAGCAGGCGGATCTCATCTTTGGTCAGGAAACTGCGTGTTGTTTCCTCCTTCTTGATTTCATACTCGCGGAACGGGTCGCGCGTCAGCCACTCGTTGTTGATGGCGATGAATACCATCGTCCGTAACGGGCAGACGTACAGCCACACGGTATTGGTGCAGCAGTGCTTGTCCGTGCGCAGGAACATCTCGAAGTCGGAGATGAAAGCCGGGGTAAGCTCTTTTAGGGCGATGTCCTTCACATGGTAGCGGATGTCGAGGAACTCTTGCATGTGCTTGTAAACGGTGCGGTACTTCAGCAGCGTGCCTTTGGCTTTCATGCCTGCCTCCACCTGCTTCTCGTAGTCCTCGTTGTGCTGGCGGAACACCTGCATCAGCGTGTGGTAGCGGTGTTCCAGTCCGAGAAAGGCGTTCTTCACCTTCTCCGCCGTGACGAAGTTGTCACGCTCCATGATTTCCTGATAATGCCTGTTGATGCGTACCCGCATCTTGTCAAGCATACGGTTCGTTTCGAGTGCCGCCGTGCTTCTGCCCGTGACACGTCCACCTTTGGTGTCCCACAGTTTCGGATCGACAGTCAGTTTGCAGCTGAACTGTGTCTGGCTGCCGTCCACCGTGATGCGTCCCATGACGGGAACTGTCCCGTCCTTTTTCACTACCTGACGCTTGAGGTAGTAGATTACTGAAAATGTACTCTTCATTGTCCTTAATTTTTGGGTTTCAAAATTAGTTGGTGAAGAGTCCGGTGTTGGTACGCAAAACGGGGAGGAACGGCGCAATCTTTTTCCGTAACCTGATTTTTCGCATGAGTTATGGATAACTCACTATTCCTTAGAGCCTTGTTTCGCTATTCGTACCCGTTTGTCGCATTTTCGGGCATGGTTACGAACAAGTAACGTAGCGGCGTCAGGATTTGGCTTCGGCAGGGATTGTAATGGCTTCACGGATTATCGCCACTTCAACCAAAACCCTTGTAACTCAATTCTATCACTATATCTTTCCGCATTTCACTTTTTTGTAGTAACTTTGCAAACTAAAAGTCCAACCTTATGAAGATACTGTATTATATTTATCAGATTTGCATCGCATTGCCTATTTTATTAGTGCTGACCATCCTTACAGCAATCGTCACTATTGTAGGTTCCCTCTTGGGAGGAGCCCACTTTTGGGGATATTATCCGGGGAAGATATGGTCACAATTAATTTGTCTGTTCCTGTTGATTCCCGTGAAGATTGAGGGGCGCGAAAAGCTGCATGACAAAACTTCCTATATTTTTGTGCCTAATCATCAGGGGTCATTTGATATATTCCTCATCTACGGCTTCATTGGAAGAAACTTTAAATGGATGATGAAAAAAAGTCTGCGCAAATTGCCATTCGTCGGAAAAGCCTGTGAAAGTGCAGGACATATCTTTGTAGACCGTTCCGGTCCGAAAAAGGTTTTGGAAACCATCCGGCAGGCAAAAGACTCGTTGAAAGACGGAGTTTCTCTAGTGGTCTTTCCCGAAGGCGCACGCACTTTTACCGGGCACATGGGATATTTTAAAAAAGGGGCTTTCCAATTGGCAGATGATTTACAGTTGGCAGTGGTACCTGTCACTATCGATGGCTCATTTGAAATCCTCCCACGCACAGGCAAATGGATACATCGCCATCGCATGATTCTGACTATTCACAACCCTATTCCTCCCAAAGGAAAAGGCATGGAAAATATCAAGGCAACCATGGCAGAGGCATACGCTGCTGTTGAAAGTGCCCTCCCGGAGCAACATAAGGGAATGGTGAAAAACGAAGATCAGGATCAGTAATCCAGTATTATAAACCGCCTTCAGTTCTTTGAAAAAGCCCCTTTTCATCGGTGTTTTTTGCTGCAGACACCCTTGAAAGCGAAAGTGTTCGACTCTAGTTTCTTTTGTCATATTTAACGTGAGTTCGATAGATGCCTGTACTTTTCGATTCTCCTCCTTCAGGAAGGAGGAGTACCCGTAGGGGGAGGTGGTAGGTAAATACATAAGTCTATCATCTACACTAAGATAGGAATGACCCCATTTATCCTACCACCCCGTCCTTCGGACACCTCTCGTACAAATAAAGAAGTTATAAAAGCCTTTCAGAATTACACAAAAATTCAAGTATTACTTATTTGTTGAAGCATTTTGTTCCAATCGTTGATGTTCTTCTATCAACTTCATGTTTTCTCTTGCTTTAGACAGGAATTCTCTGACCAGTTTATTGTCTTTAAAAGAATAAGGAGCATCTTTTATAATCTCATCTATCTGCGGAGTCATAATGGGATAAGGCAAAGAGCTGCAAAGCATCATAAATACACTGGGTCCCAATACATTTTCGTAATTGTCGGAAATGAACGTTTTCACATACTGATTCATCGCTTTCATCAGCGAATCACCTTCCACTACCAGCTGACTGTGAATTTCATCCAAATCCCCTCCATCCAATACCATACGGGTTTCTCTCTGCTCCAGTTCGCTGATACTTTCTTCCAATTGGTTTCTTTGGCTGATAAACTCGTACAACGCATTATTTAAAGAGGTCCCCACTGCCTTCAAGTCTGTATTGCTGATGGTAACGGTTATTTTTCCACTTTCCAGAACGATCGGCATAATGCTTTCTTCATCCATATATAGTGTCACCATCTGTACGGAATCTATTTTCCCTTTCATTGAAAACAGACCATGCACCACTTCAGCAGAATCCAGCTTCACCCACTCGCCATCACGCAGGGATTTAAGATATAGCATCTTTCCATCCAGACTATTCACTGAAGATGTTCCTTCAATCTTGTACTTACTGGTACAGGAAGCTAGAAACGGAAGCAAAAGCAAAAAAGGCAAAATTTTATTCACGTTCATCTATTCATTAAATTCTGTGCACAAAGGTACAACTGATTCAGAATTCAATGAAACATTTTATCAATATTTAAATCTTGTAAGACTCTTTTCTTTAATAATCCTTATAAACATAGGTGTAAGGCAGTTTTTTTCATTTAGTTTATCTAATTTTGCAGTCATGAAAACATCAACATTTGCTCCTTTTGCAAAACCGCTTTATGTAATGGTAAAGCCTGTAGGTGCCGTATGCAACCTAGCATGCGAGTATTGCTATTATTTGGAAAAGGCCAACCTATACAAAGACAATCCCAAACACGTTATGAGCGATGAACTTCTAGAAAAGTTTATCGACGAGTACATAAACTCACAAACCATGCCGCAGGTACTTTTCACCTGGCACGGAGGAGAAACGCTGATGCGACCACTCTCCTTCTATAAAAGGGCAATGGAACTGCAAAAGAAATATGCTCACGGACGTACGATCGACAATTGCATCCAGACCAACGGAACTATGCTCACGGACGAATGGTGCGAATTCTTCCGTGAAAACAATTGGCTGGTAGGTGTCTCCATCGACGGTCCCCAGGAGTTTCATGACGAGTATCGCAAAAACAAACTGGGAAAACCTTCTTTTGTGAAAGTGATGCAAGGCATCAATCTTCTGAAGAAACACGGGGTAGAATGGAATGCAATGGCAGTTATTAACGACTTCAATGCCGACTATCCGTTAGAGTTTTATCGTTTCTTCAAAGAAATCGGCTGTCAGTATATCCAGTTCGCTCCCATCGTTGAACGTATTCTTTCACATGAAGACGGACGTCATCTCGCTTCGCTTGCCGAAAATAAAGCCGGAACACTGGCTGACTTTTCAATCACTCCGGAACAATGGGGGAACTTCCTCTGTACTATTTTCGACGAATGGGTGAAAGAAGATGTAGGCAAATACTATGTGCAGATATTCGATTCTACCCTAGCCAACTGGATGGGTGAACAACCCGGTATATGCACGATGGCAAAGACTTGCGGCCATGCCGGTGTAATGGAATTCAACGGAGATGTTTATTCTTGCGACCATTTTGTATTTCCTGAATATAAGTTAGGTAACATTTACAGTAAGACACTGGTAGAAATGATGCATAGCGAACGTCAGCACAACTTCGGAAACATGAAATACCAGTCTCTCCCTACTCAATGCAAGGAGTGTGAGTTCCTGTTTGCCTGTAACGGGGAATGCCCCAAAAACCGTTTTAGCCAAACGGCAGAAGGAGAACCGGGATTGAACTACTTATGCAAAGGTTATTATCAGTTCTTTAAACACGTAGCTCCTTACATGGACTTCATGAAAAACGAACTGATGAATCAACGTCCGCCTGCTAATATCATGGAAGCTTTAAGAAATGGAGAATTGAGGGTGGAGAGTTGAGAATGAGGAACAGAACATATTAACAATCATATATTCAAATTTTATCGTTAAATAATGAACAAACTAAGATTTTATTTATTAGCGCTGGCTGCGCTTGTTGTATTTTCCGTTAGAGCGGATGAGGGTATGTGGCTATTGCAATTGATGCAACAGCAACACTCCATAGACATGATGAAAAAACAGGGATTAAAACTAGAAGCCCAGGATTTATACAATCCAAACGGTGTTTCTCTCAAAGATGCTGTAGGTATATTCGGAGGTGGATGTACGGGAGAAATTATCTCGCCCGAAGGTTTGATTCTAACCAATCACCACTGTGGCTACGCTTCTATCCAGCAACATAGTAGTGTTGAGCATGATTATCTGACAGATGGTTTTTGGGCTACTTCCAGAGATAAAGAGCTTCCTACTCCGGGACTGAAATTCACATTTATCGAACGTATCGACGATATTACGGATATTGTCAATGCCAAGATTGCGGCAAAAGAAATCACCGAATCCGAATCATTCAGCAATACATTCCTTCAAAAGCTGGCTCATGACCTTTATATCAAAAGTGACCTGGCAGACAAAAAAGGAATTGTTCCGCAGGCTCTTCCATTCTATGCCGGAAATAAATTCTATCTTTTTTATAAGAAAATATATCCGGATGTACGTATGGTAGCTGCTCCCCCCTCTTCTATCGGTAAGTTTGGCGGCGAGACAGACAACTGGATGTGGCCGCGCCATACCGGCGATTTCTCCATGTTCCGTATCTATGCTGACGCGAACGGTGAACCAGCAGAATACAGTGAAAACAATGTCCCCCTGAAAACAAAGAAACATTTGTCTATCTCTATCAAAGGTTTGAAAGAAGGAGATTACGCAATGATTATGGGATTCCCCGGAAGCACGAGCCGTTACCTGACTGTATCAGAGGTGAAAGAACGTATGGAATCGGAGAACGACCCGCGTATCCGTATTCGTGGCGCACGTTTGGCTGTCCTGAAGGAAGTGATGAATGCCAGTGATAAAATCCGTATCCAGTATGCTAACAAGTATGCGGGTTCCAGCAATTATTGGAAAAACTCCATCGGTATGAATAAAGCCATCATCGATAATGATGTGTTGGGAACGAAAGCTGCACAGGAAGCTAAATTCGCAGAATTTGCAAAGGCACAAAACAATGCCGAGTATGCGGCAGTTGTGAAGAACATCGACGACTTGGTAGCTAAAACAACTCCTCTCAATTATCAATATACTTGCTTGAGAGAGACTTTCTTCGGAGCTATCGAATTTGGTAATGTCATGTTATCTAACACACGTGAAGCATTGCTTGAAAAGAACGACTCTGTGATCGAAGCACGTATGAAAGCGCTGGAAAGCACTTACGAAAGTATCCACAACAAAGATTATGACCATGAAGTAGACCGCAAGGTTGCTAAAGCATTGTTCCCGTTATATGCGGAAATGATTCCGGCTGACCAGCGTCCGTCTATCTACAAAGTGATTGAGCAGAAATATAAGGGCGATTACAACAAATTTGTTGATGATATGTACGACAACTCTATTTTTGCCAACCGCGCAAACTTCGAGAAGTTTATGAAGAAGCCGTCAGTGAAAGCAATCGACAACGATCTTGCACTGCAATACTGCCAGTCTAAATATGACTTGATGGATAAACTGGTTTCCCAGCTCAAGGACATGGATCAGGAACTGGCTTTGCTACACAAAACTTATATTCGTGGTCTGGGCGAAATGAAATTGCCTGTACCTTCTTACCCGGACGCCAACTTTACCATTCGTCTGACTTATGGTAACGTGAAACCATACGATCCGAAAGACGGTGTACACTACAACTATTACACCACCACTAAAGGTATTCTTGAAAAAGAAAATCCGGAAGACCGTGAGTTCGTTGTACCTGCCAAACTGAAAGAGCTGATTGAGAAGAAAGATTATGGCCGTTATGCTTTACCGAACGGTGATATGCCTGTCTGCTTCCTGTCTACCAATGACATCACCGGTGGTAACTCCGGCAGCCCGGTACTGAATGAAAACGGAGAACTGATCGGCTGTGCTTTCGATGGTAACTGGGAATCATTGAGCGGTGACATCAACTTCGACAACAACCTGCAACGTTGTATCAACCTGGATATCCGTTATGTCTTGTTCATTCTAGAGAAGTTAGGCAACTGCGGACATCTGATTAATGAAATGACAATCGTAGAATAAATGAGAAAACAAATCCTATTTGTCCTATTTTCACTGGCAACTCTTAGCATCCACGCCGACGAAGGCATGTGGATGCTAACCGATCTGAAAACTCAGAACGCAGTTGCCATGCGCGAACTCGGTCTTGAAATTCCGATCGAAGAAGTATACGACGCGTACGGTCTTTCTCTGAAAGATGCTGTGGTACACTTTGGAAGAGGATGCACAGGAGAAATTATCTCTTCCGAAGGACTGGTACTGACGAATCACCACTGTGGTTATGGAGCTATCCAGCAACACAGTAATGTGGAACATGACTACCTGACAGATGGTTTCTGGGCTATGAACCGTGACGCGGAACTTCCTACTCCGGGATTGACCGTCACATTTATCGACCGGATTTTGGATGTGACCGATTACGTCAATGAGCAACTGAAAAAAGATTCGGACCCGGAAGGTATCAACTACCTATCACCAAGTTATCTGGGCACCGTGGCAGAACGTTTCGCCAAAGCAGAGAACATAGAAATAACTCCTGCAACAAAACTGGAGCTCAAGGCTTTTTACGGAGGAAACAAATATTATATGTTCATCAAAACAGTGTACAGTGATATTCGTATGGTGGGCGCTCCTCCTTCTTCCATCGGCAAATTCGGTGCAGATACCGACAACTGGATGTGGCCTCGTCACACAGGCGACTTTTCCCTTTTCCGTATTTATGCGGACAAGAACGGAAAACCGGCAGAATATTCAAAAGATAACGTTCCTTTGCAGGTAAAGAAACACCTGAAAATCAGCATTGCCGGAGTTCAGGAAGGAGATTTCACCTTTGTGATGGGATTTCCGGGACGTAACTGGCGATATATGATTTCCGACGAAGTGGAAGAACGGATGCAAACGACTAACTTTATGCGCCAGCATGTACGTGGAGCCCGTCAGAAAGTGCTCATGGAGCAAATGCTGAAAGATCCTGCCGTACGTATTCATTATGCAAGCAAATATGCTTCATCAGCCAACTACTGGAAGAATGCTATCGGTATGAACGAAGGACTGGTACGTCTCAACGTACTGGATACCAAACGTGCGCAGCAAGAGGAATTATTAGCCCGCGGCCGTAAAAAAGGAGATGATTCATATCAGAAAGCTTTTGATGAGATTCGCTCTATTGTAGCTCATCGCCGTGACGCGATCTATCATCAGCAGGCTATCAATGAAGCATTGGTCACCGCACTCGATTTTATGCGCATCCCTTCCACGATGGAATTGGTTGCCGCTCTGAAATCAAAAGATAAGGAGCAAATAAAAGAGGCGAAGCTAAAATTAAAGCAAGAAGCTGATAAGTATTTTGCTTCTGTCCCCTTCCCCGAGGTAGAACGGATGGTTGCCAAAGAGATGCTGAAAACTTATGCCAACTATATTTCGGAGGAACAACGAATCAATATCTTCGAAATCATCAATTCCCGCTTCAAGGGAAGTATTGATGCCTTCGTCGATGCTTGCTTTGAACATTCTATTTTTGGCAATCCTAAAAACTTTGAGAAGTTTATCAAGAAACCAAGTTTGTATAAAATAGGATATGACTGGATGGTATTATTCAAACATTCTATTACCGACGGAATCCTGAAAACAGCCATTGCCATGAAAGAAGCCAATCAGAACTATGACGCTGCTCATAAAGTATGGGTGAAAGGCATGATGGATATGAAACAGGAAAAAGGTATACATATTTATCCGGATGCCAATTCAACTTTACGGTTGACCTACGGTCGGGTACTTCCTTATGAACCGGCTGACGGTGTTGTGTATGATGCTCATACTACCCTCAAAGGTGTAATGGAGAAAGAAGATCCAGATAACTGGGAGTTTGTAGTGCCTCAAAAATTGAAAGAGCTGTATAAATCCCAGGATTATGGACGCTATGGTAAAAACGGTGAAATGCCCGTCTGCTTTATTGTAAACACCGACAACACAGGAGGTAATTCCGGTAGTCCGGTATTTAACAGCAAAGGTCAATTGGTAGGAACTGCTTTCGACCGCAATTTTGAAGGTTTGACAGGAGACATCGCTTTCCGTCCTTCCTCACAACGAGCCGCTTGCGTCGACATCCGCTATACCTTATTTATTATTGACAAATATGCGGGAGCATCTCATATTATTGATGAATTGACTATTGTGGAATAAACAGAAGAATCATTTTTCTTTTCAACTTATCCTTAATCAGACAAACTCCTCGTAATTAACGTGAGTTCGATATAAGTTCGCCCGCATGGCTTCCCCTCCTTCGGGAAGGAGGAGAATCGAAAAGTACAGACATCTATTGAACTCACGTTAATTACTATTTCACAAATCTTACGAAGAGCATATCCTCACTCACAAGCTTCGTGACGAAATAAAAATCTTACGATTACTATTGCATGAACAAAAACGACTTTTTTTCGTTATTATAATAAAATAGGATTTATATTTGCAGTCTTCAATGACTGTCATTTAACTCTAAGAAAGGAAAGATTATGGAAAAGTTTGAAGATTTAATACAGTCACCGGTACCGGTTTTAGTTGATTTCTTTGCAGAATGGTGTGGCCCCTGTAAAGCTATGAAACCAGTTTTAGAAGAACTAAAATTAATTGTAGGAGATAAAGCACGTATTGCAAAGATAGATGTTGACCAGCATGAAGACCTGGCTACTAAATATCGCATACAAGCTGTCCCGACCTTTATATTATTTAAAAACGGAGAGGCTGTCTGGAGACATTCCGGCGTAATCCATAGCAGCGAGCTGCAAGGGATTATTGAAAAGCATTATAGTTAAAACGATAAAGATAACGAATGAAGAAAGTATTAGTAATGGTAGCCCTTGTTATGGTAAGCGTGATTGTATACGCTTTCAATGACAGCAGGGAATCCAATCAAGGTAAAAAAGAGGTAACAGGTAACGGTGAAGTCGTCGTAATGGACAAAGATATGTTTCTGAAAGACGTCTTCGATTATGAGAAATCAAAGGAGTGGAAATACAAAGGCGACAAGCCCGCCATCATCGATTTATATGCAGATTGGTGCGGACCTTGCCGTCAGACAGCTCCTATCATGAAAGAACTGGCAAAGGAATATGCTGGAAAAATTGTCATCTACAAAGTTAACGTGGATAAACAAAAAGAACTGGCAGCTTTGTTCAATGCTACAAGTATTCCATTGTTTGTGTTCATTCCGATGAAAGGGGATCCACAGCTTTTCCGTGGAGCTGCTGATAAAGCAACTTACAAGAAAGCGATTGATGAATTTCTCTTGAAATAATGAAGAAAATATAGTGACGGTATCCGGTCAGGGATAGTGACGCTATAACAAGCAAAGAGTGACGGTATCCGATAGAGATAGCGTCACTCTTTTTTATAGGCTTATAAATCTTCTTTATACGGCTTATAAGTCTTCCTGCGAATTGTTATTTAAAGTATCCTACAGGATGATTCATCATTGGCATCTGACTATCTTTCAATTTCAAAACTTTCTTTAGCTGCTCATTGTCCATCGAAGCACGTGGTACTGTTGCCAAGTTAGCAGCAGAACAAAAGATTGAAATATTTTGGGAAACAATACCGGCATCCATAGCCCCCATCAACTGGCTGCGTGGACTTTTGGCATCACCAAACCGAGAAAGATCGCTGATTAAAACTAATGATACCGGAGCTGTTTTCACAAACGCCTGACCACCTGCCACTGCACCACGATAATCTCCCGCAGCTTTCAGTGTCAACTGATGATTTTTAGCATCATACAGATAACTTCCTTCAGGCAACACTACATATACATCCACATCCTGTTTATTCAACGCTGACGGAGCGGTTCTCATTCCGGATTCCTTACGGTTTATTCCATTAGCAGCCCACAACAAATCAGACAGATCAGCTAGGCTCAATGTTTTCGAAGCATATTCGCGAGTTGAATGTCGTTCAGACAATGCCTTCATCACCGCACCAGTGCGGTTTAAATTAGGCTTCGGCAATTTAATGACCTTATCAGCAGCAAAGGCAGCCGCTGAAAGCATTAAACAAATTAACAATAGTTGTACTTTTCTCATAACTGTGGTATTTAAAAATTGATAGACAAATATAAATAAAAAGGTCTGTATTCGTTGCGGAATACAGACCTTTTAAGAGTTTATTAGGCTTAATTATTTCTTATCACCGAAATAACGATTATATAATCCTTCAAAACCTTTACCGTGACGAGCTTCGTCTTTGCACATTTCGTGTACAGTGTCATGGATAGCATCCAAGTTCAAAGCTTTAGCACGAGTTGCGATACGTTTTTTGTCTTCACACGCACCTTGTTCAGCATCTTTACGTTTCTGCAAGTTAGTTTTAGTATCCCATACGCAGTCGCCCAACAGTTCTGCAAACTTAGCAGCATGTTCAGCTTCTTCCCAAGCGTAACGTTTGAAAGCTTCAGCCACTTCAGGATAACCTTCGCGATCTGCCTGACGGCTCATAGCCAAATACATACCAACTTCAGTACATTCTCCCATGAAGTGATTGTTCAGGTCTTTGATCATTTCTTCGTCACAACCTTTTGCAACACCGATAACGTGTTCGTCAGCAAAAGACAATGTGCCACCTTCTACTTCAACAACTTCTACGAATTTGCTGGCAGGAGCTTTACACAACGGACATTTCTCAGGAGCTGCGTCACCTTCATGAACGTAACCGCATACAGTACATCTAAATTTCTTCATTTTCTTCTCAATTTTAAATTAATTAATCAATACGTGTTTCTTTATCTTTACTTAAGCAATTCTTGCAAATACCTTTATAATAATAATGAGCTTCCGATACCTGATGATCATCCATTTCCTGATTTTCCATTTGTTTAATCGCTTCCGGACATTTCAAATCATAAATATGTCCGCAACGTTTGCAAAGGAAATGGGAATGTACAGAAGTATCCGCATCAAAGTTTGTATTCTTTTCGTCAATCGTAAGCATTAATGCCGCTCCCTGTTCGGAAAACAATTTCAAAGTATTATAAACTGTTGTCTTTGAAAGTGTCGGCATCACAGGAGATAATGCTGTATAAATATCATCAGCCGACGGATGAATCGGATGCTCCATCAAATATTCCATGATAGCGATGCGTTGCATGGAAGGCTTGATATTATGCTCTAATAATCGATCGTATGGTTTCATCATCTTCCTTTCTTTTCAAAGTTGTATCTATTACAATTATAAATCCAATGCAAAGATAAGAAGGCTTTATTTGATTTGCAAGCAAAATCAAAGTTTTTTCAATAGATTGCTCAAACACCAACATCGCAACTCATATAAAATAGCTTATTAAGAGGATTCAATACAGAAAAGATAATTATTCAAAACTATTTTCTATTTTTGCATCCATTATATATAAATAAGGTATAAGATGAACTACGGATTTGTGAAAGTAGCTGCAGCTGTGCCACACGTAAAAGTGGCAGACTGTAAATTCAATGTAGAGAAGATAGAAAGTTTGATTGCAGTAGCCGAAGGAAAAGGAGTGCAGATCATTATATTCCCGGAAATGAGTATTACCGGATACACCTGTGGTGATCTATTCGGACAACAACTTTTGCTGGAAGAAGCAGAAATGGCCCTGATGCAAATTTTGAATAACACCCGTCAATTAGATATTATTTCCATTGTCGGTATGCCTGTAGTAGTCAACTCGACAGTAATCAATGCAGCCGTAGTTATTCAGAAGGGAAAAGTGCTAGGTGTTGCAGCCAAAACTTATCTCCCGAATTATAAGGAATTCTATGAACAACGCTGGTTTACCTCGGCTTTCCAGTTAACAACCAATAATGTGCGGCTATGTGGACAGATCGTTCCCATAGGCGCCAATCTACTTTTTGAAACTTCAGATACTACCTTTGGTATCGAAATTTGCGAGGACCTTTGGTCTACGATACCTCCTAGTTCTTCCTTGGCACTACAAGGTGCAGAAATTATTTTCAACATGTCTGCAGACAACGAAGGTATCGGCAAAAACAATTATCTTTGTTCGCTTATCAGCCAACAGTCTGCACGCTGTATTGCCGGATATGTATTCTCTTCGTGCGGCTTTGGAGAGTCTACTACTGACGTAGTCTTTGCCGGAAACGGATTGATTTACGAAAATGGAAGCCTTCTAGCGCGCAGCGAACGTTTCAGCATGGAAGAACAACTTATTATCAGCGAAATTGATGTTGAACGTATCCGGGCAGAACGCAGAATAAATACAACCTTTGCAGCTAATCAAGCAAACTTAGAGGATAAAAAAGCGGTTTCGATTGTGACTGAATTTGTCAACAGCAAAGAACTAACCTTAACCCGGAAATTTAATTCTCATCCTTTTGTACCACAGGGAATAGAACTAAACGAACATTGTGAAGAAGTGTTCTCCATTCAGGTAGCGGGACTGGCACAAAGACTTGTTCATACAGGAGCTAAAACTGCCGTAATAGGTATCTCCGGCGGATTAGACTCAACACTGGCATTACTTGTTTGCGTGAAGACCTTTGATAAACTGGGATTGTCCCGGAAAGGTATTCTCGGAATCACAATGCCAGGTTTTGGTACGACCGACCGCACCTACCATAATGCGATCGATCTAATGAAATCATTAGGTATATCAATTCGTGAAATTAGCATTAAGGATGCCTGCATCCAACATTTTAAGGACATCGAACATGACGTGAATGTGCATGACGTTACATACGAAAATTCTCAAGCGCGCGAACGTACACAAATACTAATGGATGTGGCCAATCAGACTTGGGGAATGGTTATCGGCACAGGGGACTTATCGGAACTTGCATTGGGATGGGCTACTTACAACGGCGACCACATGTCCATGTACGGGGTAAATGCGAGTGTTCCCAAAACACTTGTGAAATATTTAGTACAGTGGGTGGCGGAAAACGGTATGGACGAAAACTCGAAAGCTACTTTACTTGATATTGTAGACACTCCTATTAGCCCGGAATTGATTCCAGCAGATGAGAACGGAGAGATTAAACAGAAAACAGAAGATTTGGTAGGTCCTTATGAACTGCACGACTTCTTCCTATATTATTTCTTACGCTTTGGTTTCCGACCATCCAAGATATTCTATTTGGCAAAAACTACATTCAAAGATATGTATGATGAAGAAACCATTAAGAAATGGCTTTTCATTTTCTTCCGTCGTTTCTTCAACCAACAGTTCAAGCGTTCTTGTTTACCGGACGGTCCTAAAGTAGGAAGCATTTCTATCAGCCCGAGAGGAGATTGGAGAATGCCGAGCGATGCCAGTTCAACCATGTGGCTTAAAGAAATAGAGAATTTATAGGAAGTACAACATCAAAATATTCTCACTGCTATGAGAAAAAATACTCATTACTATGAGAAAATATTCTCATCGCAGTGAGATTTTTTTCTCATAGCAGTGAGAATGATTGAGAAAAACAACGCCTCATCATAGCTTCAATACAACATTTCAACAAGACATGTATCTGCACAAAATTACATACTAAAGTCCCTCTGTGCACATAACTTTTCTTCTTATCTGCTCTATATCCGCTTCTTTAATCCTCCGGATGATATTTTTATAAATACGATGAAAGCCAAAACCGCCTTCCGTCATTTCATGAATCGCGTCTTCTTTTGAAACATTCTGAAATACCACTCGATAAAGTGCGCAAACAGCTCCTGTGCGATCTGATCCGTGATGGCAATGGATAACAATCGGCGCTTTACGATGCTTTATAATACGCAATGCTTCAATCAACTGTTCTTCATTGATGGAATGAGCTTTGGTCTTTACACGATGAAGCTTTACATTCGTTCCTGCGGCTTCATCATCATCACTATGTCTATTACGGAGATTGAGAGCTTCGCCGATACCATACTTTTCCAAAGCCTTAAAGTCTTCATGCGAAGGTTGCTCTGAACGATATACACCTGAATCTATCTTGTACAGATTGGTTAATTCACTATCAGGAAGAGTAATCTTCTCTATTTTCAGATTCTGACTAAAAATTGAAATAGAGAAGATTACTCCCAAAAGTAGGCTCAACAGGATTCTTTTCTGCATAAGTCTATATTGTTATTCTAAAAAGATCAAAGTACTCCCTTGCTGGAGGGAAGTTCAAAATGATAAATATCTCTTTTGATTGCCATTTTCAAGGCACGGGCAAGGGCTTTAAAAATACCTTCTATCTTATGATGTTCATTTTGTCCTTCCGCCTTGATGTTCAGATTCATTTTTGCCGCATCACTTAGTGACTTAAAGAAATGAAGGAACATTTCCGTTGGCATCTCCCCTATCTTCTCACGCTTGAATTCGGCATCCCAAACCAGCCAGGGACGACCACCAAAGTCCAGGCAAACCTGACAAAGACAATCATCCATCGGTAAAGCATAGCCATAACGCTCAATTCCCCGCTTACTGCCTAAAGCCTGGTAAATACATTCGCCTAATGCAATAGCAGTGTCTTCGATCGTATGATGTTCGTCTACCTCCAGATCTCCTTTCACACGAATTGTCAAGTCCATACCGGAGTGTTTTCCAATCTGCTCAAGCATGTGGTCGAAAAAGCCAAGACCGGTAGAAATGTTACAACAGCCGTTTCCATCCAAGTTCAAAGCCACATCAATATCTGTTTCTTTTGTTGTACGACGTACTTCCGCTTTCCGTTCTCCGGCAAAAAGGAACTCTGCTATCTGATCCCAGTCAGTTGTTGCAAGGGCGCATACTTCTTCCAATCCTTTTTCTTTCAGGGTTTCAGGTGAATTTTGCAGATAGATTGCCCGACAACCCAAATTCTTGGCAAGTTCCACATCCGTAAGACGGTCGCCTATAACAAAACTTCCGGCAAGATCGTATTCCTGATTATTTAGATACTTCGTCAACATTCCGGTACGCGGTTTACGGGTGGGCGCATTGTCTTCTGGGAAACTACGGTCTATCAGAATCTCATCAAAAGTAATCCCCTCTCCTTCTAATGTTTTAAGCATCAGATTATGGGCAGGCCAAAACGTTTCTTCCGGGAAAGAAGATGTACCCAATCCATCCTGATTGGTGACCATCACAAATTCAAAATCGAGTTTGCTGCGGATAAAACCTAAATTACGGAATACTTTCGGATAGAATTCTAGCTTCTCCAATGAGTCGAGTTGGTAATCTACAGGAGGCTCTATCACCAACGTACCATCTCTATCTATAAATAATACTTTCTTCTTCATAAATTATCCCGGATATTTTTTAAGGGTGGCTAATAGTGTATTATTCTCTACACGGGTACCGACAGTCACACGCAAACAGTTGCAACAAAGTGAAATGTTATGGCGGTTACGCACAATAATTCCTTCACCTACCAAATAATTGTAGATTTTCACGGCATCCGTCACTTTTACCAAAAAGAAATTCGCATCAGACGGAAACAGTTTAATGGCACATGGAAGCTTTTCAAATTCCGCTTCCAGATGGTCACGTTCTTCCTTCAGAGTTTTCACCCAACGTTCTATCTCATCATGTTTATGCAACATGGCGATGGCTTGCTGTTGAGTCAACTGGTTGACATTATAAGGATATTTGATTTTATTGAGAATATCAATAATCTCTTTGGAAGCAAAAGCCATTCCCAAACGGATAGCAGCACATCCCCAAGCTTTGGAGAATGTCTGGAATACGACTAGATTAGGATATTTATCCAACTCTTCGAGGAAAGACGGAGCTTTAGAAAAATCATTGTAAGCCTCATCCAGCATTACCAATCCTTCAAACTGGCAAAGAATCTTTTCTATTTCGGAACGAAGCAGATCATTTCCCGTCGGATTATTAGGAGAACAAAGGAAAATAAGTTTGGTATGCTCATCGGTAGCTGCCAGCAATTTGTCAGCAGAGAACTGGAAGTCATCATCCAACAATACTTTCCGATATTCCACATCGTTCACATCAGCACAGACCTGATACATTCCATAAGTAGGATCGATAGCTACTACATTATCTTTACCCGGTTCGCAGAAAGCACGAAAGACCAAGTCGATGGCTTCATCACTGCCGTTTCCGAGAAAAATATGTTCGGGAGATACTTTCTTGATTTTCGACAACAATGTTTTCAGTTCACACTGCATAGGGTCCGGATAACGGTTGTGAGGCGTATTGTACGGATTTTCGTTTGCATCCAGAAAAACAGAAGCGGTGACTCCTTTATATTCATCACGTGCCGAAGAGTATGGCTTTAATTTCCAGATATTCGGCCGGGTTAATTCTTGTAATGTTTTCACTTCTTTAAATTTTAAGTTATGAATTTTGAATTGCTTTGAGACGAACTGTGACCGCATTTTTATGCGCATCCAAATGTTCGTTAGCCGCCATCTCTTCAATAGTAGGACCAATAGCCTTTATTCCTGCCGGAAGAATTTCCTGGAACGTAATCTTGCGGATAAAACTATCCAGACTGACACCGCTATAGGCTTTGGCATAACCATTGGTTGGCAAAGTGTGGTTCGTTCCGGAAGCATAGTCTCCGGCACTCTCGGGAGTTAACGAACCAAGGAAGACAGAACCGGCATTTACTACATGTTCCGCTACTTCCATGTAGTTTTCCGTTTCTATAATTAAATGTTCCGGCGCGTACGCATTAGTCAGTTCCAATGCTTCATCCATATTCTTTACTAATATCAATTTACTATTCTCCAATGATTTGGCAGCTATTTCACGACGAGGCAATTCGGCTAATTGACGGTCTACTTCTGCCATTACTTCTGTTTGAAGTTTCTCGGAAGTGGTAATCAATATAGCCTGACTATCTATTCCGTGTTCTGCTTGTGACAAGAGATCCGCCGCAACAAAAGCCGGATTAGCAGAGACGTCAGCCAACACTTCCACTTCTGAAGGACCGGCGGGCATATCAATAGCTACATCACGCAGGCTTACCAACTGTTTGGCAGCTGTCACATATTGATTACCCGGACCAAATATCTTATATACTTTAGGGACACTCTCCGTTCCATAGGCCATAGAGGCAATAGCTTGCACACCACCTGCCTTGAATATTTTGCTGACACCTGCCAGTTGCGCAGCAAAAAGAATAGCGGAATGAATGTTTCCATTCTTATCGGGAGGTGTACAAAGTACGATTTCCTTGCATCCTGCAATTTTAGCCGGAACAGCCAGCATCAACACTGTTGAGAAAAGTGGTGCTGTTCCACCCGGAATATACAATCCCACTTTTTCTATTCCCACTGATTTTTGCCAGCAAGTCACACCGTTCATTGTTTCCACCTTCTTTCCGACAAAACGTTGGGAAGCGTGAAAGGTTTCAATATTCTGTTTTGCCAAGGAAATGGCTGCTTTCAATTCATCGCTTACCAATCTTCCGGCAACTTGTATCTCTTCAGGAGTCACAGCAAGCGCGGACAAAGTGACTTTATCAAAAGCAGCTTCATACTCTAATACCGCTTTGTCACCTTCTGCTCTTACCTTATTTATAATAGCACGAACTGTATCGAACAAGCTTTCCGTATTCAGTGCCGGACGTTCCAAAAGTTCAGTCCACTGCTCTTTTGAGGGATATTTAATCAATTTCATAGTTTATATCTTATTTAGGCACGAATTACACGACATCTGGGATTAGCGACTAGATTATCTGTGTAACCCGTGAAATCTATGCCTATATATATTTATACAATCATCTTTTCAATCGGCAGCACTAAAATACCTTCTGCTCCCAGTCCTTTCAGTTTTCCAATGATTTCCCAAAAACGTTTTTCATCAAGTACTGTATGGACAGAGCACCAGCCTTCCTGTGCCAACGGCATCACCGTAGGACTCTTCATACCCGGCAATACAGCTATGATTTCTTCCAGTTTATCTTTCGGAGCATTCATCAATACATATTTTTTATCTTCGGCTGTTTTTACTGCATTCATGCGGAACAGTAGTTCTTCGAGCACTTCTTTTTTCTCGTCGCTCATATTCTTGTTACCAATCAACAATGCTTCCGACTTCATTACGACTTCTACTTCTTTCAATCGGTTACTCACCAACGTAGAACCGGAGCTTACAATATCGAAAATAGCATCAGCCAACCCAATTCCCGGAGACACTTCTACAGAACCGGTAATCACATGAATTTCAGCATTTACACCATTTTTCTTCAGGAAGTTACGAAGAATAACCGGATAGGAAGTAGCAATCTTCTTACCGTTAAACCATGACAAACCAGGATATTCAAGATCTTTCGGCATAGCCAATGAAAGACGACACCTACTGAATCCCAAACGTTTGATGATTTCCGCATCTTCTTCTTTTTCTATAAATTCGTTTTCGCCAACAATTCCCAAGTCTGCTACACCAGTAGCCACTGTCTGCGGGATATCATCATCACGAAGGAATAGAACTTCAATAGGGAAATTGGAAGATTGCACCAATAAGGTACGTTTGGTAGTGCTCAACTTAATATCTGACTCTCCTAAAAGCGCCATAGTCTCTTCAAAGAGACGTCCTTTGGCTTGTACTGCGATTCTTAACATGACTTTATTTAATTTTTAATTATAATATGCGCTGCGAAATAAAAAAAGGCTTACCGTATTCGGCAAGCCTTAGTTATCATTTATATAGTCATACACAATATCATCCATGCCCACCGATTATTCGTTAGGAAAATGATGATGATGTGTAGTTGTATATTTCATATTTCTTCTATTAACTGCGACAAAAGTAAAGTATTTGTTTGAAACCACCAAACATTTATCACAAAAACTTGAGTTTTCATTTCAAATTAAAGGTTATATTTCTTCCGGTTCTACATCACATTTCGAAAAAGACAATCCCTTTTCACCGATTTACTTTCGTATGCAACGAATAGCAAAAGCTTTTGTATCAACACCGGCATTAGATTCTTCTATAATATTTGTATCACTTTTCATGTAGAAAACTTTCGTGTTGATAGCAGTATTTGTATTGTCCAACGTCCAATATGCAAGATGTTTTTTCTCATAATCTGCTTGAAAAGCTCCTACGCACATTCCCACGGGAACAGCATTAAAACCTGATAAATTAGTTGCAGGTTGCACTTGTTCTCCCGGCTTTAAGGGTACCCAATTTCCTGACTTCAACAAAGAAGCCTCTCCCTTCAAGTAATCTTTTAAAATGTTCCAGTCTTCCCAATCCGGTATACTCCAATGAGTTGGTAAGATGTTAGCAGAAAGTGCTACATTAGCAGTATAAAAATAATATCCCGTATCAGACAGCAAATATCCAGCAGTATTCGCAGACACCGTATCTAATCTAGCAATAGAACTGCCATCTACATATAAAGATGCCTCCAAATTATTCCTCATCCAGTATTGAGTTCCGATCTTCACTAGCGGATAATTATGGATGACTCCTCCACGTACGTCACGAACGACATCTTCCAATGCTAGAACAGATAATGCATCATCGGCCATCGCAACCGATAAGGAGATCGTCCCGTCTGCCAGCACATAAACATTATTGCGAGCCAATAAAGTGCCATTCACATAGGTTAATGAGTGATCTTCCATATTCCACGATACACTTCCACCATTCACTTTTCCTGATTTTCCCAGCAACTGTGCCACAATCCCTTGAGATAAATTAACGCTGTCGTCTTCTTTCATCGGATAAGCAACAATCGCTTGAGAAGAAAAATCCGGAGTTACAAGATACTCTTTACATATTTCGGCTACTTGTTTTCCTGAATGCATCACTTTGTACACATTCGATTTTTCAAAAGTCAGTTCCGAAACATCTATGTATTTATGAAGAATAACTGATTCGGTATGATCCACTTCAGTCCCCTCCCAATCTCCGATTTCTCCATTCATTTCACTCATCAATATATCTTCAGCCGATACAAATGTTATTTCCAATTCTCTCTGTTTTCCACTTTCCAATTGGAAAGTAAGTGGTAATAAACTGGTATATAGTTTGCCTGCAGCTTCCAATGTTATGTATTGGTATCCAACTGTCGTCTCTTGGGGAATCAAAATAAGCTCTTTTCCTACTAGTCGACCGTCTTTTATTTCCCATTCTCCTGCAGGAGTTATATCTTTCTCTTCAGAATAGGCAGAGAATGTTTTCTTCTGAAAATCATAAATAGCCTTAGTATAAAAGCCACTCACCGAAAGTGTAGGTTTCACAGACAGTATTTCTTCTATATTCTCTCCCTCTCCAGGGACAAGGACTATTTTCATACGAAAAAACTGGTGAGTGTAAGTCAAAGCAACTGCGTCTTTACTGGCTAATACTTCCTTTTTGGAAGCAACTAGAAAATCAGAATGAGAATAATCATCCGGTTTATCTTGAGTTGTTGCAACGGTCACTTGCATGGAACTTTCCCCCATTGCTACTCCACTCTTCTGATATGGATAATAACTGATTAAATTCAATGTAATTCCATCATCCGGATAGTAAACCGATTCATCAGATACAAACTCACCAGTAGATGAACGCACAAAATGAAGATTATCTGCATAACGTTCTTCTTGCATTGTAGCAGTTCCTGCAAGTGCAAATAACCCCACTTCATCTCCTTCCTCAAAACTATTATTTACTACACGGGTGTTCATAATCTCATGAATATCAGCAACAAACTTTAATGGAATATCTCCATTATTGACGTCTTTCCCTTCCTCCGAAATATGGTTTACACAAGCTGTAAACACAATACAACAGAAAATAAACGAACCTACTCCGACAGATAGATTATGACATGTTTTCATTTTGTTTTTCTATTAGTTAAAAAAAGAAATTCTAGATTAGGCAGAAAGAATGCCATAAGAGGAAGTTTTCACTTTCGGTTATGAAAAACCATACAACACGTTTGTTGCAACTGTAAAATCTTAAATTTCCACATTACAGTTTGAAATGTGAGAGCGAAAGTACAGATTATAGTTAAGAAAAGAAATATTTTCCTTTAAAAAAAACAATCTTTTATATAAAGAACAAATAATCAATCATTTACATATCACATACAAATACAAGACATTCTGAACTCCACATTATTATATTAGCATTAGTTATTATTTACTATCCGTCATTTATTTCAGAAAGAATACCCCACTTCTATTCCGGCAATGTGTCTGCCTTGCGAAGATGCATATTGATAACAATAAAATGCATCCAATGACCAACGTTTGGCTAAAGCAATCTCCACTCCGGGACGATAGCGCATACGGTCTGCTCTCCAAAAAGAGGTATCATCCAGACTTTGATAAATTTCAACAGAAAAATAAGGAGAAACGATTCCTTTTGTAGGAGCATAGGATAACTTCAAACGAGAACGTAGACGAGTTTCAGAATCACCACGGTCAAAAGTCTGCTGAAACCTCTCCCGCAAAGACACTTTCAACCATTGATAACGAAAGTTGGCAGTGGCAGATATATGATAGCGATGTCTCAACTTCCAGTCTGAATCACCCAAATTCAAAAGATGAGCCTCATATCCTACCCCAAAATTCAAAAAAGAATAAGGACGATAACTTCCGCCCGCAGTCAATCCCCAACGATCCAACCGACTTACATCATCTTTCATACGGAACTCTAAATCGCCTGAAACCGAGAAACAGGAATCTATCTTATGATTTACCTTGAATTTAGTCCATGTATTGAAATCATCACTTTGTGCCCACGCGGAAAACGACATTCCAAACAACAACACAAACAGCCAAATCTTAGTATTTAATATTATTCTACTCATTGATTATCGGGTTAAAGTTACAAAGATAATAAATTATCTCCGGCAAATGAAAGGCGTAAAACTGAATTTATTCTGAAAAGATAATGTTTGTATTCTGCCTAAATTCTCATTTGCATATTGTATCTTTGCGTAAGAAACTCTAAAACCATCGGATATGGACAACTTAATGCGTAAACTTCCTATTGGAATACAGACATTCGAAGGAATACGGAAGGAGAATTATCTTTATGTAGATAAAACCGCGCTTATATGGCGTATGGCCAATTTGGGAAAGCCATATTTTCTAAGCAGACCACGCCGCTTTGGTAAAAGTTTATTAATTTCGACATTCGATGCTTATTTCCAAGGGAAAAAAGAGCTATTTAATGGATTAGCCATTGAACAACTAGAGACGAAATGGGAACAGTATCCAGTTTTACACCTTGATCTGAATGCAAAAAAATATGAGACAGCAGCGGATTTAATTGCAATGCTAAACCAATATTTAGAAAAATGGGAAGCTATTTATGGTGATGAGAAAAAAGACCGTAGTCCTGAAGAACGTTTTAGCTATGTGATCGAGCAAGCTTTTCTGAAAACAGGAAAAAACGTCGTCGTATTAGTGGACGAATATGACAAACCACTTTTGCAGGCTATTACTCGTCCGAAATTATTCGAGGACTATCGTCAGACATTAAAAGCCTTTTATGGAGTGCTGAAAAGTGCCGACGCATATCTCCGTTTTGTTTTCCTGACCGGAGTTACGAAGTTCTCTCAAGTCAGCGTATTCAGTGATCTGAATCAGTTGAATGACATTAGTTTAGACTATTCTTATGCCACACTTTGCGGTATTACCCAAGAAGAATTGGAGAGTACTTTTAAACCCGAGATTGAAATTTTCGGTCGTAAGAATCATCAAACTCCAGAAGAAGTAGTCACAGCAATGAAACGTAACTATGACGGTTATCATTTTCACCCGGATGGCTCAGGGGTATTCAATCCGTTTAGCGTATTGAATGCTTTCAGCAAATTGGAGTTGGGCAGCTATTGGTTCCAAACCGGTACGCCAACATTCTTGGTTGAACTACTACAAAAAAGTGAATATGATCTCCGTACTTTATTAAATGGCATAGAAGCACCTGCTTCTTCTTTTGTAGAATACAGAATGGATGCCAATAATCCTATACCGCTGATTTATCAAAGTGGATATCTGACTATTAAGGATTACGACAGAGAGTTTCAGAACTATCGGCTTGATTTTCCGAATGATGAAGTGCGCTACGGATTCATTAACTTTCTTGTTCCGTTTTACACTCCAATGAAGAACAACGATCAAGGATTTTATATCGGAAAATTCGTTCAGGAATTACGCACAGGTGATTATGAATCTTTCCTCACCCGTTTGGAGGCTTTCTTTGCTGATATTCCGTATGAACTGAATGACCAGACCGAACGGCACTATCAGGTTATTTTCTATCTTGTATTTAAACTAATGGGACAATTCACAGAAGCAGAAGTACGCAGTGCCCGCGGACGTGCCGATGCTGTGGTCAAAACGCCCAAATATGTCTATGTATTTGAGTTCAAACTAAATGGAACCGCAGAAGAAGCAATAAAACAGATTAATGAAAAAGGTTACCTGATTCCTTATCAGAAAGACCATCGGGAAATAGTGAAGATCGGTGTGGAATTCAGCGCGGAAACCCGCAATATCAATCGTTGGCTAGCAGATACGAAGTAAATATGATAAAAACATTTCGGGAAGAATCGTAACAACGAACTTCCCGAAATTAAATCCAATACCTTTGAAAACAAACACTTGTTATACTCTTTTACAAACAAGTTTTGCAATCTAACCTAATATACTTGGAACTAATCTGTCTCTTTTGATTTTGCATCCCAGACCAATAACGCAAAAAGTACTGACAGCAGAGCCGACCCTATCCAAAACCAATTAATATAAGTGAAGTCATAAACATCCACTCCGTTCTGAACCGTTTTTTGGCCTTCTATCAGTATACCGCTCATCACATCCTGCAATCCGGCACCAATATAACTGGCAATGCCAACAACTCCCAATGCAGCTCCCGATGCATTGCGAGGAGCAATATCGACAGCCATCAAACCACCCAAAAAGCAAATTAGTACTCCGATTCCTAAACCAAAAAGAATCATAGCCAATACATCTATCCAAAAATGTACGCCCGGAACCAACAGGAAAAGGCAAAGTGCAAATACATTCATCAATCCGAAGATTAAGGCAGGAACATTGCGACGACCACCAAACAATTTATCCGAAATCACTCCGGAAAACATCGTACCGATGATACCACAAACCGGACAGATAGAAATGATAAAACTGGCATCCAGGGTAGAATACCCTTTTTGAGCTTCCAAGTAAAAGACGCCCCAGCTGTTTATCGCATAACGACTGATATACATAAAAGCACTCGAAAGGGCAAGAATCCAAATGGCAGGCATCATCAACACCTGGCGCTGTGCTTTATTGAAATCCGCCGTTTCTGTTGCACTCATCTCTTTTTTCTGTTTGGGAACATTCACTGGAGGGAAACCCTGACTCTCGGGAGTGTCATGAAAGAACTTCCACACGATTAAAGCTCCAAGCAAACCGACAATACCGGCTCCGAAGAAGCCGTAACGCCAACCCAAGACACTGACAATAGACGCAATTATCAGAAAGGTTAACGCTTCACCGATGTTATGGCTGGCAGACCAAAATCCGTAATAGGAACCCCGTTCTTTGTCCGTGAACCAACGAGAAAGGCCAACCACACAGGAGGCCGCCCCCATAGACTGAAACCATCCACTAATCCCCCAAAGGACAGCAAACAGAATAAAAGAGTTGGTAAAGCCGAGACATAAGTTCACTAATGCCGTAACCAATAAACCGGTAGTCATGAAGCGATTGATATTGCTACGGTCGGCAAGGAAACCATTCGTGAACTTTCCGAGGGCGTAAGTGAAGAATAATACGGAGCCGATTATTCCCAGTTCCGTTTCAGAGAAGATTCCTTCCTCTACGATGGGCTTCTTTACGACATTCAGACTAAGACGGCAAACGTAATACATACCGTAGCCAAAGGTTGCCGAAAGGAAGGTAGACCACTTCAGATACTTCAGACGATGTTCATCGGAGGAGGACAAAGCCTCCCCGTTACAAGGTCCCGGTGAAGAGACCTTGTAAAAGTTTATAAGCTGTTTCAACATGAAGAAATACAGTTAGTTGTGAAGTTTCTTTTTGCGCAGATACTCCAGTAACAGAGCAGGGCGGTCGGTTTGAATTAATTTCGCTCCCTGATTAATGATCCATCCCCAGCTTTCTTCCGGTTGATGGAGTTCCACCGCACGGTCATCATCATGACCGCCACATAGTTCAGGCCAAAGAGAATTGATAAACAAGTTAGAACCTGTATCACGCACTTTCTTTATCAGGTTAAGAACCTCCGGATTATCATTATCGAATACTAATTCATAAGCAACAGGCTTCATGTGAGTCTGATAACTGTCAATAATAGCTTCGGCTCCTTCTTTGTGCAACTGTACAATAGGCATAAAAATTACTTTATCCAACACAGCACCGTTTTCAGCTTTCACTTGTTCATAAGGAAGCCCGGCTTTGATAACACACTGGTCGACTGTTCCTGTCTTCTCGAGTACGGCATAAGCCTCCTGGAAATAATCATAGCCCTTATCAATATTTACCATTATCTTACCTTTGCAAAGTAACATGACTTCCTCCAATGTAGGAATCTGATGTCTTGTTTTACAAGCGACCCCATTTTTAAGACGCATTGCTTTCAATTCCGCTAATGTATAATCTTCTACCAGTCCTTTCCCGTTCATGGTGCGATTGATTGTTTTATCGTGCATCACTACCAAATGTCCGTCTTTGGTTCTTTTCAAATCGATCTCTACCATATCGACTCCCATATCAATGCAATTCTGTATACCTTGCAATGAGTTTTCCGGAGCATTACGCCAGTCAGCCCGATGTGATACAACCAGTATTTTATCAGGATGATCTCCTAACAAGTTTTCTTTGATTTCTGCTATTCTATTTTGGGCAACAGCCAGTTGTACCAAACATAGAAGAAGTATGAAGTTACATATCCGTTTCATAAGTGCAAACATTAAGAATTTTAATTCAGTTTATTGTTTTTCCAGACCATTTTTTCTCCCCACATTGGTACATAAGTCTGTTCACAGTTAATCTTCGAAGCCCGTTCGAGTGCCAGTTCCAATGACCATCTCGATTCGTCAACACCTGCATGAGCAAGCTCCAAAATGTGCGATAACAAGACATAATCCGGTTCTACCTGCCCTGCACCCGAGCCCAGAATATTATTTTCAATCAGTGCATTGGGAGCGTAACGTGGTATCAATACATTCACATAAGAAGCCAGATTCGTATATTGTTCCGGTTTATAGTTGGAGTCTCCTACATGCATAAAGACGAAGTTACCGGTATCTTCACCACAATCAATCGAAAATACAGTCACAAAATTAGATAACCCGGAATTGTTGTGATCGGTGATACAGGTTTTAATCTTGAATTTTCCTATTTCATAATCTTTATCTCCTTTTGCGGTATAAGGATATGTCGTATCTTTCAGGTAGTTAGACAATACCGGTTTGCCTAAATCAAACATAGCCTGAATAAGATCATTGTTATAATGATCGGAATGCTTATGAGTGACGCAGAGAAAATCAATATAAGGTGCCAGTTCTTTTGCCCAACGATGAGAAATATCGATAGCAAAACATCCTGAGGGAGTCTTGACCACATATCCCATATTATAGAGCAACCAAATCTCTACTGTACCATTTTCCACCTTTGAATTCTTAACTCCATCCATTACGCGGTCAAATGCGCTCCGATAAAAATAGATAATAGGATCACACTTTTCCATATTCGTACTTGCTTGGTCGAAGCCATTCAAATAACTGATGAAATAATCATTTTTACATTTATCCGCATACTCCTGAATTTTGGTCAAAGTAGCGGTACGTCCAGCATTGACAATCAAAGGAGAAGAATTCCACAACTGCTGTGCTGTAGCATCCACTTCCTCTGCCAATTGCGTAAGGATTCCTTCATGCCCTATTTCGGTACTGTTGTTGTCATCATCATCGCAAGCAACAAAGCCTATTGCCAAAAGGCAAAACAGTAAATATTGAATTTTTCTTATTATATCCATCTTATTTCAGTGTTTTATAATCATTAATTATTTTATTGAAAGTTTCAACAACCCGTTCCGGTGTTGGACGTGTATCATGGTTTTCATGATCTTTAGTCGCTTCATACATGAAAACTCCTTCATAACCGACTCCTTCGAGTGCGTGCATTAACTTTCCCCACTTAATATCGCCTTGCGTAGGAAGCCAGTGGCACTCGTTGACAAAATCAAAATCCGAAGCATGTATGGTGCCAATACGTTCACCAATGGTTTCTACAAAATGTTCCGTCGTTCCTTTTGTATAATGATTGGTATCAAAACAAACCTTCACACCAGGAATATCTTTGATAATCTCCCAAAGTTCTTCAGGAGTATTTCCCAGACAAGTCCGCGGAAGATTCTCTATACATAACTGTGCTCCTATCTGATCCGCATACTTCTTCAGATAAGCGATAGACCTGGAAGCATTGGCTATTCTTTGTGCCCGAATACTGTCGTCAATCGGTTCGGAACTTGGATGCAGAACTAAACATTTCGGTTGAAATTGAGCACACTGTTCAATCATCTCCGCCATAAAATCTACATTTTCTTTCCTTTTCTTTTCATCGAGAACCGATATATCCAGCGTGCGGGAAAAAGGAAGATGTATAGACCAGACTTTGATACCGGCACTATCAATTTTTGCTTTCATATCCCGAACACGAGGAATGACCTCATTTGCCGGAACGCCTCTATAACACTGGTTAAATGCAACTTCCACATACTCTAGCCCCACAGACCGAGCTTGAGAAAAGTCTGTGGAAGCAGGTACTTTCCACAAAGCCGTAGTAGTACCTACTTTATATTTCTGTGCATATACCCCTATTGTCATCGCTATAAATAAGATAAAAACAGAAACTCTCATTATCGCTTACTTTTGACGGTTTGTACCTTGAATATCACCACCACGAATACTCCAGGAGTCTGTCTCCAAAGTCTTATTGATATCAAATGCTTTGACAGCACCGATATTACCAGATCCGATCGTTCCGCAATAAAGCCGTTTGTCCGGACCAATAGTAACAGCTGCCATGACTTGTTGCCCTACAGTCTCTTCAAAAACGATGTTTCCATTAGTGATATCAAGTCCCAACACTTTGTTATTCGATTGAGTACCTATATAAAGAATACCATCCGTGCTCAAGGCACCTCCACTGTAATTCAAATTGTTGCCTACTTTTTTCTCCCAAATTTTAGATCCGCTAAAATTCACCGCATGAACCGTCTGTGAATTTTTCTCCGTAAAGTAGATATTACCATTTTTATCTACAATCGGGAAATAGGCATCCCCTTTCGTAGTCGGATACGTCCATTTCTTTGTCCCATTTGTCATATCGACAGCAACAAGTCCGCCTCCTTTTAACGTTGCATAAAGCACCTGATCTTTCAAAGCAAACGTAGCCTGTTCTGTCACATTTACTTCTTCCAATTTCCATATCTGATCCTTATTCGGTTTAAAAGCATAAATAGCAGCACTTGTACCCGCATAAACATTTCCGGCTTTATCAATAGCTACCGCACTACCTGTTGCTCCGTCAAGGGATTGTTGCCATTTTATAATGCCACTGGATGCATCGAGGGCATACAACGTACTCTTATTAGTAAGACAGTAAAGAACACCATCGACAGACAATGCAGGAAAAGCACCTACCGCAGCATCCAATTTAACCGCCCACTTTTGGGTTCCATTCGGATTGATAGCATATACATTATTAATAGTAGCATTTCTTACACACTGATATATGGTACCATCAGAAGCCACTAACGCACCTCCACCATACGTTATCTGACTGATAGCAAACACCCATTTGAATTCACCGCTCACTACATCAATAGCAAATAAATGCCCTGCAGGAGTAGATGTTGGGATGTACATTGTTTTTCCATCCGGAGAGAACACCGGATTGGAAGTCTTTACATATCCGGTAAGTCCGCCAAAGTTCAAATCGACAGAATTCCATTTATAATTGCCGACTGTAACAGCCAGACTACCCGACTCGGTTGTGTTATTTACATAAGTCACCGTGACAGCTACTGTATAAGTTCCGGTAGTAGCAAATGCATGTACAGGATTGTTTTCTCCTGATGTCGTACCATCACCAAAATCCCAGCTTACCGATTTTACTTCACCTGCCATAAAATACATATCGTTATAAGCAAAGGCGCAAGGTTCCCACACGACCAGTTCCGTATTGGCAAGAATAGGATAGATCAATCCCGGAGTAGCTGAAGTCTCCACTGGAATAGAATTGCCCGTAGGATAAACACAAACTACGTTGAACGTATATTCCTGATCGTTAGTCAACCCGTCAACAATGTATTCTTCCAATGAAGTATCATCCAGATTGATAATCTGATTGCCCGGATGAACAGTAACCTGATAACGGGTAAAACGTTCACTAGCAGGTTTTTTCCATCTCAAACGCACTCTTTCATTGCCGGCTGCTGCCGTCAGATCAGAAATCGGGTATCTCGCATTCTTCGGCGTACAGGCAGCGGTCGTTTTACTAGCCAATCCTCCTGTATAACGAGGCTGTACAGAAAAAGTATAAGCAACGTCATTCACCAGATTATTGATTGTGGCAGTCATTGTTTTTGCATCCACAGTCATCTCACCTCCTTCCGCATCTGACGATCCGGAAGTCCAAAGAATCAAATATTCATTAGGCCGGGCATTTTCGTATGTCTCCCAAGCAAGAGTCACATTCATATCTCCGGCTGTTGCCGTAAGTGACTTCAGTTCATACAAATCGAAATTCGCTTTTGGCAGTTCTTCTTCACAAGCAGTAAAAACTACTGTGAGAATAAACAACAAACTATATATTATTTTTTTCATTGTCTGAATTCTTTTAGTTTAACCCTATTAGTATCCCGTATTCTGCCACAACAATTCTGTGTTGTTTATTCTTTCCAATTCCGTTTTGGGAATAGGATACAGGAATTGGTAATCCTGAATAATATGTCCTTCCGCTTTCATAGCTTCCTTAGCACCTCCCATACGTACCAAATCGAACCAACGCTGTCCCTCATAAGGAAATTCCTGTTGACGTTCCAGCATAATCGCATTACGGAAACTATCCTGGTCGGGTAATTCTGTAATCAAAATCGGAGACAATCCGGCACGGGTATGTACAGCATTCAAAGCAACCAAGGCTTCTGAATTCTGCAAATTACTATAGCTAATTTCATTCAAAGCTTCTGCGTACATCAACAATACATCGGCATAACGGAGAATAATCTGGTCATTACCAACAGTGTTATAAGTCGCGCTCTTGACATCTTTAAATTTATTCATGACACAAACCTTATCTTCCACCTTTACATAAGTAATCAAATCTTTCCGCTTATCCCCGTCTTTATAACATTCTTTCAGTGCCTTTGTCTGATTGGTATCGTCGGTCAGGTTAATAATAGAGAACCAGTATCCATGCCCTTCTCCTTCCACATCCTTATTAAAGCGAACAGCAAAAATGATCTCATCATTCATTTTATTATTTACATCAAAAACCCGGTCCGGAGTAGTCATCAGAGAATACTTACCTATCAATTGAGATAACACATTTCGAGCTTCCGTCCATTTATGGAAAGTGAGGTAAATCTTGCCGAGCAGTGCCATTGCAGCACCGGAAGTCACTCGTCCCATATCGGTACTTGTATAAGAAGACGGCAACATACTTTCATTAATAACCTGATTCAAATCACCGACAAGGAAATCATAAACCTGCTGGTCTGAACTACGTCCGATTTTCAGAGCCTCGGCCACTGTTACCACCTTATTAGTCATCGGTATTCCTCCCCACAGACGGTACATATTAAAATAGGTAAGTGCACGAATGAAAAGGGCTTCTCCTTTATATTGTTTTTTCAGAGTAGCGTCAAAGTTGGCTTCATCAATCCTATCTAATATAAGATTACAACGATAGACTCCATTATTAAAATTCGCCCAAGCATTTTCCAGGATTCCATTAGAAGCTTTATCTGCAAACTGATCGATATCATAACGGTCCTGCGTTCCGGCAGTAGGTGCGCTCAATGTCAAATTATCACTCCGATATTCGCAACACTCCGTAAAATAGGAAACCTGTGTCTGCAATTTAGAGTAACATCCCATCACAGCTACATTAAAATCGTCTGCTGTCTTATATACCTTATCGGTAGGCACACTGCTACTTGGTTCCAAATCGAAGAAACTATCTGTGCAGGCAACTGATAGAAAAGCAGTTGACAAGAATAGTATTAGTTTATATTTTTTCATACAACGTGTATTTTAAAGGATGATTAAAGAGTTATATTCAATCCGAATAAGAATGTTTTAGCCAATGGATAAGTACCATAGTCTTCACCCGGTGAAAGAGAATTAGACGGCCGGGCATTCACTTCCGGATTGTATCCGCTATAATTAGTTGAAGTCCAGAGATTTTGTCCGGAAACATATACTCTCAACTTTTCTACAAAAAAGCGCTGGGTCAGATTCTTCGGCAAAGTATATCCCAGTGTCACATTCTGCAACCGCAGATAAGAGCCATCTTCCAAATGCCAGGTTGACGTACGTCCATTATAACCTTTTGATTTACGATTGGCACGATTCACCTGACCGTTTCCCGGATCTTCCGGACTCTTCCAACGATTCAAGGCGATGGTAGTACCATTGGTATTACCTTCCAGATTATCAATGTATCGGCGATTCAAGTTCAAAATCTCATTACCATACACTCCCTGGAAATTGAAATCAAGATCAAATCCCTTAAACCATACTTTTCCACCAAATCCATAGGTGAAATCAGGCATATAGTTACCTACTATCGTACGGTCTTTATCCAAGTCCATCACACCGTCTCCATCTACATCCACAAACCGGAAATCTCCGGGCTTGGTATTGCTGAAATGAGGATATCTCTTTAATTCTTCTTCATTGGAGAAAATACCATCCTGCACCAACAGATAATAACAGCCAATAGGTTCACCAACTTTCGTTATGTAATATGCATGATCTACGCTACCGGTAGATATGATAGGAGCATTACCCGGACCGAGCGCTTTTACTTCGTTTGTATTCGTAGCATAATTGGCATTGAATGAATAACCGAAATCTTTCGTTATATTCTTCTGTGAGGTCAATGCTATTTCCCATCCCCTGTTGTTCACTTTACCAATATTCATCAATGCAGTGCTATATCCGGTCAGATGAGGAACAGGTACGTTCAACAACATATTAGAAGTGTTGGTATTGTAATAATCCACAGTCAGTCCCAACAATCCTTTGAACATTTGTAAATCAAGACCCACATTCACCATCGCATTCTTTTCCCAACTCAAATCCTCATTCTTTATGGTACTAGGTTTATATCCATTCACCAACTGCCCATTGCCTGTACCGAGTATATAGTTATCGGAAGCCATCAGAGACAGGTGGTCATAATTACCAATCTGAAAATTACCGGTAACTCCATAACTGGCTCTAAGTTTCAAGTCATCAACAAATGACAGGAATTTTGCTTTCGTGAAAAAGTCTTCTCCACTTATTCTCCATGCAAAAGAAGCAGAAGGGAAATATCCCCAACGGTTGTTTTTTCCGAAACGAGAAGAACCGTCTGCACGAATGGCTGCTGAAGCCATATACTTACCTTTATAGCTATACTGTACACGTGCCAGATAAGAAGCAATTGTCCACTGTGTTTTATCAGACGCACCTTTCGTCACTGTACCACCGGAAATTGTTTGTATGTAATCATTCGGGAAATCGGTAGCCGTCACATTATCCCTTTTATATGTTTCTTTTTGAGCCGATTGCACTAAAACAACATTGATAGAATGAGCATCCTTGATGGTCGTATTATAATTGATTTTATTCTCAATCAACCAGTTAAAATAAAAACCGGATGAACTATATGCAGTAGGATTCGACTTCACATCATAATATTTATGTCCCAATAACGGAAGTTCCGATGAACGGTATTGATCGTTATGCGAACCATAATAATCACCACCAAAAGAGATGTTATAGGTAAGCCCTTTATATAACTCCAATTCCGCAAAGAATTTTCCAACAATAGCCATACGGTCTACAACATCCGATTGGAGATTTGCCATGGCTACCGGATTTAATACGGCATTGTGCTGATAGTCATTTCCAATTCTCCAATATCCGTTTCCCTGATAGTTATAACTTCCATCCGCATTATACACCGGCCATACCGGAGGCATCATCAAGGCTGATTGCACAATACCATTGGACCCGGAAGCATCTACCCGGTTGGAAGTAGAATAAGAAGGAGAAAAATTCAGACCGAATTTCAGCCTTTTATATTTCCCGTCCAAATTCATACGCATACTGTATTTCTTAAAATCGGAATTAATGATAATACCTTCTTTATCATAATAGTTAGCTGAAATAAAATAACCGACTGTTTTTCCTCTGCCGGAAATAGATACATTGTGGCTGGTAGTAGCAGCAGTACGGAATATAGCGTCTTGCCAGTCCGTATCGGTCAGTCCTTTGTCACCATTCAGATAAGGAAAGAGTTCAGTGGGGATACGTTCCCATGAGTTGGGACGCATTCCATTCGGATCGTCCGGTAATCCACCGGGATTGGCATCCAGATAGGCGTTGTCATGCCCATCTTTTGCAAATTCGGCAAACTGATATGCATTCATCATTGGAAGTTTCTTCGAAACACTCTGGATACCATAATATCCATCATACTGCACTTTCATTTTCTCCGACTGCCCCTGTTTGGTCGTGATAATAATTACACCATTCGATCCGCGGCTACCATAAATAGCTGCCGAAGAAGCATCTTTCAAGACTTCTACAGATTCAATATCATTATTATTCAGATTGGCAAATCCACGTTCCACTGGTACACCGTCGATAATATAGAGAGGATCACTACCTGCATTCACTGTGCTGATACCACGAACACGGATACTTACGCTTCCTTCCGGATCACCACTAGGTTGCGTCACCTGTACTCCCGGCATTTTTCCCGCCAACGCCTGACGAAAATCGGAAGCGGAAACTTCTGCTATTTGTTCAGCTTTCACGGAAGAAATAGAAGTAGAAACATCTCTTTTTCTCTGAACACCATAGCCTACCACGACTACTTCATCGATCATCTTACTATCTTCCACCAACGTGATTTTTGCCGTATTCTTATCTTTTGCAGAGATATTCACCGTTTTATAGCCGATATAAGAAATTGTCAGTGTAGCAGATTCCGGTACATTCATGATTGAATAACGTCCATCGATATCGGTAATGGTACCACTGCCTTCTCCTTTAATCTGAATACTGGCACCAATCACCGGTTCTCCTTTATCATCCGCAACAATTCCCTGAATAGTGCGTGTACGTTGAGCTGTTTCTTCCTTTTTAAGCGGCTGTTTGCTGACAGCAATTGTATGATCGGTCCTATTGAAATAAAGTTTGGCCTGGGTGGTTATTTCGCCCAGAATCTGTTTTAATGAAGCATTTTTAATATCGAAAGAAACTCTCGGAGCTTTGTTCACTGTTTCCTGGTCATAGAGAAATTTAAAATTAGTCTGTTTGCTGATTTTATTGAAAACACTTTCTACCGGCTCATTTTGCACGCGAAGCGTTATATCATGCTCTTTTAATGTTTGAGCAGCAGCCGGAACAATTAAAATGAAGGCGAATAGTAAAAAAGCTAAAAACGAACAGCTATTTTTACTTATCCCTTTACAAATAAGAAGATTATTCATAAATTTGTGCGTTTTAGTAATTGACTAAAGTTATTAAAAACGAGCAATGCGCGATACGTTATTCATTTGGGTCGAAGCTTATGAATATCCGTCCGGATTGCGGATAGGAGCATTCCTTTGGAGTGCTTCTATCATTTTAGGGAGGTTCATGAAGGGGCTGTTTTCATCTATTATTCTTTTAAATTAAACATTATCTTTTCTTCATCTCATTTTTTATAAAGAAGGACATCAATGCCTTCTTTTTTATATTTGATATCACCACTGATAAATTCGATGGATTTAAGTACGGACTCCAGACTCTTATTATCGTGCTCACCGGTAATCAAGTTGTTAAAATCCTGACCGGAAGCAAAAGTAATCCGGCAATTATATACACGCTCCAGTTCTTTTGCCACATCCCGAATCGGTGTACTGTAGAAACGTAAACCTCCTTTCATCCAGACAGCCACTCCCCTATCTTCTGTTTTCTTACTATATTCACCGGAAACCGTATTGATAAGCACTTGCTCTTTGGCAGTCAGCCTCATCATTGCTTCCGGTAAATCAACCTGCACTTTACCACTCTCCACACTCACAGATACAATCTCATCCGTTGAATAGGACTTGACATCAAAACGAGTACCCAATACCTGAACATCCAGTCGCTTCGTCTTTACAATAAATGGCATCTTTTCATTACGGGCAACACGGAAATATCCCTCACCTTCAAGTTCTATTTCACGGCTATCTCCCACAAAACGTTCCGGATAACGCACTTGAGAACAAGAATTCAATACCAAAAGAGTTCCATCCGGCAAAGTCACTTGTCTTTTTTCACCAAAAGAAGTGGTGACTTCAGCAAGCGTGACCTGCTGTTCATTCATATACCGGAAAAAGTTGACACTCCCTATTATAATGGCTATGACAGCCGCCGTACTAACCGCCACCACAGACGCCCGACGGAACCAGGTACGTTTTTTGTGTTCAATACGTTTCAATAACTGACGTGCCTCTCTCTTATATTTTTCCCGTTCCAAATCAGTAGCAGGTTGCAAGTTCCCGGATTCTTCCCAAACCTCTGCTGCCAGTTCATCCAATAAATCTTGGTTCTCTGCCTCTTTTATGCTTTGCAAAAGTTGTGAAGCCTCTTCCCTGGTATAAAGGTCATCCAGGTAACGATGCAATTTATCTTTTTCTGTTTTAGTATCTTTCATCATACATTCAAAATAAGGATATTAATTTCCTTCCTTTTGTATAAGTAATACACAAAAGGAAGAAAGAGCTAGGGTGTGATTAACATTTATTATAAATTCAAGCAAAATAGAATCAGAAGTATATCAGCTGATGTACTTGAATATTTAGTCAGATAAGAACGAATCACCTTCAGAGAAACAGAAATATGTTCCTGCACCGTATGAACAGAAACACCCAACGCTTCGGCTATTTCTTTGTGAGACATCTGTAGTTCACGGCTCATTTTGAACACTTCCCGTTGGCGGGGTGTCAATTGTTCCAATGCACGGGCAACAATCTCTTTCAAATCATTGAGCAAAATATGGTTATTGGTCTCGTTTGTTGAATCGATCGCTTGAGAAAGAATCTGTTCTTTCAGCTGATCTTCATTAGCCATGTCGCGCAACTGATTCAGAATACGATTACGTACGATGGTATAAAGGTAGGAAGAAAAAGAGGCTTCAGGATTGATGAAACGACGAGTTTGCCAGACTACCGTAAATGCATCCTGGAAAATATCTTCAGCAAATTCACGCGACTTGACGAACTTCAGGGCGAAGTAGAGCAAACGATTCTTGTAAGCAGCATAAAGTTCGCAAAAGGCCTCTTCATCTCCGTCTATCAGACGGAGAACCAATTCCCGTTCATTTACAAGAGGGTCTGTTGCGTACATATTTTCTTTATTTTTGGGCACAAAGCGTATTGTTATGATATTACAAACGTATGTATTTTTTCTGAAATAAAAAAATAAAAGCGATCTCACCGAAAAGGTACAACCGTCCGCGATAGCGTATTGAAGCCTGCCTGTAAAGTTTCTAACTTTGCCCTAAAAATTGATTTATGGGAAAAGTTGAACTTTACAGGCAGGTTTTCTTGTCATTCAAGCAACTGTGTGCCGAAGGAAGACAGCCGTCTTCGTTCCGAGCCTATTGCATAGCCAACGGTGTAGATCAGAGTCAGATGCGGCAATTGCTCAAGAGCGAGTTTCAGGATATAAAGACCTTGCCGGGATATTGTTGCGTAAATAGTCGCCTTTACGGGGAAATTTATGAGCGGTTCAAGCAATTATGCGCACAAGGCAGACAGCCCGGGACCTTATCTTCTTATTGCAGGAGTTTTGGTGTAACATACGGTCAGTTGCATTCTTATTTGTATCGGAAGCATTTACGTGTGGCCGGATTGCCCGGATATACAGGACCGACAGGCACGGGTAACAATAAGTCTGAGGAGGTGCCTTTCGAGGATGTCATCTTTGAGGAGGCCGGTTTTCTTCCGGCTGACACGGGCAATGTGATAACAGTAAAGGTCGACGGTCATGTGGCGGTCAGCTTTCCAGCTGATACTGATGTTGCTGTCATTGCAAAGTTCGTCAGAAAGATGGGAAAGGAGGTCGGTCATGTGGGGTCTTGAGCAGGGGTTACGGCTATGGGTATGCCAGCAGCCGGTGTCGATGCGTTACGGCATACGCGGTCTGACCCAGATGGTGTGGTCGTGGAAGGGGCACTCTCCGGCATCGGGCGATGTGTATGTGTTTTTCTCCAAAGACCGCAAGTCCATGAAGGCTCTGAAATGGGATGGTGACGGATTTTTGATGTACACAAAAAGACTGTCGCAAGGTCGTTTCCGGGAGGTACTTAAAAAGGGCGATGACGGCGTGCGCAGGCTCCAATGGGACGATTTCTATATGCTGATGAGGGGGCTCACGCCTGTGAAGGTGACGGTCGAGAATCGCTTCAGAATGGCTGTAAAATAAGGCTTAATAATTTGTTAATCAAATAAATAAATGGTGTAGAAAGTTGCAAATGTCAGATATTTTTTGTAACTTTACACCATGAAAAAGAACGAGTTGATAGAGTTTTTGCAACGTCAGATCGAGTATCTTCAAGGACAACTTGACGAGGCGTTGTCCTCTGTCAGCTCTCTTACTTTATCCAATGAAAAACTCCAGTCAACCAACGACAGACTGGTGGCAACAGTAGATGAGCTGCGCAAACAGATAGCCTCGTTGGAGGATGCTGTAAAAGGGAAAGGCGCGGAACTAAGCAAAGAAAAAGCTGCTCGTCAGGCCGTGCAGCGTCTGCAGGGCTCGCCGTCAGAGCGCCAGACAAAACCGATGCCGGCTCCTGCCGTATCAGAAACTCCGGAACAGAGGCCACAGAAGAAACGCACCAACAATGGAGCCAGGAGAAAGACCCATCCCGAGTGCGAGGTAGAGACGGTTGTGGTGGAGCCGGACAGCCCCGACTTCAATCCCGAGGCGGCGACGTTTATCGGCGAGTGCGATGTCGTGCGCTACGTCATGGAGCCGATGCGCTTCAAGAAAATAATCTACAAGGTACGCAAATATGTGCAGGACGAGAAAATATACAAAGGCTCTGCTCCCGCCACGCCGCTGCTGAACTCGCAGTATACATCCTCCTTCATTGCCGGACTCGCCGAGCTACGCTATCTCCACTGCATGCCACTTGAAAATGCAGTCGAATACTTCCGTGCCCACGGCTTCGACCTTGACAAAGGCACGGCACAAAAACTGATCAGCAAGGTAAGGGTTCATCTGGAGAATCTGTACAAGGCTCTCGGGCCGGCAGTTGTCGAAGACAATTATATCTGTGGTGACGAGACCTATCAGAAAGTGCGGCTGCAGGTGGCCACTCCCTCGGGCAGGAAGATCAAAAAGGGCTACATCTGGGTGTTCGTCGGCATGACAACCGGGCTTGTATACTTCTTCTATGATGACGGTTCCCGCTCTGCCGAAGTCTTCAAGCAGCATATCAAAGGCTTCAACGGAGCGTTCCAATGCGATTGTTACTCGGGATACCGGCATATCGGAATCGGTGAGATGAGCGGGATAAAACGCTTGCCATGCCTGCAGCATATAAAGCGGAAGTTCCTCGACCTGAAAGACAATCCGCAGGCGCAGGAAATAGCAAAGCTCTTCGGACTCCTTTACCACTTCGAGCATCAGCACCGCATAGGCAAAGACGGATGGACGGCGGAAAAGCACCTTGAGTGGAGACAACGATACTCCAAAGTGATGCTCGAGAAAATCCGCATGAGACTGACAGCGGTCAAAAATCGCATCGGCGTGCCACCCGACGACCCGCTGCTTGCCGCCACCGAACATGCGCTTAAACAATGGGACGTGATACCACGCATCTTCGCCTCACCCACCTACAGACTTGACAACAACAAAGTCGAGCGAATCAACCGCTACATATCCCTGACCCGTCGCCGACTGACAATCGGCTCCCACTCCGGAGCCGAAGCCGCCGCCCTGTACCACTCGCTGGCCATCACCTGCCATCAGTGCGGAGTCAACGTCTTCGACTACTTCTGTGACATCATCGACCGATGTGCCGCATGGCCGCCAAACACCCCGATCGAAAAATACCGCGACCTGCTTCCCGACCGCTGGAAACCCTCACAAAAATAGCCGCCCAAAATCCGGACGGCTTTCTTTTTATGGCTTACCTGCTATCGCGGACGGTTGTACCCGAAAAGATGAGACCGCTTTTATTTCATTTATCATTCAAGACAGTGTCTTATCGTGGATTTTAATTTTTCCTTTTCTTATAATTCTCCAATCCGGTTTGCAAAAAATCGATATATTTAGGAATATCTTTGTTATAAGCATACGACTTATTCAATGGTTTACCCTGATTGTCCAGCAATACATAGAAAGGCTGGGCGTTGGCTCCGAATTTCACACGTTGCAGATAGCTCCATTTATCGCCGACAGTACGCAAAGTACGTTCCGTACCGTTCTCGATTATCTTTACGGGTTCAGTCAACAGAGTCTTATTATCCACATAGAGAGTAATCAGTACATAATCGTTATTAATCAAATCACTCACTTTCGGATCAATCCATACCGCTGTTTCCATCTTACGACAGTTTACGCAACCATATCCGGTAAAATCGAGCATAACAGGTTTTCCGTTCAGACGGGCATATTCCATACCTAAATCATAATCATCGAATTTCGCATGTACCTCGTTCTTATACAAATTGAAGTCTTGCGTCTGTATAGGTGGAGCAAATGCAGATACGGCCTTCAATGGTGCTCCCCACAAACCGGGAACCATATATACGGCAAACGCTAAAGAGATTAATGCCATAAAGAAGCGGGTGACTCCCACCTTATTATCATCGTCATCATGCGGAAATTTGATCTTACCCAACAGATAGAATCCAAGCAAAGCAAAGATTACAATCCACAGAGCCAGAAATGTTTCGCGGTCAAGCAATCTCCAACCGTAAGCCAAGTCAGCTACCGACAAGAATTTAAGCGCAAACGCCAATTCAAGGAAGCCCAGCGTTACTTTAATTACATTCATCCATCCACCGGACTTCGGCATAGATTTCAGCCAAGACGGGAACAAGGCGAAAAGCGTAAATGGCAATGCCAAAGCAATGGCAAATCCCAACATACCGATTGCCGGAGCAACCACACTTCCTGTGGTAGATACCTGTACCAGCAGAAATCCGATAATCGGACCTGTACAAGAGAAAGATACCAAGGAAAGCGTGAAAGCCATCAGGAAAATACTTAGTAATCCGGTCGTAGATTCTGCTTTGCTATCTACTGCGTTTCCCCACTTCGAGGGTAGTCTGATTTCAAACGCTCCAAAGAATGAAGCGGCAAAAATCACCAGCATCAGGAAGAAGAGAATGTTAAAAATAGCATTAGTCGATAAAGCATTTAATGCACTGGCACCGAAAATCAACGTGATAGCCAAACCTAATGCCACATAAATCACGACGATAGATGCACCATACGTCCACGCATCACGAATTCCTTTCTTTTTGTCTTTACTGCGTTTCAGGAAAAAGCTGACTGTCATTGGGATAATCGGCCACACACAAGGAGTAAACAAAGCCACTAATCCTCCAAGGAACCCAGTTATGAATATATATATCCAAGACATATCTTTCTGACTGTGCTCCTCGCCTAATGCTTGCAGATCACTGATAACTGGTTTCCAAAGTTCACTGGAGGCAACTGCCGGCTGAATATCCGTGGCTGCTTCCGTTGTAGTTGCAGGCACCAACTCCACCATAACAGATGAGTCTTTCGAAGCAACAAGAGTTGCCTCTTCTTTCTTCTCTGCCTTATCCACTACTTTTTGCTCCGGTTGTTCTGTTTTCGGTTGTTCTGTTTTCGTTGCAGCAGCATTTCCGGCTTTCGCTACTCCCGAAAACTTGAATGGTACTTCAGTAGGAGGCAGACAACTCTCGTCATCACAAGCTCCGTATTCCAGATAACCTTCTATCGCGTAAGCTCCACCCGTCAATTTTACTTTCTGCACAAACTTTGCCGTATTCTCGAAATAGCGTACCTTCATTTCGAATAATTTATCGAAAGTAGATACTTCTTTGCCCACAGGCTTCAGTTTACCGACAAGCTCGACGCCCGATTTATTATCCACATTAAATGTTGCAGCAATAGGACCGCCATCTCCCAGGTCGGTAGAATAAACATGCCAACCTTTATCAATGGTAGCCGTAAACACCACCTCTGCCTCCGTATCGGAGAGAGGTGTCAATTCTGTTTTAAACTTTACCGGATCTTTGATTTGCGCTTGCAATGCATATACAACAAGGCTTAAAAGCAGGAAAGAAATTATTTTTCTCATCTTATTTTGGGGTTTATAATTCATAGTCTACGCATGCACGGCTTTCTTTCGTATCAGCCAGAATCTTACCAGCAGCTACATGGTCGGGATGTGTTGCATAGAATTTCACATCTTCTAGTGTATCAAACTCACTGTAAAGCGCAATATTCCATGTTTCACCGGGATTCATATTCAATCCGACTTCCACTTTGCGAATAACAGAAATTTTAGCAGGAAGAGCTTCTATCGCTTCCTTGAATTTAGTCATGACTACCAGTTTCTCTTCAGCAGGAACTTCGTCTTTTAACTTAAATAATACAATGTGTTTTACCATTACGTTGTTATTTTAATGAATTGTTTCTATATTTGTCTTGTTAATGCAATCATCGCATTAATAGTAATGCAAAAATACTCTATTTAATTCAAATATACATTTAAAGAGATGTTAATTATAGGAATAGCAGGCGGAACAGGCTCCGGAAAGACCACCGTCGTACGGAAAATTATAGAAAGTCTCCCCGCAGGAGAAGTAGTACTCTTACCACAGGATTCATACTACAAAGACAGTAGCCATGTCCCGGTTGAAGAACGCCAGAATATCAATTTTGACCATCCCGATGCCTTTGAATGGAGCCTACTATCCAAACATGTCATGATGCTGAAAGAAGGAAATAGCATCGAACAGCCTACTTATTCTTATCTCACCTGTACGCGCCAGCCCGAAACGATTCATATCGAACCTCGTGAAGTGATTATCATTGAAGGAATCCTTGCCTTATGTGATAAAAAGTTGCGCAATATGATGGACCTTAAAATTTTTGTAGATGCCGATCCAGACGAACGCCTGATACGTGTTATCCAAAGAGATGTTATTGAGCGCGGACGTACTGCCGAAGCTGTAATGGAACGCTATACACGAGTTTTAAAGCCTATGCACCTGCAATTTATCGAACCGTGCAAACGATATGCCGACCTTATTGTACCGGAAGGCGGCAGTAATAAGGTAGCTATTGATATACTGACTATGTACATCAAGAAACACTTGAAGAGTTGAGAGTGGAGAACGGAGAGTTGAGAGTTAAAAGCAAAATGTCAGGTATGAATGCCAAGACACTGATTATCCCTTTATTCCTCGTATTGTTCTGTTGTATGTTCGGATGCCGGAACAAGCAACATAATACAACGGACGAATCCACACGCGATCTTCCACAAATAAAAGATAGTGGCGAACTCGTTGTATTGACATTGTACAGCTCTACTTCCTATTTCATTTACCGCGGACAGGAAATGGGATTCCAGTATGAACTTAGCGAGCAGTTTGCCAAAAGCCTGGGATTAAAGCTTAGGATTGCAGTTGCCAACAGCGTTGACGAGATGATTCAAAAACTGCTGGCAGGCGAAGGAGATATGATTGCCTATAATCTGCCTATCACCAAAGAGTGGAAAGACAGTCTGCTTTATTGTGGTGAAGATGTCATCACCCATCAAGTGATTGTTCAGCAAGGAAGAGGAAAACTGAAGCCATTAAAAGACGTAACCGAACTGATAGGAAAAGATATATACGTAAAGCCGGGGAAATATTACGACCGCCTCGTCAATCTGAACAGCGAATTAGGAGGCGGCATCCGGATTCACGAAGTTACCAATGACAGTACTACCATCGAGGACTTGATAACGCAAGTGGCGCAAGGAAAAATTCCGTATACAGTAGCCGACAACGACTTGGCAAAATTAAATAAGACCTATTATCCTAATTTAAATATCGATCTGTCTATCAGTTTCGATCAACGGTCTTCGTGGGCAGTACGAAAAGACAGTCCCGAACTGGCAGCCGCCGCTACTATATGGCATCAGGAAAATATGACCTCTCCTGCCTACACTGCCAGTATGAAACGTTATTTTGAGAATAGTAAAATGATGCCCCACTCTCCTATCCTTTCATTGAAAGAAGGGAAAATATCTCATTATGATGATTTATTCAGAAAGTATTCCAAAGATATCGGATGGGATTGGCGCATGCTGGCGTCACTAGCCTATACTGAATCTAATTTCGATACCACCGCGGTTTCCTGGGCCGGCGCTAAAGGACTGATGCAGTTAATGCCTGCCACCGCCCGGGCAATGGGAGTACCTCCCGGCAAAGAGCAGAATCCGGAGGAAAGTGTGAAAGCGGCTACCAAATATATCGCTGCTACCGACCGCAGCTTCAGTATGATTCCCGACAAACAGGAACGGCTTAACTTCATCCTTGCATCTTATAATGCCGGCTTAGGACATATATACGATGCCATGGCACTAGCCGAAAAATACGGAAAGAACAAACGGGTATGGAAAGACAATGTAGAAAACTTCATCCTGCTCAAAAGCAACGAAGAATACTTTACCGACCCTATCTGTAAAAACGGGTATTTCCGTGGTATTGAGACTTACAATTTCGTCCGTGATATCCTGTCGCGTTACGAATCCTATAAGAAGAAAATAAAAGAGTAGTCTATTCCAAACATTTGCGTATCAGATTTCAATTAGTGTCACAAATGCAAGAAAATTATTGAATAGACAAGACCTTTGGCTTACTAATACTGATTACAATGTATCTTTTTTATTTTAATAATGTTTAAAACAGATTCAACCTATTTTTCTGCGCCTCTTCCAATGAAACCGTTTCACGTTTCAGCAGACCGCTTTTTTCACGAAGCGCCTCATATTCGCTATTCAGTTCGTTCACCAATTCGGCTTTCAGCTGTGGATTCAATAATTTGGAAGCAACACTTGCATTCTGGGAAGCATCTTTCAGATGTACCACCGGAGCGTGATAGACAGGAGCAATCTTCAATGCCGTATGCATTTTCGATGTAGTAGCCCCACCAATCAGAAGAGGAATATCCAGTCCTGCTTTTTCGAGTTCCAAAGCCACATGCGCCATTTCTTCCAAAGAGGGAGTAATCAGACCACTCAATCCGATCATATCCACTTTTTCTTCAATAGCACGCTGCACAATGGTTTCCGCCGGCACCATCACTCCCAAGTCTACAATATCATAACCATTGCAAGCCATCACTACCGCTACAATATTTTTTCCAATATCGTGCACATCGCCCTTTACAGTTGCCAGCAACACTTTTCCAGCCGCGGCGCTTCCTTCCACTTTTTCCGATTCGATAATCGGCTGCAGGATAGCTACGGCTTTTTTCATCGTACGGGCAGTCTTCACAACCTGGGGAAGGAACATTTTACCGGCACCAAACAACTCGCCTACATAATTCATTCCATCCATCAACGGACCTTCAATCACATCGACTGCTTTATCATAAAGCGACAATGCTTCTGCCAAATCCTGTTCAAGGAAATCTCCGATTCCTTTCATCAAGGCATATTTCAAGCGTTCCTGAACGGATTCTTCTCTCCACGCATCTTGTTTGGCGGCTGGTTGTCCGGCAGTTCCGCTCATAGTTGCTTTCAGCGATTCCGCCAATTCTATCAGACGTTCCGCTGCGTCCGGACGACGATTCAAAACGACGTCTTCTATCTTTTCCAATACATCGGTCGGGATATCACTATATAACACGGAAGTACCCGGATTCACAATCCCCATGTCCATTCCTTGCTGAATGGCATGATAAAGGAATACAGCGTGCATCGCCTCACGGATATAATTATTGCCACGGAAAGAGAAAGAAAGGTTACTGACTCCTCCGCTAATATGAGCACCCGGAAGGTTCTTTTTGATCCATGCGGTAGCTTCAATGAAATCTACGGCATAGTTATTATGTTCTTCGATCCCTGTGGCTACGGCAAGTACATTGGGGTCAAAAATAATATCATGAGGATTAAAACCTACTTTATCTACCAAAAGACGGTAAGCCCGTTCGCAAACTTCTATTTTACGGGCGGCTGTATCTGCCTGACCTTTCTCATCGAAAGCCATTACGACGGCAGCCGCTCCATATTGGCGGATGATACGGGCATGTTCGAGGAAAACTTCCTCGCCTTCTTTCAAAGAAATGGAGTTAACGATTGACTTTCCTTGCAGACATTTCAGGCCGGCTTCAATCACTTCCCATTTGGAAGAGTCAATCATTACCGGAACACGGGCTATTTCCGGTTCGGACATGATAAGATTCAGGAAAGTAGTCATCTCCTCCTTTGCATCCAACAGTCCGTCATCCATATTGACGTCAATCACCAAGGCACCGTCTTCCACTTGTTGACGGGCGATGGAGAGAGCTTCATCATATTTCTTTTCGTTTATCAGACGAAGAAACTTACGAGAACCGGCTACGTTGCAACGTTCGCCGACATTTACAAAGTTAATTTCCGGTTTGACTTCCAACAGTTCAAGCCCGGAAAGCCACATACAATCCGATACAAGAGCAGGGACGTGAGGTTTAGCACCTTTCACGAGGGCGGGATATTCGGCAATATAGGCATCCGTCGTTCCACAACAGCCGCCAATGATATTGATTAGTCCTTCTTCGATATATTCTCTCACTTCGTGAGCCATATCAGCAGGTGTCTGGTCATACTTACCCAGGCTATTCGGTAATCCGGCATTCGGATAAGCACTAATATAATAAGGTGCACGAGCTGCCAGTTGTTCCAGAAATGGTTTCAATTGGCGGGCTCCGAAAGAACAGTTTAAACCGACAGAAAAGATATTGGCATGCTGCACGGAAGCAAGAAATGCGTCCAATGTCTGGCCAGACAATGTTCGTCCACCAATATCGGACACTGTTACAGATAACATGACAGGGACTTCGACACCTGTTGCTTTCATTGCCTGTTCGGCTGCAAAAATAGCAGCTTTAGCATTCAGGGTATCAAAGATTGTTTCGATCAGAATGGCGTCTACGCCACCTTCAAGCATTGCTTCCATCTGTTGCTGATAGGATGCAGCCAGTTCATCGTAACTCAAAGCACGATAAGCCGGATTGTTCACGTCCGGGCTCATAGAGCAGGTTTTATTGGTCGGACCTACAGAACCGGCTACAAAACGCGGTTTATCGGGATTCTTTGCAGTGTACTCGTCGGCAAGGTTACGGGCTAGTTTTACGGCTGCCAGATTCATCTCACGCACGTATTCTTCTACGTGATAATCAGCCATAGAAACTGTAGTCGAACTGAATGTATTGGTTTCGATGATATCCGCACCTGCTTCCAGGTATTTACGGTGAATATCCTGAATCACGTCGGGACGTGTGAGGCACAATAAGTCGTTATTCCCTTTCAACTGTCCGGGGATATGCGCAAACCGTTCACCACGAAAATCTTCTTCCTTGAGGTTGTATTGTTGAATCATTGTACCCATTGCCCCATCCAGAATAAGGATGCGCTCGGATACGACTTGAGAAATTGTCTTTTTCATTTATCCTATCATGTCATCGTTTGAACATTCTTGCCATATCTCTACGGTCGTCTTTCTCCTTTATAGATTCTCGTTTATCATATTCTTTCTTACCTTTCGCCAAAGCGACTACCAGTTTCGCCAAACCTTTTTCATTGATAAACAAGCGTACAGGAACAATCGTAAAGCCGGGATTTCTCATCTCCCGTTGAAGTTTCTCCAATTCTTTTTTATTAAGCAACAACTTCCTCTCTCTACGTGCCGTATGGTTATTGTACGATCCATAGAAATATTCGGCGATGTGCATATTCTTCACCCACAATTCGCCTTTCGTAAAATAGCAAAACGTATCTACCAGACTGGCTTTTCCCAAACGAATGGATTTTATTTCCGTACCGGTCAATACGATACCTGCTGTGTAGGTATCTATCAACTCATAATCAAACGTAGCCCGTTTATTCTTTATATTTACAGAGGGTTGTTTCATCTTCACACATTAATTAAGTATAGCCGTCAGTTTGTTAAACACTATTTGAATCACCGTCGGACATAGTATCAACAATACAGACGACAAAAGGGTGTATTTCAATCGTTGTTTTTCTTCTACTCTCATCAGTATAGGAGCTCCTTCCCATACTATATAGACGATATAGAACTGCAGCAACCAAGCAATAATTCTAAAATCAGGTAATAGTCCGGTTACGATTTGAAGCAGAAAAGGCACAACCAATGCATATCCTGCAAATTGTTGCGTTAACGGCATATCGCTATACAGACCAAACATCCTTGTCCCCATTTCATTAATGGCATAAGCTGCCAAGAAGTAGCCACCGAACAGGGCTACAGCTACAGCGCAACAGTTGGTCATAGCTATCTGGAAACTTTGCGGACCTCCCCATCCATTCGTCAATAACGAACCGATGAATACGGACAGACCGCATAAACCAATCATAGGATAGACAAAAGCCATGTATACTTTTCGTCTATCCTCTTCCATAGAAATTTCCTCCCAGGCCTTAGCCGGAGAGGAAATCAATTTCATTGCTATATTAAATAGTTCTTTGTAGTTCAATGTTATTCTGTAAATGCGTATTGATATTCAACCGAACGTTCAACTGAAGTTTCCTTCCCATCCTTATCAACTAATTCATCTTTTGAATCATTGATTTCAGCTGTTAGTTCCAAATATTTCGGTAATTCGCCTGTTTTCTCCTTAAATGTAGCAAGAGCAGCTCCAATTGAATAAGCCCTATAAGCATATGTAAATTTAGAACGAGTAACAGTCTCACCTTCTGCATCATCAACAACGTGACTAATATATAATTTTAGTTTAGTATCAGTAGCTTTTATGTCAGGATCATAGGAAAGAACAAATGAATGTTTCTTTACTTCTGAATCTTCAACGCTAGAGTTTGTAACTTTCACCCAATATGGCATTGTCAAAACAATCGTATTTTTATCATAATAAACTAAACTTGACTGTTGCTTATCCAATGAATAAAGAGGATTAGTAGGTTCCGCTTTTGTTGTAGTTAAACCTTCATTACTTTTAGGGTCAATACAAAGCGGAGTAGATAGCAAAGTAACTGGTATACTAGTACTATTTGCCGTCACCTGTGATTGGTCATATTGGCATGAAATCATATACATATTTCCATCCAAAAAGCCCAATTCTGTAGTAGGAACCAACTTCGTAGTTGCATCCCCCATCAGAAATGATCCAAAATTATACTTAACAGGAACAGTCATTGTAAAAATGTGGTTATCATCTCCTTTCAAACAAGAAGTTACTGACATACCCATCACTACAGCCATCAAAGCCACCAAGAAAGATCTCACTTGTTTCATAAACATATTTTTTAGATTTTGCAAAGATATAAATTCTAATTCACAATTAATAAATGCGGATACTTAAAAAATACTGCATCCGTTACTTTATTATTTTTGCAAAAAGTTCCAAATGATCATCTACGTAGCTTGCAATCAATGCTGTGACTTGTTCTTCCATCTCTAAATAGGCTTCTTCCAATTCATCAAAAGCTTCATATTGCTCGTACATAGCCATAAATTCATCATCCGTCCGTTCCTTTTCCAAGTCTTTCCGGTTGGCATCGAAGATTTTCTTAGCCTTATAAACTAATTTCGAAAACTCTTCCGCTCCCCACAAACGCATCACTCTCGCAAACGGGTTATCAAATATATAACCGCCATAGCCATTCTGAATCAATTGGCAGAACCCGCCAACCATCATCTCATCACGAAAAATCTGATAAGCTAGCAAAGAATGTTGTTCTCCCGTCAACAAAGGCATCGTCTCCGCAGTCAGTTCGCCACCGATCACCTCTTTATATTTATCTGTAAACGCCTGGATAAATTCATCCATTCCTTCACCCGCAGCCTTTTGCAAGGCTGATTCTACAACTTCGATCATAATCTTATATACTTATATAATGTCTTCGCAAATATACAGGATTATTTTAAATAACCACATACAATAGTTTGTTAAACTTTCAATTAACCACGGCTTTTCATTTAAGAAACATTGTTTATGCTTGTGGTTGCAGTAAAAATCCTTATATACTTTTTAAAATGGTATTTCTCATAAGTTTTCTCCTATTTTAGCGCCAAACAGACCTTATTCTCATCAGGAAATAAAGCCCTACTATTTAGATAAAACAATGGCTTATTGCTTACAGAATACCTATTGATTTCGATTGTCCCACATATTGTGGGAAAACATTCCCGCATATTATGGGAATTTGTTCCCACAAAATGAGGGAATTTTTTCCCAAGTACTAGGGAATACTTTCCCAAGTAGTAGGGAATCTTTTCCCACAATATGTGGGACTAATACACTGTATATGGAAACAAACAAAAGGAATACATGATTCTATATGATGCAATGCCGTCTTCCGGCACACTACACTATGAGAAATACCTTGAAACACTATGAGAATAAGGTCTGTTTTGAGCTAAAACAGGAAATGTTTTATGAGAAATGCCGTTTTCAGGAAGTATTTCTCATAAGACATTCGCCTGATAATCTTATATTTATCAAAAAACCATGAGAATATGAGAAATGAAAATGAAAAATCGTTTGCAAGTAGAGAGCGTCTTTTTTATGTAACGATATACGGTAGGCAGCATATCTATACTTGCTTCCGTTATTACTTTCTTGCCTATTCAATCTTTCACAAATGCAATCCCGACTTTACAAACGGAGAAAAAACGTAAACAGATTTGTCTCTTTTCACAAAAAAGTAATAAAAGGCGATTTGCAGAAACAAATAAATCGACTACCTTTGTGGGCGATTTAGAGAATCGTAACTACGTATTTTTAATTATATCACTAAAAAAAGAGCTAATTATGACTTATTCACACGAAGTGGAACACATGTGTGTTGTAAAGAAGGGTCCTAACCACGGACCGGCTCCCATACCCGAAGAAGGCAAATGGGTAAAATCTAAAGAAATCGTTGACATTTCTGGTTTGACACACGGTATCGGTTGGTGCGCTCCTCAACAAGGTGCTTGTAAACTGACACTGAACGTTAAAGAAGGTATTATCCAGGAAGCTTTGGTTGAAACTATCGGATGTTCCGGTATGACTCACTCTGCTGCTATGGCTGCCGAAATCCTTCCGGGAAAAACTATCCTTGAAGCATTGAACACTGACCTTGTTTGCGATGCTATCAACACTGCAATGCGCGAACTTTTCTTGCAAATCGTATACGGACGTACTCAATCAGCTTTCTCTGAAGGTGGTTTGATCATCGGTGCAGGTTTGGAAGACTTGGGTAAAGGTCTGCGTAGCCAGGTAGGTACTCTTTATGGTACTTTGGCTAAAGGTCCTCGTTACCTTGAAATGGCAGAAGGTTATATCAAACAAATCTTCTTGGACAAGAACGACGAAATCTGCGGATACGAATTCGTACACATGGGTAAGTTCATGGACGAAATCAAAAAGGGTACTGATGCTAACGAAGCTTTGAAGAAAGTTACAGGTACTTACGGACGCGTAACAGCAGAACAGGGAGCAGTTAAATCTATTGATCCACGTCACGAATAATATAAGGAGGAAAGAAACAATGATTAGAGAAGTAAAATTCGAAAGCCAAGACCGTCGTATCAAACAGATTATCGCTGCTTTGAACGCTAACGGCATCAAAGATATCGAAGAAGCTAACGCTATCTGTGAAGCTCATGGACTTGATCCTTATAAAACGTGTGAAGAAACTCAGCCTATCTGTTTTGAAAATGCAAAATGGGCTTATGTTGTAGGTACTGCCATTGCTATTAAAAAAGGTTGCACAAACGCTGCTGAAGCTGCCGAAGCTATCGGTATCGGTCTGCAAGCATTCTGCATCCCGGGTTCTGTAGCTGACGACCGTAAGGTTGGTATCGGCCATGGTAACCTTGCTGCTATGTTGCTGCGCGAAGAAACTAAATGTTTCGCTTTCTTGGCAGGTCACGAATCTTTCGCTGCTGCTGAAGGTGCTATCAAAATCGCTGCTAAAGCAGACAAAGTACGTAAAGAACCGTTGCGTTGTATCTTGAACGGTCTTGGAAAAGACGCTGCTCAGATCATCTCTCGTATCAACGGCTTTACATACGTTCAGACTCAATTCGATTACTTTACCGGTGAACTGAAAGTTGTTCGCGAAATCGCTTACTCTGACGGTCCTCGTGCTAAAGTAAAATGTTATGGTGCTGACGACGTTCGCGAAGGTGTAGCTATTATGTGGAAAGAAGGTGTAGACGTATCTATCACAGGTAACTCTACTAACCCGACTCGTTTCCAACATCCAGTTGCAGGTACTTACAAGAAAGAACGTGTTCTTGCTGGTAAACCATATTTCTCTGTAGCTTCAGGTGGTGGTACAGGCCGTACTCTTCACCCGGATAACATGGCTGCCGGTCCTGCTTCATACGGTATGACAGATACTATGGGTCGTATGCACTCTGACGCTCAGTTCGCTGGTTCTTCATCAGTTCCTGCTCACGTAGAAATGATGGGATTCCTGGGAATTGGTAACAACCCGATGGTAGGTTGTACTGTGGCTTGTGCTGTAGACGTAGCTCAGGCTTTGAGCAAGTAATTTAAGCAATTTCCATATAGTAAATCCCTGTAACTGACAAGGTTATGGGGATTTTTATTTTCAGTATGTTCATAGGTTGAACTGCTGATTTACCTCTCTCCTACCTTTCTAATATAGTTTAGTTTTGCATTCCTACCTAATACTAATTTCACTTTACTAAGATGGACATAGATACTACTTTAAACTAAAAAAGAAAGTATTTATTAGTCCAATGCAAAAAAGTAGAGTATTAATACAACTATCCCTAATGATACCTTGTTAAAGTAAGAGTTATTAATTATCTTTGCATTGAAAGGAGATACACCTATGAAGCTGATTGAAAATAATAGCCAAAAGATAATTGACCTATGCAAAAAACATAAGGTACATAAATTATTTGTCTTTGGTTCTGTTCTTACGAGTCGTTTTAACGACAACAGCGATGTTGATTTAGTTGTCGATTTTAATAAGGCAGAAGTAAGCGATTATTTTGATAATTTCTTTGATTTCAAATATGCTTTAGAAAATTTGTTTGGTAGAAAAGTAGACTTACTGGAAGAACAGACTATTAAGAATCCATATTTGAAGAAGAATGTGGATGCAACTAAAACTTTAATCTATGGATGAATTAATAAAGAAACACTTGCAAGATATTCTAACTGCCATTGAAGAAGTAGAAAGTTTCTTTGGCAATGCTCCTAAAGTTTATGATGACTTCTATAGTAACCTATGCCTTAGACGAGCCGTTGAAAGAAACATAGAAATTATTGGTGAAGCTATGAATAGAATACTAAAAGTTGATAAAGATATAGCTATAACCAATTCTCGTAAAATAGTAGATGCCAGGAATTATATCATACATGGCTATGATAGTCTATCTGTAGATATACTTTGGAGTATGGTTATTAATCATTTACCAAAACTAAAAAATGAAGTAACAGCATTACTAAATATATAAGGTTTGTGACTTATTCGCGACCGTTTTCTTACAAGTAGTCGCATTAGGTCCTGCAATCACAATCAGAACAGAATTATGAAATAGGATGCTATATCATTTTACTATTACTATTTTATTACGCCTCAGCATCCATCCCTATGCGACAGCCAGTAGTTCCACTTCGAATATCAATGTCGAGTAAGCAGGAATAGAATCAAAAGATTTAATACCGTAACCCATTGCATAAGGTATATAGATGATCCATTTATCCCCAACGTGCATTTTCTGAAGTGCTACCTGCCAACCTTCTATTACATCACTAAGCCGCAAAGCATCCGGACAGGTACGCTCATAAGAATTATCAAATACCCGCCCGTCAATCAGACTTCCTTTGTAATGCACGGTAACAATACTCCGCACACTCGGAGAGATCGTACCTTCGCCAGTCTTCAAAACTTTGTAATAGATTCCACACGGTAACGCGAAAACATCCTCCTGAAAAAACAGATTTTTCAGAAATCGCCGATTAGCCTCTTTGTATTCTTTCTTTTTTCCCATAAATAAATTGATTAAGAACTTGCAAAAATAATCAGAATAACAAAGGATTTAGCATAAAAGCTGTATCTTTGTTTGTTGAATTATAAAAAACTCTTCGCTATGAGACTAACAAAGACTACACGTAGCATCAGTGCTACCGGACTATGCTTACTTATCATGATGACTGTGTGCCTATATTCATGCACACATACTCAAAAAGACATTATTCCTTCCGCCGATTATGCACCATACGTAAATGCGTATACGGGAGGAGTCATTTCACAGAATTCCACCATACGCATAGAGTTGACCCATGACCAGCCCATGGTAGATCTGAACAGTGAGTTAAAAAACAATCCGTTCAGCTTTTCCCCTTCATTAAAAGGAAAAGCATACTGGGTAAGCAACAACACCATTGAGTTTGTGCCGGAAGAAGGAACATTGAAACCGGGAACGCTCTACGAAGGAACTTTCCGGCTTGGAGACTTCATCGAAGTGGACAAAAAACTAAAAGAGTTCAACTTCTCATTCCGTGTGCAGGAACGTAACTTCACTTTGCAGTTGGAGTCGTTACCAATTACAGCTACCCAACCGGATGAAATAAATATTAAAGGAGAAATACGCTTCAGCGATGTAGTGAAAAAAGAGGAAGTGGAAAAGATGCTGACTGCCAGCGATGGCAAGAAGAGTTATCCGGTAGAAGTCACCGCGACAGACAACCTTACCCGGTATCAGTTCAACATCAGACAAATACCCAGAGAAGCTGATGATTACCCATTGACCATTACAGCCAATGGTAACCCAGCCGGCATCGACCGCAAACAAAGCGAAGAAGTGCTGATACCCGCCAAGGATTGCTTCCGTTTTATGTCTGCCGAACGCATTGAACAACCGGAAAACGGAATTGAGATTGTTTTCTCCGCTCCTTTATCCACTACCCAGGATTTAAAAGGACTGATTGAAATCCCGGAAGTCTCTTCATCTATCTTCCAAATCAACGAGAACAGAGTCTTCATCTATTTCGAAGCAAACACGCAGAATAAACTGACACTGAATATCCATGAAGGAGTCAAAGACAGTCAAGGTAAAGCGCTGGGAACTTCACATACGATCTCGTTCAGTGAAGTTAGTCTGAAACCACAAGTAGAGATGTCTACCTCCGCCGCCATCCTGCCCGATTCGAAAAATCTGATTATTCCTTTCAGGGCTGTCAATCTGTATGCTGTGGATTTGAGTGTGATCCGTATCTTCGAGAATAATGTATTGATGTTCATGCAAACCAATTCGCTCGCCTCAGCCAATGAACTACGCCGCTCAGGAAGGCTGGTTTATAAGAAAACATTATGGCTTGCCAAAGATGCTTCCAAAGACATTCATCATTGGGGAGATTATTCAATAGACCTTGCCGGGTTGATTCACCAGGAGCCGGGTGCCATATACCGTGTCATACTTTCATTCCGTCAGGAATATTCTGCTTATCCTTGTGGAGGAAACGAGAATCAGGATATGAAATTCGCCGACAGCAACACATCCGATGGGTTGACCAAAGTAAGTGGAAATGTCTTGTCCGAAGAAGATGAAGCCATCTGGAATACGCCCGAAGCTTACTATTATTACAACGGGGGAACAATGGACTGGAGCGTGTACCGATGGACGGAACGCGACAATCCTTGTCATCCATCTTATTATATGAATTCAGACCGAATTGCTGCATGTAATGTGTTTGCTTCCAATCTGGGAATGATTGTAAAACGAAACTCACTGAACAAACTATGGATTGCCGTAAGCAATATATTGGACACCAAACCGATAGAAAAAGCACAAGTAACAGCATATAACTTCCAATTACAACCCATAGGTAAGGGAGAAACTAACGGAGATGGGTTCGTTGAAATCACTCCGAAGGGTGTACCTTTCATTATCGTGGCAGAATCGGAAAAGCAAAAGGCATACGTACGTGTCGTAGACGGTGAAGAGCAGTCCGTCAGCAGATTCGACGTGGGAGGAAAGGATATTCAAAAGGGATTGAAAGGATTCATATATGGCGAAAGAGGAGTATGGCGACCGGGAGACACATTGCACATTTCCTTTATATTGGAGGATCGCGAAAAGAGAATCCCCGACAAGCATCCCGTAGCACTGGAGATATACAATCCGAGAGGACAGTTCTACACCAAAATGATTTCAACGCAAGGAATAAACGGATTCTATACATTCGACATTCCGACACAGGCAACAGATCCGACCGGACTCTGGAATGCATATATTAAGGTAGGTGGAACCACCTTCCACAAAGGATTGCGCATCGAAACCATAAAGCCCAACCGCTTGAAAATAAACTTGGCATTACCGAAGGTTCTTCAAGCTGCGGACAAAGACGTCTACGCCCCACTCACTTCAACCTGGCTGACAGGAGCCACTGCCTCCAGCTTGAAAGCTAAAATAGAAATGTCTTTATCTAAAGTGAATACACAGTTTAAGAATTACGGACAATATATCTTCAATAATCCGGCTACGGATTTCACAACTATCAAAACAGATATATTTGACGGTACACTAGATGCAGAAGGAAAAGCCAGCGTCACACTGAAAGTTCCGACCGCAACAGAAGCACCGGGTATGTTGAATGCAACTTTCACCACCCGTGTATTCGAACCAGGAGGAGATGCCAGCATCTATACCCAAACAATCCCGTTCTCGCCATTTACATCTTACGTCGGTATCAACTTGAACCAACCGAAAGGCAAATATATTGAAACGGACAAAGATCATGTATTCGATATTGTGACTGTAAACACGCAGGGACAGTTAGTGAACCGTACTAATCTGGAATACAAAATATACCGCATCGGCTGGAGCTGGTGGTGGGAGAACAGCGGTGAATCTTTTGGCACTTACATCAACAACAGTTCCATCACACCTGTTGCCAGCGGCAACTTACAGACAAGAGGCGGAAAAGCATCCTTCAAGTTCCGCGTCGATTATCCGTCATGGGGACGCTACCTGGTTTACGTAAAAGACAAAGAGAGCGGACATGCCACCGGAGGAACCGTTTATATAGACTGGCCGGAATGGCGCGGACGTTCGAGCAAAACAGATCCCAGCGGTATCAAGATGCTTGCTTTCTCTCTGAACAAAGATTCATACGAAATTGGAGAAACAGCCACAGCCATCATTCCTGCGGCAGCGGGAGGACGTGCACTGGTATCCATTGAAAACGGTTCGACAGTTTTGCGTCAGGAATGGATAGAAGTCTCCAACGGGGGAGATACGAAATATACATTCAAGATTACACCGGAGATGACTCCGAACGTATATTTGCATATCAGTCTGTTACAGCCTCACGCGCAAACAGTCAACGACCTGCCTATCCGTATGTACGGCGTTGTTCCGGTATTTGTCACTAACAGTCAGACAGTATTGCAACCACAGATACAGATGCCGGAAGTGTTACGCCCGGAAACCAACTTCAACGTAACCGTCAGCGAAAAGAGCGGTAAACCGATGACTTATACATTAGCGATCGTAGACGACGGTTTATTGGATCTCACCAACTTCAAGACCCCGGACCCATGGAATGATTTCTATTCACGCGAAGCGCTTGGCATCCGGACATGGGATATGTATGATAATGTATTAGGAGCTTCTTCCGGAAGCTACAGTTCGCTTTTCAGCACAGGTGGAGACGCTACGTTGAAACCTGCCGATGCTAAAGCAAACCGTTTTAAACCGGTAGTCAAGTTCATAGGTCCTTTCTATTTGGGAAAAGGAAAGAGCCAGACGCATACATTGAAACTTCCGATGTATGTGGGTTCGGTACGTGCCATGGTGGTTGCCGGACAGGATGGTGCTTATGGTAATGCGGAAAAGACTGCCTTCGTACGAACTCCATTGATGATGTTGTCTACTTTGCCCTGCGTGCTTAGTATTCAGGAAGAAATTACCGTTCCGGTCAATATCTTTGCGATGGAGAATCAAGTGAAGAATGTAACCGTATCCCTTCAGGCATCCGGTGGAGGAGTACAGATTGTAGGAGCTAACCAACAATCGCTCAAATTCACCCAACCGGGAGACCAACTTGTCTTCTTTACCTTAAAAACAGGCAGCAAAACCGGAAAGGCTACGATCCACCTGACAGCAAATGGCGGCGGACAACAAACCAAAGAAACCATTGAAATAGACGTACGCAATCCGAATCCGATAGTCACTCTACGCAACAGTCAATGGATAGAAGCCGGACAAAGCAAAGAATTGTCATACAACCTAAGCAGTTCTTCCGCAAATAATCAGATCAAGCTGGAAGTATCCCGCATACCTTCGGTAGATATCAGCCGTCGGTTCGACTTCTTATACAATTATCAGCACCATTGCACAGAGCAGTTGACTTCCAAAGCTCTGCCTCTTCTGTTTGTCGCTCAATTCAAGACGATAGATAAGACGGAAGCCGAAAAGATAAAGACGAATGTACAGGAAGCTATCCGGCAGATTTATGGTCGTCAGCTCCCCAACGGCGGATTTGTATATTGGCCGGGCAATGCTGTTGCCGACGAATGGATCAGTTCTTATGCAGGAATGTTCCTGACGCTTGCACAGGAAAAAGGATATGCCGTTCATGCGAATGTACTGAACAAGTGGAAGCGCTTCCAACGTGCAGCCGCACAAAACTGGCGTATGCCACAGGAAGCAAGCGGTTGGCAGCAATGGCAGTCGGAATTGCAACAAGCCTTCCGTTTATATACCCTTGCATTGGCAGGAGTACCGGAATATGGAGCTATGAACCGAATGAAAGAACAGACCGGATTATCTATTCAAGCCAAATGGAGGCTGGCAGCCGCATACGCACTGACCGGAAAGATGAAACCGGCTGAAGAACTTGTGTATAATGTGGAAACAACGGTGAACCCCTACTCTTCCATGAATCAGATTTACGGTTCTTCCGATCGTGACGAAGCAATGATTTTGGAAACACTCATCCTGATGAACCGGGAACGGGATGCTTTACAACAAGCGAAAGTCGTTTCTAAGAATCTGTCACAAGAGGATTGGTTCAGTACACAATCTACCGCTTTTGCTCTGATGGCAATGGGACGTCTGGCAGAAAAGCTGTCAGGCACACTGGATTTTGTGTGGTCATGGAACGATAAACAGCAACCGGCTGTAAAATCAGCCAAAGCTGTGTTTGAAAAAGAGATCGCTACCACTCCAAAATCCGGCACTGTTTCTGTGAAGAATCAAGGAAAGGGAGCGCTTAGCGTAGACCTTATCACACGTACGCAGTTATTAAACGATACGTTATCGGCTATCAGCGATAACCTCCGCATGGATATAAGATATGCTAACCTAAACGGTACACCGCTCTCTGTCAATGACATCATACAGGGAACTGACTTTATGGCTATCACCTCGATATCCAATATCAGCGGTACTTCCGATTACACTAATCTGGCACTGACGCATATCATACCATCCGGTTGGGAAATATACAATGAAAGAATGATTGCTCCCGAAACGGAAAACGCAGCAGCCAACGGCTCCGGTCAATCAGTCAGCAAGTACAGCTATCAGGATATACGTGATGACAGGGTATTGACCTATTTCAATCTGCGCCGCGGTGAGACAAAGGTATTCACTGTCAGGTTACAAGCAACCTATGCTGGTAACTTTATTCTCCCTGCCGTTCAATGTGAAGCGATGTATGATGTAAACGTACAGGCACGAAGCAAAGCAGGAAGAACCACTGTCAGTCGATAATATTTGGCACGGATTATACGGATTTCACGGTTCTACTCGTTCACTTAAACCGCGTAATCCGTGCCTAATTATTTCGTACCTTATTATTTCTTACTTAATCATTTGTCACAAAGATATGGCTCTTAACTTTTAATATTTAAATGAATCCTATAAAATTCTTCAAACGATTATCTGTCACTAAGAAAGTAATGACTATAAGCATTACTCTTTTGATAATAGGATACATCTTTTGCCTTCCCCGGCAACTGTTTCATGTACCCTACTCTACCGTTGTGACTGATCGAAATGAAGAATTATTGGGAGCACGCATCGCCTCGGACGGTCAATGGCGGTTTCCTCCCCGAAAGACAACACCCGAAAAAATCAAGCAATGCCTCATTACCTTTGAAGACAAACACTTTTATCACCACTGGGGAGTTAATCCGTTAGCTACCGGAAGGGCACTCTATCAAAATTTAAAGAACAAACGTGTCGTAAGCGGAGGAAGTACCCTTACCATGCAAACCATTCGTCTCGCCCGGAACAAGCCCAGAACTCTCGGAGAGAAAGTCGTTGAAATGATATGGGCTACCCGTCTGGAATTTCGGGCTTCTAAAGAGGAAATCTTATCCATGTATGTCTCTCATGCGCCATTCGGAGGAAATGTTGTAGGATTGGATGCTGCTGCCTGGCGTTACTTCGGTCATTCTGCCGAAGATTTATCATGGGCGGAATCAGCTGTGCTGGCTGTCCTGCCCAATGCCCCCGCCATGATTCATCTATCCAAAGGACGGAAGACACTGCTTTCCAAACGCAACCGTCTATTAAAGCAACTTCTTGAAGAAGAGATTATCGACGCGTCCACCTACGAATTAGCTGTCAGCGAACCGTTACCCGACGAGCCGCATCCGCTTCCTCAAATAGCTCCCCACCTAGTCAGCCGTTTCTATCAGGAAAGAAACGGGCTATATACCCGTTCAACCATAGACAGAGGAATACAAAGCCACATAGAGAGTTTGGCAGAACGGTGGAGCAACGAGTTTAATCGAAGTGATATCCGCAATCTGGCAATTCTGGTTATCGACATTCCCACCAATCAAGTAGTAGCATACTGCGGAAATGTACATTTCAACCGTAAACAAGAAGGAAGCCAGGTAGATGTGATCCAAGCTCCCAGAAGCACAGGCAGTATTTTAAAACCTTTTCTCTACAATGCCATGCTACAGGAAGGAAGTTTATTGCCGAAAATGCTGTTGCCGGATGTACCGGTTAATATCAATGGATTTACTCCTCAAAACTTTAGTATGCAGTTTGAAGGAGCAGTCCCCGCTTCCGAAGCCCTTGCCCGTTCGTTGAATATCCCGGCTGTAACCATGTTACAAAGATATGGAGTACCCAAGTTTCACCATTTGTTGCAACAGATGGGATTCAAAACTATCAATCGGGCGGCTTCTCATTATGGTTTGTCACTGATTTTAGGAGGGGCAGAAGCAACATTATGGGATGTAACGAATGCCTATGCGCAAATGGGACGAAGGCTTTCCAGCAATAGCCCCTCCCCGACCGTATCTCAAGGAAAGGAAGCACAGATACTACTGGAAACAGAAAATACAGAGCCAATAAACAATGATACGAAGCAAACAAGCCGTAATCATAAAAGCAATCATAACAAGCAGGAAAAACGAAAACAAAGTAACTCCAGTCCTATCTCCGTAAAAGAGGATTCGGAAGAAACCACTTCGGCTAAAGCAGGAGCAGCCTGGCTCACCCTCTCCGCCTTAACAGAAGTCAACCGCCCCGAAGAGATTGACTGGAAATCAATTCCATCCATGCAAACTATCGCATGGAAAACCGGAACCAGCTACGGATTCCGTGATGCATGGGCAGTGGGGGTGACTCCGCGCTATGCAGTAGGCGTATGGGTAGGCAATGCAACCGGAGAAGGAAAGCCCGGATTGGTCGGTGCACAAACTGCCGGTCCTGTATTATTCGATATATTCAGTTATCTCCCTTCTTCACCCTGGTTCGAACGTCCCACAGGCGTTTTCGTTGATGCAGAAATATGCCGCCAGTCCGGTCATCTGAAAGGACGTTTCTGTGAAGAAACAGATACTGTATTGATTCTTCCTGCCGGATTACGGACGGAGGCTTGTCCTTACCATCATCTCGTCACGCTATCCGCTGACGAAAGCCACCGCATCTATGAAAACTGTGCAAATACCGAACCTACCATTCAGAAATCATGGTTTGCCCTGCCACCTGTATGGGAATGGTACTATAAGCAGCACCATCCGGAATACAAACCACTGCCACCTTTCAAAGCCGGCTGTGGAGAAGATTCTTTCCAATCCATGCAGTTCATCTACCCTCCGATGAACGCCCATATCAAGTTGCCCAAACAATTGGACGGCAGTAAAGGGTTTCTCACGGTCGAACTGGCACACAGCAATCCCAATGCGACTATCTTCTGGCATATTGACGACACTTATCAGACACAGACGCAGGATTTCCACAAAATTTCCCTGCAACCAGCTCCCGGCAAACATTCCCTGACGGCAGTAGACGGAGAAGGCAACACAGTTTCCACTACTGTCTTCATCGAATAAACATCTTATTTTATTATCTTTGCCGCATGAAACAGCCATTAAAAGAAAACGGAGGACTACCGGCATCCATCCTCTGGACACTTGCTATTGTGGCAGGTGTCTCGGTAGCCAACATCTATTATATCCAACCTCTATTAAATATGATACGCCATGAACTTGGCATATCAGAGTTCAGAACTAACCTGATTGCCATGGTCACGCAAATAGGCTATGCGGCAGGACTGTTGTTCATCACCCCCTTAGGCGACTTATATCAACGAAAGAAAATCATCCTTGTCAATTTCACCGTCCTGATCTTCTCCCTCTTGACGATTGCCCTGACACACAGCTTCCATCTGATACTCATCGCTTCCTTCCTCACTGGAGTCTGTTCCATGATTCCACAGATATTCATTCCCATAGCCGCACAGTTTTCCCGTCCGGAACATAAAGGCAGAAACGTAGGTATTGTTTTATCAGGACTATTGACCGGTATTCTGGCTTCACGTGTTGTCAGTGGATTTATCGGTGAACTGATTGGCTGGCGGGAAATGTATCACATTGCTGCAGGCATGATGTTTATCTGCGCGATTGTTGTATTAAAAGTCCTTCCCGATATTCAGACCAACTTCCAGGGAAAATATAGCGACCTGATGAAATCTCTGTTAGCCTTAGTGAAAGAATATCCGCAACTACGCATTTACTCGATCCGGGCAGCACTGAATTTCGGTTCCCTCCTTGCCATGTGGTCCTGTCTGGCTTTTAAAATGGGACAAGCTCCGTTCTTCGCCAACAGCGACGTAATTGGTATGCTGGGGCTTTGCGGCGTGGCCGGGGCACTGACTGCTTCTTTTGTAGGAAGATACGTAAAACGGGTAGGCGTACGCCGCTTCAACTTTATCGGCTGCGGCTTGATTCTCTTTGCCTGGTTGTTGTTCTTCGTCGGTGAAAACACCTTTGTCGGGATCATCGCCGGTATCATCATCATTGACATAGGAATGCAATGTATTCAGCTAAGTAACCAGACAAGTATCTTCGAACTGAATCCGCGTGCTTCGAACCGTATTAATACTGTGTTCATGACTACTTACTTTATCGGTGGTTCTATGGGAACATTTCTGGCAGGCAGCTTTTGGCAACTGTATGGCTGGCACGGAGTTATCAGTATCGGAGTCGTTTTAACCGGGATTTCTTTATTAATTACGATTTTCTACAAGAAATGAGTCAACAAAACGAACGGTCAAACCGTTTATTACAATAAAACGCCAATGAAATACGGAGTTAACAGACAAATCTTACTTATCACAGCCGGTGCCGTCTGGATTATAGCCGGTGCCAATATTCTGCGAATAGGAATTGTGACTTGGCTAAACACTTCCCAAGATTGGATGTTCAAAATAGGAGAAGCCACGGTGGTTTTCTTATTATTTTTCGTATTGGTTTTCAGAAGACTCTATTATAAACATACCCAGCGAATCGAACAAAAAAAAGAACGCCGGAATTGTCCGTTCTCCTTTTTCGATGTGAAAAGCTGGATTACAATGATATTCATGATTTCCCTGGGAATCACCATCCGTAGCTTCCACCTCCTGCCCGATACATTCATTTCTGTTTTCTATACCGGATTATCCATCGCTCTCATCCTGACAGGAGTGCTTTTCATTCGTTACTGGTGGATCAGACGCAAGACTCTTGCCCGTTGAGTCGTCTCCTACATATTCCAATCAAATATAAACATCTAATAATTTTTATTACCTGATGTTTTGAAGCAAAAGATTTTAAGCCGTACAACGGAAGATGCAGTAACCGTTACATCTGTATTGATTCCGTGGAATAGTTGCGGAATGACACAAGCCACTATCTTGAGTGTACCCACGCTTGTGTATCTTCCATACTGTTTTTTCAACATTATCAGCCCCTTAATGAGTATCACAGTGGCAGCCATCGGACATAAAATTACAAGACGTTCGTGAACAATCTGGCATACACATTGTTTTTGCAATAAACGAACAACGTATTAAACCTAAACAAAAAAAAGTTATGAAAAAGTTTATTGCATTAGTAGCATTAGTATTAGTAAGTGCAAGCACAATGATGTATGCACAAGAAAGTAACGCAGCAGCACGCCGCGCAGAAAGAAAAGCTCAAAGAGATGCAGAGAGAGCGAAACTCCGTGCCGAAGAAGAGGTGCAGGACATGGCAGCCTATCAACAAGCTGTACAGGCTTTGAAGAACAAGCAATTTGTATTGGAAGCCAATCAGGTTGTCTTCCGCAATGGTATGAGTGCTTTTGTTACTTCAAACACCAATTTCGTCTTGATGAACGGCAACAGAGCTACCGTACAGACAGCTTTCAACACTCCTTACCCGGGTCCTAACGGAATCGGTGGTGTTACAGTAGATGGTAATTCTTCAGATATGAAGATGAATATCGACAAAAAAGGAAATGTGAACTGCTCATTCAACGTTCAAGGTATCGGTATCTCCGCTCAAGTATTTATCAATATGAGCAGCGGAAACAATACTGCTTCGGTTAGTATCAGCCCGAACTTCAGCAACAATAACCTGACATTGAACGGCAATATCATTCCGCTTGACCAGTCAAATATCTTCAAAGGACGTTCCTGGTAATCTGGATACAAGAATCTTATCATAACTCCGCTACAAATCACGCAAAAAGCGTACATTTGTAGCGGAATCTTTTTATTCATCGTTGCTTATGAGAGAATTTATCATCGCAGACAATCAGGATATCAGCAAGGCGGGAATGATGTTCCTGCTAAGTAAACAAAAGGAAGTGACCCTCCTTTTAGAAGCTGATAACAAGGCTGAATTGATTCAGCAGCTACGATTGCATCCGCAAGCAGTGATTGTATTGGATTATACCTTGTTCAATTTTGCCGGGACGGATGAATTGATTGTCTTACAGGAAAGATTCAAGGAAGCCGACTGGATTCTATTCTCTGACGAACTTAGCCTGAACTTTCTCCGCCAGGTACTGTTCAGCAGTATGGCTTTCGGGGTGGTAATGAAAGATAACTCGAAAGAAGAAATCATGACTGCCATTCAATGTGCCACCCGCAAACAACGGTATATTTGCAATCATGTCAGCAATCTGCTGCTTTCAGGCGCTTCTTCTCCGCTGGCTGCCTCAAGCATAGACGACCATCTGCTGACACAAACGGAGAAGAATATCCTAAAAGAAATTGCATTGGGGAAAACGACGAAAGAGATTGCAGCAGAGAAAAATCTTAGTTTCCATACGATAAACAGTCATCGTAAGAATATCTTTCGTAAATTGGGAGTAAATAATGTACATGAAGCTACTAAATATGCGATGAGGGCTGGGATTGTGGATTTAGCGGAATATTACATCTGAGGGGCTGCCTTATCAGAATTACCCTACACATCCTATTAACACAAATTAGTGAACAGTACCTTTCTCTATTCTATTTCAATCCATTCTGTTTCAGAAGTTGTTCTATTTCCTTTTCCGATATAGACGCTCTATCTGCTTTATCATAAATATAGAGAAGATTCAAAACTGCATCTTGTTGAGAAACAACTAACGTAAATGTTATAACCCTTGCTCCTCCACTTTTGCCTTTTCCTTTTGAAGTAATTTTCATACGAACTTTGCGCAGCCCATGTCCCAAGTCCGTCCCTAGCAAAGGATTCTGTTCTAAATCATCAATCAATGAAACAAAATCCTCCTTAAAAGAGGAATAGTGTTTCGCCAGCCTTTTAGCCTCCCGCTGAAATGTCGGCTTAACTATAATTTCATAATTCATTAATGAACTCTCTTGCAGTCTTTACCTCCAACTTACCTTCCATTGAAAGTTTTACTTCTTTCAGTCCGGCGTCAATCCCTGCTAGAACTTCTTCTTTCGTGATTTCTTCCTCTTCTTTTTCAGCTTCCATTTTTTTCAGTCGTTTCAAATAGTTCTTCACTCGATTGAGCATCTCTTTGTCATTCAAACTCAGGAGTTCCTCCACCAAGTCCATTTTCAGACTTTTCAATTCCATCGTTGTCATAAGCAATCCTCCTTTATTTATATTCTACGAAACAAAAGTAGTGAAAAATCTCCTGATTATCCAATCTTCACCAATCAAAATAAACTATTTAACGGATGATTTCACCGCTCCCCACACAAACTTTTGCTTCTTCATCATAAATCACCCCAAACTGTCCCGGAGCAATGCCTTGCAACTTTTCGGACGACAAGATGTGAAACTGCTTTTCCCCTTCCTGTATCAGTTTTCCTTTTGTAAATCCGGGAGTATGACGAATCTTAAAAGTAATGTCTATCTCCTTCTCCTGATCTTTCCAGGGATTATCAGTAATGAAATGGAAATCATGCATCCGGAACTCATTACCATATTGCGTCTCTACGCCATATCCACGAGATACGTAGATGGTATTTTCCTCAATATCCTTCTTGACTACAAACCAGGGACCACCACTCAATCCGAGCCCTTTCCGCTGACCAATTGTGTGGAACCAATAGCCCCGATGCGTACCCACTTTCTTTCCGGTTTCCAATTCAACAATCGCCCCTTCCTTTTCTCCTAAAAAACGACGAACGAAATCATTGTAGTTTATCTTTCCAAGAAAACAAATCCCCTGACTGTCTTTCCTTTTGGCACTAGGTAATCCGGCACGGTTTGCAATCTCACGTACTTCCTGCTTCATCAACCCTCCAATGGGAAACATGAGTTTGGAAACTTGCAGATAATCAATCTGGGCAAGAAAGTCTGTCTGATCTTTCACGGGATCTTTTGCCGTGCCCAGCCAAGTTTTACCATTACGCTGCAAGATGGTAGCGTAATGACCGGTTGCTGTAAAATCAAAATCTTTCCCGACACGCCGTTCAAAGCAGCCGAATTTGATAAGCTTATTACACATCACGTCCGGATTCGGTGTCAACCCCTGCCGGACTTTATCAATGGCATACGCTGCTACATTCTCCCAATACTCCTGATGCAGGTCTACCACTTCCAAAGACAAACCATATTTACGTGCTGTAGCAGTAGATAATTCAATATCCTCCTCTGCCGAACAGTCCATATATTCCGCTCCGTCCATACCTATCTTAATGTAAAAAAGAGTAGGCTTATATCCTTGCTCACAAAGGAGATGTACAACAACCGCACTGTCGACACCTCCTGATAATAATGCAGCTATCTCCATGAATAATAATCCATCTATTAATAACTTTCTATATTTTAGCTAATATCTATCGAAAACTTTAATGTCACAAAGATAAGGCAAGATTCTCTAACACCCAATCACACATTGAAGGCATTTTTATACCATAAATGTGGTAGATAAGCAAAGTATTTCCTACATTTGCACAGTAAAAAAGCCTTTTATGATGACGAAATTAAGAAAGATAATCCTCATACCTGCCCTGATCCTCGTATCTATCAGTGGTTTCTTCTCCTGTGGCGTCGACCGCTGGCCAGAGTATGCCCATCAAACTGCACTGGATACATGGATGCTGGACATTATGCAACAGAACTATCTGTGGTATCAAGATCTACCCTCCTACGATGATGTGAATCTGTTTTTGGATCCTGCCTCGTTCTTGTCTAAAGTGAAATCGAAAAGCGACAGTTATTCGTTTGTGGATTCTGTGATAGAGACTCCGCTGCCTACTTATGGATTCGACTATTCACTGGTTCGCAACCCGGACATTGATACTGCCTACAATGCATTAATTACTTACGTCATTCCCGGTTCACCAGCAGAAGTAGCCGGACTGGAACGTGGAGCCTGGATTATGAAAGTCGATACTTCTTACATCAGCAAGAAATATGAGACTCAATTGCTACAGGGAACCAAAGCCCGGGATTTGGTGATGGGAGTATGGAAAGAAGTTCCTGTTGAACCGGAAGAAGGGGAAGAAGAAGGAGAAGAAGAATTTGTATACAAGGTAGTACCTAATGATATAACATTAAAACTACCTGCCGCACAATCCGTTGAGGACAATCCGATACATAAGACCAAAATACTTACGGTAAAAGAAAACAATAGAGATATCAAAGTAGGGTATCTGATGTACAATAGCTTCACTGCCGGAACCAACAGTGATCCAGACAAGTATAATAACGAACTGCGACAAATCTCACAAGAGTTCAAGACAGCAGGCGTGAAATATGTTATACTTGACCTACGTTACAACTCCGGTGGTTCATTGGATTGCGTTCAGTTATTAGGTACAATCCTGACCTCAGAAGTACGATTAAATAAGCCGATGGCCTATCTGGAATATAACGATAAAAACAGGGACAAGGATGCTGCCATCAACTTTGATAGTGAGATACTAAAAAGTGGTGTTAATTTAGACCTGCCCGCCCTGCTTGCCATCACAAGCAATACAACAGCCGGAGCACCGGAAATGTTAATCAGGAGTCTTTCACTGAAAGACAGCTATCCTGTTGTAACTATCGGTGGTGTTACCAAAGGACAAAATGTAGCAACAGAACAATTCATTAATGAAGAATTTCTGTGGTCAATCAATCCGGTAGTCTGCACTGTTTATGATTCAAACTACGATGCCGGAGGAGCTATCTCCCCTGCAACAGATCTTAAAATCAGTGAAACGACTATTGGTGGAGTTACTAATTACAGTGAGTTTCTGCCATTCGGTGATCCTAACGAAAGAATGTTAAAAGTAGCCATCGGTGTTATTGACGGAACTTATCCACCAAAGGACGAGGAAACAGAAGAGACGACCAAAACGCAATTCAAGATAGAGAAAAGCGTAATAAGTCCGGCAAGCAGACGTTTTAATAGTAACGGATTACGATTAAAATAAGAAAGAATGAGTTATGTAGCCTCAATCATTCTATTTCTGTCAAGAGCAGAATTATAGATTCTTAACCTATAAAGGCATTTTTCATACCTCACCTTTGTTTATTCCGAAACAAAGGTGCTTATTTTACCTAACAAAGGCGCTAACGTTTCCTAACGCGGCGTTTAATGAGTCGTAACACGCCGTCTAATTTTTATAAAGCTGCGGTATAAAACACGTTAATCCCTAGTCTCATCCCTCTTATAAGCCGGGATAAAACTCACGACTTCCAAGAATACAACAAAAAAGGAGAAAGCTTCCGCTCCCTCCTTTTATCGTAGTTTAATCTCAATCTATTTTATGATTCTGTACAAAGATACAACATTGAAAAGCCAAAGTCAAGTATTCCTAGTTTTATTTCTTGAAAAACTTATCAAAGAACAGAATCTGATAATCAATGGAGTTATTCCAATACTGTCCATTATGCGCTCCCGGGCGGGTAATAAAATCATGATCAATCTTTCTTTCCAACAGGCGGTTATGCAAATCCTTGTTCACATTCAGGAAGAAATCGCCTTCTCCACAATCGACAATGATAGCCAAATCGCCATTCTCTATCTTATCAATCAGGTTGATAACGGTGTGATTATCCCACACCTCCTTATTCGATTCATATTCTCCCAACTGTTTAGCCATGTCCCAGTTTTTCGGGAACGGACGAATATCCATCCCTCCACTCGTACTTCCACCAGCGCCAAATGTATCTTTATGACGAATTGCATTCCACATCGCTCCGTGTCCACCCATACTTAATCCGGTGATGGCACGTCCCTTGCGGTCGGCAATGGTCTTGTAATGTTTGTCGATATACTTCACCAGTTCCGATGAAATAAAAGTTTCATAGCGGAAAGACGGGTTGACCGGACTATCCCAGTACCAGCTATTCTTTCCGTCCGGACAAACGAATATGATTCCTTTTTCGTCCGCAATTTGGGGAAGATTCGGTTTAATGCCAATCCATGTTTTAGCATTTCCACCATAACCGTGCAACAGATAAATAGTAGGACAAGCCACCGCTTTCTTTCCTAATGCAGCATCCGGCGTAACAACGATCACTTTTACGTCCTTATTCATGGAAGGGCTTTTTATTAATAAGGTATCTACTTTGGCAGCAAATGACGAAGCTACCCCAATTAAAAGAAGAGCAATTAATAGAAGTTTTTTCTTTTTCATTGTGTATTATAATAATTTAGACATAGTTATTCCTCTATCTCTGCAGTAGGATTAAATTTAGAAACCGGCATTTCAAAGGTTTTATGACACTGTTTACAGGTATAGTTCCAATGGTTGTCTCCCGGGGGAATGACCATCAATGCAGAAATGATAGCAGCCCCCATGGCACGCCAGCGCTTTCCTTTTTTCAAGACCAACCGGATGTCCGATGAACCGCAGTACGGACAAAGCGTCAACTCTTCCGGCCAACTGTCGTTATCCTTCAACACTTGGACAGCATTTTCGTAGTCTTCTTCTGCCACCAATATATCTACCCCCGCTATACTACTCACGTAACTTTTATACAAAGTCGAGAAATTCTCATTGTGCAGAATAGATTCAATGCCTTCATTCTCCAATGCGCCCTGAAGAATATGTGCCTTCATCGCATCATTACAGGTTATCAATTTTACAGTCTTCATAAGGAATCTGGTTTAATATGTCCCACAAAAATAAGATATAAAAATGAAATGTGAAACAAAATCCGACCAACTTTATCAATAGGTAAAACGAACCAAATCAGAAGTGCTTCTATTTTTATTCACGGAAGGTATCACTATTTAATACTTTATTTGTACTTTTGCGGTGACAATTTGCAATCACATGAAAAAACTGTTGACGTTGCTATTATTTTCTAACATTCTGCTTTCCCTGTTACAGACACAGCCTGTACATCAAATAAAAGGAACGGCGATTGAGAAAAACAGTCGTCAGCCATTAGAATTCATTAACGTTATACATAAAACATCAAACCAGAAAAGAATATGAAAAGAAAAATTGTAATGATTGCCTTCATATTGTTAGGCATGGGAATGACAGCTTCTGCACAATTCGGCAAGAAGATTAATTTAGGAAAAGCTTTACAAGCAGGTAAAGATGTGGTATCAGCCGTTACGTTATCTGATGCGGACATTGCCAATATGAGTAAGGAATATATGGCATGGATGGATACCCATAATCCATTGACAAAACCTGATACCGAATATGGCAAACGGTTAGAGAGACTTACGGGACACATCAAAGAAGTGGACGGACTGAAACTGAACTTCGGTGTATATGAAGTGATAGACGTAAATGCCTTTGCCTGCGGTGACGGTAGTGTACGTATCTGTGCCGGTCTGATGGATGTTATGACGGACGAAGAAGTAATGGCAGTGGTAGGTCATGAAATCGGTCACGTGGTTCACACCGATTCCAAAGACGCTATGAAAAATGCCTACCTGCGATCAGCAGTGAAAAACGCGGCAGGTGTAGCCAACGACAAAGTGGCCAAACTGACAGACTCCGAACTGGGAGCCATGGCAGAAGCTCTTGCCGGTGCACAATTCTCACAAAAGCAGGAAAATGCAGCCGATGACTACGGTGTTGAATTCTGTGTAAAAAACGGTATCGACCCGTATGCAATGGCAAATGCCTTGACTAAACTGGCCGAACTTGCAAAAGATGCTCCTAAAGCATCCTATGCACAAAGAATGTTCTCTTCACATCCGGACACTCAAAAACGTATCGAACGTACAAAAGCCAAAGCAGACAGCTACGCCAAGAAATAATAAACGATACTTTCGTATGACTACTATCAGGCACGGGATTTTGTATAATTCCGTGCCTGAATATTTATCAATACAACCTATATTCAAATGCCTTAGAGCCTGTTTAAATTCTCTTCAGTCATAATATTATAGCTGATATTTTAACTTACCCCGGCTCTTCTTGTCGCGTCCGTCTGTAGTTGGCGGAAGGGGTGTTAACAGTTGCGCTCTTGGCTATTAATAGAAAACTTCCCGCCCATTAAGTATAAAGTTCCTTCGGACAGGAAGGAAACTTTCTTTTCATTCGATGCAAACTATAAACGCAAGCTTTGATTATATAATTGCAAGCTTCGTTTTTATAATCAAAGCCTTTGTTTTTATAAACGAAGCTTGCGTTTATAGATTACGGTTAACAAAAAAATAAGTTTACATGCTGATAATAAGAAGTTTACAATTAATGAAAGAGAACTTTTCTATTAATGAATGAAAAGTGGGTTATTAAGAGCCTGCTCCGAGTTTTGCCCGACACAGTTTTGAGAGTTGCTTTCGAGTATATTTTCTGTTATTGTGAGGAGCATGACGGAGACTATGTGACGAATAGAAACAGGTCGGTAAAGCCTATCTAACATAATCTCAGGAAAATTTAAACAGGCTCTTAATTTATCCGCCTATTCTCCTCCGTTCTGTAAAATACCGACATAGCGAAGCAAACAATTTTACCCAATTATCGTTAATATATAAAGAGAGTATTCTTATTTATATAATTTCGAAGCAATAATCATTTTAATCCATTTATGGAATTTCTTATTATCGTTTTCTTACTCGTACTGAATGGCATTTTTGCCATGTATGAAATTGCGCTGGTATCATCCAGCAAAGCACGTCTTGAAACACTTATCGCAAAAGGTAACAAATCAGCCCGTGGAGTTTTAAAACAATTGGAAGAACCGGAAAAGTTCTTGTCTACCATTCAGATTGGTATCACACTGATCGGTATCGTATCGGGTGCGTATGGTGGTGTGGCCATTGCCGACGATCTCATTCCTTTCTTTTCTCTCATTCCGGGCGCAGAAGCATACGCACGCAACCTGGCAATGATTACTACCGTAGCAATCATCACCTATCTTTCTCTGATTATCGGAGAGCTGGTTCCTAAATCCATTGCTCTTAGTAATCCGGAGCGGTACGCCACTTTGTTCAGCCCGGTCATGATTCTGCTGACGAAGGTTTCTTATCCTTTTGTATGGTTGCTAAGCGTCTCTACCCGGTTGCTGAACCAACTTATCGGTCTGAAAAGCGAAGAACGCCCCATGACGCAGGAGGAAATCAAAATGATCTTGCACCAAAGTTCGGAACAAGGTGTGATTGACAAAGAGGAAACGGAAATGATACGTGATGTATTCCGCTTCTCTGATAAACGCGCCAACGAACTGATGACACACCGTAGAGATCTCATTATCCTTCATCCCGATGATACACAGGAAAAGGTAATGAAGATTATTGAAGAAGAACATTACAGTAAATATCTATTGGTAGACGAACGGAAAGACGAGATAATCGGTGTGGTTTCCGTAAAGGACATTATCCTGATGGTAGGCAATAAAAAGGTGTTTAACTTACGCGAAATTGCACGTCCTCCTCTCTTCATTCCGGAAAGTTTATATGCAAATAAAGTTTTAGAGCTATTTAAGAAGAACAAAAACAAGTTCGGAGTTGTTGTTAACGAGTATGGCAGCACAGAAGGCATTATCACACTGCACGACCTGACCGAAAGTATCTTCGGAGACATCCTTGAAGAGGATGAAATGGAAGAAGAAGAAATCGTCACAAGGCAGGATGGTTCAATGCTGGTGGAAGCTTCAATGAATATCGACGACTTCATGGAGGAAATGGGTATCCTATCCTACGAAGATCTGGAATCGGAAGACTTCACCACTCTGGGTGGATTGGCCATGTTCCTAGTCAGTCGCATCCCGAAAGCAGGAGACATCTTCACCTACCAAAATCTGCAATTCGAAGTGGTGGATATGGACCGCGGACGAGTAGACAAACTACTGGTCATCAAACGGGACGAGGAACAGGAATAGGATAGCAAAAAACGAGCAATAGCTCACTATAATTATATTAACTTAAAGCACTTAAAAATGAAAAAAGTAATTATGTTAGCAGCAGTCGTAGCTGCTTTGGCATCATGCCAATCAAAAGCAAACAAAACCGTAGAGGCACAAGCAGACAGTATAGCTATTACTATGACTCCGACTACCCGGTTGACTGAAGTCTATACCGGTACTCTCCCTGCTGCCGATGGTCCGGGGATTGACTATGTACTAACCTTGAATGCTGCAACTGACAATGCAGATACAGTGTACACACTAGATATGACTTACCTCGATGCTGAAGGTCAAGGACAAAACAAGATTTTCACCTCGAAAGGAAAACAAGAGACTGTACAGAAGGTAGTGAACAACAAACCGATGACAGCAGTTAAGTTATCTCCGAAGAATGGTGAAGCTCCGATGTATTTCGTGATTATCAATGACACCACTCTTCGTTTGGTGAACGATAGCTTGCAAGAAGCTGTCAGCAATTTGAATTATGACATCATCAAGGTAAAATAATAATAAACCTAACCTTAACCAGTAAAAAAGAGGCTGTCTAAAAAGTCGTTAGTAACTCTAACTCCCCTCCTTCCCGAAGGAGGGGTGTCCGAAGGACGGGGTGGTAGGATAAACGAGGTTCTTTCTATCTTATTGTAGATAATAGACTTATGTATTCACCTACCACCTCCCCCTACGGGTACTCCTCCTTCCTGAAGGAGGAGAATGATATATGACCGTATTCATAAGCCCGGTAATACTTGTTATCCCAATACCTCGTGTCCTTCTTGCAAACGTTTCAGCCTCAGCAAAGCTTCGATATAATAATAATCTGCATAAATAATAGAAGCATCTATTTCTGAATGAGCCGGCCAATGTCCTACGCTATGCAGCAGGAATGACGGTTTGCTTTTGCCACTCTGGTAACTGTCAGAGTTCAGGCTTGTCAGTATTTCAATAGCTGCATCTTTATAACGTTTTCCGGTTCCATTCGGGAGGTAAGTGGATAATTCAAGCAAAGCAGAAGCCACCACTGCGGCAGCAGAAGCATCACGCGGAGCATCCGGTATTCCCGGGGCACTGAAATCCCAATAAGGAACTTTATCTTCCGGCAGGCGTTCGAGATAGACATCTGTCACTTTCTGCGCGAAATCAAGATACTTAGGATCTTTCGTCTCCCGATAGACTACAGTATATCCATAGATTGCCCATGCCTGACCACGCGCCCACATGGTGCTGTCAGCATAACCTTGGTGCGTTACTCCTTTTATCAGGTCACCTGTAATAGTGTCGTATACCGCTACATGGTAAGATGTATAGTCGGGACGGAACTGGCATTTCATCGTTTTATCGGCATGAGAAACGGCAATATCATATAAATAAGGATTTCCACCATTCTTCGCTGCCCAGAAAAGCATTTCGAGGTTGATCATGTTATCCATGATGGTATTGTGCGGCCAGTTGCGAGGTTCCACTTCACGAGGCCATGAAAGGATGGTTCCTACGATGGGATTGAACAGAGTAGCCAACGTATCGGCTGTATCAAGAATCACTTGTTTGTAAGCCGGATTCTTGGTCAGGCGATAACCGTTTCCGTAGCTACAGAACACGAGGAAGCCCAAGTCATGGTCGAAAGCCGGAGTCTTGGAAAGGAATTCCAGTGAATTCGTGAACTTCTCCGCTTCTTCCTGAATCTGTTTATCTTTCGTATATTCGTAATCATACCACAATACTCCGGGCCAGAAACCGGCACACCATTCTTCCTTCGTCGCTTTCCGGCAATTCCAGTGTTGTTCGTCCGCCATGATATTACGTGGCATCATTGTATAGTCGATGCCGGAGTCTGTTTTCAGTTCCGCAAGCGTACGTTGTGTCTGCTCTGCACAATAGTCCAATGCCTTATTCACATCCAATATACCGGAAGGCTTGTGAGTGCACATACAGAAACCTAACATCACAGCCAAACCTACTACAATCTTTTTCATCTTAATCTGATATCTTCGAGTTAATTCTTAATCTTTATTTCTCTTTGTCATTCACTTGAGCATTCAGTAACTTAGTCATCCCATCAGCTTACTTAGTCACCCGGAACCAGTCTACATCCGCCCATCCACGATTTCCCTCATTCGGAGTTACGCAAAACACTCCTACTTTAGCTCCAATCCACTTGCCTTGACGGGCTGTGAAAGACTCTCCCACTGTCGTATATTTCTTCCCGTCCAGACTATAAGCAAACGTACAAACGGCTCCTTTCCGAACCTTTACCTGTAAATAACGTGAGTTCGATATAAGATCAAAAGATAGTAAGTTGTCCGTCATTGACAAAGTTTATGTCAATGGCGGGCTTCTTTTCAAAAAAGCAGTATGCTGCTATAGCCGACAAAGAATTGGCTACAAAATTATTGAATGAACGATGTCTGGAGTGTTCTATCTGTGCAATGTTCTTCAATTCGTCATTGACTGTTTCAATCAAGGCTCTTTTTCTGAGCAGAATCTTGTCGGTAATACTCATCAGTGAATTCTTCATATTGTTTTTAACTTTAGTGACAAGTTGTATACCATTAAGGAAGAGGTTCTCAAACAGAGCCTGACCGATATACCCCTTGTCTGCACATAGCTTTCCTTTTATGTTCTCCAGAAACTTACCCTGCTTCAACGGTTCACGATCATCCACGTTTCCGGACGTGAACATAAAATTGAGAATCTCACCCTTGTCATTGATTATCAGATGCAGCTTGAATCCGAAGAACCATCCCATTGAACATTTTCCACGCTCGGCAAGTCCCTCAAATGTTTTATGAATAAGGATTCTTTGATTACGACAGACACGTAAAGGAGTGGAGTCGACAAAACTGATGCCGGTGCAGGTTCCCAGCAGTACCTTTTTGATGAAGATGGTCATGGGAAGCAATACTTCCTTCTCCAACTCCACAAAACGGTTATAGGAAACCTGACGCGGAAAAAGGTGTTTCAGATGTTTACAAACATATTCCTTGTAGTAATGCTTGAAACAACGGAAACCACCGGAGTGAAACAGGATTAGAATAACCATAATCTCAGCATCACTCATACGGTTGGGTTTGTTGCGGTGCTTGGTCTTCTTATCCTCAATCATGTATTTTTCCTGTTGTAATGTAAATTCCTTGCAAAAATCATCGACCATACAATAAATCTCTGTAACTTTAGACTCTGGAAACATAGTGGTAATCGTTTAAATGTTATAATTCAGCACTATAAATTTAATATTTTTATCGATATGTTTCTAATTATCAGCGAAATATATTTATTCTTATTTCGAACTCACGTTAAATAAACTGTTTGCCATTCATTATCTGCTACTCCCGGCATCTTCAAATATTTTACCGGAATATTTGCCAATTCTTTTATCTGTTCAGGGTTCTGCTGTTCCGCATCCTTGCAAATTGCCTGTTGCAAAATAAACTTATCTCCCGCCTTGCGGATAGAAAGATAACTGTAATCCCATCCCATCACAATGATTCCGGCTTGTTCTCCATCCTGCTTGGCAGTAAATGTCAGCTTGGTCGTAGCTGTAAATTCTTCAGCCGGAAACTTTTGCATCAACAGATTAGGAACTTCCCAAAAGTTCACAAACTCTTTCGAAAGGCTGCCTGCATACAGACGGATAAATCCCCAATCGGTAGTAAACCCGTAAGTGTCTTTTTTATTGGCATGCCATTGCCATTGTAATCCCAAATGCCGGGTATTGAATTCGTCACTCTCCGGCGGAGTAGCTACCGGATAGGTCTTTCCCACATTCGGTTTCTTATAAGTCGTTACAGGTTCACCGCAACCATCTTTATCCTTGTCCACTCCGATTACAGGCCAGTCATTTATCCACGTCATCGGATTCAAGTGAATCACACGTCCGTAAGCGCCTTTATCTTGAAAATGGACGAACCAGGATTCTCCTGTATTGGTGTCTACCCAGCCTCCCTGATGAGGTCCGTTTATCGTTGTCTTTCCTTGTGCCATCACGATTTTCGATTCGTAAGGGCCATAGATGTTCTTTGAGCGAAGTACCAATTGCCAACCGGTTGCCACTCCTCCTGCCGGAGCAAAAATATAATAGTATCCGTTGCGTTTATAAAGCTTCGGTCCTTCTACGGTATGATTCTTTCCATCATTTCCGTCGAACACCATCACCGGATCGGAAGTAACTTCTGTTCCTTCCGCATTCAGTTCGCAAATGACGAGGATACTGTTCACCCCACTACGGCTTCCGGCATAAGCATGTATCAGATATACTTTTCCGTCTTCGTCCCACAAAGGAGTTGCATCAATCATTCCTTTCCCAGCTTTCACCAATACAGGCTTGCTCCATTTTCCTTTCGGATCTTTGGCTTTAATCATATAGATTCCATAATCCGGGTCACCCCAATAGATATAAAACTCCCCGTTATGAAAACGGATAGAAGGCGCCCATACGCCCTTGCCGTGCTGTGCCTTATCGAAAAATTCTTTCGGTTCCTGCACCGGCAACGCATAGTTCACCAGCGACCAATTCACCAAATCTTTGGAGTGAAGAATAGGAATACCCGGGATACAATTGAAACTGGATGCCGTCATATAGAAATCTTCTCCGGCTGCACATACATCCGGGTCGGAATAATCAGCATGAAGAACCGGGTTCTGATAAGTACCGTTTCCCTTATCAGCCACCCAGGTCTTTGAAATTTCTTGTGAGCCTGCCAATGAACTGCAAGCTATCATTCCTGCTAAAAACAGAATCTTTTTACGCATATACCTTACTAATCAATTTCATTCAAAACTAGATTCGTTATTCCTAAAAACAGGTTCTTTCTACCTTATATAAAAACTAAGCACTTTTAAAACTGAATCCAATCACTGATTTCAAACAATCTGTTTACTGACCTATTTACTTATATATACGAAGGGGATTAGGTAAATACCTAATCCCCTTGCAACTTTTTTCTTTTTATCCGAATTATTACAGAAATATTATACCACATGGGTTCACTTTTTGCAAAAGCGTTTTTTATAGAAGACGATTTCTCCTTAAAATCGTCTTCTATAGAAAACAAATGGTTATCTTTGCATGGTTACTTCATCAAACTTTATAATCTATTTTTTCTATTAATCTTTTAATTTATTAGTTTTCTCTCTTCAAGTCCGTCGTATTCATTGACGTAAGATATAATTGATAGCCCTGAAATAAAAAACGGGGAGATTTTGCTTTGTACACTCTCCCCGTTTATACTTCATCCGGTACGGAATCTTTTTATTATTTATTCCTTGGCAAACATCAATGTACCGAATCCTAATTGGTCATAGCCACCGCTATTAGGTCCGTAATCACCGGTTCCGCCATCTGAATTTCCGCGACTAGCGTTCTCACGCATCTTATCCACCCACATCTTGGCATAGATACTAGATTTTCCATAATCTTGTGCCAGACGGTTCACTAATTCCCATGCAGGACGCACCTCACCACGGGAATCTTTTCCTTCTCTTCTTTCCTGTGCCGAGATAGTATCCCAGCTACCGCTACAATTAGTATAGGTAGTATAAGGCAAGTCATTATCCGTATATCTAAAATCAGTCATCTTCCAACTAGCGCTTGAGCTACCGGTTTCAGCACCACCGATATTGTATTTAGCCACATACTCACACATAGCCAACGCACGTCCGTCATCGAATATGAAAAGGTCTTCACCCACATTCTTTGCCAGAGCCAATTGATAGGCGGCAGCGGCATCTTTCATCAATTTCGTGTAATTATTCCAGTCATTAGGATATTTACCCGCCCAGTTATTCTGGTCGAGACGCGCCAACAATTTCACAGGAGATGCCTTATAGGCAGATTGCGACAAGTTGTTTCCACCACGAGTTAAATGGTCGAATGCGTTCTTCCAAGGCTGTGCACCGGATTGTACCTTTCCTTTTACGAACTCAAAATCCGTTTCCGTATGGAGCATGCAAGGATGCTCCAAGGTCGTAACATAATCTTTTACTTCCGGCCAACTGCTCATATCATTAGAGCCGTCTTCTATCTCACTGCATGCGAAAAGCATGATAGAAGTCAGGGCAAAAAGCCCTGTTCCTATTATTGTATATAATTTCATCTTATTCATGATAGTTATTTGTTATTGTTTTCACTGTTTACAAAAGCTTGAAGTTCCTCTATGGATTTGAAAGAACGAATCCAATAAAGATCATAAGTCTGAGCAGTTTCCGGGAAATCGGCAATTACAAACTTACATTGCACTAAATCAAATACCTGATTCCAATCTGTAGGAGTCACAGTTTTATATCTTGACTGTAAGTCGTAATATAAGACATTTGGCTCTGTAGTCGAAATCTCACTTGCACCCAGAATCTCATATCTATTATTAGCATCTCCGCCTGTTCCAAAATATTCAGGACCGATTTTCTTAATGCCATCATCAAAAATCTCTAATTTAATACAACCATTGGGTTTGTTCTTTCCTGGAATCAATTGAGATTTAAATCCTATCTTAATGGCAAAATATTATTCTTTATTGAACGTTTTTCAAAAATTCTTCCAATGCCGCATTAAATTCTTCCGGGCGTTCCATATTCAGCATGTGTCCGCAATCGTCAATTACTTTCAGTTTTCCATTGGGAAGATATTGTAAAATGGGAGGTTCTTTTGAGAATCGGTTGCCAGAAGAATGACCTTCAACAATTAAAGCAGGTACATCGGGATGATTCTTTTTCAATTTCTCAATGGCATCCAAACCAGCTACCACCCGTACTTCTTTGTGCAAAGGTTGCCACGCATCCCACTCATCGATCATTTGCCATAGAGACTCACGCATCCGTTCACGCTGACTTCCACCGGATTTCATCAATCCTTCAAACCACTCTTTCTTCATCACATCTACCCCTTTCTCTTTCAAAGCAGCAATCTCCTTATCACGTACTCTTGCTTCTTCCGGAGTCATCGGTTCACTTGGGCCTTTCGATTTCCGAATGTTCCCACTGGCTAAAAAAGCAGATAACATCCGGTCAGGGAAGTACGCCAACATATCAGCAGTAATAAACCCACCCAAAGAAAGTCCTACGATATGCGCTTTCTTGATGTGCAAAGAATCCATCAAAGTAACTAAATCTTCAGCATGTGTGAATTGATAGTCTTCCGTTTGTGAAGACGAAATGCCATATCCTCTCAAATCATAACGAATGACACGATACTTTTTCGCAAACACAGGAAATTGTTCATCCCACATACGATGGTCGAGCGAATGACCGTGTACAAAGATGACAGGTTCACCCCAACCGGCTTCTTCATAGTATAGAGAACCGTTGCCCACTTCAACGCGGCCTTGTTTCACAACCAACGGATGTCCCTTTACAATCTCTGAGATAGAAGCACCTGGATAGTACTCTTTACTCACCCAGCCTTGAATAACAGAATCTAATGAAGAGAAGTTATAACGACTCCCTTGTACGGATGATACATTGCAGGAACCTGCAATAAAACAGATACTTATAAAAATTACGATTAATAATCTTCCCTTCATGTTCATTATCTATTAACTTCGTATTAAACACCAATTACACGAACTACGCTGTTGTTTGATGCAATTATAATTATAAAACCGCATAATTCGTGCAATTCGTTCTTAAAATCTTCTATTTCGACTGTAAATCCCAATATACCATTTCATGGATAAATGAAAAAACTCCGTTCTACCGGTTCGGCAGTCTGCACTTTCCCAGCAAAGCCATATTGCCATACCACCACAGTCACTTTCAACGGGAACTTACTGCGTGGGGGAATTCGAGTAAATACCAACTTGTTTCCCTCTATTTCTGCCGGCCCTTCTTTTACATAGTAATATACGGGTAGCCCGCAATCGGAAGTTGCATGTAAAGAGATAGTTTCCGTGCCTTTCTTCACATCGTCAAGACCCGGAAAAAGAATATGCTGGCGTTTACCTTCCGTATTGCGATAGGGAATCCGGAAACTAAGTTCCTGAGCTGTGCTTTTATAGTGCTTGTCACCGTCATTACCGGCTAGAAGGCAAATATCTCCCGTACGACGCTGATTGTACATTCCCATACGGTAGAAACGGACAGTAAAGGTTGTGTCGTTCACTTTCTGAACCGGGCCACAGATGCGGGTTATTTCAGGAGAAGTGAGCGAATGTTCGTCAGAAATTGCAGTATGCAAGCTGTCCGTATATACGGCTTTCAGATGAAAAGTCAATCCGTCTTTTTCCGGCAGGAAGCGGGCGGCAACTTTCACATGGGATTTGGGATTGTATGTGAGTAATTGTCCCTTTTGTACAAAACCCAAGTATTGTGGTTTCTTCCCTCTTTCCCGGCGATAGCGTTCTTCCGTCATTTCAGCCATTTCCTTATCGAAGTACCAGAATGCATCGTGCGAGTCTCCTTTATATTCTTTATAAGGAGCAGCCTTTGCACGTTTCTTCTGATTCGGATGCCACCTTTCGGCAAGCCAGCCATTCTGCGGATTCAGCTTCTTCAATTCCACAGGCTTATTCAAATCATACGTTGCGGGCATACGATATTCCAGTGCTTTCTTTAAGAACAACGCAATATAACCGACGGTGCGGTCGGCTATATCGAAATGCCCGCGCCCTGTGTCGCAAAGGAAAGAGACGCAACTTCCAGGGTACATCATACGGAATGCCAAAGCCGGATTTACACGGTCTTCCCACCATTCGTATTCGCCTTCAATCATCAATCCAGGGATGCCGTCAATCGTACGTTTCCCCCACTCCATATTGTCACGACCATATCCGGTAAGGTTAGTGCGTGGCGCATCTCCATGCAAAGAGATAATGGCTAATGTGCGGTCGGGATTCCAGGCGGCGAAGTTCCACGGGTAGGTAGCCATTGCCGAATGTCCGAACGGAACAATCGGAGCATATTTCAATTCGTTATATCCGCTGACAGAAGCAAAGTCATCCAGCATTTGTTCAAATGCCTTCTGGCTTCCGGCAGTTATGTCCCATTTCTGATCCCACCCCGGAGTTATCCATATCAGTGCCAGACCTATTTCAGACATTCTCTCCCGAAACAAGGCGTTCTCAAACAGAGTTTCTTCCGTCATATTATGAGTACCTATCATAACCCCTTTTACCTGGATACAATCAGACGGTATCCATAAAAAAGCCTGCGGATGGTCATTCGTCTCGTTGGAAACAATACCTGGCATTTTCACAGACCACTGCCATTCCGCTGCCATATTGCAGGGCAATAGAATAACAGACATTATTCCAAACACCAAAAATCGAAGTAGGCTCATGTTTAATTCATTTATCATTGTTTTATATAATATGGAGCAGTGTAATCAGCGTTATCCGTGCCTAAAAAGAAACATATACCTGCCTACTTCAGCGGAGTAAAATGCAACGCAGCTCCGCCACTTGCTTTTAGCTTCAGAGTAAGTTTGTCGCCTGCCTTTATTTTCTTATGAGTACTGCGTACTTTCGTCCGTGTGTTCAATTTGTCGTCATCTTCATAGAGATGAAGCAGATATTTCTTTCCCGGTTCCAGGAAATCCGTAGTCAATACGATAGTACGGGCTTCTGTATTGGTCATCGCTCCTACAAACCAGTCATTTCCTGAGCAACGGGCCTGAACGATGTATTCTCCAATTTCTCCGTCAAGCGCGCGGCTATCATCCCATACGCTCGGAATGGCTTTCCAAAACTCCAGTTCTTCTTCTCCTTTATAAAATTCCGGTCGGTCATACCAGAACATAAACTGCAATGGACTGTAATACACTGCTGCCATTGCCAACTGATGCGCTTTCGTATTCTTCACTCTGCCATTAAAATAACACAGTGTATAATCCGCAGCGCCTGCCAGGAAACGTGTATACGGAAGAACCGTGTTATGTGTAGCATCCGGCATCTCTTCGTTTCCACGGATACCTTCCTGTGTCATCAGGTTGGGATAGGTACGGCTGAAACCTGTCGGACGATACTCATCATGAATATCTACCATCAGGCCGTATTCTCCACATTTACGGACTGCATCATGCAGCCAGGTGCTCCATCGCTGATTACCAATCTGCACAAAACCGAACTTGATACCTTTCAATCCCCACTTCTTATATAAAGGTAATAAAGTATCCAATTGCTGCACCAATGCACGCTGATTGACGTATACCATAAGTCCGATTCCCTTCGATTCGGCATACTGGCACAAAGCAGGTATATCAAGGTCTTTATCCGGAGAAACAGTAGTGGCATCCGAACTCACTTTCATTTCCGGCCCGTACCAGCCTGCATCCATGTGCACATACCGGATGCCACGCTCTGCCGCGAAGTCAATGGCCGCTTTCACCCTATCCTGTTTCAGGTCGCCCGAACGGAATACTTTCCCCGGTTTAATCCAAGAAGTATCAGCCAGTTTGCAAGCCGGATTCAGATTCAAGACAATATCATTGTTGTTAATCAAATCGACCGGACGTTCGCCGACCATGATGACACGCCACGGAGTGCTGTAAGAAGAAATAATATCGACACTGCTATACAGGCTTGTCTCCAAAGTGGAAGGTTTCTCTGCCGACAAACGGAATTTGCCACGGACATAATCCACCATTTCCGCTTCCAATAAGGCTACTGATAATCCATCAGGCAGTTTCAAGGTCAACGGACGTTCACTCTCCTCTTTTCCCCATCCTTCCAACGGACGAAGTGCATAAGGCCCTTGTGCCCAACGCTCATAATAAGCCATTGTTCCTTGAGGCATTGTGAAACTGGTTTGCTCGCCTATGATATGCAGGAAAAGTCCGTTGGTTGTTTCCGGAAAATGATAACGGAAAGCGACTCCTTCATCATAGGCACGCACTATGATATTCATAAAATAATTCTTGCGCTTATCATAGCCACCTTCCTGTGCTCCGTCTCCTTCGCCTTTCTTGAATTTCAGGGTCATCTCATTATAACAGTCACGAATCTCGGCACGTTCCCCATATACAGGTTTCCATGTTTCATCCGCTTTCCGTCGCTCTGTTCCCGTCAACTTCAGATTCTCACACCAGAAATGACAAGTGTCATTCGGAATACCCAGTGCCGACTCGAACAACTGATTTTCAATCAAGACACCCAATTTACTTTCTTCAATTACCGGACGGTTCTTGTAAGTCAAGGTGTAATACATTTGCACATTATCCTCTCCCACCGCACGCTGATAGAAGGTAAAACGATATGCTCCGTCGGGAGAGGTCAGCTCCTGGCGGGTTCCTGTCATTACATCCTGCGCTTTCAACAATGCCGGTATCACCAGCAATAAAAGCAAAATTCTTTTCTTCATTCTATTTACGTTCATGTTTATTCTTCTTTCCTATTAGATACGAACAAGAAGGAAATTATACTCAAACAAATTATTCACCGGAGAGATTATTCCATCTGCTCCCTATAAATAGTAGGTGTCATCCCCGTCACCCGTTTAAAGATACGGTTGAAATGCACAGGAGATTCAAATCCGCACGTCGCACTGATTTGTGATATATTCATCACACTACTATTCAACAGTTTACAGGCATACCCGATACGCATATCAAGTACATATTCTTTGAATGTCTTTCCTGTGTTTTCCTTGAAATAACGGCAGAAGGCGGTAGGATTCATGGCTGTATAAGAAGCAATCTCATCCAGACCGACAGACTCGATATAATGTTTGTTAAGATAGGCAATCACCTTTTCCATTCTTTCGTTACGCATAATGGAAGGGGACGGGATATAATGAGAAGTAGTCAGATATTTCCTGTTATCATTGGTAGCCATTATTTGCAGAAGTGAAAGTAACAGGATGATTTGTTCTGCTCCTTTGGCAGAAGGTATCTGTTTTAATAGCTTGATGACTTTTCCCGAACGGGAAACGGTGAATTTAATTCCCCTGCAAGCATCTTCCAACAGATTCCAGATGGGAATAAACTGGGAATATTGAGAGATGGAATAATGCATGAAGTCTTTCTCGAACTGGATATTCACGCCTTTTACTTTCAGTTCGGTTTTTTCTCCGTCATCAGCTTCTTCCCCGCTATCCGGCGGACTCTGCATGCTATGAGGCAGTTCAGAACCGAAAAGAATCAAATCTCCTTCCAAATAAGGAATAATGCTGTCGCCTACGAGACAATCCCCCTCTCCTTTCTCCACATAGATAATTTCATACTCACTGTGGAAATGCCACGGGTAAGTGAAACGCGGATATTCATAAAAACGGGCACGGACGGGATTGGAAGTCGTAATAGCCAACTTCTCGTTCATTATCTTCTTCATAAATTCTCCTTTCTAAACTACTTTTGCAAAGATAGGTAAATATCTTGCAAAGATACGCATCATAGTGTGTGTAAAAACCCGCTATTTTTGCATCCATTCATAAAAACATTTGATAGAACCATGAACGAATTATTTAGTATTGCCAGTAAAGTCGCTGTTATTACCGGAGCAGGTGGTGTACTGGGTGGAAATATCGCCCAACACTTTGTACAGCAGGGAGCAAAAGTAGTAGCTATTGACATTCGTCAGGAGCAACTGGACAACCGTGTAGCTGAACTCAAACAATATGGTGACGATGTAATCGGTATCATCGGCAATGTCCTTGACATCTCTAGCTTGGAAAAAGTAGCCGAAGAAATCGTAGCCAAATGGGGACGGATTGATATTCTGCTGAATATTGCCGGTGGCAATATGCCGGGAGCCACTCTTGAACCGGAACAACATTTTTATGACATGGATATCTCCTGCTGGGAGAAAGTCACCAATCTGAATATGAACGGAACAGTTTATCCATCCATGATATTTGGCAAGGTTATGGCTAAACAAGGCAAAGGATGCATCATTAATGTATCATCAATGGCCGCATACAGCGCTATCACCCGTGTACCGGGATATTCGGCTGCCAAAACTGCCGTAGCCAACTTCACTCAATGGCTTGCCAGCGAAATGGCACTGAAATATGGTGACGGTATTCGTGTTAATGCCATTGCTCCGGGCTTCTTCATCGGCGACCAAAACCGCCGCGTACTTATCAATCCGGACGGCTCACTGACGGATAGAAGCAAGAAAGTATTGGCTAAAACTCCGATGAAACGTTTTGGTGACATTAAAGAATTGAATGGTGCGGTGCAATTTCTGTGTAGTGAAGCCGCCAGTTTCATAACCGGAGCGATGCTGCCTATCGACGGTGGTTTCAGCGCATTCAGCGGCGTTTAATATTTAATCTTTTAATTTATTCAAACGTTATGATGGAAAAAACATGGAGATGGTTCGGCAAGAAAGATAAAATCACCTTGCCAATGCTCCGTCAGATAGGTGTTGAAGGAATCGTCACTGCATTACACGAGGTACCGAACGGAGAGATTTGGACAGTAGAAGCCATCAACGATTTAAAATCGTATATTGAATCGTATGGGTTGCGCTGGTCGGTCGTGGAAAGCCTTCCGGTTTGTGAGGCAATCAAGTATGCAGGTACGGAACGTGAACAGTTGATTGAAAATTATAAAGTAAGCCTTGCCAACCTGGGTAAATGCGGAGTGAAAACAGTCTGTTACAACTTCATGCCGGTAATCGACTGGATACGTACGGATTTACACTACCCTTGGCCGGATGGTACCAGTTCGCTTTACTACGACCGTATTCGTTTCGCTTACTTCGACATCAAAATACTGGAACGTGAAGGAGCTGAAAAAGACTATACAGAAGAAGAACTGCATAAAGTTGCCGAACTGGACAAAGTGATTACAGAGACCGAAAAGGACGATTTGATTGACACCATTATCGTCAAGACACAAGGATTTGTGAACGGTAATATCAAAGAAGGAGATAAAAACCCAGTTGCTATATTCAAACGTCTGTTAGGTTTATATAAAGACATAGACCGGGATGCTTTACGAGAAAATATGCGTTATTTCTTGTCTGCAATCATGCCTGTATGCGAAGAATATGGCGTCAATATGTGTGTACATCCCGATGACCCGCCATTCCAAGTTCTAGGTTTACCACGCATCGTCACGAATGAAAGTGATATTGAATGGTTCCTGAATGCCGTAGACAATCCGCATAATGGGCTGACTTTCTGTGCTGGTTCTCTTAGTGCAGGCGCACATAATGATACTCGTGAATTGGCGAAGAAGTTTGCAGGAAGAACCCATTTCGTTCATCTACGCAGTACAGAGGCCATGCCGGGTGGAAACTTCATTGAAAGTTCTCATCTATCAGGAAGAGGACACCTGATTGATCTCATCCGTATTTTCGAGAAGGAGAATCCGGGACTTCCCATGCGCGTAGATCATGGACGGATGATGCTCGGAGATGAGGATAAAGGCTACAATCCCGGTTATTCTTTCCATGGACGTATGCTGGCTCTGGCACAAGTAGAAGGGATGATGGCTGTGGTGGATGATGAGAAACAACTCTATGGACTCTTATGATTAAGTTTGCTTATTCTGCAAAAGCACACTACCGTTAGCCTATTTGATTATAGCTTAATGTCAGTTCGATATAAGCTTGTACTATTCCAGTTCTCCTCCTTCGGGAAGGGGGAAAACATGCGGACAAAGTTATATCGAACTTACGTTAGCTTAATGATTTGAACATGTGAGGGTAAAACGTCGTCAATATTTGTTTGGCTAGAATACGGCATTCCGCACGATTCACTTTACCGTTCCCTGCTTGCGGAATACAATCTGTCGTCAATATGTACTTGGGACGATAATAAGGTTCCAATAGTTCGTGCAGCTTATTTCCGATCTTTTCAGTGTCCCGCTCACCTTCCAATAATAAAGTTACAGCCTGTCCTAAACGCTGGTCAGGAACTGAAGTGATAACAAATGGAACAGAAATAAAAGGACGAAGCAGTTTTTCCATCTCCTCCGCCTGAATTTTAATTCCCCCACTATTTATCACATTGTCTTCCCTACCCAGAATCATAAAGCTTCCATCGGAATAAATACGTGCAATATCATTGGTCCGCAAAATCTGGTCGCAGACAAGAGGAGCATCAATAACCAATGTATCTTCTACGGATAAAGATAGTTTTACCGAAGAAAACGGATGATAATGCGACGAAGCCGATGGTCCGTTCAGGCGACGAAGAGCAATATGAGATAAAGTTTCAGTCATACCATAAGTAGAATAGGCGGCAGTCGGAAGAGTTTTGATCTCCGCCTCTAAAGCCTCATCAATCGCTCCGCCTCCTATAATCAAAATATCAGTCTGCTTCAGTCGTTCTTTCTCTTCGGGAGCTTGCAACGTATTATACACTTGCAGGGGAACCATTGCCACAAATCTCAAAGGCTCTTCTATATCCGCTAAAGGATGACCGGAAGCAGGACGTACAATCAAATTCAAGCCTGCAACCAACGAACGCACGACCACCATCATCGCACCGATATAACGAAGATTCATACATAATAACGCTGACTGACCTTTCTCCAAATTCAAAAATTCGCAAGTCAGACGCGCACTTTGCATCATTTGGTCTTTACGGACGATCAGTTCTTTAGGTGTACCCGTAGAGCCTGATGTATGAACAGTAATGACAGGAGAATCGTTAAACCATTCATTCAGGAAAAGATATAAATCCCAACTAGCAGGAGAATGAGCCTCTGCTCCTCCCGCTATCAATCGCCTTATATCTTCCAAAGAATATTCTTTTCCTTCCAGTAGCAAGCGCTGTTGTTTTCGATCAAATATCATCGGAATATCCTTTAAATACTATCATTTACAAAACCACAAACAATCTTTTCTTATTTCAAGAGGAACTTCCACGTTGTCCGTAAAGAGCAATCCTGTTCCCAGTCCTTGTGGCAACGGATTGCTGAATGTTGCACACCACTGGGCAATGGCATTCAGCCCAATGTTTGATTCCAAAGCGGAAGTTATCCACCAGCCGATATGTTGTTTTTCAGCTTCGGTAATCCATTCGTCTCCTCCGCAGATTCCTCCGTGAAGAGAAGGTTTAATAACGATATATTGCGGACGGATGGTTGAAAGCAGTTCCTGTCTTCTTTCCAATGTATTGTATCCTATCAATTCTTCATCCAAAGCGATCGGTAATGGAGAGTCGGAAACAAGACGGGCCATTTCCTCCCATTGTCCGGCACGGATCGGCTGTTCGATGGAATGTAAATCAAGCTCTGACAAACGCTTCAGTTTTTCCATTGCCTCCGCTGGCGAAAAGGCACCATTTGCATCTACACGCAACTCTATTTCTTTAGAAGAGAAATGTGTCCGAATATGGCGCAACAATGTCAGTTCTTCTTCGAAATGGATGGCGCCTATCTTTAACTTGATACAACGAAATCCGGCTTCCATCTTTTTCTCAATCTGGGATAACATGTTCTGAAAATCTCCCATCCAGATAAGACCGTTAATCGGAATGCCAACTTCTCCACGCGAGAAAGCTGTATCACATAAAGCCCAGTTTCCTGCAAAGAAATGCCGGATAGCCGTTTCTAGACCAAATAAAATTGAAGGATAATCACACAAGCCATCCATATCCAATCTGCCTTGTTCCCTCTCTACTTTCCGGCAGACTTTCACTAATATATCTTCGTAATCAGGAAGATCGTCACAACTTAAAGCGGGCAAAGGTGCACACTCTCCTATTCCCACTCTGCCGGGGAAGTCGGGAGAGGTAAAATGAAGATACCAAACTTTACGCGTAGTATATGTTCCCCTAGAAGTCCCGGCAGGTTGCTTGAAATGGAGCAATCGGGGAATGATTTCTATTTTACAATTCATCGTGAATAATTTTTCAATTCACCACAGAATAACACAGAGCCTCACGAAGTTTTAATAAGTTATATCTCTTGCAGTTCTCTTACCGTTCTCTCCTCCACACAGTCTTGCTTTGCAGAAAATCGGGCTTAAACGCAGGAAAAGCAAACTCTGTGGTACTCTCTGTGGTACTCTGTAGCAAAACCGATCTTAGGGAAATTTCGGATATTGTTTGAAGTTCGGTTTACGTTTCTCCAAGAACGCATTCTTGCCTTCCTGTGCTTCATCAGTCAGGTAATAGAGCAACGTTGCATCGCCAGCCAATTCCTGAATACCTGCCTGACCGTCCAGTTCGGCATTCAATCCTGCTTTAATCATGCGTAAAGCCAACGGACTAAGCTGCATCATTTCTTCCGCCCACTGCACATATTCATCCTCCAACTGCTCCAAGGGAACTACTTTATTCACTAATCCCATGTCCAATGCTTCTTGTGCATTATACTTCCGGCAGAGGAACCAGATTTCGCGCGCTTTCTTCTGCCCCACTACACGTGCCAGATAAGACGCACCGAACCCGGCATCAAAGCTACCTACACGAGGACCCGTCTGACCGAAAATAGCATTTTCCGACGCAATGGACAAATCACATACCACATGAAGCACATGTCCTCCACCAATGGCAAAACCGTTCACGGCAGCAATCACCGGTTTCGGAATGCTGCGAATCTGCTTTTGCACATCCAATACGCTAAGACGAGGCACACCGTCTTTTCCGATATATCCGCCACGTCCTTTCACATTCTGGTCGCCACCGGAACAGAATGCCTTATCACCGGCTCCGGTAATTACAATCACATCAATATCCGCTTCTTCACGGCAGATGCGCAATGCGTCACTCATTTCAGCAGTAGTTGTCGGAGTAAACGCATTCCGATAGCGCTCACGGTTGATCGTGATACGGGCAATTCCATTATAATAATCAAAAAGAATATCGTCGTATTCTCTGATGGTTGTCCACTCTCTTTGTGTTGACATAATCTATTTTTGTTTTAATTGATGATAATAATTCTTCAACATGCGCGCATCCTTGTTTTTGTTGGTAAACACCTCCAAGAGCACAGGCTGCTCCATAACTTCCAGTTGAGTGAAAGTTTTCATCGCTTCAGCCAGTTCTTCGTCATTTTGTGCTTGCAGATAGAGGAATCCACGTTCCTCTGCCCAACCTTTGGCGGATGTTTTATGGACTGCCGCAATAAATTTATGTGAGGTACCCGACATATCCAATCCCGGCAAGGTATGGAAAATCTCTCCTCCTCCATTATTTAACAGAAGAATACGCAGATTGGAGCGAACATTGACATTCCACAATGCATTCATATCATAGAAAAAGCTCAAATCTCCGATAGCTATAAAGTTCAGTTTGTCGGAAGCTGCCGCATAACCGACAGCCGTAGATAGCGAGCCTTCAATACCGTTTGTCCCCCGGTTGCAACAAACTTCAATCGTAGAAGGAATGGAGTATAATTGCGCATAACGCACCACCGAACTGTTTGCCAGATGCAACGCACATGACTCCGGTAAGGATTTCAATAATGCGCCGACGGCAGACATTTCCGAATAGGCAAATTCCGGTTCGGGGATGGTCTTACAATAGTTTTCCCACACACGGGGATATTCGGGAGTCCGATTGTCCAGCAAACTGGCTATCTTCTCCAGAAACTCGAACGGGTCCATTTCGATCACTGTAGTCAATGAGCCGTACAAATCGACCACCTCACCATCCGGCGATACGTGCCAATGCTCTTTAGGCGGATGCTGACGGAGAAATTTCTTCAATCGTTTGGAAACGACATGTCCTCCATAAGTAATCAACAACTCCGGCACCATCTGGGCAACCTTCTCTTCGGGCATGGCATAAAGCGCCGCATCAAAGTTCTTTACCGGAATACCGGGAACTGTCTGGTTGCCGATATGTTCCGTCAACCAAGCAAAATGTTTATATAATAACTTGATATATCTTTTTTCAAACAGATAGATAAGATTCATCTGACCGATGATAATCATACGCTTCTGGTATTTACTCATCCGGTCGACCAAATCGTTATAATCACGATCGTAGACGTTCAACCCCTGATAACGGGTAATGACACGCACTTCAGGAAGTGAATCGACCGTAAACTGGAACAACGGTTCAGAAATAGGGACATTGATATGTACCGGTCCTTTTCCATGATGGTTCGTTTCCAGCAAAGCCTCATTCACCAGACGATTGCAATACCATTCATCTTCTTCCGTATGAATCTCCGGAAGGTTTACCGACTTCTTAACCAATGTCTGAAATACGCCTGGTTGTGGTACTGTCTGTCCATCCATCTGCCCGATCCAGGCAGCGGGACGATCCGCGGAAATAATGACCAGAGGAACATTTTGATAAAATGCTTCTGCCACAGCCGGGTGAAGGTTTAATAATGCAGTACCGGAAGTGCAACAGACAGCAGCAGGCTTACCACCATTCAACGCAAGACCGATAGCGAAATAGCCGGCACTCCGTTCATCCGTCACCGGATAGCAGGTAAAATTCGGATGGTTAGACAAAGTATGTACTATGGGCGTATTACGACTACCCGGACACAACACAACCTTAGTAATCCCATGCGCCTCGAGCAACGCAACCAACTGGAGTATGTTCTTCTTGTCTGTATACATGATGATAATTATTAGTAGTTTATGATTTTAAAGGAGGCACTGCAATCAGCCGTTTGATGGTTTGCAACTTTTTCTCCGTTTCCAGCCATTCGTCATTCAGTTCCGAAGAGGCCAATAATCCACCGCCGGCATAAAGAGTGAGTTGCTTATCTTCGATATGCATACAGCGCAGGTTTACATAGATGTCTGTTCGCCCTTCCGGATCGAGCCATCCGATAAAACCGGAGTAATAGCGGCGGTCGTAGCCTTCATTCTGCAAAATAAACTGATAGGCTTCTTCCTTCGGCAAGCCGCATACGGCAGGTGTCGGATGCAAAACTTTCAGAAGGTCTCCCAAACCTTTATTATCTTTCAAAGCAAACCGGAAATCAGTTTTTAAATGTGACAAAGCACCGGCATAAGCAGGATATGGTCCGTTTTCCGTAGCATGGATATCCAGTGAAAGAAGCTGCCGACGGATATAAGAAGCAACATAATCTTGCTCTTTCCGGTTCTTTTCATCCCATACTTGCGGCAGTCTGCCATCTTGCAAAGGCTGCGTTCCGGCTAGCGCAACCGTATGCCATTCGTCTTCCTCACCTGATAAAATAATTTCGGGAGTGCTTCCCAGCCAGATGCCCGTCTGCGGAGTATAACATAAATATATATACGAATGAATATAACGTTTACAAGCTGCCCGAAAGATGGACAAAGGAGAAAAATCCGCTACTTTATCCACTGTAAGATGACGGGAAAGCACCAGTTTATCAAACGTCCTGTCACGTAACGCATTTATAAAGGTATGAAAGCATGCCGCATATTCTTCCGTAGAAGAAGTCAGAAACGATTCTTGTCCTTGCAGGCGCAATGCCACCTTCCGGTCTTCTTCCGTATCATCATCCACCGATAAAGGCTGCCCCCACTGATCGGGTTGGATCAACACAACCGGACATGACTCACTCACCTGAAACGGAGCGATTACAAATCCTCTCTGTCCGTTCAGTTCTTTCAAATCGTATATCAAGCGGACCGCTCCTTCCGCCTGCGTCAACAGACGGGGAACTTTCTCTCCGGGAATACGGTAAACAGCAAACGGCTGCTTCCGCTGAATAAATGCATCAATAGTTGTCAAGTTACTTATTTCTTCGTCGATCATCTCTTTTTCATCACACTGTTGACTACCCGTATGGAAGACACCAGTTTGTTTGTTGAAGTAAACACGTCTACATTCCATACATGGGAGGAACGTCCTTTATGTACAACGGTTCCTACTGCACGCACAGTATCTCCTTCATGTGCAGAAGATATGTGGTTTCCGCTGACTTGCATTCCTACTACAATCTCGTCCGGCTGGCAAAGAATCATCGAACCGAGCCCGGCAACTGTTTCCGCCAACGCAAGAGTAGCTCCACCATGCAATATGCCAAAAGGTTGACGGGTACGATGGTCTACCGGCATCGTTGCTTCCACACGGTCTTCGTCGGCGTATGTATATTGAATTCCCAAGTTTCCCATTAATGCGTGGCGTGCCTGCGCATTCAGTTGGTCAAGGGGAATTTCGGCTGCACGCACTTCGGCTATAATAGCTTTCTCCACCGCAACAGCCACTCCGTCTTCTTCATTCGAAGCAGTCACATAGTCGGCACAAGCTTTCACCGAGTCTTGTGAATGCCCCATAGCTACGCCCAATCCCGCCAATTGAATCATTGTTACGTCACACACACCATCGCCTACAGCAATCACTTCTTCACGCTTCACATCCAGCGCCTCCAGCAAAGCACCCAAAGAATTGGCTTTGTCAATGCCGCAAGGAACTACTTCCAGGAAATATGGCTCCGAACGGAATACGCCCAACGCTCCGTTCAGCCGTCTCTTCCAGTGATCTTCCAAACCAAGCAATGCTTCTTCGTCATCGCTCACCAGCATACACTTACAAGGAGCAAAATCAACGGCAGTAGAAAATTCTTCTTCTTTGATTATTTGCAGGTTATTCAACCGGGCTTCATTTTGGATATGTTCATTTTCAGGAGAATCCGTTATGATCGTATCATCATGATAAGTGAATAAGGCAAAACCGTTTTTACGGGCTTTCTTTTCCAGATACGGCAACATTTCGGGATTAATCCGACGTTCAAACAGAATTTCTCCGTTTTGTGCATTGATAATCTGACAGCCATTATAGGAAAGGATAAAACCTCCATAGTTTCCAAGTTCGAGCATCTTGGCAAGCGGCATCAGACCATAAGTAGGTCTGCCGGATGCCAGCACAATACGTACTCCCATTTGCTGAACCTTCAATAAGGCAGCTAATGTACGCTTACTAATTTCTTTCGCATCATTAAGGAGTGTTCCGTCTACATCAAGAACCAATAATTTATACTTCATGATTACACGATTTTGATTTAGATTACAAAATTATATAGAAAAATCGATTTTTTCTACACCGGCACAATAAAAACCGAGGCCAACCCTGAAACTCTGCTTCATACTTCGTTTAATTGTTACGAATGTCCTATATTTAAGGAGTGTAACTAAAAAATCTCAAATATGGACAAAGACAGAATCGTGGCCGGCCTTGATGTCCACAAAGATACAATTTATCTCTGTGTGATGGATAATACAGAGGCCGTTATTTTTGTAAAAGTTTATGGTACATTGACTCCTGATTTAGAACTTATGTGTTCCGAGATGGTTTCTCATGGGGTGACAGAGGCAGCCATGGAAAGCACTTCAACCTATTGGGTTCCTGTGTGGAATGCCTTGTGCGAGAGCATGTCTCTCAAATTGGTAAATCCTTATTTTATAAAGCAGCTTCCCGGTCGCAAGAGTGATGTGAAGGATGCCCAATGGATAGCGGAATGCTTGTTGAAGAATCTGATTCGTGGAAGTTTTGTGCCGGATAAGACAGTGCAGGACATGCGCAAGTATAACCGTCGCATCTTCGACCTGAATGAAGACCTGACGTATAACAGCAATAAACAGGACGCTGCTTTACAGCGATGTGGCTTCCGGTTAAGTAACTATGTCTCCCGAGTCAATGGAAAAAGCTATCAGAAGTGCGTCCGTGCAATAATAACCGGGATAACAGACCCTGAGGAGCTGGTGAAACTCATTCATGGAAAAACTCTACGGAAATACGGACGCAACATCATAAAGGATGCCGTAACGGGTGACTTTCACCAGGCAGACATCTGTTTGTTAAAGCAATACGCAGAGCTTATAGGGGTAATCGAGCGACAAATCGAAGAATGCAGGAATGCCCTCATTGCCATGTGCCAGGAACACTTCCCGAAACAATTCAAACGTCTACAGAGTATCCCCGGTGTTAAAGAACGCGCCGCTTCGGCTATAATTGCGGAGACCGGGGCTGACATGAAACCGTTTGAAAAAGCAACAAACCTTGCGGGATGGTGTGGATTGAAACCACGCAATGATATAAGCAACAATAAAGTCAAAAGCAACAGGACGACGCATGGGAACCGATTCCTGCGTCAGATATTGATTGAAATATCCTGGGTCGCATCAAGAACCCGAAACTGCTTTTTCTCAAACTTCAGCTACGTGCAATGCACCCAACGCCATAAGAACAAGATGAAGATACAAGTAGCCATCGCCCGAAAGTTATTGGTCGCAGTATGGCACATGCTGACAAAAGACGAGGATTTTATAGATGTTTACCTCAAGCGGCTTGAAAAGCAGGCGGAATGGCAAAATGATATTCAAGCATTAGAATCGTTATTGGTCGGATAGACCTTTCCGATATACCTCTATCGACAACATAATTACCTTTGTGCTGCCACATGAGCGCGTTTACAAAATTATTGTATCCATAGAGGGATTGGACACCGGCGTAGTCCTTTTAGGCTGAAGAGGAAAGTAACAAACTTTACTAGTTCAGACGACAAAATACTTGTCGTCTTAGGCGTTTTGTGGGAAAATTTACGAACTATAAGTATAATTAATTAGATACAAGTAAGTTACATACGAATATAAGAGCGGGGGATTTTTCTTTTTAGAGGAAAGGTAGGAAATTGAGTGAACGACAGAAAGCGTAAACAGATAAAAATTACTTTAATTTCACTCTTTCAAACGCATTTCCAGATAATCGCGAAGGATACGGGCATGATTATACACGGGACGTGACCATAATTTATCTGCCAGTACCCGATAGTCATCTGTTTCTAAAAAATCTTCGTAAACCCGCTTTCTCCTAACCTGTATCATTGTTCTATTAATAGTTAATTATAAATAGATAAACCGGAAAATGCGAAAATTGTTTAGCGAAATCCATTCATTAAAAAGTTCATAATGTATTTTCCACAAAAAGTGCAAGGTGCATCTTAATTTCGCAAAATTAAAATAAGAAACATTGGCTATCTTCTTATCCCATTCTTAGTTTCTGATATTTGTTTTCATAATATTATATTAATAGGTTTAAAAACAACAGTTCGATAAGTACTCATTGTTATGAGTTATTAGAAAATCTCCAGGCTAGTATTCTGCTGCTTTTAGTTCCCTGCTGCATTCTGATAATCTTATACTCCGATACATTCACAGACTTCAATTTAGCACATAGCTTTTCGAGATTCTTTTCTTTTGAAACCAAGCTGGTGAACCATCCACAATTCTTCTGATATTTCTGGCTCTCAGAGATCATATTCAGTATAAAACGGATTTCTCCACCCTCACACCAAAGTTCATTCGCACTCCCGCCAAAATTTAATTGTACTTTTTTCACCTTCGTCCCCTTCAGACTACTCAATTTGCGCAAGGTTCCGTCTTCCGCTTCTTCCTTCGAGCTATGAAACGGAGGGTTACAGATCGTAACATCAAAATACTCGTCAGGCATGATAATTCCATCAAAAATCTTCTGACTGTCTTTTTGAAGCCGCAAGTCAATCTTATGTGCCAATACCGGGTTGCAAGTCACTATCTTCCGTGCATTCTCAATCGAGACCGGATCAATATCACTACCAACAAATGTCCATCCATATTCTGTGTGTCCTATAATCGGATAAATACAATTTGCACCTACCCCAACATCCAGACATCTGCATTTCGTTTTCTGTTCGTTCGCATCTTCCTCCTCTGTCTGCAAATCGTTCGCTACCCTATCCGGCTGAATAAGATCGGCAATATAATGAATATAATCTGCTCTTCCGGGAATGGGTGGACACAAGTATTGTTTCGGTATATCCCAATAACGAATGCCATAATAACTGATTAATAATGCTTTATTTAAAGCTTTTACTGCTTGCGGATTAAAAAAATTTATAGTTTGTACACCCAGAGGATTAAGTGATACGAATCTCTTAAGTGGAGGATAATTTTCTATCAACAACGGAAAATCGTATTGCCCATTGTGCTTATTTCTTATATGTAACTCGCCTTTTTTTGCCATGTCGGCAAAGATACAGAGAATTTTCTTGTCTGCAAATTTTCTCTGTTAATACACTAAATTGGGAATCAAATCACAAAAAAATATCATAAAATAAAAAAGCATCCCATAAGGTCATTTTCTGAAACCTTAATTAGGATGCTTATTCTATAGCACATTGATATTCAATGCTTAAAAGCGGAGAGGGAGGGTAATAAACCTATTTCCCTATAAATTGATTTTCCCTTACTGTTGATAACCTTGACTTTGACTTTATATTTATCTGAAATGAAATAGTCCGGAGTTATTGATTTGAAAGATACATACAGTTACATTTTCATATTTCATCATTATTAGTTACAAAAAAGCGCAGACAATCACCATACGCTTCACGGTTCACCACAAACCACAACTAAACATGGGATGCCTGCGCCTGTATAGGTGCAGTCCCAATATTAGTTGTTCCTCTTTTACTTGCAGTGGTGATTGTGAAGCTATTGAGCAATATATCTTCGGACTGATTTCCTCAATCCGCCTGCAAAAATAGCGAATTTCCGATACAACCACGTGTATAATAATACATTTTTCCCTTCGCCCACAGAAAAAACAGACAGCAAACCCCGTTTCCAGCCCCATTCCCCCCTCCGCCAAAGAAAAAACGCCCACTCCTGCATAATTCCCCTCCGGAAACGTCAAGAATCAAAAGATTATACCTATATTCGCTTCCGAAATACGCCAGAAACATTGTTTCCTGTTTCTTTCCATACGGAAATATGCTAAAAGCAGCGTCTCCAGCTTGTTTCAGAGAGAAAACAACGTGGAAACGCCGTATCCGGTCCCTCCCTTATCCGTGGCAGTGCCCTGCACGCCGTTTCCGCCAATATTCATCATCAAAAATCGAGAGAAACATGAAAGAAATCTCAACCATCAGTCTGGAGCGCATGAACAACGGCGCACACTTCCTCTACGTGAGCAACATCCTGACGCGTGCCGAAGCCGACTCGAAAGTGAAAACCAAAGCCGCCGCACAAGTAGCCGCACTGAAAGCCGCCGTGGCACAGGAGGACAAAGACCTGAAAATCTCGCAGAAAAGCCTGCTGACCGACGACATCGCCAAGGCGGACGCCGAGCGCGACGCCCTTTACAGCGGTTACAAGAAAGCGGTTGCAGGCTTCCTCAACCTCCCCGTCGAAGCCATTGCGCAAGCCGCCAAAGTGCTCAACCAGCACATCAAGGACTACGCCATCGACCCCAAAATGCAGCTCGACCGCGAGACGGGACTCCTGCTGAACCTCATCACCGATCTGGAAGGAAAATACAAGCCGGAAGTGGAAACCCTCTCGCTCACCCCGTTCGTCACCAACCTGAAAGCGGCGAACGAACGTGTCCGCACGCTCACCGCAAGCCGCACCGACGAGAAAGCGGGCATCACGGTGGGCGCGTTGAAAACCTCACGCAAGGCATCGGACGATGCTTACCGTATGCTGGTAAAAATGGTGAACGCCCTCGCGCTCGTGGAGGGAGAAACCGATTACGTGCCGTTCATCGACTACGTGAATGCGGAAATCGTTCATTACAAACGTGAAGTGCTCGGTCAGAAAGCCACAGCCGCCTGCACCACGGGCGGAAATGACAGCGGAAATACCGGAGGAAACACAGGCGGTTCCGATAACGGAGAAGCACCCGACCCGGCACTTTGATAAAACTCCATTTTGCAGATTCAAACCAGGCAATGAAATGCACGATTTGAATCTGCATTCTCCCAACCGAACAAAAGCACATCAAGCATTTCCTGTCCTTATTTGCAATTTTCCCGCATAAAATCCAGCCCTATGCGACAGGCAGTCATGGACAATAGAAAAATCTTTCTTTTGCCGTTCCTCTTAAAATTCCTACTTTTGCCACGACTCACATTAAATGCTTATGTTACACAGCAAATATTACAAAAAAGAGACAAACGAGGATAAAAAAACATCTGCTGCCTTCGAGAATCTGATGTTATTGCCCGACAATGTCTTTTGGCCTATTTTCAGAACCTCTTGTTTCGATGCCCCAAACTTGCCTTTTCAATCAGGGAAATTAATCTCCTACGACTTCTGGCCACATTGGGATAGAACAGGAACAGATCATGCCAATTACGTAGAACCGGATTCATTCCTCGAATTTGAGGCGTTCAATGTAATCATCGAAGGCAGACAGGCTCTGGTGTATAAATGCATTTGGCTCTCCTTGCTGACAAGCGTGGACAAATACGCCAAAGAATTGGACAATACAGCCCTCCCCGGTTATGACGCATCAGCAACCCGCCGATGATGCGATTCGTGATTTTGCCCGAATCATGTTTTTTATAGTTGTACCTTGAAACTATTAAATTGAAAAGGATATGTGCAAGAAAGGATATTGTATAATTTGCCATCGAGATAACCAAGAATTATCAGATGAACATGTAATACCAGAAGCCATTGGTGGATATTATCATATTTATAATGTTTGCAAGAATTGTAATTCAAAACTCGGTGACCATGTTGACAAGTTGCTTCTAAACCATTGGCTTATCAAGGCTGCTCGTCATGAAAAAAGCCTTAAGGGCTATAAAGGTCATATTCCTAACCCTCTTATAGGCGAAGGAAGCCTGTCGACTGGAGAAAAAGTAAGGGTAGAGCAGGATGATGACGGTAAAATATCAGTCAGGTTTATACCAACTTCTCCGGAAGTTTCAGACGATGGTAAATCTTTTAAGATACAAGTTGATGCCAAAGATGAAAAGACTGTACCAAAAATCAGAACTAAAATACTGAAAAGACATAATATTGATGAAACGAAGGTACAAATTGTCGCCGATTATCAAGTTGTAAAAATTGATCGTCCTGAAGTGAGGATGCAATTCGCTATCGATATAAAAAGCTATAAAATAGGCCTTTTGAAGATTGCATACGAATTTGCCGCAGATAAGATTAAAGGATATACGGATGACCCTATTGCAAAAATATATGCAAGCATCTTGCGTGACGGCAACCCTGACAGACTCGATGAAGCGTTTTTCGAAGGCGATGGAATGACTAATGCCAATTTGAATATTTTGGAGTCGATTATTGACAACTCGAATACAGATCGTCACATTCTATTGTTAGCAAATTTGCATGAAAAGTTATATTGTATAGTTAAACTATTCGATAAGTTTTGCCAAATGATAAGAATGTCGGATAGTAGCTATGGAGAAGACGGTCTTGTTTTGTTAGCAATTAATGATTTTGCAAGCCATAAATGCGATTTTTATAGTCCGACAGATTTGATAAAAGTCACAAGTTATTGTGAATTCACAATGTTCAAGCTGAATGATGAAGGCCAGGCTTATCTTGATGCGCAAATAAGCAAAGAAGGCATTAGCTTTGCTTGCACCAAAGACCATGATAATATTTTATATGATTGCAAAGGCAATCCCGTCTGCACAGAAAGTATATTGTTGCTGGCTCTTGAAAAGTTGAAATTAATAAAAGACGAGAACCATACGTCAGGTAAAATATCTGCTACATACATAATTCCTTTTGGATATCATTATCTCTGTATGCCTGAAGGGAAGCTGCTAATGGTAAAGGAGATCACTAAAGTGAATGAGTTCATCAAAATTTAAAGGTATGGTCTCTCCTATAACACTTTTAAATAGGGAAAGGGGGGCTTTGAATAGTCCGAAAGGTCGAGCCATGCGCCGGAAATAGGTAACGATTTAGTAACGATGCTTTTGCTTAGTAGTATATCTCTATCTTTCAGAGATTTATAAATCCATTTTATGGCAATAGGTAATGGATTTGTAACGTGCTATCTTCTACATCTTGCTTCAAATAGAAGTGGAGTGATTAGCTGATGACAAGTAAGCATTCGGTAAACCACGTATTTTTTCCTTAAACTTCCGTCATTAACTTTACGTCCAAAAAGCAAAGTTATGATGACACGAGAAGAAGTAGTAGAGATAATGAACTACTGCAAAGAGCACAAAGTGACTTATAAGTCAAGATTAGAGGAACTCAATATCCCCATATGGCGGTTTTATGACAGCAAATCCCGTTATGCCGCCGAGCAATCATCTGGTAAAACGGCTCAAGGTGAGTTTATCGAGCTTCCGCACAGCGGATCTTTTGTTCCTGTTCCTTCATTTGCCGGTACAACCGGACGGAAACAGAAAAGCACACCGGCTACGCCAAGCGGATTGAAAGAGATAGAAATACGTACCCCGGCCGGTAGTGCCATACGCATTTGCGGTGAGCTAAATGAAAAGGAACTGTTTTCAATCATCCAGTCCTGCAACCATGTTCAGCCTTAATGACAGTATGCGCTATCTGTTGTATAACCGCCCGACTGATATGCGCAAAAGCTTCCATACCCTCAGCGGTATCGTCACAGACGCCATGGGTCAGGACCCCTGCAACGGCAATGTGTATATCTTCATAAACCGTGCCCGTGACCGTATAAAGCTCCTGCATTGGGAGCCGGGCGGCATGGTGCTGTACTCCAAACTTCTGGAAGCAGGAACCTTAGGAAAACCTGATTCTGCCAATGACAATGAGGTCTGTACAAATATAGAATGGCGGGAACTTGTCATGATTGTGGAGGGTATCATGGAAGACCGCGACTCCCGTCGCACGAGACTTGAAAACCTGAAGAAACTTCGAAAATAGTACCCATTTTTTACTCTGTTTGCTTTTGTATGTCATTGGATTTTAGTATATTTACATTGTTGGAAAATTTAAAGTCGATTGACCCACTATTATACTCTAAATTGACCCATCAAAAAAATATTAGATTTAAATAAAGAAAAATGCATTTTAACCCGGGTCATTTTCAATTATAATAATCTACAATATATACTATTTCTTTTTAGCATTAATCTTTCTTACAGAATCCCCGGTAAGTTCAATCTTGTGTGCTGTATGTACAATTCTGTCCAGGATTGCGTCAGCTACTGTAGGATCACCAATTGCATCATACCGGCTTTCGACAGGAAGTTGTGATGTTATTATGATTGATTTTAATCCGTGTCTGTCTTCTATTATTTCCATAAGGATTGACCTTTCCCTGGCATCCAGTCCTATAAGAAACAGATCGTCAAGAATCAGCAGTTGACACTTTTCTATTTTTTTCATCTCAGATTCTATAGTGCCCTTGTTTTTGGCAATTTTAAGCTGTCCCATAAGCTTTGACGCATTTGAATACAAAGTCTTTATTCCATTCTTACATGCCTCATATCCTATGGCTGAAGCTATATAGCTTTTACCTGTACCGGAGCTTCCCGTGATGAAAACATTCTGTCCGTCTCTTATAAAATCAAGAGATGCAAGTCTCTCAAGCTGGTTACGGTCAAGGTTACGTTTTATGGTATAGTCTATTTTTTCCATATATGCCTTATATCTGAAGTTTGCAGACTTTATCAGTCTCTCAATGCTTACATTGCGTCTGTAATCATATTCGCTTTCAAGAAGCCATTTAAGAAACTCATCGTTTGTCATACCATCAGAGGATGTGGTCCTGCAGTCATTTCTATATGTTTCAAGCATACCGTAAAAACGTAACTTGGAGAGTAGTTCCATTATTCTGTCCATATTTTTTCCGACAGTTCTGCTTGTTTTATTATTACTTGTCATTTTTATCCATGTTTTTAGAGTTAAAATAATCCTTGCCTCTGAGATTTCTGTGTTTGGGGGTAAGTTCTGGAGCCTGTCCCTCCATCTGTACATGATACTTCTCATCTTCCCTGTTTACCAGAATACTTTCAAGTTCGTTGTATCCGAACATACCGAATTCCATTGCCACCTGACATGAAAGAACCACCCTGTCATGTCCGAAACGCTCCACAAGACTTAATATGCCATCGGCTGAACGTACGGCCTGGACCGGATATTTCTTGGCAACGGCCACACGCTTTATGTACTCTTCCAATACCGGATCAATTCCACATGCCTTGCGGTATATATCATCCATTCTGATTCTGTATTCATGTGGCACTCCCGAAAGTTTGTGGGACGGTTTTTCTGAATAAGTGAAAGGTGTATCATCCTTTCGATGTGTCGTTATGTGTCTGAACTTATGATATATCTCCACTGTGTCCCCATCATACAGTAATTCTACAGTATCGCCGATATACTCTTTAGGAACACTGTAATAGTGATTGTTAAGCGATACATAACTGTTTCTCATGACAGTTGCCGTTTTCCGGCTTTTTGATATAAATTTTGTTGCCGGCAATGTATGCAGCCTGTCTTTCTCGACTTCGAGGAAACGTTCCCGACGGCTGTAGTTGCGATTGTACATCTTTCGGCTGTTCAACGCATCCGTATGCTTCATTATTTCTATGTTCAAGGCTTCAAGATCATTGAATTTCAATCCCGTCATCTTTGAATACACCTCCCTGTAGAGCAGTCTTACAGCATTCTCAACCAGAGCTTTGTCTTTAGGCTTTCGTACTCTTGCCGGGAAGACAACACATCCATAATGGTCTGCAAATGCAGCAAAGTCGTCATTGATTACAGGTTCAACACCTCCAGGCTTTGTTACGGCTGATCTCAGGTTGTCTGGAACTATGGCATTGGGGACACCTCCAAAATAATGGAAAGCATTTTCACATGCCTGGATAAGGTGTTCTTTCTTTTGTGATGGTACAGCCTCGTAATAGGTAATCTGGCTGCATGGAAGTATGGCGGCAAATACTTCTACGGGAACCTTATTGCCTGTTCTTTCGTATGAGAGATAAAGTTTGTCACCGGCAAAATCCACATACATCTGATCACCGGCTATATGATCTATGCGTCCAACAGGAATCTTTACTTCCCTTTCTCGTCTGATATACAAACAAAAAGAACAGTAGCTGTAACCTTGTGGACGATTTTTAAGATATTCCTCATACAAGGACCTTCTTGTTGTCCCACGGACCTTAAGTCGTTTCATGTAATCAGGTATACGTTCTTGAAGATACTTATACTCTGCAGATCCAGACGATTCTTTGTCAGTCTCCGTACCGAAAAGCTCATGCAGATGCTGCTCGTCCATTTTCAACAGACGCTCAAGTTCTATACCCATATCTTCGTATATACGGATATAACGTTTGACTGTATTACGTGAAACAAGGAGAGAAGAACTGATACCGCGGATACTCATTCCTGACTGATAACACCGCAGTATGTGCTTGATTCTTATTTTCATTCTTTAAAATTTTATTCGGTTAATAATACCGGGTTAAAATGCTTTGTAAAGTACGAAAACAAGACTGAAATATGGTAATTATATAGGGGCAATTTTTATTATAATCACAGCGGATCAGTTTCGGTTATAAAGGTGGGTCAGAAGACTTTTATAATAGTGGGTCAATCGACTTTAAATTTTCCAGTTATTCAGTACACTTTGAAATATCATTTTCTTTTGTACCTTTGCATCCGCAGAAAACAAAAGAAAATCAACTATTTAGTGTAATTACCCGGTTACGGCACCTAAATCGAGATAAAACCTCTAAACAATGGCAATGTTAGAAAATAAAACGAAAGAAAACCCCAAGCTGGAGCAAAATAAGCTCTCGGACGGTAGAATAAGCCTTTACTTAGAGTATTATTTCCTCCTCAAATTATTAAAAGTAATACTGTCAAAAAGAAATACCTTTTATTCTTACTCTTTTCGCCAGTACTTATATCTTGCAGTCAACAGAAAAAAGTTTAGTACGGTTTGGATATATAGACAAAAAACAGACTAAACTCCAAACATGGAAATTCAGATATTTTTTATACATTTCTCTTATATACAAATGATAGCCGAATTCAATTCATATATGAGTAACATAGACATAGACTTCTTCAAGGAGTTGTGTCTGAAACATGGAGAGTTACGACATTATAAAAAGAATGAGTTTATTCTCCATGAAGGTGATGCCTGTTCTTTCTTCGGGTTTATCTTATCAGGCGTAGTCAAATACAGTTGCACCAACCGGACAGAAAACAAGCCGTATAATGTCGGTTTTTCCTTTCCAAATGAATTTATAGCCGATTATCCCACTTGCTTATATGGCATGAAATCAGAATTGAATATACAGGCGATAATCCCGTGCGAGATTTACATCTGTTCTTCTACATTCTTACAGCAAAAATTCAAGGAAAATAATGAAAACCAACGGATAGCCCGTATCGCAGCCGAACAGATGTTTTTCCAATCATATTCACGTTATTTAGATTTATTCAGATTCACACCGGAAGAGCGTTACCTCCAACTTTTAAAAAAATGCCCTGCAATCCTTCAAATGGTATCACTAAAAGAAATAGCATCCTACCTTAAAATTACACCCATACACATGAGCCGAATCAGACGCAAGCAAAGTTTTGACAACAAAAAATAAACATAGGTTTAGAAATTTACATTCATAACAATATTCCAAGAGTATCTTAATCTGCCAAAGAATTCTTCTTTTTATCTTTGTCTTATCTTTGGTTGGTTCAACGAAGAGACAAAATAAAGATTGAATGAGTTAAACAAGAGATTAAAAAAAAGAATATGAAAACAAAAGAAATTCTTGGAATACTTATGCTATTCCTCTGTACATTCAGCTTTATAAGCTGCGACGATGATAATGAACAGACAAATGAATTAACCCCCGAAGCACTTTATCAGACTTCATGGCGTGGAACAGGGCATTGTGAGGCTTGGACAGTACAAAATATGGGGGTCGGTATGCAATTTGTAGATACTCGGAAAGGGAAAGTAAATTGGGAAGGTTACGATGAAATTGATATTACTTATACAATAGAAGGGAAATATATCACATTTAATAGCAATGCTTTATATTTGGGTGGAGCCCCTTGGATTATCAAAAGCTATACCCAAAAACATATAACCATTATACAGAATGAAATTAGTCCAGATAAAGAGAAAGTAGCTACAATTGAATTAGAGAAAATAGATTAAACTGAATCATGGAAACATTAAGTTGCATAAATGTATGCTACAACAGAACAATGAGAACCGTGAGATTTGCAAATTGAGCAAAGAAAGTCATAAATACCTTGTAAATAAAGGAAAAAATGCAGATTCATCTAATATTCCTTTATGTGCTATTATCGGGCTGGTCTATGGGCTGAAACACAAGGAAAAGAGATTCACCTTGTTCTTTTGTATAGGATTGGTTATTGGGTTAGGATGAGCAATTTATATGCTACTGCTAATAAGGTCAATGTAAATCAAAGGAATATGAAACTGAAATATATATTGAATGCTATACTATTTGTTTTGGCATTATCTTTTTTGTCTATGTGTATATTTAAGACTACAGAGTTAAGTTTAAAATGTATGCAATTTGCTGTATCTATCTCTTGTATAGGAGCAATGTTTTCTACAAAAAGATATAGATACATATTTGCATCTATTGCTTTAATCATTATAGGAATATCTTTTTCAGTAATCATTCTATTTTCCGCCACGACAATTTTATCGGCTGTTTTTCAGCCGATAAAATAAAAATGCCCGCAAGAAAATATTTTTGTTTTAACATTCCGGTTTATAAAAACATGGTAGAAGAGTCTTCTTGTCGCAGTCCTTACCATGAAGAATACATTCGAACAGGTGCTTCAGGTAATCCTGAGGGTCTATGCCATTAAGCTTACAGCTTTCTATCAGAGAGAAGATGAATGCCGAGTTTTCTGCCGCATCCTCACTGCCTATGTTCATACAGTTCTTGAGCAACAGCTTTACCGGTTTCATCCTTTGTTCACAGAGGTTGTTCGATATTTCCGCTGCACCGTCCTTGAGGATATTTCTCAGGGACTTCCACTGGTTTAACGTATAATTGACAGCCTTTCTCATCAGTTCGTTAGCCATAATCTTCGCATCCTGCATCATCATGACCACCTTATGATGGATACTTTCAAGGATCGGTCCTGTAAGCTTCCGTCTTTTCCCCTTTATCTGCTCACCGCTGAGCTTCATGGTGCGGAACAGATCTTCATTCATGAACATATCGCCGATGGAGTCTATTATCTCCATCGCTGTCCTGTCCGAAGGCAAGGCGTCAACCCACAACCTTCTGCAGTGCGTCCAGCATCCTATATGAAGCACCTTTGAGTCTTCTCCATCAAACATTCTGTAAACCGTATATCCGTCAGTGGAAAGGGTCCCCATAAAATGTTCCAGGAACGACTTCGTCGCATCGGATGACCTGCTGCCGTTGTTATAGTGGTAATAGACCATCTTCATATGCTTTGCAAAGAATGCCCATAAGTACTTTCTCCTGTAAGCCTTGCCTTCCTTTGTTTCGACGCCTACAAGTTCGGTCGTCTCATCAACCATAAGATATTCAGCCTGCTGTACAAACCCCTTGAATACCTCTCCGATAAAACCCTTGAGTTTGGCGATTCCGTTATGGATATAGCTGTTCAGTGTGGTATTGCTTATGTGGATGCCCTCTCTGGCAAGCAGTCTTATCTGCCTGTTCTCCGGCATGCTGAAGTCGTATTTCAGACAGAGCAGACGGGCAAGCAGTTCAGGAGAGAAGATGCCTCCAAGGTCTTTCAGCGGATGTTCCATCGTGTTCGCGAAAGTGCCGTCCGCAAGCTTCACCCTTGCCACCTTGTAGACATGCTCCACGTTATGAGCCCTTACATGTTCTATGACCCTGTATTCCCACACATCAGGCATACCGTTGCGGTTCATGAACCGTCCTCCTTCGGGAAGCGTGTAATACTCGTCCACTTCATGTACTACTACTTTGTCAACTTTCAATTTGGTTTTCACGGCACGTGGTGCAGTTTCCTTTCTTCTTGAAGGTTGGCTGTCCTGTGCAGGTGTGCTACCAGAAGTGGTACTGCTGCCGGTTTCGTTACCGTCAGCCTTATCGTTGTCATCATCCTTTCTGTCAGAACCGTCATATTCGGACTTATGCAGTGCAGACTTGTCAAGGTTACGGTTGTTCAGCAGTTTTCTTTGCTCGGATGTACGGCCGAAACGGTGTTTCCTGTTGTCCTCAAGCTGAAGCCTGAGATTGGAAATCTCGTTTGCCAGCATCCTGTTCACCTCGTCTTTCGCTTCAAGCTGCTTTCTCATAAGCTCCATTTCTTTTCGATAGTTCTCGACTGTTACGGATAATTCATTGATTGTATCAACCAGAGCCTTGGAGTTCTCCTTATTGGATTCTTCAATGGCCTTAAACCTCGCAATCAGTTCGTTTACCTGTTTGCGAAGCCCTGCCTTTTCCTCATTCGCCAGACCCAACTGGCAGCAAAGTAACTCGTATGCCCTTTCATCAATCATGATATAAAGGTACGAAAAATCAGGCAGTTACGCAAACTTTTTATCGTTTATTTTTATATCATTTTACTGATAATCAATATATTAATATTAATCTTTTGAACTAACGTACATCTTGTCAACTACAATACTTTCCGTAAGATAGACCATGTCTGACCATTGTATCCGGTAGCATTTGGAGACCTCATCAAATACCGGTTTCTTGAACTTTCCCATGACAGGACGTTTCTCGTAAAGCACATAAAAACCGCGTTCATAATGAAGTATCTTCACAACCTTCCGGTTACGGGACATGAACATATAGACGTTGGAGGCATCGCTCGGGTCAAGTGACATCTCTTCCCTTATACTCTCACATAATCGGAAAATACCTTTCCGCAGATCAACATTACCGTTGAACAGGTAATAGTTCAGGTTAGCACTCAGTCCCAGCATGTCATCCTATCATTTTATTAAGCAACAAGCTCAAATCAAGAACTGTGGTGTTTCTCAGGAACAGCGTTGCGCCTGATGCCAATTGTAATTTTACCCATCTTATCGGAGCTTCACCTTCGGGCTGTCTCACTTCCATTTTCACGGTTGGACTGTTGCAGGGATTGCCGGTTATCTGGACTTTGGCAACCTTGGGGTGATCAACCTGAACTGTCTTGCCTAACTTCTCACTCCATAGCTGGTGGCGCTGCCAGTTCATGAACTTGTCGTAATTCACTCCATAATCCGCACAGAACTCGCGAAGGTCTTTGGTTTCGCAGCACAGCTGATAGAGGTCGTACACCTCTTGGTAGTTTACTTTTTCTTTTGCCATAATCTTTGTTAGTAATTGGTTATGGCGCAAAGATATGCTGGGTTGCGATGCGTGTCAAGGCGGAAAATAGAATGGTTACTCTTTTTCACTTTAAATGTCCATAATAACGATAATGATTTGATTATTGAATGGTATAATAATAGTCCAGTCTACAGATAGCGACTAAAAACGGGGGCAAGGGATGCCCGAATTTGTCCTGCGGAGCTTGAAATTATCCGGGTACGGTAAATCTCCAACTGTTGGTTGGAGATTTAAAACGGGTACAGACCGAAGTTAATCGCTTGCTTTAAACGAGCCATTTGTGAGCCATTTGTATATATTGTTTTCGGCTTATAATCAACAGTTTTACAAAAATCGCATTATACTTGTGAGCCATTTGTGAAGCGTTTATGAAGCGTATGGCAAGCCTTTGATTGAGTTTCCGTTATTCTCCTATTATCAGGTGACACGACAAAAAGAAAACATCTTCGGCAAAATCTTTGTTATGTTTTTGCAGGTGATTACATAATATACTATCTTTGCATATAGAAACAAAGGACATAAATATGGCTTCATTCAGAAAAGAGATACTTGGGCAGATTGAACGGATAGATACCGGGCGTATATTCACGTTCCGGGATTTATCGTTTGAAACGGAAAAGACCGCCAATGTTGCGGTGCTGCTCTCCGAACAGAGCCGCAAAGGGGTACTGGTACGGGTTGAAAAGGGGGCGTACTACCGTCCCAAGAAATCAGTGCTGGGGCTGGGAAAGCTGCCAGTCTATCAGGATGAACAGTTCCGCTACCTGACTGAAAAACTGAACGGCTATATCACGGGGGCTTACATCTATAACAAAATGGGGCTGACCGAACAGGTTGCCACAACCATAACGATAGCCACTCCTAACCCGGTTCGCCGTTTCCGTTTCAAGAACTTGGATATAGAGTGCGTGAAAGCCTACTGCATGGACTACCCGGATGAAAGCCTTGTCCCGTACTTGCGGCTGCTCGATGCGATAAAGGACATGAAGCGCATACCCGGAACAACCGGGCAGGACATCTACAACCGGGTCAAGAGCCAATATTTCAACGGGTACAGCCTGCCGGAACTGGAAAAAATCGTATCTTTGGCGAAAAGTTACCCGCCACGTGTCAGAAAGGTGGTGGCGGACATACTGGGCGACATCAGACAAACCGTATTGCAAACAGAAATGGCAAAGACCATTCTTCCCACGACACGGTTCAACTTGGATTATAAAACGGCATAGGACAGAAATATGAATTTACATTCGGACAAGGAAGCGTTCAAGGAAATCATCGCACTGGCGGCTGAACATTTCGGCTACGAGCAGTCGCACGTGGAAAAGGATTACTGGGTATCGAAGATACTGCGGGATATTTCCATGTCCGAATATGCGGATAAGACCTACTTCAAAGGCGGGACTTCACTTTCCAAAGCCTACGGGCTGATAGAACGCTTCTCGGAAGATTTGGACTTGTTCGTGTTCACGGGTGACAAAGGTGCGTCCAAGCAGGCTGAAAAGACATTGAACAAGAAACTTTCCAAATACATAGCCGAACTTAACAGTGACATATACAAGGAAGATTTGTCGGAAACGGGCGGTAATTACCGCAAACTGTATTTCTCGTATGACAATGTATTTCAGGGTGTGGGACTAAAAGAGCATTTGGAAGTAGAGATAAAATCCTGTGACCTGCCGGACAAAAAACTGATGTTCTACCCGGCGGACAAGCGGGTTATCAAACCGATTGTGACCGCCTTTCTTGAAAGCATCGGGCAAGAGGAACTGATAAGCACCTACGGGCTGGGAAGTTTTGAAACGCAGTGCATCAATCCCCGAAAGACTATCTGCGACAAGGTTTCAAGGCTGGTAAAGCTGTCTTACAATGAGGATGCAGCCGCACTGCTGGCAAAGCATATCCGTGACGTTTACGACTTGTCGGCACTCTACCACAATCAGGGATATAACGATTACCTACATTCGGAAGATTTCTTGGATGCCATGTACCGGGTGACGATAGAGGACGGGCTAAACAAAAACTCCCGTTCGCACTTGTCGCTGGCTGATGCTCCGATATTCAAGGATGCCGAAGCGGTCATGGCGTTACCCGAAGTGGCTACGGCGTACACTACCGATTTGAAGAAACTGACCTTTGACAAAAGCAATATGCCGCCGATAGGCACGGCTGTGGAAACATTGAAGAACCTGCACGAAATATTAGTGCGTTTTGAAGCCTACCGCACAAAAAAACAGAATGAAGAACAACCGTAAAGCTACATCGGCTGTTCTTCACTCCATACATTATATTATATACAGCTATTCTTCCTCTTTTATCAAATGGCATAGCTCCGGGTCGTTCTTAATCCGGGTTATCTCGTCCTCGACAATCTGCCGGACTTCCTGCCGGATGCGGTCATAGTTGGCTTGTATCTCCTCCTGCATCCGGTCGTTGCCGTCCTTGTCGGTGAAGTCGATAATCTGCGGCAACTTCACGTAACGGGCGGTTTCCCGCTTCACCTTTTCATTGTCCACCACGATTTCACAGTGGAAAATCTTCTGCTCTATCCGTTCATCGAAGTTGTCCGCCACAGCACCCACGAACATACCTTGCGTGAGGTTGGATATTTTGCTGGCAGGTATCAGGCTGTCCATTTGAGTGCTTATCGAGGTGGACTTCTCCCGCTGGTTGATTGTCATGCTCTGCCGTTTCTGCAATACCTTTCCGAAACGCTCCGATAGGATTTTTGCCGTTTCACCGACTACCTGACCGCTGAACACGTTGCCCACAGTGTTTTGGATTACTTTGCTTTCCTTGTCCCCGTAGTCACGGGTAAGCTGGCTGTAATCCTGAAAGCCCAATAGAACCGCAACCTTGTTGCTTCGGGCAGTGGCAATCAAATTATCAAGCCCACGAAAATATATGGTCGGTAATTCATCTATTATCACCGAACTTTTAAGCTGACCTTTCTTGTTTATCAGCTTCACGATACGGGAATTATATAAGCCCAGTGCTGCCGAGTAGATATTTTGGCGGTCAGGATTGTTGCCGACAACCAAGATTTTAGGCTCTTTCGGGTTGTTGATGTCGAGTGAAAAATCATCGCCCGTCATTACCCAGTAAAGGGCGGGTGAAATCATCCTTGAAAGCGGGATTTTCGCACTGGCTATCTGCCCCTGCAACTGTTCAACTGCCGAACTTTCCCATGCGTCCACGAACGGGGAAAGGTAGTTTTCCAGTTCGGGATAGCTGCGCAAAATGGTGAATACATCGGCATATTTCTTGTTCAACAGTTCAATGGCATGGGGGAACGTGCAATACTTACCGCCTTGATAGATACGGAGATACCAAATTATAGCCGCCAAAAGGATAATCGGGCTTTCCACGAAGAAGTCGCCCTGCTTGCTTATCCAACTGCGGTTAAGGTTAAGCATAATCGTGTAGCTCGCTTCATAAGCATCCGCAATGTCCGACATGAAGCTGGCGTTTATAGGGTTGCATCGGTGGCTCTTGCGGGGGTCGTCAAAGTTGATAACGTAAAACTTAGGCTTTACCTTGTAGCCGTCCAAGTGTGTAAGCAGGTGATTGTAAGCGATTTCTGAAAGGTCGGGGTCGGGTAGGTCAGCACCCTTACGGGTGCTTTCCCCCCTAAGAACCGTGCGTGAAAGTTTCCCCTCACACGGCTCAAGCAAACAATATTCCTTTTCAAATAGAAATACGCTCATACTTACTTCTTCTTTTTATGTGTAACACTTTGATAACAACCATCATGAACTAAACAGAGGTGGTTTCTGCCATTCTTCTGCTGGCTCATGGTGTGCCATGAGGTTTCTGCTGTTATCGGCTGTCCGCATAACACGCAGTTTCGATTTTGTCTTTCCCACATTGAGATAAGTGACCTCTTACCTTTCAAACTCATTTTCATTTTGGCAGTTCTCCTTTTTTCAAGGTATTGCTTCCATTCAGGGTCAAAAGGATTGACATCACATTTCAGTTGGGGGTATCTTTCAATCTTCGTATTGAACAGAATAGTGATTGGAATAAAATATTCCTCATGCTTTTCGTTCTTCCTTTTAACTGCAAATACCCAGTCACGACCATCAATTCTATGGAAATAGCGGTTCTTAACCCACCCTTTGCATTTGTTACCATGCCTGCGGAGTGCCCACCGCCATAACTTCTTATAGATTTGATAATCTGTCTTACGAAAGACATTTGAGGCTGCACTATGTTTGTAATAGTTTGCCCATCCGTTAAGTATCGGGTTCAATCGCATAATCAGCTCATGTTGAGCATCGCCACGGAATCGTTTGATTTCATCTTTGACTTTGCTCAACATTCGTTTTGTCCTATCTTTAGAGGGTTGTGTCAGCAGGGTATCTCCAAATTTCCGTACATTGAAACCAAGAAAATCGAAACCATCCGTTATATGTGTAATCTTAGTTTTCTCTTCTGACAGTGTCAGTCCTCTTTCTGCGAGGAAATCAGCTACCAAAGGTTTTACACTATGTTCCAATATTTCTTTAGTATCACCTGTTATAATGAAGTCGTCTGCATAACGCACCAATCTGACTTTCGGGCAGTACCATCCTGATTTTCCTGATACCCGTTCCCACGGGAAATGGGTTTCCAATAGGTTCTGTAAACCGTCAAGCGTCATATTGGCAATTGTCGGTGATATGATACCTCCTTGCGGTGTACCTTCTTCTGTCGGGAAAAGTTCTCTGTTATATACGTACCCACATTTTAGCCATTTTTGTAATATGGATTTATCCATAGGGATATTCTTCATCAACCATTCATGGCTTATATGGTCGAAACAACCTTTAATATCTCCCTCCAATATCCATTGGGCGGATGTTTTCTTGGACAGAAGCGAATGGCATCGAGCCATAGCGTCTGCCGTGCTGCGGTCTTTCCTGAAACCAAAGGAATAGTTGTCTGCTGTAGTTTCAGACACTGGTTCCAATGCCATCAGATAAAGTGCTTGCATGGCTCTGTCTTTCATTGTCGGTATTCCCAACGGGCGAAGTTTGCCGTTACTTTTCTTGATATTTACTCTTTTTAACGGTTGGGGCTTGTAGCCTCTTCTTCTTAATGTCACAATGGCTTTGAACTTCGATTGCGGAGTTGACCAAAGAATTTTATCAACCCCTGAAGTCTTCTTTCCATTATTGGAAGTAACTCGCTTGACCGCCAATGCTTTGGCATAAAACGAGTGGGTAAGTGTCCATTGCAAGGCTTTTACCTTGCCGAACTTACCTGCTTTCTGAGCTTTTACAATACGCGCTTGCAGCTTATTGACTGCCTGCTCGCACTTGTTCCAGTCTATGCTTTCCCAAGTCCGACCATTGCAGTCAGAAGACGCACACGATTTTTTGTTTTCGTACATTTGCTTTTCTTCTTTCATAAGTTCTAAAAGTTATCTTGTAAAACGTCACCATACCGGAAGTCTGCCCGCTTTCACGTAGGATAATGTTGTCAAAAACAATTCATGGTTTCGGCTCAATCCCTATCCACCCGATTACGGGATGGCATTCGCTTTCTCCGGTTCTCCTTTACCCACATATCCGTCAGATTACCTTGCGGTTCTCCTACCCTTACGGGAGATATATGGGCTTACCGTGTTTTACACCAGTACCGGGAATGGGTTAGGTCTTGCCTCTTCGCCGATGGCTCTATTGTTCACGTACCCCCAAAATTCACAGGGACAACCAGCCATTTTACCTTTTGGTTCAAGCCTGATAGCATTAGTAGGCTTGTTCGACTTAACGACGTTTATTAGCAATTCACTTACGTTGACCATACCTTCCGAGCCAAGCTCCCCAACCGCATAATGCTTGCGACCTTTGAATTTCCCTCACGGTTCATTCTTACCCTTTCGGGAGGGCTACCTTGTCCGAGCAGCTTGATACCCTTGTACAAGCGCACCTGCTCGTAGGCTACTATTGGTGAAACAATAGGTCTGCTCTATCGATGAACGATTGACAGACAGCTACTGGCGTAACTTTCCACGTCACACAAACTTATAATCATACAGGTAGAGCGCAAAACCTTTCTCGATTTGCTGTTTTATGTAACCGTTTACCACCGCATACGACTTGCCGCTGCCCGGTGTTCCCAGTACAAGGCTGGCACGGAACGGGTTCACGACATTTATCCAGCCGTTATTCCATTTCTTCTTATAGTAGAACCGGGTAGGCAGATTTACGGAATACTCGTTCTCGATAAGCCTTGTTTCCTGCTGGAAACTTTCGTTCTCGGTATTAAAGACATCTTCCATAAGGTTGTTCTTCAACAGCCGGGACATCCATGTACCCGCCATGAGCATACAGATATAGCCCGCCGACAGCGTGGCGATATAAAACACGGCATCCGCCGTGTGTGGCAGCGGAAGTTCCAGCAACCACCAGTTCAGGAAAAACAACACGACACCCGCCGCAAGGCTGCAATGTATCTTCGTCCACGTTATCTTTTCCTCTTTCACGCCCTTAGTGCCGATGCACGACAGGGCGAGGAACACCACCGCAAAAAGTTTCGTCCAAAGGACGGACGAGAACAGCCCGGTGGTGCGCTGGAAGTTCCACAGTATCTTGTCTATCACTTCAAAGGTCACTCCCCATTCTTTCAGGGTGGAGTAACAGAACCAGTACACGTTTATTCCCACGAATATAATGCTGAATGGAAAATTTAAAGTCGATTGACCCACTATTATAAAAGTCTTCTGACCCACCTTTATAACCGAAACTGATCCGCTGTGATTATAATAAAAATTGCCCCTATATAATTACCATATTTCAGTCTTGTTTTCGTACTTTACAAAGCATTTTAACCCGGTATTATTAACCGAATAAAATTTTAAAGAATGAAAATAAGAATCAAGCACATACTGCGGTGTTATCAGTCAGGAATGAGTATCCGCGGTATCAGTTCTTCTCTCCTTGTTTCACGTAATACAGTCAAACGTTATATCCGTATATACGAAGATATGGGTATAGAACTTGAGCGTCTGTTGAAAATGGACGAGCAGCATCTGCATGAGCTTTTCGGTACGGAGACTGACAAAGAATCGTCTGGATCTGCAGAGTATAAGTATCTTCAAGAACGTATACCTGATTACATGAAACGACTTAAGGTCCGTGGGACAACAAGAAGGTCCTTGTATGAGGAATATCTTAAAAATCGTCCACAAGGTTACAGCTACTGTTCTTTTTGTTTGTATATCAGACGAGAAAGGGAAGTAAAGATTCCTGTTGGACGCATAGATCATATAGCCGGTGATCAGATGTATGTGGATTTTGCCGGTGACAAACTTTATCTCTCATACGAAAGAACAGGCAATAAGGTTCCCGTAGAAGTATTTGCCGCCATACTTCCATGCAGCCAGATTACCTATTACGAGGCTGTACCATCACAAAAGAAAGAACACCTTATCCAGGCATGTGAAAATGCTTTCCATTATTTTGGAGGTGTCCCCAATGCCATAGTTCCAGACAACCTGAGATCAGCCGTAACAAAGCCTGGAGGTGTTGAACCTGTAATCAATGACGACTTTGCTGCATTTGCAGACCATTATGGATGTGTTGTCTTCCCGGCAAGAGTACGAAAGCCTAAAGACAAAGCTCTGGTTGAGAATGCTGTAAGACTGCTCTACAGGGAGGTGTATTCAAAGATGACGGGATTGAAATTCAATGATCTTGAAGCCTTGAACATAGAAATAATGAAGCATACGGATGCGTTGAACAGCCGAAAGATGTACAATCGCAACTACAGCCGTCGGGAACGTTTCCTCGAAGTCGAGAAAGACAGGCTGCATACATTGCCGGCAACAAAATTTATATCAAAAAGCCGGAAAACGGCAACTGTCATGAGAAACAGTTATGTATCGCTTAACAATCACTATTACAGTGTTCCTAAAGAGTATATCGGCGATACTGTAGAATTACTGTATGATGGGGACACAGTGGAGATATATCATAAGTTCAGACACATAACGACACATCGAAAGGATGATACACCTTTCACTTATTCAGAAAAACCGTCCCACAAACTTTCGGGAGTGCCACATGAATACAGAATCAGAATGGATGATATATACCGCAAGGCATGTGGAATTGATCCGGTATTGGAAGAGTACATAAAGCGTGTGGCCGTTGCCAAGAAATATCCGGTCCAGGCCGTACGTTCAGCCGATGGCATATTAAGTCTTGTGGAGCGTTTCGGACATGACAGGGTGGTTCTTTCATGTCAGGTGGCAATGGAATTCGGTATGTTCGGATACAACGAACTTGAAAGTATTCTGGTAAACAGGGAAGATGAGAAGTATCATGTACAGATGGAGGGACAGGCTCCAGAACTTACCCCCAAACACAGAAATCTCAGAGGCAAGGATTATTTTAACTCTAAAAACATGGATAAAAATGACAAGTAATAATAAAACAAGCAGAACTGTCGGAAAAAATATGGACAGAATAATGGAACTACTCTCCAAGTTACGTTTTTACGGTATGCTTGAAACATATAGAAATGACTGCAGGACCACATCCTCTGATGGTATGACAAACGATGAGTTTCTTAAATGGCTTCTTGAAAGCGAATATGATTACAGACGCAATGTAAGCATTGAGAGACTGATAAAGTCTGCAAACTTCAGATATAAGGCATATATGGAAAAAATAGACTATACCATAAAACGTAACCTTGACCGTAACCAGCTTGAGAGACTTGCATCTCTTGATTTTATAAGAGACGGACAGAATGTTTTCATCACGGGAAGCTCCGGTACAGGTAAAAGCTATATAGCTTCAGCCATAGGATATGAGGCATGTAAGAATGGAATAAAGACTTTGTATTCAAATGCGTCAAAGCTTATGGGACAGCTTAAAATTGCCAAAAACAAGGGCACTATAGAATCTGAGATGAAAAAAATAGAAAAGTGTCAACTGCTGATTCTTGACGATCTGTTTCTTATAGGACTGGATGCCAGGGAAAGGTCAATCCTTATGGAAATAATAGAAGACAGACACGGATTAAAATCAATCATAATAACATCACAACTTCCTGTCGAAAGCCGGTATGATGCAATTGGTGATCCTACAGTAGCTGACGCAATCCTGGACAGAATTGTACATACAGCACACAAGATTGAACTTACCGGGGATTCTGTAAGAAAGATTAATGCTAAAAAGAAATAGTATATATTGTAGATTATTATAATTGAAAATGACCCGGGTTAAAATGCATTTTTCTTTATTTAAATCTAATATTTTTTTGATGGGTCAATTTAGAGTATAATAGTGGGTCAATCGACTTTAAATTTTCCACTCTTTGTTTACTTCTGTCGTTTTCATATCCCTAAAATTTACTTATTACTCTGTTATTTCTTCGCTATCCACTCGTCACGCCTGCGGCGGCACTCGTCCAGCGTTTTGGCTACCGTGCTGAAAAGTTCGCCGTCCGTGTGGCGGTAGTCATATTGAAAATAAATCTGTCCCCTGAAAGCCGCTAAACAGCATTTGACGTATTTTTCTTCTCCCGGTGTTTGGGTAATGCTTACCCCGTTTTTGTTAAGTGACTGCATGATGTTCTATTTTTTATGGTTATAATATCAGTAAGAAAAGCAACGACAGGAAAAGCAGAGCCACGCCCAGCGCATAAACGGCTGAAAGGCAGACACGGAGCAGGAAACAGGCGGCACGAAATACGATATACGCCGTTATCGCCGTGCCTGTTCCGGCTACACTGGTGAACCGCCATGCAAGGCAGAGCAGCAACACCCGCCAAAGGATTTTATAAATGCTTTTCCGTTTCATAGCTTGGTTGTTTTAGCGGGCAGGGCTTTGACACCCCGCCCGGATTGGTATTTGATTATGCCGCACGGAACACAAAACCGTCATCAAACCAGTAATCGCACATAAACAGGTCACGGGCAAACCTTTGGTAATCAAAGTATGTTTCGGCGAAGTCGGGCAGTTCGTAGCACTCGGCGACTATTTGCGTGGCAAAGGTTTCTTCATCGTCATATTGTCCTATATACTCGTCTTGAAAGGCTTTTATCAAATCGTCCGCATCTTCTTCGCTCAAATCGTGGCTCTTGTAGTTGCACCACACGAAAAAGGCTTCCTGCTCGGTGTCGCCCAAATCCTCCACCGCATCACGCAGGGAAAAGAAATTTTCAGAAATCCAGCTTTCGCCGATTAAGCCCTCCGGCACGTTCTCCCAGTCCTGAAACATATATTCCGCATCTTCCTCGTCCTTGTGAAGTTCCCGGCAGGCTTCGTAAAACTCTTCCTTGTCCGAATAATCCGAAAGGTCGAGCCATGCGCCGGACAATGAACCGTTGTTATACTTGCCGTAAGTACCTACATAAACTTTTGCTTCCGATAATACCTTTGCTTCCATATTGCTATAATTTTTAAGTTTTTGATTTTATGCGGATTCGAGAGGTGAGGGAGTTGAAGTTTCACTGAACTTTTTTCCTGTTTCCCGTAAATCCGACTTTTTTTTTATGCGTCTTCCGGTCGGGTCGGTCGTTTTCGTTTCACATAGGCTCAAAAGGGTAGTGTTTAGAGTTTGCAAGGTTTTGGACAAAAAATACCTCGCAAGGCAGGGAAGATTTTTTCGCCAAACCGGAACGGCTCGACCTTGCAAAATCGTGAAGAACACGTAACTACCTTTGCCTATTGAAATGATAAAAACGACTGTCCCGGCTGGGGGACTGCATAATGAGGAAGATTTACAGATAGGGAAACAGGGGAAAAGTGCTTGTTCCCTTTCATCCTTTAGGGAACACTCCATGCGGGCGGGAAAGGCAAGGGTATGGCAAGTTCATCTTGCGGTACGCTTGTGCGGGTTTCCAACGGCTCTTTTCACGAAATACAGTCAGCCATGCCACGCACGGCTGGCGTTTCGGGGAATGTGCCAGTTGGAAAAGGATATAAAAAATGCGGGTAGTCGGTGGACTGCCCGCAAGGTGGAAGAATGTACAATACTGGGATATAGTTTGTTAGGCGGAATTTCGTTACCGAAATCGTTACCTATTCGTTTTTGTCACGGTTATAGGTAACGAAACCTACCGGACGGCGTTCTTTCTGTTGTTTCGACTGGCTCAAAAGCTGGGTAAGGGCTTGGTACAGTTCGTTGAACTGCGCATCGGTGCTTACCTCCAGTTCCTCGATGCGCTTTAACAGTTCCTCGTAATCGATTGCCATTTGGCGCATGAGGACAAAAGCCCGCATGATTGAAATGTTTACTTCTATGGCTACTTTGGAGCGGAGAACCGAAGAAAGCATGGCTACGCCCTGTTCGGTGAAAGCCATAGGCATAGCAACGCCGAAGTTGTAAGCTGGGGGTATCACATTTTGTGACACCCCTATGGATAACAGCAAGTTAGCTTCCTCTTGGGTGAGAACAAACATAAAATCACTTGGAAAACGCTCGATATTGCGCTTGACCGCCTGCTTCAAGGCTCGTGTTTCCACTTGGTAGAGTTCTGCCAAATGATAATCGAGCATCACCCGGCAACCTCTGACTTCAAAAATCTTGTTTTGGATAATCTGTAAATCCATAATCGTATATTTTAGGGAATTAAGTAATGTTGGAATAATAGTGAGGACTGGTCACAAATTGTGACCAGTTCCCAATAATCAAGATTACATGGCGACTTCCTTGTAAATTTTCTCGATGCCGACAAACTTCTTGTCAAGCCCCTGCATATCGCTGCCTATCTTGCTGTTAGTGATGCGGGCATAAATTTGTGTCGTTTCGATATTGGTGTGTCCCAGCATCTTGGAAACCGTTTCAATGGGTACGCCCTTTGATAGTGTGGTAGTCGTTGCGAACGTGTGACGGGCAAGGTGGAATGTCAGGTTCTTTTTAATTCCGCATACATCGGCAATCTCTTTCAAGTAGGCATTTAGCTTCTGATTGCTGATTATGGGAAGTATCTTGCCATTCGGTAACTTGCCCTTGTACTTCTTCAAAATCATCTTGGGAATATCCAACAGGGGAACATTAACGTCCGTATTCGTCTTTTGCCGCTTTGTCATTATCCAAAGGTTGCCGTCAAAGGATTTGCGGATATTATCTTGCGTAAGCCCGGCTACATCTATATAGGCAAGCCCGGTGAAGCAGGCAAAGATGAACAAGTCCCTGACGTGTTCCAGCCGTTCGGAAACCATTTTCTTTTTAAGGATGATTGTTATCTCGTCCTCTGTCAGATAACCTCTGTCCACTTTTTCCAGCCGGATTTTATAATTGGCGAACGGGTCGTTCACCAGTATGCCGTTGTTGCGGGCAATGATGATAATGCGCTTGAAGAACTGCATGAACTTGGCGGTGGTGTTGTAACCGCACTTGCAGGCGGTACGCAAGTATAACTCAAAATCGGTAATGAACATCGGGGTAATCTCCTTAATGGATATGTCCGATACGTTGTACTTGCTTTGAATGAACTCGGCAAGGTGGCGGCGGGTGACTTCATACTTACGGTAGGTCGCTATCGTCTTGGATATGCCGACCAACTGCTTTACATCGTCATTGTGCTTTTGGAACAGGGTAAGGATTGTTTCGTGGCTCTCACTATGACCTAAAAACTCGTTCTTCACTTTCTCGGCGGTCACGTAGTTGTCACGCCGCTGCATTTCGTGGTAAATGGTATTCAGTGATGCGTTTATATCATCCAGCATACGGTTTATGCGGCTGGCTTCCGAAGTACGTCCGGTAGCCTTGCCCATTTTACCGTCCCAAATAGAGGGCAGCACGTCCAGTTTAGTGTTAAAACGGCTCGCCACGCCGTCCACTGTAATACGGGCGAAAAGGGGGTACGCACCGTTGGCTTTCTGCTTGTCTTTCTTTGCGTAAAAGCAAATGTTGAATGTCGATTTCATAACTCACTTTTTAAGTTGCAAAACTATTGTAATTCTCTAAAAATGAGTTCTATGCAGGCAAGCCAAATAGCGACAGGACTTCGCCAATTTCGGACAATCTGTACCCCCTTTCCGTTTTTGTTTGTCGGGGGTACGAGTTAGGTTACGAACTTTGTCTTTTAGGGGCGAAAAGGTGTACTTTAAGGCAGACACAAGGGGATAAAAAAGTCCCACAAATCATTGAATTTGTGGGACTTGTCTGCTTACTGTCCGGTATTGTCCGGTTTGTTCAGCGGAGAGAGAGGCTCCAGAACCTATGCTTTCAGAAAATATCATAAAATTGCAAATCACTGATAATCATATATTATATACAATGCAAAGTAAATCTAAATCTTTCTAAATGCCTTTTGCTATTTCAATTTTTGGGTGTATATTTGGGTGTAGAATTTCAAACGCACCCAATTATGAATATCAAACGTAACATCATTTTTGCATTGGAGAGCCGGAAGAAGAACGGTGTGCCAATCGTAGAGAACGTGCCTATCCGTATGCGTGTCATATACGCAAGCCAACGCATCGAGTTTACAACAGGCTACCGGATTGACGTAGCCAAATGGGATGCCGACAAACAACGGGTAAAGAACGGATGCACCAACAAGCTGAAACAAAGCGCATCCGAAATCAATGCAGACTTGCTGAAATACTATGCCGAAATGCAAAACGTGTTCAAGGAGTTTGAGGTGCAGGAAACCATACCCACCACCCAACAGCTAAAGGATGCGTTCAATCTGCGGATGAAAGACAGCAGTGAAGAACAACAGGAAGAAGCACAGATTAGTTTTTGGGAAGTGTTTGATGAGTTTGTAAAAGAGTGTGGCAACCAGAATAATTGGACGGCATCCACATACGAGAAATTTGCAGCGGTAAGAAATCACCTCAAAGAGTTCAAGGAGGATGTAACCTTTGAATACTTCAACGAATTCGGGCTAAATGAGTATGTCAATTTCTTGCGTGACAAAAAGGACATGAGAAACAGCACCATCGGTAAACAAATGGGATTTCTCAAATGGTTCCTGCGTTGGAGCTTCAAAAAAGGGCATCATCAGAACATTGCATACGACGCATTCAAGCCCAAATTGAAAACAACCCCTAAAAAGGTAATATTCCTGACATGGGATGAACTGAACAAGCTGAAAGATTATCAAATACCGCATGACAAGCAGTATTTGGAACGTGTCAGGGATGTCTTTCTGTTCTGTTGCTTCACGAGCTTACGATATTCGGATGTCCGTAACTTGAAAAGAAGTGATATTAAGCCCGACCACATTGAAGTCACCACAGTCAAGACTGCGGATAGCCTGATAATCGAACTGAACGACCACAGCAAAGCCATTCTTGAAAAATACAAGGATGTTCATTTCGAGAACCACATGGCATTGCCCGTCATCAGTAATCAGAAGATGAACGATTATCTGAAAGAACTGGGTGAACTGGCGGAAATCAACGAGCCTGTACGGGAAACCTACTACAAGGGAAATGAGCGCATAGATGAAGTCACACCCAAATACGCATTGTTAAGTACCCATGCCGGAAGAAAGACTTTCATCTGTAATGCGTTGGCACTCGGAATTCCGGCACCGGTGGTTATGAAATGGACTGGACACAGTGATTACAAAGCCATGAAACCCTATATTGACATAGCGGATGACATCAGGGCAAACGCCATGAACAAGTTTAATCAACTATAAAAGTATCAATTAGTTTCATGGATTACCACCATTGAAGTATATTTGTATTCTGAAAATATCATAAGATGAACAACAACGGACATAACATAGAAAAGACGAACTTTGACGCATTTATAAATGCTGTCGGTTCAGAAATACAACAGGCGCAAGTACGGCTGATTACCGCAGCCAATGCGCAAATGTTGTTCCACTACTGGAAAATGGGCAACTATATTCTCTATCATCAGCAACTGCACGGATGGGGAAGCAAAACCATCAAACAGTTGGCAAAGGCTATCCGGCTGAATTTCCCTGAAAAGAAAGGCTATTCGGAACGCAACCTTACCTATATGTGTCAGTTTGCAAAGGCGTATCCTTTAAGGACATTACAGAATTTCATTGAAACGGACGCAAAGCTGATAGCTCCAAGCGTGGAAAAAATTGCAGACGAAGTACGCTACTTAAACGATGTGCAATTTACGCAAGAGCCTCTTGCGCAAATTCAATCCGTTGATAACAAAGAAATTATAATCACGCAAGAACCTCTTGCACAAATTCATAATGTTGCCAAAACCGTATCCGACATTTACCGTATGGAAATTAAGGATATAGAAAACATATTTATGGCATCACCTGTTGCAAGAACCAATTGGGCAAGCCATGTGATTATGCTTAACAGTTCGCTTCCATTGGGTGTAAGCTATTGGTACATGAAACAGTCCGTGGAAATGGGCTGGAGCAGCAATGTTCTTAAAATACAAATTGAAACCAATCTGTATAGCAGACAAATCAGCAACAACAAGATTAACAATTTCACAGCCACGCTTCCTGCACCGCAAAGCGACCTTGCCAATTACCTTCTAAAAGACCCATACATCTTTGACTTGGCTGGAACTAAGGAAAAGGCGGACGAAAGGGACATAGAAGAACAACTGGTTAAGCACGTCACACGTTACTTGCTGGAAATGGGAAATGGCTTTGCTTTCGTTGCCCGACAGAAGCATTTTCAAATTGGTAACAGCGATTTCTATGCAGACTTGATTCTGTATTCCATTCCCTTACACGCATACATTGTAGTAGAATTAAAGGCTACCCCATTCAAACCGGAGTATGCGGGACAACTGAACTTCTACATCAATGTAGTGGATGATAAACTGAGGGGAGAGCATGACAACAAGACTATCGGGTTGTTGCTGTGCAAGGGGAAAGACGAAGTTGTAGCGCAATACGCATTGACAGGCTACGACCAGCCGATAGGCATCAGCGATTACCAGTTGAGCAAGGCTATACCTGAAAACTTAAAATCGGCTCTGCCAAGTATAGAGGAAGTGGAGGAAGAACTGACTTCCTTTCTTGATAAAGATAAGAACCCGTAAACTAAGCGTATATGGCAGGAGAAATACAGATTATGATTCCCAAATATGGTGAACTCAACCGGATATACAGCGACTTTATAATCAGCCATACTTTCTCTTTTGACAGGCAGAAATTCATCACGGACTTCTACAAGCAATACAATGACACAAAAGCTTTCGAAGCCGCCATCCTTGAACTGGTGCTTGACAAACCGAAGGAACAATATACTCTAGTTCTCAACAGCCTGAGAACCGAAATAGAGAAAAACATACTGATTTACGAAAAACATCCATTGTTTGATAACGAGGTAATTTCTCGTGTATGCTACAACTTCGCAGGCAGATATGACGCTGATATAAAGGCACAATTGGAGGTTACACAAAAATTAAGCAAGCCTTTGAATGAAGCATACAACAGGTATGATTCCATTGGCTACAGGGTACATACGGCAGCAGAAGAAAAGCAAGCCGAAAAGGAGTATGAACGCTGCAAGGCTGAATATGAGAAGGAAAAAGAAGAACTGGACAGGCTTTATGAATTGGAAAGGCAGGCAAGAAAGGAATCTCTCCAATATATTGAGAACTGTTGCGGAGATATTTATAAATTGAGTTTCCATTTTATGGAAATATTAGCAAAATATATTCCCGTAGCAAAAGACAAGCCGGATGAAACGAGCAAGCAAGAGAAACAGCAGGATGCGCCAAAGGAGCAACCCGAATATTTCGATGCAGAATTACTTTCGCTTATTCATAAAGTCTGTGTGGGGGAACAGTTTGAAGATATTACAACACACGACTTCTATGCCAACATGAACCTATCCTCCTGTGAAAAGGGATTAAAAATCAAGGCAAGGGAAAAGATACGGGTGTGTTACCTGATATTCCTGATGAGTGAAAGACTGCCCAAACAAGACAGGGATAAATGGAAGAATACAATCCTGAAACAGTTGGATATTGACGAGAACTACTACAAGTCAAAGTACAAGGAACCGGTGTCGGATTTTCCAAGTGACAGTAACCAGAAGTTCGCCAAAGAAATGGACGCAATATTCCGATAATCCGTAATATGTCCTGACATTTTACGAAATTACCACTTTTACCACTCAAATTAATTTTTGAGTGGTATTTTTATTATCTGATATTCAGAGAAATAACAGGATATTCCATTTACACCAACCACATCCTTACCACTCACGCCCCTACCTAATTTTGCATCGTTCGAGAACAGAGATAACAGCCAGTGCGCAGGGCTGATTGTTTAACGGCTAAATAGATTGAACGATGACAAATCTTCAAGAGTTATTATTAAAACCCGTCTGGCAGATGACAGGCGAAGAGTTCATATTCCTGAGCAAACACGCTTCCCATCAAGTGGAAGTGCAACCACGACCCGTTACGGACACAGAAAGAAAGTATGTGTACGGAATACTGGGCATAGCCAAACTATTTGGGTGCAGCCTGCCAACCGCCAACCGCATCAAGAAAAGCGGAAAGATTGACAAAGCCATCACCCAGATAGGACGCAAGATTATCGTGGATGTGGAGCTTGCCCTTGAACTGGCAGGAAAGAAAACCGGAGGACGGAAATAACGGGAGGAATGGCTATGGACTATATGAAAGAGTTTAAGGACATATCGGCAGAAGAAGCCGTAATCCTTTGGCAAGCCTCACGTTTGAGTCTGTCGAAAAGTTATGAGAAAGCACCTGAAATCCTCAAAGTGCATGGTTCTGTCATTGGGACATTGGGCAATTTCAGTGCATCCATCGGCAAAGCCAAAAGTAAAAAGACATTCAATGTTTCGGCTATCGTAGCCGCCGCATTGAAGAATGGCACAGTGTTGCGGTATGTAGCGGAACTCTCCGACGGGAAGCGGAAAGTGCTTTATGTTGATACGGAGCAAAGTCCTTATCATTGTCTGAAAGTCATGAAACGTATTTTACGGATGGCAGGCTTGCCTGATGACAGGGATAATGAGAACCTTGAGTTTCTCGCCTTGAGAAAATACACACCTGAGCAGCGTATAAAGATTGTCGAACAGGCTATCTATAATACGCCCGACATTGGTCTTGTAATCATAGATGGTATCCGTGACATGGTATATGATATCAACAGTTCCGGCGAATCCACACGCATCATATCCAAACTGATGCAGTGGACGGACGACAGGCAGATACATATCCATACGATACTGCATCAGAACAAAGGGGATGAGAATGCGAGAGGGCATATCGGCACGGAGTTAAACAATAAGGCGGAAACCGTATTGCTGGTGGAAAAGGACAAGAGTAACGGGGATATAAGCAGTGTTTCAGCCATGCACATCCGGGCAATGGATTTCGAGCCTTTTGCCTTTCGCATCAACGACAGTGCCTTGCCCGAACTCATAGAGGGTTACAAAACAGAAAGCAGGAAACCGGGAAGACCCGAGGAAGAAAAGTTCGACCCTTACAGGCACATCACCGAACAACAGCACCGCATCGCACTGGAAGCGGTTTTCGGACTGAAAGAGGAATATGGCTACAAGGAGCTGGAAGATGCCTTAATCAAAAGCTATACGTCAATAGGTGTAAAGCTGAACCATCAAAAGGCGGTACCGCTCATCACCATGCTTCGCAACAAGCGGATGATAGTGCAGGAGAACGGCAGAAAATACACATTCATGCCCGACTTCCACTATTAGCCTGTTGCTTGTAATCGCTTCACTTTATTCTGTGGGTCTATATATTAAGGATAAAGCGAAGTGATGCAAGGAATGGATAAACCGCTTCACTTTATTGCCGTACTCTATATATACGACAATTTAGTGAAGTGGTTATATAGACCGTACTTCTTAAAATGGTACGGGCGAAAAGAAAAATAAATCAATTCACCAACTACTAAAACAATCATTTTATGGATATACAGACAACCAAGCAAATCAGGATAGCAGATTATCTTCACAGTTTGGGATATTCTCCCGTCAAACAACAGGGTATCAACCTATGGTATAAATCACCGCTAAGGGAAGAAACGGAAGCCTCGTTCAAAGTGAATACAGAACGTAACCAATGGTATGATTTTGCACTCGGCAAAGGTGGCGGCATCATCGAACTGGCACAGGAGCTTTATTGTTCCACCTGCATTTCCTACATCTTACAGAAAATTGAGGAACAGACACCACACATCCGCCCAGTGTCTTTCTCTTTTGGCAAGCAATCATTTTCCGAGCCAAGTTTCCAGCAACTGGAGATTGTACCGCTCTCTTCTCCTGCCCTGCTCTCCTATTTGCAGGAAAGGGGAATAAATACGGAACTGGCAAAAAGAGAATGCAGAGAAGCTCATTTCACCAACAACGGCAGGCGGTATTTCGCCATTGCCTTTCCTAATGTATCGGGCGGCTATGAGATTCGCAACCGCTATTTCAAAGGCTGTATAGCCCCTAAGGAAATCTCCCATATCAGACAGTCGGGAAAAGCGAGGGAAACGTGTTATGTGTTCGAGGGATTCATGGACTACCTCTCCTTTCTGACATTGAGACAGGAGAGCTGCCCGAATTATCCGGAGTTGGACGGACAGGACTACATTGTGCTGAACTCCGTATCGAATGTAAGCAAGGCTCTCTATCCTTTGGGTAGCTACGAGCGCATCCATTGTTTCTTTGACAATGACCGTGCAGGGATGGAAGCACTCCGGCAAATCCGTATGGAATACGGCAGGGATTTATACATCCGTGACGCTTCGCAGACCTACAGCGAATGCAAGGACTTGAACGAATACCTACAGAAACAGGCTGAAAGAAAAGGGCAAATCCAATCCGTAAAAGAGACGCACACCCAGCCACCGAAAAAGAAGAACGGCTTTCGGTTATAGCCCACTATAACTACACGCTCCGCTTTCGTAGTTGTGGGCTCTCCCGAGGGGATTAGGACTTTGCCCTAATGACCCACTCAGGGCGTTTCACCCCTGAGAACCCCGAGCAAAGAGTGACCCTCTCTTTGCAATCTCCGCTTATGGGTTACCCCTAAGAACCCCGTTACGGAAGCGGACAAAGTAATCTAATGTAAACAAAAAAAAGAAGCTATGGCAACAAAATCAAGCATACACATAAAGCCTTGCAACATCGCATCGAGTGAGGCGCATAACCGAAGGACTGCCGAGTATATACGAAACATCGGGATGTCCAAAATCTATGTTGTGTCCGAACTTTCTGCCGACAACGAACAATGGATAAACCCGAACTTCGGCACTCTCGAACTGCAAACGCACTACGACAATATCAAACGGATGGTCAAGGAAAAGACCGGACGTGCCATGCAGGAAAAAGAGCGGGAACGCAAAGGAAAGAATGGTAAAATAATCAAGGTGGCAGGATGTTCCCCCATACGTGAGGGAGTATTGCTCATCAGACCTGACACCACACTGGCAGATGTGCATAAATTTGGCGAGGAGTGCCAAAGACGCTGGGGCATCACGCCACTCCAAATATTCCTGCATAAGGATGAGGGGCATTGGCTGGGTGGAAAGCCTGACACAGAAGACAAGGAGAGTTTCCAAGTGGGTGGAAAATGGTTCAAGCCGAATTATCATGCCCATATTGTTTTTGACTGGATGAACCACGATACAGGAAAGAGCCGCAAACTCAATGACGAGGATATGGCAGCAATGCAGACTTTGGCATCAGACATTCTAATGATGGAACGTGGGCAATCAAAAAATGTTACTGGCAAAGAACATTTGGAACGAAACGATTTCATCATTGAGAAACAGAAAGCCGAACTGCAACGCATAGAAGCCATAAAGCGGCATAAGGAACAGCAGGTAAACCTTGCAGAACAGGAACTCAGACAGGTAAAATCGGAGATACGCACGGACAAGCTCAAAAGCGTGGCTACCGATGCTGCCACTGTCATAGCAAGCGGAGTGGGTTCTCTTTTCGGCAGCGGGAAAATGAAGAAACTGGAGCAATCCAATGACGAATTGCGTCAGGAAATTGCCAAACGGGACAAGGGCATTGATGACTTGAAAGCCCAAATGCAACGTATGCAGGAACAGCACGGCAAGCAGATACGCAATCTTCAAGGAATACACAATCAGGAACTTGAAGCCAAAGACAAGGAAATATCACGGCTGAATACCTTGCTTGAAAAGGCTTTCAAGTGGTTTCCGATGCTCAGGGAGATGTTGAGAATGGAAAAATTGTGTGCTGCCATCGGCTTCACCAAAGAAATGATAGAGAGCCTCCTGACCAAGAAAGAGGCTATCAGGTGCAATGGCAGGATTTATTCCGAAGAACACAGACGGAAGTTTGACATCAAGAATGATATTTTCAAGGTGGAAAAGAATCCAACCGATGATAGCAAACTGATACTGACCATAAACAAGCAGTCGATAGACGAATGGTTCAAAGAACAGTGGAATAAATTACGGCAAAGTTTACGACAGTCAGCGGAAGAGCCAAGAAAAAATAGAGGATTCAAGCTATAATTCCGCTCTATATAATCCAAAACATCAATAAAATAACTAATTTTGCATTCGGATAGGGGCAACTCTTTCCAAGAAATAAGAAAATAAGAAGCGTTATGCTCTCTTGTAAGTCGAGAACGTAGGAAATTCACCAGTGTACTGGGATTGCATAGTGGTTCTCACGCATACAGCATGGGCTGCTACCTCTACATCTGTACACAAGGTTTCCTACGACTTTCGACTTCGAGTGTTGCATCAGTAGTTTGTGCTTCTGCATTTATAAATCGCTCCATCGTGCTATGGAGCATTGTATTATTTTGTAGATGAAGAATATCGAAGCAGATAAAGAACTCATAGCGGCATCGGAATCAAGGATATAAAGGACTATGAAATTGAAATCAACATCGAAAATGGTATAGTAGTAAGATAAAAGTAATGGCAGAATCTTTTAAAAATATGTTTGATAAGCCATTCTTTGGAAGGTTTGTCAACGACTTGTCTCTTGTTCTCCAGAACATGAGTGTAGACAAGTTTGTAACTTTAGTTATGGATGAAGAATGGGAGAACAGAGGTTATAAGCAGCGGATTGCACACATAACTACTGTTCTGCACAAGTTTATGCCAACCGAGTATAAAGAAGCTGTTGCGAAAATCTTTAAATTATTAGACTGTGTAAAAGTTAGACTGCTCGATTTTTCAAAGATAGACGATAAAAATTTCAATTTGCTGACATTAGAATATGGGGTTATTTTGGACCATTATGTGGAGCGATATGGAATAGAGGACTATGAGACATCAGTGAAAGCCATTGAGCGAATTACGCAATTCACGACTTGCGAATTTGTGACCCATGCCTTTATTGTGAAATATCAAGATGAAATGATGAAACAGATGTTGGCTTGGTCAAAACATCCGCACTGGGGGGTAAGGAGGCTTGCATCGGAAGGGTGCAGACCTCGTCTGCCGTGGGCGATGTCATTGCCTAAATTAAAAGAAAATCCAGCTCCCATCATTCCGATTATGGAAAATCTGAAAAACGATCCATCCAGGTTTGTAAGGTTGAGTGTTGCCAATAACCTGAACGATATTTCAAAGGATAATCCACAAATCGTAATTGCTTTGGCTAAAAAATGGAAAGGGCAATCAGAGAATATTGATTGGGTTATCAAGCATGGATGCCGAACATTGCTTAAGCAGGGGAATCACGAGATATTGAACCTGTTTGGACTGAGTTTGAATGACAATATCAGCATAGGTGACTTTAAGATTCTTACAAAAAGAATAAAAATGGGTGATTCTGTTGAATTTTGTTTTAATCTAAACAATTATAATACGGAAAAACGGACAATAAGATTGGAATACGGAATCTATTATCGGAAAATGAATGGAGAGATGACGAGGAAAGTCTATAAAATCAGTGAGAAGGAATACAAAGGAAACTCCATTACGGAAGTCAATAGGAAACATTCGTTTCGCCCCATAACGACAAGAACTTTTTATCCCGGCATTCATCAGATTGCTGTTATATTCAATGGATGTGAATCGGGAAAATGTGAATTTGAACTTGTTGAATGACAGTTTTTAATAGTTGAGATTAATCCGTAAATTCCCCGTTATATCCAAGAAAAAACAAGTGGTTTGCACGTTAAAAGGGAGGTTTTCCACTTACCTTCCCATACTATCAATCTTAAAGAATACAAAAACACCCAATTTTACATTCTTGGGTGTAAAATTGGGTGTTTGCTTTGCAATTTGCTGATTTTCAGCGTTTATTGCGGAGAGACAGGGATTCGAACCCCGGGTACCTCGCAGTACAACGGTTTTCAAGACCGCCGCAATCGACCACTCTGCCACCTCTCCAAAACTCCTTTATCAGAAGTGCTTTCCGTTGAAAGCGGTGCAAAGATACGAATCATTTTTAAATCTGCAAACATTCTGATAATTTTTTCGCAAAATAATCGTATTTTTGCAGTCCATTAGTAAGAACAAAGATATGATATACCCTCAAAATTTTGAGCAAAAGATAGGATTCGATCAAATCAGGCAGTTACTAAAAGATAAGTGTCTCAGCACTTTAGGCGAAGAAAGAGTCACAGACATGAACTTTTCTGAGCAATATGAAGAAGTAGAGGAAAAATTAAACCAGGTAACAGAGTTTGTTCGCATCATTCAGGAAGAAGATGGATTTCCCGATCAATTTTTCTTTGATGTCCGCCCTTCGCTAAAGCGAGTGCGGATAGAAGGAATGTATCTGGACGAGCAAGAACTATTCGACCTGCGCCGTTCGTTAGAAACCATCCGTGACATTGTACGCTTTCTCCATCGAAATGAAGATGAAGAAGAGAACGACACCCCCTACCCCAGCCTGAAACGATTGGCAGGAGATATAGCCGTTTTCCCACAACTGATAGGAAAAATAGACGGCATCCTTAACAAATATGGAAAAATCAAGGATAATGCTTCCACCGAATTAGCCCGTATACGTCGCGAGCTTGCCAGTACGATGGGAAATATTTCCCGCTCGTTAAACAGCATCTTGCGCAACGCACAATCCGAAGGATACGTAGATAAAGACGTAGCTCCCACCATGCGTGACGGACGTTTGGTAATCCCCGTCGCCCCCGGACTCAAGCGAAAAATCAAAGGTATTGTACACGACGAATCCGCTAGCGGAAAAACCGTGTTTATAGAACCGGCGGAAGTCGTAGAAGCCAACAACCGTATTCGCGAACTCGAAGGCGACGAACGACGCGAAATTATTCGCATCCTTACCGAGTTTTCAAACGTGCTCCGTCCGTCTATCCCGGAAATTCTTCAATCATACGAATTTCTGGCAGAAATAGATTTTATCCGTGCGAAAAGCTATTTCGCCATACAGACCAATAGCCTGAAGCCCGCTGTAGAGAATGAGCAACTACTGGACTGGACAATGGCTGTGCATCCTTTATTACAACTTTCACTTGCCAAACACGGAAAGAAAGTCGTACCGCTGGATATAGAACTGAATCAAAAACAACGTATTCTTATTATATCCGGTCCGAATGCCGGAGGTAAGTCCGTCTGCCTCAAAACAGTCGGTTTACTGCAATATATGTTGCAATGCGGTATGCTCATTCCCTTGCACGAACGCAGTCACACCGGTATATTCAGCAGCATCTTTATCGATATTGGTGATGAGCAATCTATTGAAGACGATTTGAGTACCTACTCTTCTCACCTGACCAATATGAAAATCATGATGAAAAGTTGCAACAAACGGAGCCTTATCCTGATTGACGAGTTCGGTGGAGGTACGGAACCGCAAATTGGAGGTGCTATTGCCGAAGCCGTCCTGAAACGTTTCAACCAGAAAAGAACCTTCGGAGTCATCACCACCCACTACCAGAATCTGAAACATTTTGCCGAAGATCATGAAGGAGTAGTGAACGGAGCCATGCTTTACGACCGCCATCTCATGCAAGCACTTTTCCAACTACAAATCGGAAATCCCGGAAGTTCGTTTGCCGTAGAAATCGCACGAAAAATCGGATTGCCGGAAGATGTCATTGCAGATGCTTCGGAAATCGTAGGAAGCGAATATATCAATGCCGACAAATACCTTCAGGACATCGTGCGCGACAAGCGTTACTGGGAAGGAAAACGTCAAACTATCCGTCAACGGGAAAAGCACATGGAAGAAACCATTGCCCGCTACCAAACGGAAATGGAAGAGTTACAGAAATCAAGGAAAGAGATCATCCGGCAAGCAAAAGAAGAAGCGGAACGGATGCTCCAGGAATCCAATGCACGCATTGAAAATACAATACGCACCATCAAGGAAGCACAAGCTGAAAAGGAAAAGACACGCCAAGCACGTCAGGAGCTGACAGACTTCCGTACTTCTTTAGATGCGCTGGCTTCTAAAGAGCATGAAGAGAAGATTGCGCGGAAAATGGAGAAATTAAAGGAGAAACAAGAACGGAAGAAAAATAAGAAAAACGAACCGAAAGCCGCAGCCTCTTCCCCGTCAAGTGCTCCTAAAATAGTGCCGATTGCAGTAGGTGATAATGTAAAAATCAAAGGACAGACAAGTGTCGGCCAAGTGATGGAAATCAATGGTAAAAATGCGACCGTTGCTTTTGGAAGTATAAAAACGACCGTAAAAACAGACCGTCTGGAACGTACCAATAACGCACCCAAGACGGAAGGAATCGCCAAAAGCACCTTTGTCAGTAGCCAGACACACGATCAGATGTACGAAAAGAAGCTTAGCTTCAAACAAGACATTGACGTACGCGGAATGCGCGGAGACGAAGCTCTGCAAGCAGTCACCTATTTTATTGATGACGCCATATTAGTCGGCATGAACCGTGTACGTATCCTTCACGGCACAGGAACGGGAATACTTCGTACACTAATCCGCCAGTATCTGGCCACCGTACCGGGAGTGAATCACTATGCCGACGAACATGTGCAGTTTGGCGGTGCCGGAATCACAGTAGTCGATTTGGACTAACCTGTAAACAAAACGTCCAAAGAACAAATGGATGCCCGAGCTCGAATGGCAATACGGGTATTTATTTGCTTGGATTGTAATGGCAATTATCGGTATTATTGTATATTTGTACTTCAGAAAAAAGAAATGGTATTAACAAAAACACATCATCAGTCATGAAATCGATTAAAGAGCTATACAGAATAGGCACAGGACCTTCCAGTAGCCACACTATGGGACCACGTAAAGCTGCCGAAATGTTTCTGGAGCGTCATCCGGATGCTGCATCTTTTAAAGTAACCCTTTACGGTAGTTTAGCTGCTACAGGCAAAGGCCACATGACGGATGTGGCCATCATAGACACCTTGCAACCCATTGCCCCGGTAGAAATTGTGTGGCAGCCCAAAGTCTTTCTACCGTTTCATCCGAACGGAATGACATTCGCAGCTCTGGATAGCAACAATAAAGTGCAGGAGAATTGGACTGTTTATAGCATCGGCGGTGGTGCACTGGCAGAAAATAATAACAATCCAACCATCGAAAGCCCCGATGTATATGGTATGGAAAACATGACCGAAATACTCCAATGGTGTGAAGATACCGGAAAAAGTTATTGGGAATATGTAAAAGAATGTGAAGAAGAAGATATATGGGACTACCTGGCTGAAGTATGGACTACCATGAAAGATGCCATCCACCGTGGACTCGAAGCAGAAGGCGTACTACCCGGACCACTAAATCTCCGGCGGAAAGCTTCCACTTATTACATACGTGCTACCGGATACAAACAATCCCTGCAATCCAGAGGACTCGTCTTCTCTTATGCTTTAGCCGTAAGTGAAGAAAATGCTTCCGGTGGTAAAATAGTAACCGCTCCTACTTGTGGTTCCTGCGGAGTCATGCCTGCCGTACTTTATCATCTTCAAAAAAGCCGTGACTTTAGCGATATGCGCATTTTACGTGCGTTAGCCACTGCCGGCCTGTTTGGCAATATCGTCAAATTCAACGCATCCATTTCCGGAGCAGAAGTAGGTTGTCAGGGAGAAGTAGGCGTTGCCTGCGCAATGGCTTCGGCTGCCGCCAATCAATTGTTCGGGGGCAGTCCTGCACAAATTGAGTATGCAGCAGAAATGGGCTTGGAACACCATTTGGGAATGACATGCGACCCGGTATGCGGATTGGTACAAATTCCCTGCATCGAACGAAATGCATACGCCGCCGCACGTGCGCTGGATGCTAATCTTTATTCAGCTTTCACCGATGGCATGCACCGTGTCTCTTTCGATAAAGTAGTGCAAGTGATGCAACAGACCGGACATGACCTACCGTCACTCTATAAAGAAACAAGTGAAGGAGGATTGGCCAAGGATTACAAGCAAATGTAATCATACATCTTGCCCGGCATTTATATCGCACACAAAACAATTATTCCCCTCTCCTATTCTCTTCCTTAAACCAGGGAAGAGACATTCCTTTTTTACTTGTTTAAAAGAGACAATTGATATACATCATCATTCCATTTTCTGCAAAAATACTTTCTTCTTTTCATTAAGAATCTGTCTGCACCTCATTTTTCATCCATTATCTCAAGAAAAAAGAAAGTTTTTTTCAAAAAAAACAATCGTTTTTTTGTAATCGGTTGGTAGATAAGACTTAAAGAGTAGAAAGTTCGGTAGCCGGTAGCGATTTGGTAGCTGTGCGGGTTTCGCTGCATTGCTTCGCTTTGCTCTTGGAACTGATGCAAATATAGGGATTTTGACCGAAAAAGGGAAATGTTTCGGGGGATTTTTTATTTTTCGGGATTACCGGATTACAGGAAAAGCATAAAAGCAGGAGGCGGTGCAAGAAACGAGGTTGCACCAGTGGTTTTACTCGAAGTGTAAAGTATTGATTTTCAGTGTGTATTTCTGTGGTGCAAGAAGGTGTGTCAAAATGCGCACCTTCTTTTTTTATGCACAAAGCCCCTACTTTCACAAGCTGGGGCTTTGTTATTACCTAAAGAATTTGTATCTTTAAGCATACAATTTATACTATGACAAAGATACATTTTCGTCCTTACAATCCCAACCAAACAGTTCTTTTTCCTCAAAGAATTGACGAGGATATTGCAGAGAATGATCCGGTGCGCATGGTTAACGCTCTGGTTGATAGCCTGAATCTTGAAAGTTTCAGGAAGTTGTATAAGGAATGCGGCCGCAGCCCTTACCATCCCAGGATGATGCTCAAGGTCATTCTATATGCCTATATGAACAACGTCTATTCCTGCCGGAAAATTGAAAAGCTCCTTCACCGTGACATCCATTATATCTGGCTTGCCGGATATGAGAAACCGGATTTCATTACCATCAACCGTTTCCGCAACCGGGTGAAGAAGGAAATCAACGAAGTATTTACCCAAACCGTACTCCTTCTCTCTTCCAAAGGCTTCATCAGCCTGAATGTGGAATATATTGACGGGACCAAGATTGAGTCCAAAGCCAACAAGTATACTTTCGTCTGGCGAAAAACGGTTGAGCGGAACCGTGAACGCCTGATGAAGAAGATACATGTCCTGTTGGAACAGACAGACGATGTCATCGCCCAGGAGAACTCATCGGAAAGCAATGAGGAAATAGAATTCACTCCGGCCATGCTGACTGAAATGGCGGGAGAATTGCGTCAAGCCCTTGAACAGGTTCCTGAACCCTCCACGAAAGAGGAAAAGACTGCGTTGAAAAAGAAACGCAAACAGCTGAAGGAACTGGAGGAGCACAGGGACACGCTGCAGGAATACGACAACCATCTGGACACGCTGCAGGACAGGAACTCCTATTCCAAAACGGACAAGGACGCTACTTTCATGAGAATGAAGGAGGATGCCATGCGTAACGGCCAGACAAAGCCCGGTTACAACCTCCAGATCGGCACCGAGAACCAGTTCATTACCGATTTTGCACTCTTCCCGAACCCTACGGATACACTGACCATGATACCTTTCCTGCAATCCTTCTCAGGCAGATATGACAGGTTGGCCCATACGGTGGTGGCCGATTCCGGCTACGGTTCTGAGGAGAATTACCGCTTCATGTCAGAAAACGGTATGGAAGCCTACGTCAAGTACAACTACTTCCACATGGAACAGCGGTCGAGGTTCAAACCGGACCCGTTCAAGGCGGAAAACTTCTACTACAATGAAGAACATGACTTTTGCATTTGCCCCATGGGACAGAAGATGCAAAGAATAGGGACCGGACATGTGAAAACCGCATCCGGATATGTCAGCGAGAATGCCAGATACAGAGCCGTCAGATGTGAAGGCTGTCCGCTAAGATGCCGATGTTTTAAAGCAAAAGGAAACAGGACGATAGAACTGAATCACAGGCTCAGAAAATACAGGCAGAAAGCTAAAGAGTTGCTATGTTCCAAGGAAGGACTGAAACACAGAGGACAGAGATGCATAGAACCGGAAGCCGTGTTCGGACAAATGAAAAACAATATGAATTACAAACGTTTCCGCCATTTTGGAAAGGATAAGGTCTTCATGGACTTTGCCTTCTTTGCCGTTGCCTTCAATATAAAAAAGATGTGTGCAAAAATGGCTAAAGAAGGTATGGATTGGCTGATTAGACGGTTTTATGAGTTTACAGTAGCTATATTTAGATGTTGCGAACACATAAATCAAAGAAATCCTCAAAATATCGCAGCTTAAAGAAAATGAACCGAGTTGTATAGTAATGAATAAAAAAGAAGGTGTATCGTGCATTACGACACACCTCCTTGCACCAGCCACACAGAGCTGTTTTGCGGCTTGCACCGAAAACCTTTTAAGTTGTTGTAAATGTGGAAAATTTAAAGTCGATTGACCCACTATTATACTCTAAATTGACCCATCAAAAAAATATTAGATTTAAATAAAGAAAAATGCATTTTAACCCGGGTCATTTTCAATTATAATAATCTACAATATATACTATTTCTTTTTAGCATTAATCTTTCTTACAGAATCCCCGGTAAGTTCAATCTTGTGTGCTGTATGTACAATTCTGTCCAGGATTGCGTCAGCTACTGTAGGATCACCAATTGCATCATACCGGCTTTCGACAGGAAGTTGTGATGTTATTATGATTGATTTTAATCCGTGTCTGTCTTCTATTATTTCCATAAGGATTGACCTTTCCCTGGTATCCAGTCCTATAAGAAACAGATCGTCAAGAATCAGCAGTTGACACTTTTCTATTTTTTTCATCTCAGATTCTATAGTGCCCTTGTTTTTGGCAATTTTAAGCTGTCCCATAAGCTTTGACGCATTTGAATACAAAGTCTTTATTCCATTCTTACATGCCTCATATCCTATGGCTGAAGCTATATAGCTTTTACCTGTACCGGAGCTTCCCGTGATGAAAACATTCTGTCCGTCTCTTATAAAATCAAGAGATGCAAGTCTCTCAAGCTGGTTACGGTCAAGGTTACGTTTTATGGTATAGTCTATTTTTTCCATATATGCCTTATATCTGAAGTTTGCAGACTTTATCAGTCTCTCAATGCTTACATTGCGTCTGTAATCATATTCGCTTTCAAGAAGCCATTTAAGAAACTCATCGTTTGTCATACCATCAGAGGATGTGGTCCTGCAGTCATTTCTATATGTTTCAAGCATACCGTAAAAACGTAACTTGGAGAGTAGTTCCATTATTCTGTCCATATTTTTTCCGACAGTTCTGCTTGTTTTATTATTACTTGTCATTTTTATCCATGTTTTTAGAGTTAAAATAATCCTTGCCTCTGAGATTTCTGTGTTTGGGGGTAAGTTCTGGAGCCTGTCCCTCCATCTGTACATGATACTTCTCATCTTCCCTGTTTACCAGAATACTTTCAAGTTCGTTGTATCCGAACATACCGAATTCCATTGCCACCTGACATGAAAGAACCACCCTGTCATGTCCGAAACGCTCCACAAGACTTAATATGCCATCGGCTGAACGTACGGCCTGGACCGGATATTTCTTGGCAACGGCCACACGCTTTATGTACTCTTCCAATACCGGATCAATTCCACATGCCTTGCGGTATATATCATCCATTCTGATTCTGTATTCATGTGGCACTCCCGAAAGTTTGTGGGACGGTTTTTCTGAATAAGTGAAAGGTGTATCATCCTTTCGATGTGTCGTTATGTGTCTGAACTTATGATATATCTCCACTGTGTCCCCATCATACAGTAATTCTACAGTATCGCCGATATACTCTTTAGGAACACTGTAATAGTGATTGTTAAGCGATACATAACTGTTTCTCATGACAGTTGCCGTTTTCCGGCTTTTTGATATAAATTTTGTTGCCGGCAATGTATGCAGCCTGTCTTTCTCGACTTCGAGGAAACGTTCCCGACGGCTGTAGTTGCGATTGTACATCTTTCGGCTGTTCAACGCATCCGTATGCTTCATTATTTCTATGTTCAAGGCTTCAAGATCATTGAATTTCAATCCCGTCATCTTTGAATACACCTCCCTGTAGAGCAGTCTTACAGCATTCTCAACCAGAGCTTTGTCTTTAGGCTTTCGTACTCTTGCCGGGAAGACAACACATCCATAATGGTCTGCAAATGCAGCAAAGTCGTCATTGATTACAGGTTCAACACCTCCAGGCTTTGTTACGGCTGATCTCAGGTTGTCTGGAACTATGGCATTGGGGACACCTCCAAAATAATGGAAAGCATTTTCACATGCCTGGATAAGGTGTTCTTTCTTTTGTGATGGTACAGCCTCGTAATAGGTAATCTGGCTGCATGGAAGTATGGCGGCAAATACTTCTACGGGAACCTTATTGCCTGTTCTTTCGTATGAGAGATAAAGTTTGTCACCGGCAAAATCCACATACATCTGATCACCGGCTATATGATCTATGCGTCCAACAGGAATCTTTACTTCCCTTTCTCGTCTGATATACAAACAAAAAGAACAGTAGCTGTAACCTTGTGGACGATTTTTAAGATATTCCTCATACAAGGACCTTCTTGTTGTCCCACGGACCTTAAGTCGTTTCATGTAATCAGGTATACGTTCTTGAAGATACTTATACTCTGCAGATCCAGACGATTCTTTGTCAGTCTCCGTACCGAAAAGCTCATGCAGATGCTGCTCGTCCATTTTCAACAGACGCTCAAGTTCTATACCCATATCTTCGTATATACGGATATAACGTTTGACTGTATTACGTGAAACAAGGAGAGAAGAACTGATACCGCGGATACTCATTCCTGACTGATAACACCGCAGTATGTGCTTGATTCTTATTTTCATTCTTTAAAATTTTATTCGGTTAATAATACCGGGTTAAAATGCTTTGTAAAGTACGAAAACAAGACTGAAATATGGTAATTATATAGGGGCAATTTTTATTATAATCACAGCGGATCAGTTTCGGTTATAAAGGTGGGTCAGAAGACTTTTATAATAGTGGGTCAATCGACTTTAAATTTTCCATTCAAGGGCTGCATATCTCCGAAAGATGTCAGCCATATACAGCATCATGGCGAACGGAAAGATTCATGTTACCTGTTCGAGGGCTTCATGGATTATCTTTCTTTCCTAACTATCCGAAAACGGAAGAATCCGCAATCCCCTAACTTGAAAGGACAGGATTACATGGTTCTCAACTCCGTTTCCAATCTTGGCAAGGCAATGAACGGGTTATCGGACTATGAACGTATCCATTGTTTTTTCGACAATGACCAAGCAGGAAATAAGGCATGTTTGGAATTGCAACGGGTATTTTCCTATCGGGTTTGGGATGCTTCCATCCACTACGCAGGGTACAAGGATTTGAACGATTTCCTATGTGGCAAAAGAGCGGTGGAGAATAAAGCAAGCGAGGTTTCTGTCCGACCGAAACCGAAGAAGAAAGGATTCCACTTGTAAGCCGGGAAACACATCTTTTTTAGGTTAGCAAGTTAATGTCGGTGTATTACATTCCCCGACCACTTGCCCCTCAAAAAGAGGAGGGGGACGGCTCCCGATGGTCACGGACTTTTCAGATTACATCAACCGGATTATTCACTAAAAAAGCAGATAGAACAGATGAAGAAAAACAACATAGTCACTTTGCGCCTGACAGACGATGAACTCGGTTGGCTGGGTGCATTGTGCAGACGGAGCAAACAGAGTAAGAGCGAAACCATCCGTTCGCTCATCATGAACGGAACGGTACGGGAACGAATCAACAAAGAACACCTTGTCGTCATCCGGCAGTTGATTGGAGAAAGTACCAACCTCAACCAGTTGGCGAGACAGGCGAACACCTACGGATTCTTTGCCGTAGCCGAAAAATGCGAGGACGTAGCAAAGGAAGTGTCGCAACTCATAACCCGACTGAAAGATGATAGGTAAGCAGACGAAAGGCACATCGTTCAGCGGTTGCGTGTGCTATGTGCTGAGAGAGGACAAATCCAAGTTGCTGGAAGCGGTAGGCGTAGAGGGAACGCCCGAACAGATGGCGGAACTGTTCGAGTTGCAGACGTTGCTCAATGCCAAGGTGAAGAACACGGTCGGGCATACTTCGCTCAATTTCTCGCCCGAAGATGGTGAACGGCTACACTATGACGATGCACTCATGTTGCAGATAGCCCATGATTACATGACGAAGATGGGTATTACTGATACGCAGTATATCATAGCCCGACACACTGACCGAGAACATCCGCACTGCCATATCGTTTTCAATCGTGTGGACAATGACGGCAAGACCATCAGCGACAAGAACGACTTCTACCGCAACGAGAATGTCTGCAAGATGCTTACAGCCAAATACAGGCTGCACTTCGCTAACGGCAAGGAAAATATTAAAGAGGAACGCTTGCGCCCCTACGACAAGGCGAAGCATGAGGTTTACAAAGCACTGAAAGAGGAGCTGCTCAATGCTCGAAATTGGGAAGAGTTGAAAGATGCACTTTCCCATAGGGACATAGAACTGAAATTCAAGGTAAGCCGGACAACAAGGGAGATACAAGGCGTGAAGTTCGAGTATGGTGGTATATCCTTTTCCGGCTCAAAGGTCAGTCGGGAGTTCAGTTACATGAACATCGACTACCAATTGGAACGGAATGCCTTTGAAGATGATTTCAACAATAGGCAAACAGCTATCCGGCAGCCAAGAGAGAAAACGGTACAGACCGTACTGCAAAATCGTTCCGAAGATAGCTTTGGTGGTGGCTTAGGCTTGTTCAGTATCAACGGCTCGTCTTACAATGCCACCGATGCGGAAGCCGACCGAGAGATGGCTGAGATACTGAGAAAGAAGAAGAAAGCTAAGCGCAAGCGTGGCATGAGATTATAACGATTTACTTATCAATTCAAAAGATTAACGACAATGGTACAGAAAGATTTCTTATTGGATTTCGACCTCTATATTTGCGAGAGGTTCGGTTACAGAAACAGCCTACATGTAACACCGACAATGAACGGCTGTTGCATAGGTGTAAACATCAAGCCCGTAAAGCTCTACATTCGTTTTTGGGAGTATAGCAATGGCGTAGGCGGTTTCCCCGATTGGTGCATCATCCTTGTGCATTGCAATTTCGCCAAGAGGCAGGAAGAGGAATTGCAGGAACTTGTGCGGTTCTTCAAGGAATATGCTCCACGATATGGGTACAAGCATATAGGCATAGAAAACAACCAGAGATTGAATGAGGTACTGATGCTACTACAAATGAGAAGCGCTAAGGAAGATAATCATGTGATTGCTTTGACTGACATTACAATATAATAGGCAGAGTCATGTCAAATCTACTGCCTGCCATTATATGTTGATAATGGTTGGCGGTAGAACAAACTTTCGTTAAACCAATACGTTCATTCTTTATTATCAAGTTTTTAGACTACCTTTCCTCTAAAAAGAAAAATCTCCCGCTCTTATATTCGCATGTAACTTACTTGTATCTAATTAATTATACTTATAGTCCGTAAATTTTCCCACAAAACGTCTAAGACAACAAGTATTTTGTCGTCTGAACTAGTAAAGTTTGTTACTTTCCTCTTCAGCCTAAAAGGACTACGCCGGTGTCCAATCCCTCTATGGATACAATAATTTTGTAAACGCGCTCATGTGGCAGCACAAAGGTAATTATGTTGTCGATAGAGGTATATCGGAAAGGTCTATCCGACCAATAACGATTCTAATGCTTGAAGATCATTTTGCCATTCCGCCTGCTTTTCAAGCCGCTTGAGGTAAACATCTATAAAATCCTCGTCTTTTGTCAGCATGTGCCATACTGCGACCAATAACTTTCGGGCGATGGCTACTTGTATCTTCATCTTGTTCTTATGGCGTTGGGTGCATTGCACGTAGCTGAAGTTTGAGAAAAAGCAGTTTCGGGTTCTTGATGCGACCCAGGATATTTCAATCAATATCTGACGCAGGAATCGGTTCCCATGCGTCGTCCTGTTGCTTTTGACTTTATTGTTGCTTATATCATTGCGTGGTTTCAATCCACACCATCCCACAAGGTTTGTTGCTTTTTCAAACGGTTTCATGTCAGCCCCAGTCTCCGCAATTATAGCCGAAGCGGCGCGTTCTTTAACACCGGGGATGCTCTGTAGACGTTTGAATTGTTTCGGGAAGTGTTCCTGGCACATGGAAATGAGAGCATTCCTGCATTCTTCGATTTGTCGCTCGATTACCCCTATAAGCTCTGCGTATTGCTTTAACAAACAGATGTCTGCCTGGTGAAAGTCACCCGTTACGGCATCCTTTATGATGTTACGTCCGTATTTCCGTAGAGTTTTTCCATGAATGAGTTTCACCAGCTCCTCAGGGTCGGTTATCCCGGTTATTATTGCACGGACGCACTTCTGATAGCTTTTTCCATTGACTCGGGAGACATAGTTACTTAACCGGAAGCCACATCGCTGTAAAGCAGCGTCCTGTTTATTGCTGTTATACGTCAGGTCTTCATTCAGGTCGAAGATGCGACGGTTATACTTGCGCATGTCCTGCACTGTCTTATCCGGCACAAAACTTCCACGAATCAGATTCTTCAACAAGCATTCCGCTATCCATTGGGCATCCTTCACATCACTCTTGCGACCGGGAAGCTGCTTTATAAAATAAGGATTTACCAATTTGAGAGACATGCTCTCGCACAAGGCATTCCACACAGGGACCCAATAGGTTGAAGTGCTTTCCATGGCTGCCTCTGTCACCCCATGAGAAACCATCTCGGAACACACAAGTTCTAAATCAGGAGTCAATGTACCATAAACTTTTGCAAAAATAACGGCCTCGGTATTATCCATCACACAGAGATAAATTGTATCTTTGTGGACATCAAGGCCGGCCACGATTCTGTCTTTGTCCATATTTGAGATTTTTTAGTTACACTCCTTAAATATAGGACATTCGTAACAATTAAACGAAGTATGAAGCAGAGTTTGAGGGTTGGCCTCGGTTTTTATTGTGCCGGTGTAGAAAAAATCGATTTTTCTATATAATTTTGTATTTTATTAACTCATTTACCAAGCATTATGGGACTACTCAAACCGAATCAAGTTCTGAACAAAGCATATAGACAGGTTGCGATTGAAACAACAGATTTTGACCTATTCAAAAATGCCCTTCGCACATTGAGAGACAATGTAGTGGATGGGCAAAGAGAAGAAACGCAGAAAGAACATTTACGTAATTTCCTAAGCGAAACGTTCTACAAGACATACTACATGGCTCCCGAAGAAGATATTGATTTGGCTATCCGGTTGGATAAAACTACCAAGTCCAATATTGGGTTATTGATTGAGGTAAAGAGCACCACCAACAAAAGTGAGATGATTTCTAATGACAATCTCAATCGTAAAGCTTTGCAGGAATTATTGCTATACTATCTCAAAGAACGTGTCAGTAAGAAGAACAACGATATTAAATATCTCATCGCTACTAATATTCATGAATTCTTTATTTTTGACGCCCATGAGTTTGAACGCAAATTCTATCTTAACAGACAACTACATCGTGAGTTTCAAGATTTTGTGGATGGGCGCAAGACCAGTAGTAAAACCGACTTCTTCTATACTGAAATTGCAACAACCTATATTGAGGAGGTGAAAGACAGCCTTGAATACACTTACTTCAACTTACAGGACTATCGACACCTGCTTGATAAAACAGACGGCAGTACTTCACGTAAACTTATCGAACTTTATAAGATATTCAGCGACACACACCTTTTGAAGCTATCGTTCCAGAACGACAGCAATTCGCTCAACCGTGGATTCTACACTGAGCTGCTACACATTATTGGTATTGAGGAACGCAAAGAGAATAACAAGACCGTGATTGTACGCAAAGCTGTGGAACGGCGTGACGAGGCTTCATTACTGGAGAATACTATTAACCAACTGGATGCAGAGGATTGTTTGCGCCACGTAAATGGTAGTCTGTATGGGAACGATTATGAGGAACGGTTATTTAATGTTGCAATGGAACTGTGCATCACTTGGATGAATCGCATCCTTTTCTTGAAACTGTTGGAGGCTCAGATGTTGAAATACCACAATGGAGATGTTATCTATAAATTTCTTTCAACAGCCAAGATTCATGACTATGATGACCTCAACACACTTTTTTTCCAAGTGCTTGCACGTGACATGAGCCACCGCACACAGTCCATTATGCGTGATTTTGCTTACGTTCCCTATCTCAACAGTTCTCTTTTCGAGGTGACAGATTTGGAAAGTAAAACAATCAAGATAAACAGCCTTTCACAGCGTACGGAACTTCCCGTCTTGACAAGTAGCGTATTGCGGAACCCCAAACGTAATCTGCAAGTCAGCGCATTGCCTACCCTGCAATACTTGTTTGCTTTTCTTGATGCTTATAACTTTGCGAGCGAAGGCAGTGAAGAAGTGCAAGAAGAGGCTAAAACACTCATCAATGCCTCTGTTTTAGGTCTCATATTCGAAAAAATAAACGGCCACAAAGATGGTTCAGTATTCACACCAGGCTTTATCACTATGTTTATGTGCCGCGAAGCAATCACCAAGACCGTACTGCAAAAGTTTAATGATTGCTATGGCTGGAATTGTGCCACCCGTACAGACTTATACAACCGTATCGACAATATAGCCGAAGCCAATGAACTGATTAACAATTTACACCTATGTGACCCTGCTGTTGGTTCGGGGCACTTTCTTGTGTCTGCTCTCAATGAACTGATACTCTTGAAATACGAATTGGGTATTTTGGTAGATGCTACCGGTAAGCGTATCCGCAAAGCTGACTATCAACTTGCCATTGAAAATGATGAGCTGATTGTGACCGATGCCGAAGGCAACTTATTTGCTTACAACACACTCAATGCGGAAAGTCGCCGCATGCAGGAAACCCTTTTCAAGGAGAAGCGTCAAATCATTGAGAACTGTTTGTTTGGCGTTGATATTAATCCCAACTCTGTGAAAATCTGCCGTCTACGGCTGTGGATTGAATTGTTGAAGAATGCTTATTATACGGCTGAAAGTAACTATACCTATTTGGAGACCTTGCCAAATATCGACATTAATATCAAGTGTGGAAATTCTTTGCTTCACCGATTCGCTTTGACTGACAGTATTCAGACCGTACTGCGAGAGTCTGGTATTAGCATCAGCCAATATAAGGAGGCTGTAGCTAAATATAAAAATGCCCAAAGTAAAAGCGAAAAGCAGGATTTGGAAACGCTTATCACTGAAATCAAGTCGAAACTGAGAACAGAGATTAGCCGCAGGGATGCACGATTGGTTAGATTGAACAAACGCCGCTCTGAGTTGGCAACCTTACAAGCACCTCAACTGTTTGAACCGACAAAAAAGGAAAAGAAAGCGTTAGACAAGCGCATTGCCGACTTAAAGAAAGAGGTTGCAACTTTAGAAAATATATTTGAGGAGATACGTTCCAACAAAATTTACCTTGGCGCATTCGAATGGCGTATAGAATTTCCAGAAGTACTCGATGCCGAAGGTAACTTCTTGGGATTTGACTGTATCATTGGCAATCCACCTTACATTCAGTTACAATCTATGGGTAAGAGTGCCGATGTATTGGAACGCATGGGTTACGTAACTTATGCACGTACTGGTGATATTTACTGTCTCTTCTATGAGTTGGGTATGAATCTACTTAGTCCTAATGGTTATCTTTGCTATATCACGTCTAATAAATGGATGCGTGCAGGATACGGTGAAGCCTTACGAGATTACTTTGCAAGCCAAACGAATCCTATTATGTTGATAGATTTTGCAGGTATAAAAATATTCGATGCAATAACGGTAGAAGCAAATATTCTTTTATCTCAAAAAGCAGCAAATATTTTTAACACACAAGCTTGTTTGGTACAAGATGCGAATGGATTGAATAATTTGAGCGATTTTGTGCAGCAAGAGCATACCATTTGCGATTTCTCCGGTAGTGACAGTTGGGTAATATTGTCGCCAATCGAGCAAAGTATCAGGCGTAAGATTGAGTCTATTGGTACACCACTCAAAGATTGGAATATAAACATTTATCGAGGAGTCCTTACTGGGTATAACGATGCGTTTATCATTTCTACCGAAAAGCGTGATGAGATATTGGCGAATTGTCAGACAGAAGATGAGCGTCAAAAAACGGCTGAACTTATACGACCGATTTTGAGAGGACGCGATGTGAAACGTTACGGATATGATTGGGCTGGTCTTTGGCTTATTAATACACATAATGGATTGAAAAATAAGGGAATAAAGCCTGTAAATATAAATGATTATCCTGCAATTAAAGAATGGTTGGATAATGGAGGTATAGCCTATAGCGGTAAGATGTATAAGGGATTCTCACAAATAGAGAAACGGTCTGACCGAGGTGATACGCCATATAACCTACGAAACTGCGCATATATGGAGGATTTTTCTAAGCCAAAAATTGTATGGAAAATAATCGGGAACCAAATGGCTTTTGCATATGATACCAACAATTATGTAATGAACAATGCGTGTTATATTATGACAGGCAATCATTTGGATTATCTGTTGGCTGTACTGAATTCACAAGCTATAACATGGTATAGCTATGTGACTAATATGAATAAAACTGGCGTTGGAGATGTTCAAGTTGGAGGTCAAAATATAGCGACTTTCCCTATACCTCTTTATGATGCAAACAAAATAGAACTTGTTGAATTAGCTGAACTTGCAAAACGTATAACAAATAAAAATATCAATCTACCATTCATTGACTCTAAAATAGAGAGTTTGGTTTCAATGGTATATGGATTCACGAGTGAAGAAACTAATTTTCTACATTCATTTGTTTCTTCACTCCGAAAGTCTATTTAGATTAGAAAGTTTGCTGGTTTTCAATATATTGAATTTCATCTGAGGTAAGCTTATAAATATCATACATCAACTTATTGCTAAAACATTCAAAATCCGTAATACTCATCTTGCCTACTTTCAAATCATTGAAAGCAGCAAGATGAGTATTTAGTTGTTCAGTAGATAGCTTAGCAACAATAAGCTGTTCTATGGTATACTTTTTCCATCTAATTGTCCCCACTCCTGTAGTTGTTCCTACTTTAGAAAACAACCATTCAGACACAGACGAATTTAAAGCAGACAAAAGGTATTCAATGCATTCGCCTTTCATGTAAAAAGAAGTTGCTTCTGGTATATATTCCCCTAAAAAGTCGAAAGCAAATTTTGATTTATCAGATATTTCTCCCCACACAATTTTTGGCTTAGAAAAATCCTCCCAATAACTGATGCTATCTTGTGTTTCAAACCACTCGTTACAGGTTTTCTTTCGGGCTTTTATTTTTTTGCCATTAACAATATGAGTTTCTCCTGTTTGTTCCAAACGCTCTATGCCAATTGACAGAAGATAATTTTTCACCGCAGGATAACTTTCTATATCATAATGCCGCGAAGGAAATGTGGCTATAATCCACAAGTCCGCCCACTCATATTCATATCTTTTGATATCCCTGCCACGGAGAATCGGTCGTATAAGTTCAGCCGTTTTTTGACGCTCATCTTCTGTCTGACAATTCGCCAATATCTCATCACGCTTTTTAGTGTTGATGATAAATGCGTCATTGAATCCTGTCTTAATACCGTAGTTGATTTGAATGTTCCAGTCCTTCAATGGAGTTCCCACAGCATCAATTTTCCGTTTGATACTCTGCTCAATAGGCGAGAGTATCACCCACGAATCTGAGGAAACGAAGTCGCACACCACACACTCTTGCTGCACAAAATCGCTCCTTATGTTTCTACCATAAAAGTCTTGATAAATCGGGCGAGCGTATTTCTATCCACTTTACAAATTTTAGCGATTTTGCGCTGTGAAACTTCTGCTTTCAATAGTTCTTGTATGAGAATTTTCTTATCGTGGAGCTTGTACTTCTCTGGAGCACTCTTTTTCCCTTTAGGACGTCCCAATACCACCCCCTCTGTTTTTTTTCGTGCCAAAGCTTCTTTGGTTCGTTGGCTAATAAGGTTACGCTCAATTTCAGCTGACAGTCCAAAAGCAAAAGCCAACACCTTACTTTGAATGTCCTCCCCCAACCGATAGTTGTCCTTGATAGTCCAAACCCTACATTCCTTGCCCATGCAAATATTCAGAATTTCCATTATCATAAAGAGATTACGGCCCAATCTGGACAATTCAGCACAGATAATCAAATCATCTTTCTGTACTTTGTTGAGCAACTTTCCAAGTTCCCGTTTGTTGTAGGCTTTTGTTCCACTAATGGTTTCCTCAATCCAACCATCAATTTTCATGTTTTGATTGTCGCAGAAATTATTGATTTCAAAACGTTGGTTTTCTACCGTCTGCTTGTCACTGCTTACTCTAATGTATCCGTATATCATATATATCTAATTATAAATGTTTATAGATATATAATATGGATAGTTTTTCATGATAAACCTAAGAGTGCGTTGATTTTACATTTAATTTTTTGCCGTTTCGTCTTTGACTAACCTTCAATTTCCATTTTTATATAATACAATTTGATTTTTATTCATATATTTGCGCATAGAACGACTGACTTGATAGCAACTCACAGCAGAGCGCAGCAATAAGCACGGTTGCCAACTCGTTACCTCAAAATCGGGCATTCCTCCCAAAGCCTTTATAATAAGGCGAAAAGAAAACTATTCCAGAATTACATAAAATTCTTGGAATGACAACGGGAATATATAACAAGAGTACGACAATCGGTTGCCGCACTCTTATAAGAGATTTACCCAAAGTACGCTGAACGGACGGGAAGCGGGGTAAGTATGTTATCGTTCTAAGCCGGAATGAGTTGATACGGGTTCGCTATCGTCTTACGACCGTAGTTTTTAAGCAGAGAAACCAAATCCTGCCTTTCTGTACCTTTGGGAGCTTGGAGTTGTGCACGGCTCGGTATGCGGGAAACAAAGAAGGGCCACAACTCGCTGGATGAGTATTCTTTATCTACCGTCGGGAAATTTACCAACGGCAGGATGTCTCTCTGCCTCTTGAACTCTTCCGAGTAAGAGAAAAACCAAACATTATCGGCATACAACAACGTACCGACCTCCAGTTTGTTCAATGTCAAGATGAAGTCAGCCTGCCCTTTGCCCGAATGAATAGCCTGTTTTTTCATCGTTCTATTCATTTATTATAATTTCATTATAGTGGTATTCTAAAGCAGAATAAAAAACGACCCGCCTATTTGAGCATTATCAAGAGGCTTGGCGGGTTCTATTGGTGCAAAGATAAGGTAAATTCTTTGAAAGACAAAAGAATATTAAATTTAGGTAATACCGTTGCCTAAATTTGAAGTATAAACAAAAGGTGCATCATTGATGCACCTTTTGTTCTAATATATTGATTCCTTTATAATGTTAAAGTACATTTGTCGGAAGAATATTAGTTCTGTCTAATTTCTTTCTAAAGAATGTTTTTTGAATAGACGATAATACGCTATGTTCAATCACATCCTTATGCAAAGTAAAGAATTTATCAGAAGCACTAATACACTCTTGTGTAGCTTTACATTTTCTCAAAGAATTATTCAATAGACTAACTCCCATGAGCTTAGTTTTGAAAAATCTATTTTTTAATCCGTTACGGTATAGAAAATCAAAATAAACTTCAGCATCGGCAACATTATATTTTGCCAATTCTGATTGGAGAGCAGTCCAATAGTAATCCGTCATTTCCAATGACAGAACTACTACTAAAAAACTTCGTTCTCCTAAAGAGATTATTTGATAATCTTTTGTCTTCATTTCTTTACCAATTAGTACATAAGTCATTTATAATAACAAGTCCGTCCTTTATTATGTTTACCGCTTCATCATAATATAAGGTTCTGCTTGTTTCTAAGTTCCTGCGATCAATATGGAAAGTTGTATGCCGATTCTTGTTATAAAAGTCATACGCTTTTTCCAATGCTCTTTTTAACGAGGGATTACCATTGTAAGTTCCCACATTCTCCAAAAAATGGTAGTTTCCGTCTTTACCTCTCTCAAAATATGTACCATAATCTTTAAAATCCGGTGCGTCTTCCAAGAGTCTTTTGCTAATCAAGCCATCCAAAGCCTTCATTATACCGAATGTATAACACCCGTAATCATCAACCACAACACCGGAGTTAGCAAGAGCAATAGATGTTTTCAGAAAATCTTCAAGAATACTTCCTTCAATGTTTTCAGTTTTCGTGAAATGCTTATTCAAATCTTTTTCTATCACACATCCAACTAAAGGTTGAATAGCCAAGAAGTCTTCCATTACTTCGGTTGGAACAGAAGATATTGTCTCCATTATTTCTGTAATAAGCTCAATATAAAAAGCTGTTACAGCTCCCTGTAAAAATAAAGTCCCATTATTATAAAAAATAATAGATACCTTGGCATCATATTTCCCCTTTAAATGATATTGGTTCCTGATAGCAGGATTGTTATCTGTATTGACCGTAGTTATTTCGATTTCATCACTTTCCGATAATACATCTATAAAAGCATCAAAATCTTCTTCACTTATTCCTTTTGCCGTAAAGCTTTTCTTATCAGGGCAAGGAATTGAAGTATTTTGAAGGATAACGTTCCAACATTCTTCACATATTCCTTTTAAATGTGCTTTTCCTTGCGTACTGTAAGAAACTTGCCCGCCATTAATAAAACAGTTTAAGATACCTGTTTCCTTATTATGAGTTATTGCTATTTTTTTTAATTTACCTTCTTGGCAATCTGTTATTTTGATTGAATATGAAGGTTTTGTCGCTATAAAATCAATAGCAACCTGATCTATGTTTTCAACAGATAATGAGTGCTTTTTAGCCATTGTTGTCCTATTTTCGGGTACAAAAATACAATATTTTTCGAATATATGTCCACAAATTCAAGCATTTAACCCTTTTTGAGCTGTAAAAAGGCTGTTTAAAGGGAAATGGAACGCTTCATATTATGAACAGAATAGGTTCGAAATCCTTTCGAGTATTTGCCAGTCGGTTATGGGAAAGACAAATCCGCCTTCTTATATAATCGGCTGACAAAGATAGTGAATATTGCCGGGATTACGGGTACAAGACCTTGAAATCCCGTGGGCTGCCGTCGTCTGTCAAGCCGTCCTGCCGGAGCCGCCGGAGGGTCTCGGCTGCCGATCCGCTGCCGAAGTTGCGGACACAGTACAGGCGGGAGAAGCGGAAGCGGCGGAGGTGGACGAGCAGGTGCTCCACGGTGAAGACGCCCAGTTCCCGGCACGCCCGGACAATGCGCTGCGACAAGCCGAAGGCATCAAGCGGGGTGTCGAGCAGGCGGCGGAGCCTGCCCGGTCTGCCGGGCTTGCCCCGCTGCTGTGCCACGTCCTCGTAGATGGTGGCGACCCGGTTGCGGCTGAACAGGGCGGCAATGGATGCGCCGTCGATCATCAGGATGCCGTCGAAACGGGCGTAGGCGATGTGGTTGCCGTTCATCCAGAGGGTGATGCGCAGCTCGTCCGTGCCGCAGAGCCGGGCGGCTTCCGCCACGGTGATCCAACCGATGCCGTTCATCGCCTGCGCTCCTTTCCTTTGGGCTTGTCCGTGCGGGGCGGGAACCCGTACACGGTGCGGAAGTCCTTGTCGAAGGTGAGGTACGCATCGAAGGGCTTGCCCTCCCTGCTCCTGAAGCCTTTGATAAGGGATGTTTTGCCTTTGGTTACAAGGTCGGTAATCTGGCTGTCGGTGAGTTGCTTCTCCCCCTTGCCACGGAAGACGGTAAGCCCACAATCGACGTTGCTGCACTTGGCGACCTTCGGGTAAAGGAGGATGCGACCGGAACGGCACTTGGGGCACGGGATATGTCCGCCGTCCGCCACCGATACCTGCACTTGCAGGAGTTCTTCGGTAATCTGGGCGGCATAGATCTCGATGCCCTTGCGGAAGGTGTCGGGATTCATCTCCCCGCTCTCGATCTTGGCGAGGGCGGTCTCCCACTGCCCGGTCATCTCGACATCGGCGATGCGCTTGTCCTTCACTATCTGATACACGGCAAGCCCCTTGTCGGTCGGCACGAGGCTCTTCTTCTCCCGGCGCACGTAGTTACGGGCAAAGAGGGTCTCGATGATGGAGGCACGGGTGGCGGGCGTGCCGATACCGTTTCCTTTCAGGCTGTCCCGCAGCTCGTTGTCCTGCAACTCCCTGCCGCAATGCTCCATCGCCGAAAGCAGGCTGCTCTCGGTGTGCAGGGGACGGGGCTTGGTCTGTTTCTCCACACACTCCGCCGATTGCAGGGGGAAAGCCTCGCCGGGCTGCAAGGGCGGCAAAGCGGCTGTACCCTCGTCGTCCTCGTCCCGCTCGTCCCGCACGGCACGCCATCCGGCAGACCTGACGACCGTCCCCTTGGCGGTGAACACGCTGTTCCCCGCCGTGAAAGAGACGGTGGTAACGTCCTTGAGGCAACGGGCGGAGAAGGCTTCGAGCAGGCGGGCAGCTACCATGTCGTACACCGTGCGCTCGTCGGCGGACAGCTCGCCGGGCAGACACTCGGTGATGATGAGCGCATGGTGGTCGGTAACTTTCCCCGCATCCACGCTGCGGCGGTTGAGCGAAGCCCCTTTTAGGGCGGCGGCATGGGCGGCGAGAGCCGGGTACCGCTCCAGCAGGGCGATGCGGTCGGGTATCTCGTCGAACACATCGTCCGAGAGATAGCGGGAGCCGGTACGGGGGTAGCTCAGCAGCTTCTTCTCGTAAAGCGACTGGGCGACGGAGAGGGTCTTGTCTGCCGAGAAGCCGTACCTGCCGTTCGCCTCTTTCTGCAAGGCGGTCAGGTCGTAGAGCAAGGGAGGCTCTTGGCTCACCTCCCTGCGCTGCACGTCGGCAACCTCCACCGTTCCCGTTGTGGTAACAGCGGCGAGGGCGGCGTTTGCCGCCGGAAGGGTTTCGTAACGCAATTCGGAGATGGCGGCGAAGGGCGTGCCGTCCTTTTCCGCCGTGACCTTCAGCCGGTAATAGGTCTGCGGGGTGAAATCCCTGTTCTCCAGATAACGGGAGCAGATCATCATCAAGGTGGGCGTCTGCACCCTTCCGAGGGAGTAGATGCCCTGCCCGGCGGCGATGCTGAGAGCTTGGGTGGCGTTCAGCCCAATCTCCCAGTCGGCGATGGCACGGGCTTCGGCGGCACGGTAGAGGTTATCGTAGTCGCTGCCGGGCTTGAGGTTGTTCAGCCCTTCCCGGATGGCACGGTCGGTCAGCGAGGAGATCCAGAGGCGCAGGCAGGGCTTGCAGCAGCCAAGGTAATTGTAGATGTACCGATGAATGGCTTCGCCCTCACGCCCGGCATCGGTCGCCACGACGATACGGTCGGAACGGTCGAAAACCTCTTTGATGACCTTCAACTGTTTGAGCACGCCGGGATCGGGCTTGTATTCCTTGTCCTCCCGTATCTGGCGGGGGATGTACTTGAACTCCTGCGGCAGAATGGGCAGGTTCTCACGCCGGAAGCCCGCATAGCCGTATGCTTCGGGCATGGCGAGCTGGACGAGATGGCCGAACGCCCAGGTAACGAGGTAGCCGTTACCTGAGAGGTAGCCATCGTGCCGCTCCCGGACATTCAACACGTTTGCTATATCCTTCGCTACGGAAGGCTTTTCTTATCATAAGTAAATTATTATCCAAAGCTCTTATTTTTTGTTAGTCTGTATATCAGCTAATTAAATACATTACTTTATATTACAGCTTTGGATAATAATCATCTTCATTTAGATAGATTCCTTAGCCATATCTTAAGTTCTTGGTCTTTTTCCCATGAACGTTCTGTTATATCGTTTGGTATCATATTAACATAAGCTGATTCCAAAGCCTCTCTTTTTTGTTTAGAATCAGCCCGAGCATATATTTCAGTAGTTTGTATAGATACATGTCCTAAAATATCACGAATATAGACCAAATTTACACCAGCTTGTAACAAGTGCATAGCTTTACTGTGCCGTAAAGTATGCGGGCTTATTTTTTCCGGTATAAGTTCCGGATTTTGTATTCGGGCGTGATTAATATAATTGTTCAAGATATAAGATATGCCAGAGTTTGTCAGCTTTCTGCCACAACTGTTAAAGAAAAGAGGTCTTTGATTAAAACCGGACAGGTCTAAACGATTTTCTTCCATATAACTGCGTAGTAAATTCACTTGTTCGTCTTGTAAAGGGACAATTCTTTTTTTGCGTCCTTTACCAAATAAGGTGACATGACAAGGCTTTTCCAATTTCAAAGATGCGGGTGTCAAGTCTATTAATTCTTGTACTCTGGCTCCACTATCATAGAGTAGGGATATCAAAGCTAAATCCCGCCGTCCTTTTTTCGTGTTGATTGGTATTTGTGCCAATAAAAGCCTAATACCATCTATGCTGAGATAATTGACACTTCTTTTTTCATGTGTTTTTACCTTGATGGATAATATCTCTTGCCATTGTTCCAGATGCTTTACATCCTCATATTGCATATACGTACAAAAAGAACGTAATGCCGCCAATCTTTGATTTCTTGTCGCGTTACTCGATTTTTTCGTGTCTTGTAACCAATCAAGGAAGTTTAAAACCATTTTTCTGGTAATATGTTCCAATCTAAGATTATCAGCCTTTATGTTTACCTGTTCGTCCAGAAAGTTTAACAGCAAGCTAAATGATTCGCTGTATGACCGTATGGTATTAGGGCTTACGCCCTTTTCTCCGATAAGGTACTCTGTGAAAAAGGACGTTAAATGCTTTGCAGAATCTGTTGTTCTCATAAGCCTATATGTTTGAATCTGTTATTACGTTCATTTCAGGATATACAAACCGTGTTATGGTAGTTTGTTTCAATAGAATATCGGGAAACATGTCTTGTGTCAGGCGCACGTAGGTTTCAGTCCCTTTCAACGTCTTATGCCCCAAGAAGACCGACAAAAGGGGAAGCGCACAATATATGTCCATTCCTTCTTGCACCATCTTTGCAAGGGAATGGACGGCAAAAGTATGTCTGAGACTATGTATGCAGGCTCCTCCGGAACGGTTGCTCGAACAGGGTATATTGCATTTTTCCAACACTTTCTTAAAACCGCCCAAGACAGTGCAAGAAGATAACGGTCGTCCTGATGGAGATATTAACAGGAACTTGTCCGGGGCATCAACATCTGGCAAGGGCATCTTATTGCGATATTCCAAATACTGTTGTAGAACCTTGGACAGGGAGCCACTTAAAGGAATAAGCCTTTCCATCTTGTTCTTTGTCTTCCGAACAATGATGCAATTCCTTCTCAAATCAACATCCCGATTCCTAATGGATATGGCTTCTCCGATTCTAATCCCTGTAGCATATAAGATTCTATATAAAGTAGGTAATGCAAAAAGATTACAATATATATTATGACTATACATCCTTTGCTTGTCACAGGTTTCAAATATATCCTGTATCTGTCCACGAGTAAACACATAAGGAGTAAAATCCGAATATTCCTTCTTTGGTAACTTGGGTATATAGCATTCTTTTCCTATGTGGCATAAGTATAGGCAAAACTGCCGGAACATGGACACCTTGTCATAGAGGGTTTTCTTTTTGTCATGTATGCGGGTGCACTTCCATGCATCAATCATGCTTTTAGTTATGAACACATCCCTGATGTTGCTATTAACGAAGAACTTGTCAAACTCCAAGAGCATCCACTTTATCCGTCCAATGTCGGAAACTTGACTCTCTTTCATCGCAAGAAAATCCTTAAAATAAGGAGCGAACACGCTTTGATATATGAATTGTTCAGACATAGAACAAACCTCCTTTCTGTGTGTAGAAATCGGATGGGACATCCGGAACTTCAAGGACACATTTCATCAAACCATCAATGTCTATCCGAAGATAGCCCATTGTCGTTTGCGTAGTTTTGTGTCCCAATGTTTCAGAAATGACGGGCAGTGATACGCCATTACGCAATAGCTGGCTGGCTAAAGTATGTCTCATTGCGTGAGGGCCTTTTTTTCTATCCCTTGTATCTATTCTTGAATGGCAGATAATCTTTCTGACCGACAAAGAAACTACCGCCCCATTCACAGGATTATATGGGGCTAAAGAGGATAGGAATATCTGTTTGGAAGAAGAACTTGGTCTGCCATATTTTACATAATTTATAATAGCTTCCCCCACATCCTTTAATAGCGGCAATTCTATTTCACGCTTAGTCTTGTACTGTATCAGGCGGATAATGTTTCTATCCCAATCTAAATTACTGAATTGTAATCCAGCAATATCGGAGGAACGTAGTCCTAACCGTGTCGCTAATAGGAGCATGGCGTAATCTCGTTTTCCTACAGGAGTGGATTGATTTACCGAAGATTCTATTTGCAAGACTTCTTCACAAGTGTATGTTGACGGTAGTTTTTCTTTTACAACATAACGGTTTCTTCCTATCACATAATCAATATTCTTATTGATAAGCTTTTGTTCGTACAGGTAACGACAAAATACACGCATCGTTGCCAATACTCTTTGTTTACTGTTTTGGCTGGAAGATATAAAAGTTAGCACATCATCCTCACCTATATCTGAGATACGGAATACATTCCTCAAAGACAAATGCCTGAGAAAATAGCTAAATACATGTTCGTAGCCATCTATCGTTTTAGGAGATAGTCTTTGTTCTTCCAAGAGATGAAGGTATTTTGTCATAATGCCTCCTATTTCTCCTGAGAATTTGCGTATAACGTATCTCACAACTGGTTTTTGGATAGTTCTATCCGTAAGATAATTAACGAATAGCAGCAATCGATAATTGGTTCCATGTATCAACCGCGTTTTTTCTTGTGGCATAGTCTTTAAAAACAAATTGATGGATTCTACATTACAGTCTTGTATGTAGTTTATATCCATGTAAACGATAAAAAGACGACAGGTCTTTTTATACTGTCGGATAGTCGATTCTGAATATCCGGCTTTACGCAACGCTTCTAAAAAATCCGAAACTTTGGATTCAAAATGATTTTTATTGTCCATAATACTATATTTGGAGGGAGCAACATTACTCTCTCCACAATATAGCATATTATTATCAGAACATTATTATCACGAGTTTGATTGATTATCTGTCAGTTATTTGATGTATTAGCCTATAGCTTTGGATAACAATTTACTTGTGATAAGAGAAGTTATCACAAGTTATGATAACTTCTCAGCGATGACTGCTGTAATCATATTTCTTTAAAGTTTAACGATTTGACAAAAGTTATCCCGCCGATCGGACGGGATAACCGGTAATTCATTTACAGAATGGCGGGGGAAATCAGCGGCGGACACCCCGGCTGCGCTTAGGCTTGTCGGGCTGCTCCTGCTTCTGTGCCTGTTTCCGGTCCTCTTTCTGCTCCTGCCTGCGCTCCTGCTGCTGTTTCTGCTCCCCGGTGGGTCGCTGCTGTGCGGATTGCAGGGCTTCTTTCAGGTTGCGGGTCGTCTCGACGGTCTTGCCCTCGGAATTGATGGCCACCTGCACCTCGTTCTCCACGGCGGGCTTGACACGCCCCTCTTCGAGCGCCGCATTGTAGTCCTTGGGGAACATGAAGGCGGGCTTCTCGCCGGGCTTCCATGTGATGTAGCCTTGGTAGGCTTTTCCTTTCTTGTCCACCAGACCGGAGACCTTGACCGTTCCCCCGGCTTCGAGTTCGAGGCGAGACTTCTCGGTAAGCTCCTGCTTGCGGAAAGTCTTCGGCACCTCCTGATTGGCGGTCTGTTTCAGGTTCGCCTTGTACGCATCCATCGCCAGCCTACCCCGGTCGCCGAAGAGAAATTCGAGCTGCATCTTGGCTGCGCTGAATTGCACGGGAGCCGGATAGATCTTGGGCTGCTCCCCCTCCTTGGCTCTGGAAAGGAACCGGCAGACCACCGCCTCGCCCTGTTTGAGCCGGGCTATCTCGTTCGGGGTGAAGGTATGCCCGTTCTTCTCCGCCGGGATATTGACCTTGGAGAGCGGGAAGGCGACCAGCTCGTTGGTCTTGAGGTTGCGGCTGACAAGGGCTTCGACCTGCTCGCCCGCCCGGTTGGTGACGGTCGCCGGGTGTCCCATGTTGCCCGTCTGCCGGAGCACCTGCTTGTCGGAGTCGGTGATGTCGTAGCCGAAGAACTGCTTCTGCATCTTCTCCGGGTCGAGGATGCCGTGGCTGCACACGGTCAGCCTGCCGTCCGTGCCGGGCTTGAGCGAGAGCTGGCTGTCGTTGCTGTGCGAGATGCCGTCGAAGTGGAAATGCACCCGGACGGTCTTGTCGGTCTGGAAGCCCCGTAGCATCTGATCAAGCATCCCGTTGCCCTCGATCTGCTCCCGCTGCACGCCGAGTGCGGCGAGGCTGTTCCAGTCGATGTCCTCCGGACGATACTTGTACTGCGGGTTCTGTTCGGTCTGCCCGGCGGACTGCTGCGGCGCACCTTCGGGCTGTTGCTGCTGCCCGGCTTGGTTTTGCTGCTGTGCCTGCACAGGCGGCTGCACCTCGTACTGCGCAACGAGCGGCTCGCCCGTTTTGACGGACTGGCTCTCCCTCTGCCGGAAATCGGCGGCTACCCGCTGCACCTCCTCTTCCGGCACACGGAAGAAATGGAAGCGGGTCGGGTCTTTCAACTGGCTCCAGAGGTTGGAAAAGAAATTTGAAAACATATCGCCGTGGCGATCCACCCGCAGGAGGTCGTTGTTGTCCTCCAAGGGGTTCTTGGTCTGTAACTCGCCGTCCTTTACTCCGCTGACGGCTCGGAGCGTGCCTTTCTCGTCCATGACGAGCAGGATGTCCATCAACTGTTGGCTGCTGTCCGGTCGTTCGTCCATAATCTGAAAAATTTAAATGGTGAATACTATTGGTTCTCAAACGAAACCGGGCGTAAATATAGAGGGAAGCAGACGGGAAACCTGCAAGTCCGGGGCGGGCTGTCCGCACTTGTCGTCCGGTTCGCAGGTTTGTCGCACAAGAATTTTTCACTATCTTTGCGTATTGATAATTAAACAAATAATATAATGGAGTGCAGCCACAAAACCTATAACATATATTGCGACGAGAGTACGCATCTGGAAAATGACGGACAGCCTTACATGATATACGGTTATGTAAGCATACCGTACAACGAAATGGCTCTCGCCAAAAAGCAGATACGGGAAATCAAGCAAAAGCACGGATATGAGGGGGAATTGAAATGGACGAACATCTCGGACAAGACCTTTGCCCTTTATAACGAAATAGTGGATTATTTCTTTATGACCAACATGAAATTTAGGGCGGTCATCGTGGATAAATCGGAGATAGACAACACACGGGCAGAATACAGCTACAATGATTTTTATTTTCGGATGTATTACCAGCTATTGCATCATCAAATGGACATGGACAGCACCTATAATGTCTATTTCGACATCAAGGACACGTGCAGCCAACGGAAACTGCATAAGCTGGCGGAGATATTGAAATACAATTCGGCTATACGGGACTTCAATTTTGTCAAGTCGCATCAGGTACATTTTATCCAGTTGGCAGACATTCTTATGGGAGCGATAAACTACCATTTACGCATCCAGCGGGGAACCATTGAGGGAAAGGTACGGGCAAAACGCCTGATTGTCGAGAAGATAAAGAGACAGACAAATCTTTCGTTATTATGTACCACTCCTCTGAAAAACAAGAAGTTCAACCTTTTCTTTATCAACCTGCAAAAGTAAACCTATGCCATTCAACTTGTTAAAGAAATATCCGGAGCTGCTGGAAATCCTGCATTTGGGAGACAAGGAGCGCAAGGCTTCATTATATAGGGTGTATCGCCGGGACATCGAAGACAACGAAGCGTTCAAGTTTCGGGAAAAGCGTGTCTATCCCATCAAATCGGATGGAGAGATAGATATGCAGCGGGAGTTCATGCACCTAACGACAACTGATGACAAGGAAGCGGAAGGCGCTGCGACGAAGAAAAGAGTCTTCGAGCCAGACCGTTCCCGCCGTCTGCATTGGATTCGCCACCATATCGAGGAAAGGACTTCCCATGTACTGGAGATATTCAGTTGTGAGGAAAGGGATATGAAACACCGTAAGAACATCTACCGGACATACGTGTATGACACAGCGGAAAAATATGTGATCGTCCTCGAACCACAGCGAAGCCCTTACGGGTATTATCTGTTGACCGCCTATTACCTGAATATGCCGGGTGGCGAAAAGAAGATGAAAAAAATGCTGAAAAAGAAGTTGGAGGAAGTGCTATAAAAAACGCAAGGCTCCGAATTGGATCTTGCCAAAACGAGCCTCGAAACCCCTTCTAATTGTAGATGGGCACTGCAAAGGTAGGAATAAAAAACGAAAAATGCAAAAAAATCATGTCCGGCACGTATTTTTTTCCTCCGGGAAGCGGTGATAATTCGTTGTTTTCGTTATATTTGGAACCTAAATACAGGTGCGGTCATGCCGTGCCTGATTGAAAATCCGGTAACGGGAAACACGCTTTGTCGTTGCCACCCATGAGATGCGTATGAAAGTCTATCAGAGCAAACCGAGAATAAAACTTTCACCTGCCATCCGTGACGGGCAGAAATACGTGGAAGTGGAGTTCGACGAGGACGATGCCATCCGGCTGTCGCTGTCGAAAGAGAAGGGTGTGCGGTTCGAGGAGGACAGAGCCTACCTGCCGGAAGAAGGGTTCGACCTGTCCGGTTTTTTCGACCGCCATGTGGAAACGGCGTTTATTGACTACTCCGCCCTGAAAAACACCCAGCCCAAGAAGAGCGGGAAAACCAGCCCCGCCATCCCGCCCGGCTATGCCGAGACGCTGCGGCAACTGCGGTACAGCGAGCATACCGTCCGTGCGTACACCACTTACTTCAAGGAGTTCCAGCAATACTTTGCGGGAAGAAATCTCCGCTACATCCGACCGGAAGAAATCAACGCCTACATCGTACACCTGATTGACACACGGGGGATCTCGTCGTGCCAACAGAACCTGCGCATCAACTCGATCAAGTTTTATTTCGAGAAGGTGCTGGGATTGGAACGGAAATGTTACGAGGTAAAGCGAGCCAAACGGGAACGGACGCTGCCCGACGTGCTGAGCAAGGAGGAGATAAAATCCATCCTTGACGCAACCGGTCCGGACATCCGGCTGTTCTGCATGTTCTCGCTGCTCTACTCCGCCGGGTTGAGAATCAGCGAGCTGCTGGACTTGAAACCTCACGACATCAACGTGAGCCGTTCGCTGATACGGGTACGGCAGGGCAAAGGGAGGAAAGACCGCTACACGCTGCTGTCGAAGCCCCTTGTCAGGAAGCTGAGCGAGTACACCAAGCTGTACAAGCCGCAGGAATGGCTGTTCGAGCGGTACAAGGGCGAACCGTTCACGGAGAGCATCGTGTCGAAGAAGCTGAAAGAGGCGGCGAAGGAAGCCGGAATCACCAAGCGGGTGTACCCCCACCTGTTGCGGCACTCGTTCGTCACGCATCTGATCGAGCAGGGCACGGACTTGAAAATCGTAAAAGAGCTGTTGGGGCACAACCAACTGAAAACGACGGAAATGTATGTGCATATAGCCGACACTTTCAAGAGCAGCATCCGCACTCCATTGGATGATATTCTTGAAAGTGATAATGAGATAGTTAAATAAGAAAATAACAGCGAAAACCGCTGATAATTACATGTTAGTTGCCAATATAACAAAATAATAGAAACATAAGAAAAATAAATTATGAGTTACGATTTAATGGTTTTCGAGCGGACAAAAGCTCCACAAAAGCGTAAGGAGTTCCTTGTATGGTATGACAAGGAAACTGAATGGGCGGAAGAACATGGTTACGACAATCCTGCCGTCACATCACCGGCTTTACGAAATTGGTATGAAGAAATGATTAAAACATTTCCAAACATGAATGGACCAGACGCCCCAGATGATGATCTGGATGATGAAGATGCAGAAGCACATCTGACCGATTACAGTATAGGACATCATATAATTTATGCTGCTTTTTCTTGGTCTGTAGCGGATGAAGCCTACGAAAAGATGAAAGACCTGGCACAGAAACATGGTGTCGGCTTCTACGATGTGAGCGGTGATGACGGTATTATTTTGCCTGATGGCAATTTAATGGAATAAGGCAACTAACATGCAGATAAGCAACCTCAACGGGTTGCTATCTGCATCCCATTACTGACTTAAGAAATAAAAAGGAAATATGGAAAAAGAAATAAGAAAAATCCTTTTAGAAATAATAGAATTATTAGAAATTGTGGGTGAATATAATTGGACAACTACTCTCAAAAGATTGTATGCAGACAATGTTTCTCCTCAAAAGGATTGGCTAAGAAAAATTAAAAGTCTATTTGGTGGAATGGGGTCATTTACAGATTTGGTTTTAATGAGAAATGGTATCTTTTGTATTGATGAAAACAATAAATTAGACCAGCTACGTGATAGATTATACAATAGAATGGCACAATCTTTTGTTGAACTTAATAATTCAGAGAAAAGTCAGTAACAAACGGATAAATCTCCCTTAAAAGGTCGATTATCCGCCGGACATTACTAACGCTGAAAGATATATGGTAAATCGAATAGAAATTGAAAGGCTACTTCAAAGTAAGGAAATGAAGGAACTATGGCAAACAATTCAACAAGAGTTGCCACAGCTTCATTTTTATAAAGAAAATGACTCTTGGGAGGAAGCACGAATTGATTACCTTGAAAATTATATCTCCGAATGTAATACTTTGCTCTGTAAGTGCAACTTTCAAGAAATATCAATAAAAGATTTATATACTTATCTTTCATTGTATAGTTTTGAAGTTTTTTGTAAACAGGATTTATTGGAAACTGAAAATACTGAAATTATTATAGATGAATCGGAGCAAGATTATATATTACAAGAGCTTGGAATGTCAGAGGACGAGTATAAGCAACGTTGCAAAACGCATGATTATCTTGAAGTTGCAAATCATTTAGTAGATTATTATTTACTGACTGAACATTCGGATATTTTACTTGAATATTATAAATTGCAAGGATATGAAGAACCGGAACAGATGCTCAAAGATAAAATGAATCTCTATTCGATGTGTAAACGTTAGTAACAAACAGCACTACCGCTTAAAGCGGAACGCTGCCAGACATTAGCAACCGAGGAATAAATATGAAAAAGGAACTTATAGAACGATTGAGAAGATTTCTCTCTGCACATGATATGATGGGTACACCTGCATCTGATGAACAGGTGGTATGCGCTGAACAAGAGTTAGGAGTGAAATTTAGTCCTGACTATATAGATTTTGTCAAGAATTTCGGCAAAGCATACGCTGGAATGATGATTAATTCTTTAGACGGCAATGAAAATGTGGTCGATGAAACTAAATCATTCAGAGAAGTTCATCCTGAAGTTACAGATACTTATGTGATATCAGATGATGGTTCAGGCAATCCCATAATGATAAATCCTAAAGGAGAGGTCGAAATATACTATCATGATAGTGATGCCGAAATAGAAATCATAGCTCCATCGTTAGAACAGTATATCGAAGATAATTTTCCTGAATGGTAAAAGCGGTTGCTAACAAACAGATGAAACATTGAAGGCAGTTTATCTGCTGGACATTAGCAATAAAGTAAAACAAATAAAATACCATCAAATCATGCTAAGTAATAAAGTGATAGACTATTTGAATAAACAAGGTATATATTCAGAAAAAGAAGATAAAGCATATAAAAAGGCTTTGATAGATTTAGGGATTGATTTGAATAGTGATTTTGCACTGTTTAATCTAAATACTACCGAAATAACATTTCGAGGACAATGTGGCGAAATCTATAATGTATGTTGGTTTAAAATTTACTCTAATGATTTAAGTTATGGTATAGAAAGGCAAGCAGTATTAGGCATCCCTTCCGAATACTTACCTCTTGATAGCTTTGAAGGTGAAGACGGTTTTTTCTATAACCGTAATACGGGAGAAGTTCTCGAAATTGCATTGGGAGAAAAACTAATCAATTTTCAGAATGGAAAGTTATCGCCACAATGGAAAGACTTCAATTCTTTTTTGGAATGGTATTTTGAATTATAATAAGATATTGCTAACAAACGAATAAACTGCCCTAACGGTCAGTTATCCACAAGCCATTAGTTATGTGCCACAAAAAAAGAAAATGAGAATATGAAACAAGAATTTGAAGGTTTTGATTTTACAAACTTTTGGGATGATAATTACTATGCCCGCAAAGAGTATATCAGTGATGCCCCAACTGATGAATTGATAGCTGATGTAGAGAAAGAATTAGGATACAAGTTGCCAGCTTCCTATATATGGCTGATGAAGCAGCATAATGGAGGCATCCCTTTCAATACATGCTTCCCTACTGATTCACCCACAAATTGGGCTGAAGACCATATTGCTATAACTGGCATTTACGGTATAGGTAGGGAAAAGGACTATTCACTATGTGGAGAAATTGGCAGTCAGTTTATGATTGATGAATGGGGATATCCGGAAATAGGTGTGGCTATTTGTGACTGTCCGAGTGCTGGGCATGATATGATTTTCTTGGATTATCGAGAATGTGGTCCATTCGGAGAACCAAAAGTTGTGCATATCGATCAAGAATCAGATTTCAAAATAACTACATTAGCAGAAAATTTTGAGGATTTTATACGAGGGCTTGAAAATGCTGAGAAATATGAGGAATAGTAAGTAAGGCACATAACAAGCGGAAGAATCTCCCTAAATGGTCGATTATCCGCCGAACATTACCAATAAATGAATATAATGACACAAGACATATACAATAGTATTCGAGAAATATTGCTGTGTGATGAAGATATAGATTTTTGTTGCAAACTTTTATTGAAAATAACATTTAACTGTGATGACTGGAAATGGATTCAGAACGTTTGCATTGATATTATCAACAGTAATAGAGAAAAGAATATATGTGGATTAGCAGTTACGTGTATCGGACATTTGGCTCGAATACACGGAAAAATAGAAAAAGAGAGAATCTTTGAAGTGTTTAATCAACAAAAAGATAATCCTTTCATCAATGACAGAATTGGAGATGCCATTGATGATATAGATATGTTTGTGCATGAATAATTGGTAACACACGGATAAACCTCCCCTGAAAGGTCGGTTAGCCGCCAGACATTAGCTACTTGTAATAAAAAGAAAAATATGAATTGGAGTAATTATCTATCAGATAAAAAATGTCCTTCGCCTCCATATGCGCATTTAGGGGTATTGGAAGGAGAGGTGTGGGGATATTGGGATTTATCCCAAGTTCCAAAGGGTACTAAAATTTTGTCCTTACCTACACCATTAAAGAGAACCAAACTATCTTACAGTAATTGGAACGCTCTAAGGAATAATGATGAAATTGAGGCAATAAAATTGGGTGATATTGACGAAGAACGCATTGATGTTTTGTCTTCATTGCCCAATTTGAAATACTTGGAGATCAGCTGTAATAAACAAGATGAGTTCCCGGAACTATCTACATTAAAATCATTGCAGATCCTTGTACTTGCCAACATAAAACGAGTAGATAATATTGAATTTCTGAAAGGACTTTCTGATTTGAAGACTCTTTATATAGCCGACCTTAATCATCTTTATGATTTATCTCCGATAGCCGAATTGAGAAGTTTGCAAGAATTGTTTTTACCTAATGGAGGAATGTGCGGAGTCGGTAAGCCCGTTAAAAGCATGGAGCCGCTTTCCCGTTTACTTGAACTTGAATATTTACATTTTTGTGTAACAGTTGAGAATCGGAATTATGATATTTCATCACTATTTCCCCTTAAAAAGCTAAAGCATTTATCTATCTTACCAAGATTTCTGAAAAAAGGAAATGAAGAAAAACTTAAGGAAATGTTGCCTTTGCTAAATTGGTAAAGTAGCTAACAAACAGCACTACCGCTTAAAGCGGAACGCTGCCAAACATTATCAACGGAAAAAAGACTATATGAATTACAAAGTAATGCTCGCTAAGTAACCATTCTATTTTCCGCCTTGACACGCATCGCAACCCAGCATATCTTTGCGCCATAACCAATTACTAACAAAGATTATGGCAAAAGAAAAAGTAAACTACCAGGAGGTGTACGACCTCTATCAGCTGTGCTGCGAAACCAAAGACCTTCGCGAGTTCTGTGCGGATTATGGAGTGAATTACGACAAGTTCATGAACTGGCAGCGCCACCAGCTGTGGAGTGAGAAGTTAGGCAAGACAGTCCGGGTGGAACAGCCCAAGGTAGCCAAGGTGCAGATAACCGGCAATCCCTGCAACAGTCCAACCGTGAAAATGGAAGTGAAACAGCTTGAAGGTGAGCCTCCTATAAGATGGGTTAAGTTGCAATTGACATCAGGTGCCACACTGTTTCTGAGAAACACCACAGTTCTTGATTTGAGCTTGTTGCTTAATAAAATGATAGGATGATATGCTTGGACTGAGTGCTAACCTGAACTATTATCTGTTCAACGGTAATGTGGATTTGCGGAAAGGCATTTTCCGTCTGTGTGAGAGTATAAGGGAAGAGATGTCACTTGACCCGAGCGATGCATCCAATGTATATATGTTCATGTCCCGTAACCGGAAGGTTGTGAAGATACTTCATTACGAACGCGGTTTTTATGTGCTTTACGAGAAACGTCCTGTCATGGGAAAGTTCAAGAAACCGGTATTTGATGAGGTCTCCAAATGCTACCGGATACAATGGTCAGACATGGCCTATCTTACGGAAAGTATTGTAGTTGACAAGATGTACGTTAGTTCAAAAGATTAATATTAACATATTGACTATCAGTAAAATAATATAAAAATAAACGATAAAAAGTTTGCGTAACTGCCTGGTTTTTCGTACCTTTATATCATGATTGATGAAAGGGCATACGAGTTACTTTGCTGCCAGTTGGGTCTGGCGAATGAGGAAAAGGCAGGGCTTCGCAAACAGGTAAACGAACTGATTGCGAGGCTTAAGGCCATTGAAGAATCCAATAAGGAGAACTCCAAGGCTCTGGTTGATACAATCAATGAATTATCCGTAACAGTCGAGAACTATCGAAAAGAAATGGAGCTTATGAGAAAGCAGCTTGAAGCGAAAGACGAGGTGAACCGGATGCTGGCAAACGAGATATCCAATCTCAGGCTTCAGCTTGAGGACAGCAGGAAACACCGTTTCGGCCGTACATCCGAGCAAAGAAAACTGCTGAACAACCGTAACCTTGACAAGTCTGCACTGCATAAGTCCGAATATGACGGTTCTGACAGAAAGGATGATGACAACGATAAGGCTGACGGTAACGAAACCGGCAGCAGTACCACTTCTGGTAGCACACCTGCACAGGACAGCCAACCTTCAAGAAGAAAGGAAACTGCACCACGTGCCGTGAAAACCAAATTGAAAGTTGACAAAGTGGTAGTACATGAAGTGGACGAGTATTACACGCTTCCCGAAGGAGGACGGTTCATGAACCGCAACGGTATGCCTGATGTGTGGGAATACAGGGTCATAGAACATGTAAGGGCTCATAACGTGGAGCATGTCTACAAGGTGGCAAGGGTGAAGCTTGCGGACGGCACTTTCGCGAACACGATGGAACATCCGCTGAAAGACCTTGGAGGCATCTTCTCTCCTGAACTGCTTGCCCGTCTGCTCTGTCTGAAATATGACTTCAGCATGCCGGAGAACAGGCAGATAAGACTGCTTGCCAGAGAGGGCATCCACATAAGCAATACCACACTGAACAGCTATATCCATAACGGAATCGCCAAACTCAAGGGTTTTATCGGAGAGGTATTCAAGGGGTTTGTACAGCAGGCTGAATATCTTATGGTTGATGAGACGACCGAACTTGTAGGCATCGAAACAAAGGAAGGCAAGGCTTACAGGAGAAAGTACTTATGGGCATTCTTTGCAAAGCATATGAAGATGGTCTATTATCACTATAACAACGGCAGCAGGTCATCCGATGTGGCGAAGTCGTTCCTGGAACATTTTATGGGGACCCTGTCCACTGACGGATATACGGTTTACAGAATGTTTGATGGAGAAGACTCAAAGGTGCTGCATATAGGATGCTGGACGCACTGCAGAAGGTTGTGGGTTGACGCCTTGCCTTCGGACAGGACAGCGATGGAGATAATAGACTCCATCGGCGATATGTTCATGAATGAAGAGCTGTTCCGCACCATGAAGCTCAGCGGTGAGCAGATAAAGGGGAAAAGACGGCAGCTTACAGGACCGATCCTTGAAAGTATCCATCATAAGGTGGTCATGATGATGCAGGATGCGAAGATTATGGCTAACGAACTGATGAGAAAGGCTGTCAATTATACGTTAAACCAGTGGAAGTCCCTGAGAAATATCCTCAAGGACGGTGCAGCGGAAATATCGAACAACCTCTGTGAACAAAGGATGAAACCGGTAAAGCTGTTGCTCAAGAACTGTATGAACATAGGCAGTGAGGATGCGGCAGAAAACTCGGCATTCATCTTCTCTCTGATAGAAAGCTGCAAGCTTAATGGCATAGACCCTCAGGATTACCTGAAGCACCTGTTCGAATGTATTCTTCATGGTAAGGACTGCGACAAGAAGACTCTTCTACCATGTTTTTATAAACCGGAATGTTAAAACAAAAATATTTTCTTGCGGGCATTTTTATTTTATCGGCTGAAAAACAGCCGATAAAATTGTCGTGGCGGAAAATAGAATGATTACGCTCGCTAAGATTCTTTCAGAGAAAGAACTTGCAGATATGGATATAAAGAAAATCAAGGAGGACGATGCTCTCCTCGAAGAGCTAATTCGTAAAGAATATGCTTTAGTTGTGGATTGGAGCGGAGAAGAAGGAGATAATTATTTATTCAATTTCTTTAATCAAAGAACTGTTTCTCTATTGGGTAGGCAGTTAGATATATCAAGCAATGAAGTATGTCAGCAATTTGATAAAGATATAGATACACCTAAAAGAGGTGATTTCGTGCCTTTTGCACTTGAATACTTTGACAAACATCTTAAATCAAATGGTTTGAGAGTTGTTTTGTTGGATATGGGTAATGATACATATTACATATTTGTCGCACCTAAAACGGATGCTGATAGATTAACGAAAATAAAATCAACTTTCTGGAAGTTCAAATTAGTTTCTTTTCAAAATAAAACTCCGCTTTATGTCGCAAATTGTCCGAAATGTGGCAATGTACAATTTTTTGGGTTAGACACAGACATAGACGAAAAAGATCTGGCAGGAAAAAGTTGTAGTGATTGCGGAACATTATTTTGGGATGATAATGGAAATGAAATGGTGAAAATAGAAAAATACTATTAATAGCTGGTTGATAATAAACGAATTAATCTCCAAAAAGGTCGATTATTCGCTGAACATTAGCAACCCAAAATAAATGGAAATGATTGAAGAGACTTTAAGAACTGAATTTGAAGCATTGAAAAATGACTTTGAAATCATAAGACAACAAATAGAAAGCGATGTTGTCAGGACTGAGTTGTATAAGGGCGAGTTTTATGAGCTTACCCCATATTCCTATCAGCGTAATGGTTTCAGACAAGGAAAAACTGTAAAGCGTCCTGATACAGTAAAAAGCACCAAAAATCTTTGTATCTATGGATTTAATAATCAAAATCAAATCGTAGAAGTTAAGGTTGGTTGTTCTATTGAAAATCAGTTTTATCACACCTTCCTGTATTATACAGACAATCTTGTGAAAAGTATTTTATACGATAATGGTAAACATTTGATGAATGTATGCCATTACTTTTTTGAGGGCGGAAAGCTGAAACGGTCACAGTTATGTGGTAGGTATGGTTGCCGTGAAGAGAATTATATCTATAAAGAAAATGCTTTGACACATATTGAAGTCAAACAATATGATATTGAGGGTAATAGTGGTAATGATTTAATTCATATATTCCAATATCAAGACGATGGGGCTTTAGAAAGTATTACCAAATCATTTCCAAATGGATATTCTGAAATAATCTATAAAACGAAAAGAAGTTGCTAACAAGCGGCTTAACCTCCCCTTAAAGGTCGGTTAGCCACCAAACATTAGAATCAAAGAAATGAGAACAATAGAAGATATGAAACTTGAATTATTGAGTGATGACTCAAACAGGTTTATACAAGCTCTAATAGATTATGACATAAATAGTAAAGATAAATATGGGAGTAATCTACTTCATTACTATATAATGAATTACAAGAGTATCGTACATCCCGCAGGTGTAATTATACCCGAATTTGTAAAAAAAGGGTTGGATATAAATGAAAAAAGGAAAGACGGACGCACTGCATTATATCTTTCTGTTCAATATCAGTTGAAAGGTATTTTTGAATTACTCCTGAATCATAATGCAGATATAGATATGCAAAATGCAAATGGTAATACTCCTTTATGGGAAGCTGTTATGCAATACAAGGGAGATGGCTTTTTTATCGAACACCTTTTGAAAAATGGAGCTAATCCCGATATAGAGAACAACAATGGAGTATCTCCTAAATCATTGGCAAGAACTATCGCAAATTATGATGTAAGAAGATTCTTTAACAACGATAACAAACAGCAAACCGACTGAACAAGTGGCACGCTGCCGGACATTATTCGCATAAATGATAATATGATACAAGTATATTTCATAACTGACAGGCACAAATTGGAGCACCCCTTGTTCGGTATTACTGAACAAGAATTACAGGTAATGAATAATTTACCCGAAGGAGTATTGCCATATATTGATCCGTATGGCGATACGATGCTTTATATTGACCATATAAATTTCATCTGCGATAATATCCAAATTATGATGGGAAATAAGGAGCGGCAATTTTGTTATGATAAAGAATATAACCAATTAAAAGAATTATACGAGAAATTTAAGTCTGTAACCCCAAAAGAAACAACTTTATTCCTCGTAGGAGACTAAAAAAGCAAATAACATACGGATTAATCTCCCCTGAAAGGTCGGTTAGCCAATAAATATTACAGCTATGGATATAACGAATAGAATTATTGTCGCCTTACTGGAACGAATGAAAAGTAGAAACAAGAACTTTTCATTATCAAGACCTAAGTTTCATCAGTTGTTTCAAATAAATCCCGATGGCTACTTATGGTATGGCAAGAAACTGGAGCGGCATTTACTTAACAAATATGGAGAATCGGCTGATACATTGAAATATCTTGATATGTATTATTTCATTGACAATATCGTGCGGTTGTATTACATGCCTAAAAATTCAAATTCGGAGGAAAACGAGTTTGGAAAGCTATACGCTTATGGCTCCATAATAGGGTTACACCGTTGTCATATTCCAGATAAGCGAATATATCTGAACCGATTGTTAAACACTTTACTATTCTGTTGTCCGACTTCTGAAGAATATATCCGTAGATTCCGCTGGCAAAAAAACGGTATATATTACAAATCGCAGGATGTGGAAGTTCTTATTGCCGATACATTTACAGAAATACGGGAATCGGACAAACAATCAGAATCCATTGAAATAGTTGAGTCAATAGTCAATGAGACATACCGTTATCTGGTAGGCTCAAATACGGGGCTTCCATTTGTCCGTTCGGAAACTTTATTGCACTACAACCTGAACCCATCTGATTATATGTGGCTATATCAGCACGATAAGGAATTGTTTTATACTTGTCTTGATACAGCAGCATTACAGTCGGAGATTTTCAGTTACAAGTCATTTGTGTACAATTTCAACCTGTATATTCTAAAAGACGCAAATATATTGGATGAATTGTCCAGATATTCCAAATGTTATGAAGCCGTTTTAGAACTGCTTTTCAAATCCGATTCAATTATGCAGAACTCCGTTATTCGGCAAATCAAATTATGTAGAAATGAAGATACCATTAAACAGAATAACAGATTGGATGCTATTAACAAATGGTTCAACTCCCTAAACAAGATTGGTTAGCCACAGAACATTATAAATTCGTAAAATAAAATATGATTGAAGCACTGAAAAATATAGGATTCGTCGTTACAGAACGATTGGAAAGAAAAGAGTTAAGCTCTGATTTACAAAATCGGTATTCCGAACTTCCTGCGGACTATCAGGAGTTTTTACAACGGTTTCAGACAATCACGAATGAAAGTGATAATGTTTGGTTTAATTCCATAGAGGACTTTAACGGAGAAAGCGATAGCGGATTCCGTTGGAATGAATTTGAGCTGATGGGACTTGAGGCGTTGGCAGATGATAAGGAATCCTGTGATATGATACGCCTGTTTTGGGATAGCCATATTCCTATTCTTATGTCAGTAAAAGATGGATACCAATATTTGTGCATAGATTTATCTCCGGAAAATTACGGTAAAATCTATTATGGAGTTGAACCTGAATTTGAAGATTCGGCAGAATTTGTTTGCGATAGCTTTAATCATTTATTAGAAATGTTGTCTTCCAATAAAAAGAATGATATACTGACAAATTTCAAATAGGTTTATAACAAGCAGATAAATCTCTCTGAAAGATTGATTGTCAGCTAATAAAAAAAACGGTAACTGCATCTAAAGAATCCCATAAGTATTTCTGTGTAAATATAATATTATAAGTAAATGGAATGGCTGAACAACATATATCAGAATTTTGAAGGGCTACTATCAGATTTAGCCCAATATATTCAATCAAATCCTAAAGTAGGTCATTTAATTGGGGACATTCATTAAATATTACAAAATCAGCCAACTAATTCATACACAAAGTATTGCGAATTAGTTGGCTTTTTTGTATCTTTAGGTATTCCCCCGAAAATAAGGTTTGACGGCCAAAACGGGGGAAATATCCAAACTAATAAGATATGGCAAAGATAGTGAATATTTCAGAAATTCACCCTACTTTGGGTTTTACAGAATTTGATATTCTGGAAAAATACCGCAAGAGTTTTAATGAGAGTGAGCTTGGCAAGCTTCATTCGGTCTTTCCGTTTGAATGTATGGCAAAAGCCGCCGGCCTGTCGGACCGGCGCCTGGGACGCAGGAACAGATTCAGTCCTTCCGCAAAGATCGCCCTTATGGTCCTGAAGGCATACACCGGATTCTCCGACAGGCAACTGGTGGAACATCTGAACGGGAACATACACTACCAGATTTTCTGTGGAATTATGATTCCCCCGTCCCTTCCCATAACCAACTTCAAGATAGTCAGTGCCATCCGTAATGAGATAGCATCCCGCCTTGACATTGATTCTTTCCAGGAGCTCCTGGCTTCACACTGGAAACCTTATCTTGATAACCTTCACGTCTGCATGACCGATGCCACATGCTATGAAAGCCACATGCGTTTTCCTACGGACATGAAACTCCTTTGGGAAAGCCTCGAATGGCTCTACAGGCATATATGCCGGCATTGCAGGGAGCTGGGCATAAGGCGTCCGCGCAACAAATACAGGAATGTGGCGGAATCCTATCTGTCCTACTGCAAGAAAAGAAAGAGGAGAGCTTCAAGGACAAGAATGCTTAAGCGCCGTATGATCAAGCTTCTTGAAAAGCTCCTCAGTCAAAGGGATGGGATCCATAGCGAGTACGGTGCTTTACTCCGATATACCCAGGATTACCATAAGCGTCTTTCCATCATCAGAAAGGTGCTTGTACAAGAAAAGGAAATGTTTGAAGGGCGGAAAGTCAGTGACCGCATCGTCAGCATTGACCGTCATTATGTACGTCCCATCGTCAGAGGCAAGGAAACCAAGTCCGTCGAGTTCGGTGCAAAGGTCAATAATATACAGATAGACGGCATATCGTTCATCGAACACCTCTCGTTCAAGGCATTCAATGAGGGTATACGCTTGAAGGACTGTATCCGTATGCAGCAGAAGCTTATGAATGTAAGGGTAAGATGTGTGGCTGCCGATTCCATATATGCCAATAATGCCAACAGAAAGTTCTGTACAAAATATGGGATATCCACATCCTTTGTGCGCAAGGGAAGGGCGGCCAAAGATGAGCCTTTGAGGAAGGTGCTTAGAAGCGAACTCTCAAAAGAAAGGGCAACACGGCTTGAAGGAAGCTTCGGCACTCAAAAGCAACATTACTCGCTCTCAAGGATAAAGGCCAGAAACAGGAAGACGGAAATACTGTGGATTTTCTTTGGAATACATACGGCAAATGCCATACTGATGATAGAAAAAATCAGAAACAAAACAGCTAAAGCAGCATGAGATGATTTTACTCACAGAATCAGAAGAGGTCATCAGACTTCTTCCGGAACGTCATGTCCTGTCGGATAGAAGTATGTGAGAAAGCACGGAAAAATGACAATAAGAATGGCATATGAAATGGTCATGCCCTATCATCTTCATATGCCATCTTATTTTTTAGAGACATTTACTGAATATCCCTAATTGGTATATTTTTATTGTCAATTTGACTCATCGGGCTTATATTCAATTGGAAGTGGACGTATAAGGGGAACGGTTCTTATGGATGGAACAAGTTACTCGAAGAATTAGGTCCTACTACTTTCCGTTTTTGGTTAGGGGTATTTATAACTATCTGTCTGGAAAATTTAAAGTCGATTGACCCACTATTATAAAAGTCTTCTGACCCACCTTTATAACCGAAACTGATCCGCTGTGATTATAATAAAAATTGCCCCTATATAATTACCATATTTCAGTCTTGTTTTCGTACTTTACAAAGCATTTTAACCCGGTATTATTAACCGAATAAAATTTTAAAGAATGAAAATAAGAATCAAGCACATACTGCGGTGTTATCAGTCAGGAATGAGTATCCGCGGTATCAGTTCTTCTCTCCTTGTTTCACGTAATACAGTCAAACGTTATATCCGTATATACGAAGATATGGGTATAGAACTTGAGCGTCTGTTGAAAATGGACGAGCAGCATCTGCATGAGCTTTTCGGTACGGAGACTGACAAAGAATCGTCTGGATCTGCAGAGTATAAGTATCTTCAAGAACGTATACCTGATTACATGAAACGACTTAAGGTCCGTGGGACAACAAGAAGGTCCTTGTATGAGGAATATCTTAAAAATCGTCCACAAGGTTACAGCTACTGTTCTTTTTGTTTGTATATCAGACGAGAAAGGGAAGTAAAGATTCCTGTTGGACGCATAGATCATATAGCCGGTGATCAGATGTATGTGGATTTTGCCGGTGACAAACTTTATCTCTCATACGAAAGAACAGGCAATAAGGTTCCCGTAGAAGTATTTGCCGCCATACTTCCATGCAGCCAGATTACCTATTACGAGGCTGTACCATCACAAAAGAAAGAACACCTTATCCAGGCATGTGAAAATGCTTTCCATTATTTTGGAGGTGTCCCCAATGCCATAGTTCCAGACAACCTGAGATCAGCCGTAACAAAGCCTGGAGGTGTTGAACCTGTAATCAATGACGACTTTGCTGCATTTGCAGACCATTATGGATGTGTTGTCTTCCCGGCAAGAGTACGAAAGCCTAAAGACAAAGCTCTGGTTGAGAATGCTGTAAGACTGCTCTACAGGGAGGTGTATTCAAAGATGACGGGATTGAAATTCAATGATCTTGAAGCCTTGAACATAGAAATAATGAAGCATACGGATGCGTTGAACAGCCGAAAGATGTACAATCGCAACTACAGCCGTCGGGAACGTTTCCTCGAAGTCGAGAAAGACAGGCTGCATACATTGCCGGCAACAAAATTTATATCAAAAAGCCGGAAAACGGCAACTGTCATGAGAAACAGTTATGTATCGCTTAACAATCACTATTACAGTGTTCCTAAAGAGTATATCGGCGATACTGTAGAATTACTGTATGATGGGGACACAGTGGAGATATATCATAAGTTCAGACACATAACGACACATCGAAAGGATGATACACCTTTCACTTATTCAGAAAAACCGTCCCACAAACTTTCGGGAGTGCCACATGAATACAGAATCAGAATGGATGATATATACCGCAAGGCATGTGGAATTGATCCGGTATTGGAAGAGTACATAAAGCGTGTGGCCGTTGCCAAGAAATATCCGGTCCAGGCCGTACGTTCAGCCGATGGCATATTAAGTCTTGTGGAGCGTTTCGGACATGACAGGGTGGTTCTTTCATGTCAGGTGGCAATGGAATTCGGTATGTTCGGATACAACGAACTTGAAAGTATTCTGGTAAACAGGGAAGATGAGAAGTATCATGTACAGATGGAGGGACAGGCTCCAGAACTTACCCCCAAACACAGAAATCTCAGAGGCAAGGATTATTTTAACTCTAAAAACATGGATAAAAATGACAAGTAATAATAAAACAAGCAGAACTGTCGGAAAAAATATGGACAGAATAATGGAACTACTCTCCAAGTTACGTTTTTACGGTATGCTTGAAACATATAGAAATGACTGCAGGACCACATCCTCTGATGGTATGACAAACGATGAGTTTCTTAAATGGCTTCTTGAAAGCGAATATGATTACAGACGCAATGTAAGCATTGAGAGACTGATAAAGTCTGCAAACTTCAGATATAAGGCATATATGGAAAAAATAGACTATACCATAAAACGTAACCTTGACCGTAACCAGCTTGAGAGACTTGCATCTCTTGATTTTATAAGAGACGGACAGAATGTTTTCATCACGGGAAGCTCCGGTACAGGTAAAAGCTATATAGCTTCAGCCATAGGATATGAGGCATGTAAGAATGGAATAAAGACTTTGTATTCAAATGCGTCAAAGCTTATGGGACAGCTTAAAATTGCCAAAAACAAGGGCACTATAGAATCTGAGATGAAAAAAATAGAAAAGTGTCAACTGCTGATTCTTGACGATCTGTTTCTTATAGGACTGGATGCCAGGGAAAGGTCAATCCTTATGGAAATAATAGAAGACAGACACGGATTAAAATCAATCATAATAACATCACAACTTCCTGTCGAAAGCCGGTATGATGCAATTGGTGATCCTACAGTAGCTGACGCAATCCTGGACAGAATTGTACATACAGCACACAAGATTGAACTTACCGGGGATTCTGTAAGAAAGATTAATGCTAAAAAGAAATAGTATATATTGTAGATTATTATAATTGAAAATGACCCGGGTTAAAATGCATTTTTCTTTATTTAAAGCTAATATTTTTTTTGATGGGTCAATTTAGAGTATAATAGTGGGTCAATCGACTTTAAATTTTCCATTCGGACAAAGAAATTCATTTTTAACTATTTTACAGCCTGTTCTTATCTCCATGCGAGCGGTTCCATGTATCGTAATCGGAATACGTAGGGGTATCATCCCAAAAGGATGATTTCTTTCTTCTTTTGCGATGTTTGGGCTTTTTATCGTAGTCATCCCCACCAGAGAAAATGCTTTTGAGTATTACATAGCCTACCAAGAGTATAATCAGAGTGTCCATACATTTTAGTATTTAAGTGGTTGATTAGAATGTAAAGGTAACAAACAAAGTCCATACTGACAAATGATTAGCGTGTATTTTGCAAGAAAAAGATAAAAAAAAATATAGCTTTCAGTTTATTGTCTCAAATAGAGAAAGAATACGGGGATATTGCCATTGAACTGTAGATTGTGTAAGATTAACGAGCATTTTTTAGATATTGTTTTTAGAAATGATTATTTTTGCCATAAGAAATCAAAGGAAACCATATATAAATAGTATGAAACAGATACGACTGGAACATTTTAGATGCTACACGGATTTGAGCATTGACTTCAAATCCGGAATAAATTTGCTTATCGGTGATAATGCAAGTGGAAAAACAACCGTTTTAAAAGCTTGCCAGTATGTATTGAGTTCCTTTTTTGCAGGATACAGTGATGAAAATACGCGTTGGACCAGTCCGGGAGATGACGATTTTACCGTACAGATAATCAATGGAAACATCCAACCGGAACAGCCGGTGAAGATTTACTTTGTTCCTGATTCCAATCAATATGCGGCAACTGCAATGGCAGACGGGGATTTCATTCCCGGACAGAAAGAAGAAGAATATATCATCCAGAAAAACAGCAAAAAGAACAACCGTGCCTTAATCGGTGGTATCGAGAATTACCGCAATTACGCCAAAACAATAATAAGTAGCAATGAAGCATTGCCTGTGTGGTGCAGCTTCTCAACAGAAGATATCCATGCCAACCGGAATATCAATGCGAGCAAATTCAAGGAATATGCACAGAAAACCTCCTTTGGTTACTATGAGTGTCTGAATGGAGACGGCTTCTTCCGCTATTGGTTGAAACGACTGCTGATATTGCAAGAAGGACAAAAGAACCTGCACGAAATAGAGACGGTACGAACAGCCATTGCCAATGCTTTGGGAACCAATAACAAGGGATGCGGTATCATTCAGGATATGCACATCCGGCACAATCAGGGGAAAGTATATTATGTATTCTCCGATGGACGCGAAGTAGATGCCGACCACTTGTCAGACGGCTACAGACGTCTGGTGAATATCGTTACGGATATCGCCTTTCGCTGCGCCTTGCTCAACGGCCGTCTATACGGTGCCGAATCTGCATTACTGACAAAAGGCACAGTATTGATTGATGAGATAGATATGCACTTGCATCCTACTCTTCAGGCAAGGGTGTTGCAAGGATTGCATAATGCTTTTCCTATGATTCAGTTCATAGTGACAACTCATGCTCCAATGGTAATGACCAGTATTGAAAATAATGCTGATAATATTGTTTATCAATTGAACTATGAGAATGAGAACTATCATATCCAGGAAAGACAGACATACGGCATGGATGCATCCACAATAACCGATGTGATATTGAATCAAACTCCAAGAGCACAAGAGGTAGACAACCTGTTGGGCAAACTGTTCGATTTAATAGATTCCGGTTCGGAAGAAGCCCGTACGTTCTTACGAGAGATGCAAGCACGTTTTGGAGACAAGTTGCCAGAGCTGGCCGAAGCCGAGGCTATGTTGGATTTTTCTATTGTAGAGGACGATGAGGAAAATTGATAAGAATGCGGAACCTAAGGAATGGACTGCTTATCGCCAGACTCCTGGAGCGGTTTACCAATCTAAACCCGAATTACGTTCTTCCCTATTAAAAGAACAAGGTTATATATGCGCATATTGCATGCGGCGGATTCCTGCCAAGGACGCTAATAGTAATGAAACAACCCGAATCGACCATATACTTTGCAGGGAGAAGCATGAGGACCGCAAACTTGATTACCGAAACATGGTGATTTGCTGTCCCGGTGCAATCGACTGCAAATTCCACTGTGACAAATCAAAAGGGAACAATGATGTTTCTTTCAACTTGTTTGACCAATCTTTCATTGACACACTATCATATAGCACTAAGGACGGGACAATAAAGTGTGGAATAGAACAGTATGATACAGAAATAAATGAAATTCTCAATCTAAACCATTCTTTGTTGAAGAACAACCGCAAGTCCACTTTGAAAGGGGTGATTCAGCAACTGCAAAAAAAAAGGCATTGGAAAGCGACCCAAATAAGGAACCTATTAAACCACTGGAATACGAAAGACCGTGACGGCAAGTATAAACCCTACAATGGAATTGTCGTCTGGTATTTGAAGAAAAAACTTGGCCAAGTCCCTGTATAAGACAGGGACGAATTGTCTTCGTTAGGATTTAACTGATAGATAATATAATTGCTTCACTTAAGAGCTGCTTCCCCCAAAAGTACAATATAAAAAAATCACTCCAAAACACCCAATTGTGTTACCGCTTCATTCTTCGTTTCACGGATGAACTGCAAAAGAATATCCGGGTCGACACAATGATTCTTATATTTGCAGGTAAGATGCAAATGAGGGCCGGTACTGCGTCCCGTGTTGCCGGTAATGGCAATCACCTCGCCGGGCATGACGGAAGTCCCTTGCCGAACCAATACTTGGGAAAGGTGGCAATAGCTGACGGTGTAACCGCCGTGACGGAGGGTGACGAACTTGCCCGAACGTTTGTCCTGCCCCACCCTGCCCACCACGCCTGACAGCATGGCGTAGGCTTCTTCGCCTTTGGCACGCAGATCGATTCCGTTGTGCCGGCTGCGCTTCTTGCTGAAAGGGTCGGTACGGTAACCGTAAGGCGAAGTGACAGTAATGCGCTTCAACGGATAGGACACGCTCATGTATCGCCGTACCCACTCGCTATGCTCATGGGCTGTGGATTTCCCTGCCGTAGAGACAGATTCCTTATTTGGATTGGAAACCTTTCCTACAGGGGAAAGGGCTTTTTTTGTGTCTATGCGACAGACAGGCTGATGCCTAGCTACGGTGTGGAACTGCGCTTTAGCGGACAGACACACCGACAGCATGGATAATATAAGAATCACTTTCATACGGGCAAAAGTAGGGAGAGAACTTCGACTACTTGATATATAACGGAGGAAAAGCACTGAACTTTAACCTTGTATAAGCCATCATACCCGGTAATCATACTTACAACCGACACACGCCGGAAATGGGTTGAATTTTCTGTATGGAGTATGATTGACAGTCTGATTTTTCCGTGTTTCCATAAATAACTTCAAAAACGGAACGATTTATCGTTTCCGCCCGGTGCAGGCGCAGACGATGAATTTATTTTGCCCCCAAAAGTGAACTTATACCCAAAGGATTATGAACTATCAACACAAATTCAAAGAGGAAGAAATACCTTACAGCATCCTCGAAAAATTCGGACTGACCCGTGAAATGATTGGCGACTTGCCGCAATCGGTGTTGCAACAGGTATGTGACGGCTACCGTTCGCCAGTGCTGCCTATCCATATCACGGATGAAGGAGGGAATATCATACAAGGGCGCACACGCTTCGCATTGGTCAGAACCGAAACAAGGGAAGCGGACATCCTGTTTTATCCGGTGCTTGCCCAAAGCCGATTGGAGCAATTTAGCGAGGCAAACCGCCAAAAGCTGGAAGCCGGGAAAGCGGTGATAGACACCCTGACCGATGCGGACGGCAGACAGGTGCAAGCCTTCCACCAGATAGACGAAGGCACCGGACAGATTCTTTCCGTGCCGACACCCGTCATCGGACGCAACCTGCAATACTTCTGCGATTATTTTGAACTGAGCAACGCCGAACTGAACTGCCTGCAGAACGGTGAGCCTTTGACACTGGTTGATGAAGGCAATATGCTGACACTCGGCATTGACTTGCATGACCCTACCGGCATCCGCATCGGTATCGGGGATGAACGCCAGTGGCGTGAACAGAGCAAGAAGGGGCTGAAAAAATACAACTTCGGGTGCTTCGGCTGTTGGATGATGGACGAACGGGGCAATTGGGACTATGTGGAGGAAAAGGAGTACAGTGAAGAAATGTGGGAGGAAATGAAGAAGAACGGGACGAACAAATTAAGAATGAAGAATTAACTCAATTATGAATTTGGGATTATGAATGATGAATTAGAGAGGTTTTATCCGGAAGAAACGCTTGTGGAGAAAGTGCAGAGCGGCGTGTTCGGGTGGCTGGGGTATGTGACCCATCACTCAAAGGCATGGAAGCAGGAGTATGAGCAGTATTGCCGCCTGCGTGAACTGCCGATGAATGACGGAACCGCCGAAAGATTCCTGCAAATGAAGCAAAAGGAACTGGAGGAAGCGATAGCGAACGGAGACGCTTGATTTTGAACCATTAAAATAAGAGAATACAATATGTCAATCCGAAAGAATACCAATCCCCGACCGCTGGACTTACCACCGGAAATGCAAGACCTGCTAATGCGTAACGGTATGCGTGGATACCTGTCAGGAAGCAGCGAGGGGTTTGCCTTGATTGTGCAGGGGCATGATTCGCCCTTGCTGACCTATCCTATCAGCGAAAAGCAACTGCGTGCGCTGACCGACTGGGGCACGAACTCTGCCAACAAACGGTGTTACAATACCTTTGCGAGCATCGTGGCCGCCGACTTCGACCTGCCGAAAGACTTCGTACACGCCCGGAACGCCAACGGACGGGTTGCCATGGGGCTGCACGGCTACCGTATCGGCACCGGGGAATACGGACGTGTGGGAATGCCCATGCGTCCTTTTCATCCAATCTGCCACGGCTTTCTCGGCTGGACACCCCGGCAACAAGGGGGCTTCCACCTGCGGCGCATCGGCGGAAACCTCTACTATCCCGGTGCGCCTATCGTGCCGAACCGTCCGGACGGACGCATGAAGCCGGGGGAACTACAATCGGGCGGCTACGGCTTCTATTACAAAGGACACACCACCGCCCTGGTAACGGAGAAGGATGTGCTGAAGGAGTTGCAAACCGTGGTGACACCTGTAAAAACCCGACAGAGAAGCAACGAACCAGCCAAGCCCTACAAGGAACTGGTAGCCTCGACGGTGTATTTCACCAACGAGAAATGGCAGGAGTGCTTAGCAAGCCACGGTATTATCGTGGATAGCGAAACACAAACGCTGACCGTGCAGTCGGCCACGGTGGAGGCAGACCTGCAATATGACCTGACAGCGGAGGAACTTGCCGCACTGACCGCCAACACATTGGAAGAAGCCACGGTAGAGAAACGGCTGGAAATCATCAACGGGGTAATCCAAGATGATTATGACGGCAAAGTAACATTGGAAATGCTGAATGGCAGGGAAACAGTGAACTTGCCCTTACATCCGGAAGTGCTGGAGGACTTGAACCGGCAACACTCAATCGGACTGCAACAGGCGAAAGCGGAACAAGGACTAAGAGAAGATTTGCCGAGGGAGGGCGTGATGATGAACGGCAATGACCTTGCAGCAATCCGTCCCGATAAAGGTTGGTACCGCGAAGGAAGGCATGGCAGAGAGGTGACAGTAGATGATATCCGTGTGGAACCGTCCGGACAAGAGGGAACATACAAGATGACCGCCATCATCGACGGCGAACGGGTGAGCCACGAGATTACACAGAAGCAATACGACAAGTTTATGGCCATTGACGACTACCACCGCATGAAACTGTTCTCCAAAGTGTTCGGCGAAGTGGATATGAAGTCGAGAGACCAGACACCGTTGGGGGCGAAAATCGGGGCTGCCCTGCTTGCCGGCGTAACCGTGGCTGCAGAGCTGGGACATGACCACCACTGTCATTCAAGACCGGTGGTATTCACCGAGCATCATCACCATGGGCCTACGCCACTCCCCTATTTCAAACCCGGGGTGGATACGCCTATGGATGTGGCCGCACGTAACTTCGAGGCGGCGGCGAATGAGCATATCCGCCACGAGATGCGCCACGGAATGTAAACCTGTAAAAAGAACACAACACAAACACACCTTTATTATATATGTCGGAACTTACCTACGAAAATTTCAAGCAACGCATCAACATCCAAGAGGTGTTGCAAGATGCCGGGTACCACCTGAACCGCAAGGACGGCATCCGATATCCCTCTTACGTGCGCCTGGACAGCAACGGCCGCCGTATTCGGGGTGACAAGTTCATTGTCACCCGAAACGGTATGTGCTGCTTCCAGCCGCCTGAACAACGGAACTACAACATCATATCCTTTATCAAGGAGCATCCGCATTTCTTCGCGGAATACACGCCGGGGATGTCGAAGGACAGGCTGGTGAACCTTGTGTGCAACCGCCTGCTGAACCAACCCATAACGGAACGGAATACCCGTGTCTTGAATCCGGAGAAGCAAAACAAGCCCTTCAATGCCAACGATTACGAATGGCAAGGCTTTGACTTGGGCAACTGGGAGAGCCAGAAGAAATTCTATCCTTACTTCAAGAACCGTGGGATCGACCTCGCCACCCAACGGCTGTTTGCCAACGACATCTTCCTGACCACGAAGCAACGGACGGACGGCAAGCGATATACCAACCTCTCGTTTCCTTTGACCTTACCGGGCAAGCCGGATGAGAAAGTA